>NZ_JAAARM010000016.1 GCF_009908285.1 Pseudomonas sp. Fl4BN1
GCGATATCGGTGTTGTTCTTGTAGGAGCCGGCTTGCCGGCGAAGAGGCCCCTGAGTCTTGCACCGTCCTTGAGGACGCCTTCGCTGGCAAGCCAGCTCCTACGGCTGGCGCGATATCGGTGTTGTTCATGCAGGAGCCGGCTTGCCGGCGCATGGCCCCTGAGCCTTGCACCGCCTTCGGGCGACGATTTTTTACCGTCGGGTGAATAACTTCGTGCCCCGACGGGGCTTGCTCCCTAAAATACCCGCCATTCCCTGATCGACACCGCGCATCGCCCGAGGCTCCTGCTCCCATGTCTGTTACCGCACCTTCCGCTCTCTCCGCGCCGGATCATCACGCTCAGTTCCTGCAATTGCTCGACACCAGCCTCACGCAGAACGCCTTTATCAAGCTGGTACTGGCCAAGTACGTGGGCAGCGAGGCGGACCTGCAACGCCTGATCATCAAGCAGCTGACGGTCAAGGAGCAGCCGTGCCTGTCCCTGGTCTACCGCTACAAGACCCGCGACATCACCAAGAACTTCCCCCTGGCCGAAGGCGTGGCATTGATCGCCGAGCTGCTGCCGGCGTCGTTCAAGAACGCCCACCTGTTGACCCTGAGCGATGAAGTGCAGCTGGAGTACAGCAAGAAGGGCAAGAGCTCGCTGTTCAAGGGCAAGCCGCAACAGCAGCGCGAGGTGCCGTCCGCCGAACACAACCGCGAGAAGAACCGCTTCCTCGACCTGGGCCGGCCGTTCCTCGCTGATCTTGGGGTGACCAACAAGCAGCACGAGCTGATTCCGGCGATGTCGCGCAAGTGGAAGCAGATCAACAAGTTCATCGAAGTCTTCAGCCATGCCCTGAGCAACTCGCCGATCAAGCTCGACCAGCCGGTGCGGGTCGCCGACTTCGGCTCCGGCAAGGGCTACCTGACTTTCGCCATCCACGACTACCTGTGCAACACCTTGCAGGCGCAGGGGCAAGTGACGGGCGTGGAACTGCGCGAAGACATGGTGAGCCTGTGCAACGCCGCGGCGGCGCGCCTCGACCATCAGGGCCTGGAGTTCAAATGTGGCGACGTGCGCAGCGTGGCCCCCAGCCAGCTGGAAGTGATGATCGCCCTGCATGCCTGCGACATTGCCACCGACTATGCAATCCACACCGGTATCCGCTCCGGCGCCGCGATCATCATGTGCTCGCCGTGCTGCCACAAACAGATCCGCCTGCAGATCCAGAGCCCGGCGCTGCTCAAGCCGATGCTGCAATACGGCCTGCACCTGGGGCAGCAGGCGGAAATGGTCACCGACAGCTTGCGGGCGCTGTTCCTCGAAGCCTGTGGTTATGAAACCAAGGTTTTCGAATTCATCTCCCTGGAACACACCAACAAGAACAAGATGATCCTCGCGGTCAAACGCGCCGAGCCCGTGGACCCACAGCAACTGCTGGCCAGGATCGAAGAGCTCAAGGCCTTCTACCAGATCAGCGAACACTGCCTGGAAACCCTGCTCAAGGCCGACGGTTACTTGAGCTGAGTCTCCTTTAGCTGCGCCGGCACCGCCGGCTGCACTGCGGTCTTGCGCCCGAGCATCACCGTAAGGATCACCCCCACCGCGAACACCCAGGTAATGGGTTCCACCTGTTCACCGAAGAACAGCGCGGAAAAGGCGATGGTGAAGAAGATCTGCAGCAGCTGCACCTGGCTGACCCGGGCGATGCCGCCCATGGCCAGGCCGGCGTACCAGGCGAAGAAGCCGAGGAACTGCGAGAACAGCGCCACATAACCAAAGGCCCACCAGGTCTTGCTGGAAATCATCCCCTGATGCTGCGCCGCCAGGTACCACACCGGCCCGATCAGCAGCGGCGTCGACAGTACCAGTGCCCAGCAGATCACCTGCCAGCCGCCCATCTCCCTGGCCAGCCGGCCGCCTTCGGCATAGCCCAGGCCGCCCACGGCAATCGCCCCGAGCATCAGCAAGTCACCGGCCTGGATGCTCCCGGCACCGCTGATCAGCGCATACCCCAGCACCAATGCACTGCCCAGGGCGGCGCAGGCCCAGAAGGCTTTTGACGGTCGCTCATGGGACAGCCAGGCCGCATACAGCGCCACGCACAGCGGCTGCAGGCCATTGACCAGGGCGCCATGGGAGGCGGGCAGGGTTTGCATGGCCCAGGCTGAGAGCACCGGGAAACCGAGGATCACCCCGAGAATCACCAGGCTCAGGCCCTTGACCTGCTTCCAGCTCGGCCACTTTTCCCGGCGCCAGAGCAACAACAGGGCCGCCGGAATCGCCGCGACCAACGCACGGCCCAAACCGTTGAGCAATGGATGGATTTCTTCCACCACGATGCGAGTGAAGGGCAGGGTCAGGCTGAAAATCACCACACCCAGCAGGCCCAGGGCCATGCCGGTATTTTCGCGGGAAGACATAAGGGTTACCAGAATTCGTACGTGGACACAGGTACAGCCATCTAGCCATAAAGCACCGCCGAGGCACTGCTACAGCTAGGGACAGACTTCACCTAACAGTTAAGGGCAGCGGCAAGTTTCAAGCGGTCAACTGCAAGGTGGCGTCGAGCTGGGCGGGTAGCTTGTGGCTGAGCACTTGCCGTTTGCCGCTGTAGTACCTGGCTATTACCTGTGGCTGTGGATTAGGACTACCTTGAATACTTCTTCTGCCCACGTCTGTTCTTGAAAGGAGTCCACTCCATGGCCGCGAAAAAGATCCTCATGCTGGTCGGCGATTACGTCGAAGACTACGAAGTGATGGTGCCGTTCCAGGCGCTGTTGATGGTCGGTCATACGGTGCACGCGGTGTGCCCGGACAAGAACGCCGGGCAGACGGTGCGCACGGCGATCCACGATTTCGAGGGCGACCAGACCTACAGCGAAAAGCCGGGCCATCTGTTTGCCTTGAACTTCGATTTTGCCAAGGTCCAGTCCGCTGATTACGACGCGCTGCTGATCCCGGGCGGACGGGCACCGGAGTACCTGCGGTTGAACGAAAAAGTCCTGCTACTGGTCAGGGAATTCGATCAGGCCGGCAAGCCGATTGCTGCGGTGTGCCACGGCGCGCAGTTGCTGGCGGCGGCGGGGATTCTTGAGGGCCGCGAATGCAGCGCCTACCCGGCCTGTGCCCCGGAAGTGCGCCTGGCGGGCGGTACTTATATCGATATCCCGGTGACGGAAGGCCACGTTCAAGGCAATCTGGCCACTGCCCCGGCGTGGCCGGCACACCCTAGCTGGCTGGCGGGTTTCCTCGGGCTGCTGGGCACCCGGATCACGCTGTAAACGAGGACCACGTCATGTGCGAGTTGTACGTCAAGGCCGATCCGATTCTCTACGAGTCGCGTTCGCGCTCGCTGCGCATCTGTGGCGTGGTCACCACCCTGCGCCTGGAAAACCAGTTCTGGGACATCCTCCGCGAGATCGCCGAGGTGGACGGCATGACCACCAACCAGCTGATCGCCAAGCTGTATGAAGAGGTCATGGACTATCGCGGCGAAGTGGTGAATTTCGCCTCCTTCCTGCGGGTCAGTTGCACCCGCTACCTGAGCCAGCGCCGCAGTGGCGCGCCCGACCTGAGCCTGGTGCGCGGCAACGCAAAATCCCTGTAGCCGCTGCCGAGCCAGCGACAGCGGTTACAGGGCTCGTTTCAGGTCAAGGCGCTGGGCGGCTGTCATCGAGCAAGGCATCCACCACCGCCCGGGCCATTTCCACGGAATGCACCATGGACCAGATCAGCCCGCGTTCGATGCCGCTGGCGCGTTCGGTGATTTCATCGGACACCTCTTCGGCGCATTTGAGCAGCAGCGAGACGTGCATCAGGGCGTCTTCGGCATTCACTCCCGGTTGTACGGCGAACAGTGGATGGCCCTGGCCATCGCGCAGGCCGAAGGGGCGACGGCGAGTACCTTGCAGGGCGGCAAGCAGGCTGGCGTTGGCGCGGTCCAGTTCCGGGTCGCGGAGTTTGCGTGGGGATTGCAGAGGTGGATCGGGGACAAGCTTTTTCATGAGACTGGTTCCTTTAGCGTTTAGGAAACCGCCAGATCTCACTTCCACATGAGAGGGTGGCAGCCGTGCGCAGGTGTGGAAGACCGGGCTAAAGGAACCGGCGCACCCGAAGATGCCCTACGCACAGCCGCCATAAATCGAGGCCACCCCTACCGAGTCGGTAGTGGTGTTCGAATGAAGCGACTGCACGCCCCTAGCTCCGGACTTCCACATCCGGGCCGCTGATTTTGCAGCGACCCAGCGAGACTGCCTGATCGGACTGAGGGGGACAAGGCGCTCAAAGGCGTTGGGGATTCTCTCGGATATGCCTTACAAAACAAAGCGAAACCTCTTTACCACTCGGCAGCGTTCCCTGACAAAACGGCTTTCTGTGGCGGCAGACCGCGAACAACGAAGTGCGATATCCATGATCGAGCGACAGACTGCGAGGTCAGGTTGGCGGCCCCTGCGGTGCTGATCGCAGCCTGGGTTGGAGCGGTTTCAACTGAGCTTGCTGAGGAACCCGGGCAGCTCCTGCTCGGGCAATACCGACAACACTTTCAAGCGTTGCAGCATGCGCTGGCGGGCTCGTTGCAGGTGTTCCTTGAGGTTCAGGGCGGCAGCGTCGAAGGCACCGTGCAGTAGCAGTTCGAGAATCAGCCGGTGTTCGGCGAGCATCGCCGGGTCGGCACCGATGCCCAGCAGGCGGTAGAAGATCCGGTTGATGATCATCGGGCTTTGGGCCTGGCGGATCAGCGCGGCCATCTTGCGATTCTGCAAGCCGCCGAGGCAGTGCTGGTGCAGGTCTTCTTCCAGGCGCTCAAGCACTTCCAGGCCGCAATGCTCGGCCTGCTGCGCCTGGGTCACCCGCTCCAGCATCTGCTCCAATTGTTCGCGGCTCAGTCCCGGGGCGCTCTGGCGCAGGGCCTCGGGCTCCAGGCAGGCGCGCAGTTCGTAGTCTTCGGTGACTTCCCGGGCGGTCAGCGGCCCGGCCAGCCATTGTGAATAAGGCTCTTTTTCCACCAGCCCGCGATCGCGCAGGCGCATCAGCGCTTCGCGCACCACTGCGCGGCTGACGCCGTAATGCTCAGCGGCGGCCTGTTCGTCGAGGCGGAAATGGCCGAAGGCGATGCAGGTGGACAGGGCGCTGCCGATTTCCTCGTAGATCCGTTCCCCCAGGGGCCGGGTGTCCACCAGTTCTTCGTCGCTGGCCAGGCCCAGGTGGGCGTGGCTCAGGGGCAGGCGCAGCGGTTCGATCTCCAGGCCCTGGGGGTTGATCAGGTAGCCGCGGCCATCGAAGCGGCTGATCAGGCCTTCGCTGTGCAGCAGGTCCAGAGCCTTGCGCACCGGCACCCGGCTGGTGCCGAACAGTTCCGCCAGGGGCGCTTCCAGCAGCACCAGGCCCTGCAGGGCGGTGCCCTGGAGGATGGCGTCACGCAATACCTGACGAATCATGGCGTAGCGCGATGCGGTGCGCGGGTCCTCTGCTGACACTGCTTTCATCGGTTCCTCTAGGGTCTGCTGCCGTTCTGGTGACGGCCGGGGATTCTCTCACAGTTGCCCAGTGTCACTGAGTGCCACGTTTGCTGCCCTGTCCTGGGGCCGTATTCGTGGGATTGTTACCTTTCTGCACTAAAATGTACTTTTTAATAGAAGATACATTATTTAATTCGCCGCCTATCGCCCAAGCTTTTTTCCGTCGGTCGCTGACCCGCTTCGACCATCGAAGCACTCTGGCTCGGTATTGCTGGGCGATGCGAGGACTTTCAGTGGGCTGGGCGGCTGTGAGGTTGGGTTGAAGTGGCACGGAACCTGCTCTGTTAAAAATGTATATTTTAATAATTAGTACATTTTTATGCTTCTGCGGAGTGCGCCATGATCCCTGAATCACTGAACGATGCCACGGCCCTGGCCGAAGCCTTCGCCCAAGGCCGCAACGACCCGGTGCAGGCACTGGAGCAGGCCCTGGAACTGGCAGAGGGTTCATCCCATGTGTTCATTTCCCTGTGCCCGTCCCGGGCCCGGCGCGAGGCCGAGGCCGCCGCTGCACGCTGGCGCGACCAGCAGCCCCTGAGCCTGTTCGACGGCGTGCCCCTGGCCTGGAAGGACCTGTTCGATGTGGCCGGCAGCGTCACCACCGCGGCCGCCCAGGTGCGTCGCGAGGCACCGCCGGCACTTACGGATGCCCCCAGCGTCGGCCGTCTATGCCGTGCCGGGATGCTCAGCCTGGGCAAGACCAACCTCAGCGAATTCGCCTATTCCGGGCTCGGCCTGAACCCGCATTTCGGCACCCCGATCAACCCCTGCAGCGATGCCCAGCCTCGGATTCCCGGGGGCTCCTCGGCGGGGTCGGCGGTGGCCGTGGCCGCTGGCATCGTGCCCATCGCCATGGGCACCGACACCGCCGGTTCAATCCGCATTCCCGCCGCCTTCAACGGCCTGGTGGGCTATCGCGGCAGTTGCCAGCGCTACAACCGTGACGGCGTCTTCCCCCTGGCCCAGAGCCTCGACAGCCTCGGCCCGCTGACCCGTAGCGTGCGCGATGCCTGGGTTATCGATGAACTGCTGCGCGGCGCTGATCCACGGTCGCTGCCGGTGCCGCGGACTCTGGCTGGGCAACGTTTCTGGGCCGATCAACAGGTGCTGGACGACAAGCGCACCGAACCTGCGGTCAGGGCCAATCTGCTGGACGCCATCGGCCGCCTGCAACAGGCCGGAGCGCGGGTGGAGCTGCGTCCGTTGCACAGCCTGCAAGCCACTCTGCAACTGATTCAGGAGCAGGGCTGGCTCGGCGCCGCCGAGGCCTTTGCCCTGCACCAGCCGCTGCTCGACAGCGAGTACGCCGAGCAGCTCGATCCACGGGTACGCCGGCGTCTGGAAAGTGCCCGGCAGATGCCCGCCAGCCAGTTGCTGCGGCTGTATGAAGCGCGACGCCAGTTGCAGCGCGAACTGCGCGACGAGCTGGATGGCGCGGTACTGATCACCCCGACCGTGGCCCGCGTGGCACCGCCCCTGGCACCCCTGGAGGCCGACGACGAACTGTTCGCCCGCACCAACCTGGCGACCCTGCGCCTGACCATGCCCGGGAGTTTTCTCGACATGCCCGGCGTGGCCCTGCCCAGCGGCCGCGACGCCCAGGGCCTGCCCACCAGCTTGCTGCTGAGCCTGCCCCAGGGTGAGGACGCGCAACTGCTGGCCACGGCCCTGGCGGTGGAAGCGGTGCTACGCCGCTGAGCCCCTTTTCCAACAACAAGCAAACACTGGAGGCCACTCATGGCTAAAGAAATTCTCTGTGCATTTGGTGTCGATGTGGACGCGGTGGCCGGCTGGCTCGGCTCTTACGGCGGCGAGGATTCGCCGGACGACATCTCCCGCGGCCTGTTCGCCGGCGAGGTCGGCGCGCCACGCCTGCTCAAGCTGTTCGAGCGCTACGGCCTGCGCACCACCTGGTTCATTCCCGGGCACTCGATGGAAACCTTCCCCGAGCAGATGAAGGCCGTGGCCGAAGCCGGCCATGAAATCGGCGTGCACGGCTACAGCCATGAAAACCCCATCGCCATGACCGCGGAACAGGAGGAGATCGTCCTCGACAAGTCCATCGAACTGATCACCCAGGTCACCGGCAAGCGCCCCACCGGCTACGTCGCGCCCTGGTGGGAATTCAGCAAGGTGACCAACGAGCTGCTGCTGAAAAAGGGCATCAAGTACGACCACAGCCTGATGCACAACGACTTCCATCCCTACTACGTGCGGGTCGGCGACAGCTGGACCAAGATCGACTACAGCCAGCACCCCGACACCTGGATGAAACCCCTGGTGCGCGGCGAGGAAACCGACCTGGTGGAGATCCCGGCCAACTGGTACCTGGACGACCTGCCGCCCATGATGTTCATCAAGAAAGCCCCCAACAGCCACGGTTTCGTCAACCCGCGGCACCTGGAAGAAATGTGGCGCGACCAGTTCGACTGGGTCTACCGCGAGCATGAGCACGCGGTGTTCACCATGACTATCCACCCCGACGTGTCTGGCCGCCCGCAAGTGCTGCTGATGCTCGAACGCCTGATCGAACACATCCAGAGCCATGCCGGCGTGCGCTTCGTCACCTTCGACGAGATCGCCGACGACTTTATCCGCCGCAACCCCCGTAACCGCTGATCCCGGCGACTTCATCGAGGCGTGATCGATGTCTATCTATAACAAGCTCGACCTGACTGGCTGGAAACCCCAGCAACTGACCCCGGCCCAAGTGCGCTTCGCCACCTGGATCGCGTTCTTCGCCTGGGTCTTCGCCGTGTACGACTTCATTCTGTTCGGCACCCTGTTGCCGGAGATCGGTCGCCACTTTGGCTGGGGCGAGGTCGAACAAGCGGAGATCGCCACCTGGGTGGCCGTGGGCACCGCAGTGGTGGCCCTGGCCATCGGCCCGCTGGTGGATAAGCTGGGCCGGCGCATGGGCATCATCTTCACCGTCAGTGGCTCGGCCATCTGTTCGGCGTTGACCGCCATCGGTGGTTCCTGGGGCAAGTCGCCGCTGATCCTGATCCGCTCCCTGGGCGGCCTGGGTTATGCCGAGGAGACGGTGAACGCCACCTACCTCAGCGAGCTGTATGCGGCTTCCGATGACCCGAAACTGGCCAAGCGCCGGGGCTTTATCTACAGCCTGGTGCAGGGTGGCTGGCCGGTGGGGGCGTTGATCGCCGCGGGCCTGACCGCAGTGCTGCTGCCGATCATCGGCTGGCAGGGTTGCTTCATCTTCGCCGCGATCCCGGCCATCGTGATCGCAATCATGGCGCGCAAGCTCAAGGAGAGCCCGCAGTTCCAGATTCACCAACGCATCAACCAACTGCGCAAGAGCGGCTCGGTCAGCGAGGCCCAGGCCGTCGCCGCGACCTACGGCGTGGACTACGACGAACACAGCAAGGCCGGCCTGGCCGCGGCGTTTCGCGGCAGTTCGCGGCGCGCGACCCTGGTGATCGGCGCGGCGATCCTGCTCAACTGGGCGGCGATCCAGGTGTTCAGTGTGCTGGGTACCTCGGTGATCGTCAGCGTGCACCACATTTCGTTCGAGAACTCGCTGATCATCCTGGTGCTGTCCAACCTGGTGGGTTACTGCGGCTACCTGTGCCATGGCTGGATGGGCGACAAGATCGGCCGGCGCAACGTCATTGGCCTAGGCTGGATGCTTGGCGGCCTGTCGTTTGCCGGGATGCTCTACGGCCCGAGCAACATGCCGATGGTGGTCGGGCTCTACAGCCTGGGCCTGTTCTTCCTGATCGGTCCCTACTCAGCGGCACTGTTCTTCATCAGCGAAAGCTTTCCCACCAGCATCCGCGCCACCGGCGGCGCGATCATCCATGCCATGGGCCCGATCGGTGCGGTGGTGGCCGGTTTCGGTGCGACCCAGGTGTTGTCCGCCGGTGGGGACTGGCAGACCTCGGCGCTGTATTTCGGCGCGCTGCCTTGCTTCCTCTCCGGCGCCTTGATGTTTGCTGCACGCCACGTGCGCCCTGAAACCGTGAAATAAGGACTGTTTGTCATGACCCTTAAAGTCGCTTTGATTACCGGTGCCGCCAGCGGCATCGGCCAGGCCCTGGCCGTGGCTTATGCCCAGCGTGGCGTAGCGGTGGTTGGCGGGTATTTCCCGGCTGACCCGCATGATCCGCAAACCACTCGGGACCTGGTGGCAGACGCGGGTGGGCAGTGCCTGATGCTGCCCCTGGATGTGACCGACAGCGGTTCGGTGGACGCCCTGGCCCAGCAGGCAGTGGCGCAGTTCGGCCGCCTCGATTACGCCGTGGCCAACGCTGGACTGCTGCGCCGCGCGCCCTTGCTGGAAATGACCGATGCGGCCTGGAACAGCATGCTTGACGTCGACCTTACGGGGGTGATGCGCACCTTCCGTGCGGCGGTACGGCACATGAACGAGGGCGGCGCCCTGGTGGCGATTTCCTCGATTGCCGGCGGCGTCTATGGCTGGCAGGACCATGCCCACTACGCTGCGGCCAAGGCAGGGGTGCCAGGGCTGTGCCGGTCGCTGGCGGTGGAGCTGGCAGGTAAGGGCATTCGTTGCAATGCGGTGATCCCGGGGTTGATCGAGACCCCGCAATCCCTCGACAGCCAGAACTCCCTGGGGCCGGAAGGCCTGGCCAGGGCGGCCAGGGCCATTCCCCTGGGCCGGGTCGGTCGGGCGGATGAGGTGGCGTCCCTGGTGCGTTTTCTCACCAGTGACGAGTCCAGTTACCTGACCGGGCAGAGCATCGTCATCGATGGCGGCCTGACGGTGCGCTGGCCGGATTGAAGCGCTTCGCCAGCCAGCCGGCTCCTGCATGCAGGTCAGCGCCTGCGTAGGAGCTGGCTTGCCAGCGAACCGCACACCCTTGAAGGAGAAAGTCCCATGCAACACCTGCACAACCGCCGCGCCGTGATCACCGGCGCTGGCAGCGGCATCGGTGCCGCCATCGCCCGGGCTTATGCCCTTGAAGGTGCGCGCCTGCTGCTGGCCGACCGCGACCCCGTGCGCCTGGCCGAGAGCGCCCAGGCCTGCCGTGAACTGGGGGCCGAAGTCTTCGAATGCGTGGCCGATGTTGGCAGCGTCGAAGGTGCCCAGGCCGGGGTCGATGCCTGCGTCGAGCACTTCGGCGGCATCGATATCCTGGTCAACAACGCCGGCATGCTGACCCAGGCCCGTTGCGTGGACCTGAGTATCGAGATGTGGAACGACATGCTGCGGGTCGACCTCACCAGCGTCTTCGTCGCCAGCCAGCGGGCCTTGCCGCACATGCTGGCCCAGCGTTGGGGACGGATCATCAACGTTGCCTCGCAACTGGGGATCAAGGGCGGTGCCGAGTTGACTCATTACGCCGCGGCCAAGGCTGGGGTCATCGGTTTCACCAAGTCCCTGGCCCTGGAAGTGGCCAAGGACAATGTGCTGGTCAACGCCATTGCCCCGGGTCCGATCGAGACGCCGCTGGTGTCCGGTATCAGCAGTGCCTGGAAAACCGCCAAGGCCGCCGAGCTGCCCCTGGGGCGTTTCGGGCAGGCGGATGAAGTGGCGCCGACGGCGGTGCTGCTGGCCAGCGAGCCGGGGGGCAATCTGTTTGTGGGCCAGACCCTGGGGCCGAATTCCGGCGACGTCATGCCATGAAGGAGGGCTGAAAATGTGCGGGCTTTGCGGGCTGCTGGGAGAGGATGTGCACTGGAGCGATCCGCTGGGGGACGAGTTGCCCCGGCGCCGCGAGCGCTTGCGCCGGATCGCCGCGATCAACCGAGTGCTGGCGCCGTTCCGGCTCAAGGTCGAGGATTTCCAGGGCTCGGCCTACCTATTGTTGGGGGCCACCGGACGCCAGGAACTGGCCAACGGCCTGGAACAACTGTGGGCCTTGGCGCAAGCCATGCTCGGGCGCCCGCTGGATCCTCTGGATCCGCTGGTGCTCGACCATCTGGAGCAACAGCCTTGAGCTTGCTGGAGTCATAACCATGAGCATTGCCCTGAACGTCATCACCGGGTTTCTCGGCAGCGGCAAGACCACCTTGCTCAACCGCCTGTTGCAGGGCGAAAGCCTGGGGGACACGGCGCTGTTGATCAACGAGTTCGGCGACGTCGGCATCGATCACCTGCTGGTGGAAGAGGTGGCGCCGGACACCGTGCTGCTGCCCAGCGGCTGCGTCTGCTGCTCGATTCGCGGCGAGCTGAAAGAGGCGCTATTGGGATTGCTGGCGCGGCGCAGCCGGGGTGAGATACCGGCCTTTCGCCGGATATTGCTGGAGACCACCGGGCTGGCGGACCCGGCACCGATCCTGGCGACGCTGAACAACGATCCGCAGTTGCGTGGGCGGGTGCACATCGGCCTGCTGGTGACCCTGGTGGATGCCAGCCACGCGGCGCTGCAGGAGCGCATTCACCCGGAGTGGCTGGCTCAGGTGGCGGCCGCTGACCGTTTGCTGTTGAGCAAGACCGACTGTGTCGACGAGGCCAGCCAGTGCGCCCTGCGCAAGCATTTGCAGCGGCTCAACCCGGGAGCGCCGTTGCTGCTGACAGCAGAAATCCACAGCGGCGATCAGTTGCTGCTGGGGGAGGGCGTGCGCGGCGCGATGGCGGAGCAGGAGGTGGCGCGTTGGCAGTTGCGGCGCCCGGTGACGGCGGGCGTGGCGCAGCATGGCGCGGCCCAGGTCTGCTGCCTGGAGTTCGAGCGGCCGCTGGATTGGGTGGGCTTCGGGGTCTGGCTGTCGATGCTGCTAAGATGCCACGGCGAACGAATTCTGCGGGTGAAAGGATTGCTCAACGTCAACGCCAGCCAGGCCCCCATCGTCATTCATGGTGTGCAGCATTGCCTGCATGCACCCGTGCACCTGTCCCGTTGGCCCGGCGAAGATCGCCGCTCGCGGCTGGTGTTTATCCTGCGGGGGTTGGAGCCAGCGCTGTTGCAGCGCTCGTTCGAGGTGTTCGCCCATAGCTTCGCCCCGGCTGCCGGGGAGTGTGCCTGATGGCGGCGACGCAACCGATCACCCTGCGGGTGCTGGGCACCTCGGTGACCTTGCTGGAATCCTTGCGGGTTCGCGCTGAACAGGACCTGGGCATTCGCCTGGTGTACCAGGTGCACGATGTGGAGCAGGCCCAACGCATCGCGGTGATGCAACCGGACAGCTACGACCTCTATGACCAGTGGTTTCATAACGTCGACTTCGTCTGGCCGGCCCAGGCGATCCAGCCCATCGACACCCGGCGCATTGCTTTGTGGCACGAGATCAATGACCTGCCCAAGCGCGGACGGCTGTCCCCGGGCGATCGACTGGGCAGCGGCAGTGTGCCCAGCGAGCGACTGTATGTGCAGCACGACGGCAGCCTCGGTAGCACCGTCAGCGAGCGTATCAGCATGCTGCCGCTGACCCACAACGCCGACAGTTTCGCTTACCGCCCGGAGCGCCTGCCGGCGGGTTTCTCCAGTGCCAACGAAAGCTGGGGCTGGTTGCTGGAGCCGGCCTGGAGCGGGCGCATCGCCTTGCAAAGCGACGCGGCGATTGGCGCCCTGGATGCTGCTTTGGCGATCCAGGGGTGTGGCCTGGCCTCGTTCAAGGACATCGGCAACCTGAGCATCGAAGAGATCGACCAACTGGCGGACATCCTGGTGCGCAAGCAGCGCGAAGGGCATTTCGCTGCGTTCTGGTCGGACGATGAAGAGGCCGCGCAACTGATGCTCAGCCCGCGCATCGATATCCAGAGCTTGTGGTCGCCGACCCTGATGCGCCTGCATCGGGCCGGGGTCAAATATCGCCTGGCGGTACCCCGCGAGGGTTATCGCGCCTGGTTCGGCGGCCTGTCACTGTCGCGCCATGCCAAGGGCGCAGTGCTGGATGCGGCCTATGCCTACCTCAACTGGTGGCTGTCGGGCTGGCCCGGTGCGGTGATGGCGCGCCAGGGCTACTACATCGGCAACCCGGCCCGCAGTCGTGATTACCTGAGCAGCGCCGAGTGGGACTACTGGTACGCAGGCTTGCCTGCGCGGGAGGAGTTGCCGGGCAGCGATGGCCAGCCGCTGATCGATATCGGCGAAACCCGCGATGGCGGTTCCTACCCGCAGCGCATGGGGCATATCGCGGTGTGGAACTCGGTGATGGACGAGCACAACTACCTGGTGCGGCGCTGGGGGGATTTCCTCCGGGCGGGCCGGGTGGCGGGCCGAGGCAAGGGCTGAGCGGCTACAGGGCCAGGCGCGCCAGTCTGCGCAGGTCGGCGATCACCGTCGGGTTGCCGCCTTCGAGCACATCCTCGCGTATCTGCGCGATCAGCGATTTCAGCAGTTCGGTCTGGGTCATCCGGGTTGCCTCCAAGAGGCGGGCGAGATCCTCGGCCACATAGTGGTTCACTTTCAGCGACAGGCGTTTCATCAAATGCGCGGCCGGTAGCTGGCGGACTTTGGCTTGCTCCGCCAGGTACGCGACGAAACCGCGATGAACCCGCTCCAGGCATGGAGCGTCCTGCGCCCCAGGCTCGGCCTGGGCACTGAAGTAGTAGCTGAAAAACAGTTTGCGCATCTGCACTCCGGCGTCTGCGGCCACTGAGTGCATGGCGGCGTCCAGCACGTCGAGGTAGACCGCCGGCAGCCGTGCCTCGATGGCGGTCAGTTGCTGCTTGCGCGCTTCCTTGATCGCCGGTGTCGACTGGGGCGGGATGGCCACGATGGTGGCGCAGTGGTCGCAGACCCCCACCAGGATCTCTCTGGCCTGGCCATGGCCATCACTGAAGGGAACATCGCGACGGGTGTAGGTGATGCCTACCACTTGCTGGCAATGCTCACAGAGCGCCTTGCCCTGGTCGCCTTGCAGAAAGAGTTTCATGGGTTGCCCTCATCGGTGAACGCTGATGAACCACGTATCTGGCTCGATAAAGTAGAACTTGATGTACCAGCCCGCCTGTTTCAGCACATGGACCACGATGCCCGGGACGCTGTGATGGGCGCTGCAACTGTGGTTCGTGCCCTTGCAAGCGCCGATGACCTCGATCAATTGCCGGGCCCAGACCTCGCCGGTGGCCAGCAGGTTCTTGATCTCGATCGAACCACGGGCCGCGTGCAGATAGTTGCCCGTCTGCAGCGCGCTGATCAGGTCCCGCTTGGCCTGCTTGAAGCCTCTGTCCATGATGCCCACTGTTTGTACGACAATTTTCGTACGAGATCAATGGGTAATCGACTGAAAGCGCCCGAAGGCATCTCAGTGGTTTTCAGGGGGAGGTCGATCTTAGCCCGGTAGCGGCGGGCAGGAAGGCTTGGCTAAAGGCTTGCAATACATCTGCAGTGGCCAGCATCGGGCGTGAGGCTCGCTTGCGATCTGCGGGCCAGGGTGTTGCGGACACCAGGCAATGAGCTCCGCGTCGGCACGGGGAGCATTAGCCGGTGGGTAGACGCCGCGGTGCATCGACTGCACCGCAGGCGGGTGTCGATCAGAAGAACCGGGTGACGCTGACCTTGGCGTTACGGCCCAGGCTCGAGGCGTTTTCGCCGCTCAGCGGCGGGCGGTAGTCGCGGTTGAACATGTTATCCAGGGTGAAGCTGACTTCAGTACCCTTGAGGTACGCCTGCTGTGGTTTCCAGTTGGCGAACAGGCCGTGCACGTTGTAGCGGTCGTTCTCGTACTGGTCCCAGGCGGAGTCGCCCGAGGCACTGAGCAGGCCGCCCGCGTAGATGTCGCTGGGCACCCGGTCGGTCTGGCGTACCCACTGGCCCTGCCAGCCCACTTGCGCATCCCATTGCGGGATTTTCACCCCCAGGGTGGCGACCCATTTGCGTGGCGGGATGTCCCGGGCCCAGACGTTCGGTCCCCAGGGATTGGTGTAGGCACCTTCGTGCTTGCCGGTGATCCAGGAGTAGGACAGCGAGCCGAACAGGTAGGTCGAATCGTAGAAACTCTCGACTTCGAAGCCCTTGATGGTCAGGTCGCCGATATTACGGTAGACCCCGATCGTTGGCTGGTTGCACACCTCGCCGATGCTCTTGCCGGTGGTCAACTGCTCGGCGCAGCCGATCCCCAGGTTCTTCATGATTTCGTTTTTGATGTCGTTGCGGAACACCGTGGTACGGATCTGCACGCTGTCGGTTTTGCTCAAGACATCGGAGAAGCTGGTGATGTTACCGGCGCGCAAGGCAGTGATGCTTTCCGGATCAAGGTCGCGGCTGGTGGCGGAGCGGGTGGTGCCGGCCGACTGGACTTCGTATTGCTCGTCGATCACCGGCGCGCGCCAGGTCTTGCTGTAATCGGCAAACAGGGCGAATTGCGGGGTCACTGTCCAGAATGCCGACAGCCTTGGCGACCAGCCGGTGTAGGTCTTGTCGCGATAGTCGTGACCGACCACCGGGTTAGGGCTGTTGTAGATCGGCGCGTCGTTTTTCTCCCCTCGATTGCGTACATAGTCGTAGCGCAGGGACGGGGTCAGGGTGAAGTCGCCCAGGGTAATGGCGTCCTGGATGTAGAAGGCGTTGTTGTCGACCTTGCCGTGGGGCATGAAGCCCGGCTGGTAGTAGCCGTAGTTGTACTTGGCTGTGCCATAGGTCTTGCCCGGAATCCACATATCCACTTCGCGGGTGTGCTTGCGGATCTGGATGCCATTGGTCAGGGCGTGTTCCAGCGGGCCGGTGCTGAAGCGGCTGGTGTTTTTCAGGGTAAGGATGCGGTCCTCGTAGCCTACGGTGATCTTGCGTCCACCGGAGGTGGGCTGGGCGTAAGAGTTCGGGCCACGCTCATCGGTCTGGTCGGTGATGGAGTCGGAGTACTGGGCTTCGAAGTCGATCCACGGGTTG
Source organism: Pseudomonas sp. Fl4BN1 (assembly GCF_009908285.1). GTDB lineage: Bacteria > Pseudomonadota > Gammaproteobacteria > Pseudomonadales > Pseudomonadaceae > Aquipseudomonas. The sequence goes on from NZ_JAAARM010000016.1 coordinate 16,260, forward strand.
TCCACTGGCGTGTACTGATATTTGGTCAGCCAGGTGGTGTCGATGGTGTTGCGCTGGGCCAGGTAGCGCTGGGTGGCAACGTCATAACCGAAGGTCTTGATGTCGCTTCGTTTTGGCGGCGTCGGGTAGCTCTTGGCCGAGAAGGGCGCCCAGATATTGCTGTCAGAGCGCATGTAGGTGAAGCCCAGGCGATGTTCGTCGGTCAACTGCATGTTCAGTTTGAACAGCTCGCCTTCCAGGCCCTGGGCGGTATTGGGCAGGCGCTTGGGGTTGACCGGGTACTCATTGCGCGGGTCCGGTTGGGCACTGGCCAGCTTCATGTCATCGCCGTCGCGCTTGGTCCAGTAGGCCAGGGCGTCGAAGCGCTGGTCGTCGGTACGGCCGTACACCGCGCCGGTGTAGCCCTGTTCATGGCTGTTGCTGCTGTAGCTGTACTTGAGCATGGCGCCGGTGTTGCGGCCTTCCTGCAGCAGGTCCGGGGCGTCCTTGGTCTCCATGTGCACGGTGCCGCCGAAACCGCCGTTGCCGGTCTCGGGCGAGTGCGGGCCCTTTTCCACCACGATGCGCTTGATCATTTCCGGTTCGATGAAGATCGAACCCTGCTGGTAGCGCTCGAAGCCACTCTTGGTGGCGCCATCGACGCTCAGAGGCACGTCTTCGGCATCGCCCAGGCCCCAGATGTTGATGGTCTGGCCGCCGGGCTTCAGCGAACCGCCCAGGCTGACGCCGGGCAGGGTGTCGATCAGGCTGGCGACGTTGGTGGCTTGGTGACGGTCGATCTCCTCCTGGTTCAGGGTCGAACGGCCAACGCTGGTGGAGTCGACCTCTGTGCCGTTGCCGATCACGCTCATGGCCCCCAACTGCAAGGCCGAACCGCTGCTGGTGCTGGTGCTGGTCTCGGCGGGACGGACGATGTAGGTGTTGTCGACCTTCATCAGGGTGAACCGGCCGTCCTGCAGCAGTCGGCGAATCGCCTCTTCCGGGCTGTAGTCGCCTTGCAGGGTGGGTGCCTTGGCATTGCGCAGCAGTTGCTCATCGAACAACAGCTGGATTTTCGCCTGCTGGGCGATCTGGCTCAGGGACGCCGCCAGGGGCTGCGCCGGCAACTGAAAATGGATCGGAGCGGCATGGGCCTGCAGGCTGAACGCCAGGCAGGCGGCGAGCAGGGTCGGGCGGGTACGGACTAACGGAACAGGCAAGAGCGCGCGAAACATGACTTCCCCCAGGGCGGCTTAAAGGCCAGAAAAGCGCTGCAGACAGATCGCAGACAGGAGGAAGACGCGACAGTGAAAAAAAACCTCATATGCGAATGAAAAATATTCTCATATGTATCGATCAGCGGGCTTCGATCTTCAACTGACCGTTGGCCTGGGTCACGGTTTTCACCGGGATCAGGGCGGGCAGGGCCTTGACCAGGGCATCCGGATCGTTGACATCCAGGTTGCCCGAAACCTTGTAGGCGCCCAGGGAACCTTCGGCTAGCTGCACCGGCTGATGGCGGTAGAGGTTCAACTCGTCCACCAGGCTGGCCAGTTCGCGGTTGCGAAAGGCCAGGTGACCGCTGCGCCAGTCCGCGACCTGATCGCTGTCCAGGTTTTGTTGGCGCAGGGTGCCTTTTTGCAGGTCATAGGTGGCCTGTTGCCGGGCGCCCAGCAGGGTCATCTCCCCAGGCTTGCCGTCCGGGCTGAAGGCCACCTGGCCGTGGGCGACACTGACCACCAACTGGCGCTGGCCGCGACGCACGTCGAAGGCCGTGCCGACTACCCGCACCTGGGCCGCACCGCTGTGCACCCACAGTGGGCTCTCCTTGTCGGCGGCAACCTCCAGGTACAGCTGACCCTGCTGCAGGTAGATATCCCGCTGCTGGGCACTGAAGTCGACTTTCACCTGGGTATTGGCATTCACGTACAAGGTGCTGCCATCGGGCAGCTTGAAGGCTCGTGCGCCTTTTTCCTGGGCCGCGACCTGTTGAATGTAGGGCGCCTGCGAGGTGCCCAGGTTGGCCGCCTGCACCGCGCACAGCACGGCTGCGGCCACCGCCAGGGCCGGGCGCCAGCGCGGGGGCTGGCGTCGGGGCAGCGGTATCGGCCGACTGAGTTGCTGCAGCTGCGCCAGATCGACCCACAATTGCTCGAATTGCGCGTAGGCCCGGGCATGGGCCGGGTCGCTGATCCAGGCGTCGAAGGCCTTGCGGGCGGCGCGGTCCGGGTCATTGCGATTACGGGCGAACCAACTGGCGGCCTGGGTATCGATCTGTTCGCTGTCGAGGTCGTCGTGGGGGCCGGAAAAGTGGGTCATTCAGGCTGCTCCTTGCCATTTTCTCGTTGTAGGTGCTGCTTGCAGTGCAACAGGGCAAAGGCGATGTGTTTCTCCACCATGCTCACGGAAATGCCCATGCGTTCGGCAATCTGCGCCTGGCTCAGCCCTTCGAAGCGGTGCAGCATAAGGGCTTCGCGGCGGCGCGGCGAGAGCTGGGCGAGGACTTCTTTCAACTGCTCCAGGCGTTGCAGGCGCTGGGCGGCGGGCAGCGGCTCGTGCTGTTCATCGGCCATGGGCTCGTTGTCGAAGGTTTCCTGGTGCTGCGCTTCCTGGTGGACCTTGTGGCGCACCTGCTGGCGCCGCCAGTGATCACGCAGCAGATTGCGCGCCATCTGGAACAGAAAGGCACGGGGTTGCTCGACCTGGGCCCGGTCACGGTAGTCGAGCCATTGGGTGAACACATCCTGGGTCATGTCCGCCGCGTCGCTGGCGTTATCCGTGCGTTTACGCAGGAAATGCAGGATGTCCGCATAGAACCCGCGAACAGAGTCCACCGATGCAGAGTCGGGTTTGGAGCGAGACATGGATATCCTTCTTGACGACGCAGCGAGCACAAGGTCGAGAATGATATCGAGAATTATTACCAATTGTAATCTTGAGTGATTAATGGCCTCTAGGCGCAGCCAGATCGCCAAAAGCCCTCAAGGCATCGGCTTGCCAGTGAAGGTGCCCTTGAAGGTGATGCAAGGCTCAAGGACTCTTCGCCGGCAAGTCGACTCTTGACCCGCGAAGAGCTCCCGAGGGCGGTTTACCGGGCCGTCTCAGATGGTGAAAAAGCCATGACTGGCGTCGCGTCGCAACTGCTCCACCAGGCCGAATTCCCAGTCCAGGTAACCCTGCATGGCTTCCTTGGGGTTGTCGGTGCCTTCATAGGGGCGCCGGTAGCGGTCGATCCGCGGTGAGGCCAGTTGCTGCCGGCTCTCTTCCAGGGGCAGGCCGGCGTCGATCCAGGCCGCAGTGCCGCCGCTGAGGAGGAACACCGGACGCTGGGTCAGGGCCTGCAGTTGCGGCACCACAAAGCGCGCCAGCAGGCTGCTGCCGCAGGTCAGGACAAAGCGCTCGGGCTGTGGCAACCGGGCCAGGGATTCGCGCAACTGGCTGCGCAGCACCCACCAGGCACCGGGGATATGCCGCTGCACATAATGGGCACTGGCGGTGAAGTCCAGCACCAGGGTGCCGGGCTCCTGCAGCCAGCAGGCGAGGGTCCGTGGGCTGATCTCTTCAGCCGCCGGGGCCTGGGGCAGCGGCGCCTGCCAGGCACCGTGGACGCTGAAGTCGTTGTCGCGCAGGCCGTCGAGCACGGCTACCTGCCAGCCCATCTGCGCCAGCCAGGAGGCGCTCATGTTGGCCCGTACGCCGTCGTTGTCCACCAGTACCAGGCGCGCCCCGCGAACGCTGGCGAAGTGATCGGTTTCCTGCACCAACTGGCCCCCGGGTGTGGAACGGGCGCCGGGCAGGTGGCCGGCGGCATATTCCTCCGGGGTACGCACATCGAACAGGTAGCTGGTGCGCTTGGGATCGGCCTGCCAGCGACGCCACTGAGCCAGGTCGATGCGGGTCACGTCGGCCCGGTCTGCCACGGCCCGGGCGCTGGCCTGGGCTTCTGCCAGCCCGGCCGGGTTGACCGGTTGGAAGCGTCGGCTCTGGCCGTGTTGCAGCTTCTGGCCGGCCAGGGTCCAGCCGATGGTGCCATTGCGCAGGGCCGCCACCGGGTTGGGAATCCCGGCGTTCACCAGGGACTGGGTGCCAATGATGCTGCGGGTACGTCCTGCGCAGTTGACCACTACCCGGGTCTGCGGATCGGGGGCCAGTTCGCGCACCCGCAGCACCAGCTCGGCGCCGGGCACGCTGGTGCTGCCGGGAATGCTCATGGTTTGGTATTCGTCGAAACGCCGGGCATCCAGCACCACCAGGTCGGCCTGCTGGTCGATCAGCGCCTGGAGTTCTTCGGCGGCCAGTGACGGGGTCTGGCGCTCGGCCTCCAGCAGTTCGCCAAAGGCCTTGCTCGGCACGTTGACGTCCTTGAACAGCTCGCCGCCTGCGTCGCGCCAGCCATCGAGGCCGCCCTGCAGCAGGGCGACATCGCTGTAGCCCAGTTGCTGCAGGCGGGTCGCGGCGCGCAGGGCCAGCCCCTCGCCCTGGTCATACAGGGTGACGGGGGTATCGAGCCGGGGGATGCGCGGGTACACCTCCAACTCCAGTTTCGACAGCGGGATGTTGGCCGCAAACAGGGGGTGGGCCTCGGCGAAGGGCGCCTCTTCACGCACATCGATCAAGGCCAGTTCCTGGCGGTCGAGCAGGGCCTGGCGAATCTGCGCCGGGCTGCGAGTGGGGAAATCGGTCATTGCAGGGGCTCCTTCGACAAGTCCCAGAGGTTAGGCAGCAAACGGTTGGAGTAACCGGAGACAAAGGGTTTTTCCTGGCCATCCAGGTCATACACGGCGCGCTGCACCGCGCCGATATTGGCGCCGTACACATGGATGCTGATGGACACCCGGTCGGCGTAGGCATTGCTCACCTGATGGATGTCACCGATGCGTGGCGACAGCGCTTCCACCTGGCCCGGCACCAGGCGTATCGCCTCTGCAGCAGGTTGCAGGCGGCCATCGGCCAGGCGCTCGAACCCCTGGGAGTCCTCGGCACCGCGGAGCATGCCAATCAATCCCCAGACCCGGTGATCGTGGATCGGCGTGCGTTGCCCGGGGCCCCAGACAAAGCTGACGATGGAGAAGCGCTGGCGCGAGTCGGCGTGCAGCAGAAATTGCTGATAGCGCTGCGGGTCCGGCTGGGCGAAGGCGTCGGGCAGCCAGTCGTCCTGGCTCACCAGGCTGTGCAATAGCGCAGCACCCTGGTCCAGCACCCGGGCTTCATCGGGGTTGCTGTCCAGCAGCTCGGCCAGGGCCGCGATGAAATCTCGCAAGCGGGCGAAGTTGGCTGATTCGATGGAAACGATTGAGGCGTTGTGGGGCATGGGCTCCCTCCGTGGACACTGGACAAGTGACGCGAACTACACCGGCGAGCTAAAAGGTATTATTCTTCTCGAACATTTTTCCAGTCATTTATTATGCGAAAAAAGAATGAAGATAGATGATCTGAACGCGTTCGTAGCGGTGATCCGTTGTCAGACCATCAGCCAGGCGGCCGATGCCCTGCAGTTGACCCAGCCAGCCATCACCCGTCGGGTGCAGAATTTCGAGGAAGCCCTCGGAGTGGAGTTGCTGGACCGCAATACCAAGCCGCTCAAGCCCACCAGCATGGGCTTGCGGGTCTATGGCCAGTGCCTGGAAGTGCTGCGCAGCATCGATGCCCTGAATGAGCTGGTGGCCAATGATGGCGCCCCCAGCGGAGCCTTGCGCATTGGTGTGCCACAGACCATCGGCGACGTGGTGCTGCTGGATGCCCTGAGCCAGTTGAAGGCGCTCTACCCGCAGTTGCAGACCTCGGTGGCCACGGGCTGGGGCAGTCACCTGTTGAGCAAGGTCGAGAACGCTGAGCTGGACGTGGTGGCTGCGCTGTTTCCTGCCGGCAAGGTGTTCCCGGAAGGCGTGGTCGGGCGCTCTCTGGGCAGCATGAAACTGGTGGTAGTGGCGGCCAAGGGCGAGGTGCGCAAGCGTTCCTGCAAACTGGCTGACTGTTACCAGCGCGGCTGGGTGTTGAACCCCGACGGCTGTGGCTTTCGCGCCGGCCTGCAGCGGGCCTTGAGCGCTCAGGGGCTGTCGCTGCAGATCAACCTGGAGACCTTTGGCACCGAGTTGCAACTGGGGCTGATCGCCAACGGCCTGGGGTACGGCCTGGTGCCGCTGCCGTTGCTGGAGAACAGCAGCCATCGGGACAAACTGGAAGTGGTGCCGGTCAGTGACTTCAAACCGGTGATCGATTTGTGGCTGATCCATCCGCGTTTCCTGGGCAACCTCCAGGAACCGGTGAGCATGTTCGGCGACATGGTTGCCGCCCGCGTCGGCTAGGTGCGGGTTGTGCAGGAGCCGAAAAGGCGGCTCCTACAGATGTTTGTTCATCATTGATTTGCATGTCGTTGCGTCTGCTGAATGCATTTTTTGTATATTAAGTTAGAACCAAAACGAATTTCACGGACGTTTTTTATGTAGTTAGCATGGGGCTCGAACGCGCTGAAATAGGGATGTTGAAATGCCTGCGCAAGCCCCGCTCACCTTGTCCTCCCGCTGCACCGGGCATCCCGGATTCAAGCTCCTGGGCCATCTGCTGCTACGTCTGCTCAGCCCGCTGTTGCTCCTGCTCTTCTGGGAACTGGCTTCTCGTACCGGGTTGTTGCCGACGCGGATCATCGCCGCGCCCAGCACCATCGGCGACACCCTGTGGCAGATGCTCGGCAGCGGTGAATTGGGCGGGCACCTGTGGGTGTCTCTCAAGCGTGCCCTCAGTGGCTTGGCGATCGGTGTCAGCCTCGGCACGCTCCTGGCGCTGGTGTCCGGTCTGTCCCGACGTGGCGAAATCGCCATCGACTCACCCATGCAGATGCTGCGCACCTTGCCGTTTCTGGCCATCGTGCCGTTGTTCATTCTCTGGTTCGGCGTTGGCGAGACGCCGAAGATCGCCCTGATTGCCCTGGGCACCACCTTTCCCATCTACCTCACGCTGTTCTCCGGGATCCGCAGCCTCGACCCCAAGCTGGTGGAAGCCGCGACTCTGCTCGGCCTCAAGCGTTGGGAGTTGATCGTTCACGTCATCCTGCCCGGCGCCTTGCCGGCGTTCTTCGTCGGCTTGCGCTATGCCTTCGGCATCAGCTGGCTGGGGTTGGTGGTGGTCGAGCAGATCAACGCCAGTGCCGGCATCGGTTACCTGGTCAATGACGCTCGCGACTTCATGCGTACCGACGTGATCGTCATCTGCCTGCTGGTCTACAGCGTGCTCGGCCTGGGCATTGACGGGCTGGTACGGGGCCTCGAACGGTTTGCCCTGGCCTGGCGGCCGACTTTCATCAGGAACTGATCATGAGCGTGTTATTACCCCAGCCTGCCCGCATGCGCGCGGCTGTCGAATGCCGCCGGGTCACTCGGCGTTTTGCCGGGCAGGCAGTGCTCGATGGCCTGGACCTGGACATCGCTCCCGGGGAGTTCGTTGCCCTGCTGGGCAGCAGCGGTTCGGGCAAGACCACTTTGCTGCGAGCCCTGGCCGGGCTGGAGCCCATAGATGCTGGCCAGCTGCAGGTGCCGACGGCCATGGCGGCGGTGTTCCAGGAGCCGCGGTTGATGCCCTGGAAGCGGGTGTGGCGCAACGTTGCGCTGGGCGTGCGCGGGGCCCAGGTGCGTGAACGGGCCCTGGCGGCATTGGCAGAGGTGGGCCTGGGGCATCGGCTTGGCGCCTGGCCCGCCACCCTGTCCGGTGGCGAGGCCCAGCGCGTGGCCCTGGCTCGGGCCCTGGTACGCGCGCCGCAATTGCTACTGCTGGATGAGCCCTTCGCTGCCCTTGATGCCTTGACCCGGATTCGCATGCATCAATTGATCATCCGTCTGTGGCGGGTGCATACCCCGGCGGTGCTGCTGGTGACCCACGATGTCGACGAGGCGCTGCTGCTGGCCGACCGGGTACTGGTGCTGGCCAACGGCAGCATTGCCGAGCAACTGCCGATCCGCCTGCCGCGTCCGCGACAGGCAAGCACCCCCGGGTTCCAGCAACTGCGCACGCGGCTGCTGCAACTGCTGGGGGTTGAAACCGAGGCCGAAGCGGCCGTCAACGTCCCCCCACCCTTGAACAGGAGTGCCAGCCGATGAGCCTTTCCAGTGTGCAAGCGTCCTCGTCCGTGTCCTGCGCCAGCCATGACCTGGACTCTGCCGAGTTCGCTGATCTGCTGCAGCAATTGAGCGAGGAGTTCGCCGTCACCGCAGCTCACTACGACCGCCACAGCGAGTTTCCCCACGCCAACCTGCAGCGTTTGCATGAGCATGGCCTGTTGGCCCTGACGGTGCCTCGGGCCCTGGGCGGCAGCGAGGCGAGCCTGGCCCAGGCACGCCGGGTGATCGGTGCCGTGGCCCGGGGCGAACCTTCAACCGCGCTGGTGCTGGTGATGCAGTATTTGCAGCACACACGCCTGCAACAGAACAGCGCCTGGCCGCTGCACCTGCGCCAGCAACTGGCGCGTGAAGCGGTGCAGCAGGGCGCCTTGATCAACGCGTTGCGGGTCGAGCCAGACCTGGGTACTCCGGCCCGGGGCGGTTTACCGGCGACCCTGGCACGGCGGGTCGAAGGCGGCTGGCGCCTGAGCGGGCGCAAGATCTACTCCACCGGCATTCCCGGGCTGACCTGGCTCTCGGTCTGGGCCCGCAGCGATGACCCCGAACCGCAAGTGGGTACCTGGCTGGTGCACCGTGACAGCCCGGGGATCGTGATCGAGGACACCTGGGACCACCTGGGCATGCGCGCCACCGGCAGCCACGATGTGATCTTCGATGAGGTGTTCGTGCCCGCAGAGCAGGCAGTGGATATCCAGCCGGCCAACCTCCCGCGCCCCTCGGAGCTGGACAGCCAGGGCGTGCTCTGGCTGGCGGTGCTGCTGTCGGCGATCTATGACGGCGTGGCCCGTGCTGCCCGCGACTGGCTGCTGGGCTGGCTGGCCCAGCGCACTCCGGCCAACCTCGGCGCGCCGTTGTCGAGCCTGCCGCGTTTCCAGGAACTGCTCGGGCGGATCGACGCCTTGCTGCTGAACAATCGCCTGTTGCTGGATGCCGCCGCCGAAGGGCGGATCGCCCCGGGGGAAGCGACCCAGATCAAGTACCTGGTCACCAGCAATGCCATCAGCGCCGTGGAGTTGGGCATCGAAGCCATCGGCAACCCCGGGCTGGCCCGGGGCAATCCCATCGAACGGCATTACCGCGATGTGTTGTGCAGCCGTATTCACACGCCACAGAACGATGCGATTCTCGGCGCCGCCGGGCGTGCCGCCTTTGCCTTGCCCAGCCGCGGAGCCCAGGCATGACACGGGTCGCCAGCCAGCTCGACGATACCTTCAACCAGCAGTTGCGCCAGTGGCTGCCGGGTGTCGAGGTGCTGAGCCTGCCCCGGGGCCTGCCGATGGATCTGCCTGGGGACGTCGAGGTGCTGCTGGCCGCGCCCCATGCCGATTTTCGGGACGCACCCGCGCCGCCGCCGGGCTGGCCCTTCGGCCTGCGTTGGGTGCAACTGGTGAGCTCGGGCCTGGATTATTTTCCCCGCTGGCTGTTCCACGGCGTACCGGTGGCCAGCGCCCGTGGTTGCACCGCTGAGAGCATTGCCGAGTTTGCTCTGGCGGCGATCTTTGCCGCCGCCAAGGACCTGCCCCAGGTGTGGATCGATGCCCCAGGTGACTGGCGGCAACGGCCGTTGGCGGCGGTGGCCGGCAGTACCTTGGGGCTGCTTGGGTTTGGCAGCATTGCCCGCGAACTGGCACCCAAGGCCCAGGCCTTGGGCATGCAGGTGCTGGCTCTGCGGCGTTCGCGCGAGCCTTTCGCGGTGGCTGGAGTGGAGGCCGTAGCCGACCTGCATGAGTTGTTCGCCCGTAGCGATCATCTACTGCTGGCGCTGCCGCTGACCGAGCAGACCCGGCACATCATCGGCGCCGAGGTATTGGCCGTGGCCAAGCCGGGGTTGCACCTGATCAACATCGCCCGGGGTGCGCTGATCGATCAGCCGGCCCTGTTGCAAGCCCTGGATACCGGACGTATCGGCCTTGCCAGCCTGGACGTGGCCGATCCTGAGCCGCTGCCTGAAGGTCACCCTTTCTACCGCCATCCAGGCATTCGCCTGTCGCCTCACACCTCGGCCAATTCACCTCGGGTCTACCTGAACATTGCCCGTTTGCTGGAGCGTAATATCCAGCGTCAGCGCGACGGTCTGCCCTTGGAAAACCCGGTGGAGATCGCGCGTGGTTATTAGCCTTGTGATCCATTTTTCCGACAGCCGATTTGAAGGAGAGCAGCCATGACGGCGCATTTTCGTCCCGCGGTGTATGACTTGCCCCGCGACGGCCACACGGTGTTTCGCTGGGAGCAGCCGCCGCAGCAAGCCAGCGTCGAACTGGAGCGCTTGCAGCGCAAGCAAAGCCTCGCCGCGGCCTTCCGGGTATTCGCCCGGCTGGGTTTCGACATGGGCGGCGCTGGGCATATCACGGTGCGTGACCCGGGGCGCCCGGAGCATTTCTGGGTCAACCCGGTGGGGGTGTATTTCGGCCATGTCCGGGTGTCCGACCTGCTGCTGGTGGACCCCGATGGGGCCATTGTCGAAGGCGAAGGCGCCCTCAATCTGGCGGCCTTCGCCATCCATGCGGCGCTGCATCAAGCCCATCCGCAGGTGGTGGCCGCCGCCCATGCCCACTCGCTGCATGGCAAGGCCTGGTCGAGCCTGGGCCGCTTGCTGGACCCGCTGACCCAAGACGCCTGCGCCTTCTATGAAAGGCACGGGCTGTTCGACAACTTCTCCGGGGTGGTGCTGGAAGCCAGTGAAGGTGCGCGGATCGCCACGGCGCTGCAGGGCCACAAGGCATTGATCCTGCAGAACCACGGCTTGCTCACCGTTGGTGAAACCGTCGAGGCGGCGGCCTGGCGTTTCATTGCCATGGACAATGCCGCCCAGACCCAACTGCTGGCGGAAGCGGCCGGCACCCCGCGACTGATTCCCCATGCTGTGGCGCGCCACACCGCGCGCCAGGTGGGCAGCGAATTCGGCGGCTGGTTCAGTTTCCAGCCTTACCGCGAGCGGATCGTGCGCGAAGAACCGGACTTTCTCGATTAAGGACAAGCCGCCATGCAACGTCGTCGTTTTCTGCAACTCTCGGCCCTGGCCGGTCTCGCCGGCGCCTTGCCGCAACTGGGCCTGGGAGCCTCTTCGGAGCTGGCCGGGGTGACCCTGAGTGTCGCCACCTACAAGGGCGCGGCGCCGAGCTTCTTTACCGAGGCCGGCATCGAAGCGCCGCCTTACCAGGTCAAGTACGCCGAGTTCAGCGGCGGCAACCTGAGCTTCGAGGCCCTGGTCAGTGGCACCCTGGATATTTCACCGATGAGCGAGATCCCGCCGATTTTCGGGATCAAGAATCACGCGCCGGTGAAGCTCATCGCGGTGCTCACCGGCGACGTCAACAACCAGGCCTTTATCCTGCCCAAGGGCTCCACGGTGCAGTCGGTGGCCGAGCTCAAGGGCAAGCGCATCGGCTATATCCGCTCCACCAGCTCGCATTACTTTTTGCTCAAGGCATTGAAGGAACAGGGGCTGGGTTTTGCCGACATCGTGCCCATGGCGCTGAGCCCCCAGGACGGTTTTGCCGCGCTGCAGAACGGTGCCCTGGATGCCTGGGTCAGCTTTGGCTACTTCATTCAGTTGGCCGAGCTGCGGGCCGGCGCCCGGGTACTGAAGACCGGCCAGGGCTACCTGTCCGGCAACTACGTGATTGCTGCCAACCAGCAGAGCATTGCCGACCCGCTGAAGCATGCGGCGATCACCGACTACATCCTGCGCGAGTACCGCTCTTGGCAATGGATCGCCAGCCATCCCGAAGAGTGGGCGAGCAAGAGTGCGAAGATCCTCGGCATGCCCCGGGAAGTGTTTCTCGCCCAGTACCGGGCCCAGAGCGGCCCGCGCCTGCTGCAACCGGTGGACGACGCGGCGGTGAAATCCCAGCAGGACGTGGCCGACCTGTTCTTCGAGGCCGGGGTGCTGCCCCAGCCGCTGGACGTTTCCGGCCTGTGGGACCGCAGCTTCCACTGGACCTGACTGTAGGAGCCGGCTTGCCGGCGAATAGTCCCTCAAGCCATGCACGGCCCCGGAGAACGCCTTCGCTGGCAAGCCAGCTCCTACAGAACACCCGACACCCATGTAGGAGCCGGCTTGCCGGCGAATAGTCCCTCAAGCCATGCACGGCCCCGGAGAACGCCTTCGCTGGCAGGCCAGCTCCTACAGAACACCCGACACCCCATGTAGGAGCCGGCTTGCCGGCGAAGAGGCCCTCAAGCCATGCACGGCCCCGGAGGGCGCCTTCGCTGGCAAGCCAGCTCCTACAGAACACCCGACACCCATGTAGGAGCCGGCTTGCCGGCGAATAGTCCCTCAAGCCATGCACGGCCCCGGAGGGCGCCTTCGCTGGCAAGCCAGCTCCTACAGAACACCCGACACCCCATGTAGGAGCCGGCTTGCCGGCGAATAGTCCCTCAAGCCATGCACGGCCCCGGAGGACGCCTTCGCTGGCCAGCCAGCTCCTACCATCCGAAGGGGAGATTTCTTTCATTGGCCAGGAGGCCGCATGTTTACCCGAACCTTGCTGTGCCTGGCGCTGGCCAGCCCCTGGGCCTTGGCCGACAGCCCAGCCCAAGCCCTGCACCAGCGCCTTACGGTGCTCGATAGCCACCTCGATACCCCCATGCAACTGGCCCGCCCCGGTTGGGACATCACCCAGCGCCATGGCTACCGCGACGACCTGTCCCAGGTCGATCTGCCGCGCATGAAAGAGGGCGGTCTGGACGGTGGTTTCTGGGCCATCTTCACCCCTCAGGGGCCGCTCACCGCCGAAGGCCGGACCCTGGCCAGCGAGCACGGCCTGGCGGTGCTCGGGCGGATTCTCGACCTGGTCGCAGCCCACCCCAAGGACTTCGCCCTGGCCCTGAGCGCTGCCGATGTGCCGGCTATCGTCGCCGCAGGCCAGCGGGTGGTGTTCATCAGCATGGAAAACGCCGAGCCCCTGGCCGCTGATCCTGCACGCTTGCACACCTACTATCGCCAGGGCCTGCGCATGCTCGGCCTGGTGCATTCGGCCAACAACGATTTCGCCGACTCGGCCACGGCCCTGCCGCAATGGCAGGGCCTGAGCCCGGCAGGCCGCGAGCTGCTGGTCGAGGCCAATCGCCTGGGTATCTTGCTGGATGTGTCCCATGCCTCGGATCAGGTGTTTGACCAGGTGCTGGCACTGTCCACGGCGCCGATCATTGCTTCGCACTCCAGCAGTAGGGCGGTCACCCATCACCCACGCAACCTGGATGACCAGCGCTTGCGGCAACTGGCGGCCAAGGGCGGGGTGGTGCAGGTCAACAGCTTTCCCAGTGACCTGATCAACCTTGCGCCCAATCCCGAACGGGACAAGGCCCTGGGCCCGCTGTACCGCGAGTTTCGCCTGGCCGCCAGCCTGAGCCCGGCACAGGTGGCAGACCTGGCCGGGCGCATTCGCCAGGTCGAGGCCCGCTACCCGCAGCCCCGCGCCAGCCTGGACGACTACATGCGCCACCTGCTGCACATCCTCGACGTGGTCGGCCCCGAGCATGTGGGCATAGGTGCCGATTGGGACGGCGGCGGTGGCGTGCAGGGGCTGGAGGACGTGACGCAATTGCCGCAGATCACCGAACGACTGCTGGCGGCAGGCTATAGCGAAGCGGACCTGGAGAAGATCTGGGGCGGCAACTTGTTGCGCGTCCTCGACACCGCCCAGGTCGTAGGAGCCGGCTTGCCGGCGAAGGGGCGCTGATGCCTGCGCGGGCTGTGGGGCCTCTTCGCTGGCAAGCCAGCCACTGGCGGGGCGAGGGTGGCGAGGCTAGGCGCAGGGCTATGCGCAGGACGCAGAATCTTTTGGCTTGAATATGAAACAAAGTAATATTTGCATATGCTTAAAATGTATTTCTCTTATTAAATGAGCGCCCCTAGGATGGCTTCCCATAGACCCAAGTGACTGCATAAATTCGTGGGCTATAACCGAACGCACTATCCATCCGCAGCAGGGAGCGCTGGCATGCCGCTGACCAGAAGACAATTGATCGCCCGTATCGCCGCTGTCGGCGGGGTCCAGGCGGCGAGCGCGGTCATGGGCCTGTTTGGCGCCTCGGGCAACGCCGAGGCCTTCGAGGAGAACTATGCTTCGCTGCCCACAGCAGCAGTGGGCAAGGGCGCCAGCGTGGTGGTGATCGGTGCCGGAATTGGTGGTCTGGTCAGCGCCTACGAGCTGCAAAAGGCCGGGTTCAAGGTCACTCTGCTGGAAGCCCGCGACCGGGTCGGCGGGCGCAACTGGACAGTGCGTCGCGGTGATCGGGTGGAGTACAGCGATGGCAGTGTGCAGCTCGCACAATTCGATGATGGCTTCTATCTCAACGCCGGGGCCGGTCGCTTGCCCAGTCACCATCAACTGATGCTCGGCTATTGCCGTGAGCTGGGGGTGGAGCTGGAAGTGCTGGTCAACACCAGTCGCAATGCCCTGGTGCGCCCGGACCTGAACCAGCCAGCGCTGCAGATCCGCCAGGCGGTCAACGACAGTCGCGGGCATTTCTCCGAGCTGCTGGCCAAAGCGGTCAATCGCCATGCCCTGGATCAGGAACTGAGTGTCGCCGACCGCAGCAACCTGCTGAGTTTCCTCAAGACCTGGGGCGATCTCTCGGACAAGCTGGAGTACCTGGGTTCGGCCCGTTCCGGCTACAAGGTCTGGCCTGGGGCTGGCGACCAGTTGGCGCAGAAGAACGATCCGCTGCCGCTGCAGACCCTGCTCAACCCGGCACTGACCACTGCGCTGATGATCGATGAGTACCCGGAGTTCTCGCCCACCATGTTCCAGCCGGTGGGCGGCATGGACCGCATACCCCAGGCCTTTGCCCGGCGCCTGCAAGGGCCACTGCGGCTGCACAGCGAGGTGCGCTCGATCACCAATCATGGCGACCACGCCGAGGTGGTGTACCTGGATCGGCGCAGTGGCCGTACCCAGCACCTGAAGGCCGACTATGTGATCAGCTCCTTGCCCCTGCCGCTGCTGGCCAAGGTCGCGAACAACTTCAGCGCCCCGGTACGCCAGGCCATCGACAGCGTGCAGTTCGGCTACGCCAACAAGGTTGCCTGGCAGTCCCGGCGCTTCTGGGAAAGCCAGTACCAGATCTATGGCGGGCTGTCCTTCATCAACCAGGAAGCGTCCGGGCTGTGGTACCCCAGCGGTGGCTTCAACCAGGCCGAAGGGGTGTTGGTAGCGGCCTACAACAACGGTGAAACCGCACGCCAGTTCGGTGAGAAAACCCTGGCCCAACAGATCGAGATTTCCCGCCAGGCGGTGGAGCTGCTGCACCCTGGCCACAGCCATGAATTGCGCAATCCCCTGGTGATTGCCTGGAGCAAGATCCCCTACAACTTCGGCCCCTGGATCAACCACGAAGTGGCCGAGCCGGACTACAGCCTGCTCAACCAGCCCCAGGGCCGGGTCTACCTGACCAGCGACGGCCTGGCCCACAGCGGCGTGGGCATCTGGCAGGAGGCCGCCGCCGGCGCGGCACGGCGAGTGGTGCGGCATCTTTTCGAGCGGGCGCAAGGCTCGTCGCTGCAGCAAACGGCCTGAAAAAGCCGAGCATTCAATAAGCAGTCACCCTGCCGGGTAGCGGACCTCCGAGGCTGGCATTCATAACCTTGGAGCGTCTTTGCATGTCGATAAAACACACCGCCGTGGGGCTGGGGCTGCTGATTGCCGCCAGCAGCAGCTGGGCCGCTGGTATTCAGCGGGTTCCGTCCACCTATCCCAACTCGCCGATCCTGCAATCGGTGACCCTGCCCGCCAACAGCGAGCTGACTTACCTCTCCGGCCTGCTGCCGGACCCGGTTGATCCCAAGGCGTCCAAGGAGCAGGTGCACGCTGTGGGCAACACCGAGGCACAGACCCGGGTGGTGCTGCGCAAGGTCGAGTCGATTCTTGCCAGCCAGGGCCTGGGCCTGGCCGACGTGGTGCAGTTGCGGATCTACCTGGTAGGGGACCCTGCCCTGGGCGGCAAGCTGGATTTCGACGGCCTGCAAGTGGCCTTTCGCGAGTTCTTCGGCAGCGAGAAACAGCCGGTGAAACCGGCCCGGACCACGGTGCAAGTGGCGGGTCTGGTACTACCCGGTGCGCTGATCGAAGTTGAAACCGTCGCCGCCCGGTCGCGCTGAGCGCCATTGATAAGGATCTGAAGTCATGGGTATTTCCTTGCATAAAATCGTTCTCGGCGCCGCCCCCCTGAGCCTTGGTCTGTTGGGCCTGGCAACCCCTGTGGAACTGCTGGCCGCGGATGAAACCCTGGGCACGGTGGTGGTCACCGGGGTCCGTGGCAGTCAGCAGCGCACCGTCACCAACAGCCCTGCGCCGATCGATGTGATCGACAGCGAGCAACTGCGCAGCATTGGCCAGAACGGCTTGAAAGAAATGCTCGGGCGGCTGCTGCCGTCGTTCAACGTACCGACCATCAATGGCGGCGGCACCGCCTTTCTGGTGCGCGGGGTGAGCATGCGCGGCCTGGGGGGCGACCAGGTGCTGGTGCTGATCAACGGCAAGCGGCGGCACAACTCGGCGTTGATCAACAACGGTGCGCGAGTCGGCAATGCCTCGGTGCCGGTGGACCTGGACCTGATTCCCACCGCCGCCATCGAGCGCATCGAAGTACTGCGCGATGGTGCGGCAGCGCAGTACGGTTCGGACGCTATCGCCGGGGTGATCAACATCATCCTCAAGCGCAACGCCGAGGGCCTGACCTCCGACACCAGCCTGGGCCAGTACTACGACGGTGACGGCACCACCGGCCACGAAGCCTTCAACTGGGGCAGCAAGCTGGGGGAGGCCGGCGGCTTCTTCAACCTATCCTGGGATGCCAAGATCCAGGAGCCCTATGAGCGCTCCAGCGCCGCCAGCGGGCAACTGTATTTCAAGCAGCCCGACGGCTCGCCAGACCCTCGGGAAGGCAATCGCCAGGGCTGGGGGACCGAATACGGCCTGGGCCGTGACCGCACCAGCAGCCTGGCCTACAACGCCGAGCTGCCCCTGGCCGACGACCTCAAGCTGTATTCGTTCTCGACCCTGAGCTATCGCAACAGCAACAAGAACCTGGGGCACCGCAAGCCCACCGATATCACCAGCCTGGCAGGCGTACCCAATGCGCCGTACCCCAACGGCGGCCAGGCGCGGCGGGAGATCCGCGAGACCGATTTCCAGGTCGCCGGTGGTGCCAAGGGCCTGGCCGGTGGCTGGGACTGGGACCTGTCGAGCACCTATGGCAAGGATCGCGGGGTGCTCGATACCGCCAACAACCTGAACATTTCCAACGGGCCCTACGGCCAGCACGACTTCCACCTGGGCAACCTGGTGTTCGACCAGTGGACCAACAACCTGGATTTCTCCCGGGCCTTGGACATCGGTTGGAGCAGCCCGCTGCAAACCTCTTTCGGCGTGGAATACCGCTGGGAGAAATATGCGCTGGAGGAGGGTGAACCCAACGCCTATAACCAGGGCAGCTACATGCCTGCCACGGGCCCCTTTGCCGGTGTGGTGCCCGACCCCGGGTTGTTCTCGGTCAACGGCACCACCCCGGAAGATGCCTACAGCCTCAAGCGCCACAGCGAAGCCGCCTATGTGGATCTGGGCCTGAACATCACCCCCAACTGGTACGTGGGGGCTGCCGCGCGCTACGAGAAGTACAACCTCGGCGTGGGCGACACCACCAGTGGCAAGCTCACCACCCGCTACGAGTTCCTCCCCGGCTATGCGGTGCGGGCGGCGGTGAGCAACGGCTTTCGCGCACCGTCCCTGGCCCAGAGCGTGTTCTCCACCACCAGCACCGTGACCCAGTTCGGCGCCGGCGGCACCACCAGCTCGGTGCGCACCAAGCAGATGCGCCCCAACTCGCCGGAAGCCATCGCCCTGGGGGCCAAGGACCTGGAGCCGGAAACCTCGCGCAACTACAGCCTGGGGTTCACCGCCGAACCCACCGAGCGCCTGCGCCTGACCGCCGACTTCTACCTGATCGATATCGACAAGCGGATCCTTCAGACCGGCATCCTCAAGGGCCCGGCGGTGTCGCAGATCCTGGTGGAAAACGGCCTGTCGCCGAACCTCGCCGGGCAGTACTACACCAACGCCGCGGACACCCGGACCAAGGGCGTGGACCTGGTGGCGGACTATCGCCAGTCGTTCGGCGAATACGGCACGGCGAAGTGGAGCGTTGCCTACAACCACAACAAGACCACCATCCGCGACCTGGCAGACACCCCGGCGGCCCTGTCGCGCCTGGGGGCCGGCTATGTGCTGTTCGACCGCCAGCAGCAGATCGACCTGACCCAATCCACGCCCAAGGACAAATGGATTCTCTCCACCAACTACAAGGTCGGTGACTGGACCACCAACCTGCAGTTGACCCGCTTTGGCGAGTACACCGAAGGCTCGAACATTGCGGCCAACGACCGCACCTACAGCGCCAAGTGGATCACCGATCTGGACGTGGCCTACGACGTGACGCAGAACCTCACCGTGGCGGTGGGGGCCAACAACCTGTTCGACGTGTACCCGGACAAGATCGGCCTCAAGGCCTGGGCGGGGACTTATGAATACGGCATGTTCTCGCCTTATGGCCTGGGCGGTGGTTATTACTACAGCCGCGTCAGCCTGGCGTTCTGAGCATGACCACGATCACTCTCGTAGGAGCTGGCTTGCCAGCGAAGGCGGCGGCATGACCAGTGCAGGGTTCAGAGGCCATTCGCCGGCAAGCCGGCTCCTACAGCAGCCGCGTCAGCCTGGTGTTCTGAACATGAGCGGTATCTATCTCGTAGGAGCTGGCTTGCCAGCGAAGGCGGCCACATGACCAGTGCAGGGTTCAGAGGCCATTCGCCGGCAAGCCGGCTCCTACAGCAGACGCGTCAGCCTGGTGTTCTGAACATGAGCGGTATCTATCTCGTAGGAGCTGGCTTGCCAGCGAAGGCGGCCGCATGACCAGTGCAGGGTTTCGGGGCCATTCGCCAGCAAGCTGGCTCCTACAGCAGCCGCGTCAGCCTGGCGTTCTGAGCATGAGCGGTATCTATCTCGTAGGAGCTGGCTTGCCAGCGAAGGCGGCCGCATGACCAGTGCAGGGTTCAGAGGCCATTCGCCGGCAAGCCGGCTCCTACAAGGAGCGGTGTTGTGTTTGTGGCTGGGCAGTGCGCTGGCGCAGCCGGCATTGAGGGTCTCCAGCCAGAAGCAGTCGCTGAAGATCCTGCTGCAAGCCGCCGGCGAACTGGAGCAGGTGCCGTATCCCATCGAGTTCGCCTCCTTCGCCGCGGCAGCGCCTACCGCCGAGGCCCTGGCAGCCGGAGCGGTGGACATCGGCAGCCTGGGCGATGCGCCGTTCGTGTTCGCCGCGGCAGCCGGAGCACCGATCAAGACCGTGGGGGTGATCAAACTCAAGGTCACACCGACGGCGGTGGCGATTGTGGTCAAGGACGACTCACCGCTGCACGATGCCGCCAGCCTCCAGGGCCGGCGCATCACCACCACGCGGGGCTCCATCGGCCACTTCCTGGCCCTGGCGGCCTTGCGCTCCGTGGGCCTGCACGGCTCGGATGCGCAGTTCATCTTTCTCCAGCCGGCCGAGTCCCGCAGCCTGTTGAGCAACGGCCAGGCCGATGCCTGGTCGACCTGGGACCCGTACACCAGCATGGTGCAGATGGAGGGCACAACCCGGGTACTGGTCAGCGGCGAGGGGCTGTTCGCTGGGCATATGTTGCTGGTGGCCAATGACCAGGCGATCCGAGACAAGCCGCTGCAGATCGGCGATTTCCTTCGGCGCCTGGACCGCGCCTATGCCTGGGCCAATCAGCATCAAGCCGAGTATTCGCGGATCCAGGCCGGCTACAGCGGCCTGCCGGTGGCGATCCATGAGCGCTCCAATCGCTACTCCGTGCCCCGGCGCATTGCCGTAGGCCCCTCGGTAGTCGATGACGTGCAGCACACGGCTGATCTTTATCGCGAGGAAGGGATTATTCAGAAGTCGTTCAATGCCTCGGATTACATGGATGCCCGGTTTAACGAAGTTGAATGAATACATGGCATTTTCATTAATTAAGCTCGGGAGTGGTGAGCAAATAAAGCATCAATAATGTCCGTTGTTTAAGTTAACTATCAGTAAATTTAATAATCCTCGAGCAGTCGCTTGTAAGTGTCTCTCGTGGCGGCTATTTGTCTGATTTTCGATACGTTTTTAAGTTTGGATATTAGAGATAAAGGGTATTTCACAAGGCTTTCGCAACTGCCTAAGGTGGCTCTGAAACAAATTATTACGCTCCACCAAAGATGCACTTCAACGCTACTTCCAGGGAATAAGGGAGCTTGCATGTTCACAGTAACTACGGCCGACAAACTTGAAGCGCGGCATATTATCGATGTCGTCGAAAAACGTTCCTACGGCGTCCAGCTCAAAGGCTTTTGCCCGCCGGACACCTTGCAGGTGGCGCGCGACCATCTGTATCAGCAGGAGCTGCGCAGTGCCTTCAGCCAACAGCAGGAGTTCGTCCGTGTCGGCAAGGCCTACATCGAGATCCAGGATGAACAGAGCCGGGCCGAGTACCACGCCCTGGCACTGCCGAATATCCGCAAGATCCGCAATCTGTTCCGCCCGCTGGCCTCACCCATTGACGAGTTGCGCCTGCTGCTGGACGAGGTCTGGCCCCAGGGCGCGCAGTTGCTGCAGGTGGACGGGCAGAAGTGCTTTGTCGGCATCGCCCGTTTCCAGGGGGCCGGAGTTGATCTCACCCCCCACACCGACAAGCTCGAACGCAATGCCCCCGAGGGCCACAGCCCGCCGTTGCTGACCCAGCTGTCCAGCAACATTTACCTGGAACTCCCCGAGGACGGCGGAGAGCTGGAGATCTGGGGCATCGAGCCGGATGAGCAGGAGTACAACCGCCTGCGTGGCGAACGGGCCTATGGCATCGAGCGCCACCTGCTACCGCCGCCGGACTTCGTGATCAAGCCCGAGCCCGGCGATCTGATCCTGCTCAACCCACGGCTGATCCACGCGGTACGCCCT
The DNA here is from genome assembly GCF_009908285.1 of Pseudomonas sp. Fl4BN1. Taxonomy (GTDB): domain Bacteria; phylum Pseudomonadota; class Gammaproteobacteria; order Pseudomonadales; family Pseudomonadaceae; genus Aquipseudomonas. The sequence goes on from NZ_JAAARM010000016.1 coordinate 37,331, forward strand.
TCGGCCAGCAGCACCCGGGTCACCCTCGGGGTCTTTATCGGTTACTACGGCGAACAACAGCCTTTGGCCTACTGGAGCTGAACACATGAGCAAGGTGCAGGAAATCAACCTCAAGGCCTACTTCAACAAGGGCGGCGAGGAACACGCATTCGATGGCAAGCGAGTGGTGCTGGCGGTCAGCGTCGGCCAGGAATATCACGAAGACCAGAAGCTGCGCTCGACCATTCACCTGATCAACCAATCCGGCTTCAGCCACGTCAAGGTGGTGGTGGCCGACACCCTGCAACGCCACAACAAGCACGGTAAGTCCCCGGGGGAGGCGCTGTCGGCCTCGATCCGTGACGGTGACGCCTGGCTGGCGCGCAACCAGGACATTCTCGATGGCCTGCGGGTGCCCTATCACATCACCCGCTGGAACCAGGAACTGGCCAGCGACCGCTATGCCGAATTGCGCCAGCAGTTGAACCTGATCTATCAGCAGCGGGCCGAATTGCGCGAGGCCATCGACAGCACCATCGGTGTGTTCACCGAGCGCTTGCGCCTGCGAGACGAAGACGCGGATATCGAACGGGCCGCGGCCCAGTGCCGTGAATACATCCTTGAGGAGATCCCCATCATCCTGCCGTTGTGGGCCGATGAGGGTTATCACTACGTGCTCTATCCGCAGCAGATGACCACGGCCATGGCCATCAGTCGCGAGTTGTTGATCGAACCCCACAGCCCGGACCGGGTGCGCTGGTTGCCGCTGAAGTTCAAGAAACGCGGGATTCCGATCCCGTTCACTTTGCCCGGGGCCATTCACCCGAACTGGACCAGTGGCGCCATCGCCATCTGAGCCGCCCGGGCGCGTGGTTTTCGCTGACCTACGTGGGAGCTGGCTTGCCAGCGAAGGCGTCCTTGCCGGCAGTGCTGGGCTCAAGGGCCTGTTCGCCGGCAAGCGGAGGCTCCTGCAGTGCTGTTTTTTTATGACTGACAAGGAGTTTCCATGGGCGTTTTTGCGCAACAGCAACGCAAATGGTGGGCATTGCTCGGGGTGAGCATCGCCAGTTTTCTCGGCTGTGTGGATTTCACCATCGTCAATACCGCGCTGCCGGCGCTGCAGGCCGATCTCGGGGCGTCGCTGGACAGCCTGCAGTGGGTAATCAACGGTTTCATCCTGGCGCTGTCGAGCTTCATGGTGCTGGTGGGGCGCCTGGCCGACTTGCAGGGACGCAAGCGGGTGCTGTTTATCGGCCTGAGCGTGTTTGGCCTGGCGTCACTGGCGGCGGGGCTGGCGGGGCAGATCGAGACCCTGATCGGCGCTCGGGTGCTGCAGGGCCTGGCCTGTGCGGTGCTCTATACCGCGTCGGGGGCGATTGTCTCCAGTACCTTCGACAGCACCGAGCAGGGCAAGGCCTTTGGCGTGCTGTTCGGGGTCAATGGCGTGGGGCTGGCGGTCGGGCCGGTGCTGGGTGGGCTGATCACCAGTGGCTTTGGCTGGCAGTGGATCTTCCTGATCAATGTGCCCTTTGTGCTGTTGAGCCTGGCCATTTGCAGTTTCAGCGTGCAGGAGTCGCGTTCGACCGAGGTCGATGCGCGGTTGGATGTATGGGGCGCGTTGCTGTTGCTGATCGGTTTGCCGAGCCTGGTGCTGGTGATCGTCCAGGGTGGAGGCTGGGGTTCGAGCCTGACCCTGAGCCTGATCGCCGTGACGGTGCTGGCTTTGGGGGCTTTCCTGGTGCTGGAGAAACGCGTTGCCGCGCCGATCATCGACCTCCAACTGTTCGCTAATCGACGCTTTGTCGCCGCCGTGGCGGCGAGTTTCGGCCTGGCGCTGTTCTACTGCGTGGCGTTTTTCGTCATGCCGCTGTACCTGGCGCAAATCCGTGGTGAAACCTTGCAGGCCAGCGGCCTGTTGTTGCTGCCCACCACCCTCGGGGTGGCGCTGCTGTCGCCGCTGGTGGGGCGGCTGGTGGATCGCAGAGGGCCGGCGCTGTTGATCAAGGCCGGGCTGCTGCTGCTTGTGCTGTCGGCGCTGTTGCAGGCCGGTTTCGACCGGCAGACTTCACTGCCGTATCTGCTGGGCGCCTTCGTCATCATGGGCTTGGGCTGGGCAAGCATTCTCGGGCCGTCGACGGTGCTGGGCATTTCCTCGGTACCCCAGGAAGTGGGCTCGGTGGCCATGGGCTCGCTGATGACCTTGCACAATGTCGGCGGTGGTATCGGGCTGGCGCTGGGGGTGGGGCTGTTCCACCATTTTTCCGCGACGCCGCTGGACGATACCCAGGGCGCGTTTCTTAACGGCTATCGCGTGGTGATGGTGTTTTTAGCGGGCGTGACCCTGGCGGTCTGGGCGGTGGTGAGTGTGTTGCTGCGTAAGTCGCCAGCACTCGCCCGGGGAGCCGTGCAAGAGGGCAGAGCCGTGGCTGAGGAGTCGGGCGGCTAGACAAGAGCCCCGGCTGCCGAATCAAGGATCAGATCGCACCAGCGCGCTGATCCTTGCCCGGCTGAGGCGCGTCACCCGCGGTGACGGCGGGCCCTGGCCCTATCCGCGTGGAGGCGCCGGTGGATTGACGACTGAATTCTGGCGAAGTGCCATCACTTGCTTTATGCTCCGCGCCCGTCACAGGGAGGTGGGGATGCCTGACACCCTGGTTGACGTTACTGATCATCGTCCAAGGGACCTGCGACCTCATGATTCGTCCTCTCGTAATACTCGCCGCGCTGCTGGCCCTGAGCGGTTGCTATAGCCTGCCCGCCACGAAAATCTCCGACAGCATGAGCCCTGACCCGCAGTCGGGAGTGGCCTATGTAGTGGGTGTGGTGGGTATCTGGCCGCAGGCGGTGCACACCGCCGACGAGCAGATGCTGCTGATTCGTCCACGGGGTGGCGACGGGTTCGCCTCGGCGCGCTTGTACAACCAGTTCTATGCCCGCACCCCGCGTGATGTGCGTGAGACTTGGCACGGCATCGGCAGCCTGTTCGTGATGCCGCTCAAACCTGGGCGCTACGAGATCTACAACCTGCATTTCGACCGCGGCAATGCCACTTCCTGGAGTCGTGAAGACTTCTCCATTCCCCTGGAACTGGAAGCCGGCAAGGCTTATTACCTTGGCGATTTCCGTGCCGGCTGCCTGTCGGCGTCTGGGGCCAAGTGCATCTTCCTGCACAGTGATCACCTGGAGCGCGACGCCGCCCTGGTCCGTGCCAAATACCCGCAGGTGCCGAACCTGCAGCGGGTCGATCTGGAGAAAATGGAAGAGACCACCGCGTTGATCGTCAAGGAGCAGGGACCCAAGGCTTCGATGCTCAAAGCCATGCTTTCGGGAGACCTGTAATGCGTACCAGACTCTTGTTGCTGATGGTCCTGATGCTGGGGCTCGGCGGTTGCCAGACCAGCCATAGCCTGAAACCGGCCGAGGTGGATTATCAGCAGTCGTTGCCAGCGATCAAGGTCAGTGTGATCGGGCCCATCCCCGGGGGGCTGATCCGCAATGAGTTGCGCCGCCGTGGCACCTTCGAGCAGGTGTTGGATGGCTACAGTGCCGACGGCTACAACGTGATCGTGGTGGCTAACAGTGATTATTTTGGCTGGCAGAATATTCCCCTGGGGCTGCTCAGTGCGTTGACCCTGTTTATCGTGCCGGCCCCGGCCACCTGGGACAGCCGGGTGATCTTCCATGTCAGCCGTGGCGAGCAGCCAGTGGCCAAGTACCTGGTGAGCAACCACACCCGCTCATGGCGCGGCTGGGTCAATCTCGATGGCGGCCAATACCAGCATGTGCAGCGCATCACCGATGACTTTATCGCGCAGATGCTCCGGGACCCGATCTTCAAGCCCAAGGCCCCAGTGGCGTCGAACCCCCGCTGATCGACGGCTGAAAAATGCTCTATTTCAAAGCCTGGGCGAGGTTATCCGCCCGGGCTTTTTTGTGCTCTGGATTCAACCCAGGAATGGAGCTGGGCGTGCAGTTGGCTGCGTCCGGCCGGTATCAGTCCAAGGACTTTTATCCCGGGCTCAAGGAATGACTTCCCCATGCCGCTGGCCATGCCGGGCAGTTGAAAATCTTCCCGGGGATCACGCCGGCTGTTGGCCGCATCCTCAGACGCAGCCTGCGTGAACACCTAAAGCAGGCCCTGGTGGAATATCTTTTTTCCAGTCACCGGGGCAATGGCTGAATCGCCGTAACGGTCTTTACTCTCAAAGCGCAACGCCCATCGATCACCCAAGGAGCAACAACATGTCCGGATGGTATGAGTTGAAGAAAAGCAGCAATGGTCAGTTCCGCTTCGTGCTCAAGGCGGCCAATGCCGAGATCATTCTCACCAGTGAGCTATACACCACGCGCGTTGCGGCAGAGAACGGGATTGCCTCGGTGCAGGCCAATAGTCCTCTGGAGGAGCGCTACGAGCGCAAGAGCGCCAAGGATGGCAAGCCCTATTTCAACCTGAAGGCGGCCAATCACCAGATCATCGGTAGCAGCGAAACCTATTCGGCGGACGCGGCCCGGGAGAAGGGCATTGCCAGCGTCAAGGCTAATGGTCCGACCCATAACATCAAGGACCTGACGTCGCTCTAGGTGTTGCTCCGCAGGCCGGCGAAAGCACCAAGCCCGAACGGCGTACAGCGTTCGGGCTTGGTGCTTTCAGCAGGGGATCAACTCAGTGTCTGTAACAGCTTCTGCAGTTGCTCGCGCCCGGCCTCCGCCAGGGGGAACACCGGCCGGCGCGGTTCGCCGGTGGCCAGCCCGGTGAGTGCCAGCCCCGCCTTGACCGTGGCTGGCAAACCGCCCTTGAGGATGAAGTCCAGCAGTGGCAACTGCTGGTAGAAGAGTGCCCGGGCGCGCTGCAGATCGTTGGCCAGGACTGCTTGGTAGAGGTCGATATTGAGCTGTGGAATCAGGTTCGCCGCAGCTGTGCACCAGCCGCTGGCGCCGGCGGCGAACGCTTCCAGGGCCAGGGGGTTGCAGCCGTTGTAGAACGGCACCTGGCCTTCGCCCAGTTGCTGCAGCTTGTGCATGCGCTGGATATCCCCCGTGCTTTCCTTGACCAGGGTGACGTTCTCCACGCTGTGGAAAATCTTCAGGATCAACTCCACCGACATGTCGGTGCCGCTGGTGGCCGGGTTGTTGTAGAGCATGATCGGCACGCCGATGCTGGCGCCGATGGCCTGGTAGTGGGCGAGGATCTCGGCTTCGCTGAGTTTCCAGTAGGAGGCGGGCAGCACCATCACCACATCGGCGCCCTTGGCCTCGGCGAAACGGGCGCGGCGGATGGCCTTGGCGGTGGTCAGGTCGGACACGCTGACGATGGTCGGCACGCGCCGGGCGACGTGGCGGATGCTGAATTCGCTGACCTGATCCCATTCGGCGTCGCTCAGGTAGGCGCCTTCGCCGGTGCTGCCCAGCGGCGCGATGGCGTGGACGCCAGCGTCGATCATACGGTCGATGGAGCGCCCGAGGGCGTCCAGGTCCAGGCCTTCGCCGTGACTGCTGAACGGAGTGACGGTGTAGCCGATGATGCCGTGGATCTTGGGTGTGGACATGGGGTAACTCCTGCAAGGCATAAGAGGGGAGATCAGTTCAGGCAGTCGGCGTGTTGTTTGAGGTTTTGCCGAGCGTAGTAGTTGAAGGCGGCGCCGTGGCGCTTGGGCTTGGAGATCCAGTCGTGGGCTTCGCGGCCCAGCTCGGGGAGGATCGGCTTGATGCTGCCGGCGGCCATGGCCAACAGTTGCAGCTTGGCCGCGCGCTCGATCAGTTGGGCGATCACGCAGGCTTCCTCGATGCTCGCCCCGGTGGACAGCTGGCCGTGGTGGGAGAGCAGGATCGCGCGCTTGTCGCCCAGGGCCGCGGCGATGATTTCACCTTCTTCGTTGCCCACCGGCACTCCCGGCCAGGCTTCGAGAAAGGCGCAGTCCTCATACAATGGGCAGAGGTCCATGTGCGAGATCGTCAGCGGCACTTCGAGCATCGACAATGCGGCGACGTGGGTCGGGTGGGTATGGATGATGCAGTTCACGTCCGGCCGGGCGCGGTACACCCAGCTGTGGAAGCGGTTGGCCGGGTTGGGCATGCCATGGCCTTCCAGGACTTCCAGGTCCTCGTTGACCAGCAGCAGGTTGCTGGCGCTGATTTCATCGAAACCCAGGCCCAGTTGCTGGGTGTAATAGGTGCCGGGCTGCGGGCCGCGGGCGGTGATCTGCCCGGCGAGGCCGGAGTCATGACCGTTCTCGAACAGAATGCGGCAGGTCAAGGCCAGCTTTTGCCGGTCGGTCCACGTATTATCCGCCAGGGTATTGTGCATCTGGGTCAGGGCTTGCTTGACCAGTTGGTCTTTGGGCAATGCTAATGTCTTGGCCATATCGGGGTCCTTTGAGAGGTGCAATGGACGTCGGGTCTGCGGCTCACCTGCTGCTTGCGAGGTCGTTGGGTGAGCGCTGATGACACTAAAGAGGCTATATGACACATTGTGTCATTGGCAAGCGCCAATCGTTTCTTTCTAGATGGATTAACCGCTCTACATGTCTATCCGTTTGAAATTACTGAGAAAAAAACTGGGCGTGACCCTGGAGGCCCTGGCCGAAAAATCCGGGATGACCAAGAGTTACCTGTCGAAAGTCGAGCGTGGGTTGAACACCCCGTCGATTGCCGCGGCCTTGAAGCTGGCCAAGGCTCTGAACGTCAAGGTCGAGGAATTGTTCGCCGAGGACAGCATCAACCTCGATGGCTACAGCCTGGTGCGCAGCGACGAGCGCCAGTCACTGGCGGCCAACGACCAGACTCCGGGTTATGCGGTGCTGGCCCACCAGGTCAGCGAGCGCAACCTGCTGCCGTTCATCATCTACCCGGCCAGGGAGTTCAGTGACAAGACCTTCAAGGAGCACCTGGGGGAGGAGTTCCTGTTTGTCCATGAAGGCCAGGTGGAAGTGGATTTTGTCAACGAACGGGTGATTCTCAACCGGGGCGACGCGCTGCATTTCAATGCACAGAAACCCCACCGCATTCGTTCCCTGGGGGATCAGCAGGCGCAGTTGCTAGTGGTGGTGCACAGCAGCGAGGACTGAAGGCATTCATCTGCTGTAGGAGCCAGCCGGCGGTGGAGTCTTGTGTTGCTTCTGCGGCCGCCTTCGCTGGCAAGCCAGCTCCTACGCCAGTCGTGAGATCTGCGGGGCTGATCAGTGTTCCACGGGGACTGACAGGGCCGGGTTGCCCAGGGCGTGGGTCTTGGCATTGAAGAAACGCAGGCTCAGGTCCAGTCCTTCGAACAGCTTGCTGTAGTGGCGCTTCTGGTGCTGGATGAACGCCGCGCTGCGCGGAAAAATGGAGATCGCCAGGGTCTTCGCCGCCGACTGGCGGATCGCCTGGACCAGGTGGTTGTCCTGGGGCCCGAGGTTGTGCCCGAAGATGCACAAGGCACCGCTGTGGTCCAACAGTTGCTGGTAGCAGAACGACAGGTAATCCGAGCTGCGGATGGTCTTGAGTTTGTCCGCCAATGGCCCTTCGCTGACGAATAGCGGCACGTCGTCCAGGGTCTTGAGGGTGTTGTTGATGGCGAAGCTGCCCAGCAGGGTGCCTTCGGTGGAGGTCAGCTTGCGCGCGCTGCCGTCCAGGTTGCGCACCAGGTGCAGGCCTCCGTGCAGATAGAGAATGCGCGTTTGCACGGTGTTGTCGGCGCTCAGTTCGAAGGTCGGGTCAGCGCCCTGGAACAGGTCGCTGAGGCCTTCTGCATCCTGTTGCACCGCCCAGTAGTTGAGCAGGTCGTAGTTGCTGGTGAATACCGTGGGATAGCGCCGCAGTTCCTGGTTGATCGCTACCAGGCTTGGCTCCTGCACCAGGCGCCAAGGGATGTGCACCGCGTGCACGGTGTTGATCAGCGCTTCCTTGATCGCGTAGTGGCGATTGCGCGGTGCCGCCGAACTGACCGCCAGGGCCTTGTTGACCCGGCTAGTGGTTTTCAGGGCGCCGAGCACCTGTTCGAAGCTGCGGGTCTGCAAGGCCTCGAACACGCTGAGCTCGGATTGGCTGAGGGGTTTTTCTTCCACTGTGCGAGCATTTTCGAACAGCGAGTCGTAGGCAAAGTCTTCCCACACGGCGCGGCTGGCGCCATTGCCGATCAACAGGCCGGTGAATGGAATGCTTGCGCCCAGGGCGTTCCAGTCTTCAAGTTCGGCGTCAAATTCCTGGAAATCCATCATCGCGGTCATCGGTCTCAAGGCAGAAGGTATTCAGGGCGCCGACTTTATCACGACCGACCCTTGAGCCAGATCAAGATCGCCAGTGACCGATCGGTCGATCCTGTTTCACAAACATTGAATCGACACCGTGCAATCGGCATTCGCCTGGAGACCTCCTCATGAGCAGCACCTTTTTTATTCCGGCCGTCAACATCATGGGCACTGACTGTCTTGACGAGGCCATGAGCGCCATTCGCAATTATGCTTTTCGCAAGGCGCTGATCGTCACCGATGCCGGTCTGGCCAAGGCTGGAGTGGCCAGCATGATCGCCGAGAAGCTGGCCATGCAGGACATCGACTCGGTGATCTTCGACGGCGCCAAGCCCAATCCGAGCATCGCCAACGTCGAACAGGGGCTGGTGCAGTTGCAAGAGCACCGGTGTGACTTCGTCATCTCCCTGGGGGGTGGCTCGCCTCACGACTGCGCCAAGGGCATTGCCCTGTGCGCGACCAACGGCGGGCACATTCGTGATTACGAAGGGGTCGACCAGTCGGCCAAGCCGCAACTGCCGCTGGTCGCCATCAACACCACTGCCGGTACCGCCAGTGAGATGACCCGCTTCTGCATCATCACCGACGAGTCGCGCCACGTGAAAATGGCCATCGTCGACCGCAACGTCACGCCGCTGCTGTCGGTCAACGACCCGGCGCTGATGGTGGCAATGCCCAAGGCCCTGACGGCCGCTACCGGCATGGATGCCCTGACCCACGCCGTCGAGGCTTATGTCTCCACCGCGGCGAACCCGATCACTGACGCCTGCGCGTTGAAGGCCATCAGTATGATCAGCAGCAACCTGCGCCAGGCCGTGCACGATGGCAGCGACTTGCTGGCGCGGGAGAACATGGCCTATGCGCAGTTCCTTGCCGGCATGGCCTTCAACAACGCTTCCCTGGGATTCGTGCATGCCATGGCCCACCAACTGGGCGGTTTCTACGACCTGCCCCATGGTGTGTGCAACGCGGTGCTGCTGCCCCATGTGCAGAGCTTCAATGCCAGTGTCTGCGCCGAGCGCCTGACCGATGTGGCCCACGCCCTGGGAGCAGACATTCGTGGTTTCAGCCCGGAAGAGGGCGCCCAGTCCGCGATTGCCGCGATTCGCACGTTGGCCCGCGATGTGGAAATTCCTGGCGGTTTGCGTGAACTGGGCGCCAAGCTGCAGGACATTCCGCTGCTCGCGGCCAATGCCCTGAAAGATGCCTGCGGCCTGACCAACCCGCGTCCGGCGGAGCAGCGGCAGATCGAGGAGATCTTTCGCAACGCGTTCTAAAAAGGGCAGGGGGGCTGGGCTGCCTTCGCTGGCAAATCAGCTCCAAGGTTAAATGGCTCAAGCGTTTTCTGGGGGCAGGCGGCAAGAGTGGAACATTCGCAACACCGTGGCGCAGGACAGGCCATTCGTCTGGCTGGGGGGTGTTCCCAACCAAGGCCCATTCCGGCTAGGACTGCCGGCGTTGAAAGCCCTTGCGTAGGGGAGGATAGTGCGGCCTTGAATGACGCCGCACCTGTCTGTCACAAGGAACCGTGAATGATCCGTCCATCCTCGCTGATTGCCGCTCTGGGCAGCCTTGCGCTGCTGCTGGGCACTGCCTCGGCCCTCGGCCAATGCCTGCCGCCCCCGCGTAACGCGGACGTGCCGGGCTTTTCCCTGTGCAAGGACTGGCCGGCCTTTGCCGACCAGAGCATCAGCTTGCTGTCCGAACTGACGCCGGACTCTGGCAGCCCCGTAGCCTTCGCAGAAGGTACCTACAACCTGCAACTGGCAGTGTTGAACCGCACGACCGGGCAGACGCTGGCTTCCTATCAGCAGGCCCGGGCCTTTGTCTCCGATGCGTTCCGCCTGGAGAGTGTGACGCTCGATACCGGGCGCTTCCAGTTGGCGCCGCAGGTGCGGGCGTTCGGGGTCAGGGCCTCCTTCCAGGGTTCCTCGCGGGTCAATCCGCTGAATGAGGTGTGGCTCAGCCTCTACGTGCGCGAAGGCAGCCAGTTGCGTCCGGTGATGGAGAAGTTCCTGGCGTATTCCTACAGTGGCGAGTGGGATGGCCAGTGCGCCGGGGAGCGCAGCGAAACCACCCGCACCCTGGATATCGCCAAGACCCGCAGCCACGGCTATGCCGACCTGATCGTGCGTTCGGTGAGCATCGACACCCGCAGCGAAGGCCAGGGCGAGCAATGCCAGTCCCGTTCCGTGACCGCCAAACCGGTATTCACGACTCTGCATTACGACGGCCAGCGGTATGTGCTGCCCAATGGTTTCAGCGGTATCTGAAGGCGCCTTGATGAAGTCATTTGAACAAGGGGGCCATGCACTGCTGCTGTGCGCTTTGCTGGGTGTCGCTACGGCAGTGCAGGCGGAGTGTGACAGCAGCGTGGATATTCCCGGGGAGCTTCACGTTTGTAAATCCTGGCCAGCGGAGCCGGGGATGAGCATCAGTGCTCGGGCGATCCCGATGCCCGGGAATGACAGTGACGATACACGTAGCTACAGCCTGGATGTGGCGCTGCTGTATGACGACCCAGGCCTGGCCGTGGCCAGCAATTACCAGGAATCGGCACTGTTTTCCGATGCCGTGGCCCTGCAGGGGATGGAGATCGACACTGCACGCTACAGGTTGAATGAAGAGGTGCGGGCCTTTGGCCTGCGAGTCCTTTACCACCACGGCTCCAGCGCCATTCCCTATGAGAAGAGCGTGCTGACCTTGTACCAGCGCGATGGCAAGGAAATCCTGCCGCTGCTGGAGGGGCTGGTGATGGATGAAAGTTCTGGCGAGTTCGGCTGGGACGGCCAGTGCGGGGGGCATTCCCGGACCGTGCATCGGACCCTGGAGGTCGGTACTCGCCAGCGCCACGGTTATGCCGACCTGATTGTCCGCAGCCGGGAGCTCGGAGTCGATCATTTCCAGGGCCGGGATGGCTGTGAGAGTCGCGACCTGCCGCCCAAGCTCGGTGTGGTGACCCTGCACTATGATGGCCGGCGCTACCCGCTGGCCAAGTCCCCGTAAGGAGTGTGAAGCATGCTCACCGGCCTTAATCACCTGACCCTGGCGGTCAGTGACTTGCCGCGCAGCCTGGGGTTCTATCACTCACTGTTGCAGTTGCGCCTGGAAGCCAGTTGGGACGCCGGCGCCTACCTGTCCTTGCCTGGCTTGTGGCTGTGCCTGTCCCTGGATCCGCAGCGGGATGTGTCGGCGGCAGCCGACTACACCCATTATGCCTTCAGCCTCGTCGCTGCCGATTTTGCCCCTTTCGTCCAGCGCCTGCGCGACGCGGGAGTCCGGGAGTGGCGCGACAATCGCAGCGAAGGCGCCTCGTTCTATTTCCTCGACCCCGACGGGCATCAACTCGAGGCCCATGTCGGTGATTTGGCCTCGCGATTACTAGCCTGTCGCCAGCTTCCTTACCCGGGAATGCGCTTCTACCCAGACGATTGACGCTGTGCGTCGCGCTTTTCAGCTGACGAAAGCCGCTGGTGGCAAGGGGCCTTGATCGTGCAGAATCCGCGAGGTTGATCCTGTGCCTGGCGTTCCCGTGAGGTGCATCGTTCTGGAGTCTTGCTGATGACCTCATCGCTGTTGCTAGCCGTTATCGCCTCGGGTTTCATTTACGCGATTACCCCCGGACCTGGGGTGCTGGCGGTGTTCGGCATCGGCGCCTCCCGTGGACGACAGGCCGGCGCCGGGTTTCTCTGCGGGCATATGCTCGGGGATGTGCTCTGGTGCAGCACCGCGCTGATCGCCATCGTCGGCGCCCGGGAAATCGGCAGTGATGCGTTCAACATCCTGGGCGTGCTCAGTGGCCTGTACCTGTTCTGGCTGGGGCTGCGGGCGATCCGCAGCCGTGGTAGCAATGGCGATGCGCCCCAAGGGCCGGCGCGCAATCCGTTCTGGCATGGGATTGTCTTCGGCCTGACCAACCCCAAGGCTTATCCGGTGGCGGTGGCAACCTTCACTGCGCTGCTGTCCAGCCGTGCCGAGCTGCTCACCTGGTCGATGCTCCCTGGCCTGATTGCCCTGAGCTTCCTCGGCGGACTCGGTGCATACGCTATTCTCATCGGCATTGTCGGGGCACGTCAGGTTCGCGGTTGGTATCAGCGTCACGAACTGGCGATCACCCGGGTCTGCGGTGTGATGTTCATCGGTTTTGCGATCAATGCCCTGTTGCACGCGGTGCCGGGATTGATCGGCAACAAGGCATAACGCCGCTCGCGGATTGCGACGGCGTGCAGTCGGTGGGCACCACCGGCTGACCAGGCTCAAGGGATGGGTACTCAGTGCATTTTTCATGGGTAGTAGCTTTCTCTGATGGCAACCAACAACTCCGAGCCTCTGGCCAGCTTCATCGATCTGCTCCTGGACGCCGTGTGTGCGGTGGATGTCGAGGGTCGCTTTGTATTTGTCAGCGCTGCCTGCGAGCGGATCTTCGGTTATACCGCCGATGAACTGATCGGCCGCTCGATGATCGAGCTGGTGCACCCGGCCGACCGCGAGCGCACCCTGCAGGCCGCCCGGGAAATCATGGGCGGCGTGCCCAAGCCCAATTTCGAGAACCGCTACCTGCGCAAGGACGGGCGTGTGGCGCATATCCTCTGGTCGGCGCGCTGGTCGGAAGTGGACCAACTGCGCATCGCCGTGGCCCGGGACATTACCGAGCGCAAGCAAGCGGAATCGAAACAGGCGGCGCTGTATGCGATCTCCGAGGCGGCCCATGCCACGGAGGATCTGCTGGTGCTGTTCAAGCACGTGCATCGGATCATCGGCGAGTGGTTGCCGGCGCTCAATTGTTCCCTGGCGCTATATGACGAGCGCGCCGAGAGCTTGAGTTTTCCCTACCACGTCGATGACTGTGAACGCAGCCCGGAACTGCCCGGGACCCTGATCGGGCGTTTTTGCGCCCAGGTACTCTTGCGCGGCCAACCCTTGTTACTGGCGCCGGAATGCCCACTGACCCAGGCCCTTTGGCGCGAGTTTGCGGCTATCCAGGGCCCGCGCTGCTGGTTGGGGGTGCCATTGAATGCGCAGAAGGGCACCATCGGCGTGCTGATGGTCAAGAGCGCGCCCGGCACCGAAGGCTACGGCGAGCAGGACCAGGAGCTGTTGCAGTACGTCAGCGCGCAACTGGCCGCGGCCATCGAACGCAAGCAACTGCACGCCCGGCTGCACTACATGGCCGAGTACGACCAACTGACTCATCTGCCCAACCGCGAACTGCTGCGCGAGCGGCTCAAGTCGGCCCTGGCCCGGGCCCGGCGCGAGTCGGGACGCATGGCCTTGCTGTATGTCGACCTGGACAAGTTCAAGGAGGTCAACGACACCTGTGGGCATGCAGTGGGCGACATGATGTTGCAGGCAGTGGCCAACCGCCTCAAGGGCTGCGTGCGAGAAACCGACACCGTGGCCCGCATCGGCGGTGATGAGTTCGTGATCCTGCTGGAGAACGTGCAGCACTCCGAAGATGCCCAGCGAGTGGCGGACAAGATCCGTCGCGCCTTGAACGAACCGCTACGCCTGGACGGCCATTCGTTGAGCATTTTGTCGAGCATCGGTATTGGCTTGTACCCCGAGCATGGCCTGGAAGAAAAACAGCTGTTCAAGCATGCCGATGAGGCGATGTACGCGGTCAAGCGAGCGCATAAAAGCCGTTCCAGCGCTTGAGCGGACAGTGCTTGTGCGGATGTTGTGAGGCCCGCTTCGGGCGTTTTTTTCACTCGCCGTTCGTCGTTCGGGCGAGTTTTTTCTAAACCTTTGTCGTTCTGGCTTTTCCCAATGCAGGCGGGGGCTGTGGCTCCCGCCGGATTCATTTGCAACAGGAGAGCCACACCATGAACACCATGGCCACTGTCATGCGCAGCGCCGGCCTGGCGCTGCTGCTGGGGCTTGGTGCGACCAGCGCCCTGGCCCAGTCCCCCAGCGCTTTTATCGACGATGCCTCGGCCAAGGGCATGGCCGATATCGAAGCCAGCCGGCTGGCGCACCGGCAGACCTCATCCAGGGCGGTCAAGGAATACGCCATCCAGGTGATCAATGATCGCACCACGGCCAATCAACACCTGGCGAAAATCGCCCGGCAACTGGACCTGCCAGTGGCGTCCCGGGAGCAGATGATGGACCAGGCCAAGCGCCTGATACCGCCAGTGCCCGAGGGCGAGGATTTCGACCGTGCCTACGCCGCGAGCCAGGTCCAGGCCACCGAAGAGGCGATCCGGCAGATCCAGGAGCAGGCACAAGCCAGCGAGGTACCGGAGCTCAAGGCCTTTGCCGAGGAAACCCTGCCCAAGCTGGAAAACCACCTGCAGATAGCCAGGGCCCTGCAGGCCGGCCGCCAGCCCGCGCGCCAGGACGGTTGAGTCACCGCAGGCTTTGCCCTTGGGCGCGCGGTGCTGTGTGTGAACGCTTCAACATTGATTGAGGTTGGTCTTGAGCGAGTGCTCGCAGGACCAAGCCGACGGACCCGAAGCGTTGCTGCCTTGACCGATCGCACGGTACTCGCTGCACAGTTTTTCCAGCTGCATGAGGTCCAGCCCATCCAGGCTGAATGTCGCGTTGTGAGCATCCAGGGTGGCCCGCGGCAACTCGTCGATCTTGATGTGCAGGACGTCAGTGTCGCGGTTCTGGCTGTTCTGGAGCAGGAACACCATCAGGAAAGTGATGATGGTGGTGGACGTGTTGATGATCAGTTGCCAGGTGTCGTTGAAATGAAACAACGGACCGCTGAACCCCCAGATCACGATCAACAGCAAGGCTCCCAGAAAGGTTTCGGGCTGCCGGTTCACTTCGACAGCGATTGCGAGGTCTTCGAGAACTTCATGGCCGTATTCCTTATCGAGTAGGTGACGGAATGTCAGACATCGTTGCTGTGTCGAAAGCGCTTTTTCCCACTCCGCGCTTACACCTGAAAACACTTCTTCGCAGAATAAAACAGCAAGCGGCTGGAACCCTGGGGGCTCCGAGCTTAACGTGACCCGGGTCGGGTGGCGCATGGGGCGCCGCGAGGCTCAAGGAGGCTGCAGGTGACGGATTCAGCCAATGCTGCGGTGATCGATCTGTATCACCGGGCAGAAGATTATTTCTTCGTGTCCATCTCCCAGTTCTATCGACGTTTTGGTACCGAGCTCAGTGCCTATTGCACTGGGGTCGAGGCCAGTAGCCTGAATCTGTTGATGATGAAGGGCTACAGCACCGACAGTGCGCTGCAGTTGGCCGCAGGCGTGGCCTTTGTGCAGCGCACCGGCATGCCGTTCTGTGTGGTGGTGCCAGACACCCAAGTGCCGCAGGTGTGCGAGCAGTTGCAACAGCAGCAACTGTTGCCGGCGGACAAGACCACTTGCATGGTCCTCGATATGGCGACCTATGAGCCCCGGGAACTGCCGCTGCAACTGGCGGATATCCGTTGCACCGACGAGCGCCTGGAGGATTGGGCGCAGCCCGTGGCAAGCGCATTCGAGTCGCAAGGTGCGGCGATCGAGCAGTACTTGGCGCGGCATCGGGCGGCGTTGCTGGCCGGCAGGGCCTTGCGCCATTTCACCCTGTATGTGGAGCAGCGTCCGGTGAGTGCCTTGACCTTGTCCCTGGGGCCGGGAGTGGCGCGACTGGATGACATCGGCACTCTGCAGGAATGCCAGGGGCGCGGCTATGCCACGGCGCTGATCCATTCGGTGTTGAGGTTCGCCCAGGCGCAGGGCGCAAGGACCTGCGTGCTCGAAGCTTCCTTCGATGGCCTGTCGATCTACCGCAAGGCCGGCTTCAGTCGCCTGTTCGACTACCGCACTTTTTGCCAGCAATGATGCGCCGCTAGCGTGTGGCGTTCTGGCGGAACTGGCGCGGGCTGAGTCCGGTCAGTGCCTTGAACTGCCGGCTGAAGGCGCTGTGATCGGTATAGCCGCATCGCAGTGCCACTTCGGTGATCGGCTCGTCGGTCACCAGCAAGCGCGAGGCCTGTTCCAGGCGCGCCTTGTGGATCATCTGCCGGGGCGTCAGGTGGAAGATCCGCTTGCAGTAGCGCTCCAGTTGGGCGGTGGACAGGTTGGCGATGCGGGTCAGGTCCTCCAGGCGAATCGCTTCGCTGTAGTGCTCGCGGATGTGCTGGTCCACCGCCGCCAGGCGTTCATAGGCCGGATGGGTGTCCTGGGGGGCCTGCAGGTCGAGGGAGATACCGGCCATGCCGATGATCTGCCCGTCACGTCCGTGCAATGGCAATTTGTGGGTCAGGCACCAGCCGGGTTCGCGACTGCCGTACAGGTGCAGCTCCAATTGGCCCTTGATGGTGATGCCCTGGCATAGCACGCGCTGGTCCTGCTCGGTGTAGACCGGGCCGAGCACCGCCGGGAAGACTTCGGCGGAGGTCTTGCCCAGCAGCGGCCGGATGCTCTTGAAACCACAGCGCTGGGCCAGGGTCAGGTTGGCAATCAGGTAGCGTGCCTGCAGGTCCTTGATGAAGAACACGGCGTTGGGGATGCAGTCCAGCAGCGGTGTGAGTGGAGCTATGTTGGCCAGCAGGCTGTTGATGTCCCGGGGAGCGTGGGCGGCGATGGCCCCGGGCAAGCGGTGGAGCTGTGCGCTATCGATCATCGTCGGCCTCTCTGTGGGGCTGGGGGATGGATCAGTGTCGAAACAGTTGGCAGTTGTGTTTCCGGGGCCGGGCCCAGTGCGCCAGCCCGGCGCTGGCTGGTCGTCAGCTTTCAGGCTGTTGCGGTGTGCTGTCGAGCATCAGGGGCGCGCCAGCCTTGGCAGGCCACCCATGTCGCGACGGCTCTGCAACCTGGCCGTTGGCCAGTCGGGCGCAGCCGCTACGGCGGCCTAAGGGACATCCTCGCAACGGCACAGCAGAGTATCAGTTCGGGCCAGTTTGAGAATCTCCGCTTGCAGCTCGAGGCTATCGCGCAGTTGCTCGGCAAAGCGCTGCCAGTGGTGGCGCGAGTGGATCAGCGCGGCGGCCCGGTCCAGCTGGCCGCTGGCGACACAGCCGGCGATCTTGCCTTCGAGCAAGGCCAGCTCGCTGCCGCCGATGCCGGTGCATTCGTCCGCGACAAAGACCCGGTACAGGGTATGTCAGGCCAACTGGTGGCGACCGTCGCTGGTCATGCGGCATTCCTGGTAGATGCCCCTGCCGCAGAACGGCGTTCTCGGGCGACCGCTGCGGGAGGTGCGGGTGCGCGGGTCGCCACTGCCCGCCACGGCGACGGCGACACTGAGGCCGCTGGTCACTTCCCATGCTTGCTGGTCCAGGCAGATGATCACCAGGGGCTCCAGCCAGGGTGGCGAAGCGTGCGGGCGAGTGTGCCGATTTCGTCTCTTTATGGGGGAAAAGCCTCAAGCTGCGGCGGGGATAAAAGGCGACCCTTGGTGTACTCGGCCAAGCCCCAAGAGGCCGCCGCAGATTTTCGCGCCAAGGCCTTGGCCACTCGCCCAAGCCTGCCGAAGGTCGGCCTATAAGGCGATTTCGGAACAGCACAATCGCACTGCCCAGGCAGCAGTGCTGCAAGCGTCGAAAGGCCTCGCCGACGTGATATTCAATTTTTCCAGGGGGTAGCGGGTGCTGCCGCCAGCGTACCCAAGCCGCCTTTCCCTGACCTTACCGTCATTCCCCCGAAACTCTCCCGCAGGAGCGTTACCCAACAGCCATAAAGGTCTCATCATGTCTGAATACATCACCCTGTCACTGGACGAAGTCCGCAGCCTTTCGTTCCAGGTCCTTACCCGGCACGGCTTGTCCGAAGCCCACAGCCAGGCAATTGCCGATGTCATCACCCAGGGACAGCGTGACGAGTGTCACTCCCACGGTGTGTACCGCCTGTTGGGCTGCGTGCGCTCGGTGCGCGAAGGCAAGATCGATCCGCGGGCCGAGCCCAGCCTGCGCCACATTTCCCCGGGCGTGCTCGAAGTGGACGCTCACTACGGCTACTCCTTGCTGGGCTTTCACACCGGTTTGCCGATCCTGCTGGAGAAGGCTCGCAGCCAGGGGATCGCCGCCATGGTGATCAAGCGCTGCTTCCATTTTTCTGCCCTGTGGCCAGAGGTCGAGGCAATTGCCGCCGCCGGCCTGGTGGGCCTGGCGATGAACCCCAGTCACAGTTGGGTGGCACCGGCCGGGGGACGCCACCCGGTATTCGGCACCAACCCCCTGGCCTTTGCCTGGCCACGACCGGCGGGCAACCCTTTTGTCTTCGACTTCGCCACCAGCGCCATTGCCCGCGGTGATATCGAACTGCATGCGCGCCAGGGCAAGCCGATTCCCAGCCACTGGGCCATTGATGCAGAGGGGCTGCCCACCACCGACGCCAAGGCGGCCTTGCAAGGGGCGATGCAGACCTTTGGCGGGCACAAAGGCTCGGCCCTGGCGGCGATGATCGAGTTGTTGGCCGGGGCCTTGATCGGTGACCTGACCAGCGCTGAATCCATGGCCTTCGATGAGGGTGTCGGGGCCACGCCTTGTCATGGCGAGCTGGTGCTGGCCTTCGATCCCAAGGTGTTCCTCGGGGAGGCCTATCAAGAGGGACTGCAACGGGCGGAGAGATTGTTCGAGGGCATTGCCCGGCAAGGGGCGCGGCTGCCGTCCCAGCGGCGTTTTGAAGCGCGGGAGCGGAGCCTGGAGCACGGGGTGCAGATATCCCGGGAGTTGCTGGAGGAAATTCGCGGGTTGCTCTAGCCGGAGTCCTTCGCTGGTAAACCGACGCCTGCAGGTGGCTGCAGGCGCCTGCTCCAGGCGAAGGGATCAAGGCCTCAGAAACGCACGTTGGCCGCCAGCTCTGCGGAGCGTCCCGGGGCGACGATGGCGAACATCCCTACGTGGGAAGCGTCGTAGTAGGTTTCGTCGGTGAGGTTGAGCACGTTGAGCTGCAGGTCCAGGTTCTTGTTCACCCGATAGGCCAGCATCGCGTCGTAGCGCCAGTAGGCATCGAGGCTGCGGGTGTTCTCATCGTTGGTGTAGCGCTTGTCCACGTAGTTGGCCCCGGCGCCGACTTTCCAGCGGTCGGTGAGCATGTAGGTGGTCCACACCGAGCCGCTGTTGGGAGCAATGAACTTGGCTTGCTTGCCGTTGTAGTTGGTGTCTTTTCCCGAGGCGTATTTGACCGTCTTCGCATCCAGGTAGGTGTATCCCGCCATCACTTCCCATTGGTCGGTGAGGTGGCCGGTGGCTCCCACTTCAAACCCTTTCACTTCGACGTCGCCGTCCAGGGTCACTTCATTGCTGAGTGGGTCGTAGGTACGGGCGTTGGTCTTTTCGGTCTTGAATACGGCGGCGGTCAGGGACAGGCGCTCGTTGAGCAGATCCCATTTGGTGCCCAGTTCGATGCTACGGCTCTTTTCCGGATCCAGATTATTCAATCTTCCGCCTGCTGCGCCATCGGCGCCACCCGATTGCCCGGCGGTTTCCCCGGACGGGTTGAAGGAGGTGCCGTAGGACAGGTAGATGCTGCCGTAGGGCAGGGGCTTGAAGACGAGGCCGCTCTGGTAGGTCCAGATATTGTTGCGGTTGCTCTGGGCCGCATCACGCACGTGGTAGTTGTCGAAGCGCGCCCCCAGGTTCAGGTCCCATTGCTCGTGCAGGGCCAGGGTATCCATGACATAGAGCGCGCGGTTGTTGTGCTTGGTGACGTCATGCTGGCCATTGCCACGCGCCACCGGGGCATATGGATCACGAGGATTGGGGTCGTACAGGTTTCCCGAGTCCGAGCCTTTGGGTGCGTAGCGACTCTTGACGTCGATCCGCTCGCGGGAGAATTCCAGGCCGGCGCTGTAGCTGTGGCCGATGGAACCGGTGTCGAACTTGCCGAAGATGTCGGTCTGGTTGATCAACGAGGTGTTGACCACATTGCGCCCTCGCGCCGGGCCCCGCAGTACCACATTGTTCAGTTCGTTCTGCACGCTTGCCGCAGTCGTGGCGCCAAGGGTAGGCCGGCTCATGATGTAGTCCTGCATGCTGCGTCCCTGTCGGGTGGTGTTGCGCAGGGTCAGGTGCTCATTGAAATCATGCTCCAGCTGCAGGGTCGCCAGATCTGCCGAGGTCTTGCGGAAGTCGCGCTTGCTGAAGCCATAGAAATTGTCACGATCGACCTTGACCGGCTTGCCGCTGATCGCCGATACCGGAACACCCTGGTCAGGGATGTCGTCACTCTGCATGTGGTAGTAGCTGAGGGTGCCTCGGGTGTCGGTGTTCAGGCCGAAGGAGAAACTCGGTGCCAGGCCCCAGCGGGTGACCTCGACCTCGTCCCGGCCTGGGGTATCGGCCTCATGCTTCATGGCGTTCAGGCGTAGGGCCATGTTCTGCTCGGGCAGGTACTGGTTGAGGTCCAGGGTGGTGCGGCGCAACTGGTCGGTGCCCAGGCTCAAGCTGCCGGCCGCGTAGCTTTCCTTTTGTGGCACCTTGCTGACCAGGTTGATGCTGCCACCGGTGGAGCCGCGGCCTGAATAGGCCGAGCCAGGGCCCTTGACGATCTCTATCTGCTCGACGTTGAAGGCTTCGTGAGTCATGCGGCCGACGTCGCGGATACCGTCGATCATGATGTCGGTGCTGGCTTCGAAGCCGCGAATGAACGGTCGGTCTCCCAGCGGCGTACCGCCTTCCCCGGCGCCAAAGGTGATGCCCGGGGTGGTGCGCAAGGCGTCAGCCAGGGTCGAAACCGCGCGTTCCTGCATCAGCGATTCAGTGATGATGGTCACCGACTTTGGTGTTTCCCGCAGCGGCGCAGTGAACTTCACCGAGTCCGAGGTCTCGCGCTTGTAGCCAGGTTTGTGTTCACCCTGAACCTGGGTGGGGGCGAGGGTGACCGGTGTGGCCTCGGGAGGGCGTTCGGTGTTTTCAGATGAGGCTCCCAGGCTGGCTTCGCTGAAGGCCATCAGACCGAGAGAGGTGGACCACAACTTCCAGGATTGTGGGCGGGCGGGATTGGACATTGAGATAGAACCTCCGTTTTATTTGGAATAGATTCTCATCTGTGAATAAATATCATTCAATCAGATATGTCTGAACAATCGTGTCGAAAAGTGTATGCGCGGCTGTATACCGGTCAGCTGGACTTGGCGATGTACTCCTTGAGTGAAAACCGTTGCCTATTTCTGCGCCAGGCCGTTCTCTTCTGCCGTTACCTGCTGTTATATGGGCGACCACCGACCTTGGAGATCACGGATGAACCTGCACTTTGAAACTCCCAGCCTGTTGTTGCGCCCACGCACGCTCGCGCACTTCGATGCCTGCCTGCACATGGACCTGGACCCTGAAGTCACGCGCTTCATTCCCGGCACCTGGGACGGCGGGCAATGGCATCGGGATTTCCTCCAGTCGCGCCTGAGCGAGGATTTCGGTGAGCGCTGCGGCTATTGGGCAATCTTCGCCAAAGACGCCCCGGATGAGTTGCTCGGCTGGGTTTCGTTCATTCCCTTCGATGCCGTTGGCCCCGAGCTGGAGATGGGCTGGCGTCTGGTGCGACGGGCCTGGGGCAGGGGATTTGCCTCCGAGGCGGCGGGACGCATTGTCGAACATGTGTTCGCTGACCCGGCTGTGCAGCGGATAATTGCCGATGCTCATGTCGACAATGCTGGGTCATTGGCGGTGGCCCGCAAGATCGGTTTTCGCTTCACCCACGATGCAGAGTTCGAAGGATTGCCAAGCCGTTTTTTCGAAATGACCCGTGAGGATTTTCGTCAGCGCTCCGTGGCCGGCTGAGTGCCAGCTGCTGGCAGCCAACAGCGGGGCGCCGTTGACGGGCGCCCCTGTGGTACTGCCGTTACCGGTTCAGAGGTGACGGCTGACCCACCACAGCACCAGGAAGGCGATGCCGGCCGCCATGGCCGACAACTGGAACAGGTTGATCAGCCATTTCAGGCCCAGGGGGAAGTTCTTGTAGTCCCGCACATCCAGGCCGCCGTTGCGCAGAAAGAGATGGGGCATGGCGAACATGGCGCCGATGCACACCAGCATGAAGAATCGGCTGAGGGGATCCCTCCCCAAGAGCGGCATGCGAATGGCGATGACCCGGCACCGGGACAGGTGCTTGACCATGTCATCGATCTTGAAATAGCCCAGGTAGATCTGGATCACCAGAGACACCAGTCCGGCCATGACGACCAGGACCCAACCCGCGGTGTAAATATCTTTGGCATTGCACATATCTATTCAGTGACCTCCTCAAGCTTCACGACCAGGCGTTCAGCGTAGCGCTCCTCCAGTGGGCCCTGGCACGCAGGGCAGCCGGCCACCATAGCACCCCTGGACCGAGGCTGGGCGCAGGCAGCCCGTGGGCTGCGGTCGAAATGCCGATACCCTGTGGCGTCTGGAGTGTTGTTGCGAGCCTAGCCGGGCATGTGCCCGGCGGATGTCGGACCCGTGCCAAAGACCCCATCCGGCATTGGCGAGGCTATTTACTAGCGCCAGGCGCAAGGTTCGGGGGGCAGCTGGACCGGCAAGGCTTCTTCCCATGGGGGCCTCTGGAGATCGGCCAGCAATTTCCTGATGACAGGTTCAGCAATCAGACAGTTCTGAGCTGTTAAAAGATTTGTACGTCCGGCAGGAGCAGGGCGGTGACAAGGGGGCAATGTTTCAAGCGGTCTTGCGCGTGGCGCCGAGGAGGCAGCATGTTGTTACGTTACACGGCTTTGCTGGCGGTGGTCGTAGTGGCCTCCGGATGTGTTGAGGAACGGGTGGTTCACGAGCGACGGGTGGTGGAGCGCTCGGCTCCGGTGGAGTACGTCGAGGTGGTGGCGCCACAGCCACCACCGGAGCGGGTCATCGAGGTCGAACCCGAACCGCGCCCGGGTTATCTCTGGGCCCGTGGCTACTGGCATTGGAACGGGCAGCACTATGTTGCGGTGCGTGGCCATTGGGAGCCGCAACGCCCGGGGTATCGTTATGTGCATCCCTATTGGGAGCGCCATGGCGATGGCTGGCATTGGCACGCGGGCGCCTGGGCCAACTGACCCGGCAACTTCATGTGTGACCTGCAGAGCGATCCTCGGATCGCTGTTTTTTTGCCCGCGTTTTTTGCGCTGATCGGCTCAGGCGTCAGACCAGGCCCAGGGTGTTGGCCCGGGCACCGGGAAAGACCGTCTGCAATTGAGCGCTGGACAGGCCCCAGGTGCTGCCCAGCAAGCCACCCAGTAGATCGCGGTAGTTGTTGAGCACCGGGTAGTCACGGTTCTGCAGCAGGCTCTGGGCGTTCACGGCCACTTGTTCACCGGCCACGCGCCCACCGTGGACCCGGCCACCCAGTACCCAGTACACCGTGCCGTGCCCGTGATCGGTGCCCTTGGCGCCGTTCTCGCGAAAGGTCCGGCCAAACTCGGACACCACCACCACGAGGCTGTCGTTCCAGTGCTCACCCATGGCCTCGGCGTAGGCTGCCAGCCCTTGTCCGAGGTTGGCCAGGTTATTGGCCAGCTGACCCTGGGTGCTGCCCTGGTTGACGTGGGTATCCCAACCGCCGACATCGACGAAACCCAGGCGGTATTGCTCGCGCATCAAGCTGGCCATGCGCCGGGTCTGGGCGGCGAAGTTCTGTGCATTGGCCGCACCGCGATTGGCGGCGAGCATTTCTTCCTGCAGGTCCCTGGAGACTTTCTGGCGCAGTGCCAGGCCATCGCTGGCCGCTGCGGCGTAGGGCGTATGTTGGTACATGGAGGAGAGAATGGCCGCCTGGCGATCATCGAAAGTCGCCTTGCCGGCTCCGCGCAAGGACAGGTTGGGAATGTCCTGGGCACCCTGGAAACTCAGGGGCAGGGCATCGGTAAAGGCGATGGGCGCACTGTCGGGTACTTGCCGCGCCAGGCGCGCGAGGAAGCCTGAGTCGTAGTGTTTGCGCTGCTGGCTCGGCTGGCCGGACTCGATGTTGTCCTGGGTCTCGAAGTGGCTGCGGGACAGGTCGTCGGTACCGGAAAAGGGCACGAAGGCTAACTGTTTACGCTGCCACAACGGGTACAACGAATCCCTTAGCACCGGGTTCAAGCCCCAGTGACTGTCCAGGGCAATGGCGCTTTGCGCGTTGTGCGGATCGGGGCGGGCGATGGCCAGGGTCGGGCGCGACTCGTAGTAGAAGTCGCTGGCGTAAGGCACCAGCAGGTTGTTGCAGTCATAGCCGCCGCGCAGGAACACCAGCAGGGTACGCGGTGCCGAGGCCGGGGCGGCGAACAGCCGGGCGGAAAACGTCAGGCTGGGCAGGGCGGCTGCGGCAACGGCAGCCATCAGTAATTGGCGACGATTCATCAGGGCTCCTGATCAGGCGGCGTGGCGCTCCGCCAGGGTGCGTTCAGCGATTGTTGAAGTCCGGCGAGGACAGCAGAAAAGTGTTCCATTCCTGGGGCGAAACGGCCTGGTCCAGGGCACTGCGGGTGGCGCTGGAAAGACGCGGGGAGATCGCCTGGTAAAACAGTGGTGTGGTGATCAAGGGGAAACCCGGCCCCGGTAGCGTGCTGCCTTCGACGGTGAACAGGCGGTTGTCGCCCCTGCCAATGGCCCGGGCAATCTCGAAGCGCTTGGCCATTTGTCCGGAACTCGACCAGCCGCTGGCCACCAACGGCCAGCCGTCAGGGGTTATTCGGCCGAACAGCGGCTCACCCAATTGATTGAGCCAGTTGACCGGCGGCCGCGGATTGGCCAGGGGCTTACCGTCGTAGGCCAGGCGCAGCGCCGAGATCACGAACTGTTGTGGGTCCTTGAATTTGCCACCGGCACTTTGTTGCAGTTCCGGCGACTGCATCAGCGTGCGCATGACCTGGGCGATATCGCCATCGCTGTCGCTGAAGGTCTTGGCCAGGCGCGCCACCAGGGCCGGCGGCGGGTTGTCGGCGACGAAGTATTGAGCCAGCCTGCGCGAGATGAACTGGGCGCAGGCCGGCTGCCGGGTGATGAGATCGACGGCCTGGGTAATCTCGTCAAAACCGCGGCCTTGGATGGTGTGGCCGAGCAACTGCTTGTCACTGAAGTCATGGCGTTTGGGGTTGAACTGGAACAACCCTTGTTGCACCACCAGGGGCTGCAGGGGCCGGGGGAATCGCTGTTCGCGACCGTCCAGAGGAATCAGGCCGGCTCCGGTCAGGATCAACGCCAGCTGTTGCACATCTTCCTGACTGTAGCCCGCACCGACACCGAGGCTGTGCAGCTCCATCAACTCTCGGGCGTAGTTCTCGTTGACCTTGCCCTTGGCGTTTTGCGCGTTGTCGAGGTACTCGAGCATGGCCGGGCTTTTCAGCGTGGCCAGCAGCAGGTCCTTGAACTTGCCCAGGGCATGGGGGCGGATGGCGTGTTCAACGTAATCGGTGGTCAGCACCCGCACCCGGCCTTTGCCCTGGAACACACTGAAGTGATTGAGCCAGAACAGCACCAGTTGCTCCTTGAGCTGGTTGGGGCCATATACGGCGTGTAGCAGTACGCTGGCCTGGGCTTGCTCGGCGAGGGTATTGGCTTGCTGTCGAGCGTCCTTCTGCGCGGCATTCCTGGCTTCGCCGTCGGGCATCGCCTTGATCTGTTCCTGGCGCTGTTTGAACGCCTGCAACAAGGATTGGGTGGAGTGGGTCATGGCCGGGTCGCTATGCAACAACGCTTCGATCGCCGGGGGGAGGGGGTCGTTCAGGCGATCTGCCAATTGCGCTTCCAGCAGGCCCGAGCGGCCCAGGGCATGAAGGCGCTTGAACTGCGCTGCGTCCAGATCGAAGCCATCACGCCTGAGCCATGCAATGTCCGCGGCGCTGGGTGACGCAGGCTCGGCGGCTTGGGCCAGGATCGGTAGCAACAGGGCAAAAACGCTCCACAGGTGTACACGGCGTGTGAACGGATGAAGCCATTGCATGGGCGAGTTTCCGGGATGGAAAGGGGCGGCGGGAGGAATGTTTCCGGTGTCTGCCGGTGACGTTGAAGTTTGGCTGAACAGTGCGCATTTCGCCGAATGGCTGCGGGGGTATCGATGGATGTCCGGGCCCATGGCAGATCCTCAGGTGGGAGCCGTACCAGTGCGTGCAGGCCGGATTGCAGCTGCTCTCGCGGTTGGTGAAAATCGCTCTAGTTCAGCTGTTTCAACGATCCATCCAGGGCACTGCCGTCGACCGTTCGTCCGACGGATGGAATTGGCAAGCACTAGTCTCTGCGTCATGCTGTCGACAGGTGTCGTAGTGCCACTATTTTTGTCTAGGCCCGATTTTTCCGGGTGCCGTTTTACCCCTGCGATGGTGAGATAGGTTTTCTGATGAATGTGTTGATCCTGTCCGAGGCGCGGTATGCCCGATAAGGCGTTGGCCGAGGAGCAGCGCCTGGCTGCACTGTATGCCCTGGAACTGCTGGACACTGCTCGGTGTGAGCATTTCGATCGTATTTGCCGTTTGGCTGCAGAGTACTTCAATGTGCCCACGGCCCTGATCACCCTGGTGGATCGTGATCGGCAGTGGTTCAAGTCGCGGGTCGGTTTTGTTGCCGAACAGACCCCTATCGATCAATCGTTTTGTGCCTACACCATCAAGACTGGCGATGTCTTCGAAGTGGAAAATGCCCGCAAGGATGTGCGTTTTCACGCCAACCCTCTGGTGACCGAAGAATCGGGTATTGGTTTTTATGCCGGTGCGCCGTTGATCACCTCCAGTGGGCACGCGATTGGCAGCCTGTGTGTCATCGACAAACAGCCCCAGCGCCTGAGTGACGCCGAGCGCCAGCAACTGCGTGACCTGGCGTCCATGGTGATGGAGCAGATCGAGCAGCGTCAGCGCCTGACTCGCCGCGACCCGGTCAGTGGCCTGCCCAACCGTGAGCAATTTCAGAGCGACCTGTACGACCTGGCGGACCAGCATCCGGGTGAACAGCGCGTGCTGGTGCTGGTGGATGCGGTGGACATGACCGTGGCCCACGAACTGACCCTGGCGATGGGCATGGCACCGTTCGAAACCATCGTGCGTTTTCTCGCCCAGCAACTGCTCGCTCACCTGGGCCGGCATGTGCGGGTGTATCACGTCTCGGTCAAGCGTTTCGGTTTCCTGCTGCCGCTGGGCCCTGGTATCGAGCGCTTCCTGGAGGGCCTGGTGCGGCGGTTGCGGCGTCAGCCGCCGGGGCTGGAGCTGCCGATGATTCCGGGAGTCTGCGCGGGGACGGTGGAGTTTTCCACGGATCTTGATGCGGTGCCGGACGTGCTGCGCAAGGCCATGTTCGCCCTGGAACTGGCGACGCTCAATCGCAGTACCTGGGCGCCCTATGACGTGGTGCGGGACCAGGCGTTTCGGCGCGCCTTCAACCTTGCATCGGACATCAGCGAAGCCCTCGACAGCGGGCAGATCTACCTGATGTTCCAGCCACGTTTCTCCCTGCCCGAAGGCATCCAGGTCAGTGCCGAGGCCCTGATTCGCTGGGATCATCCGTGGCTGGGGCCAATCTCTCCGGCGGAATTCATCCCGGTCATGGAGCGCAATGCACTGATCCACCGCGTGACCCATTGGGTGATCAACGCCGTGCTGCATAAACTGCATCTTTGGGGCGTTGCGGACGTACAACGACTGTCGATCAACCTGTCGCCCCAGGATTTCGAAGACCAGGATATTGCCGACGTGCTTAAGGAAGCTTGTCAGCGCCACCGCATCGATCCGCAGCGCCTGGAAGTGGAAATTACCGAAGGCGCCTGGTTGCGTTCCAACCCACGGGTGCTGGAGCAGTTGAGCAAGATCCGCGCCTTGGGCATGGACGTGGCCATTGATGATTTTGGCACCGGCTACAGCAACTTCGCCTACCTGCACCAGATCCCGGCCAATGTGGTGAAACTCGATAAATCCATGGTCACTGACCTGGAGAGCAGCGCCCAGCATCAGAAGATCACCCGTTCAGTGATCGCCCTGGCTCGGGAGTTGGGCTACCGCACCGTCGCCGAGGGCATTGAGAGCTTCAAGTGCCTGCAGATGCTCAGGACCTTTGGTTGCGACGAGGCCCAGGGGTATTTTCTGGCCCGGCCGATGGCCCAGGAAAAATTCCTCGCCCGCAGTGGGGAGCAGCGTTTTCCGTTGCAGGGTGGCTTCTAGGAGGTGGGAGCGGGTGAATGCGGTGTCAGCGCTGCGCCGCTACCAATAGCAGCATCGGCCGTTCCCGTTCCTCTTCCAACGCTGGCTGATCGAGCACTTGCTGTGCGCTGGGCCCCCACTCCTCGACATGCCGCAGATTGAAGCCGGTATCGATCAGGGCATTGAGCAAGGTGCCAAGGGTTCGATGCTGCTTGATCACGCCTTCCGCCAGCCAGTGGGTGACCCGCTCGCCTTCCTGCTGATAGCTGTCCAGCGGCCAGGACTTGCGTCCCTGGTCATCGACGATCCAGCCCGGGTTGCGCGGGGCCATGAAGATCGGATGCTCGATGGAAAATACCAGACGACCCCCGGGCACCAGAGCGGCATAGATTTGGGCAAACAGGCTTTGCAAATCCTTGATGTAATGCAGGGCCAGGGAGCTGTAGGCCAGGTCGAAGCGGCAAGTGGGCAGGTCCAGTTGTTCCAGGTCCGCTCTCTGGTAGTGGATGTTTGGCGCCGAGGTGCTCTCGCGGGCAGTCGCCAGCATTTTCTCCGAGACGTCCAGCCCCAGCACCTGCTGGGCGCGGTGTTCGCTGGCCCAGCGGCAGAACCAGCCATAGCCGCAACCCAGGTCCAGCACCTTGAGGCCGTTGATTGCTGGCAGCAGAGCTTGCAGGGCGGGCCACTCCGGCGCTGCGTCGAGGCCGCCGAGGGATCGTCCCATTTGGCTATAGGCCTGGAAAAAGGTCGGGTCGTCGTAAATGTTCTGCGTCATTTCGAGAGGCTCTTTCAGGTTCGTGTGCGGTCCTGCAGTGCAGGATGGTTCGTGCAGTTGAAACGGCTGAGGGGCTTCTTCCTCGGAGGGCCCGACGCAGGCTCGTCGATGGCCGGGCCGGGTGTTAGGCATTGGGAAATGCTAGCGGCTTTGGCTGCTCACGAATACGCATTGAAGTTGTGAATTTGTAACGCGGCAACGCCAGGACAGGCGAGAGGATCTACCTTGGGCGGTGTCGCCGCGGGTTTGGACTGGAAAAATGAGGGCACAAAAAAACCGGCTGCTGGGGCCGGTTTTCTGTTTTTGCATCCCTCGTCAATGTTGCTTGACGCGGGTGCTTTGGATACTTGGAGCGGGTGAAGGGAATCGAACCCTCGTTATCAGCTTGGGAAGCTGGAGTAATGCCATTATACGACACCCGCTCGAACGGCTGACTTTGTACCAGATGTCGCCGGGGATTTGAAGTTTTTCTTTATCTGACGTGCATTTGCAGGTTTCTGAAGCGCTACAGGTCAGCCACACGCCCGGTGAAAACAGGGTGTTTTCAAGGGCGCGTGGCTGCCAGGGTGAAACGCGGTTTCAGATGGCCAGTGCATGCTGATCCTGTACGTAGTGGTAACGCGGACGGCTGTCGTGTTGACCCGGCTTGAGGAACCCCAGCAACGCCTGGCGACTGTCGTGGCAGGCCGCCTTGTGCTCCATGTCGAGGAAGTGCCCGGTGGCCTGGATCGTACTGAAGCTTGCGTGCTGCACATGGTCGGCGAACAGCTTGGCGTCATTGGCCGAGGTGTACTCGTCCCATTCGCCATTGATGAATAGCACCGGCACCTGGATGCTCTTCGCGGCCTCCAGGTAGCACTGGCGGTCGCCGTAGAGCACGTGGCTGATGTGGAAGTGCATCTGCCCGTACTCATGCTCGGCCAGGCTGCTGACATGGCGATAGTTGAAGCGCTTGAACAGCGACGGCAGGTGCTTGCCAATGGTGTCGTTGACCAAGTGCCCGACACGATGGCGGTCGAGGCTGCCGAGGTAGTCGACACCGCGCTCCAGATAGTCGCGCATGGGTTCGTTGACCACCGGCGAGAACGAGCTGATTACTGCTTTCTCGATGCGTCGTGGACGCTGGGACAGCGCTTGCAAGGTGGCAGCTCCGCCCCAGGAAAACGACAGCACATGCTCGGCAGCGAAGTGCTCGATCAACTCCAGCAGGATCTGCCCCTCGACTTCCTTGGTGAGCATCCGCTCATGTTTGTTGTGGGCTTTGGAGCGGCCCGCGTAGGGCTGGTCGTAGAGCACCAC
Organism: Pseudomonas sp. Fl4BN1; assembly: GCF_009908285.1. GTDB lineage: Bacteria > Pseudomonadota > Gammaproteobacteria > Pseudomonadales > Pseudomonadaceae > Aquipseudomonas. The sequence continues at coordinate 67,565 of NZ_JAAARM010000016.1, forward strand.
GTTGAACTGCGGATGCAGGTTTTTCACGGTCTGGGCAAAAGACGCAGTGGTGGCCATTGAGCCGTTGACCAGAATGATGGTCTTGTCTGCGGCATCTGCGCGATAGAACTCCGTGTAAACCCGATACTGCCCCTGTATATCCAGCACAGCGATTTCTGGCCTCATGTCATAAGACTCCTGGCAAGCGGGTATGCGCGCAACTTGAGTGTGCACGTGCAATGTGACAGGTAGGCATACGCCTGGAATGGGAGCCCATGTCGATCCGGTAATGCAGGTCGACGGGTGTTGTTATAGGTGGGCGATTTACCGGGTTGAATGCAGAGCAGGCAGGGCTCAGGCCGGCAAAAGGTTTCTTAGATGCGCTTTCGTGACTCGTCGGTCACAATTCGGCCGACGGACTGATTCAAGCAGGGCAACCGGGAACCTGCAAGTGCATTGGGCAAATTGTTCGACAGCTTCTGCCCAGCGGTCATTCAGAGGCGAATCTGCGTCAGATCAGACGGATTTCGTCCGCAGTCAGGGGGCGGTACTCGCCGGGGGCCAGGCTGTCGTCCAGCACCAGTGGCCCCATGCTTTCGCGGTGCAGGCGCACGACCTTGTTGTTGAAGTGTCCGAACATTCGTTTGACCTGGTGATAACGCCCTTCGACGATGCTCAGCCTGGCGCTGCGGGGACCGAGGATCTGCAACTGCGCGGGCCGGGTGGTGAGGTCCTCGAAGGCAAAGTACAGGCCCTGGGCGAAGGTCTGGATGTACTCGGGGCCTATCTCTTCTTCGGTTTCCACGTAGTAGTGCTTGGGCAGCTTGGTCTGCGGCTGGGTCAAGCGTCGCGACCAGTTGCCGTCGTTGGTGATCAGCATCAGCCCGGTGGTGTTGTAGTCCAGGCGCCCGGCGATGTGCAGCTCCTGGGGATCGGGCTCGTGGATCAACTCCATTACGGTCTTGTGCTCGGGGTCTCGGGTGGCGCTGACGTAGCCCATGGGCTTGTGCAGCATGAAGTAGCGCGCTGGCTTGCCGACCTGGAGCACCTCCTCATCCAGCTCCACACGGCTGAACTCGCGGACTTCGGCCTTGGGGTCGCTCACCGGCTGGCCGTCGATGCGGATGCGTCGTTGCACCAGCAACAGGCGCACCTGCTGACGGTTGAAGCGGGGCAGGTTGCTGAGGAAACGGTCAATGCGCATGGTGATCGGCGGCTGGCGGCAAGGTGAGGTGGTTCAGGGGAGCGGCAAGGTGTTGGCGCGCAGTTGCGCCTCGACCCCGGCGCAGCGCGGGCACAGGCAGGACTGATTGCGCAACTGCGGCGGCAAGGCCTCGATGATCGCCGGATCGATGCTCACGCTGTAGCACCAACAGGCTTGGCCGACGCTGCGCGGGTCGGCCAGGGTGCAGTCGTTGCGGGCACCGCAGGCTGGGCAAAGGTCAGGTTCATTCATGGCTGGAGTGAGGCATTTCCACACAGGTTCGATTGCGTCCTGTCTGTTTGGCACGGTACATCGCATGGTCGGCACGCGACAGCAGGCTGTGCAGAGTGTCCTCCGCTTGCAGGGTGGTCAAGCCGATACTGACGGTCAGTTGCAGGGGCTGCCCTTCATAGTGATAGCGCTGCTGCTCGGTGAGCAGGCGGATTTTCTCGGCGATCTCCAAAGCGGCACGGCTGTCGGTGTCCTTGAGCAGCACGATGAACTCCTCGCCACCCCAGCGGCAGACGATGTCGGACTGGCGCAGGCAGTCTCGCAGGTCCCGGGCAAAGCCGCTGAGCACCTGATCCCCGGCCAGGTGGCCGTAGGTATCGTTGAGGCGTTTGAAGTGATCCAGGTCCAGCAGCAGGGCACTCAACGGTGTCAGGTCACGCCGCGCCTCTTGCATGGCCTGGGCCGCCAGCAGGTCGAAGCCGCGGCGGTTGGGCAGTTGGGTCAGGCTGTCGAGGGTGGCCTGGGCCTCGATCCTGCGCTGGTAGCGACGTACCACGGCACTGAGCAGGACCAGCACGATGGCAGTGATCACCAGGCAGATCAGCAGGTTGAGGTACAGCGACTGGCGGATGCTGCTGAGGGCGCCGTCCTCGCGCTTGTCGACGAACAGATACCAGTTGAGCTCGGGAATGAAGCGCACATTGAGAAAGTGGCCCTGGCCCTGGGTCGCGTATTCGTAGCTGCCGCTGTGGGGCTTGGGCAGTTGCTCCATCAGTTCCTTGAGGCTTTCCAGTTCCTGCAGCGACTGGCCGCTCCGGGCGCCCTGGGGGCCGCCGTCGGCACCGGTGAGGACGATGCGGCCAAAGGTGTCGACGAAGTACACACTGCGTTGATAGCGCTGCTGGTACTTGTCGATCAGCTTGATCACTGCATCCACCGTCAAGCCGACCCCGGCCGCACCGATGAAGCGGTCCTGGTAGTCGTAGACCTTGTAGTTGATGAAGAAGGTCAGCTTGTCCTGGTTGGCCAGGTCCGGATCGACGTTGATTTCGTACGGCGTGGCCATGTCGCGCACGCGAAAGTACCAGGCGTCCCGGGGCTCATCGACCTTGATCTTCTTCAACACGCCCTTGGCCTGGTAATAGGTGAGGCTGGTGTTGGAGACAAAGAACGCGGTGTAGGCGTCGTAGTGGGTCATGACCTCGTTGAGGTAGCGGGTCATTTGGCTGGGGTCGCGTTCGCCGGCTACCACCCAGTCACGCATGAAGGTGTCGCGGGCCATCATCGAGGAGATCAGGATCGGTCGCACCAGGTCTTTCTGGATTTCCGAATACACAGTGTCGGAGGTCAGGGGCAATTCGGTGTTGACGATGTTGTCGCGGATCGAGTCCCGCGAGACGTAGTAGCTGAGCAAGGATGTGGCGAGGAAACCGCTGCCCAACAGAGCGATCAGGACCAGCACCAGCGAACGCTGCGAATACAGGGGAGAACGAAGCGGCATGGCGATTCCGTGATAGTGGCCAGATGACGCATTCTAGTGGCACGGCGCAGAAATAACTCGCTCATTGCACGATGAAATTGTCTCGGGTTTGACACGATCTAGGCTTCGCTGGAACCACCGATAAGTTGCGCTTTGTATCGTCTCTGAAAGTATCTCCAAGTCAGCAGGAGCAAGGGGTTGCCGCCGGTCGGCAGAGTGCCGGGGGGTGTGTTGGCGGTAGCACCGGAGCGGTTTTTTACGGTCTCATGCAATGCCAGTCATTGCCGTATCGACTGGCGCCGTCCAGCGTCGCTGGCGCGGCTTGTATGCGGTCCGGGAGGCCGCCATGTACCGTCGAATCCTGCTCGGTGTCGTGCTTGGTTTGAGTTTGTCTGCCTGTGTGCCCTATTACGTCGGTCCGGGGTATTACCGCACGGATGTGTACACGGTCCCCGGGCCTTATTACTACGGTTACTACCCGTACACTGGAGGCTGGTACGGACCTCACTACTATTACCGCCCCTACTATCACGGGGGATACGGGCCGCACTATTACGGCGGTTACCGGCGTTGGCACCACTAGCCAAAAACAAGGGTGATACAACAGACCGCAGTCTCGGGCGACAAGGGACGAAGGGTCGACAGTCATTGCAGGTAGCGGCGTTCTGGCATCAGGCGCCGCTTTTTCATGGGCACTGGAAACAGGCGTAGCCGATGCTTGAGGGACTTGTATCAATGTGTTGCGTAAATCGCACCAGCGGAGGTTTTTGCGGTCAGATAATTTGTCAGTCAGCCTATTGCTGATTGCCGCCTGCCAGCGTCGCTGGCGTGGCTCTTCGCGGTCCAGGAGGCCGCCATGTATCGTCGATTTCTACTGATTGCATTGCTGGGTTTGAGTCTTTCTGCGTGTGCCCCTTATTACGGAGGTTCCGGCTACTACAGTTCGGACGTCTACAGCTCCCCCGCGCCGGCCTACTACGGCGGCGGATCTTCCTATTACTCGACTGATCGCAGTTACTACGCGCCACGCTACTACCAGCCAGCACCGCGCTATTACCAGCCGGCACCACGTTATTATCAGCCGCCGCGTGCAGCGTACCGACCCTATCCGAACCAGGGTTGGGGTGGCCATGAGCGCCCTCGCTATTGGAACAACCAGGATGGGGGCGGTCACGGCAGTCGTGACAATCATGGGCGCGGTGACCATGGCCGAGGTGGGCGCGGCCACTGATGCCGAATCGGCAGGAACCCTGTAGTCGCAGCCTGTGGCAGCGTCTACAGGGGCCGCTCAGTAGTCCGTCAGGTCCGCCAATGGATGGCGCCCCTCCCAGGCCTTGTGGAAATGCGCCTCCACCACCGCCTCGGGCACGCTGTTGATATCCGACCAATGCCAGTGCGGCTGATGATCCTTGTCGATCAGGCGCGCTCGCACCCCTTCGGCAAACTCCGGATGCCGGCAGCAGTTCAGGCTCAGGGTGTATTCCATCTGGAAGACTTCGGCCAGGGACAGGTAGCGGGCACGGCGGATCTGCTCCCAGACCAGGTGCGCGGTCAGCGGGCAACCTTCGCTGAGGGTTTTGGCGGCGCGGCTGTAGAGAATATCGCTGTGGTTCTGCAACTGGCTGATGGCGCGCCAGGCACAGGCCACGTCACTGACATCCAGCCAGGCGTCGATCTGTTGCCGGCGGGGCAGCCACTGTGCCTCGGGCAGTTGTCCCAGGGCTTCTTGTTGCAAGGCCTTGAGCAGGCTATTGAGTTGTCGCGGGGTTTGCTCCTGCCAGTTCAATTGCAGCAAGCCCTCGATCAGCGCCTCCTGTTGCTCATCCAGCAGGAAGCGATCAGCGAGGTTCAGGTCCAGGGCATCACGGCCATTCATGTGCGCGCCGGTGAGGCCGAGGAACAGCCCGAGCTTGCCGGGCATCCGCGAAAGGAACCAACTGGCACCTACATCGGGATACAGGCCGATGCTGATTTCCGGCATCGCCAGGCGACTGCTGGGGGTGACGATCCGGATACTGGCGCCCTGCAGCAGCCCCATGCCACCGCCGAGCACGTAGCCGTGCCCCCAGCAGATCAACGGTTTGGGGTAGGTGTGCAAGTGATAGTCGAGACGGTACTCGGCCGCGAAAAAATGCCCGGCCAAGGGCGGCACCTGGCCTGGCTGATCCAGGCAGGCCTGGGCCAGGCTGCGCACTTCGCCACCGGCACAGAAGGCCTTGGCACCGTTGCCCCGCAACAGCACGCAGACCACTTGCGGGTCCTTGGCCCAGGCGTCGAGGTGCTGGCTCAACTGCTGGATCATTGGCAGCGACAGGGCATTCAGGGATTTTTCCGCGTCCAGGGTGGCAATGGCGATGCGTGCGCCATCGGTGCCAGTGAGTTCTTCGACGTGCAGGTTCATCGTGACCTCGATGGAAAACATGAGCGATCAGTATGATCGCTGGTAGGGAAAGTGCTGGTTCTGTGTCAGATCAATTGACAAGCGAAGTCGGCTTTCCTAGGGTGCGGCCATTGTTTTTTCACGGGCATGGCCATGACTGCTGACGATCGTATCAAACTCGAACCGAGCTGGAAGGAGGCGCTGCGTGCCGAATTCGACCAGCCTTACATGACCGAACTGCGGGAGTTCCTGCGTCAGGAACATGCTGCCGGCAAGGAAATCTATCCGCCGGGCCCGATGATCTTCAACGCCTTGAACTCGACGCCGCTGGACCAGGTCAAGGTAGTGATCCTCGGCCAGGACCCGTACCACGGTCCGGGCCAGGCTCACGGCCTGTGCTTCTCGGTGCAGCCCGGGGTGCCGGCGCCGCCCTCGCTGGTGAACATCTATAAAGAGCTCAAGCGCGACCTGAACATCGACATTCCCACTCACGGTTACCTGCAGAGTTGGGCCGAACAGGGCGTGTTGATGCTCAACACCACCATGACGGTGGAGCGGGCCAATGCGGCGTCTCATGCGGGCAAGGGCTGGCAGTTCTTTACCGATCGGATCATCGAAGTGGTCAGCGAGCACCAGCCGCATCTGGTGTTCCTGCTGTGGGGCGCGCACGCCCAGGGCAAGCAGAAACTGATCGACGCCAGCAAACACCTGGTGCTGACCTCGGTTCATCCCTCGCCCTTGTCGGCCTACCGTGGCTTTCTCGGTTGCGGGCATTTCAGCCGTACCAACAAGTACCTTGAGCAAAACGGCGAGACGCCAATCGAGTGGCGCCTGCCGCCGGTTTGATCGAGACGCCAAACGAAAGCTGCCAAGCGGCTCCTGCATCTTCTGTAGGAGCCGGCTTGCCGGCGAAGGACGTTTCAGTCCTTGTTCCAATGCCGGAACAAAGGCTCCGCCAAAAACAGCACGAACAACAACCTCATCACCTGCATTGCGGTCACCAATGGCACCGACAGTTGCAAGGTCTCGGCCGTCAGGCTCATTTCCGCAATGCCGCCGGGCATCATGCCCAGGGTCAGCGAGCGCAGGTCCAGGTGGGTCAGCACGCTCAGGCCCAGGGCCGCGAGCCCGGCGATCAACATGGTCAGGGCCGTGCCGATCAGAGTCCGGCCCATGAATGACGGCGCCCGCCGAAAGAACTGCCGATTGAAGTGACAGCCCAGGCCACTGCCGATCAGCCACTGGCCCATCTGGCTGCCGCCGTCGGGCAGGCCGATGTGCAAGTCCCAGGCGATGCTCACCGTGGCGCTGAGCAGCAGGGGGCCAAACAACCAGGGATTGGGTTGACGCAGACGCTGCCAGAGCCAGGCCAATAGGGCTCCTGCGGGAAACAGCAGGGCCAGCCACTGCCAGTCGACAGTGGCGGCCTGCAAGGCCGGCGTGCCTTCCCCCAGCAGGTATTTGAATGCCGCTGGTACACAGAGCACCACCGTCAGCACCCGCAGGCTCTGCCCTGCCGCCACGCGGCTGAGCACCGCGCCATTGCGTGCGCCGAGGTTGACCATTTCTCCGGAGCCGCCGGGCATGCTGGAGAAGAACGCGGTGGCCCGGTCTTCCCCGGTGCGCCGCAGCAACCAGACCCCGACCACGCTGGACAGGCTGGTGACCAGGGCGCCGAAGAAGATCAGGCCGAAGTGACTCATGACCTGCGCCATCACCAGCGGGGTGAAGTGCAGGCCGATGCCGATGCCCACCACCCATTGCCCGCATTTGCGGCCGCCGGGTATTTCCGCCAGTTGCCAGGGCGTCAGGCAGCGCACCAGGATAATCGCCAGCAACGAGCCGACCATCCATGGCAGCGGCCAGCCGACCTGGCTGGCGAGATAACCGCCAGCCAGACCCACCAGGGGCGTGCCCCACCACTGTTTGAACCTGACTTCAGACATCGGCCACGGCACGTTGCTGAGCCGCACGCTTGCGCCAGATACGCAGCAGCGGCATCAGCAGCATGATGGCGGTCAGCACCCAGACTCCGAGGGTGATCGGGCTCGACCAGAGGATCTCCAGCGTACCGTTGGAAATCGACAGCGCGCGGCGCAGGTTCTGCTCCATCAGGCCACCGAGGATGAAGCCCAGCAGCACTGGCGACAGCGGGAAATCGAGCTTGCGCAGGATGTAGCCGAAGATGCCGATGCCGACCATCAGGAACAGGTCGAAGGTGGTGGCGTGTACCGCGTAGACGCCGATCCCGGTGATGATCGCGATGACGGGCACCAGGGCCCAGTTGGGCACGGCGAGGATGCGGGTGAAGATGCGGATCATCGGGATGTTGAGGATCACCAGCATGATATTGGCAATGAACAACGAGGCGATCAGGCCCCAGACGATATCCGGCTGCTGCTGGAACAGCAGTGGGCCGGGGGTGATGTTGTACAGCGATAGGGCGCCGATCATCACCGCCGTGGTGCCGGAACCGGGCACGCCGAGGGTTAGCATCGGCACCAGGGCGCCGCAGGCCGAAGCGCCAATCGCGGTTTCGGGGGCGGCGAGGCCGCGCTTGTCGCCTTCACCAAAGGTCCCGCTGGCACCGGCGAGGCGTTTCTCGGTCATGTAGGCCACGGCACTGGCCAGGGTCGCGCCGGCACCGGGCAACACGCCCATGATGAAACCCAGCAGGCCGCAGCGGATGTTCACCACGAACACCGAGGCCGCTTCCTTGAAGTTGAACATCATGCGTCCGGTGGCTTTCACCGCCTCTTGGCCACGATGGGTCTTCTCCAGCAGCAACAGGATCTCACTGATGGAGAACAAGCCCAGCACCAGCACCACGAACTGGATGCCGTCGGTGAGGTGGATGTTGTCCCCGGTGAAACGGTACACGCCACTGTTGGCGTCGATGCCGACCGCGGAGAGAAACAGGCCGATCAACGCGGCAATGAAGGTCTTCAACGGCCGGTCGCCGGCCATGCCGCCGAGGCAGACGATGGCGAACACCATCAGCACGAAGTATTCCGCCGGGCCGAAGGCGATTGCCCACTTGGCCAGCAACGGGGCGAACAGCACCATGCCGCAGGTGGCGATGAAGGCACCGATGAACGAACTCCACGCCGACAGCGACAGGGCAACCCCGGCCATGCCCTTGCGGGCCATGGGGTAGCCGTCGAGGGTGGTCATTACGGTGGAGGCTTCACCGGGAATGTTCAGCAGGATCGAGCTGATCCGGCCGCCGTATTCGCAGCCCAGGTACACCGCCGCCAGCAGGATCAGCGCCGATTCCGGTGGCAGGCCCAGGGCGAAGGCGATAGGAATCAGCAGTGCCACGCCGTTGATCGGGCCCAGGCCCGGGAGCAGGCCGACCACGGTGCCGATCAACGTGCCGGACAGGGCGGTGACCAGGTTGTAGGGGGTCAGCGCGACGCCGAACCCCTGGCCCAGATAACTCAGGGTATCCATATCAATTCTCCAGAACGTCGAGCAGGCCGAGGGGCAGTGGCACGTCCATGACCCGGTCGAACAGCCAGTAGAGGCCGATGCTGAGCAGGCTGACGATCACCAGGCTGGGCAGCCAGCGGCCGCCGTACAGGCGAGCCATCGGAACGCCGATCAAGGTGCTGGCGACGATGAAACCCAAGGGTTCGAAGGTGCCAGCAAAGACCAGCAGCAAGACCACGCAGAGGGTGATCTTGGTCAGGGTCTGCCGGTCCAGGGGCGGTTCTTCTTCGCTGTGCTTGATCGGAACCGGGCGAAACAACATGTACAGCAGGGCCAGGCTCATCAGACCGAGCATCAGCAGGGGGAAGGCTCGCGGGCCTACCGGTTCGTAGGAAAAGGCCGCCTGGTAGGGCCAGGCCATCAGTGCCAGGCCGGCACAGGCCAGCAGCAACACCGCGGCGAAGAGACGTTGAACGAGCATGGCTAACTCCCGGGCCCGGCCCCCGATGCGCGAGGGCCGAGCCGTTAGAAAGGGACGGTCACTGGATCAGGCCGAACTCTTTGGCCAGGGTCTTGTAGTCGGCTACCTGCTGCTTCACGTAGGTGTCCAACTCGGGGCCGGTCATGGCGAAGGGGAACAGTTCGCGCTGGTCACGCAGCTTGGCGAAGTTTTCGGAGGCCAGCAGTTTGTCGAAGGCGTCTTTCCACCAGGCGTATTCAGCGTCGCTGACTTTTGGCCCGAGGTAGAAGCCGCGCACCACCGGCCAGACGATGTCGTAGCCCTGTTCCTTGGCGGTGGGGATATCCTTCATTTCCGGCTCGTCCAGGCGCTGGGCGGAGAACACCGCCAGCAGGCGCATGTCGCCGGCCTGGATGTGTGGCATGGAGTCGGAGATGTCGGTGCTGCCTACCTGGATATGCCCGCCCAGCAGGGCGGTGGCGATTTCCCCGCCGCCTTCCAGGGCCACGTAGCGCAGGTCCCGAGGGTTGATCCCAGCGGCCTTGGCGATCAGCGCGGTCTGCATCCAGTCCTGGCTGCCGACAGTGCCGCCGGAGCCGATCACCACTTTGCTCGGGTCTTTCTTCAGGGCCTGGACCAGATCGTCTAGGGTCTTGTAGGGCGAATCGCTTTTCACCGCGATGGCGCCGTAGCTGGTACCTACCGCTGCCAGCCAGCGCACCGCGTTTTCATCGAAACGGCCGAATTTGCCCTGGGCCAGGTTCAGCAGCGAGCCGCTGGACCAGGCGACCAATGTCCCGGCGTCGGCTGGACGCTGGGCCACTACCGCGTTGTAGGCCACGGCACCGACACCGCCGGGCATGTAGGTCACGCGCATCGGCTTGGTGAGAATCTTCTCGTTGATCAGGGCGCTTTGCGCCAGCTTGCAGGTCAGGTCGAAACCGCCGCCGGGGGAGGCCGGGGCGATGCATTCCGGGCGCTTGGGTTCGGCGGATGCGGCCAGCAGTTGGCCGGCGAACAGCATGCAGCCGGCCGCGAGGGCGAGGTTACGCAATGAAAGGTCCATGCTTGTCTCCACAGGAGTTGTTGTAGGTATGTCCGGGTCATCCTCGACCCTTTTTTCCGTAGGAGCCGGCTTGCCGGCGAAGGGGCCCATGAGCCTTGTGCGGGGCTTGCGGGCCTCTTCGCTGGCAAGCCAGCGCCTACGACACAGCGAGATACGGAGGGCTTACCACAGGGCCACGCTGTAGCTCACCAGCAAGCGCACTTCATCCGCATCGCGAGCCGAATAGTTGGAACGGTAGGTGGCGTTGCGCAGGCGCACGGCGACATCCTTGAAGGTGCCGCTTTGCACCACGTATTTGATCTCGGTGTTGCGTTCCCATTCCTTGCCGGTGTCGCCGTTCTTCAGGGCAATGTTGTCGCCGCTGAGGTAGCGGGTCATGAAGCTCAGGCCGGGCACCCCGAGCTTGGCGAAGTCGTAGTCGTAACGGGCCTGCCAGGAGCGCTCCTCGGCCCCGGCAAAGTCGTTGATTTGCACGAAGTTCACCAGATACGGGTCGCTGCCATCGACATACGGGAAGGCACTGTCGCCGGACATGTGCTGGTAGCCGGCGCTGAGTTTATGCCCGTTCAGGGCGTAGCTCACCAGGCCATTGAGGGATCGGTTGTCGATCTTGCCGCCTCGGGCCTGGCCCTGATCATCGCTGATGGCCAGGCGCAGGTCGCTGGCGAAGGTACCGGGGCCCAAGGGTTGCGAGGTGACCAGGCCAAGAAAGTGCTGGTTGTAGACATCGTCCAGTTGGGCGAAGTGGTAGCTGCCGGTGATCTTGTCGGTGAGCTTGTAGTCCAGGCCGCCGAAATTGAAGTGCTTGCCGGTCGCGCTGCCGGCGAAGCGGCTGTTCTTGTTGTTGAGGCGGATGTCTTCGTAGTTGCTGTCGTCGCGGTCCTTGACCTTGTCCAGGCGACCGCCGGTGAAGGTCAGGTTCTTGATCTCCTTGGAGGTCAACAGGCCGCCCTCGAAGGTTTGCGGCAGGATGCGCCCGTCGTTGGGCTTGAGGATCGGCAACTCGGGGATCAGGCTGCCGATTTTCAGTTCGGTGGCGGAAATCTTCACCTTGCCAGTCAGGCCGAGCTTGGAATATTGATTGGCCGCGCGTCCGTCATCGTGGGTCGGTAGCAGGCCGGTACCGGTGCGGTCGGGGCTGGAGTCGAGCTTGACCCCAAGCATCCCCAGGGCATCCAGGCCGAAACCCACGGTGCCTTCGGTGTAGCCCGACTGCAGGTTGAGCATGAAGCCCTGGGCCCACTCGTCGCGCTTGGATTGCTGGGCGCTGGTGCCGTCGCGAAAGTCGCGGTTGAAGTACATGTTGCGAGTTTCGAAGGTGCCGCTGCTGTCTTCGAAGAAGGCGGCCTGGCTGAGCGGGGCGACGCCGACGAGGGCGGCAGCGCTGGCGAGAGCGGTTGAGGTCAGGCGGGAAAAACGCGCAGGCTGGACAGCCTTAGGGTGCGTGGATGGCATCCTGGGTACTCCGTTATTGTTCTTATTTTGACGAAAACGCTTCGAGGCGTTTTGCGGCTCAGCGGCCATCAAGGCCAGGGCAGTCGAAACCGTCCGTAGCAGGACTCTAAAGGGCCAACCTTTCGCTAACCTTTCAGCGCACTTTCACGGCTTTCGGGCTTCACAGCCGCGATTGCGGCGGTACACTCCGCGCCAAAGAGCGGCGTCGATCCCCCCTGAAGCGAGGTAAACAGCCATGCGAGTTCTGCTCGTTGAAGACCATCTGCAACTGGCCGAAAGTATCGCCCTGGCGCTCAAGAGCACCGGCTTGACCGTGGATGTGTTGCACGATGGGGTGGCCGCCGACCTGGCCCTTGGCAGCGAGGAATATGCGGTGGCGATCCTCGATGTCGGCTTGCCGCGCATGGACGGTTTCGAGGTCCTGGCGCGCCTGCGGGCCCGGGGCAAGAACCTGCCGGTGCTGATGCTTACCGCCCGCAGCGACGTCAAGGACCGGGTCCATGGGCTGAACCTTGGGGCCGACGATTATCTGGCCAAGCCTTTCGAACTGACCGAGCTCGAAGCCCGGGTCAAGGCATTGTTGCGTCGTAGCGTGCTGGGGGGCGAACGTCAGCAGCGTTGTGGGGTGCTGAGCTATGACCTGGACACCCGCCGTTTTACCCTTGGTGAAGAGCTGCTGACCTTGACCTCTCGCGAGCAGGCGGTGCTTGAAGCGCTGATTGCCCGTCCCGGTCGGGTAATGAGCAAGGAGCAGTTGGCATCCCAGGTCTTCGGCCTGGACGAAGAGGCCAGCCCGGATGCCATCGAAATCTACGTCCATCGCTTGCGCAAGAAGCTCGATGGTCATGCGGTGGCCATCGTTACCTTCCGTGGCCTGGGCTACCTGCTGGAAAGCCGCGATGCATAAGCCCAGCAGCCTGCGCTGGCGGTTGTTGTGGAACCTGGCGTTGCTGTTGGTGGTGTTGATGCTGGCCAGTGGTCTGAGCGCGTACTGGAATGGGCGCGAGGCCGCTGACACCGCTTACGACCGGACCCTGCTGGCCTCGGCGCGAACCATTGCCGCCGGCCTGTCCCAGCGTGACGGCAGCCTCAGCGCCAATGTGCCCTACGTGGCCCTGGACACCTTTGCCTACGACAGTGCTGGGCGCATCTACTACCAGGTCAACGATATTCACCAGCACTTGATCTCAGGGTATGAAAACCTGCCAGGGCCACCGCCGGGCACCCCGCGTACCGACGACTATCCGGCCCTGGCACGTTTTTACGATGCCACTTACCAGGGCCAGAATGTGCGGGTGGTTAGCCTGCTCAAGGCGGTCAGTGAGCCGACCATGAATGGCATGGCGGAAATCCGTGTGGCGGAGACCGACGAGGCACGGGTCGCCATGGCTCGCAGCCTGATGGCCGATACCCTGCTGCGCCTGGGCATGCTGGCCATCGGCGCTTTGCTTCTGGTGTGGTTTGCGGTGAGTGCTGCTTTGCGCCCGCTGGAGCGTTTGCGCGGTGCGGTGGAAGAGCGCCAGTCGGATGACTTGCGGCCATTGCCGCTGGTTTCGGTGCAGCGCGAGCTGTGGCCTCTGGTACGGGCCTTGAATCATTTCACTGAGCGCTTGCGGGAGCAGTTCGAACGCCAGGCGCAGTTCATTGCCGAGGCCGCCCACGAGTTGCGCACACCGTTGGCGGCGCTCAAGGCACGCCTGGAATTAGGGTTGCGCTCCAACGAACCTGAAACCTGGCGTTCGACTCTGGAAAGTGCGGCCCAGGGCACCGATCGCCTGACCCATCTGGCCAATCAGTTGCTGTCCCTGGCTCGGGTGGAAAATGGTGCCAGGGCCATCGCCGAGGGCGGTGCGCAGTTGCTCGACCTCAGCCAGCTGGCTCGGGAGTTGGGCATGGCCATGGCCCCCCTGGCTCATGCCCGGGGCGTGGCGCTGGCCCTGGAGGCCAACGAGCCGGTGTGGCTCAAGGGCGAGCCGACCCTGCTCAATGAGCTGCTGAGCAATCTGGTGGACAACGCGTTGGCCCACACCCCGCCGGGCGGCAATGTGGTGCTGCGGGTGTCGCCGCCGGGTGTGCTGGAGGTGGAGGATGATGGGCCGGGGATTCCCCTGGAAGATCGCGACCGGGTCTTCGAGCGCTTTTACCGACGCAATCAGCAGGTCGCGGGTTCGGGGTTGGGGCTGGCGATCGTCGGCGAGATCTGCCGCGCCCACCTGGCACAGATCAGCCTGCATGACGGCGAACCTTCAGGGCTGAAGGTTCGGGTGAGTTTCATCGCCGGTTGAGGGCTCAGTAGAGCATTGAGCGGGATGCTTGCAGATCACCGCACATGGCCTTGTTTTCCGGGTCGATTCCCAGCTTCTTGAAGGCCGGCACATTGACGGCGTCGATGCGCGAGAGTGGGTGGTCGGTGTCTTTGTGGCAATACAGGGTCGCCACTTGGACCAGGTCGACATAGTCGATCTGTGGGGACTGGCGGTTGAAATTCAGGTAGTGCCCGGGGATTTCCACCAGTTGCTCGGGGAATTCCCAGACGCGTAGCAGCTTGTCCCCCAGTAACGGGTGAATGCGTTCGATCACGTGATTGAGGCTGACCGGATCGGAAAGCAGTTCGTAGTGATCTTCGGCGTAGGTCAGGATCGGCAGCACGCCGATCTGGTGCACCAGGCCGCCGAGTGCCGCCTGGTCGGGCTTGAGTTGGGAATAGCTGCGGCACAGGGCGTAGCTGACCCCGGCCACCTCCAGGCTGCTGCGCCAGACGTCGCGCATCTTTTGCTGCACCACTTCGGAACGGGCGTTGAAAATCTGTTCCATCACCAGGCCGATGGCCAGGTTACTGCTGTAGTTGATACCTAGGCGGGTGATCGCCGTATGCAGGTCGGTGACTTCCTGGGCTGCTCTCAGCAGGGGGCTGTTGACCACCTTGATCAGCCGCGCGGACAGCGCCGCGTCGCGACTGATCACCTTGCTCAGGCTGCTGACGCTGATTTCCGGGTCTTCGGCGGCCTGGCGAATCTGCATGGCCACCTCCGGTAGGGTTGGCAGGACCAAGTCATCGTTGTCGATGGCCTCCACCAAATCCTGTAGGACCTTTTGCGCCAGCTCAGTCATTTCAGTTCTCTAGGGTGTTGCAAAAAAGGGCAGGCGATCAACGTTGGATTTCGCGATCACGGTCCAACTGGTATGGCAGATCCAGCAATTGCAGGCCCGGCCCTTCGAGTGTTCCAAGGTGCAGGTTGCCATCTTCCACCGCCTCGGCCTGCAATACGGCCAGCAATTCCACTTGTTGCTGCGCCTGGGCGGCCAGCACCACTTCGCCAATGGCGCTGTTGTGGGTGGGGGAGAACAGCGGGGTACCAGGAGCAGGCAGTTCGCCAGCGGGCAATGCCAGGCGGTACAGACGGCGCTTGAGTTTGCCCAGGTATTGCATGCGCGCGACGATTTCCTGGCCGGTGTAGCAGCCTTTCTTGAAGCTGACGCCGCCAACGGCCTGCAGGTTGAGCATCTGCGGAATGAACAGTTCGCGGGTCTGCGGCATGACTTGGCCCAGGCCGGCGCGAATCTGGCCCAGCAGCCACTGGTTCAGTTCGCCTTGGGGCAGTTGCGCGGCGAGTTGTGGGCGCAGGCTGTCGGCGCGTTCCGCCGGAACCCAGAGTTCGGCGCGGTGGCTTGAGGCGCGCACGGCAATCAGGCCGTCGGCACGGACTACGGCACCGTCTGCCTCGGGTAAATCAAGGCCCAGTCCGTTCAGGACGGCTTGCCCGTTGGCGAGGCCAAAACGCACCCAGTTGGCGCTTTCATCGGCGAGTTTGGCCTTGGAGAACACCGCGTATTTCTTCAGGTCCGCCAATTGCGGCTCGATCAACTCGCTGGCCATCGCCAGCAGGCAGCCGTCGCCATCGAGCAGGATGCGGAAGCTCGATTGCATGCGGCCTTTCTGGGTGCAGCGGGCGCCCAGGCTGGACTGGGAGTCGTTGAGGTAATTGAGGTTGCAGGTCAGCTGACCCTGAAGGAATTTGCTGGCATCAGGGCCGCGGACGGCGAGCACGCCTTCGTGGGACAGGGGGCAGAAAAAAGCGGAGTCAGCCATGGTTCATCGCAGGGTAAAAAGTCTGGAGCACATCATAAGGGGGCGCCCTTGAAATGGATAGTTTCCAAAGGATGGGCGGTGACCGACCAAAGCCGACTGTTCTGGTGTTCCCTGGACTGTATACTTGCCCTCTATTTGAGGAGTGCTCCATGGTTGAAGATGTTGAACTGAATCGCCTCTACTGGCACAGCCGTCGCGGCATGCTTGAGCTGGACGTATTGTTGGTGCCGTTCGTCAGGGAGGTGTATGCGCATCTCAATGAGACTGATCGCGAGTGCTACCGCAAGCTGCTGGAATGCGAAGATCAGGACATGTTCGGCTGGTTCATGGAGCGCAACGAGTCCGAGGATCCTGAGCTGCAGCGCATGGTTCGGATGATTCTGGACCGTGTCCAACCCAAGTAGCCTGTTCGAGAGTCGCTGGCAGCCTTCACGGCAACTGCTGGCGGCCTACCTTCTGGCCCAGGCGTTCGCCCTGGGCGCGGTTTTTCTGTTGGATATCCCGTCGGTCGCCAAGCTCCTGGGGACTTTGCTGTGCCTGCTGCATGCCTGCTGGGTTTTGCCCCGGCAGATTTTGTTGAGTCATTCTCGGGCGTTCAGCCGTTTGCGGTATTCGGCTGAGGGTTGGCAGTTGTGGAGTTCGGCCAAGGGCTGGCAGGCGGTGCATTTGCATCCCGATAGCCTGGCGCTGCCCGTGATCGTAGTGCTGCGCTTTCGCCTGGCGGGTGAGCGTTGGGTACGGTCGATCTGCGTGCCGCGGGATGCGCAGGCCGCCGATGAGCATCGGCGCCTGCGGGTGCGGCTCAAGTTCAGTCGGCGTAGGTGGGCGGTACCAGAATAGTGTCGCGGGCTTCGGGCAGCAGGTGCGGGTAGTCGAGGGTGTAGTGCAGGCCCCGGCTTTCCTTGCGTTCCATGGCCGAGAGGATCATCAATTCGGCCACCTGGGCCAGGTTGCGCAACTCGATCAGGTCGCGGCTGACCTTGTAGTTGCTGTAGAACTCGTCGATCTCGTCCAGCAGCAGGCGCACCCGGTGCTGAGCCCGTTGCAGGCGCTTGTTGGTGCGCACGATGCCGACGTAATCCCACATGAATCGCCGCAGTTCGTCCCAGTTGTGCGCAATGATCACGTCTTCGTCTGAGTCGGTGACCTGGCTGGCGTCCCAGGCGGGCAGAGCGATGGGGATCGACACTTGTGGCAGTTGCCGAAGGATGTCGGCCGCCGCTGAGCGGGCATAGACAAAACACTCAAGCAGCGAGTTGCTGGCCATGCGGTTGGCGCCATGCAGGCCGGTAAAGCTGGTTTCGCCAATGGCGTACAGGCCGGGCACATCGGTGCGACCTTGTTGGTCGACCATCACCCCGCCACAGGTGTAGTGGGCCGCCGGCACCACCGGGATCGGCTGCCGGGTGATGTCGATGGAGAACTCCAGGCAGCGTTCATACACGGTGGGGAAGTGACTTTTGATGAAGGCTTCCGGCTTGTGACTGATGTCCAGATAGACGCAGTCGATCCCCAGGCGCTTCATTTCATGGTCGATGGCCCGGGCGACGATATCCCGTGGGGCCAGTTCAGCCCGTGGATCAAAGCGTGGCATGAAGCGTTCGCCGTTGGGCAGCTTCAGGTGCGCACCTTCGCCGCGCAGGGCCTCGGTGATCAGGAAGCTCTTGGCCAGGGGGTGATACAGGCAGGTAGGGTGGAACTGGTTGAATTCCAGGTTGGCCACCCGGCAGCCCGAACGCCAGGCCATCGCAATGCCGTCGCCGCAGGCGCTGTCGGGGTTGCTGGTATAGAGATAGACCTTGGCGGCACCGCCGGAGGCGAGGATCACGAAGCGTGCGCCAAAGGTATCCACCTCGCCGGTGCCACGGTTGAGCACGTAGGCGCCCAGGCAGCGGTCGCCTTCCAGCCCCAGGCGCTTCTCGGTGATCAGATCGACCGCGACCCGCTGCTCCAGCAGCTCGATATTGGGGTGTTGCCGGGCTTGGGCGAGCAAGGTCTTGAAGATCGCTGCGCCGGTGGCATCGGCAGCGTGGATGATTCGCCGGTGGCTGTGACCACCTTCACGGGTCAGGTGGAATTCGAAGCCGTTGTCTTCGCTGCTGGCATCTTCATCGCGGGTAAAGGGCACGCCTTGGTCGATCAGCCATTGGATGGCCTCGCGGCTGTGCTCCACGGTAAAGCGCACTGCATCTTCGTGACACAGGCCGCCGCCGGCATTGAGGGTGTCATCGACGTGGGATTCGATGGTGTCGGTATCGTCCAGCACCGCCGCCACGCCGCCCTGGGCCCTGTAGGTCGAGCCGTTGGCGAGGTCACCTTTGCTCAGGACGGCAATACGTAGGTGACTGGGCAAGGTCAGCGCCAGGCTCAAGCCGGCAGCGCCGCTGCCAATCACCAGAACATCGTGTTGAAACTGTTGGCTCATTTGAAGGATTCCGCTCAAAGCGACCCAGGACAGGGTTGGCGCAAGACGCCTGAATCGGCGAGTCAAAGCAGCCACACAGCGCACTAGTATATAGAGGGGGGGATCGGCACAATAGTCGCGCCTTCATGGCATCGTGCGTCTTTGCTGAGCAGCAGCGTTGCTCTCGGTCAGCCCGGGATTTGCGGGCGTTCCAGGCTCTGAAAGGGCTGATCGAAGACGTAGTGCTGTTTTTCTCTTCACCGTTACACAATCTTCGTCTGGCACAGCTATAAAGATTGGGAACTTTTGCCAAGGCCCCAAACTCAATAGAAGGTTGCCTGAAAGAAGGGACAGTGTCGGCTCTATCCAAGGTTTTCAATGTGTCCCTTGTGACAGAAATCGGCGACAGGATTATTCGCGCAGCCGGCCTTGCCCGCGCTGCGTTTTTCGTGCGTGCCGGATCAGAGCCCGCAGGAAACTTGCTTGGAGGGGGAGAACTTTTGCGAAAAGCCCGAGTCTATGTTTGCAAGCCTGATCGATTAGTGATGCAAGCCTCCTCCGAGCTTATCGAGGAGTGTTCATGCTAACCCAGGAAGAGGATCAGCAGCTGGTCGAGCGCGTTCAGCGTGGCGACAAGCGAGCGTTCGATCTGCTCGTGCTGAAATACCAGCACAAAATTCTCGGGTTGATCGTGCGTTTCGTGCACGACACCCATGAAGCCCAGGATGTCGCACAAGAAGCCTTTATCAAGGCTTATCGTGCACTAGGTAATTTTCGTGGTGATAGCGCGTTTTACACGTGGCTTTACCGTATCGCCATCAACACGGCGAAAAACTATCTGGTTTCACGCGGCCGTCGGCCGCCAGATAGCGATGTGAGTTCTGAAGATGCGGAGTTCTATGACGGCGATCATGGCCTGAAGGATCTCGAATCGCCGGAACGTGCATTGCTGCGGGATGAGATCGAGGGCACCGTCCATCGAACCATTCAGCAACTGCCGGAAGATTTGCGTACAGCCTTAACTTTACGTGAGTTCGATGGTCTGAGTTACGAGGACATTGCGAGCGTCATGCAGTGTCCGGTGGGTACCGTGCGCTCCCGGATTTTCCGCGCTCGGGAGGCCATCGATAAAGCCCTGCAGCCGTTGTTGCAGGAAACCTGAGACAGCGGCGACAGCCAAGAGAGGAACCGCAATGAGTCGTGAAGCCCTGCAGGAATCGCTGTCCGCGGTGATGGATAACGAAGCGGACGAACTGGAATTGCGTCGGGTATTGAATGCCGTCGACGAAGTGGAAACCCGTGAAACTTGGGCCCGTTATCAAATCGCCCGGGCAGCTATGCACAAGGAGTTGCTGATTCCACGTCTGGACATTGCCGCTGCCGTTTCTGCAGCTCTGGCTGATGAAGCCGTGCCGGCCAAAGCCTCTCGCGGACCATGGCGCAGCCTGGGCCGTCTGGCGGTAGCCGCGTCGGTGACCGTGGCAGTATTGGCGGGTGTCCGCCTGTACAATCACGATGAGATTGCCGGCGTCGAACTAGCCCAGCGGGCTGGTCAGCCAACCCTGGCGACTCCACAAGTCAAAGGCCCAGCGGTATTGGCCGGCTACAATGAAAGTTCGGAAGCCACCGGCCCCATGGCCAATGGCGTATTGCAAGGGCAGCCAGGTTGGCATGACCAGCGCCTGCCAAGCTATCTGCGTCAGCATGCTCAGCAGGCTGCACTCAAAGGCACTGAAAGCGCTCTGCCTTATGCCCGTGCAGCAAGCCTGGAAAACCGCTAAGGAGGATCATGCGCGCCATACCTCTACTATCGCTTCTGCTGAGTGGCTGGTTTGTGGTTCCAGCCTACGCCGACGAAGCCCAGGACTGGTTGCAGCGTCTTGGGCAAGCGGAACAGCAGCAAAGCTTTCAGGGCACCTTCGTTTATGAGCGTAACGGTAGTTTTTCTACCCATAACATCTGGCATCGCGTCCAGGATGGAAAGGTCCGTGAGCGGTTGACCCAGCTCGATGGATCCGCTCAAGAGGTGGTGCGTGTCGATGGCCGTACCCAGTGCGTCAGCGGTACGCTGGTGGCAGGGTTGGGCGATTCTCCGGACTCTGCGGCGCGTGCGCTGGATCCGCAAAAACTCAAGAATTGGTACGACCTTGCTGTCATTGGCAAGTCGCGTGTGGCTGGGCGCCCGGCGGTGATCGTGTCGCTTACGCCTCGGGACCAGCATCGTTACGGTTTTGAATTGCATCTGGATCGTGAAACCGGCCTGCCACTGAAATCCCTGTTGTTGAATGACAAGGGGCAGTTGCTGGAGCGTTTTCAATTCACTCGCCTGGATACGGCGAATGTACCCGAGGAAGCCGAGTTGCGCCCCAGTGCGGACTGCAAGCCGGTCTCCTTGGACAGTGACAAGGCCTCGGCGATCAAGAGTGCGCAAACCTGGCACTCCGACTGGTTGCCTCCAGGCTTCGAGTTGACCAGCAGTACCGCGCGCAAGGATCCGGAAACCAAGACCCTGGTCAACAGCCTGCTGTATGACGACGGGCTGGCGCGTTTTTCGGTGTTCCTCGAGCCGCTCAATGGCGCGACGGTCACCGATACTCGGACGCAGCTCGGGCCTACCGTCGCGGTGTCGCGGCGTTTGACCACGCCCGATGGTGAAATGATGGTCACCGTGGTCGGGGAAATCCCCATTGGCACCGCTGAACGTATTGCGCTGTCGATGCGCTCCGATGCTACCGCCAAGCAATGAGCCTTTATTGGTTGTGTTAGAGGTCAGTAATGCCTAAGCCACAATTGAGAAGATGAAATGTTTGGTGAGCAATTTCATTTGCAAAATCCCCTGGATTTTTCTATAGGTCAGAGCCCCTCGGTTCTGACCTTATTTGTCGTTCCTGGAGCAAAAGCATCGTCCTTGTCTGTTCGATACTGTTTGCTTCATATCGCTTAATCACGCTCGTCGTAACGGGAGCCGTATGTCGATACCACGCTTGAAGTCTTACTTCACCATTTTTGCCACCGTATTGGTGCTTGGGCAGGCCGTGTCTGCCCAGGCGGCCGAATTGCCTGATTTCACGCAACTGGTCGAGCAGGCCTCGCCTGCGGTGGTGAACATCAGTACCACGCAGAAACTGCCGGATCGCAAGGTCTCCAACTCGGCGCAGATGCCCGATCTGGAAGGCCTGCCTCCGATGTTGCGCGAGTTTTTCGAGCGTGGCATGCCACAGCAGCGTTCTCCGCGAGGGGATCGCCAGCGTGAAGCGCAATCCCTGGGTTCGGGGTTCATCATTTCTCCGGATGGCTACATCCTGACCAACAATCATGTGATTGCTGATGCGGATGAGATTCTCGTACGCCTGGCTGATCGCAGTGAGTTGA
Organism: Pseudomonas sp. Fl4BN1; assembly: GCF_009908285.1. Lineage (GTDB taxonomy): Bacteria > Pseudomonadota > Gammaproteobacteria > Pseudomonadales > Pseudomonadaceae > Aquipseudomonas. Next base: position 89,118 of record NZ_JAAARM010000016.1, read on the forward strand.
AAGCCAAGTTGATCGGCACCGACCCACGTTCCGACGTGGCGTTGTTGAAAATCGACGGTAAAGACCTGCCGGTGCTGAAAATGGGCAAATCCCAGGACCTCAAGGCCGGTCAATGGGTCGTGGCGATCGGCTCGCCGTTCGGCTTCGACCATACCGTGACCCAAGGTATCGTCAGTGCCATCGGCCGTAGCTTGCCCAACGAAAACTACGTACCGTTCATTCAGACCGACGTGCCAATCAACCCAGGTAACTCTGGTGGCCCGCTGTTCAACCTGGCGGGCGAAGTGGTGGGCATCAACTCGCAGATCTATACCCGTTCTGGCGGCTTCATGGGCGTTTCCTTCGCGATCCCGATCGATGTGGCCATGGACGTTTCCAACCAGCTCAAAACTGGCGGCAAAGTCAGCCGTGGCTGGTTGGGCGTGGTGATTCAGGAGGTCAACAAGGACCTGGCTGAATCCTTCGGCCTGGAAAAACCAGCCGGGGCCCTGGTGGCGCAGATTCAGGACGACGGTCCTGCGGCCAAGGGTGGCTTGCAAGTGGGTGACGTGATTCTCAGCCTGAACGGCCAGCCTATCGTCATGTCGGCGGACTTGCCGCATTTGGTGGGTGCACTGAAGGCCGGCGCCAAGGCCAACCTGGAAGTGATCCGCGACGGCAAGCACAAGAGTGTCGAGCTGACCGTGGGCGCGATTCCCGAGGAAGACAAAGACCTGAGCATGCTGCCGAAATCCGGTGTCGAGCGCAGCAGCAATCGCCTCGGCGTAGCTGTGGTCGAACTCAACGCTGAGCAGAAGAAGACCTTCGACCTCAAGGGCGGTGTGGTTATCAAGGAAGTCCAGGACGGCCCTGCGGCGCTGATCGGCCTGCAGCCGGGCGACGTGATCACCCACCTGAACAACCAAGCGATCACTACAGCCAAGGAGTTCACCGAAATCGCCAAGGCGCTACCGAAGAATCGTTCGGTGTCCATGCGTGTACTGCGTCAGGGTCGAGCCAGCTTCATCACCTTCAAACTGGCGGAGTAAGCCGCCAGGCAGAAGGCTTGCCCAATAAAAAGCCCGCTTCGTGAGAGGCGGGCTTTTTTGTGGGGGAATGCTTCAGCGCATCATATCCTTGACCATCTGTTCCTGGTCCATCATCTCGCGCTGACGAGCGTCGATTCTCGATGACAGAGGGAAGTTGCTGCCGGCTCGGCGTTTGGCAAAGTCCAGTTGCTGGATGGCTTGGCGGTAGTCGCCCACCAAGGCGAAATACTCAGCTCGGGCCTGATGCAGGCCGATGATGTTGCCCGAAAGGCCGCGGGTTTCTGCCACCAGGTACCAGACATCAGGATCATCGGGGCGGCTTTTCAGCAGGCCTTCCAGGGCCTTTTCGGCATCGGCCGGGCGGTTCTGCTTGAGCAGCAAGTCAACCCGGACCTGATTCAGCGGGTAGTTGCCCGGGTACAGGTTGAGCATCCGTTCGAGTCGGGCTTGTGCATCCGGTAGGCGGCTGTTGGCCATGTCCAGTTCGATCTGGGCCAGATTGTAGGTGATGTCATTGGGTGACTTGGCCAGCAACGGCTTGAGGTTTTCCCGGGCCTCGTTCCATTGGCTGCCTTTGATCTGAGCGATGGCGAGGCCATAGCGGGCGATGTCGTTCTTCGGGTTCTCATCGAGCTGCGCGCGAAAGCGCTTGGCAGCCAGCCCTGGTGAATCTTCGTAGTTCAACTGCACCCTTGCGCGGATCAGTTGATAGCGCAGGCTGTCCTCGGTGCCGCCGAGCTTGGCCTGCTCCGCGCGGTTGCGGGTGTCGGCGATCCGCGACTCGGTGACCGGGTGAGTCAGGAGGAACTCCGGCGGCTTGGCATCAAAGCGGTACTGGCGCATCAAGCGTTCAAACATGGTAGGCATCGACCGTGGGTCGTAGCCGGCCTTCTCCAGGTTGAGAATGCCGATACGGTCGGCTTCCTGCTCATTCTGTCGGGAGAAGCGTCGTTGTTCCTGGATGGCGGCAGCCTGGGTGCCGGCAATGGTGGCGATCCCCGCATCACCGGCGCCAGCAGCGGCAATCACGATCCCGGCCAGCAGCGCTGCCATCATCGGTATCTGCATTCGTTGCTGGGCTTCGACGCCGCGGGCGAAGTGGCGTTGGGACAAGTGAGCCAGTTCGTGGGCCAGTACCGAGGCGTACTCGCCTTCAGTCTGGGCATTGAGAAACAGTCCGCCGTTGACCCCGATAATTCCGCCGGGGGCAGCAAAGGCGTTGAGCTGTGGGCTGTTGATCAGGATGAACTCTAGGCGCCGGTCGTTGACCTGGCTGGTTTCCACCAGTTTGTAGACGCTGGTTTCGACGTAGTCCTTGAGTTGCGGGTCGTTGAGTTGCGAGACCTGGCTGCGCAGCAGCGCCAGCCAGGCACGGCCCAGTTGGTATTCCTGTTGCGGGGAGACGATGGCTGAACTGGCATCACCGAGTGACGGCAAGTCGTCGGCGAAGCCCGGTGAGGCGAGCAGGCAAGCGAGCGTCAGCAGGGTAGGGCGCAATAAATTCATGCACAAAGCCTTAATCGACAAAGGCTCTACTGTAGCTGGACACCTGGCTGGGGACCAGACAAAGGCAGTGAAAACTCTCGCGATAAAACGTGCTTTGTGGAGAATCCCAGCGTCTATTCCATCAGCGCCATAAATGCTTGGTTCAATGCTCTGTAGTCGGGCTTCTTTATTGCAGCTCCGCGGACCTTGCAGGGTATTCTAGGCGCCTTGAATATGTGACCGGAGTAACGGCAATGACCGATGTTGTAGCCCATGATGCCGAGCTGGATGCCAGTGGGCTGAACTGCCCATTGCCGCTGCTCAAGGCCAAGATGGAACTCAATCGCCTGGCCAGTGGCGCGGTGCTCAAGGTCATTGCCACCGATGCCGGGTCCCAGCGTGACTTCCGCACTTTCGCCCGGTTGGCCGGTCATACCCTGCTGCGTGAAGAGGACGAGGCTGGGGTTTATCGTTATTGGCTGAAAAAGGCCTGACTGCCGTTCACCGCTTTCATCTAAGGATCATTGATGTTCAAAGTGCTACGTGACTGGATACAACGCTATTTCTCGGATGAAGAGGCGGTGGTGCTGGCGGTCTTGCTGTTTCTGGCCTTCGCTGCCGTCCTGACCCTGGGCGGAATGCTCGCACCGGTGCTGGCGGGCATGGTCCTGGCTTACCTGATGCAGGGGCTGGTGCTGAGCCTGGAGCGGCTGCGCTTGCCCGGAGGGGCAGCGGTAGGGTTGGTGTTCGCCCTGTTCATGGGGTTGCTGCTGGTGTTCATCCTGGTGGTGGTGCCGCTGCTCTGGCATCAGTTGATCACCCTGTTCAACGAGCTGCCTGGCATGCTCGCCAAGTGGCAATCGTTGTTGCTGCTGTTGCCCGAGCGCTATCCGCACTTGGTGTCGGATGAGCAGGTGCTGCAGGCCATCGAGGTGGCGCGAGGCGAGATCGGCAAGTTCGTGCAGTGGGCGCTGACCTTCTCTCTGTCCAGCCTGCCCTTGCTGGTGAACATCATGATCTACCTGGTGCTGGTACCGATTCTGGTGTTCTTCTTCCTCAAGGATCGGGCGATGATCAGCCGCTGGGTCATCGGTTATCTACCGCGGGAGCGAACGCTGATCACCCGGGTGGCCCAGGAGATGAACCGGCAGATCGCCAACTACATCCGTGGCAAGGTCATCGAGATCGTGATCTGCGGTGGGGTGACCTACATTGCCTTCGTCGCGCTGGGCCTCAACTATGCGGCCCTGTTGGCGCTACTGGTGGGGATTTCGGTGGTGGTGCCCTATGTCGGGGCGGTGGTGGTGACGGTGCCAGTGGCGCTGATTGCTCTATTCCAGTGGGGGTGGAGCGATCAGTTCATCTACCTGATGGCGGTCTACGGGATCATCCAGACCCTGGACGGCAACGTGCTGGTGCCACTGCTGTTTTCCGGGGCGGTGAACCTGCATCCGGTGGCGATTATCTGTGCAGTGCTGTTGTTCGGCGGGTTGTGGGGGTTCTGGGGGATATTCTTTGCGATTCCCCTGGCCACATTGTTCAAGGCGGTGCTGGATGCCTGGCCGAGGAAGGACCCGGTGGTGGCGCCTTTACTCTAGATAATGCGGGGCGGCTGATTCAGCCGCCCCGCTGCTTTCAGGCCTTGTTCAGGGCCTGGGCCGCGGCCAGTACGGCGTCGACATGGCCAGGAACCTTGACCCCGCGCCACTCCTGGCGCAGCACGCCGTCCTTGTCGATGAGAAAGGTGCTGCGGTCCACGCCCAGGTATTCCTTGCCGTAGAGCTTCTTCAGCTTGATCACGTCAAACAGCTGGCAGACGGCTTCATCCTTGTCGCTGATCAGCTCGAAGGGGAACTCCTGCTTGCACTTGAAGTTTTCGTGGGATTTCAGGCTGTCGCGGGAGATGCCAAAGATCTCGGTGTTGGCGGCCTGAAAGGCGGCGTATTGATCACGAAAGCCCTGGCCCTCGGTGGTGCAGCCCGGGGTGCTGTCCTTGGGGTAGAAGTAGATCACCACTTGCTTGCCCTTGAGGTCGGACAGGCTGACGGTCTGGCCACTGGTGGCTGGGGCCTGGAAATCGGCGACGGGTTGGTCGATAGCAACGGCCATGGGAGCTTCCTTACATGGGGTTCTGTGGGCGCCAGGGTTCGATCAGCGCATCGAGGTTCATGGCGTCGGCAAAGTCCAGGAACTGGTCGCGCAACCAGCTGATCTGGGTGCCGGCGGGCAAGGTCACGGTAAACGTGGCGTTGAGCATGGTGCCGCCGGTTTGCGGAGCCTGGTAGGTATCGCAGGTGAGGTTTTCCAGCTCGACTTGATGATCGATGAAGAACTGGCACAGCTCATTGATGATGTCCGAGCGGTACGCCGAGCTAACGTAGGCGACATAAGGCAGGGCTTGGGGACGGTTCTCCAAAGCGGCGCTGCGCACCACGTTGACCGTGAAGGCGTGCTTCTTGGCCAGGAACGGCAGGCCACCTTCCAGGCGTGCCAGGGCGTCCCAGCTGCCGGAAATCTCTAGAACCAGCGCGCTGCACTCGCCATGCCGGGTCAGGCGCGAGGTCACCACGGCGCAGCGATTTTCATGGCTGGCGCGGCACAGGACGTTGGTCAGCTCCATGGGGTTGGCGCCGAGGGCACTGATGACAAGGAATTGTTCGCGAACTGTGGGGGTGGACATGCAGCATTCCTAAAGCGATGAGCGGTCGATACTTTTAACAAGTCGGTGTCGGACAAGTCCGGCAAGCGAATCTTCAAGGCCTTGAACCACAAGCCGGCGCCAGGCCCCGAAACTCTCGGAACACAGGCTGGCAACGCAGGAATGGGGCTTTAGAGATCCAACAGGCAGGCAATAACCCGGTTTACACGCTTATCAGTAGCGATCAAAGCCTGAAGGGTAGCGAAAAGCATCGCTCAGGGGAATGCTCAAGGCGCGGGACTTCGCTTGTGCAAGGAACTTGGCGCCAGTACCATTACCGCTCTCTTTTTCCGGCAGGAGCGGTTGCATGATTGCGGGCAGTATGGTGGCACTGGTCACACCCATGGATGCACAGGGGAATCTCGACTGGGACAGCCTGAGCAAACTGGTGGACTTCCACCTGCAAGAGGGCACCAACGCCATCGTGGCGGTCGGCACTACAGGTGAGTCGGCCACCCTGGATGTCAACGAACACATCGAAGTGATTCGTCGGGTGGTTGCCCAGGTTGCAGGGCGTATCCCGGTGATTGCCGGTACCGGTGCCAACTCGACGCGTGAAGCGATCGAACTGACCACCAACGCGAAGAACGCCGGCGCCGATGCTTGCCTGCTGGTGACCCCGTACTACAACAAGCCGACCCAGGAAGGCCTGTATCAGCATTTCCGCGCCATTGCCGAGGCCGTGGACATCCCGCAGATCCTCTACAACGTACCGGGCCGCACCGCTTGCGACATGCAGGCCGAGACCGTGATTCGCCTGTCCACCGTGAAAAACATCATCGGAGTCAAGGAAGCCACCGGCGACCTGCAGCGCGCCAAGGACATCTTGGCAGGCGTGAGTAGCGACTTCCTGGTGTATTCCGGCGATGACGCTACGGCGGTCGAGCTGATCCTGCTGGGTGGCAAGGGCAATATCTCGGTGACTGCCAACGTAGCTCCGCGTGCCATGAGCGAGCTGTGCGCGGCAGCGATGGCCGGCGATGCGGTCAAGGCCCGAGCGATTCACCAAACATTGATGCCGCTGAACAAGACCTTGTTCATCGAATCCAACCCTATTCCCGTGAAATGGGCCCTGCACGAAATGGGCTTGATGCCGGACGGTATCCGTCTGCCGCTCACCTGGCTCAGTGCAGCCTGTCACGAACCGCTGCGGCAGGCCATGCGCCAGTCCGGCGTCTTGGTTTAATTGAGGAAGTACAACGCATGAAGCGAATGGCCGGACTTTCCGCACTTGCCTTGATTATCTCCAGCACCAGTGGCTGCGGTTGGATCTGGGGCCCGGAAGGCTACTTCCGTGACCGGGGTAGCGATTATCTACAAGCGCAACAAACAGCACCGATGCAATTGCCGCCGGATGTTCAGACTGCCAAGCGTCTGGATCCGTTGCTGCCGATTCCGCGCAACGTAGCGGATGACAACGTCAAGGGCGAGTACCAGGTACCGCGTCCGCAGCCGCTGTCGGCAATTGCCGATGCCAGCGATTACACCTTGCAGAAAAGCGGGGATTCCCGTTGGGTCATGGCCCAGCATCCACCGGCCGAAGTCTGGCCGGTCGCGGTGCAGTTCTTCCAGGACAACGGTTTCCGCCTGGATCAGCAGCGTCCGCAGACAGGTGAGTTCACCACCAGCTGGCAGCGTTCCGACGAGCTTTCCACTGCTGTGGCCAAGCGCCTGAGCAGTGCCGGTGTTGCCGCCGGCAGCGAGACCCGTGTGCGGGTGCGTATCGAGCCGGGCGTCCAGCGCAACACCAGCGAAGTCTACGTGGTCAGCGCCGAGCGTCCCGCCGGTAGCACTGCCGATGTGGACTTCACCAACCGTTCGCTCAACACCGGCCTGGACGCTGCGCTGGTGGATGACATGCTGGCAAGCATGAGCCGTACCTCCGAGAAGGGTGGTTCGGTTTCCCTGCTGGCGGCACGTGATTTCGATACCCCGAGCCGGGTCAGCCTCAGCGAAGACGGCAGCGGCAACCCGGTGCTGAACCTGGGTGCCGATCTCGATCGCGCCTGGTCCAGTGTCGGCCGCGCCCTGGAGCAGGGCGAGTGGCGGGTTGAGGACATCAACCGCAGCCTGGGCCTGTATTACATCAACCTGGCGGAAAAAGCCGAGAAGAAAAACGACGAGCCAGGCTTCTTCGGCAAGTTGTTCGGCAGCAAGCCGGCCAAGGAAGAGATCGAAGCCCGCGCCGAGCGTTATCAGGTTCGCCTGAGCAAGGTGGGTGAGAACGTACAGGTCACCGTCGAGAAGAACATCAACACCGTGGCGCCTGCCGATGTGGCGCGCAAAGTGTTGGGCGTGATTCAGGACAACCTGGGCTGATCAGATGCGTTTTGCCGTTCTCGGCAGTGGTAGCCAAGGGAATGGCACGCTGATCGCCAGTGCTGACACTTACGTTTTGGTGGATTGTGGTTTCTCCTTGCGGGAAACCGAGCGGCGCCTGCTGCGCCTGGGAGTCGATCCCGCACAGCTGAGCGCCATCCTGGTGACCCACGAACATGCCGACCACGTGCATGGCGTGGGTTTGCTGTCTCGGCGCTACAATCTACCGGTCTACCTCAGCCAGGGTACTTTGCGCGGGATGCGCAAGCCCGTGGAGCCCACAGGGTTTGTCAGCGCTGGTGAGTCATTGCAGATCGGCGCTTTGTGCATCGATGTGATTGCCGTTGCCCACGATGCCCAGGAGCCTACGCAGTTTGTCTTCAGCGATGGTCAGCGCCGTTTCGGCCTGCTGACCGACCTGGGTTCCTACTGTGCTGGTGTGCTGGACGGTTACCGTGGGCTGGACGCCTTGATGATCGAGGCCAATCACTGCCGCGACCGGCTGGCTCGTGGTCATTACCCGTACTTTCTCAAGCAGCGGGTTGGCGGCGATCAAGGACATTTGAACAACCATCAGGCCGCAAGCCTGGTGGCCGAATTGGGATGGCAGGACCTGCAGCATCTGGTCCTGGCCCATCTGAGCAGCAAGAACAACCTGCCGCAGCTGGCCCGGCAATGTTTTGTCGACACCCTTGGGTGCGACCCGGACTGGCTGCAACTGGCCGATCAAGATTCAGGGCTCGACTGGCGTCACATCGCCTAGCCCACCTACTTAGCAAGCGGAGCCCATCATGGAAAAACGTGAAGAACTCTACCGCGGCAAAGCCAAATCGGTTTACAAGACTGATGACGCCGACCGCTTGATCCTGCTGTTTCGCAACGACACCTCGGCGTTCGACGGCAAGCGCATCGAGCAGCTGGACCGCAAGGGGATGGTGAACAACAAGTTCAACGCCTTCATCATGCAGAAACTCGAAGCCGCCGGCGTGCCGACCCAGTTCGACAAGCTGCTGGGCGACAACGAATGCCTGGTGAAGAAGCTCGACATGATCCCGGTCGAATGCGTCGTGCGTAACTACGCTGCCGGCAGCCTGGTCAAGCGCTTGGGTGTGGAAGAGGGCATGAAACTCAACCCCTACACCTTCGAGCTGTTCCTCAAGGACGACGCCAAGGGCGACCCGTTCATCAACGAATCCCACGTGGTGGCATTCGGCTGGGGCACTGCCGAGCAACTGGTACGCATGAAAGAGTTGTCGCTCAAGGTCAACGAGGTCCTCAGCAAGCTGTTCGACGATGCCGGCCTGCTGCTGGTGGACTTCAAGCTGGAGTTCGGTGTGTTCAGCGACGGCTCCATCGTCCTGGGTGACGAGTTCAGCCCGGACGGCTGCCGTCTGTGGGACAAGGCTACCAAGAAGAAAATGGACAAGGACCGCTTCCGCCAGGGCCTCGGTGATGTGATCGAAGCCTACGAAGAAGTCGCCCAACGCCTCGGCGTACCGCTGTAATCGACGCAAGCATCTGATAGCACGGAAAAAAATTGCTCGGGGGCTTCGCATCCGGCAAAGGTGCTGTTATGATGCGCGCCGTTGGAGAGATGCCAGAGTGGCCGAATGGGACGGATTCGAAATCCGTTGTACCTTCACCGGTACCTAGGGTTCGAATCCCTATCTCTCCGCCATTATTGAACAAGACTAAGCCCCTGTAATCGTTGAAGATTACAGGGGCTTTTTCGTTTCTGTGATATTTGTTCGGGCATTTTTTGGGCAAAAAGAGTGCTGCTCTGGTCCGCCCGGCCCCCGAGCATTTTCGATACGTTACCCGCCATGCTCTTGGCGTCCTTGGGTATTCAGCGCCCGTGGTGCTTGCTGATGATCATGGTGGCGGGTAAGCCATGGCATTACTCGGCACCGCAAGTTCCTGCGTCCTATAGAGAGCAGGCGATCTGCATGGTTTTTTCATCTTCTCTGGTTTCGAGCCGGATGCCGGAAGTAGTGGCGGGAGGAGGCGATGCCGGCAGGTATCCTGTCCTTCAAGTTTGCTGACAAGATACGCCAACGTCATTTGAAGGCCGCAAGCAGTGGTGTTGATGTTCTGGCTCTTGCCAGGTACCACTCCTGCATCAGGGTCAGTACGACGGTCAGGCTCATGAAGGTCACGCTGGCCCAGAAGATGGCCGTGGGGTGCCCTTGGTCCAGCATCCAACCGAAGCCGATGGGCCCGATTGCGCCACCGATGTTGAAACCGGTGGAGACGATGCCGAAGGTTTTGCCTTCAGCCCCTTTGGGCGATGCCGCCCGCACTAGCATGTCGCGCGAGGGTGCGATCAAGCCCGTCAGAAACCCGGTGGCGCCAAGAGCGATGATCAGTGCCAGTTCGCTCAAGCTGGTCGTGGCAACAATGGCTGTCAATACGGCGGCCAGTGCAAAAGCAGTGGCCGCAACCACCCCATGGCGCTGGGTACGATCGGCCAGCGCACCACCGGCCAGTACGCCAAAAGCGCTGGCAAACAGGAACGCCGTCAGCGCCGAATTGGCCCAGGGCAACGTCGCACCTTGCCCTTGCATCAAGGCGGCGACAGAGAATTTCTCAATCGCACTGGTGCTCAGGTTCAACAGCACGAACAGCAAGGTCAGGCTCAGGATCATCGGCGAGAGCAGTGACAGCCGTCGGGTGCTGGCGATATTGAGTACAGGCTCTGGTGCGCGGCGCACGTGGACAACCCGTGCCAGCCCCGAACCGGGTATCAACAACAGCCCCAGCGCGACAAAACCTACCAGCGCAGCGCCAACGAATGCGAGCCTCGGGTCGCTCGCGGTGGCAATTCCCAGCAGAAACACCGGAGCAATGGCGGCGCCCAGAAACCCGGCAAAGGTATGGACAGAGAATGCCTTGCCGATGTGGGCCGGATTGATCTCTTGAGAGAGCAACGCATAGTCGGCCGGGTGGTAGACGGCGTTGGCAACCCCGGCCAACGCCATGCCAATCAGTAAACAGCCGTAGCTTGGGAATAGTGCGATCAGCAGGAAACTGATGCTGCCCAGGGCAACCCCGGCGATCAGCAAGCGCCTGGCCCCGTAGTGATCGACGACAAAGCCCATGGGGGCCTGCACCAGTGCCGTGACGATATTGAAGACGCTCAGGGCCAGGCCCAGTTCCACATAACCCACGTCAAAAAAAACCGGCAGCACGGGAAACAGGGCCGCCAGCACCATGATGTGCAAGTGACTGACAAAGTGCGCCGTTGCTACCTGAGGAAGCAGTCCGACATGAACAATTGACATGGATAAACCTGTTCGATGAGCGTCAACGCTCTGGCAAGAAGTATTTTGCTAAACCGGCTGAGTCGTTGCCTGTCGGCGGTAGAAAAATACAGGGGCGGGCCAGCTCGGCGCTGATCTTAAGCACCTCATGCTCTTGCGTGATAGTCCATTGCTGGCGATGTAAACAGACCACTTTGGTCAGTGGCCGGAGTGACGCACATACGCCGAGGCAGCGCTGCGCTCGCTCATTTGGATGGGCAGGCACTGCCGGTTGTCTCTGCCGTTAATTTGCACCAGGCGAACCGGGCGACATGATCCTTGTGTGGATTGCCGCCCAGGCACAACGCCTGTTGCTGAGCTATGCCCCGAGCTACCGGCTGCCAGACCTTGCCCTAGCGAGTTTTCAGTGCATTGGCCAGGCGCAGCATGGCCGCTTCGATTTCATGAGCGGTCAAAGACGAGTAACCCAATAACCAGCCTTGTTTCTTCTCCTCGCCGGCGTACAAGTGGCTCAGGCCGGAAAGTTGCACGCCGGCGCTGGCTGCTTGGCGGATGGTTTTTTCTTCAGACCAGCCATCGTGCAGCAGGCAGGGAATTTGTAGTCCGCCGGGAGGGCGCAAGGCAGTGACGATGCCGTCCAGGTGCTTGCCGATCGCGTCGAGCATGATGGTTCGGCGCCCGGCATACAGCTTGCGCATGGCCCGGACATGGGCGTTGTAATGGCCGTCCTCCATAAAGCGCGCCAGGGTCAGTTGCAAGATTTGTGGCGTGTGGCCGTCCATCATGCTGCGCGCGTAGGTGAAGGCTTTGATCAACTCGTGAGGCAGTACCATGTAGCCCATTCGCAACCCAGGATAGAGGGTCTTGCTGAAGGTGCCGATGTAGAGCGTACGCTGGTACTTGTCCAGGCCCTGTACACAGGCGGTCGGTTGCCCGTCGTAGTGGAACTCGCTGTCGTAGTCGTCTTCGATGACCCACTTGCCCTTCTGCGCTGCCCAGTTGATCAACTCAAGACGACGTTCCAGCGGCAAGGTCGCGCCGGTGGGGTATTGATGAGACGGCGTGACATAGACGCAATTGGCGCCGCTGCGGTCGGCATACAGCAGGTCGGTGCGTATGCCCAGTTCATCGACATCGATGGGCAGAACCTTGGTCTCGGCGGTCTGAAAGGCCTTCTTGGCGCCGTAGTAGCCCGGGTTTTCCAGCAGAATCGGTTTGCCGACATCCACCAACAACTGGGCACACAGAAAAAGGGCCTGGCGCGTGCTGCTCAACACCATGATCTGGTCGGGGGAGCATTTGGCCCCGCGCTCAAGGTTCAAGTAGGTGGCAATCGCCTTGCGCAGCGGCTCGGCTCCTTGCGGGTCACCGTGCAACAGCACGTTGGCGCGATAGTCCTTCAAGACCTGGCGTTGCAGGCGCTCCCAGACATCGGTGGGAAAGCTGCGGGTTTCCGGCAGGCCGGTGGCAAATGCCTTGATCACCTGCTGATCGTTCACACCGCCACTGTCGAAGATCATCCGCCCGCGCTGGCTCAAGCCCGCCCCCGGTGCTGCCTGGCTGCTTTTGACCTCTTGCGCCTTGATGCGGCGGCGTGCCGCGCCTCGCAATTCGGTTCCCACCGTTTCGCAGACATAGCTGCCGGCCCCTTCGCGCCGCACGATAAAACCGTCCCGATGCAGCTGCACATAGGCGTTCTCCACGGTGTCACGGGCAACGCCGAGTGACTTGGCCAGCACCCGAGTCGCGGGCAGCTTCAAACCGGGGTCCAGGGCGCCGTCGAGGATCAGCTCACGCAGTGCGCGCTGAATCCGCTGGTGCAGATCCAGCAACTGAAACTCAACATCGTTGAGGCGCATTTTCAGCGTTTCCAGCTCGAACGTTTTCGCCATGCGGTCTGCCTTACTTTAATAAATTGGCCTGCAAAGGCAGTCCAGTCTATCCGTAGAATTCACTCCTCGTCATTGCCTTTGTGCCGGGCGAGCAGGCGTGTTGCCAGCGATTTTGAACAGGGCTTAGTCAGCTATGGCCAGCTCACGCTGGCGGCTGTCGAGGTGTCGAGCAACTTCATGAAGGGTTTTGTCCGCATGCATGGCTGAGACAGGGAACGCTTCAGTCGCCGCCGACGGTTCGGAAAGTGGTCTGGTTACCTATGAAAACGTGCCGAGGAAAAACACGCCATTTCAGCCTTATAAATTCCCCCTGATCCGAGGCCAAACACCTCGTTTTGCAAGGAGCAAAGCCATCATGTCTTCTTCAGTATCCCCATCGGCCCTGCGTCTAGGCGACCTTGTGCATCCGGTAATCGCCGGTCTGATTTCAGTCATCGTCAACTATGGCGGCACGTTCATCCTGGTCTTTCAGGCCGCCAAGGTCGCCGGGCTCAGCCCAGAGCTGACGGCGTCGTGGGTATGGTCGGTGTCGATTGGCGTGGGTATTACCGGGCTGTTTCTGAGTTGGGTGAGCCGTGAGCCGATCATTACTGCCTGGTCGACACCCGCCGCGGCCTTTCTGGTCGTTGCGCTGTCCACCACGCCTTACGTCGAGGCAGTGGGTGCGTACATCATTTCGGCTGTCGCCTTCGTGCTGCTGGGGTTGTCCGGTTGCTTCGAAAAAGTCATCCGCCTGATTCCCCCTGGCGTGGCTGCGGGCCTGCTGGCCGGTATCCTGCTGCAGTTCGGTATCGGCGCGTTTGCTGGCATGAGTATTGACCCGGTATTGGTCGGGGCGCTGGTTGCCGCTTACGTTGTGCTCAAGCGCTTTACCGCGCGCTACGCGGTGGTGGGCATTCTGGTGCTGGGGCTGGGGTTTCTTCTGACGCAGGGCCGTGTGGATCTTTCGGGGTTGGCGCTGCAATTCGCGGCACCGGTATTCACCCGGCCTGAGTTCTCGATCAATGCGTTGCTCAGCGTGGCGCTGCCGCTGTTTCTGATCACACTCACCGGCCAGTACATGCCGGGCATGCTGGTGCTGCGCAACGATGGCTTCAGCACCAGCGCCAACCCGATCCTGACAGTCACAGGGCTGGGCTCCGTGCTGATGGCGCCCTTCGGTTCCCATGCCTTCAACGTCGCAGCCATCACGGCGGCCATCTGCACCGGCAAGGAAGCCGCGGAGGATCCGTCCAAGCGCTGGATCGCCGGGGTCGCCGCAGGCGTGTTCTACATCCTCGTGGGGATTTTCGGGGTAACCCTCGCCGCGGTGTTCATGGCGCTCCCGGCCACCTTCATTACGACGCTGGCGGGGCTAGCCCTGCTCGGCACTATCGGCACCAGCCTGGCCAGCGCCATGGCTGAGGTCAAATCCCGCGAAGCCTCGCTGATCACTTTTCTGGCATCCGCCGCGAACATCACCTTGCTGGGGATCGGTGGGGCGTTCTGGGGCTTGCTGATCGGCCTGGCGGCCTACGCCTTGCTCAATGGCCGCTTGCCGACTCGCAAGGCGGAGATCATTCCGGCAGCCGATGCTGTTGTGAAAACCCAAGGAACCCGCCACTGATGATCACTCAACTGCAAGACATCACCACCCTGCACGAGGGTCATGGCCGTTACCCGCAAGCCACCAGCGTCGAGGACTTTTGTCGCAACCTGGCAGCCGTGCAGCAGCGTATCGCCAACGCCTGTCAGCGGGTCGGGCGTGATCCGGCGGGTGTGCGCCTGCTGCCGGTCAGCAAAACCTTTGACGAAGCTCATCTGCGTCTGGCCTACGCGGCCGGCTGCCGGTTACTGGGTGAGAACAAGGTGCAGGAAGCGCAGCAAAAATGGCAGGCCATGACCGATCTGGCCGACCTGCAATGGTCGGTCATCGGCCACCTGCAAACCAACAAGGCCAAGCAGGTGGCGCGTTTTGCCAGTGAGTTTCAGGCATTGGACAGCCTGCGCGTGGCCGAGGCCCTGGATCGTCGCCTGCACATTGAGGGGCGCCAACTGGATGTGTTCGTCCAGGTCAATACCTCCGGCGAAGTCAGTAAATACGGCCTGGCGCCCGAAGCCGTCGCGGACTTTTTGCACGCCCTGCCGGCGTTCTCGGCGTTACGGGTGCGCGGGCTGATGACGCTGGCGCTGTTTTCCGCCGACGTGGCCCGTGTCCGGCCTTGCTTTGTACGGCTGCGTGAATTGCGCGAGCGCCTGCGCCAGCACGCCCCCGCGGGCGTCGGGCTGGAGGAGTTGTCCATGGGGATGTCCGGTGATTTCGAAGTCGCCATTGAAGAGGGGGCGACCGTGGTGCGTGTCGGTCAGGCCATCTTCGGCGCACGTGCCATGCCGGATGCCTACTACTGGCCAACCGCGGATGTCCGTCCGGGAGGCGATGTTCCCCCAGCAACTTGATTCACCCATTACAGGCAGCCATGCGATGTCCAGCGGTTATCTGTTGGCCCTGCGAATGCTGATGCGGTTGATCTGTGAAGGCTCGCAAAACAACGACATTGCAGTGTGTCTCTCTCGGCACTTGCCATGAACCGGCTCACTTTCCCAACCAAGGACTCCTTCATCATGTACGACTCAACGCTGACCCTTAAAGCATTCGACGCCGAGCTGTATGAGGCGATTCATGACGAAGAACATCGTCAGGAAGACCACGTCGAACTGATCGCTTCGGAGAACTACGCCAGCCCTCTGGTGATGAAAATCCAGAGCACCGTGCTCACTAATAAGTACGCCGAAGGCTACCCAGGCAAGCGCTACTACAGCGGCTGCGAGTATGTCGACGTGGCGGAACGGCTGGCCATCGAGCGGGTCAAGACCCTGTTCAACTGCGACTACGCCAATGTGCAGCCGCATGCGGGTGCCCAGGCGAACGCCGCGGTATTCCTGGCCTTGATCAATCCCGGCGACACGGTGATGGGCATGAACCTGGCCCAAGGTGGTCACCTGACCCACGGTAACCCTTCAAACTTCTCGGGCCGTCATTACAAGATCGTTCCTTATGGCCTTGACCCCAAGACCGGCTTTCTCGACTACGACGAGATGGAACGCATCGCCCTGGAAACTCGACCGAAGATGCTGATCGGTGGTTTTTCTGCCTACTCCCGGTACAAGGACTGGGCACGCATGCGGGCCATTGCCGACAAGGTCGGGGCTATTTTCTGGGTCGACATGGCTCACGTCGCGGGACTGGTCGCCGCAGGCGAATATCCGGACCCATTGCCGCACGCACACGTGGTCACCAGTACCACTCACAAGACCTTGCGGGGCCCGCGGGGTGGCTTGATTTTGTCCAAGGGGCAAGACGAAGCGTTCTACAAGAAACTCGATTCTGCGGTATTCCCCGGTGTGCAGGGCGGCCCGCTGATGCACCAGATCGCGGCCAAGGCCGTGGCCTTCAAGGAAGCACTGGCCCCCGAGTTCAAAATCTATCAGGCGCAGGTGCTGAGCAACGCCCGGAGCATGGCCGCCGTGCTGCAACAGCGGGGTTACAAGATTGTCTCCGGTGGCACTGATAATCACATGATGCTGATCGACCTGTCCGACAGACCTTACACCGGCAAGGACGCCGATGCGGCCCTGAGCAGGGCTTACATCACCGCCAACAAAAACTCGGTGCCCAACGACCCACGCTCACCGTTCGTGACCTCTGGATTGCGCATCGGTACCCCAGCCGTCACTACCCGAGGTTTCGGTGTGCTCGAATGCCAACAACTGGCGGGCTGGTTGTGCGACGTACTGGATGCTCTGGAAAGCGGTCGCGGCGACGAGGTCACGCACCACGTGCGCGAACAGGTGGTAGGGCTCTGCCGCCGTCATCCGGTCTATCGTTAATTCTTTACCCCGAGCTATCGCCGTCGAGCTGATTTCCAGAAGACCAAGGGCTGTCCCATGATTCCCATTCAAGACTTACTCGTGTTCGTTGCCGCTGCGCTGCTCATGGTGCTCACGCCCGGACCGAACATGATCTACCTGATTTCCCGCTCGATCTGTCAGGGGCGCAAGGCCGGCATCATCTCTTTGCTGGGGGTGGTAGCGGGTTTCTTCGTGCACCTGTTTGCCGCCGCCGTAGGTTTGACGGCCGTGTTCCTCACTGTACCGATGGCTTATGAAGTGCTGAAGTGGGCCGGAGCGCTGTACCTGATGTGGCTGGCCTGGCAGGCGCTCAAGCCTGGGGCTCGCTCGCCGTTCGAGGCCCGGCAACTGCCGCCGGACTCGTCGAGGAAACTGATCCTGATGGGGTTTCTCACCAGTGCCCTGAACCCGAAAATCGCGGTGTTCTACTTGTCGGTGTTTCCGCAGTTCATCAACCCCGAGCACGGTTCAGTGTTCACCCAGAGTATCGTCCTTGGTCTGACCCAGATCAGCGTAAGCTTTTCGGTCAACCTGCTGATTGCGTTGTTCGCCTCCGGGATTGCCGCGTGGTTCGTCCACAACCCATTGTGGCTGGCGGTGCAGCGCTACGTTATGGGGTTTGTGCTGGCGGGGCTCGCGGTACGTTTAATGCTCGAACAGCGCCGTACCGCGTGATGTGCTGATCGTTACCAGGCTCCAGGTGCACACCGTGTCTCGGCTTTCAGGGTGGGCTAGAAGACTTCGCATCCCAAAGAACTCAACACAAATCGGTTAACGGGAAGCTGGCCTACGAGATTGCGTTGCTCCAAGCAGCCAAGCCCGAATCAGGCCAGCGTGCTCGACGATTTGAGCGACACCGATATCACCACGCTAAGAAGCCGAACTTGAGGCGCTGCAACCGGCAGCAGTCGAAGCCCAAGTTTGCGATCCCTCTTTTCAATACGCCAGCGGCCTTCAATGGGTAATCGGAGCGCTCGCTCAGCTCCCGGTAAAACTCCAGTACCTCCCGGGGCCGGACCACCTGGCAGCGTCGCTCATCAGCCACGCCTTTTATCGCCCCCTTCACTGAACTCCAGCTGTTGAAGCCTCAAGCATAAGTATTCCAAGTTTGTCGGCTCTTACTTGGTGTGCAGTGTGTTGACGGTTATTCGTGGTTTGCAAGTAGGTTAATGACTCTCGCCGGGCATTCAATGACGGTGCCTGCCCGTTATTTTGTAGGTGGTAAGTGCTGCGTTGTGAGTTGTAGGAATTTTCCTGTTGCTCAATCGGAGCATTCCTTTAAATCAAGTCGACGTGGTCTTGATTCAAATCAATCGGCGCTTCGGTATCGTTGCCGCTGCTGACAAACCTGGCTCGCTCTTATCGTTAAAGTTGGTCGTAGTATTAGAGGTCAGCAGTATTAATAAACTTGCAGTGAAAGCGGGTGGGTCTGTTTCTCCTAGGGTGATGGCATAACTTGTCAATCTCTTTAGGTGAAAAGAATTTTGACTATTGCCCCCTTTGAGCCATTTGAAAAAGGAAATCAGATGAAACATAAGTATCTCCTCTCCATTGCGACTTCCGGCTTGATGCTGGCAGCGTTGACGCCAACTTTTGCTAAGGCCACTGATGGTATTGTCAAGTTCAGCGGCAGCATCTCCGACGTCACTTGCGAGATTAACGGCAAGACCCCCGGCGAAAGTAACGAAATCAACCTTGAACTCGGCACTTTCGCACCGGGTGATTTCAAAAAGATTGACGATACCTCCACTCTGAAAGATTTTGAACTGAAACTTACGGGCATCAACTGCACTTCCGATAAAAAGGTCTCCATCGAGTTCGATCAACTCGGTAACGTCGATCCTGCTTCTGGCAACCTCAAGCTGATCGGCAGCAAGCCGGCAACCGGCGTACAGATCCAGGTCTATAACGCCAACGGCACCCAGCCACAGAAAATTGTCTTGGGCCAAGCCGAGGCAGCTCCGCAAGTCGCCACGATCTCGAAGGATAATACCGCGACCCTGAAATACAAGGCTGCTTATGTTGCTACGGCAATACCGGTGGGCGCAGGTTCGGGTATTTCCTACATCCGCTACACCCTGGCCTATCAGTAACAGTCGTTAGTTATTAAGGGGCTGGTCATGACGCCGACAGCGCGTTTTGTAAATTTTCTCGTTATCGGTGTCATGTTTCTGGGGCTGTTCTCTGGGGCTGCGCATGCCGGGATAGTCCTGCAAGGCACTCGGCTGGTTTATCCGGAAGATGCCCGGGAAGTTACATTGAAAATAAGTAACTCCGGTTCTTCAGCTCTTTTGGCGCAAAGTTGGATCGACGAAGGGGATGCCACTAAGTCCCCTGAGGAGATCAAGGTGCCTTTTTTCCTGGCTCCGGCCGTCAGTCGGCTGGAGTCCGGAGGTTCTGCAGTATTGCGCCTGTCTTATTCAAAAGAACCGCTGCCAAAAGATCGTGAGTCGTTGTTCTGGCTGAATGTGCTGGAAACGCCTCCACGTCAGAAAAATGATGAAAACGTACTGCAGTTTGCGTTCAGAACACGCATCAAGATTTTCTTTCGCCCTCAGAACTTGCCTGGCAATGTCGACTCCGCTGGCGAAAAGCTCAAGTGGGAGCTAGTTCGGGCTGGCGGTGCGAAGTCGTCGGTTATCAAAGTGGTTAATCCAACTCCGTACTACATCTCTTTCGGTCGCATGGAAGTTGATCTTGCAGGCCGCCGCTTCGATTTGAAGCCCGGTATGGTCGCGCCCTTTGGGCAAGAGTCTTTCCTCTGGCCGGCTACGGCCCCGACAACTCCGGCAAAGGCTTCTATTCACTATGAAGTGATTAACGATTTCGGTGGCCGTGGGGCACTGGAAAAGCCGCTGCTTTAGTTGGATTTTTCATCCGCTGTAGTTCGAATCCAGCGATTTGGCTTTTGTGGGAGTGTAAGGGACCTCGTTATGTTGAGTATTCAGTGCCGTCGGCACGAATTACCGAGGTGTCCATTTTTATTGTACGGGCGGGGCTTTGCTCCGGTTGCGCAGTCACTTTGTCTGGCGGTCGTGCTGATGGGCAGTTCAATGGCGGTGGTGGGCGAAGAGCGTACTGCGTCCGAGGCGGGAGAGGACCTTGATAATGCCTCCAGCCTGGAGGTGCTGTTCGACAGCGACATGTTGTTCCAAAGCCAGGGAAAGCCCATCGACACTTCGCGCTTTGAGCACCTGGGTTATGTCGCTCCGGGCAAGTACCTGCTTGATCTGGTCGTGAGTGGCCAGTGGCGGGCACTGCAGGAGATCGAGTTCCGCGCCAGCGATGAATCGCCAAACAGCCAGCCCTGCTTCGATCGTTCGTTGTTGCAGAAGTTGGGGATCGATCTGCAGAAGACCGATGCGGCGTTGGGCGCCGGTGTTTCCCATCCACTGATGGGCGAGGGGCTGTTCTGCGGCGACCTGGGTACCTACATCTCCAGAGCAACCACCCTGGTCAAAATCTCGGAGCAGAAGATCGAGCTGTCCGTGCCGCAGATTTTCCTGCAGCCGAACCTGTCGAAAACCTATGTCGATCCTTCGAGCTGGGACACAGGGATTACCGCGGGCGTGCTCAATTACAGCACCAGCCTGTTCAGCTCGCAGAGCGCTGGGCAACGTCAGACCAATGGCTATGCCGGGCTCAATATGGGCTTGAACCTCGGAGCTGTGCGTTTGCGCCACAGTGGCACCGCAACCTGGTCGCCGGACGCTGGCAGCAACTATCAGCGTGGCTATATCTATGCCCAGACCGATTTGCCGACCTGGCGTTCGCAATTGCTGGTGGGCGAAAGCACGACCGATTCCGATCTGTTCGATGCGGTGTCGTTTCGTGGTGTGCGCATGGCCAGTGATTCGCGCATGTTGCCCGATACCCAGCGCTTCTACGCGCCGCAGGTGCGGGGCACGGCCAACTCCAATGCCAAGGTGTCGGTGTATCAGCGTGGATACCTGATCCACGAGACGACGGTTGCCCCGGGGCCGTTCGAGATTTCCGATCTGCAAGCTGCCAGCTTTGGTGGGGACCTGGAGGTGATGGTCACCGAGGCCGATGGCCAGACCAGCCGCTTCACTGTGCCTTTTGCTACCACTGTGCAATTGCTGCGCCCGGGCACCTCCCGCTACAGCTTGACCGCAGGTGAGGTGAATGACCCGGGGCTGGGTGGCAGCAAGCAGTATGTGGCCCAGGGCACCATGCACTATGGGCTGGATAACCAGGTGACCGGTTACGCCGGTACCTCATTCACCGGCAGTTACATGTCCGCCCTGATCGGCAGTGCGTTGAATACTACCGTGGGGGCCTTTGGTGTCGACCTGACTCAGGCCCGCACCGAGATACCCCGAGACGGCAGCATGCAAGGGACCAGCCTGCGTCTTTCCTACAGTAAGAACCTGCCCCTTAGCGGTACTCAATTTTCCTTGTTGGCGTATCGCTACTCCACTCGCGGCTACCTGGGGTTGCATGACGCCGTTGCCCTGCAGGATTACGTCGAGCGTGGTGACAGCGCCGAGTCGTTCGCGCGGGTGCGTGACCGCCTGGATGTGAACATCAACCAGCAATTGAGCGGTACAGGCGGCCAGGTCTATGTCACCGGCTCCAGCCTCAAATACTGGAACCGCAAGGGCCAGACCCTGAACTTTTCCCTGGGCTACGGCAATCAGTGGCGGGGTAACAGTTACTCGTTCACGGCCCAGCGCATGCGGGCCTCCAGCTCCGGAAGACAGTCCGGCCCGGGCTCGGACAACACCTATTTCAGCTTCAGTCTGTCGGTGCCCCTGGGACGTGATGGACAACGTGGAACAACGATCAACTCCTATGCCAGCCATGACCGCAAGTCCGGTGCGCACTACACCAGCGGCATTTCCGGATCACTGGACGAGCGTGGAGATGCCACGTATGCCGTGTCGGCCTCCCATGATCAACGCCAGCGAGAAACTTCGGGCAACGCCAGCCTGAACTATTACCTGCCTGAGGTTTCCCTGAGCTCGAGCTTTTCCCAGGGCCGTGATTATCGCCAAGAGTCCCTGGGGGCTTCGGGAGGCATGATTCTCCATTCGGGGGGGCTGACGCTCTCACAGACCATGAGTGAAACCATGGGCCTGGTGTATGCCCCAAATGCCCAGGGCGCCAATGTCGGGTCCGGCAGAGCTCAGGTGGATCGGCAGGGATACGCCGTGGTAGGCAGTCTGAGCCCCTATCAATTGAACACTGTGGATATCGATCCGAGCGGTATCCCCGACGACGTCGAGTTGCAGCTCAGTTCACGTAATGTCGCACCCGTGGCGGGCTCGGTGGTGATGCTGGCTTATCCGACCCGCCGGGCCAGGGCTTTCCTGGTCGATAGCCAGCAGCCCAATGGCCAGCAATTGCCGTTTGCCGCGATCGCGACCGATGCGCAGAGCGGTGTCGAGCTGGGTGCCGTGGGGCAAGGCAGTCGCCTGGTGCTGCGGTCCGAGCAGGAGCAGGGAACGATCCGGGTGGAGTGGGGCGGTGAGCCCGATGAGCAGTGCCTGATCGACTACCTGTTGCCGCCCCGTGACCAGGCCTCCGCTACCGGTTATGTCCTGCTCCAGCAACCTTGCCGGGCCGTGCCCGCTGACGATGCCCGGGCCATCAAGTCAGGAGCGCAATCGTGATGCGCTTCGCTGCGGTGCCTCGCCAACCCTGTCAAGGGCAGCGCTGGTTGGTTGCCGGGTTGTTGGCGGCATTCAGTGCCTGGGCCCAGGCGGACCTGTCGATTGTCGGTACGCGGTTTATCTATCCCGCCGGCAAGCCGGCCATCAGCATCCGGGTCGGCAATATCGGCCAGGCACCGATTCTGTTGCAGGCCTGGTTGGACAAGGGCGATGCGCAAGCCGATCCCAGTGCGCTGGTGGTGCCGTTCGTGCTGTCGCCGCCGATATCTCGACTCGAGCCCCGGCAGAACGCAGCGCTGCTCCTGCGCTACAGCGGCGAGCCGCTGCCCGGCGATCGCGAGTCGGTGTTCTGGATCAACTTTCTTGAAGTACCGCCCCTGGCGGCCGCGAAGGACAACCTGTTGCGGCTGGCATCGCGGATGCGCATGAAGCTGCTGTACCGGCCTCAGGGCTTGTCCGGCAAGGCTGACGAAGCGGTCCACCAACTGCGCTGGCGCCTTGCGGCGGCGGGGCAGGGTGGCGCTGCGCTGCTGGCCGGCAACCCGACCCCGTACTACGTGTCCTTTGCCGGGCTGGCACTGGGCGGCGGTACCCGTTCGATCACCTTGCAGGGGATCACCGTGGAGCCCTTCGGCTCGGCGCGGATCGCCCTGCCCGACATGCAGGGAATTACCCCGGATCAGGCGGTGGTTCATTACCAAGTGGCAACTGACAGCGGGGAGACGCTGAGTGGAAGTGCGCGGATACAAGACTGAAGTTGCCTTGGAGAAATCATTCAATGGCCAGGTTTCCAGGTGCCCTGACGGGACTCGGCAACACTTGTCCAGAAGCTGTTTGAGTTTGCTTCTGATGCTGCCGGGACTGGCGACTGCTGCGGTAAATGTGCCCAACGTGGGGCAGGCTGCGGTGTATGTGCCCAACGCCGGGCAGGCGATGCGTGACATTGAGGCCACGCAACCGGCCTTGCCGGAGCCGCCGGCGCCGGAACTGGACCTGCCGGCGAAGCCGCCGAGCGCCCCTGCCCAGGCTCCGGATACCTCCGGCATCCGCCTGCAGGTCAACGATTTCGTGATCGTCGGCAATCAGGTGTTCAGCAACGAGACGCTGCAGGCTGAGCTGGCGGACCTCAAGGGTCAGGAACTGGATCTGAACCAGCTGCGCGCGGCTGCCGAGCGTCTGACCACCTATTACCAGAACCAGGGCTACATGCTGGCCCGGGCCTTCCTGCCGGCCCAGGACATCGAGGACGGCGTGGTACGTATCGAGGTCATGGAAGGCCGTTACGGCCGTATTCAAGTGAACAACCAGTCCCGGGCCCTGAATTCAGTGATCACCGGCCCGCTGTCGTTGTTGCAAAGCGATGCCGCGGTGCGCAGTGACGATCTTGAGCGCAGCCTGCTGCTGTTGAGCGACCTTCCCGGGGTCCGGGTCAAGGGCACCCTGAGTGCCGGTGAGCAGCGCGGCACCACCGACCTGCTGGTCAATGCACAGCCCGGACCCTGGGCCAGCGGCACCCTGGAAGCCGACAACTTCGGCGGCTACTACACCGGCGAATATCGCCTGGGGGGCAGCCTCAACCTCAACAACCCCTTGCGCCTGGGCGACCAGCTCAACTTGCGGGTGCTGGGCAGTGATGAGGACCAGCGCTACTACCGCGCCGCCTACAAACTCCCGGTAGGCCCCTGGTCGACCAGCCTGGGCGTGGCCTATTCGCGGATGAACTACGAGTTGAGCCGCGACTTCGAGGTGCTGGAGGCCCACGGCGAGGCCAGCATCGGCAGTGTCTTCATCACCCAACCGCTGATCCGCAGCCGCACCTTCGATCTCAGCGCCCAGCTGCAGTACGAGGACAAGCGCCTGCGGGACGACATCGACCTGTTCGAAGTCAGCAGCCAGAAGCATGTGGAACTCTGGAGCCTGAGCCTCAACGGCAACTCCCAGGACAGCCTGCTCGGCGGCGGGCAGAACTTCTTCTACCTCACCTACGGCAGTGGCCGGTTGAGCATCGACGACCCGATGGACCAGTGGCGCGACCACTTCACGGCCGGCACCAACGGTGGCTTTCAGAAGCTCAACCTGAATGCCGCGCGCCTGCAGTACCTGAGCCCGCGCTTCCAGCTCTACAGCCAGTTCAACGGCCAATGGTCCTCGACCAACCTGGACAGCTCGGAAAAATTCGGCATCGGCGGGCCCTTCGATGTGCGCGCCTATCCCCAGGGTACCGGCAGCGGCGACCAGGGCTGGCAGGCCAGCCTGGAGCTGCGCTTCCTCCCGGCCCCGCGCTGGCAGCTCAAGGCGTTTATCGATCACGGCGCGGTGCAGGTCAACAAGCGCCCCTGGATCCACGATGAGAACCGCCGCCAGCTTTCGGGCGCCGGTGTGGGTGCCAGTTGGAGCGGTCCTTCGCAACAGATCAGCGTGACCAGTGCCTGGGCCCTGGACAACAACCAGGAAGGCAGCGGCCCCGAGCGCACGCCGCGAATCTGGGCCAGCGCGACACAGTATTTCTGAAGGCGCGCGTGCGCTTCGGATGTAGTGCCGCCCTGCATAGGGTGCAGGGCGTTAATCAGCAAAATAAGGAGTCAACGTGAATAAGGTTTATGCATTGGTATGGAACCAGGCCCAGGGCTGCTGGAGTGTGGCCGACGAAGGGGCGCGGCGCCGTCGGCGTTCCGGAACCCGCAAAGGCCTGGTGGTGATGGTGGCCGGGTTGCTGGGCATAGGCGCTTTACCTATGGCCTTCGCGCTGCCGACTGGAGAAAACATAACCTTCGGACAGGCAGACATCCTGACGTTCGAGAATGGCAAACAGATGTCGATCAACCAGCACTCGGACAAGCTGATCACCGAGTGGAACGACTTCAGCGTGAACCGCGGCCAGACGGTGACCTTCAGCCAGCCGACCAAGACCTCGGTCGCCCTGAACCGGGTGATCGGCGTCAACGGCAGTAATATCCAGGGGCAGATCAACGCCAACGGCCGGGTGTTCCTGATCAACCCCAATGGCGTGGTATTCGGCAACAACGCTCAGGTCAACGTCGGTGGCCTGGTGGTCTCGACCAAGAACATCAGCGATGACAACTTCAAGGCCGGCAACTACAAGTTTGCCGGGACCTCACAAGCTGAAATCGTCAACAACGGCGTGATTACTACCACCGATGGTGGCAGTGTGGCCCTGCTCGGCAAGAGCGTGCGCAACGAAGGCGACATCAAGGCGCAAAAGGGCCGTGTGGCCCTGGGTGGCGGCGACGCGTTCACCGTCAGCTTCGACAGCAACAACCTGCTGGACCTGAAAGTCGATGCCGCGGCGATCAATGCGCTGGTCAGCAACGGCGGCCTGCTCAAGGCCGATGGCGGGCAGGTGTTGATGACCGCACGCAGTGCCGGCTCGATGCTGCAGACCGTGGTCAACAACCAGGGCGCCATCGAAGCCAATACCCTGTCGCGCAAGGCCGGCAAGATCACCCTGGACGGCGGTGATGTCGGCGTGGTCAACGTCGGTGGCTCGATGAGCGCCAACGCACTGACTTCGATCGGTGATGGCGGTGTCGTGGAGACCAAGGGCGCCGACACCAAGGTGCAACTGGCCGCCCGGGTCAACACCTTGGCCACCAATGGCAAGGCCGGTACCTGGAAGATCAGTTCCACCGATATCAATGTCAGCCCAACCTCCACCCCCGGCAGCAACAACGTGTATGCCGATACCCTGTCGTTTAACCTGGCTTCCACCAACGTCGAGTTGAGCAGCAAGTCCGGCGACGTTTCGATCGACGGTGACATCAACTGGAGCAGCGGCAATCACTTGAACGTCGCTTCGGCCCGGGACATCAACCTCAATAAAAACCTGAAGGCCAGCGGTACAGGCGCCCGTGTCGAGCTCCAGGCCGATCGGGACATCAAGCTCAATGGTGCGGTAGCGCTGACCGGTGCCAACAGCAGCCTCGGCCTGGTCTACGGCAACAGCTATGTCCTGGGCGATCGCGGCCAGGTCACCCTGTCCGGCAGCGGCGCTTCGTTCGACGTCAATGATGACCTGTACACAGTGATCCAGAACTCCGCGCAGTTGCAGGCGATCGGCACCAACCTCGGTGGCCTGTATGTGCTGGGCAATGACATCAAGGGCACCGGCATCATCAAGACCATTGGTGGCAACAGACAGTTCAACGGAATCTTCGAGGGCCTAGGCAATACCATCAGTGGTTTCACCGTCAATACCGATGGGCCTTACGGTGGTCTGTTCGGTCGATCGTCCGGCAGTATCAGCAACCTCAAGCTGGCGTCGATGAGAATCAACGGTACTACCTCCAACTCAGGCTTCGGAAAAATCGGTGGCTTGGTGGGCGAGAACACCGGCCGCATCGAAAACGTCAGTGGCACCAACCTGGTCGTGAACGCCAACAGCAATCAGACCAACACCGTCGGTGGCCTGGTCGGCGTCAACGCCGGCGGCAGCATCAACCGTGGATCGGTGACCGGTACGGTGACCGGTAACAACAACACCTTGGCCATGGGCGGCCTGGTCGGCGAAAACAATGTTGGCCGCGCCGGTGTGGGGAGCATTACCAATAGCTCCACCAACGTGCAGGTGTTGGGCACCGTACAGCTCAGTGAGGTGGGTGGCATGGGCGGCCTGGTGGGGATCAACAAGGGCGGGGAAATCAAGGGCTCTTCGAGTGCCGGTACGATCGGAACGGGTTTCCGTCCACCCGTTAACCCACCCGTTCGCCCACCTTACATCGACCCGAACCTGGGTGGTTTGGTGGGCTACAACCAAGGCGGCCTGATTGAGAACGCCAGTTCCTCGGTCAATGTCTGGGGTTATGCCGCCAGCCGCATCGGTGGTCTGGTGGGGACCAACAAAAGTGGCACCATCATCGACTCCAGCGCCAGTGGTGCAGTTACGGGTGCAGCGTCCTTGGCCGCAGGTGGCTTGGTGGGCTTCAACCAGAACAGCGAGCTGAAGAACGTCAAGGCCACTGGTACGGTCACTGACTCCACCGGCACCAACATTGGCGGTCTGGTGGGCAAGAGCGAGGACAGCCAGATCCACACCGCGGAAGCGACCGGCAATGTGACAGGTGGTGCCAACAGCAATGTCGGTGGCCTCATCGGACACAACTTTGGCGGCAACACCGAATATGTCGTGGCTCGTGGCAATGCCAGCGGCGGCAACATCAGCAACGTCGGCGGGTTGGTGGGTTACAACGACGGTGACCTGAGTTCGGCCGAAGCCAGTGGTAACGTCCGCGGCGGCGTCACCAGCTTCGTCGGCGGCCTGGTGGGTACCAATGGCGACCTTGTCGATCACCGCATCAATAGCGCATCGGCCAAAGGCGACGTAGTGGGCGGTGATCGGAGTGCGGTTGGCGGCCTGGTCGGTCAGAACAAGTCGTTCATCACCAACTCCCTGGCCGATGGCCAGGTGAGCGGCGGCGTCTCTGCCCTCCTGGGCGGACTGGTCGGCTTGAACACGGGCGATCTGCGTAACTCTTCGGCCTCCGGCAAGATCAACTTCGTTGCGCGCAACGCCCAGACCTACGGTGGCCTGGTCGGGGTCAACTACGGCGACATGCGCTACAACAGGGCGGAGGAGCTGGCGGCGCAAGTGCCAGCGGTCGGCCTGAACGAGGGCGATATCCGCAACTGATGACCGGTACCCACTGATCTGAGGAAGGGCAGTTCCCCGGTGCACCTGGCTGATGCCTGGCGTATCGGGTGCTGACTGATGACGGGTACCTGCTTGTCTCGTTCCTTGATGATCTTTCTTAAGGGTGGCCGGAAGCAGCCGGCCATTGTTGGACAACCCATCTCGTTTGTGCAGGGCATGGCCGTTCACATAGGCGGTGCTCCAACAGTGCAGACAGGGAGAAAGACAGATGATTCGCCAATGGCTGAGGCTTGTAACCGAGCGTAGACCGCTGTCCCTGTGGGTTCATGGCGTCGTGCTTGCAGCGATGCTTTGCGGCTGGGTCGGCACGGAAGCGCGCGCAGCCTCGGTGAACGGTTATGCCAGGGGCTGCGACGTCACCAGCAACGCCGTTACGCAATGGGTGCTGGTCAACCCGTTGAACACCAATACCGCGGTGGGAACCGTGTTATGGCAGCGTACGCTGACCTTGCATACCAGTTTCAACCTGGCTGTCTCCGGCAGACCTCGGGAGCTGGTGACTGCGGGGCATTGGACCCTCGGTACGCCGCAGTACGATGGCGCCGCGCCTACCGATGTCGCCGGCATTGGCCTGCGACTGGATGTTGCTCCTCGAGGGAGCAAGAAAATACGGGTGACCCAGGGCACCTACCCGATTGCCTTGGAAAAAAATGACGACCTGGTCTTTGAGAGCGGTTTACCCAAGCAGACCATGGTCACCCAGGTTGTTCAATCACTGATCCTGACCGTGCAACCGGATCAGTTGCCCACGGGCACCCTCAAAGTGACTCAGGTAACAGGCTCTTCCTACCTGCAGTTGTATGCGTACGACCTGGAAAAAAACGAGTCGACCCTGGGGGCCCAATTGAGCCAGCTCAGCACACCGCTGACCGGCAGTTGCCGCACGAGCCTGGTCATGGGCGGCATGGACTTCAACATGAACATCGAGCTGCCCAAGACCTGCGTGGTGGAAGCCTACAAAGATATCGGAGTGCGCTTGGGGCGCTTCGCCCTGTCGGACTTTCCCCAGGTTAACGCTACCTCGCCTGCGGTTCCCTTCAGTATCGGGTTGAGCCGTTGTTCGATGCAGGCCAAGCCTCGCATCAGCTTTATCGACAAGTCAGGGGGCTCGTCGGTCAGGGGCGTACTGGGCCTGATCAACTCCCAGACCCGGGGGTTCGGCATTGTCATGACCAATGGGCTGACTTCGGAGCGCATCGAGTACAGCGGCCAGAGCTACGAGATGCAGCGCATCGGCGATGGCGCAAGCATTCCCCTGCGAGCCAGCTACATCCGCATTGGCAATGACCGGGAAGTCCAGGCCGGGGGGGCTGCCAACGGGGCCGCAGAGTTCACTTTTACCTTCCCATGATCGCGACCGGTCATTGAGCCGGTTCGTCCGTGGGCGAGTTCTACCCAACACCGTCGTTCAGTTTTGAAGGCCTAGCGAGCGCTTCAGCGGCAGTGCCGTGCTGCAAAGGTTTGCAGTACGTAGACAAATCGATATGGAGTTTGCATGAACAAGATCTATGCGTTGGTATGGAACCAGGCCCAGGGCTGCTGGAACGTCACTCACGAAGGCGCCCGGCGTCGGCGTACCGGTTCCGGCAAGGGCCTGGTGGTGGCTGTTGCCAGTCTCCTGGCATTGACCGGGTTGCCCTCGGCGTTTGCCTT
Source organism: Pseudomonas sp. Fl4BN1 (assembly GCF_009908285.1). Classification (GTDB taxonomy): domain Bacteria; phylum Pseudomonadota; class Gammaproteobacteria; order Pseudomonadales; family Pseudomonadaceae; genus Aquipseudomonas. The sequence goes on from NZ_JAAARM010000016.1 coordinate 118,645, forward strand.
GCCCACCGGCGGGGAGGTGGTGTCCGGCACTGCCGACATCCTTACCCAGGGCTCGAACATGTCGATCAATCAGCATACGGACAAGCTGACCACGAATTGGAATGACTTCAGTGTTCAGTCCAATCAATCGGTGACCTTCAACCAGCCTTCCAGCACCTCGATTGCCCTGAACCGGGTTGTCGGTGTCAACGGTAGTAACATCCAAGGGCAGATTAACGCCAATGGCCGGGTGTTCCTGATCAACCCCAACGGGGTGGTGTTTGGCCAAGGCTCACAGGTGAATGTCGGCGGCCTGGTGGCTACGACCCGCGACATCAGCGATGCCGATTTCAAGGCCGGCAACTACAAGTTCACCGGCGACTCGGCGGCCGAGGTCGTCAACCAGGGTTCCATCACTGCCGCTGACGGCGGTGGCGTTGCGCTGCTCGGGGCCAAGGTGACCAACCAAGGCACGATCACGGCGCAGAATGGGCGTGTTGCACTGGCCGCAGGCAATGGCTTCACCGTCAGCTTCGACGACAACCAACTGCTGGACCTGCACGTCGACAGCGCAGCGCTCAACGCGCTGGTGCACAACACCAAAACCGGCCTGCTCAAGGCCGATGGCGGGCAGGTGCTGATGACCGCCAAGAGCGCGGGCTCGATGCTGCAGACGGTGGTCAACAACCAGGGCACTATCGAAGCCAACACCCTGTCGCAAAAAGCCGGGCGCATTACCCTGGATGGCGGCGACGTGGGCGTGGTCAGTGTCGATGGCTCGCTGCACGCCAGTGCGCTGGACGGCAAGGGCGATGGTGGGGTGGTCGAGACCCGGGGCGCCACCACCCGGGCGCAGCTGACGACCAAGGTCGACACCCAGTCCAGGAATGGCCGCACGGGCACCTGGAAGATCGCCAGCAACGAAGTCAAGGTTGGCTCCTTCTTCAACGCCAACAGCAACACTGCCCATGCCGACACCGTGTCGCGCAACCTGGCCACGACCAATATCGAACTGGCCAGTGGCAAGGGCGATGTAGCGGTGGAAAACGGGCTGCGCTGGTCCAGCGGTAACCAGTTGACCCTCTCTTCGGCCAAAGACATCCGCCTGGATGACCGCCTGTCTGCCACTGGCGCCAATGCCCGGGTCGAACTCAACGCCCAGGGTGGCATCAAGCTCAACCGTCAACTGACGCTGAGCGGCAGCAACAGCAGCCTCGGGCTGAACCACGGTAGTGGGTTTGTCATGGGCCAGAATAGCGGCGTCACGCTGTCCGGCAACGGGGCCCGTTTCGACGCCAACGGCCAAGCCTACCGCGTCATTCAAGACACCACGCAGTTGCAGGCGATCGATCAGGACCTGGCAGGTCGCTACGTCCTGGGCAACTCCATCAACAGCAGTAACCGCCTGACCTCGATCGGTGAGCAGCAGGCCTTCAGTGGCATCTTCGATGGCCTGGGCAACACCCTCAGCGGTTTGACGATCAACAGCAACGGCACCGATGGCGGACTGTTCGCCAGCTCGTCCGGCAGCATCGGCAACCTCAAGCTGGCCTCGTTGACCATCAACGGTGCCATGCCCACCTCCGGTTCCAGTGCTGTCGGTGGCTTGGTCGGACGCAACAGCGGGAGCATTGCCAACGTCAGCGCCAGCAATCTGCGGGTAAATGCCAAGAGCCGACAGGACAACGTGATCGGCGGGCTGGTGGGCAGCAACGTCGGTGGCTCCATCGACGCCTCGTCGATAAGCGGTGTGGTACTGGGCAATAGCTACACCTCGGCGGCCGGTGGCCTGGTGGGCGAGAACCGTCAGGTGGACGGTAGTGGCGGTACAGTGACCAACAGCAGCGCCGATGTCCGGCTCACCGCCAGCATCGCCAGCAATGCCGAGGGCGGAGTGGGTGGGTTGGTGGGCATCAACCATCAAGGACTGATTGCCGATTCCTCCAGTTCGGGAGCGGTTTCCAGTGGCAACAGCTACAGCTACAAGGGCACCAACCTGGGCGGCCTGGTGGGTTACAACCAAGGCGGTCGTATCGAGCGCTCCCAGTCTTCGGCAACGGTATCCGGCACTGGCGCGAGCAACGCCGGAGGCCTGGTCGGTCGCAACGAATCGGGCCGGATCAGTGATTCGGTAGCCAGTGGCAGGTTGCAGGGCAACAGCTTTGCCACGGCTGGTGGCCTGGTGGGGCTGAACCACGACAGCGTGCTGCGCAACGTCAACGCCAGCGGCGCGGTGAATGCGGGGAACAGCCTGCACATCGGTGGCCTGGTGGGGCAGAACCTTGACAGTGACATCGGCCTTGCCGAAGCGTCCGGCCTGGTTCAGGGCGGTAGCAACAGCACTGTAGGTGGGCTTGTTGGTTCCAACGCTGGTGGGCTCATTGCCAACTCCCTGGCCTTGGGCAATGTCACTGGCAAGGATCAAAGCCATGTCGGTGGGCTCATCGGCTACAACGCCGGGGACCTGAAGTCAGTCGAGGCCCATGGTGATGTCAGTGGCGGTGCCAAGAGCGCGGTCGGCGGTCTGGTGGGTACTCATGGCGTTGCCAAGGGTGACAGCCTCATCGACACCGCTTCGGCCAAGGGCAATGTCTCCGGGGGCAGTTACAGCATGGCCGGCGGCCTGGTGGGGCAGAACAATGCGCGGATCGTCAACACGCTCGCCAGTGGCGAGGTTTCGGGCAGCCGTGATGCCCGTCTGGGTGGCCTGGCGGGGGTGGACCTGGGTGACATTCGTCAATCCGCAGCCTTCGGCAATATCAACGTGATTGCTCCCAACTACGCAAGCACGGGCTACGACCGCCCATTGAATCAGGCAGCCAACCTCAACCAGGGCGAGCAGCGTAACTGGTGATCTGCACCTCTTGATCCAAGGAGATGGTCACTCCCTCGGTATGCCGTGCGCAAACACGGCATACCGAGGCTTGCCTGATCCAGGGCTGCTATTGGCCCTGTTCTCTTTTCTGTCCTTTCTGACGGCTGGCGGCAGTCAGCCGTTGCTGCATAGCACTTTTTTCCGAGTGATCCGCTGTGACGGGCGCAATACATGGCCCGAGGCTGCGTGAGTGCTTGGCCGTGTTTCTGCCGGAGCCGTTGTGCCCCAGCAGGTGTTGTGTCGCCTTGCAAAGGTTTGCAGGGTTTTGATCAGTCGATAAGGAATCTTTATGAACAAGATTTATGCGTTGGTATGGAACCAGGCCCAGGGCTGCTGGAATGTGACTCACGAAGGCGCTCGCCGCCGTCGTCGTTCGGGCTCCGGAAAGGGTTTGATTGTGGCGGCAGCCAGTGTCCTTGCCTTGGCGTGCATGCCATCGGCGTTCGCCTTGCCGACAGGGGGCGCGGTGGTGTCCGGGAGTGCGGATATTTCGACTCAGGGCAATCACATGTCCATCAACCAGAACACCGACAAGCTGGTCACCAACTGGAAGGATTTCAATGTCCAGACCGGTCAATCGGTGACCTTTAATCAGCCCACCAATACTTCGATTGCCTTGAACCGGGTGGTTGGTGTCAATGGCAGTATGATCCTGGGGACGATCAACGCCAACGGTCAGGTGTTCCTGGTCAACCCCAACGGGGTGGTGTTCGGCAATAACGCTCAAGTGAATGTTGGCGGCCTGGTGGTCTCGACACAGGGCATCGGCAATGAGCAGTTCAATGCCGGTAACTATCAGTTCTCCGGCACCTCCAAGGCCAGAATCGTCAACCTCGGCAAGATCACCGCCGCTGACGGTGGCAGTGTTGCACTGTTGGCCGCAGACGTTCTCAACAACGGCACCATCACGGCGCAAAACGGCCGTGTGGCATTGGGTGCGGGTGAAGCGTTCACGGTCAGCTTTGACGGTGACAACCTGCTGGACCTGCAAGTTGATTCCGCCGCGCTCAATGCGCTGGTGGCCAACGGAGGCCTGCTCAAGGCCGATGGCGGTCAAGTACTGATGACCGCCAAGAGTGCCGGCGCGATGACGCAGATAGTGGTCAACAACACCGGCACTATCGAAGCCAATACCTTGTCGCAAAAGGCCGGTCGCATCACCCTGGACGGCGGTGATGTGGGCAGGGTCAACGTCGACGGTGCATTGCTGGCCAATGCCCCGGACGAGGGTAACGGTGGTGTGATCGAAACCCGCGGCGGGATGACTTGGGTGCAAAAAAATGCTCGTGTCTCCACCCAGGCAAAAAATGGTCAGACGGGAACCTGGAAGATCGAAGCTGAGCAGGTCGCGGTTGGCGGGTCCATGGCCGACTACTTTGGGATCAATCATGGCGATACCCTGTCGCGGAATCTGGCGACCACCAATATCGAGTTGGCCAGCAGCAAGGGCGATGTCGTGGTGGACGGACCGATCAACTGGAGCAGCGGCAATCAGTTGACCCTCTCTGCGGCCAAGGACATTCAGCTCAATGGCAACCTGGCAGCCAATGGGGCCAAGGCCCGGGTCGAGCTCAATGCCAAGGAGCGCATTGGGCTCAACGGTAAAGTGCAACTCACCGGGAGCGACAGCAGCCTGGGCCTGAACCACGGTGCTGACCTCACCTTGGGTAAAAACAGCCAGGTGACCCTGTCCGGCAGTGGTGCCGGGTTCGACGCCAACGGGGCCAAGTACGAGGTCATTCAGAACGCTGCGCAGTTGCAGGCAATCGATAAGCGCCTGGATGGCCGCTACGTCCTGGGCACTGCCCTCAACGGCTTCGGCAACCTCACGTCGATTGGTGGTGCCGACACGTTCACCGGTGTCTTCAACGGCCTGGGCAACACTATCAGTGGTTTTACCGTCAACAGTAATGGCGCTCATGGCGGTCTGTTCGGTAGTTCCTCGGGCAGCATCAGCAACCTCAAGCTCGCCTCGCTCACCGTCAAGGGACCAGCCAATACCCAGGGTGGTGGCGCAGTCGGCGGTCTGGTTGGAAGCAACAGCGGGAGTATCAGCAACGTCCAAGCCAGCAATCTCCAGGTACGTGCCCTTGATGATCAGGACAACCAGATCGGCGGACTGGTGGGGATCAACCACGGCGGTTCCATCGATGGTTCTTCGGTGAGCGGTTCAGTGGCTGGCAATACCTCAACTTCGGCAGCCGGTGGCCTGGCGGGCCTGAACACCGGCTCCGTGAGCAATAGCCACGCCAATGTTCGGGTCGGGGGCTCCTTGGGCGGTCAGGCACCGGTAGGCATGGGCGGCTTGGTGGGGATCAACCAGGGCGGCTCGATCGCTGACTCTTCGAGCTCGGGAGTGATTGGGTTGGATAATAATGCTTACGCTGCCTCCCGGAACCTGGGTGGCCTGGTGGGCTACAACCAGAATGGCAGCATCCTGCGCTCCAGCGCCTCGGGCACCGTAATTGGGTATTTCAGCAACAACGCAGGGGGATTGGTCGGTTTCAACAACTCTGGTCGGATCACTGACTCGTCAGCCAAGGCAATGGTGGTTGGTTTAGGGATGGACACCGCCGGTGGTCTGGTGGGGCTCAACCAGAACGGTGTACTGAGCAACGTCAAGGCCACGGGCGTGGTGCACACACAATTTGTCGCGAACGTCGGCAGCCTGGTCGGTAAGAACGTGCTGGATAAGTGATGAGGAGCCCCCGCTGATACCGGGGATGTGAACATTCCAGGAACGTCAGTCCAACACCCTGGCGTTCCTGGGGCCCGCCACCTCAAGGCGGCTATCAGTCAACAGGCCCTACGCTGCGGGCAAGGTCAAGCCGTCAAGGAAAAACGCCGCTTTCTCTGCACGAGAAAGCGGCGTTTTTTATCGGTAGTTCGCCCGATCATGCATGGAATTGGCGGCCAGCAACTGTCTGCTACATGACTACCTGTGAGCCGGTGTCGCTGATCGACAGCTGCTCGAAAGCGCTACGACTATCAGCCAGATGGGGCGCTGTCGATGGCCGGGCGCGAGTCCCAGGTCATCCGCGATGACAGGCTCAGACGCCAAGGCTTTCCAGATCCCGGGCCAGCATCACCAACTGGTGCGCCAGGGAGCTTTCGAGTTTTTCGCTGGACAGCTGGAAGCTCGGAGCACCGCAGGTCAGGGCCATGATGCTGCCGTCGGCCAAGTGCAGCGGCACCCCAGCGCCGTTGACGTTGCGGTCCCACTCGCCCAGCGACAGGCAGAAGCCCAAAGTCTCGTATTCGCGGAAGGAGTCTTCCAGGGATTTTTCCAGGGCCGGCCACTCGTCGCCGAGTTTTTTCGCCACTTCCCCGAGCAGATGGTCACGTTCATGTTTCGGCGTTGCAGCCAGGTAGGCGCGTCCGGCGGCGCTGGTGGCCAGGGGCAGTCGAACCCCAGGTTCCATGCGCAGGCTGGCGACTTCCGGTGGGCGGCTGCTGTCCACGTGAATCATCGACAGGCGGTCGCGGCAGGTCAGGCTGACGGTGGTGTTGGTACGGCGCGCGAACTCATCCATGAACGGCTTGCCGAGCTGGCGCACCCGCAGGCTGGCGGAATAGGCATAACCCAAGGCCAGTACCGCCGAATCCAGTTGGTACTTCTCCAGGTCCTGGTTGTACTTGAGGTAACCCAGTTGCGTCAGGGTGTAGGTCAGGCGCGATACCGTAGGTTTGGGCAAGCCAGTGATGCGTGCGATGTCCTGGTTGCCGCGCACCGCATGGCCGTGGGTAAAGGCCCGCAAGACTTCCAGGCCACGGGCCAGGGCTTCGACGAACTTGCGGTCTTTGGGCGCTTGTTCCGGGATGTCGTTCGGGTCGTGCATGGGGTCTTCCGGTAAGGGCTGGTGCCGGTCGCAATGCCAGTTGACCACACCGCGGGTTCGTGGAAACAAAGGAAAAATGTTATCCCGGAACCGCCACAATTGAAATCTGCTATTCCCTCTCGAAACTCAATTCCGCAGGGTTGCCCAGCACCTCGCCAACCCGTGCTCGGTTGCTTGCGCACAAGGGCGTGCGGCCTCAGCGGCTTTCGACACGCAGGCGGCCACGTTTGAAAACCCCCTCGGCACTGGCCAGCAGCCGATCCTCGGCGTCCAGCAGATCACAGCTGGCCATGAAGATCTTCGCTCCGCCGCCGCGCATGCGTGCCACTGCCCGGACTTCAGTTGCCGGTGGGATCGCCGCCATGTAGTTGATGTTCAGGGACAGGGTCAGGGCCAGTCGCCATTGTCCGGGATCGGCATGCCAGGTGCCGCTCATGCCCATGGCGGTGTCGGCCAGTGAGGCTATGACCCCCCCGTGAAGATTGCCGGCCTGGTTGAGGTGATGAGGTTCAACGGTGACCGCAATGACGGTTTGCGCCTGCTGGTATTGCTGCAGGCTCAAGCCGAGATGGACCGCGAATCCGCTGAACAGGCTTTGCAGTGTCGGGGCGTCAAATACGGCACTCATAGGCGATGGCTCTTGGGTCAGGTCCTGGCCCGTGTCGTCGAACGCAGGTGTCGTCGATGACCAGGCTGCAGTGATTTTTCTGATTGTGTTGTGCAGGGCGTTTCCACGTTGAAATGCAGAATGTCAGCGAATATTCTACCGGTCAATACGGAATTATATTTCGCACAGCGAAATATAAGTGATTGAAATGGACCGGCGGCTTGGGGCAGGATCGACCCCGATGGTTGCCCGTTGCGGCGAGGCCTGGCGGTCGTACGGGCGCCGGATGACGCTGTCCATGGCTATCCCCTCGTTCATCCCAGGGCTTGAAGGAGTCAGCATGTCCACTACCCGCACTCAGCGCCCACATCACCGTGTCTGGCCCAAGCGCTTGCCCCTTGCATTGACGGTGCCGGCCACCTCGCTGTGGTTCAACCTGGAGGTGGCCGCGCAGCGCTATCCAGACAAAGTGGCCTACCGCTTCTTTGGTCGGGCGCTGAGCTATTCCGCCCTGCGGACCGAGGCCCTGGCCCTGGCCGGCTGGTTGCAGAACGCAGGCGTCGGGCCTGGTGATCGGGTGGCGCTGTACCTGCAGAATTGTCCGCAATTCATCGTGGCCTACTACGCCATCCTGCGGGCGAACGCGGTGGTGGTGCCGGTCAACCCGATGAACAAGGTGGAGGAGTTGAGCCATCAGCTCGGCGATGCCCAGGCGCGGGTGCTGATCTGTGCGGCGGACCTGGCGTCGATCGTCCAGGCGGCGGATGCCACGCTTGGCCCCGAGCAACAGTTGCGCACGGTATTGGTGACCCGCTACAGCGATGCCATGCCGGCGCCGACGCAGATGCAAGCGGCGGAAATGCCCAGCGCCGAGGTCGATGCCTGGTTGCGTGCTGAGCCGCCGCTGCCCGATGGCTACCTGCGTTGGGGCGAGGCCCTCGGGCAGTCCTTGAGCCCCGGCGTGCACAGTGCCCAGGCCGACGACCTGGCCATGCTGCAATACACCTCGGGGACCACCGGCCATCCCAAGGGCTGCATGCACACCCATCGCAGCCTGATGAGCAACGCCGTCAGCGGCAGTTGGACCCAGTCCACCGTCGAGTCGGTGGGCCTGGGGGTGGTGCCGTTCTTCCATATCACCGGCCTGGTGTGTTTTGTCCTGCGGGCGGTGTTCGATGCCACCAGCACAGTGATCATGCCGCGTTGGGATCGGGAGCTCGCCGGCCGCCTGATCTCCTGTCATCGGGTGACCCACTGGACCTGCATCCCGACCATGATCATCGACCTGTTCGGCAGCCCCAACTACAAGGATTTCGAGCTATCGAGCCTGGTGCATATCAACGGTGGCGGGGCAGCGATGCCCCAGGCGGTGGCAGAGCGCCTGCGAGAGGAATTCGGGCTGACTTTTCTCGAGGGTTACGGGCTTACGGAAACCGCTGCCGCCAGCCATGGCAACCCCCCAGAGCGGGCCAAGTTGCAATGCCTGGGCATGCCCTTCTTCGGGGTCGATTCACGGGTCGTCGATCCACATACCCTGGAGGAACTTGCGCCTGGCCAGGTGGGGGAAATCATCACCTTTGGGCCGATGCTGTTCAAAGGCTACTGGCGCAACCCTGAGGCTACCGCCGCGGCGTTCGTCGAGTTCGAGGGCAAGTCTTTCCTGCGCACCGGCGACCTCGGCCATATGGACGAGGAGGGCTACTTTTTTCTCACCGATCGCCTCAAGCGAATGATCAACAGCAGCGGTTTCAAGGTCTGGCCGGCGGAAGTGGAAGCGCTGCTGTTCAAGCACCCGGCGGTGCACGAGGCCTGTGTTATCGCAGCCCAGGATGCCTACCGCGGGGAGACCGTCAAGGCGCTGGTGGTACTGCGCCGCGAGGCCGTGGGCCACACCAGCGCGCAACAGATCATCGATTGGTCGCGCGAGCACATGGCGGCCTACAAAGTGCCGCGGGTGCTGGAGTTCGTCGACAGCCTGCCCAAGTCCGGCTCCGGCAAAGTCATGTGGCGCGTGCTGCAGGACCGCGAGGCCACTAACACCTGAAACAGCGATTCCCTTGATGCGGTAACCACCGACTCCGCCGGAGACGACCATGACTACAAAAATAATAACTGTCCAAGATCCGCACGCCTTGCCCGAACACACCCAGCAGCTTGAATCGTTGTACGCAAAGATTCGCTGGCGCCTGCTGCCATTGCTGATGCTCTGCTACATGATCGCCTTCCTCGATCGGGTCAATATCGGCTACGCACAATTGCAGATGAAACAGACCCTGCCTTTTGGCGATGCGGTCTATGGCCTGGGCGCCGGTATCTTCTTCATCGGCTACTTCCTCTTCGAGGTCCCCAGCAACCTGATGCTCAAACGCAGCGGCGTGCGCAAGACCCTGCTACGCATCATGTTCTGCTGGGGCCTGGTGGCGGCGGCGATGATGTTCGTCAGCACGCCGCTGCAGTTCTACATCCTGCGTTTCTTGCTGGGGGCATTCGAGGCCGGTTTTTTTCCGGGAGTGATCCTGTATTTCACCTACTGGTTTCCAGCACCTCGACGAGGCCAGGTCATCGCTATCTTCATGACCGCCGCCGCAGTCGCCGGGCTCATAGCCGGGCCGGTCTCGGGGAGTATTCTCAAGTACCTCAACGGCGTCGCCGGCTACAGTGGCTGGCAATGGATGTTCGTGCTCCAGGGCTTGCCGGCCAGCGTGCTGGGGGTGGTGGCCTTCTTCTACCTGCAGGACTGCCCGGAGCAGGCCAAGTGGCTCAGCCAGGAGGAAAAACGGCTGCTGGACGACGACATGGCCCAAGACCTGAAAAGCGCCCGGCACAAGTCCCAGGACAGCCTCCGGCAGATGTTTCGCGACCCCAGGATCTACCTGCTGTCCACCGCGTACTTCATGTTCCTCGGCGCCACCTACATGCTGGTGTTCTGGATGCCGAGCCTGATCCAGGGCTGGGGCATCAAGGACTTGATGCAGGTGGGGTTGATTACCGCGATTCCGAATATCGTCGGGATCGTCGGGATGGTGCTGATCGGCCTGCATTCTGACAAGCATCGAGAGCGCCGCTGGCATTTTGTCGGCTGCATGGCCATCGCGGTGTGCGGCCTGGCGATCACTACCTTGTTGAATGGCCATCTGCTGCTGTCGGTTACGGCCCTGGGCTTTGCCTACGTGGGGATCAAGGCCGGGACGCCGATCTTCTTCGCCCTGGTCAGCGAGTATCTGTCGGTCGCCGCCACCGCCGGGGGTATCGCTTTCATCAGCAGCCTGGGCAACCTCGGACCGGCGCTGACGCCCTGGCTCAGCGGGGTGATCAACAGCCATACCGGGGGGCATGTATCGAGCATGTACCTGGGGATCGTGATGTACCTGTTGGCCGGGGCTCTGGTGCTGGTCAGCACCGGCCTTGCCAGGGCCCCCAAGGCCGCAGTGGCCATGGCCGAATCATGAAGCCTTTCGCTAATGGCACAGGAGCCAGAGCATGAGCTTGCCGAAGATCCTTACGCAGCGTTTGCGCTTGCCGGTAGTGGCTGCGCCGTTGTTCATCATTTCCACCCCCGAGTTGGTGATCGCCCAGTGCAAGGCCGGGATCGTCGGTTCGTTCCCGGCGTTGAACGCGCGGCCGGCCGGGCGCTTGTCAGAGTGGATCGAGCAGATCACCCAGGCCCTGGCCGAGCACGACCGGCTGCATCCGCAGCAGCCGGCGGCGCCCTTTGCGGTGAACCAGATCGTCCATCGCTCCAATGACCGCCTGGAGCAGGACATGGCGGTGTGTGTGCGGTACCAGGTGCCGATCATCATCACCTCCCTGGGCGCGCGGCCCGAGATCAACCAGGCGGTGCACGGCTACGGCGGCATTGTGCTGCACGATGTGATCAACAACCGCTTCGCGCGCAAGGCCATCGACAAGGGCGCCGACGGCCTGATTGCAGTGGCGGCCGGCGCTGGCGGGCACGCAGGCAGCCAATCGCCCTTTGCCCTGGTCCAGGAAATCCGCCAATGGTTCGACGGGCCGCTGTTGCTTTCCGGGGCCATTGCCTCAGGGCGTTCGATTCTCGCGGCCCAGGCTCTGGGGGCGGACCTGGCCTACATAGGATCGGCGTTTATCGCCACCGAGGAAGCCAATGCGGTGCCGGCTTACAAACAGATGATCCGCCAGTCGGGGGCGGAGGATATCGTCTACACCAACCTGATCACTGGAGTGCATGGCAACTACTTGAAAGCGTCGCTGGCAGCGGCCGGGTTGGACCCGGAGGACCTGCCCAGCAGTGATCCGACGCAGATGGATTTTGGTTCCGAGCGTCAACGGCCCAAGGCCTGGAAGGAAATCTGGGGCTGTGGCCAGGGCATTGGCGTGCTCGACGCGGTAGTGGCCACCGAGGAGCGGGTGGCGCGCCTGGCCAGGGAGTACCAGGAGGCTTGCCACGCGCTTCGCGCCAGCATGCCTTGAGCGCTAGGTAAGGTTTGGGGGGCAAGGTTTTCCACGAGCTGCCGGCAGATGCCGGCAGCGTCGTGTCGGGGCGATGCAGTGCTGTCGGCTTTGGGCGCTACCAGAGCTTGAGGCTGTAGTCGAGGATCAGGCGGTTTTCATCGACATTGGCTGTGTAGTTGGCGCGATACACCACGTTGCGCCAGCGCACGCCAAGGTCCTTGAGCGGGCCGCTCTGGATCACATAGGCCAGGTCGGTATCCAGTTCCTGCTCGCGGCCTTGCTGCTGGCCGATCCTGAATTCGTTGCTGCGCACATAGCGGCTCATCAAGCTCAGGCCGGGCACACCCAGGGCGGTGAAATCGTAGCGGTAGCGCAGTTGCCAGGAATCCTCCCCAGCGTTGACGAAGCTCTTGTAGGTCGAGGTATTGAAACCATAAGGGTCGGTGCCGCTGAGAAAAGGCATGCCGCTGCGCCCGCTCTGGTTCTGATAGACGAAGCTCAGGGCGTGGCCCCGATAGGCAACGGTTTCCATGACTCCCAGGTGGCGGTTGTCGACCTCGGCCCGGCCCAGGCTTGAACTGTGGAAGTAGCGCAGTTCGGATTTCAGCGAGAGGCTTTTGCCCAGCGCTGCAGTGTGGGTCAGGTTGGTGTAGTGCTGGCGGTAGTTGTCCTTGAGCTCGGCATAAAAATACCCGGCCTTGAGATCGGGGCGGATGCTGTAGTGGGCGCCGCTGTAGGTGAAGCGATTGCTGTCGACCCGGCCGGCGACCTGGCGGCCGTTCCTGGCCAGGGCGAACATCTGCAGGTCTTCGTAATCCGTCGAGTTGCGCTGGCGCACGCTGTCGAACTGACCCAGGGTCAGGCTCAGGTCCTTGATATCGCTGGACACCAGTTGCGCGCCATTGAAGGTCTGCGGCAGCAGGCGGGTGTCGTTGCGAAAGGCCACCGGCAGCAGCGGCTCGTGGGTGCCGATGCTCAACACGCTCTGGGCGAGCCTGGCCTTGGCGGTGACGCCGAAAGAACCGTACTGGTTGGCCACGTCACCATTGCCATCGACCAGCAGGGCGCCGGTATGGCTGGTGCCACCGCCGGAGTCCAGCTTGATGCCCAGCAAGCCAAGCCCGTCGACCCCCAGGCCCAGGGGGCCATCGGTAAAACCGGATTGGTAACGCAGGGTAAAACCCTGTGCCCACTCTTCGGCCTTGTTCTGCGGTGGTCGCTCGCCATGGAAGTCGCGGTTCATGTAGAAGTTGCGTGCGCCCAGGGTCAGCTGGCTGTCTTCCAGCCATTGCGCCTGGCACATCAGCGGCAGCACGCAACCGCCCAGCAGAGTGGACCAGGGCAGGCAAGTGTTGGCTATCGAATGCATGGTGTTCACCGCTCTTGTTGTTTTTATAGTGAGAAAACCTTGGCTGAGCCGATGCCGGACCGGCTCTGGAAAAAACCTGGATGCAGCCTGCCCTGACCCCGCTACGCGACGAGGGTACTGAACGCGGCAGGGTTGGGGCTCAGCGGGGAGGGGGGCAGAGCAGCGTCAGACAGCTCGCTGCGCCCCGGACCAGGAAGGCGGCGACACCTTCAGCGCTTTCGGTGTGGTCTGGTCGTCGCCGGTCCGGGTGGTTCATGGGGTCAGTGCTTTGCCGAGGGCGATGTAGCGTTGCAGGTGATGATCTTCGTCCCCCAGTTGGTGGTCGATCATGACCAGCCGCTTGGCGTAATGGGCCAGGGGCAGTTCCCAGGTCATGCCGATACCGCCGTGCAACTGGATGCATTCCTCCGCCACCAGGGTGCCGATGCGGCCGATGCTGACCTTGGCTGCCGACAGCGCCCGTTCACGAGTCAGGCGATCGGCATCCAGGGCCGCTGCGGCGTTGATCACCGCCGAGCGTGCTTGCTCGATCTCCAGCAGCAACACTGCCATGCGATGTTGCAGCGCCTGGAAACTGCCGATCGGCCGGCCAAATTGCTGGCGGGTACGCAGGTAGTCCAGGGTCGCCAGCTTGGCGGCTTCCATGGCCCCCAGGGCTTCCGCGCAGAGCGCCAGCACTCCACGGCCGATGGCCCGCTCCAAGGTCGAGTAACCCTGATGCAGGGTGCCCAGCAAGGCGTGCCCAGGCAGGATCACGTTGTGCAGATGCACTTGCGCGACAGGGCCGGCATCAACGGTGGCACAGCCCTGGATCTCCAGGCCGGGAGTGTCCGTCGGCACCAGGAACAGAGAAATGCCCTGGCTGTCGTCGAGGGCTCCGGCAGTGCGCGCCGAGATCACCAGCAACCCGGCCTGCGCGCCGTGCAACACCAGGCTCTTGATGCCGTCCAGGCGCCAACTGGCACCGTCGGCCTCGGCGCGGCAGGCGACCCGGTTGATTTCATAGTGGCTGCCGGGTTCTTCATGGGCCAGGGCGGCGATCAGGCTGCCGTCGATGATGTCCACCAACTCGGCTTTCTGGGCCTCGCTGCCGGCCACGGCGATGGCGTCGCCGGCCAGTAACGCACTGCCCAGCAGCGGCTCCACCAGCAGTCCGCGGCCCATGGCTTCAAAGACCAGGGCCAGGTCGAAACCGTCGCCACCGTAGCCGCCGTCGGCTTCACTGAACAGGGCGCCGATCACCCCTAGCTCCGCCAGTTGGCGCCAGATATCGGCATTGAATCCCAGGGCCGATTGCAGGCCCTGCTGGCGTTTTTCCAGGCTGTACTGCTGTGCGATAAAGCGGTTCAAGCTGTCGGCGAGCATGCGCCGTTCTGCGCTGTATTCGAAGTTCATGTGCGCGCCCTCAGAGCCCGAGAATCATTTTCGAGATGATGTTTTTCTGGATTTCATTGGAGCCGCCGAAGATCGACAGCTTGCGATTGTTGAAGTACTGCGCTGTCGCGCTGCTGGCGAACCCTGGGCCCAGGTCCAGCGTCTCGGGCTCGTCTGGCGCCAGCATGACCCGGGCCGCGGGGCCCATCGCCCGGCGCAGCAGCGAGGTGAGTTCCTGGCGGATTTGCGTGCCGCAGATCTTCAGCATCGAGCTTTCTGCGCCGGGGGCACCGCCGCCGGCCACCGCTGCGATCACCCGCAGGTTGGTGGTCTGCATGTTTGCCAGGTCGATCTCGACCCGGGCCAGGCGGGCGGCGAACTCCGGGTCCTCGAGCAGCGGCCGGCCATTGCGGCTGCGCTGCGCGGCCAACTGCTTGAGGCGCTGCAGCGCCGCCATGGACAAACCGACCCCGGCGATGTTGGTGCGCTCGTAGGTCAACAGGTACTTGGCACAGGTCCAGCCCTGGTGTTCCTCGCCCACCAGGTTGGCCACCGGCACTCGCACGTCGGTAAAGAACACCTCGTTGATTTCGTGGGCGCCTTCCAGGGTGATGATCGGTCGCACCTCGACTCCGGGGCTGGCCATGTCGATCAGCAGGAAACTGATGCCTTCCTGGGGCTTGGCTTCGCGGTTGGTGCGCACCAGGCAGAAAATCATGTTGGCGTGCTGGCCGAGGGTGGTCCAGGTCTTCTGGCCGTTGACCAGGTAGTGATCGCCCTCGCGTACCGCCGTGGTTTTCACCGCGGCCAGGTCCGAGCCCGCGCCGGGTTCCGAATAACCCTGGCACCACCAGTGGCGGCCATCGAGGATGCGTGGCAGCCAATAGTCCTGCTGCTGCGCGGTGCCGTACTTGATCAGCACCGGCCCCAGCATGTTGAGCCCGAACGGCACGATGCGCGGCGCGTTGGCCAGGCCGCACTCCAGTTCGAAGATGAATTTCTCCACGGCGCTCCAGCCCGGTCCGCCAAACGCCACGGGCCAGTGGTTGGCCAGCCAGCCGCGGGCGTTGAGGATCGAGTGCCATTGCTCCATGTCCGCCTTGGACAGGTGTTCGCCATTGGCCACCTTGTCCCGCAGGTGCGTTGGCAACTGGTCGGCGAGAAAGTGTCGCACCTGATCGCGGAAGGCTTCTTCTTGTTCGGTGAAATTCAGGTCCATGTCGACGTCCTCAATAGATTTCGAACAGCGCGGCGGCGCCCATGCCGCCAGCGATGCACATGCTCACTACGGCGTATTTCACTCCGCGGCGGCGGCCTTCGAGCAGCACGTGGCCGGCCAGGCGCGCACCGGTCATGCCGAACGGGTGGCCGAGGGCGATGGCCCCGCCGTTGACGTTCAGGCATTCATCGGCGATGCCCAGCCGCTGCTGGCAGTAGAGGGCCTGGGAGGCGAAAGCCTCGTTGAGTTCCCAAAGGCCGATGTCCTCGACCCTGAGGCCGTGCCGGGCCAGCAGCCGGGGCACGGCGAACACCGGGCCAATGCCCATTTCGTCGGGTTCGCAGCCGGCCACGGCCATGCCGCGAAACACCCCCAGGGGTTGCAGGTTGGCCCGGGCTGCTTCCCGCGCTTCCATCAGCACGCAGGCCGAGGCGCCGTCGGACAGTTGCGAGGCATTGCCGGCGCTGATGAAGCGCTCAGGGCCCAGCACCGGTTCGAGTTTGGCCAGGGCCTCGTAGGTGCTGCCACGGCGGTTGCAGGTGTCGGCGTCCACGGTGACCCGGTGTTGGCTGACGGCGCCGCTGTGCTTGTCGGTCACGGCCATGGTGGTGGTGCAGGGAATGATTTCCTCGCGGTAGCGGCCGGCCAGTTGTGCCGCTTCGGTCTTGCGCTGGCTCTCCAGCGCAAAGCGGTCCTGGGCCTCGCGGCTGATGCCGTAGCGCGCCGCCACGATGTCCGCGGTTTCGATCATCGGCAGGAACAGTTCAGGCTTGTGCTCAAGGAGCCAGGGATCGATATCCGGGTCGTCGCTGGCGCCGCGCCCGCGGATCTGCGAAATGCTTTCCACCCCCCCGGCAATGATCGCGGGAGCACCGTCCAGCACAATGCGTCCCGCTGCCATGGCGATGGCTTGTAGGCCCGAGGCACAGAAACGGTTGACCGTGGTGCCGGCAATGCTGACGGGCAAGCCGGCGCGGATCACCGCCTGGCGCGCAACGTTGCGCCCGGTGGTGCCTTCACCGTAGCCGCAGCCGAGGATTGCGTCTTCGATCAGCCCCGGATCGATGCCTGCCCGTTCGACTGCGGCGCGCACTGCAAAGGCCGCGAGGGTCGGGCCGGGAGTGATGTTGAATTCGCCGCGATGGGCCTTGGTCAGGGGCGTGCGTGCGGTGGCGACGATAACGGCTTCGCGCATGGGGCGTCCTCCTTGGTCAGTGGGTGTGGTTGAGGCTGTCGAAGTTTTCGCCGCGCTCCACCAGTTGCACCAGCAGGGGCGAGGCTTTCCAGAACAACGGATCCTCTTCGGCGAATTCACGGATGTCCGCCAGGACCTGGGGCAGGCCGTACTGGTCGGCATAGTGGAGCGGGCCACCGCGATAGCGCGGGAAGCCGTAGCCGTGGATAAAGGTGATGTCCACGTCCAGCGGACGCAGGGCGATGCCCTCATGCACGACGTTGGCGCCTTCGTTGATCATCGCGGCCATGTAGCGGCGGATGATTTCCGGGTCACTGAACGAGCGTGGGGTGATCCCGGCCCGTGCTCGCTCGGCATCGATGATCGCCAGGACTTGCGGGTCCGGGCTGGCGCTGCGTGGCCCCTGGGCATAGAGGTAATAACCGCGAGCGGTTTTCTGTCCGAACCAACCGCGCTCACAGAGACGGTCGGCGATCTGCACGTAGCGGGCCCGGGGATCGCGGGTGGCGGCCTTGCGCTTGCGGGTCGCCCAGCCGATGTCGCCGCCCGCCAGGTCGGCCACCTGGAAGGTGCCCATGGGGTAACCGAAGTCGCGCAGGGCCTGGTCGATCTGATAGGGCGAGGCGCCGTCTTCCATCATGCAGTCCACTGCCTGGCGATAGACCGCGAGGATCCGATTGCCGATAAAACCGTCACAGATTCCGGCACGTACCGGCACCTTGCGCAGTCTTTTGGCCAGTTCGAAGGCGCTGGCCACTACCTCTGGGGCGACTTTGGCCGGGACCACGATCTCCAGCAGCTTCATGATGTTGGCGGGGGAGAAGAAGTGCAGCCCGATGACCTCGCTGGGGCGCGAGATGCTGTCGGCCAAGGCGTTGATGTCCAGGTAGGAGGTGTTGCTGGCGAGTACCGCACCGGCCTTGCACACCCGGTCCAGCTGGCTGAACACGGCCTGCTTGGCCGCCATCTCCTCGAACACCGCTTCGATCACCAGGTCGGCCTGGGCCAGTTCCTGGTAGTCGGTGCTGGCGTTGAAGCGTGCCAGGGTGGCGCTTTTGTCGGCCGCGCTCAGGCGGCCTTTGTCGATCAGTGCGTCGTAGACCTTTTCGACATTGGCGCAGCCTCGGGCCAGCGCAGGCTGGTCGCGCTCGATCATGATCACCCGCAGACCGGCGTCGAGCGCGGCCACGGCGATGCCGGCGCCCATGGTGCCGCCACCGACCACTCCCACCTGTTCAATGGCGCGGGGCTTGGCAGTGCGGGTCTCGGGGGCCTTGAGCACCTCGCGTTCGGCGAAGAAGGCGTGCACCAGGCCAGCTCGCTGCGGGCTCTCCAGGCACTCCTGGAACAGTCGGCGCTCTTCCCGCAGGCCGTCCTCGAAGGGTTGGTCGAGGGCCGCTTCAACCGCGCGAACGATGTTCTGTGGCGACAGCAGGCCGCGGGATTTTTGCGCGGCCTGTTCGCGGGCCGCGTCGATCGCTGCGCGTTGGCTGCTCTGCTGGCTCAGGGCCTGGGCATTCCGGGTACGCCTGGCGCCGGCGTGGCTGGCCAGTAACTGCTGCAGGTAGGCCAGGCCTTCGGCCAGGGCATCGTCACTGTCTCCCAGGCGGTCCACCAGCCCCAGGTCCAGAGCCTCTTCGGCATTCAAGTGGCGGCCGCTGAGCATCAGTTCCAGAGCGGCCTTGGCGCCGATCAGGCGTGGCAGGCGTTGCGTGCCGCCGGCACCGGGAAGCAGGCCGAGCAGCACTTCCGGCAGGCCCAGCCGAGCGCCGCTGAGCGCCAGCCGATAGTGGGCTGCCAGGGCGATTTCCAGGCCTCCCCCCAGTGCCACGCCATGGATCGCTGCCAACACCGGTTTGTCGCTGTCTTCGATGCGCTTGAGCACTTCCGGCAGCGTCGGCGCCTGAGGCGTTTTACCGAATTCGCGGATATCGGCGCCGCCGCAGAAGTGCCGTCCCGCGCCGAGTATCAGGATGCCTGCGACCGCCGGGTTGTCGGCAGCGCTGTCGATCGCCGCCAGCAGCCCGCGGCGGACCTCCACCCCAAGGGCGTTGACCGGCGGGTTGTTGAGGGTCAGCACCAGGATATTTCCCAGCAACACAGATTCGACGGGGGGCAGGGGGGTGTCGCAACTCATTGCAGAAGTCTCCGGGTGAAGGGCAGTGAGAGGCCGATTGACGCGGCATGGTTTCAAGGTGGCAGCAGGACAGCACAGCAGTCATCAACAGCTCGATTCCGCTGTTTGAATCAGTTGGCGAAAATAATCCTGTCACCAATGAATAATGTGGTCAATACGGAATAGTATTTCGCAGTGCGAAATAAGAAAATCAGATTTTGCTGAAAAAGCACCCTCTATTGCTCTTTCAGGCCCAAGCGGGATGTTTGACATATTTGATTTGTGATCACATATTGTCGAGCACAAGAACCACAACACAGGTACATCCCATGTCTGAAGGTCCAACCCGTCTTCCCACGTTGCGTCAGGTTTCTCGCGATACCTTGCAGGACCAGGTGTATCGGCAGATCCGCGAAGCCTTGATGAGTGGGCGCTTTCAGCCCGGGCAGAAACTGACCATTCGCGGTCTGGCCGAAGCCCTGGGTTCCAGCCCCATGCCGGTACGTGAGGCCCTGCAGCGCCTGAGTGCGGAAAACGCCTTTGAAGTCACCGAAACCTCCCGCTTGCGGGTACGCATGATGACGGTGGAGCGCCTGCGGGAAATCCGTGATGCCCGGGTAGCCCTGGAAGGGTTGCTGGCGGAAAAGGCCGTGCAGCAATTGCAACAGAGCGACCTGCAAGAAATTACCGAGCTTTGCCGGCAGATGCAGAAGGCCGCGGATGAGGTGGATGTGTCCCGTTACCTGTGGACCAACTTCGCCTTTCACCGGCGCATCTATGCGGTGGCCCGGGCCGAGCTGACCATGGCTGCGGTGGAGAACTTCTGGCTGCACATGGGCCCTTGTTTCGCCTTGGTGGCGCCGGACAAGGCCCACCTGCAACGCTCCATGGAAGCGCACAACCGCATCGTCGAGGCCCTGGCCGCTGCCGATGGTCCCGGCGCGCGGGCGGCGGTCACCGACGACATCATGCAGGCCGCGGATTCCCTCGGTCGGTTGCTGGCCAAGAGCACCAAGGCGCAGGCAGTCAAAGGAGTTCGGGCATGAGTGTCTTGCAGCGTTTACAGCCTTATCCAGGTCTGCGGGTGATGATTTCCGGTGGTGCGGCGGGCATCGGTGAAGTGCTGGCTGGCGCTTACCTTGAAGCTGGGGCCCAGGTGCATGTGTGTGATGTCAGCGAAGCGGCCCTGGCGGCGTTTCGTGATCGTTACCCCGCGGCGCTGGCGACCCGCACCGACGTCGCCGACCCAGCACAGATCGAGGCGCTGTTCGCGCTTCAGGTGCACCATTTCGGTGGCCTGGATGTGTTGGTCAACAACGCCGGTATCGCCGGGCCCACTGCGGGGATCGATACGCTCAGCGATGCGGACTGGCAGCGCACCATCGATATCAACCTGACCGCGCAATACCGCTTTGCCCACCACGCGGTGCCCTTGCTCAAGGCCTCGGGCAACGCGCATTTGCTGCACATCGCTTCGGTGGCCGGCCGCTTGGGGTATGCCTGGCGTACCCCCTATGCCGCCACCAAGTGGGCGATCGTTGGCTTGATGAAATCCCTGGCTGCGGAGCTGGGGGCCAGCGATATCCGGGTCAATGCCCTGTTGCCGGGGATTGTCGAGGGGCCGCGCATGGACGCAGTGATCCAGGCCCGGGCCGAGCAGACCGGGGTGCCGATCGCCGAGATGCGCCAGCAATACCTGAACAAGATTTCTCTCAAACGCATGGTCAGCGCCGAAGACGTGGCGGCCATGGCGTTGTTTCTCTGTTCGCCGGCGGCCCGCAATGTCACCGGCCAGGCGATCAGCATCGACGGCAACGTCGAGTACCTCTAGCGGCAACCGCCAACCACACCGCTGAGGCTCATCAGCGGTGAATGCCAGCAGCGACACCCTGGGATTTTTTTCATCAAGAATAAAAGTCGGAGTACCGTCATGTCTGAAAAAACGCCTGTCATCATCACCTGCGCCGTTACCGGTGCGATTCATACCCCGTCGATGTCACCGTACTTGCCGATCACCGCGAGGGAGATCGCCGCCGAGGCCATCGCTGCGGCCGAAGCCGGGGCGGCCATCGTGCACTTGCATGCCCGGGACCCGGAAGACGGGCGGCCAAGCCAGGACCCGCAACTGTTCCGCGGTTTTCTGCCGCAGATCAAGGCCGCCAGCGATGTGGTGATCAACCTCACCACCGGTGGTGCACCGACCATGGGCGTCGAGGAACGCCTGCAGCCGGTGCTGGAGTTCAAGCCGGAGTTGGCCTCGCTGAACATGGGTTCGATGAATTTTGGCCTGTACGAAATGCTCAACCGCTTCACCGAGTTCAAGCACGACTGGGAACGCCCGTACCTGGAGGAAAGCGACGATCGGATCTTCCGCAATACCTTCCGCGACATCGCGCACATCCTCAGCGTCTGCGCCGAGAATCGCACGCGCTTCGAGATCGAGTGCTACGACATCGGCCACCTGTATACCGCTGCGCACTTCCTCGAGCGTGGCCTGCTCAAGGCGCCGTTGTTCATCCAGTCGGTGTTCGGCCTGCGGGGCGGCATCGGTGGTCACCCCGAGGACCTGGCGCATATGCGGCGCACCGCTGACCGTCTGTTCGGCGATGACTATCACTGGTCGATCCTTGGCGCCGGGCGCAACCAGATTCCCCTGGCAACCATGGGCCTGGCCATGGGCAGCCATGCCCGCGTCGGCCTGGAGGATTCCCTATGGGACGGTCCCGGCCAGTTGGCGGCGAGCAATGCCCATCAGGTACGGCGCATTCGCACGGTCATCGAAGCCTTGGGCGGCCGTGTGGCAACCCCGGACGAAGCCCGGGCGCTGCTCGGACTCAAGGGTCGTGACCAGGTCGCTTTCTGACCCTTGAAGGCCCAGTGCCGGTGGTCCTGGCTCCAGGGCCGCTGGCGATCCCGCATAACAACTACAAAGGGATATGCTCATGAACACGGCGACCACTGCCGCTCCCCGGGATCAGCAACAGCTGACCCGCCTGATGTTCCTCAAGCTCATGCCGCTGCTGATCGCGGCCTATGTCCTGAGTTTTCTCGACCGCACCAACATCGCCCTGGCCAAGCACCAACTGGATGTCGACCTGGGTATTTCCGCCGCGGCCTATGGGCTGGGGGCGGGGTTGTTCTTCTTGACCTATGCGCTGTCCGAGGTGCCGAGCAACTTGATCATGCACAAGGTCGGCGCGCGTTTCTGGATCGCCCGGATCATGGTCACCTGGGGGCTGATCTCCGCCGCCATGGCCTTCGTCCAGGGCGAGACGTCGTTCTACGTGCTGCGCCTGTTGCTGGGCGTTGCCGAAGCCGGCCTGTTCCCTGGGGTGATGCTGTACCTGACCTACTGGTTCGATCGTCAGCAACGGGCCCGGGCCACCGCCTACTTCCTGCTGGGGGTGTGCCTGGCCAACATCATCGGCGGACCGTTGGGCGCGACGTTGATGAAGCTGGACGGCGTGCTGGGCTGGCACGGCTGGCAGTGGATGTTCATGCTCGAAGGGCTGCCAGCGGTGTTCTTTGCCTGGGTGGTCTGGCGCCGCCTGCCGGATCGCCCGAGCCAGGCCCCCTGGCTGAGCGCCGAAGAAGCCCAGGCCATCGAGCAGCGCTTGGCCCACGAAGCCGATGAGGGCGCGGGGCAGGGCGGGCACTCGTTCAAGCAGTGCTTCACGCCGCAGATCCTGCTGGCGATCTTCGTTTACTTCTGCCATCAGATCACCGTCTACACGGTGATCTTTTTCCTCCCCAGTATCATCAGCAAGTACGGCAACCTGAGCCTCATGAGCGTCGGCCTGCTGACCTCGTTGCCATGGATCGCCGCTGCCCTCGGCGCCATCACCTTGCCGCGGCTGGCCAGCGATCCGCAGCGGGCCCGGCGCCTGCTGGTGTGCGGCTTGCTGGTGATGTCGCTGGGGCTGCTGATCGCGGCGTTTTCCGAGCCGCTGTTCAGCCTGTTGGGGTTCTGTGTGGCGGCGCTGATGTTCTTTGTGGTGCAGTCGATCATCTTCTTGTACCCGGCTTCGCGGCTCAAAGGTGCGGCCCTGGCCGGCGGCCTGGGTTTTGTGAACTCCTGCGGGCTGCTGGGCGGGTTTGTCGGCCCCTCGGTGATGGGCGCGATCGAGCTGAGCACCGGCGATGCCATGAGCGGGCTGAAGGTGATTGCCCTGGTGCTGCTGGTCGCAGCGCTGGCAGCATGGCGCTTGCGCCAGGGGCATGAGGACCAGCGCGGTGATTGTGCGGCGGGCGCGGGGCGGTCGCTGAGAAACCCTGCCTGAGTCGTTTCCGGGGGCGGGTGCCAGGCGGCCGATCTTGTCTGGACGCCAGCCCCCGGGCCTTTCTACACTGAGCTCCGTTTGGGGAATGGGGCATCGCCGATGAATCGCAATGAACTGCGCAAGGCCGACATCAACCTGATGGTGGTGTTCGAGGCGTTGATGCTGGAACGCAACGTCACCCGAGTGGCGGAAAAACTGTTTCTCGGCCAGCCGACCATCAGCTCCGCGCTCAATCGATTGCGGGCGATGTTCAATGACCCGCTGTTCATTCGCGTCGGCCATCGCATGGAGCCCACGGCCCGTGCCGAGCAGATCATCCAGCATCTGTCGCCGGCCCTGGATGCACTGTCCTCGGCCCTGAGCCTGACCCATGATTTTGATCCCGCCAGCAGCACCATGACCTTTCGCATCGGGCTCTCCGACGATGTCGAGTTCGGCCTGCTGCCCCCTTTGCTACGGGCCCTGCGCCAGGAAGCGCCGCAGGTGGTGGTCGTGGTACAGCATGTGGATTACTGGCGCATTCCCGACCTGCTGGCCTCTGGCGACATCACCGTCGGCATCAGCCAGACCCGTGGCCTGCCGGCCAACGCCAAGCGCAAGCTGCTGCGGCATATTCAGCCCAGCGTGCTGCGGGCCGATGCCAGCGAAACCCCGCTGACCCTCGACGAATATTGCGCACGCCCCCATGTGCTGGTGTCCCACACTGCCAACGTTGCCGGTTTTGCCGATGAATGGCTGGCAGAGATCGGCCGGACTCGCCAGGTGGTGCTGTCGGTGCCGCAGTACAGCTCGTTACCGGCCTTGCTGGCGGGCACTGACATGCTTGCCAGCCTGCCGGATTACGCGGCGGCGGCCATGGCCGCTTCCGGGCAGTTGTTCGTCGAACCCTATCCCTTCAAGACCCCGACCCTGGACTTGTCCATGGTCTGGCTCAGCCATGTGGACACCGACCCCGCCGAACGCTGGCTGCGCTCGAGGCTGGAAGCGTTCATGGGCGAACGGGCGGCCCTGGCCCAGCCAAACTCGTCCTGATCTCGACCTGAGGCCACAACCTGTAGTCGCTTACGGGCAGACGCCTGGCATTAGCCCCAGCGCCTGCTTTGCTCTGTGAATCCTCTGTGATCGATGGAGAGTGCCCATGAGTCGTTCCCACTCACTGTTGCGTGGCCGTGGTAGCCATGACAGCGGCAAGGTTGGCATGGTCGAGTTGTTTTTCGACCTGGTGTTCGTGTTTGCCGTGACCCAGTTGTCCCACTCGTTGCTGGCACATCTGTCCCTGGGTGGGGCGCTGCAGGTGGCCTTGCTGATGGTGGCGGTGTGGTGGGTATGGATCTTCACCTCGTGGATCACCAACTGGCTGGACCCGGAAACCCTGCCGATCCGCCTCGGGCTGTTTGTGCTGATGGTGGCTGGCCTGCTGTTGTCGTCTTCGATTCCCCAGGCGTTTGGTGAGCGTGGCTTGTTGTTCGCCGGCGCCTACGTGTTCATGCAGGTGGGGCGCACAGCCTATTCCTTGTGGGCGGTGCGCGGCGAGCCGCTGAACATGACCCGCAACTTCCAGCGGATTCTGTTGTGGTTGATGTTCTCCGGGGTCTTCTGGATCACCGGTGGCCTGTTGCAAGGGACTTCGCGCCTGGCCTTCTGGGCCCTGGCCCTGGCCATCGAGGTGCTGTCACCGTCGGTGTATTTCTGGGTGCCGGGGCTGGGGCGTTCGACCCTTGAGGACTGGAATGTCGAGGGCAATCACATGGCCGAGCGTTGCGGCCTGTTCGTGATCATTGCCCTGGGCGAGTCGTTGCTGGTCACTGGCGCAACCTTCGCCGAGCTGGCCACCAGCGCCCAGGGCGTGCTGGGGTTTGTGGTCGCGGTGCTCGGCAGCATCGCCATGTGGTGGGTGTATTTCGACAGTGGTGCCGAGCGCGCCCACCACCGCATTGCCCATTCCCAGGACCCCGGACGACAGGCGCGGATCGCCTACACCTACCTGCACCTGCTGATTGTCGCCGGGGTCATCGTCAGTGCCGTGGCCGATGAGCTGGTGCTGGTGCATCCGGATCACGCCAGCTCGGCGGGGGTACTGGTGATCGTCGGTGGTCCCTGGCTGTTCCTGCTGGGTTGCGCCTTGTTCAAGTGGGTGATGAATGATCGATGGTTGCCGCCGCTGTCCCATCTGGTCGGGCTGGCTGCCTTGCTGCTGCTGTTGCCCGCGGCCTGGAGCCAGGTGTTTTCCGCCTTGGCGCTGGGCAGCCTGACGACGTTGGTGATGGTGGTCGTGGCCACCTGGGAAACCCTGGCCCTGCGTGAACGGGCGACGACGGCAGGGCAATGAGGCCAAGGGATAATTCAATCGCTGCGGCGCGCTTGTGTAGTATGGAGCGCCTTTTCCCCTGACTGACCGGGAGCTCTGCCATGCCGCACCTGTATATGGAATACACCGCCAACCTGCCCCAGCTGGACGTCGACAAGGCGCTGCTGCGGCTCAACCATGGGCTGGTGGCGTCCGGGCAGTTTGCCGATGAGTTCGACATCAAGAGTCGTGCGGTGAAAGTCGAGTCGTTCCGGGTCGGCACCGGCCTGGGTGAACGAGCCTTTGTCCACGTCAAGCTGGCCCTGCTCAGCGGCCGTTCGCCAGAGATCAAGAAGCAGGTGTCCGAGCACCTGTTGGCGGTGTTGCAGGATCTGGCGCCTTGGCCGGCGGACATCCAGGTGCAGTTGTGCGTGGAGATTATCGATATCGACCGCGTCTCCTACAGCAAGGCTGCCATCGGCCGCTAATGGCAACAGCCCCTAGAGCAGGCCCGGTTCGGCGCAGGCCTTGACCACCTGCTCGCGGAACCAGGTTTGCGCACTGTCCTGATCGCTGTCCTGGCTCCATTGCATGTCCAGGGTGAACCCCGGTAAACCGCTGGGGGCCTCGCAATGGTTGAACACCACTTCATTGGCCAGCAGGGCCTGGATCCGCCGGGGCAGGGTGAGGATGAAGTCGGTGCCGGTGATCATTTTCAGTGCCGCGCTGTAGCTGTTGGAGCGGGCGACGATCTGCCGTTTTTGGGCCTGGCGGGCCAGCCAGCCATCCACCATGTTGCTGTCCGAAGTCCAGGGTGTGGGAAACACGTGACGTCGCTCAATGAACGACTGCAGGCTGAAACGCGGCTCCTTGGGCGGTGTCGCGCGCTTGTCGAAGACACACACCAGGTCATCCTCCAGCAGCATCTGTGACTTGAGGTCGGCGTGGCTGCGATGGAAGTTCGGGCCGAAGCAGATCACCAGGTCGATGCTGCCATCGCGCAATTCATCGGCGGGCACATCGGTCTCCAGCTTTTGCACGTTGACCGTCACCGGCAGGTCGGCATAGTCGAAGCCCTTGAGCAGCCGCGGCAGGATCAGCAGCTCGAAGTATTCCGGGGCACACAGGGTGAAGGTCACCGCCTGGCGGCTCGGGTCGAAGGCCGGGGCGCCGCTGTGGCAGAGGTTGATGCTCTCGAGGATTTTCAGCACGTGGCTGTACATGCTGGTGGCCTTGTAGGTCGGGCGCATGCCGGTGCGGGTGTTGATGAACAGCTCGTCCTCGAAGCCGTTGCGCAGTTTCTTCAGGCAGTAGCTGACGGTCGACTGGCTGACGCAGAGGGTTTCCGAAACACCGGTGACACTGCTTTGCTCGTACACCGCGATAAAGACCATGAGGTCTTGCATGTCGAGTTTTCTGAGCACATTGCTGATGAGCATCCTTTCCGTCTCGCTGGGCACCTGGCGCCGGTGGCGCACAAACCGGGTCGATGCTAACGGAACGATGGTCTTGATTAAATGCCCGGGACAGGGGTTGGCGGACAGCATCGGGACATTAATTTCCGATAACACGACCTGCGCCGTTTCTCGCCGGAGAACGGGGCTTGTCCCGGGGGGATTTCAGGCCATGACGGCCCTCGGACGACTGCCGCGCACCAGGCTGAACATACCCAGGAGCACCAGCAGTACCCCGAGCAATTCCCCCAGGTGAGGGGCCTGGCCCAGCCACAGCCAATGGAACAGGGTGAGCAACAAAGTGCTCAGGTAAATGTAGGAAATCACTGTGGAGGGGGCGATGACGCCGATGGCCCGGTGCAGCAGCCAGAAGGTTGCCAGGGTGGCGAACACTGCCAGGTACAGCAACCACAGCAGGTCGTTGCTGCTTAGCGCGGCGGCGCTGCGCCAGCCGCCGCTGGCCAGGCTGGCGACAAACAGAAACAGCGCGCCGAAGAGCATGTTCCAGAAGGTCATGGCTGTCGGGCTGCAGCCTTGCAGGCTGCGGGCCTTGAAGCGTTGGCTGAGGGGCGAGTAGGCGGCCATGGCCAGGCAGCCCAGGGCATAGACCGCCATGGCATACAGCGACGGCAGTTGCCCTGGAGCCCCACCTTTGAGAATCAGCAGCAGCGCGCCGGCACCGGCCACCAGCATTGGTAGCCAGCGCCGTTGCTGGCCGCTGCCGGGCAGCAACCAGCCTTCGAACAGCAGGGTCAATAACGGCACCAGGGTGAACAGGGTCCCGGTGTTGACCGCCGAGGTGTAGCGCAGGGCCTCGAACAGCGAACCGAAGTACAGCGCCAACAGCAGGCCCAGCACCGCATGGGCGCGCAACCCGGCGAAGGTCATGGTCGAGGAGCCCTTGAGCCATAGCAGCGGCACGAACATCAGCGCCGAGAACAACAGACGCAGGGCCGTCAGCAGCACCGGATCGATGGCCTGGCTGACTTGGGCGGCGGCGAAGAACGATGCCGCGATCAGCGCTGCCCAGAGCAGCATGCCAAGATGGGCCTGGGTAAAACTCACAGGGTTCATACAGATCTCCCGGGCAGATCAGTCGAAGGGGCTCAGCGGATGTGCTGGGCGTACTGCCGCGGGTTGAAGCGCAGCACCATGAAAATCATCAGCAGCATCACTGCGGTCAGCGACCACCAGGCCCATTCGAAGCTGCCCAGGCGATCGCGGATGATCCCCGCCAGCAGTGGCGACAGGCCGGCGATCAAGTAGCCGATGCCCTGTACGAAGGCGGTCAGGCCGCCAGCACGGCGCGGGTCGGGCAGGTGGTCGAGGGACACGATCAGGCTCATCGGAAACAGTCCGCCAATGCCCAGGCCCAGCAGGCATGGCCAGAGCAGGCTCAAATGCCGGGGGCTGAGGATCAGGCCACAGAAACCGATGATGATCAGGACCAGCAGGGCCACCAGCACCAGGCGCCGATCCTGGCTGCGGTTGGCGATGGCCGGGGTGATCAGCCCGGAAATCACTTCCATGGCGGTGAGAAAGCCCAGCAACAGGCCGGCGTTCTGCTCGCTCCAGCCGTTCTCTACGTAGTAGGGCGCAAGCCACGCCAGCACACAGGTGTAGGAAGCGGTCCCGAGGCCAAAGAATACCGCCAGCAGCCAGGCCCGGCGGTTGCCGACAAAGGACTCTCGGCCGGCAGCAGCGGCCGGCAGGCTCGGCAGCGCGCTGCGCTGGGCGTACCAGAACACCAGGGCCAGCAGCGCCAGGGCGGCCCAGATCGCCAGGGCCAGGCGCCAGCTGCCGCTGTGGTTCATCACCAGCGGGGCGAAGGAGGCGGCGATGGCTGCGCCGCCCATGATCGAGGTGACATACAGGCCCATGAACAGCGAGACATTGTCGGCAAAGCGCGACTTGATCAGGGCCGGCATCAGTGCCTGGATCAGCGCAATGCCGATGCCTGCCAGTACCGCGCTGAGAATCAGCTCCGCTGCCGAGTCCATGAACAGCCGCGAGACGGTGGCCAGGCCGATGACCAGCAATGACAGGACCACGGTACGGTGTTCCCCCAGGCGCTGGCTGATGCCCATGCCGAAGAACATCGCCAGGCCCATGGCCATGACCGGCAGCATGGTCAGCAAGGAAGCCAGGCTGAAACTCAGTGGGATATCGCCGCGAATGCCTGAGAGCAGCGGGCCGACGGCGGCCATCGACGGCCGCAGGTTCAACGCTACCAGTACCACGCTGACCATCAGCCAGAGTGCGGGGCGGGATGTTGCACGAACGTTTTCCATAACCAGACCTTGAACCAACAGGGTACTGATTAGGCGGTGGCGTGCAGAGCGGGAGCAAATCAGAAAGTCTGCAGGGCTATTTAAAAACTAAATAAGCGGCAAGCCTTGGCTTGCCGCTTGTCGCTGCTGTCAGAACGGCTTGGTCGGCAGGTACTTGCCGTCCAGGGTGATCACGGCACGAGAGCCGCCTTCAGGATCGTCGACCTTCTTGATGTCCAGCTTGAAGTTGATGGCGCTGATGATGCCGTCGCCGAACTGTTCGTGGACCAGGGCCTTGAGGGTCGAGCCATAGACCTGGAGCATTTCATAGAAGCGGTAGACGGTCGGGTCGGTGGGGATGCCGCCGGCAATGCTGCCCCGCAGGGGAATGCTTTGCAGCAGGCGACTGGCGTCTTGATCAAGGCCCAGCTTGTCGCACACCCGTTCGGCAGCCGGGGCCGGCAGGGCATGCTGGCCCAGCAGGGCGGCGGTGACGAAGGCCAGGCTCAGCCCGGTGCCGTCGGTGAGATCCTGCCACGACAGGTTTTTGCGTGCCTTGGCATCGATGATGGTGTCGGCCAGGGCCAGGCGTGGAGCTTGGGCGAATTGGGATTGCAGCATGGGTTGCTTCCTCTTGGGTAATGAACGGGGGCGGCTCAGGCAGCGGTTGAAGGCTGGCTGGCCAGGGCGCAGGTGTGCGGGTGTGCGGCCAGTGAGACAAAACGCTGGGTGCCGCCGTCGAGGGCGGCAATGGCACCGCTTTCGATGTCATACACCCAGCCATGCAGGTTCAGCCGACCCTGTTCCAGGGCCAGGGCAACCGAAGGGTGCGTCTTCAGGTTAGCCAGTTGGGCGATGACGTTGTCACGCACCAGGGCATCCAGGTGTGCGGCAGGGGAGGTGTGCTGGCGAGCGGCGTTGATCACCTTGGCCGACTCGGCATGGCGCAGCCAGTTGGCCACGGCGGGCAGATGGTCGAGACACTTGCAGGTCGAGATGGCGGTCATCGCACCGCAGTCGGAGTGGCCACAGATGACAATGTCGCTCACCGCCAACACGGCCACTGCGTACTCCACGGTAGCCGATACACCGCCGGGCTCGGGGCCGTAGCTGGGCACGATATTGCCGGCATTGCGGATCACGAACAGATCGCCGGGTTCCTGTTGGGTCAGCAGCTCCGGAACCACCCGGCTGTCGGAACAGGTCACGAACAGGGTGCCGGGGCTCTGGGTGCTGGCCAGTTGCTTGAACAGCTCGCTGCGTTGGGGAAAGGCCTCGCGCTGGAACTTGAGGAAGCCGTCGATGATGTTCTGCATGGGGTTCTCCTTGCGTCGCTGATGGGGCAAGGATGGAAGTTTTCAGCTATAGCGTCCAAGACCTGATTATTATGCTTTCAATAAGTCCATCCTATAGTTGGAGCCAGCATGCTCTTGCGTCATATCCGCTACCTCTTGGCCGTGGCCGAGCACTGCAACTTCACCCGCGCCGCCGAGGCGCTGCATGTGTCCCAGCCGACCCTGTCGCAGCAGATCAAGCAATTGGAGGAGTCCCTGGGGGCGCCGCTGTTCGACCGTTCCGGGCGCAGTGTGCGCCTCACCGACGCCGGCCAGGCCTATGTCGTCTATGCCCGTCGCGCCTTGCAGGAACTGCAGGCGGCTAAGCGGGCAATGCATGATGTGCAGGACCTGAGCCGTGGCTCATTGCGCCTGGCGCTGACCCCGACGTTTACCGCCTACCTGACCGGTCCCTTGCTCAGTCGCTTCAACCAGGACTATCCGGGGATTGGCCTGAGCGTCGAGGAGATGACCCAGGACCGTCTGGAAGCAGCCCTGGCCGAAGATCGCCTGGACCTGGGAATTGCTTTCGCCGGCGAGCACCTGGCGGAGATCGAAAGCCAGGCGCTGTTCAGCGAGACCTTGAGTTTGATGGTCGGCGCGCAGTCTGCGCAGGCGGGAGCCAAGCCCTTGAGCGCTGCGCAACTGGGCTGCCAGTCCCTGGTGTTGCTCAACACCGACTTCGCCACCCGCCAACATATCGACCTGTATTGCCGGCAGCAGGGCATTGCGCCGCGTATTGCCATCGAGGCCAATTCGGTCAGTGCGATTGTCGAGATCGTCCGCCGTGGGCCGTTGGCGACGCTCCTGCCCAGCGCCATTGCCCGGGAACAGCCGGGGTTGCGTGCGCTGGCCCTGCAGTCACCTCCGGCGCCCCGCAGCGTGGTGCTGCTGGGGCGCCAGGGGGCTTACCGCAGCGCCGCCTGCCAGGCCTTTCGGCAGATGCTGCAGGATCAGGACTATGGCGCCGCCAGCCACTGATTCACCACCTGGTCATAGGCCCCGGTGGCCTTGCTCAGGTGCAGCCATTGGTCGACGTAGCTTTTCCAGGCCACATCGTCCCGGGGCAGCAGGAAGGCCTTCTCGCTGTATTGCAGGTAGCGCTCGGGGTTGACCGCACACAGCCCCGGCTTGCGCTTCTGCTGGAAGCGCGCCTCCGAAGCGTCGGTGATCATCACGTCGGCCTGGTTCGCCAACAGTTGATCGAAGATCGTCACGTTGTCGGCGAACAGGATCAGGCTGGCCTTGGGCAGATGAGCCCGGGCGAAGACTTCGTTGGTGCCTCCCGGTGGTTCGATCAGCCGCACCGAGGGCTGGTTGATCTGCTCCAGGGTCTGATAGCGCTGCAGGTCCTGGCAACGCACCAGGGGGATCTTGCCGTCGATGCCCAGGGGCTGGCTGAAGAAGGCCTTTTTCTGCCGTTCCAGGGACACCGAAATACCCCCCACAGCGATGTCGCACTGCTGGCTCTGGAAGTCCGCCATCAGGCTCTTCCAGGTGCTGTTGACCCACTTCACCTTGACCCCGAGGCTCTGGGCCAGAGATTCAGCCATGCTGATATCGATGCCCTCGTAGCGCCCGTCTTCGCGCAGGTAGCTGTAGGGTTTGTAGTCGCCGGTGGTGCAGACCGTCAGTTGACCGCGCTCGATCACCTGGTCCAGGTGCGAGGTCGGGCCTTGGGCGAAACTCAGGGCGGGGGCGCTGAGGCCGAGCAGGGTACTGAGCAGCAAACGGGGCAGCATGGAGTCATTCCTTGAAGGGGCAACCGCGACGCGGTGCCGGCGCATTATTGGCGGCGCTGCACTGCCGGGCAAGGGTGTGCAGTTTTTCTGCCCGTCCACCAATACCGGCTTGACCGGTTTTCGACCTTTTTTTCACGAACGACTGGTTAACCTTTGGCCTCTGGATATCAATAAGAGTTCGCCAGTCATGTCGTCCCACCCCCCACCGTCCATCGAACTGGAGTTCGCTCGGCGCTATGACCAGGAGCATGCGCGGGTCTGTCGCGAGCCCCGGCCCGCCGGGTTTGGTGCGCGCCTGGCGCTCTGGCGCATGGCGCGCCTGGTGCGTCACGCGCTGAAAGTGGCAGGCGAACCGGGGCTGATCCTCGACGTGGCTTGCGGCGCCGGGCGCTACTGGCCGGTGCTGGCCGAACATGGCAACCGAGTGATCCTGGCAGCGGACCCTTCCCAGGACATGTTGAATCACGCCCAGACTCATCACTCGTCCAGCCTGATGAAACGGGTCAAGACCTTTCACAGTTCGACCTTCGACATCGGCCTGTCGGCCAATGCGGTGGACAGCATTATCTGCATGCAGCTGTTTGCCCACGTGACGCGCAGCGACGATCGCCTGGCACTGCTGCGCGAGTTCCACCGGGTCAGCCGCGACTCGGTGATTGTCGCGACCCGGGTCGAGTTTTTCCTCAAGGCCTGGCGGCACGCTCCGGCCGATAGCGGTGGGCCCGTTCTGGCCAGCAAGGCGCAGTTGGAGAGCGAGTTCAAGCAGGCCGGCTTTGATGTCCTCAGCCACCAGGATTTGTTTCCCGGTTGCGCACCTTCACGGGTTTACGTGCTGAGAAAACAGGGCTAGTTCAAACTCTCGGACTATTCTTGCGCTCCGGCACATGGTTTCGCACTTGCTCTTGTCGGGTGAATGCTCAGAAATCGCCGAGGGCGATATATACTGCGCGCCATTCTTCAAGGGAGAGCCGTGTGGCCATCGATATACATTGGATTCGCGACAACGATAGCCTCGGTCAGCTTTGCGCCGAGTGGCAGCAGTTGCCATTCGTCGCCCTCGACACCGAATTCATGCGGGTCGACACTTTCTATCCCATCGCCGCCCTGCTGCAGATCGGTGATGGGCAGCGCGCCTACCTGATTGACCCTTTGACCATCGACAACTGGCAGCCCCTGGCGGCCCTGCTGGAGAACCCGGCGGTGGTCAAGGTGGTGCATGCCTGCAGCGAGGATCTTGAGGTCCTGTTGCGCTTGACCGGCAGCCTGCCGGCGCCGTTGTTCGACACACAGCTGGCGGCCGCCTACCTGAACCTGGGTTTCTCCATGGGCTACTCGCGCCTGGTGCAGGAAGTCCTGGGCATCGATCTGCCCAAGGGCGAGACCCGCTCCGACTGGCTGCAACGTCCGCTCTCGGAGACCCAGGTCAGCTACGCCGCCGAAGACGCCGTGCACCTGGCTCAAGTGTTCACCGAGCTGCAGCCCAAACTGTCCGCGGACAAGTACCGCTGGGTGCTGGAAGACGGTGCCGAGCTGGTGGCCAACCTGCGCCGCGAGGTCGACCCCTACGAGGTCTATCGCGATGCCAAGCTGGCCTGGAAACTGTCCCGTGCGCAATTGGCGGTGCTGCGCGAACTCTGTGCCTGGCGTGAGCGTGAAGCCCGCGCCCGCGACCTGCCGCGCAATCGCATCGTGCGCGAACATGCACTGTGGCCCCTGGCCAAGACTCAGCCCGATACCCTGGCGGCGCTGGCCAAGATCGAAGACATGCACCCGCGCACCGTGCGTCAGGACGGCGAGTTCCTCCTCGACCTGATCAAGCGCAACGCCAGCCTCGGTCCGGATCAATGGCCGCCGGCGGTGCCGGAGCCGTTGCCGATCGAGGCCTCGGCCCTGCTCAAGCGCCTCAAGGCCGTGGGCCAGGCCGAAGCTGAACGACTGAACATTGCGCCGGAAGTGATGCTGCGCAAGAAAACCCTGGAAAGCCTGCTCAAGAGCGGCTATCCCAACGGGCCTTATCAATTGCCTGATTCGCTGCGTGGCTGGCGCCGCGAATTGATGGGCCAGGCGCTGCTGGACAGCCTGGCCACCGCCGGAGAACAGCCTTGAAACGTATCTGCTCCATCTATAGAAGCA
The DNA here is from genome assembly GCF_009908285.1 of Pseudomonas sp. Fl4BN1. Classification (GTDB taxonomy): domain Bacteria; phylum Pseudomonadota; class Gammaproteobacteria; order Pseudomonadales; family Pseudomonadaceae; genus Aquipseudomonas. The sequence continues at coordinate 153,149 of NZ_JAAARM010000016.1, forward strand.
CGCGCAAGAACGAGATGTACCTCTACGTGCTGAAAAGCGAGGCCCTGGAACGCGTGCCGGAAAACCTCCTGCTGGCCTTCGGCAAGCCGCACCACGCCTTCGACCTGGTGCTGACTCCGGAGCGCAAGCTGTCCCGCGAGGACATCCACCTGGTGCTGGAGAACCTCGAGAAGCAGGGCTACCACCTGCAGATGCCACCGGCGGAAGACGAGTACATCGAGCACTTGCCCGAAGAGCTGTTGCGCCGCAATGACCCGATGTGACCTGTAGACGCTCGGTCCCGAGCGTCTGTTACCTGCAACTGACTGACCTGGCCGCCTTGATCGATGGAGCAATACTCCGTCGACGGCTGCCTGTAGCGTTTTTTAAGGTTTGAACCATGCGCGTTCTGATTGCCGAACACGATCACGCTGTTTATGCCCGCCTGTTGCGTCAGGCGGATCCGGAGCTGGAAGTGCTGACCAGCGGCGATTCGGCCGAGCTGTCACGCCTGGCAGCGGATTGCCCGGTCTGGCTGGGCCAGCCGGACTTGTTGGCGACCCTGTTGCGTCAGGGCCACCAGCCCCAGTGGCTGCAATCCACCTGGGCCGGTATCACCCCGTTGCTGGCCGATGGCTTGCCCCGGCATTACCGCCTGACCCGGGCGGTAGGGATTTTCGGCCAGGTAATGGCCGAGTACGTGCTCACCTACATGCTCGGTCATGAGCGTGAAGTGCTGGCGCGGCTGGTCAGCCAGGTGGAGCGCAAGTGGGACAACCGCCTGGGCCAGAGCCTGGTGGGGCGCAAGGTGCTGATCGTCGGCACCGGCGATATCGGCCAGAGTGTCGCGCAGTTTCTGTTGCCGTTCGGCGTGAAGCTGTACGGCATTGCCAGCCAGGCCCGGGAGCAGGCGCCCTTCATCGAGGTGGCCGGCCTGCAAGACTTGGGGCGGCTGGTGGGGGAGGTGGATTACGTGGTCAACCTGTTGCCCAATACCCCGAGCACCCACGACCTGTATGACGCGTCCTTGTTCAAGCAATTCAAGCCCACGGGGCTGTTCATCAACGTCGGCCGCGGTGTGTCGGTGGTCGATGCGGACCTGGTGCAGGCGCTCAAGGATGGTCATCTGGCGGGGGCGGTCATCGATGTCTGCCGCCAGGAGCCGTTGCCACAGCAGCACCCGTTCTGGACTGCCTGGGGCTTGCTGCTGACGGGCCACAGCTCGGCGCCGACCTCGCCGGAACTGATGGTGCAATTGTTCGTCGACAACCTGCGGGCCTATCAGGCCAGGCAAGCCTTGCGCGGCGAAGTGGATTTCGCCCGGGGCTATTGAGAGGGGCCTGATCGTAGGAGCGAGCTTGCTCGCGAAGCCCAGCAGGGCGCCGCGCTTGTCCGGCAAGCGCGGCTTTCGCGAGCAAGCTCGCTCCTACAGTACCGATTGGCTTTTTACAGGCTGAAATCGCCTTCGGCTGCGGTTTCGCTCAAGGGGCGACGCGGGCTGGGCTCTTCGCGAGCCTGCAGGTAGTCGGCCAGGGTCGACTTGTCACCCAGCTTGCCCACGGCCACGGCAGCATGCACGGCATAGCCTTCGGGGATCTTCAGTTCCTTGCGGGTCAGTTCCTGGTCGAAACCGGCCATGCCGTGGGTGTGCCAGCCGCTGAGGCTGGCTTGCAGCGCCAGGTGGCCCCAGGCCGAACCGGTGTCGAAGGTGTGCCACAGGGCCGGGGTTTCCTCGTTGGCGCCGGGCACGGTGAAGGTGGTCTTGGAGATCACGATCACCAGGGCCGAAGCGTGTTGCGCCCAGCCACGGTTGAACTCGTTGAGCAGGCCGAGGAAGCGTTGCCAGTTTGGCGTGTCGCGGCGGGCATAGAGGAAGCGCCAGGGCTGCGAGTTATAGGCCGAAGGTGCCCAGCGCGCCGCTTCGAAGAAGCTCAGCAGGGTTTCTTCCGGGATGCTTTCGCCGGTGAAGGCCCGGGGCGACCAGCGCTGGGTGAACTGCGGGTGGATGGCGTAGTCGGCAACGCGAGTATTGGCGCTCATGGAAAAACTCCTGGCAGCATGTGAGAAGAATGGAATAAACCGGCAAGCGCAGATGAGCTGAGCGAAGGGGTATTCCTGACCCCGTGCGGTTTGCCGGGTGCAACGCGGTCAAGCGTTAATGGCACACGGACGCGGTGCGGTCCGAGGGGCAAAGCTACTGTGCCCATGGCCTGCTGACAAGTCCCTGGCTACCGACAGTCGTAAGCGCTTGGCCCGCCGGGCCTTCGGCACTAGACTGGCGGCCTTTTCACCCTCGGATACTGATGCTTGAGCCATGGCCGCCAAAGTCGAACCTTTCTGGATACGCAAAACCCTCGAACAACTCGACCAGGACGAATGGGAGTCGTTGTGCGATGGCTGTGGCCTGTGCTGCCTGCAAAAGCTTGAAGACGAGGACGACAACAGCGTCTATTACACGCGCATCGCCTGCAAGCTGCTGGACCTCAAGACCTGCCAGTGCAGCGACTATGCCAACCGTCGTGACTCGGTACCTGACTGTATCCAGCTGACGCCGGGCAAGGCCGACGAATTCAAGTGGCTGCCGCCCACCTGCGGCTACCGCCTGGTGAGCGAGGGCAAGGACCTGCCGCTGTGGCACCACCTGGTGTGTGGCGATCGCGATGCGGTGCATCACGAGCGCATTTCCCAGTCCGGACGAATGCTCGCCGAAGGCAGCGTGGCGGAAGAGGACTGGGAAGATCATCTGATTTTCCGCGCCGGCTGAAGCTTCGCTGCGCCGGCCTCAGAAGCTGTTTGCGCTCTGGCGAGCGACGTTCAGGCAAGGTAAAAATGCCTGAGAGCGCAAAGTTTGGAGACCTGAATGAGCTTTCGAAGCCATGTTCAACGCCACATGAGCCAGGCGCATCAGGCTGTAGACAGGTTCGCAAGCAAGGAGAGTGTATGAGGGTGGGGGCGAAGCTGTCGCTGGCGGTTGCGATGCTGGCATTGAGTGCATCGGTCTGGGCCGCGAAAAAGATTGATCTGGATTATCACGTGCGCTTCCTGCCCCAGAGCGATCAGGCCGAAGTGCGCCTGACCCTGGCCGACGGCTCGGCGTTGCGCAGCCTGGACTTCGATTTGGGCAAGGGCGGCGACTACAGCGATTTCAAGGCCGATGGCCAATGGCAGGCCGCTGCCGCTGACGCCGGTGGCCAGCGCGGTATCTGGCGTCCGGCCAGTGGCAAGGCCATCCTGAGCTACCGGGTGCGACTGAGCCACAGCATCAAGAAGGGCAGTTACGACAGCCGCAGCACCGCCAACTGGGCGCTGCTACGGGGCGAGACCCTGGTACCGCCGGCCAGGCTCGATCAGCAGGACGGTATCGAGTTGGTGTCGCGCCTGGAGTTCGAATTGCCCAGCGGCTGGAAGAGCGTTGAAACGGCCTGGCCACGCATCGGCAAGAATCGTTTTCGCATCGATAACCCCTCGCGCCTGTTCGACCGTCCTGCCGGCTGGATGCTCGCCGGCAACCTGGGCAGCCGCCGCACGCGCCTGGGAGAAACCGAAGTCAGCGTGGTGTCGCCCCTGGGTCAGGGCATGCGCCGCATGGATGTACTGACCCTGCTGACCTTTGTCTGGCCGCAAGTGCAGGCGGTGTTTCCCCGCCAGCCGGGCAAGTTGCTGATTGTCGGCGCGGCCGACCCGATGTGGCGCGGCAGCCTTGCCGGTCGCGATTCGCTGTTTCTCCACAGCCGCCTGCCTCTGGTCAGCGAGAGCGGCAGCAGCCCATTGCTGCGGGAACTGGTGCAGTCGTTGGCGCAGATCAATGACCGCCAGCACAGCGACTGGATCAGCGAAGGGCTGGCGGAGTACTACGCGATCGAACTGCTGCGCCGGGCCGGCGGCATCAGCGATGAGCGTTATCAGGTACTGGAAAAGCGTCTGGCCAGGGACAGCCACAAGGTCAACAGCCTGCGGGGCCAGCAGGTGGACAGTGCCACGGTGGCCAAGGCGGTGTTGCTGTTGCAGGAGCTGGATCGGGAAATCCGCCTGAAGACCCGCAACAAGCGCTCACTGGATGATGTGCTGCAAGCGGCAATGCGCCTGGAAAGCGTCAGCACCGCCGAATTCATTCAGCTGAGTGAAAGCGTGCTGGGCGAATCGTCCAGGGTCCTCGACACCGACTTGTTGCACTGACCCGCCCCGCTCCTGTCGCAGCAGGGGCGCCTGCGAAGGCGTCCCCAAGGGCGCTTCAGCCTTCGGCTTTTGGGGCCTTGGCCGCGTCATTGCTCGCCGCCTTGGCATTGCGTCCGGCGGCCTCGGCATTGGCTTTCAAGCTGCGCAGTTGTTCTCCGGCCTGTTCGATCTTCGTGCGCACGTTCTGCATGTCCTGGCGACTCTTGTGCAACAGGCTTTTCGCCGAGCTGTGCCCGGTAATCCCGCGGGCCAGGGCCACGCCGCCGATGGCCACTTGAATCAGGCCGAATACACCGCCCCGGCGCAGGCCCTTGCCCATCATCACCACGCCGCCGGCCAGCGAGCCAATGCGCTCCCAGCCCTGGACGTTCTGGTTCGCCTGGCTCGGCACTGGGGTGGCTTCGATAGGCTGCAGCTGTTTGCGCTCGCTCATGATCTGTCTCCAAGGGAGGTAAGGGGTATAAACCTGACTGCGCGAAGGCGTCGCGGGTTCCCGGCGATTGATCGGCGGGTTTTCAGTACTTGGGTCCGGAGCGGGTGTTATTGCCTTTGGCCAGGCGGTCGTAGAGCACCACGTTGACCGTGGCCGCAAGGTTCATGCAGCCGGTGGTGGGAATGTAGACCACGTCTTCGCACCAGTCGCGGATCTCCTTGTCGAGGGAGCCGTCTTCCGGGCCGAAGATGTACAGGGCACGATCCGGGTGAGTGTATTCCGGCAGCGAGCGGGCGCCTTCCACCAGTTCCACGGCCACCGGGATGCAACCCAGGGGGAGAATCTTCTTCAGGTCGTCAATGCCGATCAGTGGAATGTCCTGGTGGACTTTCTTGGTGTCGGTGACGAAGTCGCGGGCACGCTCATAGCGCTTGCCGGTGTAGAACACCGAGGCGACGCCATAGCAGCCGGCGGCGCGCATCACCGAACCGACGTTCTCCGGTGACTTGGGGTTATACAAACCGATGCAGCTGTACCTTTTGTTTGCCACGAGCGGGGAGCCTTGGAGGAAAAAGCGCGATTATACGGGGATTGTGCGGGGTGTGGCG
>NZ_JAAARM010000017.1 GCF_009908285.1 Pseudomonas sp. Fl4BN1
GTGGGTGGGGCGGGACGGGTTGGGTTGGGGTAGGGCAGGGCAGTGGTCAGTTGCGAGGGAGGCGGGCGCAGGTCGCGCGGGCCGCCAGATGCCTGGCGGTTATATCGGTGCAAGTACCCCGTGGGTGAGCCAGGCTCCACGGTGCTGCATGGCGCCTGGCGATGTCCTGGGTGAATACGCGGCTTCAGGCGTTGTAGGCGTGGCCGATCAAGTCCAGCCGGCACCCGGGCTGTGCATCGCGCACCTGGAGGGTCATGTCATGCAGGCGTGCCACGGCGGAAACCATGCTCAGCCCCAGGCCATTGCCGGGCGTATGGCGGCTGGATTCGGAGCGATAGAGTCGGCGGAAAACCGCTTCACGTTCCGCCTCCGGTATGCCGGGCCCCCGGTCGCGGATACTGATGGTGCGGTGAGTCGCGTCCGCCAGGACCATGACCTCGACCTGGCTCTGATCGGGTGAGAACTTGATGGCGTTATCGAGCAGGTTGCAGGTGGCATCGAAGAGCAATTGAGCGTCGCCCATGACGAGGCTGGCGCGGTTGCTGGGGGTGAACGCCAGGGTCATGCCGCGCTCTTCTGCCAGCGGTTCGAAAAGCTCGACGGCGTCCGCGCAGATCTTGTTGAGGTCCACGGGGGTGAAGTGACTGCGCCGGGCGCTGCCTTCTATCTCCGAGATGCGCAGCAGCGCGCGGAAGGTTTGCATCAAGCCCTTGGCATCCTCCAGTGCGCTAGCAATCGCCGCGTCATACTCCGGCGCCGTCAGGTTGCGCCGTTGCGCTCGCTCCAGCCCGGCGATCAAGCGAGTCAACGGGGTTCGCAGGTCATGAGCGATATCGTCGCAGACGCCTTTGACTTCGCTCATCAACCGTTCCAGGGCATCCAGCATGCCGTTCACCACACCGGCGATGCGGTCGATATCGTCGTGGTTGCCTCGGGTCGGCAGGCGTTCGCTGAGATCGCCCTCGACGATGTTCTTGATCGAGCGGGTCAGGATGTCCAGGCGCCTGCGAGCGGAGATGCCCAGGACGATGGCGCCCAGTAGCCCGACCACCAACAGCAAGGCCCCCCCGGAAACCAGCGCGTTGACCAGCAGTTCATCGAACTCGCGAATATCATGAATGTCCTGGCCGATCAGCAGGGTGCTGCCGTCTTCCAGCCGATGAGCGAGGAAGCGGATCGGCCGATCATGGCCGCTGGCCTTGTCCCACATGAACTCTGCCGGCCGGTCGTAGTGACGCAAGGCCGGCAATTGCGCGATGGCGCCGACGATGAGCTTGCCGTCGGCATCGAACAGGCTGTAGGGGAGTCGCCCTTGGGGGTCCTGCTCGTTATGTTTGAGGATCTCCTGGCGTCGCAGTTCAGGTGGTTGAGTGTTCTGGCGGTCGACTTCGAGATGCAGCGCCGTATCCACTTCGGCCAGCAGGTAGCCGGTGGTCTGCCAGTAGATGTAGCCGAACAGGGCAAAGAACGAGCAGCCAAACAACGCCAGGAACAACAGCGCCGTTCGAAAGCTGATGGTGCGTGGGATCTCACTCAGCCGCACGTAGGACATAGCCCGACCCCCGAATGGTGTGGAGCATTGGGCTGTCGTTCTCGGCATCGATCTTGTGCCGCAGGCGACCGATATGGACGTCGATCACGTTGGTGCGCTCGTCATAGCTGTAGTTCCACACGGCTTCAAACAGCATGGTGCGGGTGACCACTTGCCCGGCATGCTGCGCCAGGTATTCCAGCAGCGCATATTCCCGGGGCAGCAGCTCCACTTGCCGCTCGCCCCGGCGCACGGAGCGTCGCAGCAGGTCGATTTCCAGGTTGCCGATTCGCAGGCGGCTGTCGCGCTGGTGGGTTGTTGCGGGTGTCCGTCGACGATTCAAGGCATCCAGGCGAGCGGTCAACTCGATGAACTCGAACGGCTTGGTCAGGTAGTCGTCACCGCCGGCGCGCAGGCCCCGCACCCGCTCGTCCAGGGCGCTCAGCGCACTTAGAATCAGTACCGGGGTGGTATTGCCGGCGGCGCGCAAGGCGGTGAGCATGCCCAGGCCATCGAGGGCGCCGGGCAGCATCCGGTCGAGGACAATCAGGTCGAAGGTCTCGCTGATGGCGCTGAGCAAGCCCTCACGGCCGTTGTCCACCAGGGTCACATCGAAGCCATGGTCGTGCAGCGCCGCCTCGATCTCCCGGGAGGTGACAGGATCATCTTCGATAACCAGTACGTGAGTCATAGGCGTGGTTCAGGGTTCCGGATAGGAGAGGCGTGGCTAGCGCAGGTCAAGCCGCCTGGTTGGTGGCATAGTGTGCCGAGTCAATTTGTACACCGGGCTGGCGGCAAGATGAAAAAAAGTTTAGTTGAGTGCCTGTGAGGTCAATGTGCGTATTTTGGTCGTTGAGGATGATGTGCGTACCGCCTCTTACCTGCTAAGGGGCTTGAGTGAGAGCGGGCATGTGGTGGATACCGCCGAGGATGGCCGCGATGGGCTGGCCATGGCGCTGGAGGGTATCTATGACGTGTTGATTGTCGACCGGTCACTGTCCGGCATGGATGGCCTGTCGTTGGTCCGCGAGTTGCGCAGGCAGGACCGGGCCACGCCGATCCTGATGCTCAGCGCCCTGGCTTCGACCCAGCAGCGTGTCGAGGGGCTGCAGGCCGGCTGCGACGATTACCTGGGCAAGCCCTACGCCTTCATCGAGGTGCTGGCGCGGCTGGATGCCCTGGTGCGCAGCCGTGATCCGCGACCGGGCGCGCAGGGCAGCTTGTGCGTGGGCGAGCTCACGCTGGATTGCGCCGCGCGCGCGCTCTCGCGCAAGGGGCGGACTATTACCCTGGCCCCCCGTGAAGCCTTGATCCTGGAAAAACTCATGCGCCATGGCGGCGAGGTGGTGACGCGCTCGATGTTGCTTGAAAGTGCCTGGGACTACGAGTTCGACCCCAATGACAACGTTATCGACAAGCACATCTATCGCTTGCGGCGCAAATTGGAAGAAGGCTTTGGTGCGCCGCTGATCGTGACCATACCGGGCGCAGGTTATTGCCTTGATGACCAGGGCCTGCCGGAAGACGCCGCAGCCAGTGACTAGGAATGCGCCGCCGGCTCGCTGGCAACCGCCGCGTTACTGATTCCAGGCCAGGCGGCACCTGGATTGTCGGGGCACCCCGCAACCCAGGCCCAAGCTCTGCAACCTTTCCAAAGTTGTGAACCCCTACTGCAATACTGCGAGCAAGCGGCTCTGTGGGTGCGTCCTTGCAGCAGTGCTCCAGACCGTGTTCATGACGCTCAAAGCGCAGGAACAGGTGGCTGGCTGCCAAGCGATCTGTCAGGTCGCGCCTGCGCTCAGTTCGAGCGCGCGGCATCGCTGGCGGCCGCTTTCTGATTGCTGGCAACCGCGGTCACCTGTTCGGACTGTTGGTGGGTGGTCATGGCCGCGTCTCTGGCCGCTTCCATCCGCGCCATCACCGTGTCGCCACCGCCTTCTGCCATCGCCGCTACAGAGGCGCTCATCAAGGTCAGGATCAAAAGGGCTTTAAGGGTTTTCATGCTCAGTCTCCAGTCTTCAGGTTCAGCCATCGCAGTAGTTGCGGGCTTGGGCTAATCCTAGAGCGGGCGACATTTCACCTTGTTCCCCGCCCAATGAACTTTTTGACAGGTGCCAGAGGCCGGCGCTGGCTGGGGATCGGGCCGGTGCTGGTTTCGACAAGCCCCGGTGGATCGTCGCCATAGGCGCGTGCAGCGGGTTGCGGATATCTTGAGCGTGCTGTGCAAACTCATTACCTTGCACTGGGTGTACGGTTCATTGTCAGGAGAAGGTCGTGAGTATCAGAGACAACCCGCAGGACTATAAAGACCTCAAGCGCGCCGTTGCTCTGCTGGAGTCGCCCTCCCTGACGGCGCGCCTGTCCGGCTTGCTCGGCTCGCCGATTGAAAGCGCGGTGAGGGCTTTGCCCGGTTCAGTGGCGAAGAAGATCAACGGTGCGGTGGCGGCAGCGCTGCATACGTCTGCCGATGCGGCGCTGTGGAGCCTGGAAAACCACCCGAAAAAGCAGGCCTCGACGCTGTTGCACAAAGTCTATGCCGCCACCTCGGGCGCCGTCGGTGGTGCCTTCGGATTTGCCGCGCTGTTTGTCGAGCTGCCGATTTCCACCACCATCATGATGCGCTCGGTGGCCGATGTGGCGCGCAGTGAAGGTTTCGACTTGAACGACTTCGCCACCAAGCAGGCGTGCATCGAAGTATTTGCCATGGGCGGCAACAGCCAGGCCGATGATGCCACCGAGACCGGCTACTACATCACCCGCAGCTTCACCACCCAGGCCATGCAGCAACTGTCCAAGGAGCTGGCGGCGATCGCCGCCAAGCAGGGCAGCAAAGTGGCCAGCAAATTGTCGCCGGGGATGGCGGGCAAGTGGCTGGCGGTATTGATCGAGAAAGTCGCGGCGCGTTATGGCGTGACCATTTCCAGCAAGTTCGCCGCCCAGGCGGTGCCGGTGATCGGAGCCTTTACCGGCGCCGCGATCAATGCGCTGTTCACCGATTTTTACCAGGACATGGCCCGGGGGCACTTCACCGTGAAGCGGTTGGAAGAGCAGTACGGCTATGAACAGATCAAGAGCGAATATGCCCGCATCATCAGCAACAAGCTCACGGGCTAGGGACCCGCAACCATCCACATGAGTGATTTTCCCGTTATCGACACCCCGCGCCTGATCCTCAGAGAACTGAGCCAGGCTGACGTGCCCGTGCTGTTCGCGATTCACCGCGACGCCGAAACCATGCAGTGGTTCGGCACCGAGCCACTGACCGAATATGCCCAGGCAGAACAGCTGCTGGCATTGTTTGCCAGTTGGCGGACCCTGGCCAATCCCGGCGTTCGCTGGGGCATCGAGAGCAAAGCCGGGCAGGGCCTGCTAGGCACCTGCGGCCTGTTCAAATGGAACCGCCAGTGGCGCAGTTGCGCCATCGGTTTCGAGCTGGCACGTTCGGCGCAAGGCCAGGGGCTGATGGCGGAGGCACTGCAGGCCATTGTCCGCTGGGGCTTCGAACAGATGGCGTTGAACCGGATCGAGGCCCAGGTGCATCCGCAGAATCTGGCGTCCCTCAGATTGCTGGAGCGAGCAGGGTTTGTCCGGGAAGGGCTTGCACGAGAGGCGGGGTATTGGCTGGGGGGCCATCATGATTTGGTTCAGTGCTCGCTTCTGAGGGCGGACGTTGTCGCTCGGTGATGTCTGGGGGCTTGCTTACTGGGCCAAACAGCTGTGCTTCTGGCATGCACCGTGTCCAGGACACCGGAGCTGAAAACGTGGCGAAACGGCGCAGCTCTTGAGTTGATTCGCGATTCAGGTTTTGCGCGGGATGATCGCGGCATCCACGTCCACAATCAGTTGCAGATCATGGTACGAGGGGTACAGGCTCCTCGTGCAGATGTTCATTGCTGTTGGCCGCGAGAGCTCTGTGGTGCCTTTCGAACCCCAGGTCCGACGTTCACCGCAATAGGTATGCAGCACCTCGGAGCTGTCCCAGAACAAACGCTCGAGCAACGCCTCGTACTGTTCCAGCCAACATTCATCGAAGCCGTAACTGTCTTTCATGAAACTGGAAAAGTGCATCAGGTGACCGTAGTAGCAATGTCCTCGGCTATTGGGCAACACACTGAAAAGCGGCCTGATGATCAGTGCGCCGGTCAGCGGCAAGCTTTGCAACACCGCTTGATTGTGGGCTTCGGCGTCTTGGGTGGCCTTGAAGCAATGGATGAATCCATACAGGATGCCGCTCATTGATTCCGGCGCCTCTAACGCTTCAGTTCGTGGTCTTGTCTGTGCTTTTGTGCGAGCTGGCGTATCGATTGCACACCCGCGCGCATCTTTTCCACGGCGGAGGCATTGGCCGAATGCACGTGAATCACTGGCGGACAGAAATCGTGCAGGGCCACGGCTTCTTCGATCCACAGGATCACGTCGTAGCCGGTGCCGCGTTGATCATCTCCCAGGTCATGGTCGAGGCTGACCTCTTCGACGCCGCCGGCTTGCAGCAGCTCGATGACTTCGTCCGGCCAATAGGTGCGCACCCAGCCTTGAGGGGTTTGGCGTTCATCGTCGAGGTAGATTTTCATGGTCGTGGCAACGTTTCCTGATTGAGTCGCGACAGTGCAGTCATTGCAGTCTATTGCGCAACGCCTTGATGGCCGCATCCACATGCCAGACTTCGACGCCGATGGCCACGGCTCCTAGTGCTTGCGGTGTCAGCTCAATGGCGGTTGCAATGCCCTGGCTGGCGAGCAGTTGCTGGGCTTCCTGCAACTGTCTGCGGGTGCCGGTGAGCCAATGGCGTTGCTCCTCGGACAGCAGGGCAATGACTTCGGGATAGGAGCATGCCAGTTTTTGGCGCAGGTTGATCATGGCCGGCTGGTTGTCACGGCCGAAGGTTGGCGCCAGCACATAGGGCCTGCCTGCTGCGATATTCCGATCGTAGCAGTCCTGCAGATGGTCTTCGATACTGACAGGGCTGGGGACCGTCTCGACTTCGCCGGTCCCGAGGTTCACCAGATGGGCGTTGACCCCGACATAACATAGCGTGGTGATGCCATGCACCACGCAGTCTTCGGTGTTGCAACGCACCACCCAATAGTCGCCGTTCGCCGACAATTCACAGGACTGGATAACGAAGCGCTCCTCGATCCCGTCCCGTAGAATGCCGGCGTGCCGCGCCAGCACGATGGCGCACGCTTGTTGTTCGGAGAGCATCGATTCCTGACCTTTTGCAGCCGTTGTCGTGGCCGAATGTTCGGCGCGATATGGAGCCTGTTATCGGCAGGCAAACCGTTACTCTTGAACGTCCTGCACGATACCCATCCATGAGGGACGCGATGAGACCCAACCCGGAACTCCGTTTATGCGCCGTGCTGTTGTGTGGTGGCCTGGTCTATGGGGTGGCCAAGGGGCTGATCAATGGCTGGAACGCCACGCAGCTGTTCTCGGGCTTTCTGTTCGGTACGGTGTTCGCCCTGGTGCTGGGCATTCCTTTGTTGTTGTGGGGCGATCGGCGTTGCCCGGGGTTCAGGGGCCGGCATGTTCTGAGCGGCCTGATCCAGGCCCTGGTCGCCTGCCTGTTGCTGCGCATGTCCTCGACCCAGTTGTTGCTGTTGTCGGTGACCGCAGGGCTGACCTTGGGAGCGCTGTCGAGCCTGATGCTCCATGCCGTAGAGAGGCTTCCGCTGCCCCGCCATGGGGCTGCGCGCCAGGGCTGGTGGCGGGTGGTGGCGGTGCCTTTGGCCGGTGGCGTGACCCTGGGCAGCATCGTTGCCTGGATTCTTCCCAAGGGCTCGGAAACCCTGGCGGCCTTTTTGTTCGGCGCGACGGTGGGGGGCTGGGTCAGCATGTTGGTGTCCTGGCCGCTGCTATGGCTGGTGGAGTTTCTGCTTGCCAGTCGCTGGCGCTATGTCATCGGTGGCGCGTTCAGTGGCCTGGTGCTCTGGCTGTTCTCGGGGGCTCCGGGCGCGCCGCTCAATCCGCAGGGGCTGTCTGCGGGCCTGGATTTCTGGGTGCCACTGCTGACTCATGGTGTCATGGCTTTCGTACTGCCAGGCCTGGTGGCCGGGATACTGCTCACGGGCCTCAGACAACTGGCCCCGACTCGACGGAGGGCGTCACAGACGGTCAAGCCATAGATGGCGAACCTTTGTTCAAGACATTGCCAGGAAGGACTTGCCTGATGCGCGACAACCCTATTAGCGACAACGCTGTGCCTGGAATGGGCCGATGGCCTGCTGCTGCGCCAACCCCTGACGCGCTTTTCTGCACTGCAAGAGGCCAGTGCTGAACCGCGGCGAACTGGCCCCGCAACTCGGGACGGCGATGGAGGCGGTGCCGGTGAAGTATTTCGACGTTGGCTGATGGGCTTCGCACCATGCTCTAATGCCGCGCCTCAATCCAGCAAACGGACTTCATCCCATGACTGAATCACGTATCCGCGCCCTGGCGCTCTGCGTCTTTCACCACAACGGCAAGATTCTGGTCAATCAATTCCACGATCCGGATCAGCAACAGATGCTGTTCCGTCCGCTTGGCGGAGGCATCGACTTTGGGGAGCACAGTGCCCAGGCGATTGTCCGGGAAGTGCAGGAGGAGTTGGGGTTGTCCATCAACCACCTGAGCTTGATCGGTACCTTGGAAAGCCTGTTTGTGTACGACGGTAAACCCGGTCATGAAATCGTCCAGGTCTACGACGCCCGCTTCGAAGACCCGAGTGTCTATCAGCGCACTCATCTGGATGCCCAGGAAAGCGACGGCGCCCGCTTCATCGCCTGTTGGCATGACAGCAGCCGCTTCACTGCGCAAACGCCTTTGGTGCCTGCAGGACTGGGCGAGATGCTCAAGCAAGCAGGCTTGCTCGACTGACCGAGGCAGCGCCGTGGTGGGTGGCGGGTAAGGCGGCTTGTGGGGGGGAGGATCAGGTGCAAGAGGAGGGGTATTACACCAGATCGTTCAGCCGTTGCCAGCGTTTGACGAGCCTGACCAGTGTGTGGCGGATGGGTTGGCTGAACATTTTACGCGAGGCGTAGAGCAGCACGCTCTCGCACAGGTCGGCATCCAGTGGAAAGCCTTGTTCCAACCACCGGGCGGCACATCGCGACCAGTATTCGGAGTCGGACCCCAGGGCGGTCAGCAGTACCTCGCGCAAGGCGATGGGCTCGGGCAGTGGCGGGGCAATATTCAGTGCAGCGATGGCGTTGTCGAGGTCGGCTGTCACTGACTCATGGGGCCTTTCCAGCAGTGGCAGCAGCCATACGTAGCTGAAGGGTTGAGTCATCTTCAGGAGCATCCATTGCGATTGGGGCCGGGCGGCTGGCAAGCCTGGCGCCGCCGTCGGGTTTGCCTGTGGCGATCATTCTAGCTGTGGATAGTGATCGCTGATCTCATGCCAGCTGGCCTTCATCGCCACGCAGTGGTGTTTCTGCCTGGGGGCTGCAAACGGTGTGTCCAGGGTCGCGATAGCGATGGACATCCAGGTGGAAAACTCCCCCTGTGCATCCCACCAGAACAGCGAGGAACCACACTGGCAGCAGAACTGGCGCAGCACCCCCGGGGAGGATTCATAGTCCTTGAGCGCCGCGCTATCGTCGCTGATGCTGACGGTTGCGCGGGGCGCGCTGGCGTAGCTGGCGAAGGCTGCGCCATGGCTCTTCTGGCACTTGCGGCAGTGGCAATGGGTGACGGCTTTCAGCTCGCCGGACACCCGGTAAGTCACCGCGCCGCACAGGCAACTGCCTTGATGTTGGTTGTGCATGGTCATGGTTTGCGAATTCACAGGGCCCGCATGGCGGGGCAATCACCGAAGCGCGATGGGGCAGTTACGCCGCCGCTTGCACCTGAATCTGCAACTGGCCATCCACTTCCTTGGTCAGGCCGCTGGCGACGAACAGTGGCACCAGCAGTTTGTGCAACTCGGGCTCGACAAAATCCTTGACCGTTTCCAGCTCCAGGTTGCCGCTCGCTTGCAACTCGGCCTTGGTGAAGGACAGCCAGGCTTTCTTCAGCGCCAGCAGGACATCGCTGCCGGCGGTGGAGGCGAAGCGGCGGTTGACCACCCGGCCGGCGAAGTTGAAGGTGTGCTGGTATTGGTAGCCGCTCTCGTCACCCTGGCTGGCGACGCAACGGCCACAGGCGCAGGGGCCGTCGGCGAAGGCCGCGCGCAGGTAGCTGTTGAAGTCGACGATGGGCTTGAGTGCCAGGCGTTTGTCGACCTCGAACAGGTCCCCGGTCATTTTTGCGTCACTACTCAAGGTCATTTTCCTCAGGGTCAGGCGGTGTATTTTCACAGGGCCGCACCATACCAGCCGGATGGGGGGCAAGGGTACTTTTCTGCAGGCTCACTGGGGCTGGACCTGGGTGTTCAGCTGCTAGGATTCAGTCGGTCTTGACGCGGATACACTGAGCAATAGCGCCTCCGGGCTCTCTCAGGCAATGACCCCACGAGGAACAGCCATGTCGATCTACGCGATGACCGTACCCTGCTTTGCTCAGATGTTGCGTGCCTTGAACACCCTGCTGTGCAAAGGCGAGGAGCGGGCCCGGGAGCTGGGTTTTGATCCGCAGAACCTGTTGGATGCACGGTTGGCACCGGACATGTATGACCTGGCGGCACAGGTGCGTTTCACCTGTACCCAGGCCCGGGAAGCGGTCCAGCGTCTGAGCGGGCTACCGGTGACAGCACTGCAAGCACCGGCCAGCATGGCCGAGGCCAAGGCGCTGATCGAACACACCCTGGCGTTTCTTGCTGCTGCGGATCGCCAGGTGATCGAGAGCAGCGGGCAGCGGGCCGTGGCCATCGCGTTGCCTAATGCCATCACCTTCGATATGAGCGGCGAGGAGTACGCGCTGAACTGGGCCACGCCGCAGTTCTATTTCCATCTGGTGACGGCCTACAACATCCTGCGGCATAACGGCGTGCCCCTGGGCAAGGCCGAGTACGCGCAGCATATGTTTGCCTACCTGCGCCAGCCGCAGAGTTGATTTGACTACAGCGCCGGTCGCGGCAACTTCAGCCACTCCTGGACTGCCGGTCGCTGCCATTGGCGCGCGGCATATTCCACCAGGGCCGGTGGCAGCGGATCGCCATTGAGGATCAGGCGGTTGAGCATCAGCGCCAGGTCGACATCGGCGATCGACCACTGGCCGAACAGGTATTCGCGGCCATCCGCCAATAGCTCCTGGGCGGCCGCGATCAGTTTGCGCGCCGCCGATTCGGCCTGCGGCGACAGCGGCTGGCCCTGGCAGCCATAGAACACCACCAGGGTCGAGCGTTCCTGGCGGATCGGCAGCAGGTCGCTGCGCAACCAGGCCTGGACCTGGCGCGCCTTGGCCCGTTGTTGTGGGGTGCGCGGGTAGACCGGGATGTCGGGGAACAAGTCTTCCAGGTATTCACTGATGGCCGAGGATTCGGACAAGGCAAAACCGTCGAGCACCAGGGTCGGCACGCGCTGGGTCTGGGACAGTCGGGTGTACTCGGGCGCCTGGTTCTCGCACGCTTCAAGGTCCAGGGGCAGCAGTTTAAAGTCGATGGCCTTTTCCCTCAGTACCACGAAGACCGACAGGGCGTAGGGGCTGGTGAATTGAGCGTCGACATACAGGCGCGGGCAGGAAGCGGTCACGGCATCATCTCCAGTAGGGGAAGGACACGCTAAGAGATCCAGCGGGATAAATAAAATGCATGATTTTCATGCCTGTATTCCTGCTTGGAATACAGGCCCGAGCCGCAGGCAGGCCGCCTGCAGTACGGGTTGTCAGGCCTCAAGGTCGGCGGTTTCGCAGCCGTTGCCTGGGGTGTCTGGCCACGGCCCTGGAGGCGCTGTTTGTGGCAGTATCCTGGGGAGCCAGCCAGGGAAGGAGCCCCAGAGGTGCAATTATTCGAGACGCCACGTCTCATCGGTCGTCCCCTGAGCCGTGATGATCTGCCTGTATTGAGCGCAATCCTCAGTGACCCCCAAGTGATGAAGCACTCCTTGCGCGGAGTCTGTGACCAACAGGCCACTCTCCAGTTCATCGACTGGTGCCTGGCGTGCTACGCCGAGCATGGAATGGGCCCTTGGGCCCTGGTGGAGAAGGTCAGTGGCGAGCTGGTGGGATTCTGTGGGGTTGGGCCGGAGCAGTTGGATGGGGTGCAAGAGGCCAACCTGGGCTATCGCCTGGCCAGGCGTTTCTGGAACCAGGGGCTGGCGTCGCAAGCGGTTCGAGGGGTACTGGGCTTGGTGTTCGGCCAGCGGCACCTGGCCTCGGTCGTGGTGATTATCGAACCGGCCCATGGCGCTTCCCTGCGGGTGGCGGAGAAAGCCGGGTTCTGCGAGTACCAGGTGATGCAGTTTCATCAGCGGCCGGTGCGCCTGTACCGGATGACTGGCCAGCAGTGGCAGGCACTTTGCCTTGATCAATAAGGCAATTTGCTGGCCCCGCACCGGCGGAAACATCGGCAAAATCACTTTATTTTCAGGTGGTTAGGTGTCCGATAAATGCGCCATGTGTTGATTACGCTGACTTCGTTTGCCCTGCTGGGTGGGGTGGGAGCGGCCCAGGCCAGGGAGTTGCTGGCCAATGACCGCTATGTCTGCAGTTGGGGTGCGGGGACTGCTGCCCGGGCCCAGGAGCTGAAGTTGTCCGGGGTGTCGCTGTATGCGGCGCGGCAGAAGATTCAGGCCTACAAGTTCAACAAGGGCTGGATGCGCATGATGGCCTTGGGGATCACTGAGCAGACCTACGACAGTGGCTCGCGGATCAAGCCCGAGGTGTTGCGCAAAAGCTTCTACGAGGATTGCGTTCGGTACAAGTTGGCCCGTCGGTAATCCAGGAGAACCCATGCCTTCTCACGCGGACTTCATGCGCCAGACCGGATCTGTCGGCCTATCTGTTATTCCCGGGCCGACATTCAACACCCTGCGCCGGGCGCAAGGGGCGCAGAGCATCCGGATCGGGGTCCAGTACTATGCTGAAGAGGGGAGAACCACTCGCCGGTTTTTCATCTGATCCGTATTTTTCTTGCTTATCTGCCTATGTAATCAGAACAGCCAAGGTTCGAAAATGGCGCGCCCACTTGGTCTCCCGGCTGGAGACCTGGTCCGCTGCACCGCAAACCTAATGTTCAGGAGGCCTGATGACTAAGATGGCGTTTTTCTTGTTTGGATTTTTAGCCTTGACCGTCGCAATCGGTGCGCTTGCTACTATCTCTCCAACCTAGTTCCCGGGACCGTTCACGGTTCTTGCTGCACCTCCCCACCGTATTCAGTGGCAGGCCTGATGACCGCTGCCACTGCCTTGACCTTCACTTGGCAAACTTTCGCGCCCCGGCCACGCACAGGATCACTGCCACAGTGACCCCGAGCAGGCCCAGGCTGACCTGTTCATGCAGCAGGCCCGCCGCCAGGGCCAGGCCGAAAAATGGCTGCAGCAGTTGCAATTGCCCGACCGCAGCAATCCCGCCCTGGGCCAGCCCGCGATACCAGAAGACAAAGCCGATCAGCATGCTGAACAGCGAGACGTAGCCGAGGCTGATCCAGGCCGGCAGGCTGATGCCGCTGAAGGTCGGCGGGGCACTGAGCAGGGCCAGTGCGGCGATGATCGGCAATGACAATACCAGGGCCCAGGAGATCACTTGCCAGCCACCCAGGGTCCGCGACAGCTTGGCGCCTTCGGCATAACCCAGGCCGCAGGCCAGTATGGCCAGGAGCATCAGCAGGTCGCCCTTGGGCGACGCGGTGAGGCCTTGGGACAGCGCATAACCCACCACCAGCAGGCTGCCCAGTATCGAGAACAGCCAGAACTCCGGGCGTGGACGCTCACCGCCGCGCAACACGCCGAACGCTGCCGTGGCCAGGGGCAGCAGGCCGACAAATACGATGGAGTGGGCCGAGGTCACGTACTGCAGGGCCAGGGCGGTCAGCAGCGGAAAGCCCAGGACCACGCCGAGGGCGACGATGGCTAGAGGCAGCAACTGCTGCTTGCTCGGACGCCGCTCCTTGAACAGCAGCAGAATGCACAGGGCCAGGACCCCGGCAATGGTTGCCCGGGCCATGGTGAGGAACAGTGGATCGAATTCCAGCACCGCGACCCGGGTCGCCGGTAGCGAGCCGCTGAAGATCAGCACCCCGATAAAGCCGTTGAGCCAGCCGCGGGTGGTGTTTTCCAGCACAGGGGACTGCAGGTTCGATGTCTGTTCCATTCAGGGGGTGCTCACTGCTGTTGGCGGGGCCGGTCCGTGGCCAATGCGACGAACCTTGCGTTGAGCGCATCCTAGGATTGAAAATCAGCACAATCAAAAAATTGTCATGGATACAGCGCCTATGGCCCGCGCCCGCTACAAACAGTTGGTCGACACGTTTGCCGCCGACATCCGTGCCGGTGTCCTGGCCCCCGGCACCCGTCTGCCGACGCATCGCGAGCTGGCGGCCAACCACGGCCTGGCGCTGGTGACGGCTTCGCGGGTGTATGCCGAGTTGGAAGCCATGGGCCTGGTCAGCGGCGAAGCCGGGCGTGGCACCTTTGTCCGGGAGACCGCCTTGCCGCCTGGACAGGGGGTGGACCAGCAAGTCACGGCGGCCGGCACCCTGGACCTGAACTTCAACTACCCGGCCTTGCCCGGGCAGGCGCAATTATTGCGTGGTGCACTGCGCCAACTGGCGTCTTCCGGGGACCTGGAAGCCTTGCTGCGCTACCAGCCGCACGCCGGACGCCCCCATGAACGGGCCTTGGTGGCCCGGCATCTGGCCTGTCGCGGGCTGACGGTGGAAGGCGCGCAAGTGCTGATGGTCAGCGGCGCCCAGCACGGGCTGGCGACCACGGTGATGGCGCTGCTCAAGCCCGGTGACGTGGTGGCCACCGATGCCTTGACCTACCCCGGATTCAAAGTAGTGGCCGACGCTCATGGCGTGGAGCTGCTGGCCATTCCGCTGACCCACCAGGGCCCGGATCTGGATGCCTTCGAGCGTCTGTGCCGGCATCGGCGGGTGAGGGCGGTGTACGCCATGCCGACCCTGCACAACCCCATGGGCTGGGTGCTGGACCTGGCCTGGCGTGAGCGGCTGGTGGCGATCGCCCGGGCGCATCGGCTGCTGATCATCGAGGATGGGGCCTACGCATTTCTCGCAGAGGATCCGCCGGTGCCCCTGGCGGCATTGGCGCCGGAGGCCACGGTCTATGTGTCCGGATTCTCCAAGAGCGTGGCCACCGGCCTGCGGGTCGGTTATGTGGTCGCACCGCTGGCCTGGGTGCCGCTGCTCGAACGCTCGATCCGCAGCACCACCTGGAACACTCCCGGGGTGATGACGGCCATGGCCTGCGCCTGGATCGAGGACGGCACCGTGGCCCGCCTGGAACAGCAGAAACGCGAGGACGCCAGCCAGCGCCAGGCACTGGCCCGGGAGTTACTGGGTGGATTGGAGCAGATCAGCCACCCCAGCTCGTACTTCCTCTGGCTGCCGTTGCCCGAGGAAGTGCGCGCCGATCAGGTGGCCATGGCGCTGCTGCGCGAGAACGTCGCGGTGTCCACCGCCGAGCCGTTTGTCAGCGCCGCTCCGGTGCCCCACGCCATCCGCCTGGCGCTGGGCTCGGTGGACATGGACGGTTTGCGCGAGGCCTTGATCAAGGTCCGGCAAGTGATCGCCCACTACGCCTATTGACGCGGTAGCGCTGGCCGCGCAGAGCTAGCCGCTGTGGCTACAGCTTGAAGCGGGTCACCAGGCCGTTCAGGTCCACTGCCAGCCGCGCCAGTTCCTGGCTGGCGGCGTTGCTCTGATTGGCCCCGGCCGAGGTCTGGGTCGACAGGTCGCGGATATTGATCAGGTTGCGGTCCACTTCCCGGGCCACTTGGGCCTGTTCTTCACTGGCGCTGGCGATCACCAGGTTGCGCTCATTGATCATGGTGATGGCCTGGGTGATCTGGTCCAGGGCCAGCCCCGAGGCGCGGGCAGCTTCCAGGGTCAGGTGCGCCCGTTCGTTGCTGGTGCGCATGGCGCTGACCGCACCTTCGGTGCCTTCCTCGATGGTGTTGATCATGCTTTCGATTTCCTGGGTCGACTGCTGGGTGCGATGGGCCAGGGCCCGCACTTCGTCGGCGACCACGGCAAAGCCACGTCCGGCATCCCCGGCCCGGGCCGCCTCGATGGCGGCATTCAGCGCCAGCAGGTTGGTCTGCTCGGCAATCGAGCGGATCACTTCCAGGACCTGGCCGATGTTGCGCACGTCCACCGCCAGGTGCTCGACCCGCTCGCAGGTCTGGGTCACGTCTGCGGCCAGTTGGCCGATGGAGTCGACGGTGTGTTGTACCTGCTCGCGGCCGTGATGGGCGGTACGGTCGGTTTCCTGGGAGGCTTGCGAGGTGCTGACGGCGTTGCGCGCCACTTCTTCCACGGCGGCGGTCATCTCGTTGACGGCGGTGGCTGCCTGTTCCACTTCATTGCTTTGCTGGTGCAGGGTCTGGCTGGAGTGGTCGGTAACCGTTTGCAGTTCCTCGGCGGCCGAGGCCAGTTGATTGGAGGAGTCGGCGATCCGCTGCAGGGTGGTGCGCAGGCTGTCCTGCATGGTTTGCAGGGCCTGCAACAGGCGCGCCGGTTCATCCTTGCCGCTGACGGCGATGGTCTGGCCCAGGTCGCCGCTGGCGATGGTTTCGGCCACGCTCACCGCTTGGCCCAGAGGGCGCACGATGCTGCGGGTCAGCAGGACTGCCAGGGCGATGGTCAAGGCCACCACGATCAGCATCATCAGCAGGACCATGCCAATGGCGCCCTGGAACACCTGGTTGCTTTGCGCCGCCGCAGCGACCCCGCCGCGGGTGTTGATGTCGATGATGCTCAGCAGTTCCTTGAGCATGGTATCGGCATTGGCCAGGAACGGGCCGCCGTCGACGATGTCGATCGCCGCTTCCTTGTGGCCCTGGCGTACCTGCTCGACCACCTGATGCTGGTCCTTGATGTACAGCGCCTTGGCACTGACATAACGCTCGTAGGCCGCGCGCTCTTCAGGCTCGCTGATGAGCTTTTCGTAGGTGGCTTGCTGCTGGTTGAGCTGTTCGTCGAGCTGGCTGACACGCGATAGCAACGCCTGGACATCGTTGCTATCGCGTACCACCAGCATGCGCAGGGTAATGGTGCGGATCTGGGTGCTGGTCAGGGCCACGGCGTTGGCGGCCACGATCGACGGCTGCCAGTTCTGGTCGACCTCAAGGGACTGCTGGTTCATGCGCTGCATTTCCAGCAACGAGAAGCCCCCCAGTCCCAGTGCCAGTAGGGCGATCAGGGCAAAACTCAACCCTGCGCGGCGGGAAATGTTCATCGTTCTCAAGAGCATGACGGTGTTCCTTGTGGCGGCAAAAAGTCCAACCGGCGATAGCGATCGCGGTTTGCATCAGTGCGGCGCGCTGTGGAGCAGGCTCCATGGCGCCATCGGTCTTTTGCACACAAGGCAGGCGGGAGGCGCATCTAGGCGGCGCCTTTATCGAGGGTTATCCAGCGTCGGAGGGGCGCACGACCCCTGACTGAAAACCCGACAATGATAGCATAATGACATCCGTCGCGGGTGTCTGGATGACAGGTTTCAGCGAGCCACGTCGTGCAGGAAGTCCTTGATGGAGCCTGCGCTTTGCGCCGGGTTGACCTGCATGAAACAGTGCTGGCCCTCGATCACCTGCGTGCGCAGGTGCTGATTGAGCGCGGCCCAGCGCTGGGCCGAACGGGCCACGTAGGGGTAGCTGTCGCGTCCGTGGATCACCAGGCTTGGGGTTTCTATCTGGCGCAGCGAGCGCCACAGGCGCCGCGGGAAGGTGCTGAAGATGTCCACTTCGCGCTCGGGTGCACATTTCAGTGCCACGCCTTGCCCGTCGTCCTTGAGCCCATGCTCGACATAGGCATTCAGGGCCTCGTCGCTCCAGCCCTTGAAGATCCCCCGGTTGGCCAGCGCGGCCTTGGCCGAGGCGCGGTCCGGCCAGTGCTGGCGGCGCAGGGCGGCCTTGCGTGCCAGGGCGTGACGACGGTTCAGCCCCAGGGCCGAGAGCAGTTTCAGCGAACCGATCATCGACGGGGTAAAGATCACCGGGTCGAGCATCACGGCCTTGCCAAATAGCTGCGGCCGCTCGGCCACGATCAGGCAGGTGAGCACGGCGCCGAAGCTGTGGCCGACGGCGTAGCGCGGTACTTCGCCATAGGCGCCGAGCCCGGCCTCGAAGGCTTCGGCCGCCAGTTCTGCGGTGCGGTTCCAGCCCAGGAAGGGCCCGCCATGGTCGGTATCGCCGTGGCCCTGGACGTCGCTGAGCCACAGGTCGAACGACTCGGCCAGCAGCGCCAGCATGGGGCGGTAGGCCATCGAGCAGAAACCGTTGCCGTGCAGAAAGTGCAGCAGCGGTTTGCCCGAGGGCGGCGAGCGCAGGCCGCGCAGGGTGAAACCTTCGGGGCACGGGTAGGACCAGGGAAGCAACTGCATGGGGCCTCGGGAGCAGCGGTAGTGACAGGTGGGCATTGTCGACAGGCCGGGACCCGAGTCAAGGGGCGATCCTGACCGGGTCGAGCATTACTGCACCTTGAGCAGGCGAAACGACAGGCTGATGCGCTCGCCGGCGTCCGGCGCCTTGGGGATCGCGTGCAGCCATTCCATTTGCAGGGCATCCGACATATGCAGCAGTGAGCCACTGGCCAGGAGATAGTCGAACGTCGCGCCGGTTTGCTTGTGGCGAAAGACCATGAGCCGGGGATGACCCAGGGACAGGATCACCACCCCGGTACCGGCTTCCAGTTGCTCGTTGGCATCGGAGTGGAAACCCATGGACGAGTGGCCATCCGGATAGCAGTTGAGCAGGCAGTTATTGGGCCGAAAGCCCAGGCGTTGCTCGATGGGCGAGCACAGTTGCTCCAGGGCCGCGGGCATTGGCACGGCCGGGTAGGTGATTTGCGAGTAGTCGTAGGGGGCGCCAAAACTTGCCGTCTTGCGCGCACGCATGCGCTCGTCCCAGAGCACCGAGTCCTTGAGGTGGCTGAACAGCTGGTGCGGGTCCTGGATGAAATCAGGGAACAGGTCTATTTGTGGTGGGGTCATTCGGCTGTTGCTCGAAGTAGGCTGCTTCAGGTTGAAAGGGGCGTGCCGCGAGTCTAACCCGGTTGGGCTTGGGCTCGCTGCGCCACGTCAAACAAACCTGTGGGCCGCTATCGGTCAGCCGCCATTGGCACCGAGAATGCTCGCCACTTGCCGCGGCTGGCAGTTGAGGTAGGCAGACGATTTGAGCCAGCGCTTATCCGGATACCAGGAAAACATGAACTGGCCATCCTTGAGCTTGTCTATCACCTGGCGCGCCACTTGCGGACGCACGGCCGGGCAGCCCTGGCTGCGGCCGATGCGACCCTGGCGCTGGCTCCAGAGCGGGTTCACGTAGTCGGCGGCATGAATCACGATGTCGCGGTCGCGGGCGCGGTCATTGATCCCGGGCTCCAGGCCGTCCATGCGCAGGGAATAGCCGTGGCTGCCTTCGTAGCTTTCCTGGGTGCGGAACAGGCCCAGGCTGGATTGGTAGCTGCCCTGGCGATTGGAGAATTGGGTGGCGAAGTTTTCCCCGGACTTTTGTCCATGGGCCACCAGGTCGCGCAGAACCAGTTTTTTGCTGCGCAGGTCGAAGATCCACAGGCGCCGGGCGGTGGAGGGCTGGGAGTAGTCGATCACCGCCAGGTGCCGGGCTTGTCGGGCACCGCTGTTGACCGCGCATTGCATGGCGTTCAGGGCACTTTTCAGTGCTTGGGGATTGAGTTCCGGAGCGGCGTGAGCGAGGCTGGCGTACAGCGCGGGGCTGGTTGTGGGGTGAGCTTTGCTGGCGGCGAAAGAAGGACTGCAAATGGCGCCCAAGGCGATGGCCGCCAGGCAGAATCGGCACAAGAAGGTCAACATGTATAGAGCGTCCCCATGGTCAAATTTGCTCCTGACGTCCTGTCGTTCCCCCGGCAGCCTGGTCTATATGTTTAATACCCAGGCCTGATTATCTTCCGTATCTGCCGTAACGATTGGCCCTCAAGCTGACGGCCACGGATTGGAGTAAAGCAGTTGTTCAAAAAACCCGCATGTTACTTGAGCCTGTGCTTGCTCGCAGCGCCATTGGTCGCGCTGGCCGCGGACTTGCCAGCGGTGGCGGCGAGCCCGATGCAGTTGGCGTTGACCCAACTGGCGGCGACTTGTCCGGCGTTGGCGCCGCGCCTGGACTCACCCACGCAACAGTTGTTGCAGGGCTTCTACCAGCGCCATGGCGAGCAGCCGGTATGGTCCGTCGAGGGGCGGCTGGCCGCCCTGCAGGCGCAGTTGACGCAAATGCTCGATGACGGGCTGGAGCCGGGGCAGTACCGCCTGCCGGTGGCGGCAAGCGATGGTCTGTGCAGCGATATCGATATCACCCACCAGTACCTGCGAGCCCTGCAGGACCTGCACTATGGGCGTCTGTCGCAGACCCGTTTCGAGCCTGTGTGGCGAGCCCAGCCGCTGCCAGATGATCGTCAGGTCACGCTGCTGGCGATTGCCGTGCCGGGTATTGAAAACCTCGCCGCAGCTTTCGAGCAGGCGCGCCCGCACCTCGAGCAGTACCGCAACCTGCGCCAGGCCTATGCCAAACAGCGCCAGCAACCCTTGCCCCATTGGCAGGCTGTGGCCAGCGGACAGCTGCTGCGCCCGGAGATGCAGGACAAGCGCGTTCCGGAACTGGCCCAGCGCCTGTACCTCGGCGGCTACTTGCAGAACACCTCGGCCAACCCGGATAACGCCTACCACGACGACCTGGTGAGTGCGGTGAAGAGCTTCCAGCTCAGCCATTCGCTGCAAGCCGATGGCGTGGTCGGTGCGGGCACCTTGAAGGAGCTGAACATCACCCCGGCCCAGCGTCGCGAGCAATTGCGCATCAACCTCGAACGCCTGCGCTGGCTGGCCCAGGATTTTGAGCCGAACCTGGTACTGGTCAACGTGGCCGCGGCGCAGTTGACCTTCTATCAACATGATGCGGTGGTCTGGCAGACCCGTACCCAGGTCGGACGCGCAGAACGCCAGACGCCGCTGTTGAAATCCCAGGTCACGCGGCTGACCCTGAACCCGACCTGGACCGTGCCGCCGACCATCTTGAAAGAGGACAAGCTGCCGGAAATTCGCCGTGACCAAAACTTCCTCAGTCGCCAGAACCTGCAGGTGCTGGACGCCAACGGCCAGCCCCTGGCCCCCGAGGACATCGACTGGGACCGCCCCGGCAACATTCTCCTGCGCCAGGGCGCCGGCCCGCGCAACCCGCTGGGTCGGATTGCCATCCGTTTTCCCAATCCGTTCTCCGTGTACCTGCACGACACGCCGAGCCAGGCGCTATTCAGCAAAGGGCCGCGGGCCTTCAGTTCCGGCTGCGTGCGGGTCGAACAGGCGTTGCAACTGCGCGACTGGCTGCTGAGCCCGGCGGAGCGCCTGCGAACCAATGAGTTGCTGTCCACTGGCCTGACCCACGAGTTCCGCCTGGTCAAGCCGGTGCCGATCCTGCTCAGCTACTGGACGGTGCAGGCCGACAACCATGGGCAGCTGCTGTATGCCCCGGATATCTATGGGCATGACGAGGTGTTGTCGACGGCACTGGGCAGCAAGATCTGAACGGCCGAGGATGAAAAAGGCGACGCTTAGCGTCGCCTTTTTTGGTCCCGGTCATTCCTGCGTCAAGGCTGCGCGGGCGCCAGCTTGTCGTAGATCACATCCAGTGCCGGCCCCAGGTCACCGTCGCCCTGAGCCACCGCCTGGATGCCCGGGGGCGTCGGCAAGGACGGATCGCCATGCATGCCGAACGACGGCGGCAGCTGTGCCACCTTGGCCGGACGCTCGTAGATCACCTGGCCTTCCTTGACGGTCTTGAGCACCTGGATATCGTTCAGGGTCGCGGGCGCCACGGTCAGCGGGTTGGCCGACAGCACCACGAAGTCCGCCAGCTTGCCCGGGGTGATCGAGCCTTTGCGGTCTTCCTCGAAGTGCTGGTAGGCCGACCACAAAGTCATGGCTTTCAGTGCTTGCAGTGGTGTCACACGCTGCTCCGGCCCCAGTACGTAACCGCTGCGAGTGGTGCGGTTGACCGTGGCCGCCAGCACGCGCATCGAGTCTGGCAGGGCCACTGGTGCATCGTGGTGGGTGGTGAATTTCAGGCCTTCCTTGAGCACCCACTGGGTGGGAGAAATGTTCTCCGCGCGCTGTGGGCCCAGCACCGATTCCCGGTGCCAGTCGCCCCAGTAATAGGTGTGCATGGGGAACAGCGAGGGGAAGATTTTCAGTTGCTTGAGCTGGGCCACCTGATCCTTGCGCAGGGTCTGGCCGTGGATCATCACCGGGCGCACGTCGACCCCGGGGTAGGCTTTTTCCGCCGCTTTCATGGACGTCAGCAACTGGTCGATCGCCCGGTCGCCGTTGGTGTGGGTGAGGATCTGCCAGCGGTTGGCCAGGGCTTCCTTGTAGATGGCCAGCACGTCCTCATCCTTGACCACGCCGTAGCCGGCATAGCTGGCGTCCTGGCCCTGGGGCGGCTTGAAGTAGGGCTGGCTGAGCCAGGCGGTCTTGCCTTGCGGGGAGCCGTCAAGGGTCAGCTTGACCCCACCGATGCGCAAGTGCTGGTTATAGACCACGGGTTGATTGGTCGGGTGATACCAGGGCGCGACCAGCAACTCCTTGGTGCCCTTGGTGAGAATATCGGGGTAGGAAACAATGTCCGCCAGGAGTTTGCCGTCGCCGGCGGCCTTGATGGCGGTCCGTACCTGATCCGGCGAGGAGCGACCATCCTGCAGGGTGGTGTAGCCGTAACTGATGTACAGCTTCTGCCCGGCGCTGAGCATGTCCACTGCCTGGTCTGCGGTCAGCTTGGGGAAGATCTTCACCAGGGCAGTGAAGAACGCATTTTCCTCCAGTACCCCGTTGGGTTCCTGGCTGCCCTCGATCCGGCGGATCACCCCGCCCTCCGGGTTGGGGGTCGACGCGTTGATGCCTGCCAGCTCCAGGGCCTTGCCGTTGAGTACCCCCAGGTGCGAAGACTGGTGGACGATGGCGATGGGCACGTCCTGGCTCACGGCATCGAGGTCGAACTTGGTCGGGTGGCGCTGTTCCTGGAGCTGGGAATCGTCATAGCCAAAGCCGAACAGCACGCCGAACTGTGCGGGGATAGGCGACTGCTGTTCAAAGTTGCGCAGGGTCTCCTGGAGCTTGGGAATACTGTTGTTGGCACCGTCCGGCGGTGGCAGCAGGTTGGCGCTGGCGGCCTGGAAACCGACCATCGACACGTGGCCATGGGGGTCGATGAAACCTGGCAGCAGGGTGGAGCCCTTGAGGTCGAGCATGCGCGTGGCCGGGCCCTGGTTCTTGAGCACCTGCTGCTTGTCGCCGACGGCGAGGATCTTGCCATCCTTCACCGCCACCGCCTGAGCGTCGGGTTGGCGCTCATCGATGGTGATGATCGGACCGTTGAACCAGATGGCGTCGGCCACCGGTACGGAGTTGGCCGCCAGGGCACTGCCACCGGCAATCTGCATCGCTGTCAGGAGCAGTGCGAGCGTGGGTCGCCTCATGACCTTTCTTCCTTGAACAGATTGGAGGAGCAAGCCTAGACGCAAACCTGCAGAGCAAGCGAGGCCTTTGCGGTATCTTAGGCGGCTTTTTCGTCCGCCATCACCCAAGGGGCCGTCCATGCAACTGAACAAACGCCAGCAGGCGGCCATGGAGCGCCTGCTAGCCGAGACCCTGACCGAAGCCTGCGAAACCGCCAAGGCCGAAATTGTCGGTTTTTCCTGGTTGAGCCATGCCGTTGACTACGCGGCTTTTCCTGCCAGCCTGGCGGTGGTCTGGGTCTTCGTCAGCCAGGCCGACAAGAACCGGGCCCTGGCGGCCGGTGAGGGCGCGCGAATGATCGAACTGACTGCCCAGGCCCTGGGCGAGGCTGATATCCAGCTTGATCCACTGGCGGCCCATGTGTTCTTCGACAGCGAAGAGCAGTGCCGCAGAATCAATGGCGGCGACTGGGCCCAGCGTCTGGCGCGCCTGCGCCCGGGGCGGGGTTGATCTATGGCCAAGGAAATCGACAATCCCTGTATCGCCCTGTGCCAGCTCAGTGGTGAGCTGTGCGTGAGTTGTGGGCGCACCAAGGACGATATCCGCAAATGGAAACGCATGAAGCGCCCGGAGAAGATGGCCGCGGTGCAGCGCGCCAGCGCACGGCTCAAGAGCTTGCAGAAGAAGGGCTGAGGTCGCGTTGCCGACTTGTCGCCGGCGGTTCAGGCGTCGTTCTGAAACTGCCCGGCACCCAGGCGTCGCACACTGAGCCAGAAGTCATCCCTGGGCTCGAACTGCGCCAGTTCAAGGGAATGCTCCAGACCCAGGTGGTCCTGGACCATCACGACCTGGTGCCAGTCGAAGTCAGGGTTTTGCGAAATGCTGTAGGACGGATGCGCACTGTCGATCTCGAAATGAATCGAATAGACCTCCAGCGGCGGGCACTGCAAGACCCGCTGCTGGTACAGCTGCCACAACTTGCGGATGCCCGGCTCACACTGCTGCTCGGCGAAAGCCAGAGCCTGGGGGATGTCATCCCAGGTGGCCTGCACCTGTTTCTGTGCGGTCGCCAGCCTGGGTTGTGGCGCTTCGTTGCAGGGGTGCTGGACGTAGATCAGGCGGCTGCCGAACTGCAGTTCGCATTGCATCACTCCGGCACGGGTTTGCCAGTGCCCCAGTAGCGACTCGTTCAGCAGATCGATGTGCATAGCGCGTGCTTGCCTAAGCCGTTTGCCGGCGCATCGCCAGGATGGTGCTGCCGAAGAAGATGAAGGTGGAGCCCACCACACGATTGACCCACTTGGACAGTGCCGGGCGGGTCAGCACGCCTTTGGCCCGGGAAGCGAGCAGGGCGTAGACGCTGAGGGAGATCAGCGACAGAGCCATGAAGATCAGGGTCAGGATAAAGAACTGTGGCAACAGCGCCGCGTGCTGGTCGATGAACTGGGGAAACAGCGCGGTGAAGAAGATCGTCGCCTTGGGATTGGTGGCTGCGGTCAGGAACGCCGACTTGAACAGCTTGAGGCGCGGCGGGTTGCTGACCTGGCCGTTGTTCAGGCTGGCATCACTGAGCAGTTGGCTCTTGCTGAACAACTGCTTGGCCCCGAGGTAGAACAGGTAGCCGGCACCGGCAATTTTCACCGCGTTGAAGATCCATTCGGAACTGGCGATCAACGCCCCCAGGCCGAGCATCGCCGCAGCGGACATGCAGAACAGGCCGCTGATATTGCCCAGGGACGACCACAAGGTGGACTTGGCGCCGTAGGCCACGCTGTTATGCAGCGCCATCAAGGTCGCCGGGCCAGGGCTGGCGATGGCGATCGCGGCTACCAGGGTGTAGGTCAGTATCGAGTGAGCATCCATGTTTCGGACTCGTTGGGAGAAAGAGGGGGGATGATTCTATAGCGGCCGTGACGCGCTGTAAGCCAAAAAATGATCGCTTCTGGTCTGCCGCTTGCCGTTTGCAACAGTCGCTGCACCGGTGGCGCGCAGGCGTACTCAGATCCATTGTCAACCATTGTTGCAATCGATAGTTATCATCAAAAAGTGCAGGTTCCGTTTTTCTGATAAAGGAGGAAGATGGCACTTACACCGTACCTGCTGCAGAAGGATGCACCCGATGAGAATCTCGACGTTACTGACCTTTGTCGTTGTCTTGATCGCGGGAGCCGGTGCCTCTGCAATGGTGTCCGCCGCGGATGATGCGTCCTGCCACTTCCTGCCCATGGCCGACAGCACTGTCGATTTGCAGCACGCACAATCGGTGGGAGTGCTGTACAGCGAAAACACCGTCAATACCCTCGAGTACCTGGAGCGTTACCACTCCGTGGCGCTCAACGGCGCCAAGCATGCCGGCCTCGATCCACGCATCAGCCAGGCCTTCATCAGCAGTTCCGATCCGAAACTGGCAATCAACTGGCTGATGGCTTCGTTGCAGCAACATTTCACTTCGGTGACCGTCTACGACAGCCTCGACGCGGTGGTCCAGGCCCATCCCGATGTGGTGGTGATGCTCGATACCTATAACCAGTTGGTGACCAAGAGCAACAGCAAGGTCGAGGCGCGCTTCATTGCCAAGTTCTACGACGCCAACCTGCAATATATCGGTCAGGCCGAAGGTCTCCAGGCCAAGGAATTGCCTTCGGTCTGGGTCCGTGGCAAGGCCGCGCCGGAGATCGCCGCACAGATCAACCAGCAGACCGAGCTGCAGGTCGACGCCCTGAAACAGTTCGACGTATCGCTCAAGGCCCTGGTGACCCAGGGGCAGGCGGGGCAGGTTGCGACCAATAAATGACCCAGGTACCGCTTGCGCAAAAAAGCCCCGAATGTTCGGGGCTTTTTTGTCCTGGCGCAATTTGCTGAAGCGCTGTTGCGGGCCCTAGGTGGAGGCCAGTACCTCTAGGTGCCAGCCCAGGAGAAAGGGTTTGGCCTGCAGGTCTTGCTTGGCATAGCCGTACACATATTCACCCGGGCCACGGCGCAGTTGGGCGGTTCATGGAAAGAGGAGGCGAGACAAGGCCCGGGCCTGAGTCTTCAATACACGGGTTCATGGCGCGCCGAACATCGCCGTCCAGTAGATGCCCGCGTCGCTTTTCGGGTCCACCGCATAGGCTGCGCCCAGTTCGCTATAGGTCGGGTTCATCAGGTTGGCGCAATGCCCGGGGCTGGCCAGCCAGCCGTCCACCACCTTGCGCACGGTGTCCTGGCCGGCGGCGATGTTCTCACCCACTTGCTGGCCGGCATAACCTGCAAGCTCGGCGCGGTCAGCCGGAGTGCGGCCGTCATGGTCCTTGTGATCGAAGTAGTTCTGGTTGGCCATGGCCCGGCTGTGCTCTTGCGCGGCGCTGCCCAGGGTGGCGTTCCAGGTCAGTGGCGCAGTGGCGGTAAAGCTTTGGCCGCCGCATTGCCGCGGCTGGCTGCGGGCACTGTTGATCTGCACCAGCAGTTGCTGGCCTTCGGCTTGCCAATCCCCCAGGCGTGCGGACAGCAGTGGGCGGGCGAGGACGATGCGCCACTGGTTGGCCTGACGATTGATGCCGATATCGACGAACTGCGGGTCCAGCACCACTTGGCAGAAACTCTCGCGTATCGCCTGCATGGCGGCCTGGGCATCCCGGGGGCCGGAGAGGCTGATGGCTTGCACATTGACCATCGGGTAGGCGGCCCGCACCAGGGCTTGCTGCAGGTCACCGACGTTGTCCACCGGCAGCACCAGGCGTGGCTCGCTGTTCAGTGGCGGCAGTTCCGGCGAGGCCTGGTTGGCGCAGCGTTGTGGCTGGCTGCGATAGGCGTTGATCGACTCGATCAGCTGCGACTGATCATCCGCCGCCGCGCTGGCCGAACCCGACAGGCCCAGTGACAACGCAACAGCAGGCAATAGCAATAAGCGCAAGCGCATGAAGCTCTCCCAGAAATTGACTGCGCCATGATGCACCCAGCGCCAGGGCTTTTCATCCGCTGCGGGATGAAATTGACGTTAAGCGCGCACGCTTCAATAAAAGTCGAAATACAGTGCCCACTCGCCGCTGGCCGGGTGCTTCCAGAACATCAGGCTGCCGCTATGAACCACATTCAGGTTGATCTTGGCGTCGGAAGAAATCTGCATGACGAATTCGAAGCCTTCCCCCGGATCGATCCCCGACTGGCAGAAGGACGGGTAGCCCCCCAGCTTGTGTTCGTAGCAGTGCTCCACCAGGTCGTAGTAGCACTCGATGGTGCCGGCGCGTTCCAGCTCGACGATTGCCTGTTCCAGGTCCTCGGGCACGCCACCGCGATCCCATAACGGGTAGTCCGCGGCCACGATTTCGGCCTTCAAGGGGAAGGGCTTGAGGAACGCGCCCGGGGCTGTCAGCTCCTTGCGCACCAGCACCTCGTCGTTGCGGTATTCGCGGATCAGCCAGCGCTCGCCCATGGGTTCCAGTGGGTTGGGGAAGGGGTTGGCGACGAACACTGTGAGGATGCGCACCCCATGCAGCAGCGGGCTGTGAAACGGCAGGCTGGGCAGATGGAACTGGGCGAAGGGCAGCAGGGTTTCACCGGCGGCGTTGCGTGGCAGCTCCTCATCTTCGCGAAACAGAAAAACCCGGCCCAGCCAGCTTTCTTCATCGCTGTGGCTGGGGCGAAAGCCGCCGGCGTTGAACTTTACCGCAGGTTTGGCCAGGCGTTGCTGGAGCTCCTGAATATCCATGGTCAGGGACGATTTCCTATGTGGGGAAAGACAAAGCGGGCAATGTAGCAAAAGTCGCAGGCATCTGCGGTTCGTCAGGAGTCAACGCAATTGGCGCGGGGTGGCATTGAGCATTTTGCGCATCAGCCGGCGCAGCGCGGTGGCGTCCTGGTAACCCACCTGTTCGGCTATGTTTTCCACCGAGTACTTGCTGTTTTGCAGCAGGCCCCGGGCTCGGTTCAGTTGCACGCTGTGGATCAAGCGCAGGCTGCTGTGGCCGGTGGCCTTGCGCACCTGGCGGGCCAAGGTGCGTTCGGACATGCCGAACTGGGCTGCCAGTTCGCCGACACTGGGCAGCCTGGGCAGGCAGGTTTCGATATGGGCGATGATGCGGCCGATCAGGACGTTGCCCTGGGCCATCATCGCCGGCACCGCATAAGGTGCTTGCAGTTGCCGCCGATCGATCAGCAGCACCTGTCCGACCGCATCCGCCAGGGCTGGCGAGAAGCGGCTGCGCAGCAGGTGCAGCAACAGGTCGGACTGGCCCAGGGCG
Organism: Pseudomonas sp. Fl4BN1; assembly: GCF_009908285.1. Lineage (GTDB taxonomy): Bacteria > Pseudomonadota > Gammaproteobacteria > Pseudomonadales > Pseudomonadaceae > Aquipseudomonas. The sequence goes on from NZ_JAAARM010000017.1 coordinate 28,261, forward strand.
GCACCCGCGGTGGTCAGGGGGGTATCGACGATCAGCATCTGATCCGGATCCACGTGGCTGTCGCGGGCGCGCTCTTGCAGCAGTGGCGCCAACCACCAGGAAGTGGTGACCCGGCGTCCTCGGATCAAGTCGGCGGCGTGCAGCAGGAACACCGCCGAACAGGAGGCCGCGACTTCTCCTCCTTCTTGCACATGTCTGCGCAAAACACTGAGCAGTGGCGCTATATCCGCTTGCTGCAGGCGCTGCTCGATGGCCTCGGGAACATCGATGCCCAGCCCAGGCAGGATCCAGCAGGAGCGGTCGGCGGCGCCGTCGCCCAGGGCCTCGACCTCCAGCAGCAGACCTTGGCCCAGGGATACCTGGCCCCCCTGCAGGGCGCATACCCGCCACCGCGGAGCGCCCAGCCCCAGGCGTGGTGCCAGCAGGGCAGCGGTGGAGAGTATGTCCAGGGTCAGGGCGACGCTGGAGGCAAAGGCGCCGGGAAGCAGCAGGACAGTGAAATCGTTCATTGGCTGATTATGCCTGAAAGATGTCAAATCGGTCGCTGTTGGCCGGGATCGGCAACAGGCTCAATAGCGGTTCATTTTCTGCTTGAGTGGTGAGATCCATGCCCAACATCCTGATCAAGGTTCCCCAAGGTATCTTCGATGCCCGACAGCGTGAGCAGGTGATGCACGAGGTAACCGAGGTCGCGCTGGCAGTCGAACAGATAGGCGCCGACCCACGCCAGCGCGCATTGTGCTGGGTGTTGCTGGAGGAGTTGGCACCGGGTTACTGGACCTGCGGTGGCGTCGATGCCAGCGCTCGGCTTACGCCATGCATGGTCCAGGTCAAGGTGCCGGTCGGGGTGCTCGATGCTGCCCGGCGTCGGGACTATGTCCAAGCCCTGCACCAGGCTCTGGATCGTTGCCGTGCAGGGACGGACTCACGGCCGTTGATGACCTCGATCCTGCTGGAGGAGGTGCCCGATGGCACATGGGGAGCCAACGGCGCCCTCTGGCACTTGGCAGACTTTACCCGGGCCGCGGGTTATGGACATCTGTCCCAGGCAGATGCCCTGTAGAGCGCGGCGCAGGTTCCAGGTTCAGGCGTCGCGGCCGTGAGCCGCGGCGGCCAACTGCCCGGTATCGACTCGGACAAACACCGAATCACCGACAGCGGTCAGCACCTCGCCGGCATACACCTCGCAGATCACCCGGCTCTTGCGCCCCACTTCGCCCTCGACCTTGGCCCGCAGGGTCAGGGGTACGCCCATGGGCGTCGGCTTGATGAACTTGATCCCCAGGTTGCCGGTCACGCAGTCGATGCGCGGCAGGCTGCCTGGCTCACGCTGCTCGTTGCGGTAGTGGTAGGCCATGGCGGTCCAGTTGGAGTGGCAGTCCACCAGCATCGCGATCAGGCCGCCGTACACCAAGTCCGGCCAGCCGCAGTACTTGGCCTCCGGCAGGTGCTCGGCGATCACGTGCACGCCGTCTGCGTGCCAGTGGCTCTTGATATGCAGGCCATGGTGGTTGCTGCTGCCGCAGCCGAAACAGACGCCTTCGGGGGCGGTGGTGTCTTGCAGGGAAGTAGGGAGCATGGGGGTCCTTATTGTTCTTGGGTTCAGAGCGTGATGCTGCTCAGGGTGTCTGTCAGCGGGGCAATGCCCGGAACTGACCGGGTTCTTTCGGTACTTTTGCGTACTTGACTGCCCCGGCCTCTGACAGCAGCTTCACCGCGCTGTTCTCCAGCAGCAACGCGGCCATGGGTTTGATGATGCAGCGCTGAACATCGGCGGGGTTATTGATATCGGTCAGGCGCAGGCTGTAGCACCAGTAACCATCTTCCCAGCGGAGCAGACGCTGGTTTTCCAGGTCAGGCCCGTCACGGTCCTCGACATCCAGTGGAAACGTCATGTGGATGGTGTCGAAGTCGATGGGGGCGTTGAACCGGCCTATGTGTATCAGGGGTTCGTGGTTATCGCAGGCATCGACTCCCATACCGGTAAGGCTGATCTGCACGATCAGGTAGTCACCAATGGAGCGTTTGGGTTTGATGATCAAGGGCAATGAACTGGAAATGTCGGTGAACACCCAGCCATGGTCGTCCTCTGCATTGACCTGAAGCCACTCGCCGCCTGCCCGGTAGCGTCGGGCGACTTCCGAAGACAGCAGCAGGCGGCTAAGTTCTTCCCGGATCAGTTGAGCCAGGCGGTCGCACTCGGCGCCGAGCTTGGACACGAATATGATGTTTTCTCTAATCGCCTTGCCGATATCGGACATCGTAGTCATGGCATGGAACTCCATATGAAGGAAGAAGAGTGCTGGATGTAAGGCGGAACGGCAGGCGGTTTTAGTTCGGCGAAGCTGTTTACCGGGGTCCAGAAGAGCGTCGGTGTCTTGATGGGAGGCGGCGCATTAAGCCGGGTGAAGCCCTGGAACCGTTTGACCCCTAGTTGCTCGAGAAAGCGGCTGACCTGACTGGACCAGCGCTGCAGAAGCACTGCTCCGGGACCCTCCAGGTCGCGCAACACACCGAGAATCGACGTCCACGGCCGCAGTAGCAGCCGGCCGTTCCAGATGTCCCGTTCGCTCAAGGCATTCAAGCCAGCGCTGATTTCCGGGGCGATAAACAGGTGATAGGCATCATCACGTTCGCTGGGCAGGAGGAACTCCTGCCATTGTCGATGCAACTGATCGTCACCGCTCAAGCGTGCATTCCATTTGAACTCCACCAGCAGCAGGCGCCGCTCCCCGTCAGGCCAGTGCAGTTCGACAAACAGGTCCGGCTCGACGCCGCGACGTGGCCAGAAATGCATGTGCGCACGGCTGGCAGGGCCGGCAGGGAAGGCTAGCGCTTGGCGCTGTCCGTCTTGTTCGACCACGGCTTTCCAGAACACGCCGATGGCTTCGGCAGGTAGATAATCCAGCGGCCCCATGATCAAGGCGGTGATTTCATCTTCTTCGCAGACCCTGGCTTCACCTTCATCTCGGTGTCCGAGGTAGCGTTTGAACAGGCGGCTTTTTCCGTGACGAAAGGCGTGCAGCATTCCATTGGCTTCTTTGGATTTGATCAATCGTCATGATGGCGTTTTGATTTGGTGCTGGCTAGAACATAACGCTGCTTTTGGCCGCTTGGTACCGGTTGGCAAGCCCCTGCGACACCCTGTGCAATCGGGTTGTTGTGGTAAACCTGCCTTGCCCAGTATTTCGCTGGGGAGATGATCGGCCCTCTGTGCACGGCATAAGCCAGCGTCGTTGTGACGCATTGCCTGCGGCGAGTGTCGTAGGGATTCGCGGTTTTGCGGGCGGCCCGGCCAGTGGCTCCGGCCAAGACAGGCTGATGCCGTAATGATATTCTTGCGCTGAATCGGTTCATCGTTTGTGCAGAAATACCCTCCTTATGCTTTGCTTCAAGTGGCCTGATCGGGTCCTTTGCAAGCGTGCGGGAGTGTCTGGGCAAACCCGCCGAGTGTAATGTCAGGCAGTGTTCGTTTACCGTCTTTGGTTGAACCCGACCCCTTGTTTTCCAGCTGGCCCCGCGAATGCGGGCGCCAGCGTTGCTCGTCGATTCGATACTGGCGGGCAGGAGCAAGAGTGGGGCGAAACTGCCTGTTGGTTGCGTCCCGTGACGTGCCCTGAGCAACACTGTCACTCAAGTAGCTGAAGCTAAAAACGATAAGAAGTCAGCGCCGGAGCGATATAAAACTGAGGTCGAGCCAGTCTCGTCGGCCTTGTGTGCCCACCCTCCAGTTCTTTTGAATGCGCCAGCGCAGGATCGAGGATGGGGCGGCGGATGGCGTTCTATCGTAGGTACTAAACAATGTTTAAGAAGATGAACACGGCCCTGATCGGGCTGGCGATGTCCATAGGCCTTACGACCGCGCACGCGGCTGAGCCGAAAAAAGTGGATGTACTGCTGATTGGCGGCGGCATCATGAGTTCGACCCTGGCGGTCTGGCTCAATGAGCTGCAACCGGATTGGTCGATGGAGATGGTCGAGCGCCTGGATGGCGTCGCAGAAGAAAGCTCCAACGGCTGGAACAACGCCGGTACCGGTCACTCCGCCCTGGCCGAGTTGAACTACACCCCGGAAGGCAAGGACGGCAAGATCGAGATCGCCAAGGCCATCGAGATCAACGAAGCGTTCCAGATCTCCCGGCAGTTCTGGTCCTGGCAGGTCAAGAACGGCGTGCTGAACAACCCGCGTTCGTTCATCAACTCCACCCCGCACATGAGCTTTGTCTGGGGCGATGACAACATCAAGTTCCTCAAGGCGCGCTACGAAGCCCTGCAAGCCAGCCCGCTGTTCAGCGGCATGCAGTACTCCGAAGACGCCGAGCAGATCAAGAAGTGGGTTCCATTGATGATGGAAGGTCGTGATCCGGCGCAGAAGATTGCTGCGACCTGGAGCCCGATCGGCACCGACGTCAACTTCGGCGAGATCACCCGCCAGTTCGTCGCCCACCTGCAGGCCCAGCCGAACTTTGCCCTGAAGCTGTCCAGCGAAGTACAGGACATCGAGCGCAATAAAGACGGTTCGTGGCACGTGACCTACAAGAACCTCAAAGACGGTTCGAAAACCGAGACCGACGCCAAGTTCGTGTTCATCGGCGCTGGCGGCGGTGCCCTGCACCTGCTGCAGAAGTCGGGCATTCCTGAAGCCAACGAATACGCCGGCTTCCCGGTGGGTGGTTCGTTCCTGGTCACCGACAACGCCAGCGTTGCCGAGCAGCACCTGGCCAAGGCCTATGGCAAGGCTTCGGTAGGCGCGCCACCGATGTCCGTACCGCACCTGGACACCCGTGTGCTGGACGGCAAGCGGGTCATCCTGTTTGGCCCATTCGCCACCTTCTCCACCAAGTTCCTCAAGGAAGGTTCGTACCTGGACCTGCTGACCAGCACCACCACCCACAACATCTGGCCGATGACCAAAGTCGGCATCGAGCAGTACCCGCTGGTGGAATACCTGGCTGGCCAACTGATGCTGTCGGATGACGACCGCTTCAACGCCCTGAAGGAATACTTCCCCAACGCCAAGCAAGAAGACTGGCGCCTGTGGCAGGCCGGTCAGCGCGTGCAGATCATCAAGCGTGACGAAGAGAAGGGCGGCGTGCTGAAACTGGGCACCGAGATCGTCGCTTCCCAGGACGGCAGCATCGCCGGCCTGCTGGGCGCCTCCCCAGGTGCCTCGACGGCTGCACCGATCATGCTCAGCGTGCTGGAGAAGGTCTTCAAGGACCAGGTAGCAACCCCGGCCTGGCAGGCAAAACTGCACCAAATCGTGCCGAGCTACGGCACCCAGCTCAATGGCAGCCCTGAGCGCGTAGCCAAAGAGTGGGCGTACACCGCCGAAGTGCTGCAACTGACCACGCCTCCGGCGGTCAATGGCAACGCGCCTCAGGCTCCGGCCGCCAGCAAGGCCAAGTCAGAGAGCAATCCAGCGGCCGACATGGCGCTGTAAGCCTCGGCCCCACCCGCGTTCGTCGGGTGGGGCAGCCGCGGATGCCCTCGCGCATCCGCCCCTCGCTTGGGTAGCGGCGGCAGCTTTGCTGCGGTCGCTACTGGCTGGCCTTGCCAGCGCCTCCCTGAAGATGCATCCCCCGTTTTTCGACAGTGCCCGCGTTCAGCTCGGCGCGCTTGTCATGCGCCTGCGCCTCCCGTGACGGGTTATCATGGCGGCGCCCGCAGCCTTCGGGCACGCCTCAACCCTCGGAGTCACCGCCTCGATGTCCAGCATCACCCTGTTCCAAGCCCCGCCGCCCGAAGCCATCCAGAGCCAGATCCAGCAGATGGTGGTGGATTACATCACCGACGTCAGCGCGGTGGCCATTGCCCCGAGCAATCCGCTGTACAACCTGTACCAGTACGGCGTTGGTTTTGAGGTGCTCCTGTACCTGCAGGCCATGGACGGTTCCCGGGGGATTCCGGTGGAGCTGGTGGTCGCCAGCGACAGTCAGGACCCGGAGCAGGTGCTGGGTTTTGTGCTGTACCTGCCACTCAAGGACGACCCCCAGGCGTGCGCCGTGGCCTATATGGCGGTGCTGCAGAACCAGCGCCGGCAGGGGCTTGCCCGGCAGATGCTGGACGCGGTGCTGGCGCGTTATCCCCATGCCGAGCTGGCGTGCAGCGTGGCCAAGGTCGGCTGCTTCGAAGCGCTGGGTTTCCAGCTGCTGGGCGCGCGTGGCCCGCAAGTGCTGATGAACACCCGCGACCATGGCAGCGATGGCCTGTTGGCGGTGCTGGATGTGGCACCGATCTACGCCTCGGTGGAAGTGCGGCAAATCCATACCTACCTGCTGGCCCAGCATGGTCGCAAGGCGATGCTCGAAGCAGAGAAAAAGCGTGACCGGCACTTGGACCAGATGACCCGCCAGGCCCAGGCGTTAGTCCGTGAACGCTTGGGTGAGGCCGCGCTGTACAGCTCGCCAGCGCCCCATCTGATCGCCTAGCCAGGAGCGGTTGTTTTTGCTTGGCGGCTTGGCTAATCTCGCGAAAACACGCAAAAGCGGGCAATAACATGCAAGACCTGCACTCGGCAGCTGAGCTGCCATCCCTGCGCCGACAGAAAATCCTGCTGCTGCTGGAACGCGACGGCAAGGTCATGGCCACCGAGCTGAGCCGGCATTTCGCGGTCTCCGAAGACACCATCCGCCGCGACCTGGCGGAGCTGGACGCCGCTGGCCTGGTGCAGCGGGTCCATGGCGGCGCGCTGCCGCGGCCCAAGGACAGCGGCAAGGACTACTTCACCCGGGTCGGTGAAACCAGCGAGGCGAAAGTGCGCATGGCGCAGTTCGCCGTGCAGTGGGTGCGGGAGGGTCAGACGGTGTTGTTCGATTCCGGCTCCACCACCCTGCATATCGCCCAGTCCCTGCCGGCGGGCATCAGCCTGACCGCGGTCACCGCCTCGCCGATGATTGCCGTGGCCCTGGCCGAATACCCCAAGGTCAAGGTGATACTTGCCGGTGGCCAGCTCAACCCGGCAACCCTGTCCGCCAGCGGCCATGAAGCGCTGCGGATGATTCAGGGCATCAAGGCCGACCTGCTGTTCACCGGGGTCTGCGCGATCCACCCGGAGATCGGCATCAGCTCCCTGCATTTCGACGAGGTGCCGATCAAGCAGGCGATGTTCGACAGCGCCAGCGAGGTCATCGCCGTGACCACTGCCGACAAGCTGGGGGCCATGGAGCCCTTTGTCGTGATGCCGTGCAACCGCCTGCACCGGCTGGTGACCGAGCAGGAGGTGCCGGGTGCAGATATCGAAGGTTATCGACAGTTGGGAATCGAGGTGCTGCAGGTCTGATCCGGCGGCCTTACCAGAGCAGTGTCTGGGCCTGGTCGGCCCAGCGGCACCAGCAGAAATCGTTGTCCGGCAGCGACACCAGTTCCAGGGCGGCCTGCAGATCATGGGGCAGCGCCTCGCGGGGCTGATCGGGGTCCAAACCCTGGTGCCGCAGTTGCCGGGGACGGTGCAATTGCATGGGTCAATTCCTGGGTGACGGCGGGGTCAGTTCCTGGTTCATCCATTGCGCCATCTGCCGCAAGCGGTCGCTGAAACCGGCATCGGCGGGAGTCGTCGCTTCAGCGGTCTGGCGCAGCTCGTCGATGGGACCTGTCATTTCGGGGTTGCGCTGCAGCAACAGCCGCACATGCTCATCCAGGCTGTGGGGCCAGCTCGGCTCATGTTCTGCGCGCAGCAGGTTGCTGGCGCGAATGAGTTTGCGCGAGGCCTGCCGTTGCAGACGGAGGATTTGCGCGGGCTGCCGTTCGCGCTCGATGTCGGCGGCATAGTCGTTCAGCACCGCGAAAAAATCGCCGTTCACTGCCAGGGCAATCCTCCGGCTGGGCCTGAAGGGCGCAAAGCGCAGGCGCAGGTCTTCGCCCCACAGGCAGCGGCAATGGTGCTTGAGCCAGTAGCCCCAGCTGTCGAGATTCTGGGCTGCCAGCACCTGTTCAAGGTGGCCGATATCGAAATCGATCTTCGACACTAAAGGGTGCCGCGCTTGCAGCGTCTGGCGCAGATTTTCCAAATGCAGGAGCTGGGCGGTATCGGCGGGATCTTGCAGGACCAGGCACAGGTCGAGGTCGGAGGCCCCGAGTGTGGCCGTGCCACGGGCGACGCTGCCGTACAGGTAGAGGCTGTGCAGCGGTGGGCTGGCGGGAGCGGTGAGGGCGGCACGCAGCTCGTCGAGCAGGGCGCGGTATTCGGGCTGCAAGGGTGGTTCAGCGGGAAGGGTGATCAAGCCGTCGGCATCGACGCCGAATGGGTTGTTGGATGGCATGGGGTGGCCCGTAATACGAGTTCAGCGGCCACCTTAGCAGAGTCTCCCCAGGCCGCTGCAGCGGCCTGGGAAGGGAGCAGCCAACCTCAGTTCTTGAACGCCGAGTGCTTGCGTCCCTGGTCGCACAGGGCAAACACCACCACCAGCACCGCGGCGACGGCGAGGATGATCACCACGCCATCGGTGGAGTGGGTGGCCGAGGCGGTCACCAGGGACAGGGCGCCCAGCGGCGCCAGGCCGCCGGCGATGGCGGTGCCGATCTCGCGCCCGGTGCCGAAGCCCGAGGAGCGGGTCGCGGTGGGGAACTGGCGGCTGAGGAACGAACCCTGAGGGGCGAACATCATTGGCGCCAGGATGCCGGTGCCGACGCCGATGGCGATGTAGATCATCAAGCTTTCGCCGGTGTTGAGCAGGGCCAGGAACGGGTAGGCGAACAGCAGCGAGAACACCCCGCCGAGCACCAGCACGGTCTTGCTGCTCCACTTGTCGCAGAGCCAGCCGAAGAACGGCACGGCGACAATGGCGATCAGGCTGGCGATGGTCACTGACAGCGATGTCACATGCACGTCGACGCCCTTGTACTGGGTCAGGTACGCCAGGGAGAAGGTCTTGAAGATGTAGCTCAAGGCGTTGTAGCCGATGGCCACGAAGAACACTACGCCGAGGCCCTTGAGGTCATTCTTCAGCAGTGCCTTGAGCGGTGAGACCTGGGCTTTCGGCGCGTCTTTTTTCAGCTCATTGAACTCCGGGGTTTCCGGAATGCTGTTGCGCACCCACAGGCCGACGGCCACCAGGACGATGCTGCACACGAACGGAATGCGCCAGCCGCCGGCCAGCAGGAACTCGTTGCCGTTGATGGTCAGCAGGTAGATGGTCAGCGACGACAGCAGCAGGCCCAGGTTCAACCCCAGTGCCGGCCAGGCACCCTGGCTACCGCGCTTGCCTTCGCTGGCGTGTTCGTAGGAGGTGACTGCGGCGCCGGACAGTTCCGCGCCGGCCCCCAGGCCCTGGATGATGCGGATCACCACCAGCAGGATCGGCGCCCAGATGCCGATCGAGGCGTAGCTGGGAATCAGGCCGATCAGCGCAGTGCACACGCCCATCAGGCAGAAGGTCAGCACCAGGACCTGCTTGCGGCCGAACTTGTCCCCCAGGTAACCGAACAGGATGCCGCCGAAGGGGCGCGCGATAAAACCGATGGCGAAGGTGGAGAAGGCCATCAGGGTGGCGGTTTTCGGGTCGCTGTTATCGAAGAAGATCTTCGAGAAGACGATGGCCGCCATGGTGGCGTAGAGGTAGAAGTCGTACCACTCCAGCATCGAGCCGAAGATGGTCGCCGCCGCGACCTTGCGCAGGCGCTTCTTGGTTTGTTGTGGGGTTTCCGCTGCAGTACTGCCGGTTTCAACTGCGGTCATTCTGTACATCCTCTTGGATCATTGTATTTATTGTCGAGTTGACGCGAGCCATGTCCAGCGCGCCGAAAAAAGGCGTTGCCGGGGGTGTTGCGGCGGCACGCAGCCCTGCTGGCTGTGCTTGGGCACAGGGCAAGAGCGGCATGGCGCGGGGTGTTTCAATCCGCCTGGAAGATCCGGTCGGCAATCATCGAACCAATTGGAATGGCCGAGGTGGCGGCGGGTGAGGGCGCGTTGCAAACGTGCAACATGCGTGGGGTTTCGGCGAACAGGAAGTCGTGCACCAGGCTACCGTCGCGCATCACCGCCTGGGCGCGGATCCCCGCTTCGTAGGGCAGCAGGTCGTCGACTTCCAGGGACGGGCAGTACTTGCGGCACTGCTCCAGGTAGCCGGACTTGAACAGCGAGTTCTTCATCTCGGTGGTGCCGGAGCCGAGGTTCTGCCAGATGGTTTTCCAGAACCCGGGGAAGCTGGCGTACTGCGCCACGTCGCGCCAGTTGATCGAGAACTTCTGGTAGTTCTCGCGGCCCAGGCCCAGCACCGCGTTCGGGCCGACGGTGACGCTGCCGTCGATCATGCGGGTCAGGTGTACCCCGAGAAACGGCAGCTCGGGGTCGGGAATCGGGTAGATCAGGTGATTGACGATGTCGTTCTTCGACGCTGGCAGACGGAAGTACTCGCCACGGAAGGGGATGATCTGGTGGTCGATGCTGATCCCGGCCAGGGTCGCCAGGCGGTCCGATTGCAGGCCGGCGCAGGCCACCAGCTTCTTCGCCCGCCAGCTACCGCCGTGGGTGCTGACGGTGACGCTGTCGGCGCTTTCCTGGATCGCGGTCACGGTCTGGCTGAGGCAGATTTCGCCACCGTCGCGGCGGATCACCCGAGCCATGGTGTCGCAGACTTCGCGGTAGTCGACGATGCCGGTGGCGTCGAGGAACAGCCCGCCAAGGCCGACGATGTTCGGTTCGCGCTGGCGCAGTTGCTCGGCGTCCAGGCGCTCGACCTTCAGGCCGTTCTGTTGCGAGCGCTGGTACAGGGCCTCCATGCGTTGGATTTCCAGGGCGTTGGAGGCCACCAGGACCTTGCCGCAGACCTCGAACTTGATCCCGTGCTCACTGCAGAACTGCTTGGTGGCCTCGGCGCCGCGCTTGCACAAGTCGGCCTTGAGGCTGCCTGGCGCGTAGTAGATCCCGGCATGGATCACCCCGCTGTTGTGCCCGGTCTGGTGTTTGGCCAGCACGGTTTCCTTTTCCAGGATGACCAGCGACGCGCCGGGCTGGCGCTTGAGGATCTCCATCGCGGTGGCCAGTCCGACGATGCCGCCGCCGATGATGCAAAAGTCATAGATCATTGTTCTGGGTACCTTGGATCACATGTTTCAGGTCTGGTTATCAGGTTGTCAGACTAACTAATCCGACAAAACTCTGCAGGCTTGCGCCGGCTCTCAAACGTGCAGCGTGGGGCGTGAATTTTCTAGCAGTGGTTAATCGGTCGTCGGCAGTTCCAGGCCCAGGCGCTTGGCCGATGCGCGCAAGTGAGCATCGGCGCAGGCTGCGGCCGCTTGCCGGTTGCCATCGGCGATGGCCTGGTACAGCGCCTGGTGTTCCTGGATGGCATCCGCCGAACCGCCTACCTGGGGCAGCGCCGAGTTTTCCCAGGCGGTCTTGCGGGCACTGGCCAGCTGGCTGCCGAGGAAATCATGGAAAGCCACGAAATAGTCATTCTTGCTGGCTTCGGCGATGGCCCGGTGGAACTCCACATCGGCCAGGGCGGCGGTTTCCAGGTCGCTGCGTTTGTCGTGCATTTCCTGCAGGGCTCGTTGCATGCGCTGCAGGTCAGCAGCGTCGCGGCGCTGGGCGGCGATCGACGCGGCCTGGGTCTCGATCCACAGGCGCATTTCGAACATCTGCGCCAGGTCCGCCAGACGCCCTTGGGTTTGCGGAAAGCGGAAGACGGTGCCGGCCGGGGTCTTGGAAATGTACGACCCCAGGCCACGGCGGGCGATCAGCACGCCGTCGGCCTTGAGCTGGGCAATGGCTTCACGAATCACCGAGCGGCTGACGTTCAACTGCTCGGCGAGCTGCTGTTCAGTGGGCAGGCGTGACTCGGGAGCCAGGCGGCCAGAGTCGATCTCGGTGCGGATGGCATTGACCACGCGCACCACGAGAGAGTCGGGACGTTGGAGCTCAAGCATGGGGAAACTCAGGTAATCAGGTTGTCAGACAATAGTCGTTGGGATTTTCCGCTGTCAAGAAAAACCAACAAGGGAAGGGCGGCTGGAGGTCTCCACGGTCAAGGCTTCAAGCCGTCAGGTCGCGGTGGAAAATCAGGTCGTCGAAGTCCTCGCCGTTGAGCCGGAAAGCCTGCTCAACGCGGCGCTCCAGGACAAAACCGCACTTCTCCAGCACATGCTGGGACCCGTGGTTGCCGTCGGTCACGGTGGCCTGGAGTGACTTCAGGCCGAGGCCTTCCCGTGCATGCTCGATCAATGCCTTGAGCGACTCAGTGGCGACGCCCTTGCCCTGGTGCCGGGAGCGCAACAGGTAGCCGACCTCGGCTTGCGCGGCGTGCGGCGCGATCATCCGCAGGCCGGTGAAACCCAGTTCTTCGCCACTGTGCCGATCACGGATGACCAGGCACAGCCAGTGTTCGGCGCCGGTGTGCCAGTGCGGCAGGCGCGAGGCGAAGCGCTCCTCGATCTGCGCCCGGGACAACGGGTCACAGACGTAGCGCAGGGCTTCGGGTTCGTTGTGCAGCGTTAGAAACAGCTGCCAGTCGTTGCGGGTCAACGGTTGCATGTGCAAGCGATCGGTGTGCAGGTGCAGCATGAGGCGTTCCTTGTCCTGGCTGGGTTCAGTGCGCTCACTTTACAAGAGAAAACCCTGACCGCCGCAGTACGGATTTCGCATAAGATTCCAGGCTTGGGTTTTCAGGGATAGGGCAGGTAAACGTGAACTGGGATGATCTGCGGTTTTTCATTGCGGTTGCCAACGCCAACAACATCACCGATGCAGGACAGGCGCTGAAGGTTTCCGCGTCGACGGTCTCGCGCAAGATCCTGGTGCTGGAAGAGGCCTTGAACACCTTGCTGTTCTTGAAGACCACCCAGGGGTATTTCCTCACCGAGGCGGGCCACGCCTTGCTGCCCATGGCCCTGGAAGCCGAGGAGCGCTTCACCCTGATGGCGCGCCAAATGTCCCAGCCCGGCGCACGCATGGCGGGGGTGGTGCGCATCGACTGCCCGGAGCTGATGGGCAGCCACTTGATCATTCCGGCCCTGGCGCAGTTTCGTTCGCGGCACCCGCAGATCAGCTTCGATTTCGTCAATAGCGCGCGTTCGGTCAAGCTCACCCAGAGCCACAGTGACCTGCTGCTACGCCTGCACCGGCCCGAGGCCGGCAACTTCACCCTGCGCCGGGTCGGCGAGCTGACCCAGGCACTGTTCTGTTCCCCAGGGTATGCCGCCATCCATGGCTGCCCCAGCGAGCCTGCGCAGTTGCGCGAGCATGCGCTGATCGGCTGGAACGAGGCCCTGGCCCATCTGCCCCTGGCGCGCTGGCTGGATCGGCTCAGCGCTGGCCAGCCGTTGTGGATGCGTACCAGCAACCTGGAGGCGCAACTCAAGGCGGTGCAGGCGGACCTGGGGATTGCCGCGTTGCCGGCCTATATCGCTGAGCCCCTGGGGCTGTGCCGAGTGTTGCCAGAGACCCCGGCGCACCGTGCCGACATCTGGCTGCTGCGCAACCTGGCGACCCAGGGCCAGGAGCGGGTCGATCGGGTGGTGGAATTTCTCTGTGACTTGCTGCAGCGCCAGGCGCTGCACCAAGCGTGAGGGTAGGGCGTCAGCGGCTAGGCGCTGCCGTTGCGCAGGAAGATCCAGATTGCCACCGCCATCAGCATCAGCCCGAACAGGGCATTCTGCGCCACCAGCAGCCTGGGGCGGGCCCGCAGCAGGACCTGCAGGCTGGAGCCCAGGCAGGCCCAGAGCAGATGACCGAACAGATTCACCGCGATCAGTGCGGCGCTGAGCGTCAGCACTGCGGTGCTGCCCACGTCCGTCCCCGGGCTGAAGGTGGAGAACATCACCAGCAACATGACCAGGCCCTGCACATTGCCCAGTTGCAGCACCACGCCGTCACGAAACTGCAGGGTCACGGCCCGCTCGCCAGGCTTGCGCAGGGGCCGCAGCAACAGGCGCAGGCCCAGCCAGAAAATGTACAGGCTGCCGGCGACTCGCAGCCCCCACAGCAGTTGCGGCTGGTTCGCCAGGCTGTGATACAGCCCCAGCCCCACCAGCAAGGCCAGCAGGAAATAGGTCAGGTCGAGCCCGAGGATAAAGCGCAGAGAACGACGCACGCCGCTCTGGGCGCCGGAGCTGGCCACCATCAGGTTGCCGGGCCCAGCGCTGAGGGCCATGGGCAGCATGGTGGACAGCCACAGGGGCCAGTTGATGTCGTGGACCGGTAGCACAGGCGGGGCTCCTTGAAGGCGGTGCGAATTGCACCGGCGCCAGCTTAAGGCGCCGCCGTGGCCGGGGTTACCGCCAGGAATGGAAAGCGGTTTTGCACTGGGCAGGCCGCAGGCCGGGGGCGTGTCTCAATGCGCTTGCGAGTCGTGCAGTACCCGCTGCAACCACTGGCTGAAACTGCGGGTCAGTGGGCTGTTTTCGCTGTCGCGGTGAATCAGCCAGGCCCAGGTCGGGCCGCGCACCTGCTGTTCGCACAAGGGTTCCAGCAAACCTTGAGTTCGGGCTTGTTGCGCCAGCAACTGGCTCACCAGGGCTATCCCATGGCCAGCGCAGGCGGCGTCCAGCAGCAGCCCGGGGTCGGAGAAATTCAGGCCATTGCTGTGCTGGCCGATGTCCGCGCCGCCTTCCACCACCCAGTGGCTCCAGTCCATTTCCCGCTCGCCATGCAAGGTGGTCCGCAGCTCCCGGGGCTGGTCCAGCAGCGAGGGGTGGCAGGCCGGGTACAGGCGGTCGCTGTAGAGCTCCAGGTAACTGCATTCGGCCTGGGCGCTGAGGTCGTCGCGCAGGGTCAGGTCGATGGTCTGGGTGCTCATGTCCGGCGGGTCGAAGGAGGTGAACAGCCACAGGTCGACTTCCGGGTGCAGGCGGTGGAACTCCCCCAGCCGCGGTAGCAACCAGTGCCGGGCGAACGCCGGGGTGGTGTTGACCACCAGTTGGTTGGGCTTGCGGTACTGCTCCAGGCGACGGATGCCCACCGCCAGTTGCTGCAGCAACGACTGGGTGGTGCTGCGCAGGTCATGCCCGGCATCGGTCAGGCTGACGCTGCGGCCGCTGCGGTAGAACAGCGGCTGTTCGAGGAAGGTTTCCAGGCTGCGGATCTGCTGGCTGATGGCCGATTGGGTCAGGTGCAGCTCTTCGGCCGCCTTGTGGAAACTGCCCAGGCGCGCGGCCGCTTCAAAGCCTCGCAGGGCGTTCAGGGGAGGCCAGTGTTTTAACATGATTGATAAGCTCGGCTAATCAGAATTGCGCTAAATCTATCGTTTGTTGAGTCTTTTTCAAAGCCATAGCATGGGCACTGTTCTTCATTGGTGTTTGTTGGCTGATAACAAAACCTTAACTGAGAGGTGCGATTTCCATGCTGTGCAATGACAAGCAAAACAACGGCTGGCACATGCCTGCGGAATGGGCGGTGCATGCGGCGACCTGGATGGTCTGGCCGCACAACCAGGCGCTGTGGGAGTCCGGTTGGGGCGTGACCCTGGCCCAGGTGCAAGAGGATTTCGCCCGGGTCGCCAATGCCATTGCGCGCTTCGAACCGGTGAAAATGGTGGTCGACCCTGTTGCCCTGGAAGGTGCCCGGGCCCTGTGCGGAGCCAACATCGAGTTGGTTGTGCAGCCGGTCAACGACAGTTGGTGTCGCGACTCCGGCCCGAGTTTTGTCTGCCACCCGCAGCAAGGGCTGGCGGGTGTCAGTTGGCGCTTCAATGCCTGGGGCGGCAAGTCGGCCCATGAGCAGGATGAAAGCCTGGCCCGGCGCCTGCTCAACCAGCTCGGCCTGGAATGCTTCGGCACCTCCCTGGCCAACGAGGGCGGAGCGATCCATGTGGACGGCGAGGGCACCCTGATCACCACCGAGTCGGTGCTGCTCAATCCCAACCGCAACCCGGGCCTGGGCAAGGCCGAGATCGAAGAGATCTTCAGCCGCCTGCTGGGGGTGAAAAAGACCATCTGGCTGCCCGGCGACCCGGACTACGTCACCGGCGACATGACCGACGGCCATGTGGATGGCGTCTGCGCCTTCGCCCGTCCTGGCGTGCTGCTGGTGGACGCGACCCGCGACCAGAGCTCGGTGTATGCCGAAGTGGTGCGCGACAACCGCCGCGCCCTGGAGCTGGCGCGGGATGCCCAGGGCCGCAGTTTCGAGATGCTCGAACTGTTCGAGGCCAGCGAGGCGGTGGACACCGAGGCCGAGGTGTTCTGCGCCTCCTACACCAACTTCTACATCGCCAATGGCGCGATCATCATGCCGGCCTATGGCATTGCCGCCGACCAGCAAGCGGCCGAAGTGTTGGCCCTGGCCTTCCCGGGGCGCGAAGTGGTGCCGGTGC
Organism: Pseudomonas sp. Fl4BN1; assembly: GCF_009908285.1. Classification (GTDB taxonomy): domain Bacteria; phylum Pseudomonadota; class Gammaproteobacteria; order Pseudomonadales; family Pseudomonadaceae; genus Aquipseudomonas. Next base: position 44,510 of record NZ_JAAARM010000017.1, read on the forward strand.
AGATCAATCACCTGGCGCATGGCGGTGGCGGGGTGCATTGCATCACCCAGCAGCAGCCGGCCTGGCCGGTGAGGGGCTGAACCATGAGCATGCTGACGGTCGCCACCACCCAGATGTCTTGCACCTGGAACCTTGAACACAACCTTGATCAAGCCGAGCAACTGGTGCGCGAGGCTGCGGCCCAGGGTGCCCAGGTGATCCTCTTGCAGGAGCTGTTCGCCACGCCGTATTTCTGCATCGAGCAGCACCACAAACACTTGGCCCTGGCCGAGGAGTACGCCCACAGCCGGGTACTCAAGCGCTTTGCCGCCCTGGCCGGGGAGCTGGGAGTGGTATTGCCGCTGAGCTGGTACGAGCGGGCCGGCAATGCCTACTTCAACTCTTTGAGCGTGGCCGACGCCGATGGCCGCCTGCTGGGGGTGTACCGCAAGACCCATATTCCCAATGCGATTGGCTACCAGGAGAAGGAGTATTTCAGCCCAGGCGACACCGGTTTCCGCGTCTGGGACACGGCCTTTGGCCGCCTCGGCATCGGTATCTGCTGGGACCAGTGGTTTCCCGAGACCGCCCGTTGCCTGGCGCTGCAGGGCGCCGAGGTGCTGTTGTTCCCCACCGCCATCGGTTCCGAGCCCGGTGCTGCCGACCTGGATTCCCGCGATCACTGGCAGATGACCATGCGCGGCCACGCCGCGGCCAACCTGCTGCCGGTGGTGGCCGCCAACCGTATCGGCCGCGAAGTGGCAACCACCGACCCGGCATTGCAGATGAGCTTTTACGGTTCGTCCTTCATCTGCAACCACAAGGGCCGCTTGCTGGCCGAGGCCGACCGCGAGACCCCAGGCGTGCTGTTGCAGGCCCTGGATCTGCCGAGCATGCGTGAAGAGCGCCTGACCTGGGGCATCTACCGCGACCGGCGCCCGGACATGTACGGCGCGTTGCTGAGCCTGGACGGTCGTCACCTGGACCCACGCTGGACCACTCAAGGGGTTTGACATGCACACCACCCACAAGCTGTTGCTCGCCTCCCTTGGTCTGCTGCTCGGCGGCGCACTGCCGTCGGCCCAGGCCGAAGAGCAGACCCTGCGCCTGTACAACTGGGCGGACTATTTCGCCGAGGACACCCTGGCCAGGTTCACCGCGCAAACCGGGATCAAGGTGATCTACGACGTCATGGACGGCAGTGAGGTGCTGGAAGCCAAGCTGATGACCGGCGGCAGTGGTTATGACCTGATCTTCCCCGGTGACACCGTGGCCGAGCGGTTGATGCGCGCCGGCAGCCTGCAAGCCCTGGACCCGACGAAGATCGCCGCCCTGGCGGATATCGAGCCTGGCCTGCAACAGCTGCGCAGCCACTATCCCTACGCCAGCAAGGCCACCGTGCCTTACACCTGGGGCACCATCGGCCTGACCTACAACGCCGAGCAGATCGCCCAGCGCCTGCCCAACGCCCCGGTCAATAGCCTGGACCTGCTGTTCAAGCCGGAGCTGGCGGCCAAGTTCGCCGACTGCGGTATTTCGATCATCGACTCCCCCGACGAGGTATTGGCGGTGGTGCTCAACTACCTCGGGCGCGAACCGCGCAGCGCCAAGCCCGAGGACCTGGCGGCGGCCAGTGAATTGCTGCTCAAGCTGCGGCCCTACATTCGCAAGTTCCAGTCGCAGCCGGTGACCGACCTGGTGAATGGCAACCTGTGCCTGTCCCTGGGCTACAGCGGTGACATGACCCAGGCTCAGCGGGCCGCCGATGCCGCGGGGAAAAAGGTCGATTTCCAATACCGCATCCCTCGCGAGGGCACCACGGTGTGGATGGACAACATGGCGATCCCCAAGGATGCCCGGCACCCGGAATACGCCTATGCCTTCATCAATTTCGTCCTGCGCCCGGAGAACATGGCGGCCATCAGCAACTTCACCGGTTACCCCACGGCCAACGCCAAGGCGCGGCCGAGTGTCGACCCGCAGATGCGCAACAACCCGGATATCTACCTGGACGCGGCGACCTACGAGCGGCTGATTCCCGGCAAGGACATCCCCCAGGCCGACATGCGTGCACGCATGCGCACCTGGACCAAATTCAAGACCGCGCCGGTCAAATAGCCGTGCGCACCAACCCTTCAGCCACCGTATGCTGCTGGCGGGTTGAGCGTGATCAATCTGTACTACCGTCTGTACAGCCCCCATGAGAGAACGATCGATGTCGACCCGACGTGAATTTATCAAGCAGGCCTCACTGGTGGCCGGTTTCGGCGCCATGGCGTCCCTGGGCCTGGGTTTCAACGCCCGCCAGGCCCAAGCCGAGGAACAGGAGGGCTGGTACATGCCCGATGAAGGCGATCGCCACCGCCAGGCCTACATGTCCTTTGGCGCCCAGGAAGCCATCTGGGAAGATTTCACCGGCGATGTGCAAGAGGCCCTTGGCCGCATTGCCCGAGCCATTGCCACCTATGAACCGTTGATAGTGTTCTGCCGCGAACACGAGCACGACCTCGCGCAAGAGCTCTGTGGCCGCCGCAATATCACCTACGTGATCACCGAGCTGGACGACATCTGGATGCGCGACATCGGCGCCAACTTCGTCATCAATGAGCAAGGTGGCCTGGGCGCGGTGGATTTCAACTTCAACGGCTGGGGCAACAAGCAGCGTCACGCCAAGGACGCACAGCTGGCGCGGCAAGTCGCCGATGCCGCCGATGCGGTGTATCAGCGCAGCGAACTGGTGGGCGAGGGGGGCGGCATCGAGGTGGATGGCCACGGCACCGGGATCATGACCGAAAGCTCCTGGATCAACCGCAACCGCAACCCCGACTGGAGCAAGGCCGAGGTCGAAGAGGAGCTCAAGGCCCGCCTGGGCCTGCGCAAGATCATCTGGTTGCCGGGGATCAAGGGCAAGGACATCACCGATGCCCACGTCGACTTCTATGCACGCTTCGTCAAGCCCGGGGTGGTGTTGGCCAACCTCGACAACGACCCGGACTCCTATGACCACGCGGTGACCCTCAAGCACCTGGAGATATTGCGCAATGCCACCGATGCCGACGGCCGCAAATTGCAGGTGCATACGGTGTCGCCGCCGCTGAACCCGCGCAAGAGCCGTTTCAGCCGCGGCAACGACGATTTTGCTGCCGGCTACATCAACTACTTCGTGATCAATGGCGCGGTGATTTCCCCGCAGTTCGGCGATTCAAGCGCTGATACCAAGGCCCTGGCCTTGCTCAGTGAGCTGTATCCCGAGCGCAAGGTGATCCAGTTGGACATCGACGCCATCGCCGCCGGTGGTGGAGGCATTCACTGCGTTACCCATCACCAGCCGCAGGTGTGAGCGATCAAGGGTTGGGCGCGCCTTTCAATCCGTTGGCCGCCCCGGCAAGTCGAGGTGGCGGGTCAGCTCGAAGGTGTCGCCGTTGCGCTTCTTGATCAGCGCCATGATCGGGAATTCGCCATAGATCTTCAGCCACAGGTCAAAGGAGGACGGTTGATTCGAGGTGGCGATCACCGTCTGTGGAAAGTCGTTCCACAGGCGGTAGGTCACTGATTCGATTTCCTCCAGAGGGCTGGTGCTGTCCAGTGCCTCGATCCACACCCGGACTTTATACAGACCGTTGCCTGGCGCCGTCCTGGGATGCAGGACTTCGCTCTGGTGCAGCAAGACAAAGCCGCATTCGAGCATCTGCGCGTAGCTGGCGTTCAAGCGGTCCAGCAGCGGCATATCGTCCAGGGCCACGGGCTTGCCGTTGACCGCGATACCGGTGGTTGAGCCTTTCCATTCCTTGGGCGCGCCAGTCAGGACGAAGTGCTCCTGGTTGCTGTAGTCGCCGGGGCCATAGAGGTGAGTGTGGTATTTGGCGACCAGGACGAAGAACACCAGCAATACCGCAACCGGAAACAGCGCCAGGAACAGCACCACCGGGTGGCTTGGGTTGTTGTAGAACGGGTCCTTGGCTGTCCACAGCACGATCCCGCCAATGGCGTAGACCATGACGATGAACAAGGCAATCAGCCCGAGTGGGTTCTTGTGCATGCCGGCGGCGGTATGCAGCAATCCGCTGCCGGGCAAGGGATCCAGGGAGTGCTTCATGGCGAGCTTCCGATGCAAGCGAATTTGTCCAAGTTAAGCACAGGGGGCATGACCTCGGCGCGCTCGCCACGAACAAAAAATCGAGCAAACGCACGCCGGCTGGCTACCCTGATCCAGGGGCTGGCCAGGTTGATTCACACGTGCGGATTCACTCAGCCAGGTCATCGCCAGGCCGGCCCCTAGGGCCGGCATCGTGCAGTCCAGGCCGGTCGCCTGGCCCTGTGACGCGAGCCATCCTGGCAGCGCAAGGGGCGACACCACTCAGGGAGGGTCTCATGGCCACGTTGGAGGGGAAGTACGTTGAGGAAACCGAACTGCCGGATGGCGATACCTTCGAGATCGGCCTGGTCATGGCCGGGGCAATTTCCGCCGGAGCCTACGAAGCCGGTGTGCTGGATTACCTATTCGAGGCCCTGGACGCCTGGGAGGCGGCCAAGCTCAAGGCCCGAGGCACGGCCGAGGAGCAGCACATCCCCCAGCACAAAGTGATCATCAAGGTAGTGGCTGCCGCTTCGGCCGGCAGCATGAGTGCGGCGATCATGGCGGTGGCAGGGCGCTATGACTTCAAGCATGTGGGCAGCGCCGAACTGGGTACCCAGTGCCATTCGCAGCAGAATCTGGCGCAACGCACCCAGGCTTACAACAGCGGTCGGGAAAATCCGTTCTTCAGGGCCTGGGTGCAAGACATCTCCATGGACAAATTGCTCACCACCCGTGATCTGGACGCGCCCGACAGCGTGTTGCAGTCTTTGCTGGACAGTACTTCGCTGATGGAAATCACCAACGATTGCCTGGCGTTCAAGGGCGATGGCGTGGTGCATCGGCAATACCTGAGCAATCCGACCCGGTTCATCTTTGCTCTGGCCAACTTGCGCGGGGTGCCTTATTTCCTGCCATTCAGCTCCCAGCCGGGTACGGGGCTGGGCATGTCCATGCACCGTGACTACCGCAGCTTCACCGTCAGCTACAGCCTCGGGGCCGGTGCGCAGACCCTTCGTGCGGATGACCTGGCCCTGGACTGGAGCCCTCAATCGGCTGCGCAGTGGAGTCTCCTGGGGCTGACCGCGGTGTCCAGCGGAGCCTTCCCGGTGGGCCTTGCCCCACGGCCCATGACCCGGCCCTCGTCGGATTACAACTATCGTTTTGTCATCCTGCCAGCCACCCATACTGATCCGATCAGGGCGGTGCGACTTCAGCCCAACACCAAGCGCATGCCTGAGCCGCTGTTCAACAGCTTCATTGTCGACGGCGGCACCATGAACAATGAGCCGGTTGATCTGGCGCATCAGGAACTGGCGGGGCTGATCGGGCGTAACACCCGTGATGGGGTGCTAGCACGCAGGGCGTTGCTGATGATCGATCCGTTTCCGGACACTGAGGAGCAAGGCACTGACAAGATTGCCGGACAGTCTCCGGTGTTGACCTCGGTGATCGGGGACTTGCTGCAGGCATGGAAGTACCAGGCACGCTTCAAGCCCGAGGACCTGGCCCTGGCCGCAGACGAGAATGTCTTCAGCCGTTTTCTGATTGCACCGTCCCGTGGTGATATCGATCCGACCAAGCCTTCTCTGGCCTGCGGTGCCCTGGGAGGTTTCTCGGGGTTCTTGACTCAGGATTTTCGCCAGCATGACTACTTGCTGGGCCGGCGCAATGCGCAGAAATTTCTCTCGGATGTCTTTACCCTGCCGGTTGCCAATAGCATGTTCGACCCCTTGGACGAGACGCAGAAGGTGGCTGGCGCGAAGTGGATACGCAAGGGTGCCCGAGGTCTGGAGTTGCCGATCATTCCATTGGTAGACAGTCTTTTGCCGAAGGACCTCAGTGGCGGTTTGACCGATGGGCGGACCGAAGCGCTGGGTGATTGGCCCTATGACATGTTCCGCATGTCCAGCATTGAAAGTGCAATGAAAGCGCGGATGAACAGGATTTTCAGCTACAGCATCGCCCACTCGGAATTGAGCTGGTCTTACAGGCTATTGAGCAAAACCGCTGTCGTTGTGTTCAAAGGCAAGATTTATAAAAAAGTCACCAACGCCTTGCTGGATGGGCTGGCCAATGGCGGCTTGATGCCCAAGCGGCCTGACGCCACCGACCAAGGTAAACAGCGCAATTGGTTTGGCTAGCGCTTGCCTGATGGTGATGGAGCCCGGCGGGTTGCAGCTTCAGCGGCTGAGCTGTACGCCGCGCTCGGTCAAGGATGGGCAGGGGGCTGGCACCCGCTGTGTGATCGATCACAGGCCTTGTGTTTAGGCTCAGGCTGCCTGGGGTGAAGCAAGCAATCGCTGACTTTGCGCAGTGTAAGTGGTCTGCCCATATTGAGAGGATTGGACTGATAAGGCAGTCCGCCAAGGCCCTAAGCTGGCGCTCTTCAATGCCTAGGGGGACAGCACTTGTCCCGGGCTTTCAGGAGGAGCGCGCAATGAATGATCGTCAACAACCGGTAACGGTCCGCAGGATTCAACCCAGCGACCATGAGCAGTGGTTGCAGCTGTGGCTGGCTTACCAGGACTTCTATCAAGTGAGTCTGGATGAGCAGGTCAGTCTCTCGACCTTCCAGCGCTTTTTCGATCCGCAGGAGCCGGTGTATTCGGCGGTGGCGGTGCAGGGCGATCAGTTGATCGGCTTCGTCAATGCGGTATTGCACCGTTCGACCTGGGCTTCCAGCGACTTCTGTTACCTCGAGGATTTGTACGTCGCCCCGGCGATCCGGGGCAGTGGGGCGGGTAAGTTGTTGATCGAGTGGGTGCAGGGGTTTGCTCGGCAACAGGGGTGTGGGCGGTTGTATTGGCATACTCATGAGACTAATGAGCGGGCGCAGAAACTCTATGATTGGGTGGCGCAGAAGTCGGGGTTTATTGAGTATCGGATGGGGGTGTAGGGGAGAGGGTCTTGGCGGCGGTGTTTTTTTGGAGGGGGGATATTCGTTGCTGAGGTGATGGCCCCTGATGGTTTTGTTCCGGGTGCATATACGTTGCTGTGGTCATGGCTGCAGCAACGGATATGCACCCTCGAGCAATCTACTCCCCCTGCCGAAACACCAAAGCCTTCAAGCCACACTGCACATCTGCATCAGGAAACTCCGGCGGATTCTCCAGCCGCTGCTCAAAGCGCAAACCCGGCGCCACCTCGGCCACTCCTTCCACCAGAAACTCCAGCGCAAACGCCGGATCGTTCATACAGGCCAGGACGCAACCATTGGGCGTCAGCAACTCCGGCAGGCGCCGCAGCACCCGCGCATAGTCCTTGCTCAGCACAAAGCTGCCTTTCTGGAACGACGGCGGATCGATGATCACCAAGTCGTAGGGACCGCCTTGCTTGACCTTGCTCCAGGACTTGAACAGGTCGTGACCGAGGAAACTCACCCGACCGGTGTCGTGGCCGTTGAGCCGGTGGTTGTCGCGGCCACGGCTCAAGGCCGCCCGGGACATGTCGAGGTTGACCACCCGCTCGGCGCCGCCGGCAAGCGCCGCTACCGAGAAACCGCAGGTGTAGGCAAACAGGTTCAGCACGTTCTTGCCCTGGGCATTGTCCCGCACCCAGTTGCGCCCATAGCGCATGTCGAGAAACAACCCGTTGTTCTGCTTGCTGCCCAGGTCTACCTGGTAGAGCAGGCCCTCCTCGGTGATGGTGCAAGACTCCACCGGCGTTCCCAGCAGCCACTCGCCGTGACTGTCGGGCAGGTAGCGGTGCTGCAGCATCAGGCAGCTGGCGCCGCTGGCGGTCCACTGCGCGGTGTCTCCCAGCTCCAGCAGCAATTGCTTGAGGGCCGCGAGCTGCTCGGGTTCGGGCTCCTTGAACAGCGATACCAGCAGCACGCCCTGCAGCCAGTCCGCGGTCAGTTGCTCCAGCCCCGGCCAGCAACGACCGCGGCCATGGAACAGACGCCGGGTTTCAGTGGGCGCGGCGTCCAGGGCGTCGAGTAAATGTTGGTTGAGGGTGGCGAGGGCTAGAGGCGTCATCAGCGGGACCGGCAATATTCGGGGCGGCATTTTAAACACAATTGATTGCGCAGTGATCCGCCATGACTCTCGGGATCGGGGCAGCGGCCCGAATCGTGAGTCGATTGATGGGCGTGCGTTGTGCCGAAATTTCCGTCGTCTGCTGGGAAAACATGAACGGGCAGCCGGCATCTTGGGCATGATCAAGACCCTTGGCGAGCAGCACACGATGCCCGATATCAACGATCTCAGCGTCGATGAACGTCTGGGTCTGATGGTCGACCGCGAGGACGCCTGGGGCTGGGCACCGTTTACCACTGCGCAACGACGAGACATGCTTGAACTTCTGGACGACCGCTACGGACAGCGCTCGACGCTGGTGACCAGCCAGATGCCCGTGGCTAAATGGCATGCGCTGATCGGCGACCCGACCTTGGGCGATGCGATCCTTGATCGGCTGGTGCACAACACTTACCGCATCGAACTCAAGGGTGAATCGGTGCGCAGGCGCTCGACGAAATTGACGATGGCGGGTGCTTCAGACTAACGATGTGAACCTGCGTCGCTGCGCTCCAAGTGGACGTGGAACGAATGTCCAAATGATCGTGGGCTGGGTATCCAAGCGCCGTGGGATCCGCAATAAAGCGGGCAGATCAAACGTTTCAGAAAATCAACTTTAATCCCCCCCCCCCTCCTCAACAAATCAGTATAATCAGCTTGTTTAAAAATAAGAAAAAACAGAAGCACAGGAAGTAACGGAAGAATAGGAACTACATTATGGAATATCAGGAGTCGCAAGAGTGAACGCAAATGAACAAGTGCAAAGCACCGGTAAATACAGCGCCAAGTGGCAGGAGCGCTTTTACTTCTTTGATACTTATGGTTCGCCGAGCGATCCACGATACAAAGCGGCAATTAAGACGCTGCCTGGCTTCAAGAATAAAATGCGCATTAACGCCAACGTGATTGCATTTTTCTTCGGCCCGATTTACCTGTTCGTTCTGGGCCTCTGGAAGAAAAACCTTGCCATACTGGGTATCATACTTGCGATCAATGTCGTGTTGAGTGTGATTTTTGCGATCATTGGCATGGACTTTCCCAAACCGTTGAACGCAGGTCTGAACATCGCTGTCTCCATGACTTATGCGCTCATGACCAACTACTCGTACTACCTGAAAGAAGTGAAAGGTGAACAAAGCTGGAATCCGTTCCAAGGCATGCGTTTCTGATTACAGACTTGGCCAGTCAAGAGCCCGCGCCTCATCATGAGGATGCGGGCTCGTTGTTTCTGAATGGCGAATACAAAAAAACGGCGAAAAAATCTGATTTCGGTGAAAACGATGCCCGGGCATACCCCACAAATCTACCCCAAGGAAGCCTTCTTCGATTTGCATGCGTCGTTGATAAATCGACGTTTTTCAAGGTCGCGTCAACCGTTCTACTATACGGCTTTCTTCTCGATCTGCTGTTCCCGGTCCGGGTTCAGCAGCACCATTCCTATTGGCTGCCAGTTTCGCGTCTGGCCTGGCCAGCGTTCCGGGCTCTTCTCTCGAGCAGGTTCGTACAGCTCATGTCATCGCGCCAGGATTTGATCATCCAGCTTTCCATGACGCTCAGCTGGCGTGACAAAGCGGATCCGACTATGCCGATGCTCAACTGAGCATTCTATTTGCTCTGCCGAACCTTTGGCTGGCTCGAACACAACTGATGGGTATGGGCGAGTTGTGCGGTTAACACGGAGAACCGGACGGAAAAGCCCGTCAGGCGGCTATGCACAAAGCGGTTTTCTGCAAATAGCGATGTGCGTCGGAGTATTTTCGACTTGTTGCCACCTTGCGGCAAGTTGATCGGAGCATCCTTAGGGAAATCCTGAAGAAGACTTCCTGATTTTGGCAAAATGCCGGGACTCCACCCGCCGAGTTTTCCGATGAAGCAAATGACCTTCGCCGATGCCGAGTACGCCGGCAAGCGCAAGCAGACCCGCAAAGAGTTGTTCCTGATCGAGATGGACCAGGTGGTGCCGTGGAAGGGCTTGATTACCCTGATCGAGCCGCATTACCCGAAGGGGAATGGTGGTCGTCCGGCCTATCCGCTGATGGCGATGCTGCGTGTCCACCTGATGCAAAACTGGTTCGGCTACAGCGATGGAGGAGGCGCTGTACGAGACCACTATCCTGCGACAATTTGCTGGGTTGAGCCTGGAGCGCATCTCCGATGAAACCACCATCTTCAACTTCCGCCGGTTGCTGGAGAAGCACGAACTAGCCGCCGGAATCCTGGCCGTGATCAATGGCTATCTGGGCGACCGAGGTCTGTCGCTGCGCCAAGGCACTATCGTGGATGCCACGCTGATCAATGCGCCAAGCTCGACCAAGAACAAGGACGGTAGGCGCGACCCGGACATGCATCAGACCAAGAAGGTCAACCAGTATTACTTCGGCATGAAGGCCCACAGCGTGATGGGCACGGCGGCCAACGTGGCGGATGTCACTCAGGTCGACAAACAGCTGCACGGCGCGGAGAACGTGGTCTGCGCCGATGCCGGTTATACCGGTGTTGAGAAACGTACCGAGCATTATGGGCGCGAGGTGATCTGGCAGATCACGGCACGCCGCAGTACTTACAAGAAGCTGGGCAAGCGCAGCGCTTTGTACAAAGCCAAACGCAAGATCGAGAAGGCCAAGGCGCAGGTTCGGGTCAAGGTCGAACACCCATTCCGAGTGATCAAGCGCCAGTTCGGTTATGTGAAGACGCGTTTCCGTGGTCTGGCGAAGAACACGGCGCAATTGGTGACACCGTTCGCGCTGTCGAACCTGTGGATGGTGCGTAGACATTTACTGACGAGTACAGGAAAGGTGCGCCTGTAATGTGGGGAATAGTTGCCGCGAGGTGCTCGCGGCGGCAAAAAACAAAGAAATGAGCGGGTGACCTGATCGTCTTTGATCGATTCGCCGGGATCAAAATCGGTGGGGCTGAAGTCAGCCAGAAATACATGACTACTTCAGACCATCCTTAGATGGTTTTTTCGGTCTGTGTAGGATGTTTTTTGGTATTCAGAATATTCTCAAGTGTTTTTTGGTTTTTCTGTTTTATTCTAGTTTGGCGTCTAGGTTTTTGATTTTCAGGCTTGATGGTTGATCAGTTGTAGCAGGATCGCTGTGATGTTTCTGTAGGTTGAATACTGTTTAAAAACTTGGGGTGTTTGCTCAAGGCTTTTGCCGTTGTTGGGTGAAGGTTCAAGTTCCCCCCTTGGATCTGGAAAGACGCATTGTCTGGTGGCTGCGTAATAAAGCTTCGCTTTCGAGGCTTTTGTTTATCTTGAAAATACATTGAGTATCTAATATGAAAAGGCTTTCAGTCGCATTGGGCTTGTCCTCCGTAGTTGCTTTCTCTCAACTGGCCATGGCTGTACCTACTGCCGGCGGTGGCGGGGTGGTCAACTTCACCGGCTCGGTAAAGGCCGATACCTGTTATCCGGTCAATGGCACCACTGATGTCAGTGTTCCCCTGGGTGAAGTGCAGGCGCGTGAACTGGGGACTGTCGCTGCGCCAGTCGGCGGTACCGGGGCCAGCACTCCGCTGACCATCAAGTGTGCGTCCGGGACCAAGGTACAGATGTCCTTCAAGCCGGCTGCGGCCGACAAGGTTGAAAGCGGCAAGGCGTTGCGGGTCAACGAAGGGGTCACCGGTGCGGGTTTTGCCAAGAACGTGGCGATTGTCATGCTCAAAGCCGACGGCAGCGTGATGAACCTGGACACCGAGTTCTATGAGGCCAGCTTTGGCAACGGGAGCACGGGCGGCACCATCAACATTCCGCTGAAGGCCGCCTATGTCATCAGCACCGGTTCCACGTCAACCGATGTAACGGCCGGTACCGCCAACGCGAAAATGCCATTCGTACTCTCCTACGAGTGACGGCTCTCTGCAGTGCGGGGGCCCAAGACCCCGCACGGCTTGGTTTTTCAGGTAATTGCATGTCACCTACTTTTTGTTCCATGACTGGTCTGCTGCTATGGATGGCGCTCACGAGCGCGGCCCACGCAGGAATTTCCCTCTCCAGCACACGTCTGGTGTTCAACGAAGGCAGGAAAGAAGAGAGCCTTGTCGTGCGCAATGACGGCGGCGAGATTCTCGTACAGTCCTGGTTGGAGCCGGCCGCAGGGGTCGAGGTCAGGGATCTGCCATTCGTGGTCACGCCGCCGTTGATCCGGGTCGCGCCCAAGCAACAGCAGCTGTTGCGGATCATGTATTCCGGTGCGGGCATGCCAACCGACAAAGAGTCGATCTTCTGGCTTAACGTCCAGGAGATACCGCAATCCACCGATGCCGAGAATGCGTTGCAGTTCGCCATTCGCCAGCGCATCAAAGTCTTCTATCGACCCAAGGGATTGCTCGGGGAGCCGATTCAAGCCGCCACGAAGTTGCAGTGGAAATTACAACGCAATAGTGAAGCCTTTGAGCTTTCGGTGAGCAACTCCGGGCCTTATTACGTAAGCCTGGTGGACCTTGATCTTGAACAAGGTCTGCAAAAGGTTCGATTGGCTGAAGTGCAGATGCTGGCGCCTGGCGCTTCGGTGATTTTGCCGCTGGATAAGGTCAAAGGCAGTGCCGGCGTTGTCTTGAACTTCGGCAGCATGAACGATCATGGAGGTCGCGATCTTTACTCGGTGAAGTTGTTGGAGGGGCAAGTGGCCGTAGCCAATGCCAAAGAGTAAAGCGCATGGTTTTTTTCGATAGCGGCACCGTTTCAGGTGTGTGAAATCCGTAGGGTCGTTGAATGGATACCATGAACTCACCACGGAGAGCACTTGATGTGTGTGGCTTGATGCGGCCTTTATCCGTTGCGCTGACTTGTTTTGAAGGCGTTTTAAGTCGACTGGGTTTCAACAAGTATCAACTTATAGTTCTGCTCGGTTTTCCATGTCTGGTCCTGGGTTCAGAGACCAGCAAGAAGGACATCGTCTCCCCGGAGAAGTCCCAGCAACAGGTCATTCCTTCAACGGCCTTTGGCAGTGGTTTCTTTCAGGGCGGCAGCCGACCTGAAAGCCTGCAGTTCCTGTTGGCCGGCAACAGCGTGATGCCTGGTACCTACCGTGTCGACATCTATGTAAACGGTGATCTCAACAGTCGTCGCGATCTTGATTTCAGCTTGAACGACGCGGGCGACCAGGTTGAACCCTGCCTTACCCTGGCCATGCTCCAGGAGTTCGCCATCGATCTTGGCCGGCTCAAAGACAGCGCGGCCCTTGAACAGGCGCGGGGCGAGAGCTGCATCAAGCTGGTGGAGTTGATCAAGGAAGCCGAGGTGGAGTTCGACGCCTCGCGCCTGCGTTTGAACATCAGCGTGCCCCAGGTTTACCAGGTGGCGGGGGCTCAGGGCTATGTGGATCCCGCGCTTTGGGATCAGGGAGTCAATGCGGCTTTCAGCAACTATCAACTGAACCTGCGGCGCAACAAGAGCAACCAGCACTATGACACGTCCACCTACCTGGGCCTGCAGAACGGACTCAACCTCGGTGCCTGGCGCCTACGCAACGAGTCCAGCCTGACCACGAGCACCGGGCAGCCTACCGAGTTCAACAGCAACCGCAACTTCGCCGAGCACGATGTCACCGTGCTCAAGGCGCAGTTTGCCCTGGGTGAGCTTTATTCCCGGGACAGTCTGTTCGATAGCGTTCGCTACCGGGGCGTGCAGTTGGTGTCCGATGACGCGATGCTGGCCGACAGCGAGCGTGGCTACGCCCCGGTGATCCGTGGCGTGGCCGAAAGCAACGCCACGGTGGAGGTGTACCAGAACGATTACCTGCTCTACAGCACCACCGTCACCCCCGGCCCCTTCGCCTTGACCAACATATATCCCAGTGGCTCCAACGGTGATCTGGAAGTGATCATCATCGAGGCCGACGGTCGTCGTCGGGTGACCCGCCAGGCCTTCGGCAACGTGCCGATCATGGTGCGCAAGGGGCGGCTGACCTTCAGCACCAGCGCCGGCAAGTTCCACAGCAATGACGCGACCTTGGGCAGCCCGGCCTTTCTCAGTTCCGCCTTTGCCTATGGCATTGGCGACAACCTGACCGGGGTCCTCGGTGTCCAGGCCAGCGAGGGGTTCCAGGCCATGAGCCTGGGGATAGGGCGCAATACCTTTATTGGCGCGGTGTCTCTGGACCTCACCCAATCCAGCAGCACCGCCCAGGGGCAGACCAGCCGTGGGCAGAGTGTGCGGATGTTGTACTCCAAGACCTTTATCCATACGGACACGGATTTCATGCTGGCCGCCTATCGCTATTCCACCGAGAACTACCGGACCCTGGACGACCATGTGCGAGCCGTCGGCCACGACCCGGCGAAGGAAACCCTGGGCCGCTCAAGGGCACGCCTGGATCTGACCTTGCAGCAGCGTCTCGGACCACAGCGCCAGTACGGCAGCGCCTACCTGACGGCCAGCGACCAGAGCTACTGGAACAACAGCGACCGCTCCCAGAGTATTTCCGCGGGCTACAGCAACCACTGGCAACGCCTGACCTACGATATAGGTTTCACCCGTACCCTCAATACCGGCAACGGCAGCCGCCGTGACTCGCAGCTCGCGGTTTCGCTGACCCTGCCTTTGGGCCAGGACTCACAGGCCCCGCGTCTGCATCTGCGTAGTACCCGGGACAGCAACAACCAGAACAACACCCAGGCCGGGCTCAGCGGTCACTTCGATCGGGCCAGCCAGTACTCGTTGCAGGCCGGCAACGACAGTGTTGGCGGCAGCAGCGGATTTGCCAGCGTCGGTACCGAGACTGCGGTGGGCCGATTCGACCTGGGTTATGGGCAGGGGCGTGACTACAGCAACTTGAGCCTGGGGGCCAGCGGTTCGGTGGTAGCCCATGGTGGCGGCTTCAACTTTGGTCGGCAGGTCGGCGAGAGCTTTGCCCTGGTGGAAGTCCCTGATACCCCAGGCGTGGGCGTGAGCAATCACATCGGCGTGCGTACCGGCGCCAATGGCTACGCCATCGTGCCGACCCTGCAACCGTATCGATTGAATTGGGTCAGCCTGGACAGCAGCGAGCTGGGCGCCGATGTGGAGCTGGAAAACGCCGTGCATCAATTGGTGCCGCGCCGGGGCGCGGTGCTGCACAGCGGGTATCAGGCCGAGCAGGGCCGGCGCTTGCAATTCCAGCTGTATCAGGCCGATGGCAGTCCCCTGGGGTTTGGTGCCCGGGTCGAGGATGCCCAGGGCAAGCTGCTGGCGATTTCCGATCCTTATGGCAAGGCGCTGACCTTGCTCGGTGAGGACCAGGGCGTGCTCACCCTCAAGTGGGATAAGCAGACCTGCACCGCCGCTTACCGACTGGCGCCGCGCGACAAGGCGTTGAATTTTGAAAACGCCGATTTGAAATGCGACTGAGCGTGCTGATGAAGGTTTTTGTTACGGATGAGTCGCGGCTCTTGAATGTTATAGATGATCAGGCCAGGCCTGGAGTAGGCACTAGATGAACAGGATAAAGGCTAACTTTCGTATCTTCGGTTTTTGCCTGCTGATGGGCGCCGGGTTTTTTGCGCAATCGGTACAGGCGGCCATGTCTTGCGTTTATGAACGCCGTATTGAAGGGGCCTGGTCACAGAAAATCTTGAATATCGATGGCAACCTGCCCATTGGCAGTGTGATTTTCGAGCGAACTCTTGCAGTGGAAGTATCCTTCAAGCGGATAGGTTCAACTGCCTTGGTGGAGGACTTTGTTATCAATGGATATTGGAGCAATACCAACGTCCAACCGCCGAGCTATGCCGCATCGGTTTATGGTACTGCTAATGGAGGAGGGTTTTTGAATGGACTCGGTATCCGTTATACCACCGAGGACGGCAAGATCATCACTCAGGGTGCGTTTCTGCTGAAGGCCGGAAGGTTCCAGCCTTATCAGGAACCCTCGAATCAATATGCGGTGTTAAAACAGCAGGTTGTGAAAATGAATGATCAATTTACCAAGGGCGGGACTATCGAAGCTTTATACGCAGCGATGGTTGTCGCGACGTTTCCTGCAGGCGTTTGTGGAGGGGATGCACATGCCTGGATAGAAATGGACCTGAACCTGAAAATCCCTGATCCGGTCCAGTCAACGTGTACGCTGGATACCAAGCTCCTCGGGGTCGATTGGCCGCCATTGGCCTCCGATGAGCTGGCGCTTTACGAGTTGAGTCAGAAGCGCAGTGTCGAAATCGTGCTCAGTCAATGCGGCAAAGGGGTGAAGCCCAATATCCATTTTGCCTCCTACCGTGACCTGTCCAGGGGCAAGTACCAGAACCTGGTGGTGTCGACAACCGATGACAGGATCATCGATGGACTCTATATCCGCTTGAAAAATGCCAACAATGGCGCGGACATCCGGTTTGGCAATCCGGCAGCGGTGACGGGGGACTCTTCGGTCTGGTTCAACGTCGGCACTGCGCAGACCGATAAAGCCACCCTCAGGCAAACAATCGATATCTATCTCGAACGCACCAAGGACAAGTTGCGGGTAGGCCCTTGGGTCAGCAATGTGAGCTTCATCATCAGCTACCCCTGACCCGGGTTACTGCGATCACTCGAAGTTCCGCGGTCGACCCATGGCGCGCCAGGCCGCGAGTCGGCGATCCATCGGCACTGCTAGCCGGTCACAGTTGCTCCAGCTGTTTTTCACCCGGTAAATCGCCTGCGGGTCGAGCGCCAAGGCTTGCAGGCAGTCGTCGACATAGCCGCGGTGGTTGTCTCGCCCCTGATAGTAGGCCATGGTCAAGGCATTGCTCATGCTTGAGGGGCCTGTTGTATGAGAGGGACGAGGTCGCCGCGTTCGGCGGCTTTTTCCGGTAGGTGGGACACGCTCGGGAATCCGTTCGGTCAGGTTGTAAAAGCCGCGTCATGGTCGCGCTGCGAAGCCGCGGCTTGCCATGTCTATTTCCAGAATGTGTTGAGCGGGGACGGGGTGCAGATCCTGTCGCCCCATTACCTCGGCGATCCGCAGCTGGCGAAGTGGGGCCCCGGGGAGCACTGGCCTGCCAGCGCGCGGGTTGAGCATGGACGCCTCCCAGGGGTTTGAGTAGGATGGCGCGTTCGTGCTGTTTGCCGCTTACGGACGATTCCTGTGGTGGCATCGGTGCTGCACCGCTGAGCCTGAAAACAGCCGGTCAGCAGACTTTTTCGGGCCCTTTGCCGCCCGCCGTGCCCTTGATCCGAGGTTGCCTGCTCCATGTCGATTGTCGCTCAGCGCCCGCTCTGGCAGGTGTATCTGATCTTCCTGTTGCCCATGGTCTTGTCCAACTTCCTGCAGTCGTTTTCCGGCACCCTCAATGGCATCTACATTGGCCAGATGCTGGGTACCCAGGCGCTGGCGGCGGTGTCGGGGATGTTCCCCATCGTGTTCTTCTTCATTGCCCTGGTGATCGGCCTGGGGGCCGGTGCCTCGGTGCTGATCGGCCAGGCCTGGGGGGCCAGGGAGCTGGATACGGTGAAGTCGGTGGCGGGCAGCACGCTGTTGCTCGGCGCCATGATCGGCTTGCTGGGGGCGGTGCTGGGCAGCCTGTTCGCGCGGCCGGCCCTGCAAGGGCTGGGCACCCCCCTGGATGTGCTGGACGAGGCGGTGGGGTATGCCCGGGTGATGATGCTGATCATGCCGTTGCTGCTGGTGTTCGTGCTGTTCACCCAGTTGCTGCGGGGGGTCAGCGATACCCTGTCGCCGTTGCTGGCGTTGATCGTCTCGACCCTGGTGGGCCTGCTCCTGACGCCGGCGCTGATCCTTGGCTGGCTGGGCCTGCCGCCCATGGGCATCCAGAGTGCGGCCTTCGCCGGGCTGGTGGGGAACATCCTCGCCATGGGGTTTCTGGTCTGGCGCTTGAGTGGCCGCAACCATCCCCTGGCCCCGGACCGGGCACTGTTCGCGGCGATGAAACTGGACCCGGCGATCCTCGCCAAGGTGCTGCGCATCGGCCTGCCCACCGGGGTGCAGATGGTGGTGATCTCGTTGTCTGAGCTGGTGATCCTGTCCCTGGTCAACCGCCATGGTTCCCAGGCCACCGCGGCGTATGGCGCGGTGACTCAGATCGTCAATTACGTGCAGTTCCCGGCACTGTCGATCGCCATCACCGCCTCGATCCTCGGGGCCCAGGCCATCGGTGCCGGACAGTTGCAGCGGATCACCCCGATCCTGCGCACGGGGCTGGCGATCAACCTGTGCCTGACCGGCGCCCTGGTGTTGCTCGGCTACCTGATTTCCCACTGGCTGCTGGGGCTGTTCATCATCGATCCGGCGGCCCTGGTGCAGGCCGAACACCTGCTGCACATCATGCTCTGGAGCATCCTGGTGTTCGGTTTTCAGGCGGTGGTGGGCGGCATCATGCGCGCCAGCGGCACGGTGTTGATGCCGGTGGCAATCTCGATTTTTTGCATCCTTGGGGTGCAGGTGCCGGCGGCCTATTTGCTGGATGCGCACTATGGCCTGCAAGGGGTATGGATGGCGTTCCCGGTGGCGTACCTGACCATGCTGGTGCTGCAGACCTGCTATTTCAAACTGGTCTGGCGGCACAAACAGATCCAGCGCCTGATCTGACAGCGGATTCAACCCGTCTTGGCGCTCAAGTCAGGAACCCTTGGAGGAGGGTAGGCAAGACCACTGTACGGTGGCGATTGTGGCGGACGTCACTCAGGTTGCCGAGTTGCTGCGGGCAGGTGAAAACGCGCGGTATGCCGACGTTGGGTACACCGGTGTTGCGCGTTTCATATAGAGAGATGAGCTGAGAAACCCAGTGCAGCGGTGCGCATGCGAGAGTTCGCGATAAATCGCACCGAGCGGTATGGCGTATTCAACTTGCCGCGTGGTCGCGACAAGTTGATCGGGTTTTTTAGAGAACTTGGCTGCAGTTTTTGTTGGCGGCTGTTAACCGGAAGTTCACCCTGTGATGTTTTTCAACGGCGCTCTACAATTTAAATGAAAGGGCAGAAAAAACCATCCCGCCACTTCCTGCCCAACCCATGCAGAACTGATCTTTTTCAACTACGCCTCGACTAATGGCGTCGAAAATCCCAAAAGGTATCGATGCGGTAATGATGTTGCCTGTTTTATGCCCGACGTGATGCAGTTTGTCATCAATGCCGATGATCTCGCCAATGTGATCCCACATTTTTGGTGAGCCAGTGTGGATGAACATTTTATGAATGTCCGAGCCAGTTACTTTGTGCATGTTAAAGACGTTTATCGCTTCGTTTCGACCATCTTCATGCAAGGCCGCAGCGTAAGAGTTGAATTGATACTCCCCGCCTGTTGGTGAAATGCGAGGCGTATCCTCCTCGTTGCAGAACAGCTTCCAATCTGGCAGGGAAATGGTAGAAAGATCGCTCAAGTCAGGCCTGCTGATATAAGAGAACCTGAAGTTTTTAGGTGATTCATTGCTGAGTATGGTGACTGTTGCTGCTTCTCCGATGGTAAAGCTTGGGAACTTGTACGCCAGTTCTGACGGGGACTCTAACGTAAAGTTCTTTGGCATCACTGGCCCGCCGTCAGACATGCCAAACTCCATGTTGACAATGACCGCGTGGCGTATCTCACCCGCTTCCATCTTGCTGTTGATGACGTCCATGGCCGTCACCCAGCCGTTGCAGGCGTCGACAACATCGAAATTTCTGCAGCTCAGGCCCAGGGCCTTGGCGATGAACGTACTGTTGGCTGGCTCAATAAACCCTCGTGTAACGTTGGGGTAAATTAACAAGTCAACGTCTGCCTTGCTGATGTTGGCCTGTGCTAACGCTGAGTTGAATGCCGCCTCCATCAGTTGCATTGGTTTTTCTCCGGCGCCTAACCAATGCCGTGTTTCGATTCCACTTTTATCAAGTAGTTTGCCGATGGTTTTCAGTGTTTTTGGCAAGTCATCCTGGAAGGTGTTTTTCGAGTGTTGCTCAACCAATTCAAGAACATCTTGGTTTGTAACGATTCGCGAAGGAAGAATTCCTGAAAGTCCTACGATTTTCATACAGCATCCTTGTTTAAGTGTTCATCCATGACGATGAGTGTGCAGGAGCAAAAATGACTCATTCATTACTTGCCAAGAGCGAAGGTTATTTCGCTTTAAGAATATTTATTTTAACTAGTAATTTCCCTTCCTAGTTGCACTAAGTGATTGGAGAACATATTTTTAGCACAGAAAGTCATGAAAGCAAGGTCGCTACTAAAATTTAAATTTTTATGGCTTTTAGATCATCTAGGCAGCAGCGCATGTTGTCATGCTCAAACAGAAAATAAAAACACCCGATCATGTGTCTTGAAGCGGAATCGGTTTATGACATGCATCAAGATTTTCTCAACTAGTGTGCTGTTCGCTAAGTGACTTATCGAGTGCTTGCCGACACCTCAAGCGTGATCTTTACCTTGGGCTGTGTACCGTGAGTGTGCTGGGCATCACCCTTGGCCCAGAGGCGACACCAAGCCGTACGGTGCAGCGGCAGTGGCTTGTTCACCCAGATCGAACTCGCAGGGTTATTCGGGGCATGGCTCGGATACTGATCCCGTGGCGGATCTGAAGCCGGGTTTCAATTCCTCTGGGTCTGGGCTGGCGGGAGGCGCTGCCAACCTTGGATCACGATGTACAGCAGTGGCCCGATAGAGACGAAGACCGCTGTCAGCAGCAGGTAGGGCAGCACCGAGAATACCGAGCGCCCGCGGCGGCGGGCGTCGCTCAACATCCAGGCCGAGGCCAGCAGCGCCATCAGGTACAGATCGATTACCACTTGCGCGGTGTCGGGCCGCGACAATAGTTGCAGGCCGAACTGCAGCAGTGACTGCTCGGCCTGGAGCAGGGTGAACAGGGTGTAGCCGCTGAAGGCCAGCAGGGCCAGGAGCGCGAGATAGGGACGGTGCATGAAAGAGTCCTCGATCAGTCAGGGCATGGGCAGGCGGTTTGGCGGCGTTGCCGGCTCAGGTCCAGCAGCAGGCAGAGCAGGCCGGCAGCGCCGCAGGCGAAGATCAGAGCCTGGGACAACGGCGAGTCGAACAGACACAGCGGATGTTCGCGCAGGTTGAAGTGCAGCCCGGCGTGGACCACGGCGAAGCCTGTCAGCAGCCGTCGGCTGTTGCGGCGCACGCCAGGACGCGGATGCCCGGCGAGCCAGATCAACCCGGCAACCAGGGGGACGTGCAGGGCGATGAACAGCTCCTGGCCGAGCATTGGCTCGAGGTGGCGCAAGCCATACAGCAGGCGCCATTCGGACTGGGCCACGGCGTCCAGTTCATGGCCGGCGAACAGGGCCACGCAAAGCACCCAGAGTGTTTTTCTCACGGTGAAACTCCTTGAACTACGAGAAGCAAACAGGCTAAGTGGCAACCCCGCCGTCACTCAATGACCCCACAGGTCATAGACAGGAGGGCGGCCAATCCTGTCAGCTGTGCCTGGCACGACGATCACCTTCAAGGAGCGAGCAGTGATGACCGAACAGACACCGGGCCCTACCAGCGGCCGGTTGATCCGTGCAGCCCGCCCCGAGGATGTGCCAGCCATGCTCGGCTTCGATGCCTATGCCAGTGCCCACCCCGGGCGTGGCCTGGCAATCCATCGGGCCGTCGAGCAGGGCCAGTGCTGGGTCGAGGTCGAGTCCGCCAGCGTGCTCGGCTACCTGCTGCTCAGCCATGATTTTTTCGACCAGGGCTTCGTTTCCCTGGTGGTGGTGGCGCCCGACCAGCAACGTCGGGGCGTGGCCCTGCGGCTGCTGGAGGCGGCGCAGCAGGCCTGCAGGACAGCCAAGCTGTTCATCTCTACCAACCGCTCCAACCAGGCGGCCCGGGCGCTGATTGCCAAGGCCGGATTCCTGCCCAGCGGAGTGGTGGAGAACCTTGACCAGAACGATCCTGAACTGATCTATTTCAAGCCTGTGCGCTGATCGCCAAGGCTTTCGCAGAATGCGCCCATACAGGACGACCCCGCCCCATGCTCGAATCTCATGAATCCGCCGCCGTCGGCTCGCTTTCCGTGGGCATGTTGTTGCGTGAGCTGCGTCAGCAGGCGCGCTTGAGCCAGCTGGAGCTGGCCTTGCAGGCGGGCATGTCGCAACGGCACCTGAGCTGCGTCGAGACCGGTCGCGCGCACCCCAGTGCCGGGCTGCTGCACAGCGTGCTGGGCACCCTGGATACCCCGTTGCAAACCCGCAATCGAGTGTTTCTCGCTGCCGGCTACGCCCCGCGCTACGCCGCCCTGGCGTTGAATGATCCGGGCCTGGAGCCGGTGCGCACGGCGCTGATGCACCTGCTCAAGGCCAACAATCCGGCGCCGGCGATTGTCATCGACAGCCACTGGCAGGTACTGGCGGCCAACCGCGCAACCACTGCCTTGTTTCAGCTGTTGGGGCTGCCGCTGGACGCAATCGAGCAGGGCTTCAACCTGTTGGCGACCCTGCTGGCGCCCGGCGGTTTCGGTGACTGCCTGATCAATGCCGAGGAGATTCGTCAGGTGGCCTGGCAGCGGGCGGCGCGCGAGGCAGCGGTTGATCCGGGGCTGGCGACCTGGCTGGCGAGCCTGCCGTTTCCCGGAGAGTCGGTGGCGACGCCGGACCTGGCCACGCCACTGCTGTTGACCCGGGTCCGCAGTCCCCTGGGCGAACTGCGCTTTCTCTCCACCTTCACCACCTTCGGCATGCCCCAGGACATCACCGTCGCCTCGTTGCGCATCGAGCACCTGATACCCGCAGATGAGTCGACCTGGCAGGCGCTGACCGAGGCTTGTGAGGGCCTTGCGGCAAGCGAACCGGGTTAGATCGCCAGGGCCCGGGCCGGCAGCTCGGGGCGGCTGTCCGAGGCCGGAAGCGCGCCGCCCAGGACCATGCGCGTCAAGGTCGCGGCAACGCCCTGGAAGTCCTCGGCGCTGGGGCCGTTGTTGTGGTTCATCAAGGCGATCTGCCAGCCGAGGGTGGGGTAAGTCTGGGTCGCCGCGCCGATGAACAGCAACAGATGTTCCGGGTCGATGGCGGCGATCAGGCCACGCTCGGCCCAACGGCGCAGGCAGTCGATTTCGCTGCGGTTCT
Organism: Pseudomonas sp. Fl4BN1; assembly: GCF_009908285.1. Classification (GTDB taxonomy): domain Bacteria; phylum Pseudomonadota; class Gammaproteobacteria; order Pseudomonadales; family Pseudomonadaceae; genus Aquipseudomonas. Next base: position 67,542 of record NZ_JAAARM010000017.1, read on the forward strand.
GCGCTTCCAGGCTTTCGCGCCAGGTGCGCGGCAACTGCTGCGCGCCGTGCAGCAGTTCGCTGCAGAGGATCTTCGAGCGTAGGGGAAACCCCTGGACGATCTGCACCCGCGCCTCGATGTAGGCCTTGAGCGCGGGGCTGGGGTCGGCGTCCTCATGCAGCAGCAATGAAGCCAGGCGCAGAGGTTCCAGCAACGGCTGCAAGACCTCGGCGTAGAGATTTTCCTTGGTGTGGAAGTAGTAATAGAGATTGGCCTTGGGCACCCCGGCGCGCAGCGCGATGTCCAGGGTCTGGCAACCACTGAAGCCCTTGGCGGCGAACTCGTTGCGAGCGGCGTCGAGAATCAGTTGCCGGTGGCGCAGTCGGGAGCGGCGTTCCCGGCTCGCCGGCGCGTCCACCTGAAGTTGTCCCGAGTGAGCCTCAATGGCGGGTGGGGGCACAGCAGCGGTGGTCGGTGAAGGGCGATGCATGGGGACGTCTCAAGGTTCGATATTCGCAATATACAAAAGTATATAGCGAAACGCCTGTGTCCGGCTCAAGTGCTGATGCATCTGGATATGGCTTGCTTGGGGAAGGCGGCGAGGCCGGGACTGGCAGGCAGTTCCGGCCCCGGGGCAGCGTCAGGCGCTGCGCGTGCGACTGCGGGTCCAGCGGCGTGCCAGGTAGGTATAGACCGACAGGTTGATCAGCAGCACCAGGCTGCCCAGCCATAGCTGGATGCCCGGGGTCAGTCCGGCGGGATAGATCAGTGGGATCAGGTAATGCTCGATGAACCCGGCGCCGTAGCCGTCCTGTCCGGCAGCATGGCGCAGGAGGTTTTCCCAGCGGGTCAGCGGGCATTCCAGGTGCCAGACTTCCACAGCCACGCCCCAGGCCGCGGCGGGCAGGTGCAGCAGCATCAGCCGTGGCTGGCGCAGTACCAGCAGTCCGCCCAACAGGACGAAAAGGATGAATGACAGGTGAAACAGCACCAGGCTGTCAGCGGCAATGCGGTAGAGCATGGGGGGTCCTTGTATGAGAGGCAGGTCCGTGGCGCAGGCGCCCGGGGCAATATACCGATGGCGGGGCAATCGTGGGCGGCGATTCTCCGCGGCGCGGGAAAAAAGCCTGGGTCGGCAGCGCTGCGGTTTTCCTCCGAATCCCGGCACGCTGCTACCTATACTGCATGGATGTCGGGGCGCGGTGCTGGACCTGACACCGTCTTTCAGGGAGGGACCTGCCTTGTTACCGCTGGCGACTCGCTGCCGTCATGGGGGGGCCTTGTTCAGTCTCGGTGCGCTGATGGTGTTGCTGCTGGCCATCGCCGGGTGCGCCGGACGCGCCCCGGTGCCGGTTGCGCTGCCTACGGTCAGCCCGGCCACCTGGCGCCAGGTCGATGGCGAACTGCTGGACGCCGCAGGTTCCGCCACCGAGCAGGCCGAGGTCTATGCCCGGGGCTCCATGGAGCATTGGCGAACCCGGGTCTATCAACAGACCGACGAGAACTTCATCCCCTGGTTCAGTGGCTACTGGACCCAGGAGTGGCTGTCGCTCAAGGTTGGCTGGTATTCGCTGAACAGTCGGGGCGACAGTGGGCAATCGTCGCAGCGCCTGGCCGGATACCTGCAGGAGCAATACCAGCAGCGAGTGCTGGCGCCGGTGGCCCTGGAAATCGATGCCAATGAGATCACCGGCGAGGCCATGGAGTTCTACGTGCAACTGCTGCGCCAGCAACTGGCGCTGATCACTGCCCGTCATCAGTTGCCGGCGTCGCAACTGGACCAGCACCTCGATCGGTTCCTGGCCATCGACCTCGGCCCGGGCGCCGACCAGCGCGCCTCGTTGAGGCAACTGCTGCGGGTCGAGCCGGTTGCCCGCTTGCCGGCCTATGGGCCGTTGTTGCAGAAGATCCACGGGGCTGCGGCCACCGAGGAGGGCGTGGCGCCGCCGGGGGTGTCTCAGGTGGCACAGGTGACCAGTGAAAAACTCCAGGCCCAGTTCGCCAGCCGCGGTGTGGCCGGCGCCGTGGCTGCCGCGGTGGGCCGGGTGGCCGGAGCGCTGATCTCGGTGGGCGTGGCGGGCGTGCGGGCCATGGTGCAGAGCCATGACCGTGAGGATCTGCAGGCGCAGACTCGGCAGGATCTGGGCGCCGCGTTCGATCAGGCCTGGCTCAAGCAGTTGCACGACCCCGAGCATGGTGTCATGGCCGGGGTGTATTACCTCGGCCAGCAGATCGAAGGCCAACTGCAACGGCAGCAGCCGGTGGTTGAGCAGGGCGGCGCTGCAGGCGCCCCTTGAGGCACCGGAGGCGGATCAGCTTGGGCCGCGCGCGCTGGAGTCCGGGATCTCGCCAGGTCGAGGCGTCTGCGGCAGGATCACTTCAGGGGCGCTGATCCCCGCCGCATGGCGTCCGGCGATGTAGCCGAAGGTCATCGCCGGCCCCAGGTTGATGCCACCGGACGGATAGAAACCACCCATCACACTGGCCATGTCGGTGCCCGCCGCATACAGCCCCGGGATCGCCGCGCCGGCCTGGTCCAGCACCTGGGCCTGGGGGTTGGTCTTGAGTCCGGCAAAACTGCCGAAACTCCCGGGCAGCACCTTCACCGCATAGAACGGCCCCTGCTGGATCGGTGCCACGCAGGGGTTGGGGCCCGGATACAGGGCATCGCCCTGCTTGCGGTTGTAGGGCGTCGAACCGCGGCCGAACTCGGGGTCCTGGCCTTGCCGGGCATGTTGATTGAACTGCTGCACCGTGGTCGCCAGGCCTTGGGGGTCGATGCCGCAACGCTGCGCCAGGGCCTCGATGGAGTCGGCTCGTTGCAGGTAGCCGCTGCGCACCAGCGGTGCCACGGGCAGCGGGAAGGGCCGCGCATAACCCAGCCCGTAGCGCCGCTGGAAGCGGTGGTCGCAGATCAGCCAGGAGGCCACTTCCTCACCCGCGGGAACCGTCTCGAGCATGGCGGCGGTGTAGTCGTAGTAACCGTCGGCCTCGTTGACGAAGCGCTTGCCGTTGGCCAACACCCCGATCAGCCCGGGCTTGGCCCGGTCGATGATGTGGGGAAAGTGCCCGATGCTGCCGTCGGCGTGCGGCACCCGCGACACGGGAGCCCAGGCCATCGGGCTGGCGAGGTCGGTCACCAGCACGGCGCCAGCGCTTTCACCGAGCCGGATACCGTCCCCCGCGCAGCTCAGCGGCGGCAGGGCCAGGTGCTCGTCGGGGCCTGGAGCCCGGGGCAGCAGCGCCTGGCGCCGAGCCGGGTCATGGGCAAAACCGCCGGCCGCCAGCAGCACGCCACGACGGGCACGGATTTCCCGCAAGCCCTGTGGCGTCTCGACCAGCGCCCCCCGCACCCCGTGCTCATCGCGCAGCAACGAGCGGGCCGGTGTGGACTCCAGCAAGCTCACGCCGAGGTCCTGGGCCGATTTTGCCAACCGGCCGATCAGCGCCACGCCGTTTACCAGGTGCATGGCTCGACCGTGCAGGGCCAGGTCCCGCAGGTGGCGCAGGAAACGCTTGGCGACATGCCGCAGCGACTTGAACGAACGGGTCATGCTGAGAAAGGCGCCCAGGTCGGCACCGGCCATGATCGGCATGCCCATGAACGAGGTTTCCCGCAGGGTCCTGCGCAGGCGCGACAGCAAAGGACCAATGGCCCGGGCGTCGTAGGGCGCGGCAATCACCTGGTGACCCTCGATGCCGGCGCCGGGTACTTGGCCATGAATATCCGGAATGCCGTTGCCATCGACGAATTGCAGGGCGGTGTGTTGCTCGAAGAAGGCCACCATCTGCGGCCCGTTATCGAGCAGGGCATCGATGCGTGCTGCGTCGTAGCGTTCGGCGAGTTCATGCTTGAGGTAGGTGCGCGGCTGCTGCGGGTCTTCATCGATGCCGGCGCGACGTGCCAGGGGATTGCCCGGCACCCACATCCAGCCACCGGACCAGGCGCTGGCACCGCCGAAGGTGCTGTCCTTCTCCACCACGATCACCTTGAGGCCGTGCCAGGCGGCGGTTACGGCGCAGGCCAGGCCTGCGGCACCGGAGCCGATCACCAACAGGTCACAGTCCAAGGGGGGGAGGGTTGCGCAGGGAGCTTCGCTCACGATGACAGGCCTTTTTTGATTATTATGGGAAAGTGGAATTGTGTTCCATTTTTGTTGAAAACTATTCCATAGCGCCTGGGAGGCTGTCAAACCAGACTCGGTTCGCCCGCGGCAACGCCCAGTGGTCGGGAGTTGCCGGGGACATGAGAAGAGGCGGCGCGACTGTTCGACGCGTTGCTAGGGGGGGCTTAGAGCGCGTTGGGTTTACGTAGAATCAGATCGAACCGGTGGTTGTACTTGGGACCGCGCAGGCTTTTGCCCAGGCCTTCGCTTTCCGCGAAATGCTCGATTTCCAGGCCGGCACAGAGTTCCAGTGCCGCGCTGCGCGAGTGAAAGGTCCGGTCCGGGTCCGTGGACCATTGATCCCGCTCACCGAACAACTGGCCCACCAGCAGCGCCCCGGGCTGCAAAGCCTCGACCTGCAACTGCCAGAACCTGGCGAACCACTCCGGGTGGCAGAACGGCCAGGCCAGGCCGGCATGAATCAACTGCGCGGGTGGCAGTTCGTCGAGGGCTTCAAAGTGCTGCTAGCGATGCGCGAGGCGGCTGGCTGGTTCATCGGCGATTTGCTGGCAGGGGATTTCGTGTTGGACATGTGGCTGATCTCCGTAGTGGCTGCCGTGGTGGCAGTACCCCGAAGATACGCAGTCCGAGAGAGGTTGGCGGCGGCGCCGATGGCGCAAAAAAATCGAAAAGTATCGGCCGTGCTGCAACAGCCGCCATAGCGTTCATGTGCCGACTCTCACCGGCGGCGTTGGCGCGCCGTGCAACCAGCTGATGGCGCGCTGGCGGCAGGACTGGGCATCAGCGGTTGTCGCCTGGAATGAAGCGGGCCCCATCAGGGGCCCGTTTTGTATCAGCTCACTACGCGGTAGCAGGGCACATAGGCCGCGCCGCCCGGCAGCTTCATCCGGTGCTGCTCGACGAAGGATTTGAGCAGTCGGTCCAGCGGCTGCATGATCGCCGGGTCGCCGTGGATGCTGTACGGGCCTTTCTCCTCGATCAGGCGGATGCCCTGGTCCTTGACGTTGCCGGCGACAATGCCGGAGAACGCCCGGCGCAGGTTGGCCGCCAGTTCGTGGGCCGGCAGAGCGTGGCTCAGCTGCAGGTTGGCCATGTTCTCGTGGGTTGGATCGAACGGGCGCTGGAAGCCTTCGTCGATCTTCAGCAGCCAGTTGAAGTGGAAGGCGTCGTTGCGTTCGCGGCGGAACTGCTTGACGGTCTTCAGGCCCTCGGTCATCTGCCGCGCCACTTCGGCCGGGTTGTCGATGATGATCTGGTAGTGCTGGCGCGCCGCTTCACCGAGGGTGGCGACGACAAAGGCGTTGAGCTGCTCCAGGTACGGCGCCGCGCTCTTGGGTCCGGTGAGGATCACCGGGAACGGCAGCTCGCGGTTGTCCGGGTGCATCAGGATGCCCAGCAGGTAGAGGAACTCTTCGGCGGTACCGGCGCCACCGGGGAAGATGATGATGCCGTGGCCGACGCGAACGAAGGCTTCCAGGCGCTTCTCGATGTCCGGCAGGATCACCAGTTCGTTGACGATCGGGTTCGGTGCCTCGGCGGCGATGATCCCAGGCTCGGTCAGCCCCAGGTAGCGGCCGCCGCTCATGCGCTGCTTGGCGTGGGCAATGGTCGCGCCCTTCATCGGGCCTTTCATCACGCCCGGGCCGCAGCCGGTGCAGATGTCCAGCTTGCGCAGGCCCAGCTCGTGGCCAACCTTCTTGGTGTACTTGTATTCCTCGGTGTTGATCGAGTGGCCACCCCAGCACACCACCATCTTCGGCTCGACACCCGGACGCAGGGTGCGGGCGTTGCGCAGCAGGTGGAAGACGTAGTCGGTGATGCCCTGGGAACTCTCCAGGTCGATGCGCTGGCTGTCCAGTTCGTTCTCGGTGTAGACGATGTCACGCAGGGCGCTGAAGAGCATTTCCCGGGTGCTGGCGATCATCTCGCCATCGACGAAGGCGTCGGCCGGAGCGTTGAGCAACTCCAGGCGCACGCCGCGATCCTGTTGATGAATACGCACTTCGAAATCGTGGTAGGCGTCGAGGATGGTCTTGGCGTTGTCGACGTGGGCGCCGGTGTTGAGAATGGCCAGGGCGCACTGGCGGAACAGCGTATAGATGCTGCCGGAACTGGCGGCGCTGAGTTGTTGGACTTCACGTTGCGAGAGGGTCTCCAGGCTGCCTTTCGGGCTGACCGAAGCATTGATCACGTGTCTTTGCGGCATTAATCCATTTCCTGAAAGCGAAGCCACCGTGCCGTGCTCGGGCGGTGGAAAAAATAAACAACGGCGCAGTGAACAGGACCGTTGATGGAGGTGATTGATTCCAGCGGTCATGCCAGAGAGTAAAGCGGATCGGCGGATCCTGCGCTGACTGAATCTAACCCATCGTGGCCCGTTGAGGGGGCAAAAAATATTCTCTTGGCGCCATGCGCCGAGTCGGGAACCGGCCTTGGGGGAGGCCGGCAACCATCAGCCGACCAGCAGCGACTGGGTGGTTTCCATCAACAATGGCACCAGTTCCTCGACCATCCGTTGCTCCGGCCACTGGTTCAGCTGGGCTGTGATGTTCACCGCGGCGACGGTTTGCAGATGCAGGTTGCGGATCGGCGCCGCCACGCCGATCTGGCCGATCAACACTTGTTCACTGGCCAGCGCATAACCCTGTTGGCGGGCTTGCACGATGTGCTGGAAGAGCATCTCGGGATCCACTTGGGTGTGCGGGGTGAAGGCTTCCAGGGGGTTCGCCGCGAGGCTGTCGCGGATCCGCTCGTCGGGCAGTGCGGCCAGCAGCATGCGCCCGGCCGAGGTACACCAGGCGGGCATCCGCCGTCCGGGCAGCATCTCGATCACGGTCTGCTGTGCCCCGGGAATGCGCATCACATAGACGATGTCATGGCCGCTGAGCAGGCTCAGGTTGACGGTCAGCGAGCAGCGCTCGCGGATGCGGGTCAGGGCCGGCAGCACCTTGCTGATCAGTGGGTCCGAGTTCAGGTACAGGAAACCCAGCTCAAGGGCCTTGTGGGTCAGGCTGTAGCGCCGCGAGCGTTCGTCCTTCTGCAGGTAGCCCAGTTCGCACCAGGTGTAAGTGAAGCGCTGCGCTGCGCTTTTGGTCATGGCGCAGTGCTCGGCCAGTTCGGTGAGGCCGAGGGAGGCATGCCCACTGCGAAACATTTCCAGCACGCGGATGCCTTTTTCCAGCGTGGCGATGAACTGTGGGTTGCTCTGGTCCGTGGATGCTTCAGACACCGTGAGGAGCTCCTTTCAGGGCTGTGGCCAAGGGGCGGGCAGGGTAGCGCATATTGACCGGCTCGGCACTTGAGCTTATAAATAGTACCTAATAACAATACATAGTATCGCTATACGATACTTTATCGATGTCGAACATGCAGGTGTCGAATGCCTACAGAGCAAGATCAAGATCTCGTCATGCAGCCGGCCTGGTGGCTTGCCGCACAGATTCGCGGCGGTGAACTCTCGGCCCGCGAGTTGACCCAGGCCTGCCTGGGCCAGGTGCAACGGCACAACCCCAGCTTGAATGCGCTGGTCACGCTGGATGCCGAGGCGGCATTGCAGCGTGCCGCGCAAGCCGATGAGTATCAGGCGCGGGGCGGGCAGCTCGGTGCCTTGCACGGCTTGCCGGTGGCGCACAAGGATTCGTTCCCCACCGCCGGCATGCGTACCACTTGGGGCTCCACGGTGTATGCCGAGCATGTGCCGAGCCAGGATGCGCTGATTGTGCGGCGCCAGGCCGAGGCCGGCGCGATCCTCCTGGGCAAGAGCAACCTGCCGGAATTCGGTGCCGGCTCGCAGACTTTCAATCAGTTGTTCGGCGCTACCTTGAACCCCTACGAACCGAGCCTGACCTGCGGTGGCAGCAGCGGCGGCTCCGCGGTGGCGCTGGCCACCGGCATGGTGGCCCTGGCTGATGGCACGGACATGGGCGGTTCGCTGCGCAACCCTGCAAGTTTCTGCAATATCGTCGGTCTGCGTCCGTCCATCGGGCGGGTGCCGAACTGGCCCAACAGCAACAGCTTCGGCCAACTGACCGTCGCCGGTCCCATGGGCCGTTGCGTCGCCGACGTGGCTTTGCTGTTGAGTGTGATCGCCGGCCCTGACCGACGTGACCCACTGTCCCTGCAAGAGTCGGGCGAGGGTTTTGCGAGCTTGCCGGCGTTGCCGGTGTGCAGCGCCCGGGTGGCCTACAGCCCGGACCTCGGCGGCTTGCCGGTGGACCCGCAAGTGCGTGCCGTGATCGATGCCGGAGCCCAGCGCCTGGCGGCGTTGGGGTGCAGTGTCGAACATGCCGAACCGAGCTTCGCCGGTGCCGGACAGGCGTTCCAGGTGCTGCGTGCGCTGACCTATGCCAGTGGCTACGCGTCGTTGCTCGAGAGCCATCGCGGCCAACTCAAGGACACCCTGGTGTGGAACATCGAATTGGTGAAAAGCTTCAGCGCCGAACAGGTCATCGCGGCTGAACAGGTGCGCGCCCGGTTGTTCCGCGAAACCCAGCAACTGCTCGAAACCTACGACTTCCTGATCGCGCCGGTCAGCCAGGTGCCACCGTTCCCGGTGCAGCAGGCCTATGTCGAAAGGATCGGCGATGAGCCGATGCACACCTACATCGATTGGATGCAGTCCTGCTCGTTCATCACCCTCACCGGACACCCGTCGATTTCCGTGCCCTGCGGCTTTACCGCAGAGGGCTTGCCGGTGGGCTTGCAGATCGTCGGCCGCTACCGCGACGAGCGCAGCCTGTTGCAGTTCGCCCAGCGGTTTGAAACCGCCAGCCGTGTCCACACTGCACGCCGGCCGATCTGAGTGTCATTGCATGGGGCGGGTGCGCAGCAAGACGCACGCCCCAAGGCTTCAACCCTATATAACAATGCCAATTATCGGGAAGTCCTATGTCCAGCAGTCTCAGTACCACGCCCCGCCAGGCGCAAGCGCAACCGATCCGTGCCGCCCTGGGGTCATTCCTCGGCACGTTGATCGAGTGGTTTGATTTCTACATCTACGCCACGGCCTCGGCGTTGATCTTCAGCCATGTGTTCTTCCCCGGCAGCAGCCAGCTGGTGGGCACCCTGTCGTCCTTTGCCACCCTGGCGGTGGGTTTTCTCGCCAGGCCATTGGGCGGCATTATCTTCGGCCACCTGGGAGACCGCTTCGGGCGCAAGTATTCGTTGATCCTCACCCTGTTCCTGATGGGGGCGTCCACGGTCGGCATCGGCTTGCTGCCGTCCTACGCGCAGGTCGGGGTCATGGCCCCGGTGCTGTTGGTATTGTTGCGGGTGCTGCAGGGCATCGCCGTGGGCGGGGAGTGGGGCGGTGCGGTGTTGCTCGCCAGCGAGCATGCGCCCGAGCGGCGCAAGAGCTTCTATGCCTCGTTCGCCCAACTGGGCAGCCCGGCCGGGTTGATCCTGTCGCTGCTGGTGTTTCGCTACATCAGCTCGCTGCCCGAGGCCGACATGCTGTCCTGGGGCTGGCGCTTGCCGTTCGTGGGCAGCGTGCTGCTGTTGCTGCTGGCGTTCGTCATTCGTCGCGGGGTCAACGAGTCGCCGGAATTCGAAGCCCAGCGGGCGAAAATTGCCGAGCGTAGCGAACAGCAGTCGCCGGTGAAGGTCGTCCTGCGTGACTCCTGGCCGTTGATCCTGCTGGTGATGGGGGCCTGCACCATCGGCATCTCCTCGGCGTATTTCACCAACACCTTCATGATTGCCTATGCCACCCAGTTCATGGGAATCAACAGCCAGGTAATTCTTGAATGCCTGTCGGTGGTGGCCATCGTGCAATTGATCAACCAGCCGATTGCCGCTTGGCTCGCCGATAAGGTCGGAGCGGGGCGCTTCCTGCTGCTGACGTCAGGGATCAGCATTCTCGTGCCCTACCTGATGTTCAACCTGGTGGGCACCGGCAGCAGCCTGATGATCATCCTCGGGATCTCGCTGACGAAGATTTTCTCTTCGGCGTTCTATGCGGTGATTGCCGGCTACATCGTGAACATCTTCCCGCTGCACCAGCGTTACTCCGGCATCTCCCTGGCCTACCAGGGCTGTGGCGCGCTGATCGGGGGCACCACGCCAATGCTTGGCACCCTGATCGCAGGACGGTTTGGTGGCCAGTGGTGGCCGTTGGCGGTGTTCTACTCGCTGCTGGCCTTGACCTCCTTTGTCTGTGTCGCCTTGCTGGTGCTCCGGCAGTCGCGACTGGCCCGTGCCTGAATCCGTGGAACGTCCAGGGAGCGCCTAGAGCACGCTGGCTCGCCCCGGGTCGATTACCGGCGAGGCCGCGGCCTGGGCCAGGCGCTCCTGCAAGGCCTCGTAGCCGGCGGCCTGGCCCCAGGCATGTTCGGCCAGGGTCAGGCCCAGCAGTTGGACAAACTCGAAGCGCCCGGACAGCAGTTGCTGTGCCCCGGCAAAACCCGGCGCGGGAATGAACAACAGCGCCTGCAACTGGCTGTCGGCACCGTCGATGGGTTGTTGGGTGCGCATGCGGTCCCAATGTCCCAGCGGTGCCTGCTCGCCGAAGCGACCGGCGGCCAGGAGCAGTTGGTAGGCGCAGAAGTTGCGCAGCAGGCGCAGCGCCCAGGGCGATTGCTCGCGGGTTTCCAGCAGCAACTCCTGGCCCAGCCCGGACCAGCCATCAGGCTCGGGCTGGTCATCCTCCCAGGCATTGGACAGGCCCGAGGTGACGTACAGCCAGCTGTCCCGCGTGGTGTTGGGTGGCGACTCGAAGACCCCGTGAGTCAGCCAGCGCGGATCGATTTCGGTCTGGCCGAAGGTGTGCTCGAACAGCGCCATGTCCAGTGGGTAGATGCCGGGGCCGAGGTTGCCGAACAGCGCTGCGTAGACTTGGTCTTCACGCTGTGCCCAAGCGGCTTCGAGCCATGAAGGAGCTGGAGTGTCTGACATCTGAAGACTTCCTTGAGAGAGGTGGGCGGCTCGGCGTGAGCCACTCTGGATTCAGGCAAAGGCCCGCTGCAGCAGTTCCGGCAGCAGTTGTCCGGCCTTGCCTTTCAGGTGGTATTCCTCAGGGTGGGCGCACGCCTGGGCTTGCGGATTGATATGCACCACCGCGGCACCCTGTTGCAGGGCCAGCTGGGGAATCTGCGCCGCCGGTTGCACCAGCCCCGAGGTGCCCACCGACAGCAGCAGGTCACATTCACCGGCGGCCTTGAACGCATCCTTGAGCGCTTGCTGCGGCAGCGCTTCACCGAACCACACCACCCCGGGACGGATCTTGCCGTTACAGCCGGTGCAGCGCGGTGGCTCGATGCGGTAGCCCTGTTCCGCGGTTGGCGGCTCGGGCAGCTCGCCGCGGAACGCACGGTTGCAGGCAAAGCACTTGGGGCTGTGCAGGCTGCCATGCAGGTGCAGCACCGAGGGGCTGCCCGCGCGTTCGTGCAGGTCATCGACGTTCTGGGTGATCAGGGTCAGGCGCGGCACGCGTCGGGCCAGTTCGGCGATCGCCAGGTGGGCCGGATTGGGTTGGGCCTGGAGCACTTTCATGCGTCGCCATTCATACCAGCCCCAGACCAGCGCCGGGTCCTCGCGAAAGGCTTGTGGCGTGGCCAGCCGCGCCGGGTCGAAGTTTTCCCAGAGCCCGGTCAGTGCGTCGCGAAAGGTTGGGATGCCGCTCTGCGCCGAGACTCCGGCGCCGCTGAACACCACCACATGCCGGGCTTGGGCCAGGCGTTGGGGATCGAACTGCATGAATGACCGGTCTCCATTGTCGGGTTGATATCGTGCCAGGATTATCTCGCGGCTGATCGGACAAGTATTAAAAAAATGGCCTGGGGGCACGGCGAGTGAATTTATCTTCCCGTCGTTGCTCATAACTCTTGTCAGTGGTCCTGTTCGTAGAAACTTCAACCCCTCAGGGAGTGTCATCCCCATGAACCCAGTGTCGTCCGTGAACCCCTGCGCCAGTTCTCGTTTGCTTTTGGTGGTGGAGGATGAACCGGCGGTGTTGGCGTTCCTGTGCGAGATCCTGCAGGACGAGGGGTTTGTCACCGAAGCCTATGGGAGTGCCGACCAGGCCTGGGCGTTCTTGCAGGAACGGGCTGCGGACGTGGCGTTGCTGCTGACCGATATCAGCATGCCCGGCATCCTCAATGGCGCCAGCCTGAGCAACCTGTGCGGCGAGCGTTGGCCGGCGTTGCCCATCGTGATCATGTCGGGTTTCGAGACCCCCGAGAGTTCCGGGGTGCGCTATCCGGTGTCCTTCATCCGCAAGCCCTGGACCATCGGGCAGATCCTCGACGGCGTGGAAGGCGCGCTGCAACCGGTCCAGGGTTGAGGCGTTGCGCCTCACCCCGGCCAATCGCCGGTGTTACTCCTTGACGCTCATGAACTCCTTGGCCCAGACGATGTACTCCTCGGGCTGGGTGTAGGTGTGGGCCAGTTCAGTGGCGCTCAGGTCAGAGGCCTGGGTGAAGATTTGCCGCTGTTCGCGCAGGCAGTCGTAAGTAGCCTTGATCGCGGCGAAGTAGGCGGCGTGGCCGTCCACGGCGATTTTCACCCCCAGTTCCGCCAGGCGCGCATCATCCCGTAGCGCCGGGTTGCCGTAGGTCACCAGCATCAGCGGCACGCTCAGGTGCTCGGAGATCTGCTCCAGCTGTTCGAAATCACGGATGCCCACCATGCAGATGGCGTCGGCGCCGGCGCGCTCGTATTGCTGGGTGCGGCTGATGATTTCCTGCACCGGGAGGATGCCGGCGTTGGTCCGGGCGATGATCGCCAGTTCCGGATCAACCCGGGCTTCGAGGGCGGCGCGGATCTTGCCGACGCCTTCGGCGACCGAAATCAGGTCGGTGGATTTACGGCCGAACTGGGCCGGCAGCAGGGTGTCTTCGATGGTCAGCGCGGCAATCCCGGCTCGCTCCAGTTCGACCACAGTGCGCATCACGTTGAGGGCGTTGCCGTAGCCGTGGTCGGCGTCGGCGATCACTGGCAGTTGGGCCACGCGGCCGATGCGGGTGGCCTGTTCGGCGAACTCACTGAGGGTGATCAAGGCGAAGTCGGGGGCCGCCAGGACCTGCAGCGAGGCCACGGAGCCGCCAAGGATGCCCACCTCAAAACCCAGGTCGGCGGCAATCCGGGCGGACATCGGGTCAAACACTGAAGCGGTGTGAAAACAGGACGAGGAAGCGATCAGTTCACGGAAACCGCGGCGCAAATCTTGATGGGAAAGCCTGGACATAACAGCTCCGAGATAGGATCGAAAGATCGACCTTGAGGTCGAGTCAAATTTTGCAATCAGTTCCCTTGGCGAGCCGATGAATGAAAGGCTCACAGCGAAACGTTAATTGGGCAGATGAAGGTGAAGCACAGGGTGGTAGCAGGGCGTCTTTATCCCGCTCGGTTGCGCGAACCGGCAGGTTTGTTATGCGAGGCCGACATAGCAGAACGAGGCTATCACGCTCCAAGGCCGTAGATGATGAGGAATTTGCATAGCATTATGCCGGACCGGCATTGGCATTTTTTTTATGACTGGAGATTACCGCTGCCGCGTGAATGCGCATGCGCGCTTCCCGGTGCGCGTTGCGCCAGTGCTCGGGCACTTGTCGGGCCCGGGTAAATCAAGGAAGCTGCCGCGCCTCGAATGGCGGCTTTTCAGCTGCGCAACGGCTTTGTTCAGGGATGCAGGTAATGACACTCAGGGTCTTGGTGGTCGGTGGTTATGGCAATTTCGGCAGCATCATCTGCCGGTATCTGATCCCTATGCCCGGGTTGCAACTGGTGATCTCGGGGCGCGATCCGCACAAGCTGGCGGCCAAGGTCGCGGCCTTGCAGGCCGCGGGTGCGTCTGCCTGTGAAGGCTGGTGCGGTGATGCCATGGGCGCGCAATGGGCGCCGGCACTCAAGGCTTTGGGCATTGACTGGGTGATTCACACCGGTGGGCCGTTCCAGGGGCAATCCTATGCCGTGGCCCGGGGCTGCATCGAGGCTGGGGTGAACTACTGCGACCTGGCGGACTGTCGCCAGTTCGTCGGTGGTATCGGTGCTCTCGATGCCGAGGCCCGGGCGGCCGGAGTGGCGATCCTCAGTGGCTGCAGCTCGGTGCCGACCCTGTCGGCGGCAATCATCGATGAACATCGCGGGCGCTTTGCCCGGATCGAGCGTATCGAGCACGGCATTTCCTCTTCGGCGAAAATGCCCGGCCTGTCCACCATCCAGGGCGTACTGGCCTATGCCGGTCGGCCGATCCTGCAACTCAAGGACGGCCAGCCCCACTCGGTAATCGGCTGGCAAGGCCTGACCCTGCGCAAAATGCCGAGGTTGGGCACGCGCCTGGTGGCCAATGTCGATGTGCCAGACCTGGACCTGTTCGCCGAGCGTTATGGCGCCCATACCTTGAGCTTCAAGGCGGGTGCCGGGTTGAAGGTCGCCGGGCTGGCCAATGCCCTGCTGGCCCAGGCGGTGAAGCTCGGTTTGATCCGCGATCCGCTGCCCTGGGCCGCGCGCCTGCATCGTTGTGGCACCTGGTTCGAGTGGCTCGGTGACGGCCTCAGCGCTTTGTACATCGACGTGCATGGCCAGGGCCTGGATGGACAGCCGCTGTCGATGACTGCGCAACTCACCGCGACCCACGACCACGGCCCGGAGATCCCCAGCTGCGCGGCGGTGGCCGTGGTGCGCAAGGTGCTCGACGGTTATGTGCCGGCCCCGGGAGCTCGGGCCAGTGCCGGTGAGGTCAGCCTGGATGAGTACCTGCGGGCGATTGACGATCCGCAGCATCTGCAGATTCAGGTGAGCTTCTCTGCGGCACAGGGGTAACGCGCCCTTACCACTGCAGCGGTTTGGCGAAGTCCTTCCAGAACAACCAGCGCTGAGTTTCATGGTGTTCGCCGGTGCCGATCTGCCAGTCCGGGCGCTTCGTGTCCAGGGCGATCTTGACGATGATCCCGGCATAGGTCGCGGCCACCAGAGTCTTGCCGTCGGGGCTGATGTCCATGGCGCTGAAGCTGGAACCGACATAGTGCTGCCAGCGCTCCTCGCCGGTTTCGCTGAAGGCCCGCAGGTAGCCGTGGGCATCACCGATGATGAACTCGTCGCCACGGGACGCTGCGGCATACACCCGGGCGCCATCCTGCAGCACCGGGGTGCGCGGGTCATCGCTGTAGAAGTCGGTGGACAGCCCCGGCAGGTCGGCCACCGCTACCCCCAGGCTGGCGCCGTGATAGAAGTGGCAGGCGTTGAGCAGCAGGCGGTCGCCGCGCTGGTTGAAGCAGGCGAAATGCGGGTACTCGCCGGCGGGGCCGATCTGCGCCACCAGCCGCAGGCTGGCATCGAACACCAGGTGTGATCCGCATTGCTCGCCGACGGCAATCCACTGGCCGTCCGCAGAGATGGCTCCATGCTCCATGCACAGGCTGAGGTTCAGGTCGTCGGCAAGCACGCCTTCCTTCAAGTCCTGCTGGATATCTTCCAGGCGCCGCAGCAGTCGGGTGGCACCTTCGGCCTGCAGCACGAAGATGCCGTCGGCGCTCACCAGCAATACCCGGCGACCGTCGGGGAAAGGGATCAGGGCGGTGGGGGCGGGGCGTTCGCGGGGTTCCAGGTCCAGGCCTGCGGGCAGGCCGGCGAGGGGATTCGGCCAGTCCAGGCGGCTCACCTGCGGGCCGTTCCAGCCATCAGTGACCTGGATCCCGTCGGCCCAGGCCCAGGCGAAGTAACGCCGCTGCGGGCACACCCCGAAGAACTCCAGCTGTTCCAGGGTCTCGACTCGCCCGTCGGTGATATGCACCACCGAACCGGCCTGGTAAGGCGCGCCGATCCGCGCCAGCATGCTGCCGTCGTCCAGCAGCGCCAGCGCCGGAATCATTTGTCCCTGCTCGTCAAGGCGCGGCGACAAGGGAAAGTGCGCCGGTGGCCAGGCCTGACGAAAGGCCTCGCGGCGGGCCGGGTCATGGTCCTCCTGGTTGCTCTGCTCCAGGGCGGCCTGCCACGCTTCGAGCAAATGTTCGGTGCGTGGCATGAAGGGTTCTTTCAGGCCATCCCAGCCCTCGCGAGTACCGGTCTCGACGTAGCGATTGACACCTTTGGCGTAGATCATCACGGCGCGTTGCCATTGCTGTTGCGGGGAACGGTTCGAGTGGGTTTCGGACATGTGCGCAAGACTCCTTGTAGCGCCGGTGCGGGAAAGATCAGCCTCCGGATGGGCCGGAAAGCCCCGCAGTTTATCCTGCTCGTGGGGCTTTTTTCATCCTGCCGGACCTGGCGGTTCAGGGCGCATAGGTGCTGACGCGATTGCGCCCGGCATGTTTGGAGGCGTACAGCGCCTGGTCCGCCCACTCGATCAGGCAGCGATAGTCCTGTGATGGATGGTCCAGGCAGGCGATGCCCAGGCTGATGGTGAAGGCGATGGCCTGGTCGTTGTGGGTCACCTCCTGAGTCTCCACTGACTGACGCAAGCGTTCGGCCAGGGTGCGGGCGCCGACCAGATCGGTTTGCGGCAGCAGGATGGCGAACTCTTCGCCGCCATAGCGCCCGGCCACGTCACTGTCGCGCACGTGCTCATGGATTAGCACCGAGAGGCGTTTGATCACCGCGTCGCCGGCCTGGTGTCCATAGCGATCGTTGATCGACTTGAAATGGTCGATGTCCAGCATCAGCAAGGCGATGGTATTGCCGTGGCGACTGTATTCGAACTGCAGGCGCTGTTCCCAGTGGCCACGGTTGTACAGTTGGGTCAGGTGATCGGTGCGTGACAGGTGTTGCAACTGCTGGTTGGCTTTCTGCAGCGCCAGGCTGTTGACCGCGACATCGGTGAGATCGTAGATCACCAGGCAGACGTGGTGGATCTCGCTGTTGGAGGAGCGTAATGGCAGCAGCGTGGTGTTCTGGTACATGAACTCGCCCTGGCCGGTGATCGGCTGGTAGTTCTTGAAGTGCACCAGGTATGGGCGTTGCTTCCAGATGGTGAAGGCCGGCGTACCGAGGGCCACCACGCGCCCGACCTTGCGGCTGAACCAGGGCCGTTCGACCTCCGGGAACAGTTCGAAGAACGAGCGGTCGATGGCTTGCTTGGAGGGCACGCCGGAGCGGTTCTCCATGAAGCTGTTCCAGACCTGGACCTGGCACTCGAGGTCGAGCACGACAATCCCCACGTCGATGCTCTGGACCACTGCCAGCAACCAGTGCAGCTCACTGAAATCCATTCGTTTGGGCATGGCTCAGCTCATCAGGTAGGTGAGTTTCTGTTCTAGCAAGGTCATGGACTCCTCGGTGAACAACAGCAACAGGTCGAAGTGGATGTTCTGCTCTTCCAGGCTGTAGCTGATCTCCACCGCCTGGGTCTTTTTCCAGCGTTGCTGGTTCAGCCCGATCAATTCGTCGATGGTGGTGTGCTCCCCCAGCACCTGGGGATGGCCGACGGAGAAGAACACATCCAGCTGGTCGGCGATGCTGCTCAGGCAGGCGCCGATCAGCACGCTGGACAGGTCGATCAGCACTTCCATTTCCTGGTAGGGATCGGTGCCTTGCTCCATCAGTTGGGCGATGTCGGCCACCTCCGAGTCGTAGAACATCAGCAATGCCTCGCCGGCGATGCCGCTGCCGATGTAGCTCTGGCAGATGGCGGTCAGTTGGCGCGCACGATGGGCATCGGCCAGGAGCATCTGCAGTTCGCCGGCTTCGAGGATGTTGACGTGGGGAATGGGCAGGTGCACGAAGACATCCAGGACCTTGGCGATCAGCGCGGCGGCATAGCCCATGGAGACGTTGACGGTCTCGCGGAAAGCATCGCGAAAGGTCACCAGCGGCGCGGGCGGCGGCTCGGCAGCGGAAGCGGCCTGGCCGTTGTCCAGCAATTGCAGTTCGTTGAGCAGGTTGCGCAGTTGCTCTGGGTCGAAGGGCTTCTTGAGGAAGGCCCGGGCCCCCAGTTCGCGGGTGCGGCGCACGGCTTCTTCCTGCACGTCGCCGGAGATGACGATGATCTGCGTGTCGATGCCTTCTTCCTGCACGGCGCTCAGGACTTGGTAGCCGTCCATTACCGGCATGGTCAGGTCCAGCAATGCCACCTTGCCCTCCCGACCATTGCAAGCCTGGGTCACGGACACCTGCCACTCGCTGGGCAGGGTCCGCAGGACCTGTTTTCTGGCCATGCTCGAGTCATCGCAGACAAGGAGGGGAATCATCGGGGTCGGACGCTCATTCGAAAAAATCCGTAACGGGATAGTGTTCGGGAATGTGACGAGTTGTCGCTTGATAATTGTGCGATGGGCTGTCCGTGCCGCGCCGCACTATAGTTCGGTCGGTAATCAAAGAACAAGTAGCGGGGGAAGCAGGTTATTTGTTCCAGGTCATTGTTCATGGGGATTTAACCGCTGCCGGAGTTGTAACTTTCAGCTCGCGCCAGCGGGTCATGCTGGAACTCTGTCGTGATGGATCGAACCCCGGCCTGCCTGGCCAGGGTCCACTGAGTAGAGGGGGTTATTCAAGAAGTCGAATGATGGCTGTCTGAATTCTGGCGTTCAAAAAATGACGCGTGATAAATAACTTTTGAAGTTCGCTGGTTATCTTTTTAATGGTGTTGCGCGGGACACCAGATTGCTCCGCAAGAGTACTGTGCAGGTCATGGAGTTTGCATGGCGCGATCAAATCAGGCGCTGCAGTGAATAAACGACTTGGGGGGAGTGTTTGTGTAATGGACGACTGTTGGAAGTTCAGGGGAGAGTTGTGCTGGCGCACTGCAGTGCCTGCTTAATATGCAACAAAACCTTACTGTGAAGCCTGGTGCGGTTCACTGTGGGACCGCTGCATGCCTTGTATCCTGCAGCCTGTAGCAGAGGGCTGGGTGGGAGACGGGCTCAGGGCCAGAAAAATGTTTGATTTTGCGTCCCGGGCTGGACCTTTTCCCGCAATGCGCAATCATTACTGGGTGGAAAACCTAAGGAGAGACGCATGTTCATTCGGTCATTGACCTTCGCTACTCTGCTCGCTGTCGCCGGCACCGCTGTGGCTGCCGACAACGACGGCCCATTGACCCAGGACCTGGGAAAATCACGGCCGTTGGTCGTGATCGCCCCCAGCACCGTGGACCCCACCCTGGTGAGCCTGAAGAAGTCCCTGGACGAGCCGGCTACCCGGCAAGCCTTCAACGAACGCCACATGGTCCTGTACACGGTGATCAACACCATCGGCCAGCGCGATGGCAAGGATATTGATCCGCAATCCACCATGGCCCTGATCCGCAGCCTCAAGCTGGGGGCCAGCGCGCAGACCAAGGTGATCCTGGTGGGCAAGGACGGTGAGAAGAAACTGGAGCACTCCGGGGCCATCGAGCTCAAGGATGTCTTCGCCGCGGTCGACCAACTGCCGGCGGCAGAGGCACAGGCCGCCGCCCCGGCACCGGCCCCCGAGCCGCAAAGCAAAGCGACCAATGCCAAGGCGGGCAAGGCGACCAAACCTGCTGCGGCGCCCAAGGACCTGGACGACTGAGCCACGTGCAGCGCATGCCGGGGTGAGGTGTTGGCCGCGCCCCGATGCCGTTCAACGGCTGTGCAGGATCCGGCACAGGCGCTGGACGATCATCTCCACTTCAGACTCATCGATCACCAGCGGTGGCAACAGGCGGATGGTCTTGCCCCGAGTGACGTTGATCAGCAACCCGTGATCCCGGGCGGCGATCTGCACCAGGTCCCGGGGCGGGTTGGCCAGGTCGATGCCGATCATCAATCCCAGGCCACGAATCGCCAGTACTTCGCGATGCCCCTGCAATTGCTCCCGCAACCGCTGCAACAGCAGTGCGCCCTGGCGTTCGGCATTGGCCAGCAAGCCTTGCTCCTCGATGATCTCCAGTACCGTGCAGGCCACCCGGCAGGCCAGGGGGTTGCCGCCAAAGGTGCTGCCGTGGCTGCCCGGGGTGAACAGCTGGGCGGCCTTGCCCCGGGCCAGGCAGGCGCCGATGGGAATGCCATTGCCCAGGCCCTTGGCCAGGGTCATGACATCCGGCACCACGCCTTCGTGTTGGCAAGCGAACCAGCGCCCGGTGCGACCGATGCCGCTCTGGATCTCGTCGAGCATCAGCAGCCAGTTGCGCCGGGTGCACAACTCGCGCAGCGCCTTGAGGTAGCCCGCCGGGGGCAACTGGATGCCGCTTTCGCCCTGAATCGGTTCCATCAGCAGCGCACTGATACGCGGGCCATGCAGGCTGATGGCTGATTCCAGGGCCGCCAGATCGCCAAAGGGCACCTTGAGAAAGTCTCCCGGCAAGAGGCCGTAGCCCAGGCGTACAGCGGGGCCGTCGCTGGCCGACAGAGTACCCAGGGTGCGGCCGTGAAAGGCGTTCTCCATGACCACCACCAACGGTTGTTCGATGCCCTTGTGCCAGCCATGCAGACGCGCCAGCTTGAGCGCGGTTTCGTTGGCCTCGGCGCCGGAGTTGTTGAAGAACGCACGATCCATCCCGGCCAGCCGGGTCAGCTTGGCGGCCAGTTGCTGCTGCCAGTCGATGCTGTACAGGTTGGAGGTGTGCAACAGCAGCCCGGCCTGTTCACTGATGACGCTCACCAAGCGTGGATGGGAATGGCCGACCCCGGTCACTGCGACCCCGGCGATGGCGTCCAGGTATTCGCGGCCGGCCGGGTCCCAGAGGCGGGTGCCCAGGCCCTTGCAGAAGCTTAAGGACAGAGGCTGGTAGGTGCTCATCAGGCAGGCGGCGGTCATGGCGGGTAACTCCATCTAGGGTGGGTGTGTTGCCAGTATCGTTAGCCACCACAGCTAGATAAACTCGCCATCTCTTTAATCATCTTCAAGTCAGGGTTGATAATGGATCTGTTCCAGGCGATGTCGGTGTACGTCAGGGTGGTGGAGGCGGGGAGCATGACTGCTGCTGCCCGCCAATGCGGGATGTCCACCACCATGGTGGGCATTCACCTCAAGGCCCTGGAGCACCGCCTGGGGCTGCGCCTGCTCAACCGCACCACCCGCCGCCAGCGCCTGACTGAGTTTGGCGCCGAGTATTACCAGCGCTGCCTGGCGGTGCTGGGGCTGGTGGCGGATTCCGAGCGCCTGGCGGAGCAGGTCCAGGACGAGCCGTCCGGTACCCTGCGGATCACCGCGCCGCTGACCTTCGGCACCGAGCGCCTGGCGCCGGCCCTGAGCGAGTTTCGCCAACGCTGCCCCCAGGTCAAGGTGGAACTGACCCTGGCCAACCAGCGTTTCGACCTGATCGATGGGGCCTTCGACGTGGCCGTCCGCCTGGGCAGCCTGGACACCACGGCGCTGATCGCCCGTCCCATGCAGGACTACACCCTGACCATTTGTGCCGCGCCGGAGTATCTGGAGCGTTACGGCACGCCGCAGGTGCCGGAGGATTTGCAGCAGCACAACTGCCTGGCGTTTGCCTACCCGGCCGGAGATGAGTGGAGTTCCACCGCCACCCAGTGGCCGCTGTTGGGCCCGGGCGGAGAGGTGCTGATAGCCGTATCTGGCTCGCTGCTGATCAATACCTCGTCTGGCCTGCATCGTGCGGCACGGGGCGGACTGGGGGTGGTGATGATGCCTGACGCCCTGGTCGAAGAGGACCTGCAGCAAGGGCGGCTGGTGCCGCTGCTACAGGACTACCAACTGCCCCGGCGCTCGATGCATTTGCTCTATGCCCAGGACCGCTACCGCCTGCCCAAACTGCGCAGCTTCGTCGATTTCGCTCTGCAGAAGTGGGGCCGGCCAGGCCTCAACAACGCCTAGGCCGACTCGCTGGCCAGCAACATCATGGCCGCTGACAGGGTGTGCCCATCGGTGATCTGGCCGGCGGCAATCATCGCCAGCAACTCCTGGCGACTGACCCACAGCAGGTTGTCCACTTCGCCATCAGTGGCGGCGGCTTGCTGCTCGCTGATCTGTACCCGGCACACCGCTACCGCGCTGGCGATCAGCGAGGTGTTGCTGTGCAGCAGGCCCAGCTCGACGACCTGCGACGCCTGCCAGCCGGTTTCCTCCAGCAATTCCCGGGCGGCGGCGTCACAGGCACTTTCCCCGGCGTCGATGGCGCCCCGGGGAAACTCGATGGACTGGCCGCCGATGGCCCGGCGCCTGAGGTTGACCAGCATCAACCGGCCATCGGCCAGGGTCGGCACGGCAACCACGCCATTCACTGCCTGGGCTTCCTTGATGATGAAATAGCCGTTCTCGCGGACCACATTGAAGTACGGGGTTTGCAGCAGGCATTGGCTGTCGGTGACGGAACTCATGGGCAGTATCACTCCAGAAAACAACGATCGAATAAGTACAGTTCGCCCGGCTTGAGGTGTTCCACCGTGGCTTGTGGGCGGCCGCCGTCACCGCTTTTCTTGCGCCCGGTGTCTTGCAGGTAACCGGCGTCGCTCATCTTCAGCAGGCGCTGGCGGATGCTGGTCTTGAGCACGGGCCGTTGCAGCACCAGGGAGAAGATGCTCACCGCCTCGGGGGCGCTGAATTCGTTGCCGAGAAACATCAGCGGCAGGCTGCTGTACAGGGATTTGGAAAACAGTCGCTCATGCACCTGGGTCACCAGGCTGTTGTGGTCGAATGGCAGCTTGAAAGCGCCGCTGGCGAGCTCTCCCAGGGCAAAGAAACCCTGTTGCGGGCCGGGTTCCACCGGGTCGCTGACAATGCCCAGGTAGAAGGTCGAGGACGACCAGCAGCGCGGATCGCGAAAGGCATCGCCGACAGTGCCCACCTGTTCCATCCAGGCCACGGGCATGTCGACCTTGGCGGAGCGGCGCAGTCGTTCGACCGCGTCCTGCAGGCTGCGGTCCTCGACATCGCCATTGACCACGATGCCTGGCAACGCCCAGTGCCCGGCGAAAGGTTCGCTGTCACGTTGATGAAGGAGAATTTCCAGGTCGCTGCGTTCGCGGTTATAGCGCAACAGGCACAGGTCGATGGTGTGCAGGTAGGCGCTGGGGAGGGTGGGGCGGTCGTGCATATCAACTTCCGTGGGCGGCGTAGAGGCCGTAGTTTAGCGGATTCATTCCTGGTGCCAGCCATTGGCTGGGCGGTGTTTCGCCGCGGGCCAGGCATTGGCGCAACACCGTGCTGCGTACCCCCGGCTGTTCCTCGATACGCAGGATGGAAAAACGCCTCAACAAATCTTCGCCGCGATAGAAGCTCGGCAACCGGCGCGCCACGTCTTCACCCACCACCAGCGCGATGCGTTTGCCGTCCAGGGCCAGGTCGTCCGCCAAACGCTGCAGCAGCGTGTAGCTGTAGACCGGGCCGGGGTCGGCCAGGGCCAGTTGTTGCTCCAGCCGGCTCACTGCCAGCTCCGCCGGGCATTCGGCTTGCAGGTGTTGGGTGATGGCTTGCAACCAGTTCGCACGCTGCCCGAAGTCGGCCATGCGCTTGCCATCCGGGTGGCGGAAGCTGGGCACCACTAGCACCCGACGGGCGTGACGAGCGGCTTCGAGCATGACCCGGGCATGCCCGGCATGAGGTGGGTTGAAGGCGCCACCATAGAGGGCGAGTTCATACATCGGCTTTTCCTCTTTGAGTACATGACGTGTACTTTATCATTGGTTTTTCCAATGGGGTGATTTTTAAGCGCCTATATTTGTATTGATAATTGCTTTTCTGCAGATAAAAAATAAACAGGTGGGCTTGCATTGAAAGTACATGACGTGTACTTTGTGTTCCATGCAGAGGAGAGACCCAGCATGAACAGCCAAACGATGAAGACCGCTTCTTTCGATGTTGATGCACAAAAAAGCTTCACCCCGCTGTGCCCGGACGAGTTGCCGGTGGCCGAGGGTGAGCGTATCGGTGGCGAGCTGAATTTCATTGCAACCCTGGCCAGCCTGCGCATCGGCAGCAAGGATGCTCACAGTCCACAGGCCCCCTGGGTAGTTGCCAAGCACGAGCAGATGCTGCAGCCGACCGGCCTGGAGCACGCCGACCTGACCTGGGTCAGCCACTGCGTACCGGGCACCGTGGGGTTCACCCTGTTGGACGAGTTGCCGAGCCCTTATGACTACGACTACTTCGTGTGGAAGGGCGTGGAGCCGGACTTGCACCCTTACGGCGCCTGCTACCACGACCTGCACGGCAAGCTCTCCACCGGGGTCATCGAGTACCTCAACAGTCAGGGCGTGCAGCGGGTGATCGTCGGCGGCCTGGCCCTGGATTTCTGCGTCAAGACCACCGCCCTGCAACTGGCTGCCGCCGGTTTCAAGGTGATCCTGCATTTGCCGGCCTGCCGCGCCATCAGCGAAGCGGGTGCGACCCAGGCGATACATGACATGCAACAAGCGGGCATCGCGGTTACCGCGACTCGCGAAGAAACCGCCAGATTGGCCAGCGCATAAGGAAAGCCCCATGGAAAGTGCATTCGATCGCAACAACGGCGTGATCCAGAGCCTGCTGGACACCGACTACTACACCTTCACCATGATGCAGGCGGTGCTGCACCAGCACCCCAATGTCGATGTCGAGTATCAGTTCATCGTCCGTTCCAAAGAGTCCCTGGTGCACCTGATCCCCGAGATTCGCCAGGAGCTGGAGAAGCTGGCCGGCCTGCAGATGCGTGAAGGCGAGCAGCGTTTCCTGTTCAGCAAGAAGTTTCGCGAGTACCTGACACCGGATTTCGAACAGTTCCTTGGCCTGTTCCGTTTCAACCTGCGCTACATCCATGTGGCCGCTGTCGATGGCCAGTTGAGCATTCGTGTGCGTGGCCCGATGTTGCACTGCATCATGTTCGAGCAGCCGGTGCTGGCGATGGTCAGCGAGTTGCGCAACCGCGACAAATACCCGGAAGTGGAGCTTGCGGACGTCACTCGCCGGCTCTACCAGAAATTCGAATGGCTGGAGAAAAACGCCAGCCAGGAAGAGCTCGCCGAATTTCGTGTCTCGGACTTTTCCACCCGTCGGCGCCTGTCGTTCAAGGCCCAGCGCGAAGTGGTGAAGATCATGCGCAGCGACTTTCCCGGGGTGTTCGTCGGCACCAGCAACGCCCACCTGGCCTACGAGTTCGACCTGCCGCTGATCGGCACCATGGCCCACCAGTGGTTGATGGTGCACCAGCAACTGGGCCGGCTGCGGGAAAGCCAGAACGCCGCCCTGGAAAACTGGGTGCGCGAGTACCGCGGACGCCTGGGCATTGCCTTGACCGACTGCATCAGCACCGACTTTTTCCTCAAGGATTTCGACCTGTACTTCGCCAAACTGTATGACGGCCTGCGCCAGGATTCCGGTGACCCGATCGTCTGGGCCGACAAGGTCCTGGCCCGCTACCGCGAGCTGGGCATCGACCCGCGGACCAAGGACCTGATGTTCTCCGACGGCCTGAACTTCGAGAAATGCCTGCCGATCCTGCGCCACGTGCGTGGCCAGGCCAGGTTCGGTTTCGGCATGGGCACCAGCCTGGCCTGCGACGTCGAGGACGTCGAGCCCCTGAGCATCGTGATGAAGCTGGTGCGGGTGCACGGCGAGCCGGTGGTGAAGTTCTCCGATGACCCGATCAAGAACGTTTGCGAAGACCCGTCGTTCCTGCGCTACGCGGCGCAGGTGTTCAGCGTCGACCTTGCCCACTCGCCCCTGGAGGCCTGATATGAGCAACCAAACCCAAGCACGCATTGCCCGGGAACTGGGCATCGATCGTCAACTGGCCCGCGGTGGCGAGGCGGGCGAAATCGCCCGCCGCGTAGCGTTCATCCAGCAGGTGCTGGGCGAGTCCGGTTGCAAGACCCTGGTGCTGGGCATCAGCGGCGGCGTCGATTCCCTGGTCGCCGGTCGCCTGTGCCAACTGGCGGTGGAGCAGCTGCGCGGGGCAGGGCACGAGGCCAGGTTTATCGCCATGCGTTTGCCTTACAAGCACCAGGCCGATGAGCGTGACGCCCAGGCGTCCCTGGATTTCATTCGCCCAGACCAGATCACCACTAGCAACATCGGTGACTGCGTTGACGCCCTGATGACCTCGATCCAGAGCGACGACCTGCAGCCCTCGGCGGCACTGACGGATTTTGCCAAGGGCAACGTCAAGGCCCGGGCACGAATGCTCGCCCAATACGCCATGGCCAACTTCAACAACGGCCTGGTGGTGGGCACTGATCATGGCGCCGAAGCGCTGATGGGGTTCTTCACCAAATACGGTGACGGTGCCTGCGACCTGGCCCCGCTCTCGGGGCTGACCAAGAGCCAGGTGCGGATGCTCGCCGATGCCCTGGGCGCTCCCGGGTATCTGGTGCACAAAGCGCCCACCGCGGACCTCGAAGAACTGGCACCGGGCAAGCTGGATGAAGAGGCCTATGGCTGCAGCTACCAAGAGATCGATGCCTACCTGATGGGTGAAACGGTGCCCGATACGGTGCGCAGCCTGATCGAAAACGCCTACACCCGCACTGCCCACAAACGCGCCTTGCCACGCACCCCTGCCTGAATTGAGCAGATTCTTGTCGGCGCTGGCTTGCCAGCGAAGAGACCCGCAACCCCGCCTCAACGGGCCAGGCTCTCAATCCGGCCATTTCCTCAATGCTGCCCGGCAGTCTTCTGTCAGCTCGGCCATGTGCTCTTGCACCTCTGGCCAACCCAGCATCTCCAGCGCCTCCCGGGCACCTTGGCGCAGCGGCTGCCATTGCCCATGCTCGAAGCCGTTGTCCTCAAGAGTCACTCCATAGGCTTGCCGGCATAAGGTTTCACAGGCCTGTAACAAGGCTTGCAATCGCAGGTGCAGTTGTGGCGCCAGATGCGCAGGAAAGTGCTGCAGATAATCGAGATGGTCTGACCATAGGTTGCACTCGGCGCAGCAGTCGATTGCCTCTCGTTGCTGGTCCGCCTCCAGGACCAGGAACTCCAGGGCCGGGCCCAGTTCGCCCACCAGGATGATCTTTGAGTATTGCTCCTGGCCGTACCAGGTCCAGATGTTCGAGGCGAGGGCGGCGCCGCGGTCATTGTGGTTCACGGAGCGACTCCGGCCTGCCACCAGCGTGGCCGTTTACCGCTGAAGGAGTGATGAGTCGGCATCAGCGCCTTGCGGTTGTTACTGTCGAATGTACCCAGCAGCAAGGCAATGGTCGGCTCATCGTCGATGGCCCCCAGGGAGCTGCCGCATTGCGAACAGAACGCCCGGCTCGAATAGTCCGATGACCTGTAGGTGGCTGGCGCGCCGCCGGGGCCGGTCCAGCTCACCTGCTCCCGGGGGAATTCGACCCAGGCCACGGTCAGCGCTCCGCTGTGCCGTTGGCACAGTTTGCACGAGCAGGTATGGGGGTTGGCGGCGGGGCCTCGGGCCTCGAAACGGATCTGCCCGCACAGGCAGCCACCCTGGTAGATCATTGCGGTCATCACGGCTTCCCTGGCGCGCTGCAAAATCGAAGGGCGACTCTAGCATGTCCGCCTGCTGGCGCGTCCCCCTCAACGGCTCGGGTTTCGTGGGCGTTGCCAGGGTGTTCGATGACGCAGCCCGGACCTCAGTCGCGCTCTGCCCGATTCAGGGCGTTGAGCGCCGCGCCGGCCTTGTCCAGCCATTGCTGGCGGGGTTGTGGGCCACGCCGATGTCGGGTTGCGCCATGAGGCTGATTTCAGCGTCATCGAGCCACACACACCGGGCCAACAGTGCCTTCGGCAGCATGGGGCATGGCGAGCCTGGTCCAAGCTCCTCGCAAGGCTATGACTAAAGCTCATGGGCGCATGACTTTTAATGGTTACGGGCCCCCGCAAGCCCGGTGATACAACAGCGCCAACCCAGCTCATCCATAACAACAAAGAGCGTTTGCGCCATGACTCCATCTCTCCCAACCCGGTTTCCGGGTGACCGCTGCGCCCGTTCCGGGCTGCGCTCTTTGAGCTCTACGTTCGACCCGCTCCGGCCCCAGCGTCGCTGATCCGGTTCGCTCCTTTCCTCTGCGTCCTCAAAGAGTAAGCACCCATGACACCACTCGACCTGTATATCGGTGAAGGCTTCGAAGGCCCGGGCGTCAACGCCGCCCATATCAATATCCTCATCGGCCCGCGCAACGGTCCCGCCGGGCAGGCTTTCGCCAGCAGCCTGGCTTCGCCGAGCCAGGGCCACTGCCCGTTCATGGTGATCGCCCAGCCGAACATCCCGGTCAAGCCCATGACCCTGTACGTGAACAAGGCGGCCATCGCCAGCGAGCTGCACGGCAACGCCACCTGGGGCGCGTCCCAGGCCGGGATTGCCAAGGCGGTGCTGGAGGCCTTGCTGGACGGCACCTTGCCGGCCGAAGCCGAAGACCAATGGGCCATCGTCACCGCCAACTGGGTCAACCCGGCCTGCGACGACCTGGATGCGGTCTACCTGAACAACTACAACGCCTGCCGCACAGCGATTCGCGCGGCCCTGGCCGGCAAGCCCGAACGCGCCCAACTGGCCGACGTGGTGAACCAGATCAGCAACCCGTTCTACACCCCCAAAGCCTGAGGAGCAGCGCATGCAATACATTCGTTTGGGCCATTCCGGCCTGCAAGTCTCGCGCCTGTGCCTGGGCACCATGAACATGGGCACTCCGGACTGGAAACCCTGGATCTTCGATGAAAAGCAAAGCGAGCCGATCGTCGCGCACGCCCTGGATCACGGGGTGAATTTCATCGACCTGGCGGATTTCTATTCCGCCGGCGTCGGTGAGCAAGTGGTGGGGCGCATCGTCAAGCGCCTGGCCCGCCGCGAGGACCTGGTGATCACCACCAAGGTCGGCTACGGCACCCGCAGCGGGATCAACGCCAGCGGCCATTCGCGCAAGCACATCCTCGACAGCATCGATGCCTCGCTCAAGCGCCTGGACATGGATTACGTCGATGTCTTCATGCTGCATTACTTCGATGTGAACACCCCGGTGGAAGAGACCATGAGCGCGATGAACGACATCGTGCGCGCCGGCAAGGCCCGCTACATCGGCGTGTCCACCATGCTCGCCGGGCAACTGGCGAAGATCCTCATGGCCTGCGAGCGCAACGGCTGGGTCAAGCCGATCAACATGCAGCTGCAACTGAACTGTGCCTACCGCGAGGAAGAGCGCGAGATGATCCCGTTCTGCCGCGACCAGGGCCTCGGTGTGTCGGTGTTCAGCCCGCTGGCCCGAGGGCTGCTCACCGGCGACGTGCAGTCGACCCGCAATCAGACCGACTTCTTCACCCAGCAGATGTACAGCGACGAAGCCTCGCTGCAGATCGCCCATTCGGTGCAGCGTGTGGCCCGTGCCCGTGGCGTACCCAATGCGCAGATCGCCCAGGCCTGGGTGCTCAACCATTCGGGTGTCGATTGCATGCTGGTGGGGGCCGACACCACCGAACAGTTCGACAGTGCCCTGGCGGCCCTCGATACGCCGCTGGATGCCGAGGAGCTGCACGAGCTGGAGCGCAACTACACCCCGTGCGATGTGATCAACGATTACACCGCAGGCTGTCGCATCCTGCGCAGTGCCCGTCCGGGCCTTGAGCGCTTCACCCTGACCGAGGCCGTGGCATGAGCACGCTGATCCGCAATGGCAACTACATCGATGGCCAATGGTCCCACGGTGGCCCCAGCTACCGGGTGTTCAACCCGGCCAACGGCGAGCTGATCGCCGAGGTACAGAAGGCCGGTGCCGAAGCCACGGACCTGGCCATCGCCGCCGCCAACCGCGCCTTGCCGGCGTGGCGCAAGCTCACCGCCAAGGAACGCAGCCAGAAGCTCAAGCGCTGGAGCGAGCTGATGCTGGGCAACCAGCGTGAACTGGCCACCTTGCTCAGCCGCGAGCAAGGCAAGCCGCTGGCCGAAGCCATGGGTGAAGTGGTCTACGCCGCGAGTTTTCTCGAGTGGTTCGGCGAGGAAGCCAAGCGCGCCTATGGCGACGTGATCCCCAGCCACAAGGCCGATGCGCGAATCATCGTGACCAAGGAAGCGATTGGCGTGGTGGCGGCCATCACCCCCTGGAACTTCCCGCTGGCCATGGTCACGCGCAAGGTCGGCCCGGCCCTGGCCGCTGGTTGCACGATGATCCTCAAACCCTCGGAAGAGACACCGTTGTCGGCCTTCGCCCTGGCGGTACTGGCCGAACAGGCGGGTATTCCAGCCGGCGTGTTGAACATCGTTTCCGGTGATGCAGTGGCCATCGGCGGCGCGCTGCAAGCCTCCAGCGTGGTGCGCAAGCTGTCGTTCACCGGCTCGACCCGCACTGGCAAGCTGCTGATGCGCCAGGCCGCCGACACCCTGAAAAAAGTCTCCCTGGAACTGGGCGGCAACGCGCCGTTCATTGTTTTCGACGATGCCGACCTGGATGCCGCGGTGAAGGGCGCCATGGCTTCGAAGTTCCGCAACACCGGGCAGACCTGCGTGTGCGTCAACCGCTTCTTTATCCAGGACAGCGTGTACGAGGCCTTCACCCGCAAGCTGGCAGACGCGGTCGCGGCCATGCGCGTGGGCAGCGCCTTGGACGGTGATACCGAGCAGGGCCCGCTGATCAACGCGGCGGCGCTGGCCAAGGTCGAGCTGCATGTCGGCGATGCGCTGGAGAAGGGCGCGACGTTGCTGTGTGGCGGTCGCCGGCATGCACTGGGCGGGACCTTCTTCGAGCCGACCATCCTCACTGAAGCCACCGGCGACATGCTGATCGCCCAGGAAGAAACCTTCGGCCCAGTGGCCGCCTGTTTCCGTTTCAAGGACGAGGCCCAGGTGCTGCAGCAGGCCAACGACACGCCCTTCGGTTTGTCCGCCTATTTCTACAGCCGTGACATCGGTCGGGTGTGGCGCATGGCCGAAGGCCTGGAGGCCGGGATGGTCGGGATCAACGAAGGGATCATCTCCACCGAAGTGGCGCCGTTCGGCGGGATCAAGGAATCCGGTCTCGGCCGCGAAGGTTCCAGGTACGGCCTGGACGACTACCTGGAGATCAAATACCTGCTGATGGGCGGCCTCTGAAGCCAGGCCCCTTGCCGCATACGGCTGCGGCAAGGGGTGCTCGACCCCGATTCATCTCTTATTCAAAAACAATAAACGGAGACGAACATGACCACCGCAACCGTCAAGATCGATGACCTGCCGATTGGCCGGTTCCACCTGAAGATCGCCGGGCTGACGTTCGGCGCGCACTTCACCGATGGCTACATTCTTGGCCTGATCGGCATTGCCTTCACCCTGCTCAGTCCGCAGATGCAGTTGGACGCCTTCTGGCAGGGGCTGATCGGCGCCTCGGCGCTGATCGGGCTGTTTATCGGCAGCCTGTTCTTCGGCTGGATCTCCGACCACCTGGGACGGCAGAAGATCTTCCTGGTCAGCTTCGTGCTGATCACCCTGGCCTCGGTGATGCAGTTCTATGCCGAGACCGCCATGGGCCTGTTTTTCTGCCGGGTGCTGATCGGCATTGGCCTGGGCGGCGATTTCAGCGTCGGCCACGCGATGCTCGCCGAGTTCGCGCCGAAAAAGCACCGCGGCGTATTGCTCGGTTCGTTCAGCGTGATCTGGACCTTCGGCTACGTCGCCGCGACCTTTATCGGCACCGCCATGCTCAGCCTGGGCGATGACGCCTGGCGCTGGATGCTGGCATCCTCGGCGATCCCGGCCGGGTTGATCCTGCTGGCGCGCATCGGCACCCCGGAGTCGCCGCGCTGGCTGGTCAATCGTGGGCGCATTGCCGAGGCCCGGGCCATCGTGCACAAACACCTGGGTGCCAACGTGGTGCTCGACGAACAGCCCAGCGGCGAAAGCCGTTCCGGCTACGCGGTGCTGTTCAGCCCCGAGTACCGCAAGCGCACGGCGTTCAACTGCCTGTTCTTCGTGTGCATCGTCATGCCGTACTTCGCCATCTACACCTTCTTGCCATCGATCCTGCAGAAGATGGGCCTGGCCGAAGGCTTCGGCACCGAGTTGATGCTCAACCTGCTGTTGATCCTCGGTGCGCTGATCGGCATCTGGTGCACGGTGAAATTTTCCCGCCGGGGGTTTTTGATCAACTCCTTCATCATCCTCGCCGTGGCATTGCTGCTGTTGGCGGTGCTGCCGGGCAGTGCGGCCTGGCTGATGGTGCTGCTGTTTGGTGTTTTCACCCTGGTGTTGTCGGCGGTGAGCAACCTGGTGGGGGTGTTCCCGGCAGAGAGTTTTCCCACTGAAGTGCGCGCCAGCGGCATCGGCCTGGCCACCGCCGTCAGTCGCCTGGGTTCGGCCATCAGCACCTTTCTGCTACCGGTGAGCGTGGCCGGGATCGGCCTCAGCCCAACCATGGCCATCCTCGCGGCGATCCTTGCCCTGGGGGCCTGGATCTCCTGGGCCTGGGCGCCGGAAACCAAGTCCCTGACGTTGAGCCAGGCGTGCAGCGTGCACAGCCCTGAACCTGTCGCCAACCTGCCCAAGGTCGTCGCGCCGATCTGATGTTGCAGGAGCCGGCTGGCCGGTGAAGAACGCCTTGAGCCTTGTGCGTTGTTGAGCGTCGTCGCTGGCAAGCCGCTGGCGGTCGACGCTGTGCGGCGAGGTTCAAGGGTTGCTCACCAGGCTCAGCCATTGGGTGAACAGCCGCACCTTGGACAACCCCTGCCGATCACTCGCCACCTCAAGCCAGTAACCGTAAGGGCCGATCACTTCTACCGGAGTGATCGGCAGCAGGCGTCCGTCCGCCAGTTCCCGCTCGATCATCTGCCGGTCGATCACCGCCAGCCCGCCACCTGCCAGGGCGGTATGGATCACTTGGTCCAGGGTGCTGAACTCAAGGCCCGCTTGGGCGTCGACATCGTCCCGGCCCATGGCCGCCAGCCAGTTCTCCCAGACCCGCAGGCGCTTGCCGTCATGCAGGATGTGCAGCAGGGGAAAGCGGCGCAGGTCCGGTGCCTGGCCGGCACTGAACAGCTCCGGGCTGGCCACCGCGATATGGCGCTCCATCACCAGCAACTGGCTGTGGCAATGCGTGGCGGCGTGCATGCCGAAACGGATCTCACAGTCGATTTGCGCCGGGCTGTCATGGCTGTTGTGCTGGGTCACGCTGAGGCTGATGTCCGGGTAGCGCTGGCAGAAGTCGCGCAACTGCGCCGACAGCCAGCGGGTGGCCCAAGTCGGCGGCGCGACAATCCGCAGGCGTTGGCGCAGGTTGGGCACGCGCAATGCTTGCAGCGCCCGCTCCATGTGATCGAAGGCCTGCCCCAGGTTCGGCGCCAGGGCTGCGCCGGCCTCGGTCAGTTCCAGGCCTCGCGGGTTGCGGCTGAACAGCGCCACCCCGAGGTAATCCTCCAGTTGCTTGATCTGTCGGCTGACGGCGCCCTGGGTGACGCTGAGGACCTGTGCGGCCTGGCTGAAGCTGCGGTGGCGGGCGACTTCTTCGAAGACCCGGAGCATGTTCAGGGAGGGCAGTTGACGCATGGCGGGCAGACTCCGCACCTGGCGCCAGGAAGGAGCGGCCGAGCCTGGCAGGCGGGGCGCTGGACGTGGCGGGGCAGGCTTATTGTTGTTGTAAGGCGCTTGTTCAGCGCGCCCATCTTACCCTGTAGCCGCCCTTGGAGGGTGCTGGCTTGCCGGCCAAGAGGACCTTGAGATCGCCTTCGCCGGCAAGCCGGCTCCTACAGGGTTTCCGGCGATATCCCTGTCAGCTGTAGGAGCTGGCTTGCCAGCGAAAGGGCCGGCAAAGATTCAGAAGTAGTAGCCAATATTCACATACAGCTGGTTTTCCCACTGGTTGCTGCCGCCGGGGCCCAGGCTCTGGGCATAGCTGCTGCCGCCGATGTAGGGATCGTTCTTGCCGAACAGCCACTCGGTGGCGACCCACAGTCGGCTCAGCGAAAACGAGCTGCCAAGGATCATCCGTTGCGAGGTCTGGTAGCCGCTGGCGGATTTCTCGAAGGCGCTGTAGTTGGTGTACAGCTTGATCCCGCTGACCTGGTCGAACAGGTACTTGCCGTCCACCGCATAGCTCAGGTCGGCGACATACAGGTTGCCGCGACTGGCGACGTTGAAGGTGCCGTCATAACCGCCCAGGGTCACCAGCTCGTCGGTGCCCGGATTGCGCGGCGACATCTGCTGGCGCGCCGCCTGCAACTGCACGCCCCAGGGCCCGTTCTTGCCCAGGTAGTGCAGGGCCAGGGCATTGCGCCGGCCATCGTGGCGGGTGTCGTTGTTCTTCAGGGTCGAGGTCAGGCCGGAGACCCCGACTTCCGAGGCCCAATCCCCCAGTTGCACGGCCCTGGCCAGCCGCAGCACCAGGGTATTGCGTTCACGGTTGTCACTGCCATCGGCCACGTAGCGGTCGGCGGAGGACACCACGCTGGAGTAGGTACGGCCGTTGCTGGTGCCCTTGCCTTGCCAGGCCGGGCGCAGGTAATAGCCGGCCTGGAGATTCCACGCGCCGCTCTGCTGGATGTACTTGGCGCCGACCTGTTCGATGTCCTCCAGGCCCACCACGTTGCCCAGGGTTTCGAAAAAGCTACTGCCGAAATACGGCTGCAGGCCGAAGGGGATCTGGTTCAGGCCGACCTGCACCTGCTGTTCGGGGGTGAAGCGGTAGCCGATCCAGGCGCTTTCGGCGAAGGCGATGTCGCCGACCTTGTCGGTGTAGCGATAGGGGTACTTGGATGGCATTTATGACGGCCTGTGCTGCTGGGGCGGCTCTAGCAACCTGCGCCGTGCCGAGGTGGGTGAACTGGGACGCATTCTGTTGCAGCCTGCACATCAGGGCGGTTGCAATGTCACATACGAAGTGATTGACCATGCCAATGGCCGTTTCGAAGAGAGGAAAGCAATATCGATACGGTCATGGCAGTCTTGAATATGGCGCCGCTAGCGTCTGAAAGTTTTCGCGTACGATTTTTTCCGAATTCTGTAGGTATTCCCAATGCCTCTCGCATTAGCTGCGAGACATTCTGGATATCTGAAAGCCCAGACTGATTTTGGGACTTCTCCTACAGTAAATCCTGTTCGGCTTTGTTAGCGTGAGCAGCTATTTACATAGCTCTGGCTAGGTATGGTCGGGTTGTTGTGCGTTTGGGACTTGCCTTCATTTACAGGCCAGAGCTAGCCCTATAGCAAAGTAAAAAAGAACAGAGGATGTTCAACTTTTGCCCAAATAAAAAGCTTCAGCTTAAACGATCAATGTTTCAAATATTGCCTTCAAACTCTCGCTCTCCCTCGAAAAATTCCAGCAGCAGGTCTGATGCATTAACGGTAGGCGCTGCTCTCCTCCCTGCTTTTCGCTCTGGGAGAAGCTCTGCTTTGCTGGTTTTTTTATTTCCCTGCTTAAGGAAAAGCCTATGTTCGCGCCAGCCAATACCGCGCATTTCGAACTACAGATCCCCTCTGTACGCAACGATTTCAAGGTGCTGACCTTTGATGGCCTTGAGGCCCTCAGCGCCTTGTATGCGATTCGGATTGAGTTGGTCAGTGAGTACCCCGATTTTGATCTGGAGAGCCTGCTCTGCCAGCCGGCCTTTCTTCAGTTTGGTCTGGGTGGTGAAGGGATTCATGGGCACATCGAAGATGTGCAGATGGGGAAAGCGGGTAAGCGCTTGACCCGTTATCACCTGACCTTGGTCCCCGTACTGCACTATCTGCAATTCAGCTACAACCAACGAATTTTCCAGCACTTGAGCGTGCCGCAAATCGTTACTCAGGTGCTCAAGGGCCATGGCCTGCAGACAGATGTATTTACCTTCCATGTCAGTGCCAGCCCCGAGCGCGACTATTGCACTCAGTACGGCGAAAGTGACTTCGACTTTATCCAGCGTCTGTGCAGTGAAGACGGCATCGCCTGGCACCACCAGCACAGCCAGGACGGTCACCGCCTGGTGTTCAGTGAAGACCAGACCTATTTTCCGAAACTTGGCCCGACTCCGTATCAACCCGGCAGCGGCCAAGTTGCCGATCACCCTGTGGTCAGCCAGTTCTCCCAGCGCTTCAGCACCCGTACCAGCACCACAACGCGCCGTGACTACGATTTCAAACGGCCTAGCCTATTGCTAGAAAACCAATTCACCGCCGAGTTCAGCCCCGCGCTGGAGGATTATCGCTACCCGGTGCCGATGACCTCGCTGGAGCACGGCAAGGTGCTATCGAGGCGGGCCCTTGAGCGCCACCGAGCGGACTATCAACTGGCTGAAGGTCACAGCGATCAGCCGACCCTGCGCAGCGGGCATTTTTTTGACCTGACCGACCATCCACGCAAGACGTGTAACGATTTATGGCTGTTGCTCAGCGTCCATCACTCGGGCAAACAACCGCAAGCTTTGGAAGAGTCGATCACCCATGAGGAGCCCCCCGCAGATGGCTTCACCCAGGGTTACCGCAACCGCTTCAGTGCGATTCCCTGGGACGTGTTCTACCGTCCACCGCTGGTCACCCGTAAATCAGTGCTGGTCAGCCAGACCGCCCGTGTGACGGGGCCGCCCGGAGAAGAAATATTTTGTGATGAATATGGCCGTGTCCGTGTCGAGCTGCCCTGGGATCGAGCTGAACGCAACAGTGAGAAGAGCAGTTGCTGGCTGCGCGTGTCATCCAGCTGGGCGGGAGATGGTTTTGGTGCAGTGACTATTCCACGCATCGGTATGGAAGTAGTAGTGACCTATTTAGAGGGCAACCCCGACCTACCGTTAATTACCGGATGCGTGGTGAATAAGCTCACCTCTACGCCATACCCCTTGCCGGCTAACAAAACCAAGACTGTGTTACGTAGCCACAGTTCACCACACAGTGGTGGCTACAACGAACTGTCGATTGAAGACCGCGCCGGGCAGGAACTGATCTATCTACGTGCTCAGCGTGATATGGAGCAGAGGATCGAAAATGATAGCCGGTTAGAAGTCGGTAACGAACGTCGAGAGACCATCAAGGGCAATAGCATCACGGTACTCGAAGCTGAAGAGCAACGTACCGTCATCGCTGACCGTAAAGTGGATCTCAAAGCCAACGACTATTTGCAGGTCGCTGGCAGCAGTCATACCCGTGTAGGGTAAACGGTGGTGATTGAGGCCGGACAACAAGTGCACATCAAGGCCGGTGCTCATCTGATACTCGATGCTGGGGTCAGTACGACATTGAAGGGGGGTGGTCAGCATATCGTGATTGGCCCTAGTGGTATTTTCAGCAGTACCAATATTGTAATTGGTGGTGCACCCGTTGCGGGAACCGCAGCAGCTCCCGTGTTGCCAGGGATGCTCGAAGGGTTGTCGGAGCCGGCAGTATTGCCGCTCCCTAGTCTTTCGTTTTACCAACAGCAGTCGGTGGCGGGGGCTCTCCTGCCAACTCCCGGCTGCCAGCTCGATGCATCGGGCCATTGCCCGATTCACCAACCAGGTAAAACGGCATGATCAAATCCATCTCATCGCCTTTTCAGGTGCCTGCCGCACCGGGATTCTTATGCGCGATTCTAGACGCTAGTTTTGACCCAGACTTGCAAGATCACGTTGACCAGGCCATCGGTTACGGTGCTGAGCGCTGCATCCCACTATTCGACAACACACCCTACGGAGCTCTGCAAGCTGCTGGGCCGTTCGTTTTGCTGTGTCCGCTGCCTGGTGCATTGATGGAGTACGCCGGCACGCTGCTTGAACAGGCCTACGCCGGGTGCGTGGCCTACCTGGAGAGTGAACACTCCTTCGAGCAGGCTATCGAGCATTGGCGCAGCCTGCTCACTGTCGGCACCGATGATACGCCGGCCCAACTGATGCGTTTTTTTGACCCTCGCTGGTTGGAGCCACTGCTGAACAGCCTTGATGAAACCCAGATGCTGAAATTCATGGGGCCGCTCACCGACATAGCTTGGCGCAACGAGCTGGGCTGGCGTCATTTGGCTCATCCTCGACCTGAACCAGGGGCAGAGATTCAAGATCCCGGATGGCTGCACTTGGGGTGCGAGCGTCAGGCCCTCATGGATCTTCAGCGCTTGAAGGTGTTGGCAGGACGGCTCGCCCAGGATTATCGGGCGGTATTGCCCATGCCCGAGCCAGTGGCGTTCGTGTATCAGCAACTGCTTGCGGCCCGGAACACAGGGTATCTGCAAGTGGCCGAGCAGGAGCGCTGGCTACGTCTGGCGCTGCGTCAGGGCGATGGCTTCTGGAACCGCTCCCCACATACCGAATTATTGGCCCGTGATGACCTGGGTCTTGGCGACAAGCTGATCGCGCTTGAGCGCCTCTGAATCACAAGGACGATGATGGATGAACAGTACTTACACGGTTCAAAGCGGCGATACATTGGGCCAAATTGCCCAGCAACACGGGGTTAAAGCGGCGGAAATACAAGCGCTGAATCCGATCATCAGTGACCCCAACCACATCAAGCCTGGTTGGGCTCTGAAGCTCCCCGACACTGCACGCAAGCTGGCATTGCCACCACCGATGTACGCGCATAACACCAGCTCTATCGCCATTAAAGGACAGGCCGAATGTGACGAAGAACTGGTCGATGTGGCCCACATTACTGGCGAATCGCACTTTTATGTACTGACCGACAAACAATCCAAGGCTTTGAAGCAGGAAATCAGCGCTGTTCAGAAACTGATGGATGAGCTGCATCAGAACCTGGCGAAAGCCTTGCCCATCACCCAATGCCAAAGGCCCCAAGACCCTAACTCCAGTTGCGCGTGTGCCGGTTGCGTGAAAGAGGCTTGGGGGGGCAAGGCTGAAGGTGCGGGATTGCTGATGCGCGTGCCCAAGCCCCTGCTAAACAAAGCCGCACCGCTGATGACCGATAAAGACCTTGAAGGACAACTGGCGACCTTGCAGAAGGCCCGTGCTTGGTATCAGAGTTACACGCCCAGTTTTTTTGGAACAACGCAGTTTGAAAGCAACTGGAAGTTTTTGCAGAGCAAAAAGGTGCTGGAGTTAGAGATAGATATTGCGGAGTTGCACGGCAAACTGGCGGCTCAAAGAACAGTCGAGCCGCAAGACAGCTCATCCCATGCCAATAGTGCTGCGCCCAATTTGAACTACGGCAAAGGGCGTAGTGTTGAAACTCAGCGTGGCAAGCAAAGCAGGACTGGTGTTTCTGTGGTGGAAATCATCCTGTTCAGCGATCCCACTCGTCGCCACTTTATCTCTATCCCATACCGCAACACTACCTCTTGGCGTGTTCGTGTTTCGACGCGGGCCATGGCCGGTAAACCGTTCAGTAAGCAATTGGCCGCGGATCTGATGAAGGACATCAAAGAAGCCGTCGGTGGCGGGCGCAAGGCCGGCCCTTTGGGTAACCTTGAACTCAAGATCAGTACCTGGAGCAGCAAGGAAGATAACCTGCTCAACACACTACATAAGGAAGTGACCTGGACGTCCAATCAGCGCGATGCGGCTCGCTATGCAGTATCCGCAGAAGCTCATGCTCTGCGCTTTGCTGCCAGCGCCAGTGCCGGCGTGAACAACTGGAACCCCAAAGAAGGCAGTATCGATGTTGGTGCGAAAGGCAGCGCCGCGTTCTCCCTGGCAGAGGCTTCAGCATCGTTGAACCGATTTTTCCCTAGCCGGGGCGGGTATGTCGCGAACATGTCGTATCGCAATGCCTTAGGTAAGGAAGTGCTGCACCCGATGGGCGTGTTTCGCGTGAGTGGCAAGCTGGAGTTGTCGTGCTTTGTCGGCGCTAAAGCGGGAGGAGAAGCGGGAGTCAAAGTCCAATACAAACCTACCGAAACCCCGGCTGGGGCTACTGCTCTGTTAGGTACACCGACCATGGAAGTCGGCCCCAGTGGCAACATTGGTGTCAAGGGCGATGCTTTTGCCGGAGCCCAAGCAGGTGGTGCGCTGAGCGGGGCCTTCGAGTGGGTTGAGCCGGACAATATGGGCAGAGGGAAAACCGTTGTCGGCCAGACCCATGCCAATAGCAGTTGGGCCAAACTGGCCGAGGTCAAGGCGGAAGGCAACATCGCTTTTGGTGTCGGTGCTAGCGGTGAGTTTGGTATCAGTATTTCCAAAAACCGATTGGCGTTTAACTGTAAAGGCTCTCTGGTGTTCGGGCCTGGTGCCGGTGGTGGATTTGGTACGTTGGTGGATCTTGAGCAGGTCGGAAAACTGACTTTACTGTTTTGCAATGCTCTGGCTGATATGGACTATAGACATTTATTGGGTGTGACGACGGAGGCTTTTGGCTATCTAACTACTGGGATATACCAAGTTGCAGTAGCGCCAGGTAAAGCAATTATCAATGCGTTTGATGATAGTGCTTTGAAAATGCGCGACTGGTGGATGGCGCGTGATGCATCGAAGGCCGAAGCGAAAAATTTGGCGAACTATGTGATCAAGCACAAATCCGATAAAGTATTGATGGTTAGGGGGCAACGTCTACCTTTTAGGCTACTTCCGCCAGAATCGCTTGGTCCAATGGTCTATATGTTGACGGAGGGATTTGTCGAGAGCTTTAATGAACTGCAAGAAGAGGCACTTGTAATTCTTCTTTCAGAGATACGGAGTTGGCGGCAATTTATCGAAGTGCTTGAGCACTGCTCGCCGAAGGCGGGAAAGGTAAATGCGATGGAGAGTCTGGAACGAATCAACGCATTGTTGGATGGGTATGAGCAAGGCCAGTTCAATCGATTTGTTGATGGCCTAGTAATTAATCAGACAACTAAGAGCTCGACGAGTTCGACCAGAATGGCGTGGAGTCCTAGCAATGCTTGGCGGAAAGAGAGAGTGCTGATAGCTGCTCGCAATAGCGGCAAATTTGATGGCTTAGCTTAGTAGTGCACTAAGAAATGGCACTAATTAGCGCCATTTTTTGAACGCTATATCTGCTTCTCTGATTGAATGGCACAGCGAAAACTCGCTCCTGCATAATGGCCATCCTGTACAGGTTCAACACTCCAGCGGCGAACTGTGTTGGCACTGAGTAGCGGATCCTCCAGCATATTTGCTCCTCTCCAGACCCGTTCGCTGCCAGTGTTTGGTCCTTGAGGGTTTTCGACGGGTGAATGGCGGTAATAATCTTTGTCATACCAATCATTGACCCAGTCAGTCGCATTACCTGAAAGGTTGTAGATACCCAATGGATTAGGGACGAATTTATCTACTGGGAATGTGTCCATTTCATCCGGTTCTGGAAAATTTCGTCCGTAATTCAAACTACCATTGTCGGTAGGGAACACTACGTGTTGGCCACGGTTTCGAGCGGCATATTCCCATTGCGCCTCAGTTGGTAGGTCGACCGGATAACCACTCACCTGGCCTAGCCAACCGCAATAATCCTTGGCCTCTTGCCAGCTTTGGGCCGGTGCAGGTAGGTTGGGCGCGTAGAGCTCCTTCAAATCTTCTCGCTTGCGATTTTCCGCATTAAATAGTGGTTTGCCCTGAGCGATAAAGAACAAGTCAAAATCGCCTAGCGTGGCTTGGAATTTCGACAGAGAGTAACTGCTCAGCTTAACGGGATGAACGAAGTCGTCGTCGCCATCCATACTGATGCGCCCCATCCGCTCTGGTTCGACACCGCATGGCCAATTGCACATATTGGTGGGGTCATCATCATAAGGCCAACCAAAATCCCCCATCTGAAACTCGCCACCTTCGACGAATACCATGTTGTCCAGAGACTGTACGACGGTACTGAGCAGCTTGCCACGAACCTCAGTGGGAAGTTTTGGGTATTTCTGTTCGATGGTCGCAGCAATCTGAGCAACTTTGTCAGGCGAGAGTTTTTGACTTTTAGGGAAAGGGGATGATTGTGCTTGGCAGCCAGTCAGCAGCAATAAAATATAGGTAGGTAACAAAATCTGTCTTATCACAGGAATATCCTTATATGTGTATATCCAATGCTCAAAGTCTACCATTTTTCTTGCTCGACATAACTTCACTTGCGAGGATTTAGAATGATTCGTCGGTATTTCTAAAGAGGTATTCAGCCGCCGGTGGCGCTATTGCGAACCTCAAAAAGGGTTACATTTTTTATATGAGATTCTGTCGTCGTTGAATCAATCAGCCGCAGCACGAACAGTGCAGCAATAACTGAGCACGGTGCGCTGAAACTGTCTTGCTTTCCCTGCGCTTCGCACAGGGCCGGGCTTTCGTGCTGCGCATGGAGTCAGGTCGAACAGCCGACCTGCCTCCACCCTTCGGGCATCAATCCCTAACGCCTCTAGCCTGACGGCCTGCGTGCTCCACTTGCTATAAGCGCTACGGCGAGTATTCGTGCCGAACACTCATACCGTTTTTCAACCGACGCTTGCAGGGTGCAGGCGTGGCAGGGCGAGTGGGGCATGGGCAGGGCTCGTGTGGTGGTTTTTTACAAGGTTCCCGCAGTGTTGGCATCCGCAGGTGGCGCGACAAACGATTTATTCGGTGCCTGAGCATGCGTAAAACGCATGTTAGCCAGTTGGCTGGCGATGCAGTGGCGTGCGATGCTTGGCGCCCCTCAGCCGCTGTCAGCGAGAGACTGCCGTGAAACGCAAGATGCCCGCGCTCAATGCGCTCAAAGCTTTCGAAGTCGCCGGCAGCACCGGCAGTTTTACCCGCGCCGCCGAGCTGCTCAACGTCACCCAGAGCGCGGTCAGCCGCCAGGTCCGGCAGCTGGAGGAACAGCTCGGGGAAAGCCTGCTGCAGCGCCGCCATCACCACCTCGAATTGACCAGCGCCGGGCGCGTACTGTTGCGGGCGCTGCACCAGTCCTTCGACAAGATCGAGCTGACCTTGCGCGGCATCCAGCAGCAATCCCACACCAATCGCCTGCACCTCAATGTGCCGCCGACCTTTGCCAGTCGCTGGCTGCTGCCGCGCCTGGGGCGCTTGCGCGAACAGCATCCGCAGTTGCAGTTGAGCCTGAGCACGCGCCTGCAGGACAGCCTGGTGCAAACCAGTACCCTGGATTGCGCGATTCGCTTCGGCGACGGTGAATGGGATGGCCTGGACAGCTCGCTGCTGTTCCAGGAGCGGCATATCGCGGTCTGCGCGCCATCGCTGCTGGCCCGCGAATCGACCGAGCAGGGCATCGACCTGACGCGCATGACGCTGCTGCATGTGCTGGCGCGCGAAGACCAGCGCTATCTGACCTGGAAGCACTGGCTGGACGCTGCGCGGATCAGCGGTGTCGACACTCAGGGCGGCTATGAATTCGACCTGCTGGACCTGGCCATCCGCGCCGCGGTCGAGGGCCTGGGGGTGACCATCGCCGACTGGCACATGGTGGCTGCGGAGTTGGCGGCCGGGCAGTTGACCCAGGTGCGCAATGTGCATGTGGAAGGCCATCAATCCTACTGGCTGGTGACCCGCCCGGAGCAGACCCAGATGCCGCAGTTGCAGGTGTTTGGCCAATGGCTGCAGGAAGAGATCTGGTTGGCGCAACGTCAGCTAGAACCTTCTACCGCCTCGACGCCCCTGTAGGAGCAGGCTTGGCCAGCTCAGGCCTGGGCAAGGGCCACGCAAGGCTCAAGGGGCGCTTCGCCGGCCAGGTGGCTCCTGCAAGGATGAAGTCAGTAACATGCGTTTTTCGAATGTTCTTTCGCGCAATTAATCGTTTGTCCTGATCGCGGCGGACGACAAGACTGCTGGCACTCACATAACAACAACCCGAGTGCCCAGCCATGCCGTATCCAGTCCTAGTCGATTGCCTGTCGCCGCGCCTTGTCCGTCATTTTCATCGTTGCCCGCAGGCCATTGACCGGCCCGCAGGCGCCGCCGCTGTGTCCGCTCGAACCTCCCAGACCCTTTGACCGCCGGGCCTGGATCGCCTCCAGGCTGCCTGCGCCACCTCTCTGCCAACCACGGGGCCATCTCCATGCGACTCGAGCGAAATTTTGTTAACGGTCACTTCATCGAACCTGCCAGCGACGCCTTGATCGCCGTCTACGATCCGGCCACTGAAACCTCGGTGGGCCAAGTCTCGGCGGCCACCCAGGAGGAGGCGACGGCTGCGGTGGTTGCCGCGGCCAAGGCACAAAAGCCGTGGGCGGCGCTCACCAG
The DNA here is from genome assembly GCF_009908285.1 of Pseudomonas sp. Fl4BN1. GTDB lineage: Bacteria > Pseudomonadota > Gammaproteobacteria > Pseudomonadales > Pseudomonadaceae > Aquipseudomonas. The sequence continues at coordinate 111,380 of NZ_JAAARM010000017.1, forward strand.
CATCCAGCGTGGCGATTACCTGCGCGCCCTGGCCGATGCCCTGGAGGCGCGCGCCGAGGCCATTGGCCAGGCCCTGGCCGCCGAGTCCGGCAAGAGCCTGCTGGACGCCAGCAACGAGGCCCGCTACGCCGCACAGATCACCCGCTACCACGCCGAGTGGGCACGGCGTATCGAAGGCGAAATCATCCCCAGCGACAGCCCCGACGAAAAGCTCTTCCTGCACCGCGAAGCGATTGGCGTGGTGGCCTGCCTGATTCCCTTCAACTACCCGGTCTACACCTTGCTGCGCAAGGTCGCGCCGGCGCTGATCGCCGGTAATACCGTGGTGGTGCGCCCGAGCAACAACACGCCGATCTCGGCCTTCGAGATTGCCCGGGCGGTGCAACAGGCCGGGCTGCCGGCCGGGGTGGTGAACATCCTGACCATGGATCACGCGACCGCGGCCACGGTTTGCACCCACCCGGCGGTGGGGATGATCACCCTGACCGGCAGCGTCAACGCCGGGCGCATCGTGCTCGACTACTGCAAGGCCAATATCGCCAAGCCGTCCCTGGAACTGGGGGGCAAGACCCCGGCGATCATCGAGGCCGACGCCGACCTGGAGCTGGCGGCCACTGCCATCATCGGTTCCAAGACCACCCACTGCGGCCAGCTGTGCACGGCGGTGGAGCGGGTCTACGTGCATGAAAGCGTGCATGAGCGGTTCCTGGCCTTGCTCAAGGACCAGATCAGCGCCGTGAAATTCGGCGACCGCCGCCAAGACCCGAGCTTGATGGGGCCGCTGGTCAATGCCGCGGCCCAGGCCAACATCCACGCCCTGGTACAGCGCGCCGTGGCCGACGGTGCGGTGCTCGAAAGCGGTGGTGTACTGCCCGCAGGCCCGGGGCATTTCTACCCGCCGACCCTGCTCAGCGGTTGCCGTCAGGACATGGAGATCGTCCAGGAGGAAATCTTCGGCCCGGTGCTGCCGGTGCTCAAGTACCGCGATATCGATGAAGCCCTGGCCCTGGCCAATGATCACCAGTTCGGCCTGTCCTCGGTGCTCTACACCGAGAACTACCGCACCGCGATGAAGGTTGCCGGGGCCATCGAGGCCGGCGAGCTGTACATCAACCGTACCCCGGCCGATCCCTACCAGGGTTATCACGCCGGCTGGAAACGCTCGGGGCTGGGCGGCGACGACGGCAAGCACGGCATGCTCGAGTTCACCCAGACCCGCCTGGTGGTCATGCCGTTCTAAAGACCGCCGCAGGTTCCAAGCGGCAAGCTTCAGGTGCAAGCGGCGCATGAGCTTTTGCCGCTTGAAACTCAAGGCTGGCCGCAGCTTCACCCCCTAATAACAACAATGAGGGCGCCGGATACCGGTGCCCGAGGGCACAGTCATGTCTAAACACGCCGGCGCTGCTGGGGTCCAGGCTTCTGCTGCGTTGCCATTGGGCAGCCGCGACACACGCAGCCGCTACGTTCAATTGATGCTGCTGGTGCTGGCGGCGGGGGCGATCTACCCGATCCTCTACCTGCGCCAGGTCTACCAGACCACCATGCTCGAAGTGTTGCAGATCAACCACAGCGAGCTGGGTTACCTGTACTCCATGCTCGGCACGATTTTTCTCCTCAGCTACCTGCCCAGCGGCTGGCTGGCGGACCGCATCGCTCCGCGCTTCCTGATCTTCTTCTCCCTGGTGGCCACCGGTGCCTTGGGCCTGTGGTATTCCACTGCACCTTCGATGAGCGGGCTGATGATCATCTTCGGCTGCTGGGGCCTGAGCACCGGCCTGACCTTCTGGGCCTCGGTGCTCAAGCGGGTGAAGATGATCGCCCGGCACTCCGAGCAGGGGCGTTTCTTCGGCATTCTCGATGGCGGTCGCGGCCTGGTGGAAGCCTTGCTGGCCACCGTGGCCCTGGGGCTGTTCGCATTGGCCACCGAGACCCGCGGCGAGTCGACGGCCGAGGGGTTCAAGCAGGTGGTGTACCTGTACTCCTTCACCTGTATCGCCATTGGCTGCGTGCTGGTGTTGCTCAAGGACCCCAAGTCCATGGCGGACACGGCGCCGGTGGAGCAGGGCAGGTTCAACCTGCTCAGCGACCTGGCGACCCTGGTGAAGATCCCCGAACTGTGGCTGGTGACCGCCATCGTGTTCTGCGGTTATCACATCTTCTGGGCCACCTACAGTTTCTCCGATTACCTGCAGGGCAACGGCATGACCGCAGTCATGGCCGGCACCATCACCACCATCAAACTGTGGATGCGCCCCCTTGGCGGCATCGGCGGCGGCTGGCTGGGCGACCGCTATTCCAACATCTCGGTGCTGATCTTTGCGCTGTTGCTGGCAACGTTGGGGATTGTCGGGCTGATCCTGTTCCCGGCCCTGGGCAGCCTTGGGCTGTTGATCGCTACGGTGATCTTCATCGGCCTGATGACCTATGCGATTCGCGGGTTGTACTGGGCGATCCTCGACACCTGCCAGATCCCGCTGCGCATCACCGGCCTGGCCATTGGCATCGTCTCGGTGGTGGGCTACCTGCCGGACACGTTCATTCCGTTGATCAACGGCTACCTCACCGAACACTTTCCCGGGGCCCTGGGCTACCGCCTGTATTTCGGCTACATCGCCGCGGTCGGCGCCCTCGGAACCCTGGCCGCGATTGCCCTGCGGGCACGCGTCAACCGTTCAACCCTGAAGCAGAAGGCAGGTGCCTGAGATGAAAATTGTCGCCCTTGAAACCCATATCGTCGCCGTACCGCCGCCGCATATCGGTGGCATGTACTGGCTGTTCGTCAAACTCAGGACCGCCTGCGGCATCGAAGGCGTGGGCGAGATCTACGCCGCCACCTTCGGTCCCAAGGCGATGCTGCCGATCATCGAGGATGTGTTCCAGCGCTACCTGCTGGACCAGGACCCGCACCACATCGAGCGCTTCTTCCGCCAGGCCTATTCCAGCGGTTTCACCCAACGTCCGGACCTGACCATGATGGGCGTGGTCAGCGGCCTGGAGATGGCCTGCTGGGACATCATCGGCAAGGCGGCGAACAAGCCGGTGTATGAACTGCTCGGCGGCAAGGTCCACGAACGCCTGCGTTCCTACACCTACCTGTACCCGCTCAACAGCCGCGGCGAATACGACTATGACGACCCGGACCTGGCTGCCGAATGTGCAGTGCAGAACATGCAGCAGGGCTTTACTGCGCTGAAGTTCGACCCGGCCGGCCCCTACACCGCCTACTCGGGGCACCAGTTGTCCCTGGAAGTGCTGGAGCGCTGCGAAACCTTCTGCCGCAAGATTCGCGAGGCGGTGGGCAATCAGTGCGACCTGCTGTTCGGTACCCACGGGCAGATGGTGCCGTCGTCGGCGATTCGCCTGGCCAAGCGCCTGGAGAAGTACGACCCGCTGTGGTTCGAAGAGCCGGTGCCGCCCGGCCAGGAAGAGGCCATGGCCCAGGTCGCGGCCAAGACCAGTATCCCGATTGCCAGCGGCGAGCGCCTGACCACCAAGTACGAGTTCTTCAAGCTGCTGCAGGCCGGTGGCGCCTCGATCCTGCAAATGAACGTAGCGCGCTGCGGCGGCCTGCTGGAGGCGAAGAAGATCGCCAGCATGGCCGAGGCCTACTACGCGCAGATCGCCCCGCACCTGTACAACGGCCCGATTGGCGCCGCGGCGAGTTTCCAGCTGGCGACCTGCACGCCGAACTTCCTGATCCAGGAAAGCATCATGACCTGGGGCGGCTTCCACGCCGAGGTGCTGACCAAGCCCCTGCAGTGGGAGGACGGCTACATCATCCCGTCCACCGAGCCGGGCCTGGGGGTGGAGCTGAACATGGAGGTGGTACGCCGGCACTCGCCCTACAGCGGCGAACGCCTGCACCTGCAAATGGCCGCCACTCCGGCCGACGTCAAGGACACTTCCCCGGCCAGGGGCTGAGGCATTTTCCCGCCGATCCCGGACGGGGCATGGGCAGCCGCTGGCGGCTGCCTTCAATACGACTGACGCGGTAACCCTGCATGACATACGACTACATCATCGCTGGCGCCGGCGCCGCCGGCTGCATTCTCGCCAACCGGCTTTCGGCGTCGGGGCAATACTCGGTACTGCTGCTGGAGGCTGGCGGCAAGGACTCATCGTTCTGGTTCAAGATCCCGGTGGGTTTCGCCAAGATGTACTACAACCCGACGTTTAACTGGATGTACTACAGCCAGCCACAGAAGCAGCTCGCCGACCGCGCTATCTATGCGCCCCGGGGCAAGGTGCAGGGCGGTTCCGGCTCGATCAACGCGATGATCTATGTGCGCGGCCAGGCCCACGACTTTGACGATTGGGCGGCGGCTGGCAACCCTGGCTGGAGCTTCAAGGAAGTGCTGCCGTACTTTCGCAAGCTGGAGAACCACCCCCTGGGCGACAGCGAATACCACGGCGCCAGCGGGCCGATCAGCATCACCCCGATGCAGGGCCAGACCCATCCGATCTGCGAGGTGTTCCTCAAGGGCTGCGAGCAGTTGGGGTATCCCCGCAGCGATGATTTCAACGGGCCGAAGTTCGAAGGCGCGGGCATCTACGACGTCAACACCCGCAATGGCCAGCGCTGCTCCAGCAGCTTTGCCCACCTGCACCCGGCCCTGGGCCGAACGAACCTGACAGTGCTGCACCACGCCCTGGTGGACCGGGTGCTGTTCGATGATCTGCAGCAGCGCGCCATCGGTATCAGCGTGACCCAGCAGGGTGTCACCCGGACGTTCAGCGCTCGCAAGGAAGTGATCCTTTGCGCAGGGGCGGTGGACACGCCGAAGATCCTGCAACTGTCCGGCGTGGGCGACCGCGCCTTGCTGGCCAGGCACCAGGTCCCGCTGCTCAAGCACCTGCCGGCGGTAGGGCAGAACCTGCAGGATCACCTGTGCGTCAGCTACTACTACAAGGCCAATGTGCCGACCCTGAACGATGAACTCAGCTCGCTGTTCGGCCAGCTCAAGCTGGGGCTGCAGTACCTGCTGACCCGCAAGGGCGCCCTGGCCATGAGCGTCAACCAGGCCGGCGGTTTTTTCCGTGGCGACGAGCTCCAGGAACATCCCAACCTGCAGCTGTACTTCAACCCGCTGTCGTACCAGATTCCCAAGAGCAACAAGGCCAGTCTCAAGCCCGAGCCGTACTCAGGTTTTCTGCTGTGCTTCAACCCGTGCCGGCCCACCAGCCGCGGCAGCATCGAGATTGCCTCGAACAACCCGCGGGACGCAGCCCTGATCGACCCCAACTACCTGAGCACCGAGAAGGACATCGACGAGGTGCTGCAGGGCAGCCGGCTGCTGCGCCAGATCATGCAGGCACCGGCGCTCAAGGGCATTACCGTGGGCGAAGTGTTGCCGGGTGCGGCGGTGCACAGTGATGCGCAGATGCTGCAATATTTCCGCGAGAACAGCGGCTCGATCTACCACCTGTGCGGTTCCTGTGCCATGGGCAACGACCCGCAGAACTCGGTGGTGGACCCGCGCCTCAAGGTTCACGGCCTGGCGGGCCTGCGCATCGTCGATGCCTCGATCTTCCCCAATGTCACCTCCGGCAACACCCATGCCGCGGTGCTGATGGTGGCGGAGAAGGGTGCCGACCTGATTCTCGAGGATGCCTGAACGCTTGCTTGCGGGGGGGGAGCTTGCGCTCGCCCGCAGGCCAGCGTTGGGGCTATTGACCGAACTCCGGCGCCGCTTCTTCGACTTTTCTTTTGTAGGCCACTTTTGCCTGATCGGGATTGCAAGATAGCAGGGCATCGACCTGGACGAAGCCTTTGGACAGCACGTGTCTTTCTCGCCAGCGGTTGCCAAGCACACCAAAGATCCCGGCGCTGAGCAGTAGGCCGAGCCAGAACCAGTGGCGGTCATCGGCAGCGTTGGGGAGCAGCAGGGCCAGGCTCAGGGCTATCAGGGCAATCCCGGTGACCCAGTACAGGCCTGCGAAGAACGACCAGAACAGGCTGAGAAAGCAGGCTGCAAAATTGAAGCCGACGGCCACCGCCGCGAGTTCGCCCTTGGGGTTTTGGTAGATGCGGTAGAGGCGTTTCTGCTGGGCCTTGAGCCACAGACTGATTCGCTTCTCACGCTCGGCCACCTGCTTTTTCTGCTCGCTGCTGAGATCTCTGTCATCGGTGATTTGCTTGAAGGTCTCCTCCAGCAAGTAGTAGCCGGTGTCGTAGGACGTCAGGCCAGTGACGTAAAGGGCGTCGACGCGGTAGCGACGGTTCAGCTTCAATTGCCGGTCGCCATGAAAGAAGGTGTCGGCCGAGGTTCGTGAGTGCAGCAGGTATTCGTTGAAGCTGTATTTGACATAGGGTTTACCACCGCCGACACGCACCCATTGGCGGTCAAAATAGCCTTCCAGTTGCTCCACCTCGAGGCCGCTGACATCGGCCTTCGGTTGCTCCTGAAGGTTCGCCCATTTGATTGCGCACCAACCCGCCGCAAAGACACAGAGGAAGCCGCACAGGATGATTTTGGCAAACAGCGGCCCATTGAGCAGGGAGATACCGATGATGCAGGGGATCAGGATGATGGTCAGCAGGATGCACGTGGTTTCGACATCGCCCCTTTGGCCGCGCATCAGGTGGCGATTGATCCGTTCTATTGTTTCCGGGGTGAGCACACGGCTCATGGCGGTCTCGCTTAGCGCAAGCCATGGGCTCGGGCGGTCTTGAACAATGCCAAAAGCCTGTAGCGCCCGTTAGTGGGGCGCTCCATGCCTTCGAGGGGAGGGCAGCCTACTGAACAACGAGGCCGATCAGCAAGCCTTGGGGTCAGCCGCGGTCTTGTCGGATGGCCAGGCCTCGGTGATGGCCCACTCTTCAGCGCAGGCGTTCGAGCATCTGGTAGTACCACATGCCGGCGGCCAGCATCGGGTTGCCCAACTGGTCGCCGAAGGGCACGCGGATGTGCTGGCAGGCGGCGAAGGTGTCGTAGTCGCCGAGGTGCCCGGTCAGCGCTTCAGCCATGATCTCGCCCATGATGTGGCTGGTGGCGACACCGTGCCCGGAGTAGCCCTGGCAGTACCAGACGTTGTCCGAGAGCTTGCCCAGCTGCGGGATGCGGTTGATCACGATGCCCATGGCGCAGCTCCATTGGAACTCGATGCCCACGCCCTTGAGGGCCGGGAAAGTGCGCTCGATGCACGGGCGCAGTTCGCCGGCAATGTCGCGCGAATCCTTGCCGCTGTAGTTGGCGCCGCCGCCGAACAGCAGGCGGCCGTCGGCGGTCATGCGGTAGTAGTCGAGGACGAAGCGGCAATCGTAGACCGCCAAGTCCTCAGGATTGAGACGCTTGGCCAACTCGCCCAGGGGCTCGGTGGTGACGATGCCGCCCATGGCCGGGAAGATCTTGCCCTTGAGTTTTTGCGGCTCGAGCTTGTGGTAGACATCGCCGGCCAGCAGCACTTGCCTGGCGTCGATACGGCCCTGGGCGGTGATGACTGCCGGGCGCTGGCCGTGGACGATTTCCAGCACTTCGCTGTGCTCGAAGATCAAGGCGCCCAGGCTCTCGGCGGCGCGGGCTTCGCCGATGCACAGGTTCAGCGGGTGCAGGTGCAGGTTGCGGGTGTTCTTGATCGCGCCGTGGTAGAGCGGGCTATCCAGCAGGCTGTGCACTTGCTCGCGGTCCAGCAGGCTGACCTCGTCGCCCATGCCGCGGCGCACGGCTTCTTCGTAGTCGGCGCGCAGTCCGGGCAGGTGGCTGGGCTTGTAGGCCGCATGCAGGTGGCCGTGCTTGAGGTCGCAGGCAATGGCGTATCTGGCCACCCGTTGCTGGATGATCTGGTGCCCGCGCCAGCGCAGGTTCCAGATGAAATCATCCACCTCGTCGCCAAGGTTGCGGCGCATCTGCTTACGCATCGCGGCGTCGCCAGAGAGGCTGCCGGTAACCTGGCCGCCGTTGCGCCCGGTGGCGCCCCAGCCGATCTTGTGGCTTTCGACGATGGCCACTTTCAGGCCGCGCTCGGCCAGTTCCACGGCCGTGGCGACGCCAGTGAAACCGCCGCCGATGATCACCACATCCACCTGATGATTGCCTTGCAGGGTCGGGTAGTGGGTTTCCTGATTAAGGGTGGCGCTGTAGTAGGAAGGGCTGCGCTCGGCTGCCGGGGTCCGCGGATCGAAGGCGGCTGTCATGGGGAAATCCTCGCAAATGAATGAGTCGGGCCGCTGCCTGCAGGCAGCGGCCGGCGCGTCAGGCCTGGGTCAGGTACCAGCGCCAGTCCTGCTCGCCGACTTCGGCCATGAACTGGCGGTATTCGGCACGCTTGACCGCCAGGTACACGCCGAGGAATTCGCTGCCCAGGGCATCCCGGGCCCAAGCCGATTGCTCCAGGGCGATCAGCGAGGTCAGCCAGTCGGTGGGCAGCAATTCGGTGGCCTGGGCGTAGCCGTTGCCTGCCACCGGGTGGCCCGGGTCGAGGTTTTCCCGCAGGCCGCGATGGATCCCGGCGAGGATCGCCGCTGCCGCCAGGTAGGGGTTGGCATCGGCACCGCAGATGCGGTGCTCGATGTGCCGGCTGTTGGCCGGGCCGCCGGGGACGCGCAGGCTCACGGTGCGGTTGTCGACACCCCAGGTCGGCGCCAGGGGCGCATAGCTGTTGGCCTGGAAGCGCCGGTAGGAGTTGGCGTTGGGGCAGAACAGCAGCAAGGACTCCAGCAACGAGGCGAGCATGCCGCCCACCGCCTGGCGCAGCAACGGAGTACCGGCCGGGTCTTCGGAGGCGAACAGGTTGCGGCCCGCGGCGTCGGCGATGCTCACGTGCATGTGCATGCCGGTGCCGGCCAAATGATCGAAGGGCTTGGCCATGAAGGTGGCCTGCATCCCGTGCTTGTGCGCCAGCGCCTTGACCACGCGCTTGTAGCGCACGGCCTGGTCCATGGCTTCCAGGGCGTCACCGTGTTCCAGGGTGATTTCCACCTGGCCCGGGGCGTATTCGGAGATCGCCGTGCGTGCAGGAATGCCTTGCAGCTTGCAGGCGGCATAGAGGTCGGCGAGGAACGGCTCGATCTGCTCCAGCTCGCGCAGGCCATAGACCTGGGTGGTCCGTGGGCGACCGCCGTCGGCATCCAGGGCGGGCTGTGGCCGACCGTTGCCGTCGCGTTTGGCGTCCAGCAGATAGAACTCCAGCTCGCAGGCCATCACCGGGTGATAACCCTCGGCCTTGAGCCCGTCGATGACCTTGATCAGCAAGTGACGCGGGTCGGCGATGCTGGCGGGCAGGCCCTCTTGCGGGTGCATGCTGACCTGCACCGCGGCGGTGGGGATTTGCCGCCACGGCAGGCGCACCAGGCTCCCGGCCAGCGGGTAGGCGCGGCAATCGATATCGCCCACGTCCCACACCAGCCCGGAGTTCTCCACGTCGTCGCCGTTGAGGGTCAGGCCGAGGATGGTGCTGGGCAAGGGCCGGCCACTTTCGTACACCGCCAGCAGTTCTTCACGGTGCAACAGCTTGCCCCGGGGCACGCCGTTGGCATCGAGGATGAACAGCTCGATCATGTCGATATCGGGGTTGCTGGAGAGGAAGCCACGGGCTTCATCAAGGGCGGAAAATTTCATCAGGGTTCTCGCTTGCGCCTTCACGGCGCACAGGTTTTCAGGTGCTGCAACGACGCCACGCACGGGTCGTTTGCAAGGCTGGAAAGCAGGTCTGGGAATGGCTCGTGCAGGGGCACGATCAAGCCAGTAGCGAGTGATCCGGAGGGCGTGAGGAGTGGCGCAGGCGGGAACGGCACAGGGCCATGGGCAGGTTGACCAGAAGCTTCATGGGCAAGACCTGTCCAGCAAGGAGGAACCGATGACGACAGCGCGGTCCTCATGAACCTCATGAGGCGAATTGACGAGTGAACAGCGGGACCGTGAGTCACCAGGATCGACAGCCGTACCACAGCCATCGGCGCGGGCTGTGAGTGCAAGTCTGGCGAATCCGTAACACGGTTTTGGGGGGAACATCAGCCGGGTGATCTCGCTGTCGAGTTCGTGGTTATTATTTTTGCTGTGAACCGGGCGCCGGCGGGGCGGATCAATCGGTCCGCACCCTCAGGGCGGATCAATACTGCAAGAATCCGTTAGCCAATGTAAGGGGGGGAGGGAGCCAGTGGGGCCCGACACTGACCCGCCGTCCGCGCTCTGATCCCCGTGCTAGAGCGCTATACCCGGCTAGATGAGGGTGTGTAATTTATTTTACAACGGCTCAATAGAGGCCCGGCAGCAGGCGCCAGCTGCGAGCGCAGTAGTCGTCGTATTCGTCGCCGAAGTAACCGCGCAGCAAGGCTTCCTCGGCGTGAATGCGTGCAATCAGTGGGATCAGGGTCAGTGCCGCCAGCAGCAGCCCCAATCCGGAACGAAACGCCAGGGCCCAGCCCACGGCGTTCACCAGCAAACCCAGGTAGCTGGGGTTGCGCAGGTAGCGGTACAGGCCATCGACCACCAGTCTGTGGTCCGACTGGATGGCCACCAGCCCGCTGAAGCGCCGGCCGAGGATGAACACCGGCCATAGGCGCAGCACACCGCCGAGGATGAACAGCCAGGCACCGAGCCAGCGCAGGCTTTCGTCGCCAAAGGTCCAGAACTCCACGCGGTCGCTGTAGGCCGGGAGGAAGCCGCTCAACAGACCGATCACGGCGAACACCGGCAGCACCCAGCGATTGCCCTGGTCTTCCTGTTCGCCACTGCTCAGGTTGACCTCGCTGAACAGGGAAACGACCACCATCAGCAGGGTGGCGATGGCGATCAGCGTCAGCGGCAGATGGGCGAAGAAGGCCGCGAAGCCCCCGCGCCCCCAGATCGCCAGGCCAAGGTAGGCGAGGGCGCCGAGAATGCTCGAAACGGCCAACCGGGGAGAGATTTTCATGATGACCTGCGGCGGTATCAGGGGCTTCCCATGAGTGTAGGAGCCCGCTGACGGGCATCCCCGGTCGTTCGTCCGCCAGCGCCGTGGGCCGCTTCAGGTCGGTGTTTTTTCGCTGAGCTGGCTGATCAGGAAGTCAATAAAGGCCCGGGTCTTCTGCGGCACCCGGCGGGCCGAGGGGTAGACCGCATGGATGCTGATCGGCGGTGCCTGCCACTGGCACAGCACCGGCACCAGGCGTCCGGCGGCCAGGGCCTCCTCGACAATGAAGTTGGGCAGCAGGGCGATGCCCATGCCGGCCTCGGCGGCCTGGGCCAGCAAGTCACCGTTGTTGGCATGCAGCGGCCCGGTGACGTGGACCCGCTGAGTGTCCTTGCCGTTGCTCAGTTGCAGGCTGACGCCGCTTTGCAGGTAGCCGTAGTTGAGGCACTGGTGGCTGCTCAAGTCCCGTGGCGTCTGTGGGGTGCCGGCGCGTTGCAGGTAGGCCGGTGCGGCGACCATGATCCGTGGCGCCGGGGCCAGCAGCCTGGCAACCATCGACGAGTCGGCCAGGCTGGCGATGCGAATGGTCACGTCGAAGCCGCCACGCACCGGGTCCACCTGCTGGTCGCTGAGCACCAGTTGCAACTCGATGTTCGGCTGCTGCTCGTGGAACAGCGGCACCAGCGGCCCCAGGCGCCGCAAGCCGAAGGACATCGGCGCATTGACCCGCAGGACGCCACGCAGCTCGCCCATGCCATCGCGGGCCCGTTGTTCGGCTTCGTCCAATGCCGCTAGCACTTCCCGCGCCGACTCGTAGTATTCGGCGCCGGCCTCGGTCAGGTGCAGGCTGCGAGTGGTGCGCTGCAGCAGTTGCACGCCGATGGCCTCTTCCAGGGCCTGGATCTGCTTGCTGACCTTGGAGCGCGGTACGTCCATCGAGCGTGCGGCAGCGGCAAAGCCGTTCTGATCCACGGTGACGACGAAAGCGCGCATGCATTCGATACGGTCCATGATTGTCCCTGATTTGGAATCAATGATTCTCGATTCTAGGGAATTGTTCCTGTTTCGGCCAGGGCCTAAATTAGCCACCAAGCCGGACGCACAAGGGCGCAAGCGGCGCCATCAGCCGGTCATGTTCGACCCTCACTCTCTGACTGCAAAAGGAACGCGCCATGTCCATTCGTGAACTGCTGAACCCCACCAACTCGGCCCTGATCCTGATCGACCACCAGCCGCAGATGTCCTTCGGCGTGCAGTCGATCGATCGCCAGACCCTGAAGAACAACACCGTGGCCCTGGCCAAGACGGCGCAGATCTTCAAGGTGCCGACCATTCTCACCTCGGTGGAAACCGCCAGCTTCAGCGGCTACATCTGGCCGGAGCTGCTGGCGGTGTTCCCGGATCACCAGCCCATCGAGCGCACCTCGATGAATTCCTGGGAAGACCAGAAACTGGTGGCGGCGGTCAAGGCCACCGGGCGCAAGAAGCTGATCATGGCGGCGCTGTGGACCGAGGTCTGCCTGACCTTTCCGGCCCTGGAAGCCCTGGCCGAAGGCTATGAGGTGTACATCGTCACCGATGCCTCTGGCGGCACCACCCAGGAGGCCCACGACATGTCGGTGCAGCGGATGATCCAGGCCGGTGCAGTGCCGGTGACCTGGCAGCAAGTGCTGCTCGAATACCAGCGCGACTGGGCGCACAAGGACACCTACGACGCGGTGATGGACCTGGTGCGTGAGCACAGTGGTGCCTACGGCATGGGCGTGGACTACGCCTACACCATGGTGCACAAGGCGCCTCAGCGTCAGCTGTAAGGCATCGGTTTGTCGGCCAGGGGCGATCAGCCCCCTTTGCCGGCAAGCCAGCTTCTACGCTTGCCCAAGGTTGCACTGTTCCGGATGCCGCCGGTGTCCGGTGTTCCTCCCCCCAGCACTGTGGAGTCATTGATGGATATCCAACTCACCGACGGTGTCGTGACCTTGCTGGTGCGCCACCGGATCAAGCAAGGCCAGGACCAGGCCTACGAAACCTGGCTGCGCCAGATCATCGCCAAGGCCCGCACCTACCCGGGGCACTTGGGGATCGACGTGGTCCGCGGCCACAGCGGTGGCCTGGGACAGTTCACCAGCGTGCTGCGCTTTGCCAGCACCGAGCAGTTGCAGCAGTGGCTGGACTCCGCCGATCGTCGAGAACTGGTGGAACAGGCTCGGCACTTGCTGGCGGACGGCGACCAGACCGAAATCAACGCCGACCGGGAGTTCTGGTTCACCCCTCAGGAAGTCGGGGCGCCGACCCCGCCGCCACGCTGGAAACAGGCCTGCGTGACCTTCCTGGTGATCCTGCCGCTGACGTTCCTGGTGCCCCAACTGTGGAAACCGCTGTTTGCCCAACTGCCCTGGCTGGGTGGCTACGTGCAAGCCAACGTGCTGATCACCCTGAGCATCGTGCTGCTGGTGGTCTACGTCTTCATGCCCCGGGTCACCCGCCTGTTCCGTCGTTGGCTGCAACCGCACAGCGCAGCCTGAAACCCTTCGCAACCTTGATTCGAGCCCCACGTCCTTCATTCGGAGTAGTGCCATGAACCACAACGCAATTGCCGACCTGATTCTCTTCAATGGCCGCCTGCACACCGTGGACCGGGCCAAGCCCGGGGTCAGCGCGGTGGCGATCAAGGACGGGCGCTTTCTCGCCGTGGGCAACGATGCCCAGGCCATGGCCCTGCGCGGCAGCACAACCCAGGTCATCGACCTCCAGGGGCGCACGGTGATTCCCGGCCTCAACGACTCGCACCTGCACCTGATCCGTGGTGGCCTCAACTACAACTTGGAGCTGCGCTGGGAAGGCGTGCCGTCGCTGGTGGACGCCTTGCGCCTGCTCAAGGACCAGGCCCAGCGCACCCCGGCGCCGCAGTGGGTGCGGGTGGTGGGGGGCTGGAACGAATTCCAGTTCGCCGAGAAGCGCATGCCGACCCTGGAGGAACTCAACCAGGCGGCCCCGGACACCCCGGTGTTCGTCCTGCACCTGTATGACCGCGCCTTGCTCAACCGTGCCGCGCTGCGGGTGGTGGGCTACGACCGCAACACGCCGAACCCGCCGGGCGGCGAGATCGTCTGCGACGCCAACGGCAACCCCACCGGCATGCTGATCGCCCGGCCCAACGCGATGATTCTGTATGCGACCCTGGCCAAGGGGCCCAAGCTGCCTTTGGAATACCAGGTCAACTCCACCCGCCAGTTCATGCGTGAGCTCAACCGCCTGGGGGTCACCAGCGCCATCGATGCCGGCGGCGGCTTCCAGAACTACCCGGACGACTACCAGGTGATCAACGAACTGGCGGCCAAGCAGCAATTGACCGTGCGCATTGCCTACAACCTGTTCACCCAGAAACCCAAGGAAGAGCTGGCGGATTTCAAGCACTGGACCAGCAGCGTCACCTACGGCCAGGGCGACGACTTCCTGCGGCACAACGGGGCAGGGGAGATGCTGGTGTTTTCCGCCGCCGACTTCGAGGACTTCCTCGAACCACGCCCCGACCTGCCGCAGAGCATGGAGCAGGAACTGGAACCGGTGGTGCGCCACTTGGTGGAGCAACGCTGGCCGTTCCGCCTGCACGCCACCTATGACGAATCCATCAGCCGCATGCTCGACGTCTTCGAGAGGGTCGACCGCGACATTCCGTTCAACGGCCTGCCGTGGTTCTTCGACCACGCGGAAACCATCAGCCCGAAAAACATCGAGCGGGTGCGGGCCCTGGGCGGTGGCATTGCGATCCAGGACCGCATGGCGTTCCAGGGCGAGTACTTTGTCGAGCGCTACGGCGCCAAGGCCGCCGAGATGACCCCGCCGATCCAGCGCATGCTCGCCGAAGGCATTCCGGTGGGTGCCGGCACCGACGCCACTCGGGTCTCCAGCTATAACCCCTGGACCTCGCTGTACTGGATGGTCAGCGGCAGGACGGTGGGCGGCCTGGAGCTGTATCCCCAGGGCTTGAGCCGCGACACCGCGCTGGAACTCTATACCCATGGCAGCGCCTGGTTCTCCTCGGAGCAGGGCCAGAAAGGCCAGATCAAGGTCGGGCAACTGGCGGACCTGGTGGCCTTGTCGGCGGACTACTTCAGCGTCGAGGAAGAGGCGATCAAGTGGATCGAATCGTTGCTGACCGTGGTGGATGGCAAGGTAGTGCATGCGGCAGGGGACTTCGCCAAACTGGCCCCGCCGACCTTGCCGGTGACACCCGACTGGTCGCCAGTGGCGAAGGTGCCAGGGCACTGGAAACCCACCTCGCCACTGCTCAACCAGGTGCACCAGTGCAGCGGGCCGTGTGCGGTGCATGCCCATGGCCATGAACGAGCCCGGCACTCGTCGGTGCCGGTGAGTGACTTCCAGGGGTTCTGGGGCGCGTTTGGCTGTTCCTGCTTCGCCTTCTGACCTCAATCCCGCTTGCAGGAGCTGGCTTGCCGGCTCCTGCAGGTCGTTTGTGCTTCTGTTTATCACTGAAATTTATCGAGATTTTTTTCCTGATTATTAGGATCAATCTGATATTTCGTTCGTCGAGGCGAGTCTAGTATCGGTCGCCATCCAGACACCCTCCATCGGTGATTCCTTCGGCAAATTGACGCCAGAATAGTGGCGCTTTAATATTGCGCCTTTCGTCTTGACCCTGCTGCCGTCTGAACCACCGAACAGAGTGTTCGCTTGTCCCGAGGATGAGATCGAGCCGGGCTGCACCTCGCCCTGCTGTTTTCGTGGTGGGCGGCTGTCGAGCAACCCTCAAGCAACCCGCGGGCAAGTGCGTCACCGATTGTCTGGGTGACTCCCCCGCTGCTATCCCGTTGCACTTTTATTTGCGCTCTTTACCTGAGAAACATGACATGGATGTTCGTCAGTTTGCCTTCCTGGTCCGTCAGCCCTCGGCTGCCCTGCAATCCCGTGATTCGTTCTGGGGCCTGTCAAAACGCGGCTTGGCGTTCATCCTCGCCAACGTGATGTTCTGGCAGCCCGTGGTGGTCATGGCCGACGGCATCGTGGTCAACGGTGGCGGCACCACCCTCGGCCAGGCCGGCAATGGCGTGCCCATCGTCAACATTGCCACGCCCAATGGCAGTGGCCTGTCGCACAACCAGTTCAGCGACTACAACGTTGGCCAGCAGGGCGTCATTCTCAACAACGCTACCAACCGTACCCAGCAAACCCAGCTCGGCGGGATCATCCTCGGCAACCCCAATCTGGGTGGCCGCGCAGCGAATGTGATCCTCAACGAGGTCAACGGCGGCAGCCCCAGCCAGCTCAAGGGCTACACCGAAGTGGCCGGGCAGTCGGCCCATGTGATCGTTGCCAACCCCTATGGCGTGACTTGCAACGGCTGCGGCTTTATCAACACCCCGAAGGCCACCCTGACTACCGGCAAGCCGGTGATCGAGAATGGCCAGCTCCAGCGTTATCAGGTGGATCAGGGCAGCGTCGCCATCGAAGGCGCGGGGCTGAACGCGAACAATATCGACCAGTTCGAAATCATCACCCGCAGCGCCAGGGTCAATGCCGAGATCCAGGCCAAGCACCTGGCGGTGATCGCCGGGGCCAACGATGTTGACGCCAAAACCCTCAAGGCCACGGCGCGGGCAGCCAACCCGGCGGATGCGCCGCAACTAGCCATCGATTCCTCGGCCCTGGGCGGCATGTACGCCGGGGCCATCAAGCTGGTGGGCACCGAGGCCGGGGTCGGGGTGAAACTCGACGGCAAGATGATCGCCAGCGGTGGCGATATCCAACTCGATGCCAATGGCCAGTTGCGCATGGCCGAGGCGAGCGCCGAGAAAGGCGCGGTGGCGATCAAGGCCCAAAGCCTCGACGCCCAGGGCGCGGTGTACGCCGGGACCGATCTCGAGGTGCAGACCCAGGGCGACCTGAACAACCACAGCACCCTGGCGGCGGCCAACAGCGTCACCCTCGGCAGCGGCGGGCAACTGAACAACCACGGCATCATCGAAGCCGGGGTCAATGCCGACAACAGCCGTAACGTAAACGGCGATGTCACGCTGACGGCGCAAAACCTGAACAACAGCGGCAAGAGCGTGGTGGCCAGCCGTGATCTGACGGTTACGGCCAAGCAGACCCTGAACAACCAGGGCGGCACCCTGAGCGGGCAACGCCAGGTGACGGTCAGCGCCGGGACCCTGGACAACCAGAACAAGGGCAAGCTGCTCAGCGCCGAGCGCCTGCAACTCAATGCCGATCAGGTGCGCAACGGCCAGGGCGGGCTGATCAAGAGCCAGCAGTCACTCAACGCCACCCTGGGCCACCTGGGCAACAGCGGCGGCGAACTGTCGAGCCAGGGCAGCAGCACCCTGGTGCTGGCCGGGCTGGACAACCTCACCGGCGTGGTGATGGCACAACAGACCCTGGAGATCACCGGGACTGCCGAATTGGACAACCAGGGCGGCCTGCTCTCGGGCTGGCAGGGCCTGACCCTCAATGGCACCGGCCTGAACAACAGCCAACAGGGCACCGTCTCCAGCCTCAAGGGCGCTGTCGACATCACCCTCAGCAACGCCTTGAACAACCGCCAGGGCGGCGCCCTGGTCAGCCAGCAAGCCCTGGACGTCAAGGCCGCGAGCCTCGACAACAGTCAGAAAGGGGTGATTTCCAGCGCTGGCGCACAAAGCCTCAAACTCAGCGACCTGCTGGACAACAGCCAGGGCGGCTCGATTGACAGCGCCGCGAGCCTGACCCTGAACGCCCTGACCCTGGGCAACAGCGGCGGCACCGTCAACGCTAGCGGCGACCTGACGTTCACCGGCAGCGACCTGGACAACCGCCACGGCACCTTCACCGGCAAAGCCGCCGTCACCCTCGACCTGCTGGGGCGCCTGAGCAACCAGCAGGGCAAGCTGTCCGCCGCTGGCCCGTTGCTGGTCAAGCGCAGCGCGGGCGTGGACAACCAGGGCGGCCAAGTCTCCAGCCAGCAGTGGCTGCGCTTGTTCACCGAACAGCTGGACAATCGCGAGCAAGGCCGGATTGCGGCCGATGACTCGGTGCTGATCAGTGCCAGCGGCCAACTGCAGAACAGCGCCGGGGGGGACATCCTCAGCCGTGAAGCCGACTTGCAAGTCAATGCCGAGCGCCTGGACAACGCCAATGGCCTGCTGCAGGCCAAGACCTCCCTGGGGCTTGAGGTCGTCGCCGATGCCGACAACCAGGGCGGGCAGGTCATCGCCGAACTGGGCGAACTCACGCTCAAGGCGGCCAACCTCGACAACCGTGAAGGCAAGGTGTCTGCCCTCAAGGGGGGCGCCACCCTTGAAACTGCCAGTGATGGCCAGCTCGACAACCGCGACGGCGCGGTCTTTGCCCAGCAAGGCCTGAGCATTACCGCCCATGACCTGGACAACAGCGGCGAGCGCGGTGGCCAGATCAGCGCCCGGCAGATCGACCTGGAACTCAGTGGCGCCCTGAACAACCGCAAGGGCCTGATCGAAAGCCGCAGCACCCTGGCCACGGCGGCCGCCAGCCTCGACAACCAGCGCGGGCAGATGCGCGCCCTGGGCCTGTCGAGCAACAGCCGATTCGACATCGGCGGCACCTTCGACAACCGTGACGGCACCCTGGAAACCGCCAACCACGACCTGAGCTTCGACGCCGGCACCTTCAACAACCGCGGCGGCAGCCTGCTGCACAGCGGCAGCGGCGTGTTCGGCATCTCGATGGCCAACCTCGACGACGTCGGTGGCCGCCTGAAGACCGCCGGGCAACTGACCCTGGACGCCGAGCGCTGGACCAACAGCAGCTCGATCCAGGCCGAGCAACTGACAGTCAACGTCGACCACCTGACCCAGACCACCGACGGCCAGCTCCTGGCGAGCAATGGCCTGACCGGCAGCGGTACTCACTGGAACAACGACGGCCTGATCGGCAGCGACGCTGCGATCAGTGTTGACCTGAGTGGCAACTACGCCGGCAAGGGTCGCCTGAGCAGTATTGGCCAACTGGATCTGCACGCCGCTCAACTGGACCTGACCGACAGCGCCAGCATCGCCGGTGGCGGCAACACCCGCGTCAACATCGATGGCGCGCTGAACAGCGCCGGACGCATCACCGGCAACCAGAACCTGCACCTCACCGCCTCCAGCATCAACAACCGCGGCACCCTGGGCAGTGGTGATGACCTGACCCTCACTGCCGCCACCCTGGTCAACGACCAAGGCCTGATCTCCAGTGGCGGCAACCTGCAACTGCTGACCACGAGCTTCACCAACCGCTACGCCCAGGTGTACAGCCTGGGCAGCGCACTGATTGCCAAGGACAACCAGCAAACCAAGGCCGACCTGCTGGACAACCGCTCGGGAGATATCGAAAGCCTCGGCAAGCTGACCATTGCCGCCACCACGGTCAACAACGTGATGGACGTGTTGGAGTACATCGAGCACGAAAAAAGTGCCGCCGGCATCACCCGCCTGTCCTGCAACATGATTCCCGGTGCCGGCTGCGACGACCGCGGCGGCGGCCGCGTCAACGGCCTGTGGGAACTCGCCGAAACCGATCGTCTGCGGGTGACCAACAGCAGCGCCGCCGCCAGCCTCAACAGCGGCGCCGAACTGCAGATCGACACCCAGACCCTGACAACACCAGCAGCCTGATCACCGCGGCCGGTGACATCAACGTCAAGGCCGAGACCGTCCACAATCAGGGCTTGCAACCCCAGGAAATCACCACCCTGCGGCGCTACTGGAGCTTCGTTAACGAAACCGGCAACGCCGCCGCCCAGGCTGCCGCCTTCAACGCCCGCAACAACCCGACCCCGTCGGCCAGCTTCGCCTCCGACCTCAGCGCCTTTATCGGCTGGACCGGGGTGATGCTGGGCTCCAGCAGCAAAGTGGTGGATGGCGACCAATCCTTCGCCGCCACTATCCAGGCCGGTGGCAAGGTCAACCTCAAGGCTGACAAAACCCTCGACAACAGCGTGATCCGCTCCTTCTACGAGTACGTCGGCACCGGCAAGACCCTGATCGACACCGGCATTGGCAACGGCTACTCGACGCCGATCCGGATCAACCCGCAACTGCCCCCGGAACTGGCCCAGCAACAGGTCAACCCCCTGGTACTGCCGGGCTTCACCCTGCCCACCAGCGGCAACGGCCTGTTCCGCCTCAGCGGCCAGGGTAGCAGTGCCGCGCAAGCCCCGACCCCGGCACAGATCGCCGGCCTGCCGGACGCCGCGAGCCTGTCCCGGCCGCACAAATACCTGGTGGAAACCAACCCGGCGCTGACCAACCTCAAGCAATTCATGAGCTCGGACTACCTGCTGTCCAACCTCGGCTACAACCCCGAGGAGAGCACCAAGCGCCTGGGTGATGGTTTCTACGAACAGAAACTGATCCAGCAAGCCATGGTGGCCCGCACCGGCCAGCGCTTTATCGATGGCCAGGACAGCAACGAAAAACTCTTCAAGCACCTGATGGACAACGCCATCCAGAGCAAGCAACAGCTTGAGCTGGCGGTGGGCGTGACCCTGACCTCCGAACAAGTCGCCGCCCTGACCCACGACATCGTCTGGCTGGAAAGCCATGAAGTGAATGGCGAACAGGTGCTGGTGCCGGTGCTGTACCTGGCGCACTCGAACAACCGATTGGCGCCCAACGGCTCCCTGATCGCGGGCAAGGACGTGAGCCTGATTGCCGGCAAGGACTTGAACAACGTTGGCACCTTGCGTGCGGCCAATGACCTGTCGGCAGTGGCAGGGGAGAACCTGGTCAATAGTGGGGTGGTGGAGGCGGGCAAGGGCCTGAATTTGACGGCAGGCAAGGATCTGCTGAACAAGGCCGGTGGTGTTATCGCTGGGCGTGATGTGGCCTTGACGGCAACTGATGGAGACGTGGTTAACGAACGCACTTTGACCTCGCACCAAAGCAACAAAGGGCCCTACGCGCTGCAGCGGGATTTTGTCGACAGTGCTGCACGGGTTGAGGCTGCTAATAACCTCACCATCAATGCGGGACGCGATTTCAATAACAGCGCGGGAGTCCTAAAAAGCGCCGCTGATACCCGCATCACCGCTGGCCGCGATGTCAGCCTGACGGCTGTGGAGCAGGTGGTCGGCAACCAGTTGAACGCCAACTACCGTGACCAGAGCGTCACTCAGCATGGTTCAACGCTTGAGGCGGGTCGCGATCTGTCCATCAGTGCCGGTCGTGATGTCACGGCAATTGCCAGCCAGATGGAGGCCAAGCGTGATGTGTCGATGTCGGCCAAAGAAAACCTGACATTGGTCTCGGCGGCGAATGAGCAGCACTGGTTCAGCCAGACCAAGAGCTTCAAGGGGCAGGAGGATCATGTTCAGCAGGTGGCCACCAGCGTCAAAGGTGGTGGTGATGTGACCTTGAGTGCTGGACTGGAGTTGGCGCTGATTGCTAGCCGCGTAACGGCGGGCGATGAGGCCTATTTGGTCGCTGGCAAAAATCTTGTTCTCAAAGCTGCCGAAGATCAGGACTACAGCTTCTACAGTAAAACCAAGAAGAGTTCGTCGAGTAAGAAGTTCCGCCTTGATGAGACTGAGAGCATTTCCAATGTAGGTAGCTTGGTCAGTGCTGGTACTAACAGTGTCCTGGTAGCCGGTGAAAACCTGCAATTGCAGGGCAGTGTGGTAGTCGCTGAAAAAGGAAATGCACAACTGGTAGCGGGCAAGGATGTCCAGATTCTTGCTGTTACTGACTTCGAGAGTGATCGGCATGAGCGTAAGCAGAGCAAGAGCAGTTGGGGTGGACTGAAGTCGAGCAAAGTTGAAGATAAAGTCAGCGAAACTCGTACCACGGCTGTCGGCAGTATGGTGTCGGGCGATACCGTCAGTGTGACTGCCGGTAGGGATGCGACTGTTACCGGCTCTTCGCTGGTCAGTACGAGGGATCTGAGCGTACAGGCTGTTCGAGAGTTCACGATTGATGCTGCGGCCAACACCTTCTCGCGCACAGAGATGCATAAACAGAAAAGTCGCGACCTGACCGGCGTATTGACTGCCAATAACCTTGGTTTGGACGACATCACTGGTAACCAGCATCTTTCCATCAGCAGTCAGAAGCGCGATAGCAATGCGCAGGAAACGACCCTTACAGGTAGCACCATTGGCTCCAGTGCAGGGAGCGTAAAGCTGACTGCGGGGCGAGAGCTCAAGGTTGTTGCCAGCGACTTGGTCAGTACCAAGGACATGTCCCTGAGCGGGGCGGATGTCACCATCGCGGCAGGTGCTGAAACCGCCAGGCAAACCAGCTCTGACAGCTCGAAGAGTCTGGCGGTGGGGCGAGTAGTCGGTGGGGTGGTGATTGATACCGCCAAGAGTATTCGCAACGATATCCGTGCCGCCAAGGAAGCTGACGATAGCCGGCTCAAGGCAGTCAAGGGTGCTCAGGCATTGCTTTCTGCTTATAACGCTGTGGGCAATCAGGACTCAGGTTCTGCGCAAGAGTCTGAGGGTAAGCCTGCCAACAGTAGTGGCTCGTTGATCAAGATCGGTACCGAACTTGCCAATACACGCAGTAAAAGTTCCAGTGAATACGACAGCGAAACCGCAAAGCAATCGACCCTGACCAGTGGTGCGGGGTTGGTTATTAGTGCAGGGGGCGATGGGGCTGGGGCCAAGGGTGATATCCACGTCATTGGCAGTAGCCTAAAGGCTGAGAACACGGCCTTGATAGCCAAGAACGATATCGTGCTGCAAAGCGCTCAAGATCGTGCGCAATGGGACAATCAGAACAGCAACAGTAAAACAAGTGTTGGCGCTAGTTTTAATATTGGCGATCAAAATGGTTTCACTCTGGATCTTGGGGCGCAGATTGCGAAAGGCATGGGGACTGGGCATTCAGTTACTCAGGTCAATAGCACCATCGATACTGGTTTACTGCTTCTGACCAGTGGCCAAGACACTACCTTGGCTGGGGCGCAAGTAAGAGCAGACACGATCAAGGCTGATATTGGCGGCAACTTAAATATCACCTCCCGGCAAGATGAGGCCAGCCAGAAGAACCAGCAAAAGAGCGCTGGTGCAGGAGTCAGCCTCTGTATTCCACCTTTTTGCTACGGATCCACGGTCACCGCCTCGGGAAATATCGCTGGCAGCAAGATGAACAGCGATTACAAGGCGGTAACAGACCAGACCGGGCTGTATGCGGGTAAAGGTGGATATGACATTCATATAGGTGAGACCACCCAGTTGCAGGGGGCGGTCATCGCCAGCAATGCCAATGCTGAGCAGAACCGTTTGGATACGGGACGCCTGCTTGTTAGCGACATCAAGAACAAGAGCGAAATCAAAAGCCAATCCGCGAGCCTGAGTGCTTCCTATACCAGTACCAAATGGGACAAGCCGGGTGGGCTGACCCCCGACGATCAAAGAAAATGGGCACATTCGGAGATAGGGGGTACTCTGCCGATCGCGCTCAAGGAGTCGGATCACAGTAGCACCCGCAGTGCGATCAGTGAGGGAACCATCACTGTTCGCGACCCGGCTGGCGCCAATGACTTGGTGGGCTTGAATCGAGACACGGCCAATGCCAACCAACGCCTGGACCGCCCTGATGAGAGGGCCATGCAGGAGCGTATTGACCTTATCCAGAGTTCAGCGCAACTGGCGAGCAGCGTTATCAATACTGTTGCCAAGGCCAAAGCAGATGCGGCCAATAAGGCGAAGCGAGAAGCAGAGAAGTCCCAGAACCCTGAGCAGATAGCGGCAGCCAATGCCGCTCTTCAGGATGCTGCTAGTTGGAGTGTGGGTGGCGACAAGCGAATCATGGCTGATATTGCTTCTGGCTTGGTTGCGGCCGGATTGGGAGGTGCGGGAGGTTCGACGGCTGTTGGTGTTGTTGCCTACACGTCATCGGCTGACGTCTTCAAGAAAATCGGTGATTACGCAGATGCCCAACACAATAATCCCAAGGCGGACAGTGCTACCAAGGCTGCTTGGGCTGAGGGTGGTGCAGCGAGGGTTCTGTTGCATGCATTGGCTGGTGCAACTATAGGCTTGTCTAGCGGGAACGCTGGAAGTGGTGCATTAGGAGCAGGGGCATCGGCAGCTCTCATGCCAGCCATTGCTGAGGCGTTGAAGAGCAGTGGTATTGAGGAACATAACCAGGATGCCATTGCGACATTAATCACTACTGGCCTTGGAGCTACAGCGGGTTCTTCGGCAGGAGGCACCACAGGTGCGATTGTTGGTGGGGCGAATGCCGCCGGAGTGGATATCCATAACCGACAATTGCATGCCCTTGAAGTCAAGAAAATCAAAGCATTGGCTGTAGAGTTTGCAGAAGAAAACAATATTACTGTGGAAACTGCTGAAGCACGTCTTCTTGCTCAGGCGCAACAAAATGTTGATAAGACGTTTGCTGCTGAACACTCAATGTCCGATGCTTCTGCTCTTGAGTTTCTAAAAGTCCAGTCTCAGACATTTGTTGATGAGAGTGGGCGTTTAATGTTGATGTTTGCGCCGGGAAGTTTGACGGCGTATGAAGATTCAAGTATGTATTTGGATACTTGGAAGCAGTTCACCTCAGAGTACCAAACGATGCTAAGTGTGGCATCGAGAAAAAATCAAACAGAAAAAGAAAAGGAGATTCTGTCAAACACGAAAGATACAGCAATTAGTGGCCTATGGAAGGGAGCTGGAAATCTACCATCTGATGCGGTCAATGGCTTGGTCGATACGTTTAAGCAGCTTTTTCATTTGGATGATGTTGGCAAAGAGATTGTTAAGGTACCTTTTAAGTACGATACTGAGACTGAGCGTGATGTTGCTAAAGGTACTCAGCAACTGATAGATAATACTTTGCAGATGATAGGGGTCGCATGGGCATCTATTAAATTGTCTCCTGTTGTAAAAGCTCACGATGCTGTAGAAACAACACGTTTATGGCGTGCGGTTGAGCCAGAAGAGCTTGCGGATATTCTGAAATATGGAGATTATAATATTCATCCGAACTCAACTTTTAAGAGGTTTGGTTTTGATGAGAAAAGTTTGGATGATTTTATTAAGGCTAATCCTGATAGGACTTATACTAAGACGTATATAGAAATCCCTAAGGACTTTTTGGACAAAGTGTATCGGCATGATGATCCAGGTGGAGCAGGCAAAGCAATTGGTATAGATGTTTATGAGTTTCCAGAGTTTTATGATTTGTTTAATAAGGTTAATTTGGTACCAAAATGAATAGAGTAGGAGTAGGTGTTCCCTTTGTGATGGCAAAAGTCACATTCAGATCGCCATCTTGTGGCGGTCGGATATCTCTACCGGAGAGTGATGGGTATGCACCATATTTTCGGGCAGAAACTATGAGTGAAGAATTGGCTGTTCGGATGTATGGAGTTCCAAGTTTCGCAAAATTCGGTGTGCCGTATACTGTTAAGTTGGAGTTGACATATTATCCGCGTTTGAATTATGGGCAGCTGGGTGTTGGTGAGAGATTTTATTTGACTGAAGGGCCTAAGACTATTGCTGATGGAGTTATAGAGTCTGGTGTGATTCATTGAGTCGTGTAGTAAGTGGTTTGTCATGAAGTATCTAGAGGCTGTATGTGGCAGCTTTCTAAGTCGGCTTGTATTTAGGGTGGATCTTGTTGGGGTAAATAAGTGCTGTTTGGTGTTATGAATTAAGTGGTGGAAAGTGTGTGTAGGGTTTGATTCGCATAGTCAGGAATTTTTGTAAAGGCGTTGAGCTTCTCCTGGTTTTTCTTGTTGTGGTTGTATTTGATTTTCTGTAGTGGAATAGATACCTGTAAAAGTCGCTCAGTGCTTTTTGCTCAAGTCAGCACTTACCGAAAAGGGGCGGGTATACGCCATTCGCCCCAGCAACGAGGGTGTGATGAGGTGTTTTAATGTCTTCCTGGATGGCAATGAATCAGATTTGGAAATGGGCTACAACCATGGAGAGCGATACATATATTTCTATATCATTCATGGTCGGCATGAGGTCAATTCCAAGGCTAAGAATTGGGCAGATATGCCCGTGACGGTTAAGGCCGGCGAGGTTATCTACCTCAAGCAAGAAGTTGAAGTTGGCGTAATGATTGCTCGCAATAGCTTGAAGGTGTTAAGCGATGTGGAGGGTCGTTATCTGGTCAAGGATGCAGTCTTGGGCACTATCGCCAAAGAGAGCAAGTAGGCGATTGATCGATCGGTATTCGATCTACTGCGAGAGAAAAAGGGCGACCTCAAGCCGCCCTTTTTTGCTTACTGGAGCACCTGCTCCTGCATTCGCTTTGTTGTCACATCCATCAAATCACACCCATCGCGCAGCAGAATGCTGCACACCAGCGACAGTTCCTGCAGCACCACTGCACCTTTGGGCGCTTCATCAGAAATCGCGAAGTTCTCCAGCAGCTGAGTCACGGCTCGAATGCGATACGCCGCTGCATCGTGCAGCACATCAATGGGGGCTTGGGTATCGATCAGCAGTGAGGGAATGTTGCAGTCGTGGCCGGTAATCGGCATGTATCGATTCAGAGTCGTCATGGATCTTACTCCTATATCAATCTGAGCCATCACCTTCCGCCGCCAAGCAGAGTAAGGGTGACGGATTGCACAAGGTTGGCGGACCAGGGATATAGGACCTGGCACTCCCGAAGGAGTCCCTGCGCAACCCGCCATAACACGAGGATGCGGGCGCAAAAAAAGCGCCTGCAATCGTATTGGGGGCGCTGTTGCGCCTATATCTGTTTGGACCGCCAAGTCCAATCGCAGCATTTGCTACGAAGGCCGCAGGGTAACGTGGAGGACGAGTACTAGCAACTCACGAAGAGGATAAAAAACACTGGAAACATCTTGCTGACAGCTCAAGCAGTTCATGAGCTCGGACTACCTGCTGTCCAAGCTCGGCTACAACCCGGACCAAAGTGCCAAACGCCTGGGGGACGGTTTTTACGAACAGAAACTGATCCAGCAAGCCATGGTGGCCCGCACCGGCCAGCGCTTTATCGACGGCCAGGCCAGCAACGAAACACTCTTCAAGCACCTGATGGACAACGCCCTCCAGAGCAAGCAACCGCTTGACCTGTCGGTGGGCATCACCCTGACCGCCGAACAGATCGCCGCCCTGACCCACGACATCGTCTGGCTGGAAAGCCATGAAGTGAATGGCGAACAGGTGCTGGTGCCGGTGCTGTACCTGGCGCACTCGAACAACCGATTGGCGCCCAACGGCTCCCTGATCGCGGGCAAGGACGTGAGCCTGATTGCCGGCAAGGATCTGAACAACGTTGGCACCTTGCGCGCAGCCAATGATCTGTCGGCGGTGGCAGGGGAGAACCTAGTCAATAGTGGGTTGGCGGAGGCGGGCAAGGGCTTGGACCTGCTGGCGGGCAACTACCTGGTCAACCGCGCCGGCGGCATCATCGCCGGGCGTGACGTAACCCTGACCACCAAAGAGGGGGACGTGATCAACGACCGCACCCTGACCACCCACCAGAGCAGCAGCGAAGACTACGTCCGCGAGCAGCGCCGCGACTTCCTCGACAGCGCCGCCCGCATCGAGGCCGGCAACAGCCTGAGCATCGACGCCGAACGGGACTTCGACAACAACGGCAGCGTGCTGCACAGCGGCGGCAACACCACCATCAAGGCCGGTCGCGACGTCACTCTCAATGCGGTCGAGCAAGTGGTCAGCAATGACCGTGGTATCGGCAACCTCGACCAGAGCAAAACCCAGCACGGCGCCACCCTGGAGAGCGGCGGCAACCTGAGCATTGAGGCCGGAGGCAACGTCACCGCCGTCGCCAGCCAGATCGACGCCAAGGGCGACGTCTCGATGACCGCCAAGGACAACCTGACCCTGGCCTCGGCGGCGAACGAACAGCACTGGGCCAGCAAGACCGGCACCACCAAGAGCGAAGAGGATCGCGTCCACCAGCAAGCCACCACGGTGACGGCGGGCGGCGATGTGACGCTCAAGTCCGGCCAGGACATGACCCTGATTTCCAGCAAGGTCAAGGCTGGGGATGAAGCCTATCTGGTGGCCGGTGGCGAACTGAACCTGCTGGCGGAGCAGGACAGTGAGCATTCGCTGTATGACATGAAGAAGAAGGGGGGCTTTGGCAACCTGCAGACCCAGCGTGATGAAGTCACCCGCACCACCCATATCGGCAGCGAAATCACTGCCGGTGGCAACCTGACGCTCAAGAGCGATGGCGACCAGAAGTATCAGGTCGCCAAGTTGCAAAGCGGCAAGGACATCACCCTGGACAGCGGCGGCGCCATCACCTTCGAAGGGGTGAAGGACCTGCATCAGGAGAGTCACGAAAAGACCAATAACAACTCCTTCTGGGTGTCTTCCAAAGGCAAGGGCAATACCGACGAAACCCTGCGCCAGACCCAGATGGTGGCGGCCGGCAACATCGTGATCAAAGCCGTTGATGGCCTGAAGATCGATGTGAGGCAGGTCAACCAGCAAACCGTCAGCCAGAGCATCGACGCCATGGTCAAGGCCGACCCGCAACTGGCTTGGCTCAAGGAAGCCGAGCAACGCGGTGATGTTGACTGGCGGGCGGTGAAGGAGATCCACGACTCCTACAAGTACAGCAATTCCGGGCTGGGGCCGGCTTCGCAGATCATCATTGCGATTGTGATGGCTGCAGTGGTTGGGCCTATGGCAATGGGAGCTATGGGGACCGCCACCGGCGGAGCAGTTGCTGCGGGGACCATGAGTTCGGGAACTGCTGGAGTGTTGGTGTCGAGTGCGGGAGCTATCGCTACAGGTGCGGCGACTAATGCAACCGTTAGCTTTATCAACAATGGCGGAAACCTGGGGGCCGTATTTAAGGATGTGACCTCTTCCAGCGCCATGAAAGGGTATGTGATCTCAGGTGTTACTGCGGGGCTTACATCTGGTTATTTCAATGAGTGGACAGGCACTTACACCAACCCAGTAACGAATCAGGTTATTGGGCCGAACCTCAGCACTTGGACAGGTGTTGGGCAATTTGCTGCGAGCCAAACACTGCAGAGCGGCACTTCCATGCTGTTGAGCAAGGCTCTGGGGCAAGGTGGCAGTGCAAGTGATGCTCTGAAAAGTGCTTTGTTCAATACCTTGGCTGCGGCCAGTTTCAATGTCGTGGGAGATTACACCAAGGAGGTGTTTGACAATGGCTCTCTACCGAAAATTGCTATTCATGCAATGGTGGGGGGATTGTTGTCGCAAGCGACCGGTGGTGACTTCAAGACTGGGGCCTTGGCTGCGGGTGCCAACGAAGCGTTGGTTGGCCATTTGAATGGTTTGGTAAATGGCAATAAAGACCTGCTAATCATGAGCTCACAAATTGTGGGTGTGCTAGCGGCGGCGGCTCAGAAGGATAGTGATACAGCCAAGATCGAGAAGGGGGCCTGGGTTGCGCAGAATGCTACTCAATACAACTTCGTGGAGCATCTTCCCCCGGGCCTGACTCAGTATGGGCAAGCGGCGAGCACGCTCGCAGAAGATATGCGGAATCGGGGGGCTACTGCTGAGCAGATAAGTGAAGCTCTCGTGGATCAGGCCCGAGGGCTTGGTTTCGATGGTGTCCAACCTGCTACTGAATTCACCAAGGCTTGGGCTATGTTTATGGCCGGTGAACTCAGCGGCATCGGGCTGGCTGCGGCGTTAGGTAAGATCCTTTCGGGAGGTGCACGAGGGGGAGTCGCAGCGGGGCAGGCTTCAAAAGCAGCACTTCCTAGTTCACCTCAGCCAGCGACACTAATTAGTGATCTTGGGCCAAATTACAGAGTTATCACGCCTCGTGGTCCAGGTGCAGCAGAGGGCCCATTGCCCCCTGGATATACACCAGTATCTCGCTGGGTTTCCCCTGATGAGGTTCCTTATTGGATGCAAAATGGAGGGACGGCTATTCCCAATGGCGTTGGAGCTGGTGGACGTGTTTACGTAACAACCCCAGGTGCGGCTCAGCCAGGCGGGACTGGTCCTATTCGTATAGACTTTGCTGTTCCAGAAAAGGCTATAAAGCAGGG
Source organism: Pseudomonas sp. Fl4BN1 (assembly GCF_009908285.1). Taxonomy (GTDB): domain Bacteria; phylum Pseudomonadota; class Gammaproteobacteria; order Pseudomonadales; family Pseudomonadaceae; genus Aquipseudomonas. The sequence continues at coordinate 141,182 of NZ_JAAARM010000017.1, forward strand.
CGGGAAGCCGGAGTGGGGGCAGATTTTTCAGCCAAATCAGAGTTCACCTATTTATAACGTTAAGATTAATGTGCCGGATAGCATAAAAATTCCAGGAGTGATGCCATGAGTTTTATTAATGTTGTTGAATATGGGATCGTTATTCGTCGGCAAGAATTGATGTCTAGATTTATAGATATTGATAGGTTGTCAGCACTGCTTGAGTTTGATGCGCCGCTTGATATAAATGCCGATGTGGTTTCCTTTGGGCCCTGCTTTGGAGGAGAGGCGGCGGATGAGCTTACTCGGCGCTTAGAAGTGCTGGGTTTGCAATACGTTGATGATTTTTTTGTGTTTTCTGGCGAATTTCCATTGTGGTGTAAATTTAAAGTGGGCATAAAATCTGATTAGCTGCAAAAGGAACTGCTAAGGAAGCAGAGGTATTGGTCAATGCTGAAAAATCTGCTTTGGATCGTATTGGGAGCAATGCGAAAGGGCCTGATCTGACGGGCAAGGCGCCGAATACGGTGCTTGATTTGCAGAATGCAAAAGCAGGAGCAGATGATTGGGCTAAGCTAAGCGGCCAGCATCAGAGATGCCTCACAAGGTAAAGGTAAAGGTAATTTTAATATTGGTACTGGTACAAGAGAGCAAGCTGATGCTTTGGGAAAAGCATGGGTAGGAGATGGGTATAAGGTTGCTAGTGATGGGAAAACCTTAGTCAGTAGTGACGGTTTAAAGCAATATAGGCCACCAACTTACAAGCCCAATCAGGAGAAGGCTCAAGCTAACTTTGAGCAAAGACTCCCTGGTCAAGAATCAAAGAGATGGCAATCAAATGGCCATCTGAATATAACGGATTAGACTATGAAGGCAGAATTAAAACGGCTTCATAGCCCAGACATTTACGATCTGGAAAATTACAAGCCGGAATCACCAACAAACTTTAGTTTTCTCCTTCAAGCGATGATTGGTCCAGTGGGTGAGGACGGGGAAGAGTCATTTGATATAGAAGTTTGTACTCCAAAATGGATTGAAGAAAATTGCGCGCAAGATGTGGTTCTTATTGGAAGTCATTATTTGATTGTTCGTGAATATAATTATAAAAAAATTAATGAATCTATAAGAAGGTTTTTACTGGGTTGTGCTGGTGAAAATTGGAAAGAAGTTGCAAGGGAAGTTTCACGGCTAGGACTTTGGGAGTTTGAGGGTTACGAGCCATAGTGAACTGTAAAAAACGGATTAGGAACTGACACTTTTAATATCCCCGGCAGTGCCGGGGATATCTATCACTCTGCCGTAATCACCAACCTATTCTTACTAATCTCAATTCTAATCTTCTGATTGACCTCAAATCCCGCTTGTTGCAGCCAGTGTCCATGCAGTCGAAGCCAGGGAACGAGGCAGTGTTGCGAATTTTCGGCATCGCCCAGTGGCGGATAGAAATCAGCGGCGATGGTGGCGAAACGTTCAGTTTTGGGTAGGGCTGCCCTATGATCGGCCTTAGCCATGATTCAGCTCCTCTGTAGCTGCAAAAGGAACTACGGCAAAGGAAGGAACGTTTCCAGACGAGGTGTTTACTGGGAAGAAGCCGCATCAGACGACGCCTGGCACAAAGAGTACGACACCAGAGAGGTATAACCCAGCGACTGGGAAGCTTGAAAAATCTGTGGTCGAGTACGATCAGTATGGTCGACAGGTTAAGAGAACGGATTATACGAATCATGGATATGGAGACAAAGGAAAGCCTGCGGAATATCATTCCGATCCGCACACGCATACCTACGAATATGGTCCTGGCTATGGAGCCAATGGTAAAGAAACGAGGGTAAATCATGATTAAAGTTCTGCAGTTGAATGAGTTGCTTGTTGCTCACAATTGCTTGTACGCCATTAGTATTCAGTCGAATGAAGATGGGGGAGGCTACGATTTATCTCTATCAATCTCGGTCTCTGAAAAGGCAGGGACTGATGTGGTGCGTATCAGATTTATTGATATCAGTGATTTTACGTCCCGTGATATTGGCGGCGGATTGACTCAGCTGATGCATATGAGCGTGAGTAAGCTAGATTCGGGTTTTGACAGGATGCGTTATCAATTGATCGATCTAGAAGATAATAAGTTGTCATTTTACTTTTCATCATTTTCGGTTGATTAGATGTCGGAAAAGGAGAGGCGGTACTTGAATGTTCTTCCGTTAAAATGTCGGATAATGTAAGGGGGGCTGTACTCAAAAGGAAAATATCGTGAGGCTTTAGATGTTCACTATGAGGGCCTTGTTAGAGGTCGAGTTGGAGGAGTGTCTCAGATTATTAATGGTGGAGAGGTTGATGTTGTTACAGGCGCTGCGTTGATACAGGTGAAAAGAACATGTTCGGCTATTGAAAGGTCAGATAATTTCCTTAATAAGGCAACTCGTAATCAGATTAAAGTTACTATAGAAATCGCGGTGGAGCAGGGTAAAAGAACCGAGTTTTGGTTTAAGCATGGTGTTTGTTCCAAAGTTAGGATGTGTATTGAGGATAAAGGTGGTGTCGTTAAGGTTGGATTGGGGGGGTGATGTCTAGTTACGTTTCAGTTAGAGGATGGATTGAGTGTGACTTTAAGGATGTGCCAACTATAAAAAATCTTGCGGCCGGATCTTGGGCTTCTTTCGGTAAACATGGATTAGAAAGTGATGCCGCAGATTTATATTGGAGTGGGTGGGTATTTCCTGAGATTCCAATTAATTGGGTGGCTTTTGTATTTTATGGGGGGGTGATAAATTCGCGGGCATATGATTTCTTTAAATTTGTTTTAGATGAGGTTGCTAAGGCGAATGTAGAAATTGAAGGGCTTTTTTATGTGGATTTTGAAGAGGGCGATGACTCAAGGGTGTTGAGAGTTGAAAGCGGGGTTTTACTTGAGAGGAAAAGATAGGTTTAGGTGTTCTGTCATTCTAAATGGAATCTTCGCGGAAGTCCGGAGTTCAAAAAACTCTATCTAGTGAGTGTTCTCGCCTCAATGAGTATCCGGTTTCATTGGAGCGTTGCACACTGGAATGGCACTGATCTGTAGTATATTGAAAATGTGATCGCTATCTCCGCGCCGTTAGGTCTTGTCCGGTTTTTAAGTTTTATTTTTTGCCAAGGTTTTGAATTGTTAGATGAGGTTGAGGCGGGAATTAAAAATGCAGTTGTTGAATTTGTAAAAAGCATTAGTGGTTCGTTTAGTAGTATGAGGTTGTTGTTTGTTTTGCTGTTTGGTGGAAGTTTCAATGAGTTTTGGCGTCAGCACGTCATTCGCTCCAAGGCTGAAAACTGGGCAGACATGCCTGTGACCATTAAGGCTGGCGAGGTTATCTACCTCAAGCAAGAAGTTGAAGTTGGCGTGATGATGGCTCGCAACAGCTTGAAGGTGTTAAGCAATGTGGAGGGCCGTTATCTGGTCAAGGTGTAGTGGTCTAATGAAACCGGACACCCATTTAGGCGAGAATGCTCGCCAGATAGAGGTGTCTGATGACCAAGCAACGTCGTTCCTTTTCCGCTGAATTCAAACGAGAGGCCGCAGGCCTCGTACTTGATCAAGGCTATAGCTACATCGAAGCCTGTCGTTCACTTGGAGTTGTCGAGTCTGCGCTGCGTCGCTGGGTTAACCAGCTTCAGCAAGAGCGCAATGGAGTGACTCCGCAAAGCAAAGCGTTGACGCCCGAGCAGCAAAAAATCCAGGAACTGGAAGCCCGGATCAATCGGCTGGAACGGGAAAAATCGATCCTAAAAAAGGCCACCGCGCTCTTGATGGCCGAGGAACACGAGCGTTCGCGTTAATTGATCAGCTTCGCTCTGAAGAACCTGTTGATCTGTTGTGCTCGGTATTTGAAGTCACCCGATCTTGCTATTACGCGCACTACCGCAAGCGTCGATCTCCGAACGTTGAGCGGCTGATCTTGCGCAGCCGCGTGAACGAGCTGTTCACCCAAAGCCGCAGTGCGGCGGGCAGCCGAAGCATCATGTGCATGATGCGAGAGAACGGCATAAAAATTGGGCGATTCAAGGTACGCAAGCTGATGAGCGAGATGAAACTGGTCAGCAAGCAGCCCGGCTCACATGCCTATAAAAAGGCGACAGTGGAGCGGCCAGATATCCCGAACGTGCTGGATCGGAAGTTCACCGTGTCTGCGCCAAATGAAGTCTGGTGCGGTGATATCACTTATGTCTGGGCTGAAGGTCGCTGGCACTATGTGGCGGATCGACCTTTTCACCCGCCGCGTAGTGGGCTGGGCGTTTTCATCGAAACCCGATACCGACCTGGTAATCAAGGCTTTGGATATGGCTTATGAACAGCGTAGTCGCCCACAGAATGTACTGTTTCACAGCGACCAAGGAAGCCAATACGACAGCCGAAGCTTTCGCCAACGACTGTGGCGTTATCGCTTCACACAAAGCATGAGTCGGCGTGGAAACTGCTACGACAACGCACCGATGGAACGGTTGTTTCGCAGTCTGAAAACGGAATGGATACCGAGCGTGGGCTACATGAGCGCATCGCTGGCACAGCAGGATATCGGTCGTTTTTTGATGCAGAGGTACAATTGGCAACGGCCACATCAATTCAACAGCGGGCTGGCGCCCGCCGTGGCCGAGGAAAAACTTAACGCAGTGTCCGGGATTAGTTGACCACTACAAGGCAACCTTGTAAAGAACAAAGATACTTTCGGGGCTCAGGAAAGTGTGGGTAACTTGAGAAGTGTTGAGGGAGTTTATATGCTGAACCCTAAAAACAACGTATGGGAAACCATTTCTATTTTTCCTGCGCCTAAACCATAGGTGGTGCTATGAAGTATGTAAATTTAAGTTATTTTCTGAAGACGGTTTTTTCTGCTGATTTTGGCTTTTCAGAGGCCATGGCGATTGACCTTTATAAGGAGGCGGTTGATAACGCAGGTAAGAGAGGGGAACTTAAAAAAGAGTTGCTCGAGGCTTTTGAGGATGAATCTGTTTCCTGGAAGGAAATGCTGTTGAATGACGAGTATGAAGTCATGGATCTTGATTCTGAGGATGAGGCCCGGGCATATGCTAAACGTGTGCTGTGGGACCCTATTCTTGGATAGTTTTGCTGAATTACGGTGTTTGACGGAGTGAGGGCATTTCTTGAAAATCTGCTCGGTCAAGTGTGTTAGTCGGCTCCGTCAGTAGTGTGTTGAGGCGTAAGTAGGTAGATAGGGAAAACCCATGAGTGCCCATAAGAGTCCGTTGCAAGCGTTCGTGATGTCTTGTATGGGGCAGGCAGGGGCTCTATATGGGGCGTATAAAGTGGGTGCTATGGGGGTAGGGCTTTTGTCTATGGGAGGTGTGGCGCTTGGTGTCTTCGCTTGATTGCTAGTCCAATAGGGTTGTACGTCTTGGTAGCATTCACCATCATAGTCAAGTCAGGTTCTGCCAAAGCTCATCGCGATTGGCGTGCCACTACTGCGGTGAGTCAGATACCCTAAATATTCGATTTCACCTGCTTTAGTGGCAGGTCTTATTATTGTGCTGCTAGTGGGATACTCAAGATTTTAGTCCTTGGTTATTAAAAACTACTTCATTTTCTCTGGCTCGATGGTTCCAGTTTTATCTATTGGCAACTATGCAGGTTTTTTAAAGGACATTCATGCGTGAGCAGAACCTCACTATCGCTGCTGATCCTGATGCTCACATTACCCGGCTGCCATTCCAACGTCAGAGACTCTTCTCCCAGCTTTCTGAACGACGGCATCCAGCTACACCAAAGTACGGTAGCGGTCGATGCGCAGCACGCCAAAGTCATCATGAAAGCATCAGGCTATACATTTCCAGTAGAGTTCTCGGTCCGTCGTGCGACAGATCCTGATCAACGAATGGAGGTGCTGGGGACCGTGGTGGATTCAGGCCGGGGTAAGGTGCTCGACTTATAGTTTAGTAAAAGACAAAGGTATAAATATTGTAAGTGAAACACCTACAGGTGTTAAGGGAATTACTCATGTTGAGTACAAAGTACCTGCTAAAGATGCATCAGGGAATTTTACTGGAGGTTATAAAGGTAATGGTTCGAAGCCATTTGAAAAGACAATTTATGATCCTAAGATTTTTACAGATCAGAAAATATTAGAATTAGGTCAACAAGCCGCCGCTAGTGGTTATAAAACGGCTATGGCAACTCCTAATGGAGTTACTAACGTTGCTGCTGGTGGTGTTAGTTTTAGAGTATATGTCGATAAAACGACTGGTGTAGTAAGAAATTTTCATCCCAACTAATAACGGAGGATTAATAAAATACATATGAGTGAGAATTTATTTGATATGTCAGATGTTTGTTCTGGGCTGAATGAGATTGTAGTAGGTTATTTTAATATTATGCACTCTGATGATAGATTTTTAGATGCCACAGAAAATATTATTCAAAAAGAGTCATTTATGCTTGATGGTGTATATTGTTTTTTTCCAGACATGAGTAGTTGTGAGAAGGAGGAACATTTCGAAGGAGTTCAGTTTGCTGTTGGCTATCCTCCAACGGAAGATGATATCGTCACAGTTAATGAGGAAACCTGTTATCACTACGTCAGGCTCGCCTGTGAAAGGTATCTAAAATTTCATCCGGAAGATACTGATAAAGTTAATGAGTTACTGGAAAATATACCTACGTAAGCGCGACGGTGGTATTTGTTGGTTGTATTTTAATAAGCATATTAATAATTAATTCTTCTTATCGTTTTTTGGTTTAGTATTTTTAAGTGTAGCGGCAAAAGGAACATTTACACCTAAAGATTTCCCTGAAGTTTCTGCGGAAATTAGTCGCCAGAAACAGTTAAGACATCTAGAGGGAACCCCTCAACTGGCTGAGCGAGGTAAAGGGGGGTATTTGAGCAATGCCGCTGATGCGCAGAAAGTTTTAGATGCTTACCGCTCTGGTAATGCAGTTATTTTAGGTAAAAATGCCCAGGGTTTTCCTGTAGTTCGAGTTGATGGAGTCACTGGAACGAATGTAAATATTGGCGCGGGGATAAGCAGCCAGCCGACAAATGTTTTCGTAATCAAAGGAACGAAAAGCCCAAGCATTGTTCCTACAAGCCCGAATCCTAAATTGGTGGAATGATATGAGTATGGTTATTAGGAATCAAATAATTATCGCATTGATGCAAGCTTTGTTAGGGGCGATCTCTTCTAACTTTAGAGCTGTTTTAATTGACTTTTCGCAAGGGTTGGATGTCAGGTTTTTCTTGGAGCAGGATTTGATTGAGGATACTGGCGAGATAGATGATGTAATCACGGAGTTTGACTCGCTCATAATGGGGATTAAGGCATTTCCAGTAAAATATAGTATTGAGGTTGGTGGTGGCAGGATGGACTTTTCTGGTGATAGTGTGATTCCAGTTTATATTAGACGCGAATAACTGCGGCAAAAGAGACCGCGAAAAATCTAGTCTCAGGGGAAACTAAGGTTGTAAGTATTGATAGGTCAGCGGCTAATGATGCTAACTTTACGTTGGCATTAACTTCAGCAAAGAAAGGGTCTGTAGTTAGGGGGCTTTAGAGGAGCACGAGTTTAAACAGGTGTCTGATATCGTTTCATTTAGAGGTGGTGAGTTTAAGGGGGGCGATACACCTAGCTTTGCGGGCATTGATGGCTGGCTTGATGGTGTTTCTGTTCAACTTAAGACAATCAAAGAGGCTAGTATAGATTCGGTTAGAAGAAATATTCTTAGTGGTGCTGAGGATATGGTTAAAGCTGGGTATAAGGGGGGCTTGTATATTGATGCAGCTAGTGCAGGAGTGTCCATGGAGAAAATGTTAAGTCACTTTAAGTCGGGGGGCAGTCTCAAATGTTGTTGGTGAGGGGGCGGTGAGTAATATTTATATAAGACTCAGGATGGCTGGATGAATATATCTTCTGGTCGAGTTTTTCAATATAAATGGTGGGAATGATGTCGGCTGGTTTGTTTGTTCCGATCAGGGTGGTTCCTGATTTTAAGAGTATCTTGGGCGGGCTGTTTAACTTTCTTTCCGGTTTTTTTATATCGGCAGGTCAGCTAAGGGTTGGTGTGAGTCTTGGCGGAGGGGGGGAGCTAATTAATAGTTTTGTCTTTGTGCATGATCAAGAGCAGAAGCCTCTTTGTTGGATTAGTTTTATGGAAGTGGCTGAGGATTTGAGAGAGATCTCAGAAATGGATTTGCCTATTGTTGCTCAGGTTACAAGGGGCTCGAAACATAATATGTTGTTTTCAGTGGCTGTTGCTTGTGCGATAGGAAAAGCGTTCGGAGGGCGAGTGATATATGATGATGCTCAGGTGTATTTTGATTGCAAGAAAGACGTTTATACTCTTTTGGAGAGTGAGGAGTATCTTTCTGTTAGATTGTGAAAGTGGTTGCTGACTTTTGCGGAATGTGTTTTTTTGATCTGGACGGATACTGCGCTTTTAGTTAGATATCAAGGTTGAAGCCGGGCGGTTTTATACCACCCCTTTCTGTTTATGTGAATTTTCAACAGGCTGCGTTTTCACACAGCCTGATCAAGCTACCTTTTTGGCTTACTGGAGCACTTGCTCCTGCATCCGCCTCGTCGTCACATCCATCAAGTCACACCCATCGCGCAGCAAAATGCTTCACGCCAGCGACAATTCCTGCAGCACCACTGCGCCTTTGGCGCTTCATCAGAAGTTGCGAAGTTCTCCAGCAGCTGAGTCACGGCACGAGTGCGATACGCCGCTGCATCGTGCAGGACGTCAATGGGGGCTTGGGTATCGATCAGCAGTGAGGGAATATTGCAGTTACGGCCTGTAACAGGCATGTATCGATTGAGAGTCGTCATGGATCTTACTCCTATCTATCGTTGTAACTCCCTACCGCCCGAGCCTCCGCAGCAAAAGGAAATGGTCAAGAAACGGGGGCCTTGGTTAATGCAGAAAAGGCGGTTTTTGAGCGTATTAGGAGAAACTCGAAAGAGCCTGATCTGACGAATAAGGCGCCGAATACGGTGTTTGATCAGCTTCCTACAAAAGGAGCACTAGTCTCTGCAAAAGACCAACAAGCTCCGAGCCTTTCAAACCAGTTTCCAGGTCATCCAAAAGGGTGGGCAACACTTATCGTAGACACGAAGCTGGCCCAGGGTGCAGGAATATATAATTATGTTGTTATTGAGGATAGTGCGTTGGTGATTGGTCGTAGACTTAGACAGCAGTGGCGAGCGCGGTGGCCAGATCAGCGCCCGGCAGATCGACCTGGAACTCAGTGGCGCCCTGAACAACCGCAAGGGCCTGATTGAAAGCCGCAGCACCCTGGCCACGGCGGCCGCCAGCCTCGACAACCTGCCGACCGGTCATTTGAGTGTTAAAGAGGTTGAGGGGATAAATAAGGTTTTTGAGAAAAATATGGTGTCCGGCAGAGAAAAGGTTAATATTATTGGTCATCTAGAAAAGGCGGATATTGTGCCGGTCGACTTTAGAGTTCTTAATGATAGTAGTCAGAGGGTTTTTCTAGACTATATTAAGGCTTTGTCTGCTGGGCAGTAGTCAAGATTTATTGTTGTGAGGTAGTTATGGGTGGGGCTGTTTGGGTATCTAAAAATATGCCTAGGCCTGAGGGGTATCGATATCTTGGTGGGGTTGTTAATGGCTCTGCATGGGATGCGTTTGGTGAACTTTTGGATGCTGCACTATTGCCGGAATATTTTGGTGTGCACTCTCAAGTTAAGAGTGAGGAAGGACTTTTCTTAAGGTACTATTCTTTTGATGAGTTGAGTCGGTCTGATTTTAATTTGGTTGTCAGAGTTGTTAGGGGGTTTATCTTTAATATGCTTGACCCTAGCCCTTGACAGCTAAAGGGAAAGGCTGCTTGGGATGAGGTAGTGGGGCCATATATTAAATCGGATCCACGTTATGAGTTGTGAGTTTTTTATGAGTTGTTTTTGGGTTTTTACTTTAGAAAGAGCGGTGGTTTAGGCGTTCAGCCCTTCTTAAGGTTTTTCATGAAGCCCCGGGGGGACGTAGTAGTCTAAGAAAGTGCGAAATAGTCCTATACTTTCGATCGACTTCAGTCCCGCCGACTTTAAAGCGGCAGTAGACCTTTGGTCGATCGGTATCCGACAATCACAAGAGAAGAAGGGCGACCTTCAAGCCGCCCTTTTTTGCTTACTGAAGCACCTGCTCCTGCATTCGCCTTGTCGTCACATCCATCAAATCACACCCATCGCGCAGCAAAATGCTGCACACCAGCGACAGTTCCTGCAGCACCACTGCTACCTGGTCAACCGCGCCGGGGGCATCATCGCCGGGCGTGACGTAACCCTGACCACCACCGAGGGGGACGTGATCAACGACCGCACCCTGACCACCCACCAGAGCAGCAGCGAGGACTTACTCGGTACCCAAAGGTATCAATTGATGATGTGAAAGTGGCCACTTACAAGCTGGCACCTAGGCAGGGTCAAGGGGATAAATTCGAGGCGTGCTCGAACTGCAGCGGTGTACTGAAGCATGCCGATGTGATTACCGGAAGGAAGCACTGATGATTATCAAAGAAAATGCGCTAAGCAACCAGGGTGGATTGTGGACTTTTCGGGGAGTGCCATACACCGGGGGCGTGTTGGAACTCTCGAGTGGTCATGTGGTGGGGGGCGGTATGTATGAGGAAGGCCGCTTTGTTGATGTCTACCGTAGCGAGTTTATTCTTGGGGAGGTGCGCAATGGTATCGAAATGGAACGAGACTATACGGGGGAACAGTTTTATTGGGAAGGTAAGGTCTACAATGGCTTTTCCTATGAGTTCAGAGGAGATGTATGTGTCAGCGAGCGCTTGTATGAATATGGCTGGGTGATAGAGGAAGTAACATACTTTCCAGATGGCCAGTTGCGTACTGTCGAGATCGGGGAGGATGTTCCACAGAGTTATGAGTGGTTCGAAGGCGGCGGGCTGGAAGCGATGACGGTTCACCAAAATAATGTTTTTATGTTTTCATTGAAATTCTCATTGGAAGGGCTGGAGCGGTTGACTTTGTTGGGCGACTACTTTTCTAGGTTGCCGAAAGTGATTGGCTGCATAAGGTTTCCTGTGTTATGTGATAAAGCGGAGCTCTCCTCTCTTAAGTGTGCGGGCCGAGTTTTACTCAGTGGGGATGGTATTGACACGGCCGTGATTGATTACATTTTTTTGGGCGAAAATGAGCGGCGTATCAGAGAGTTGGAGTTGGATGGTGTCAATGGGACACCGGAACTCCTGCAGTGTTTGAAGAATCTTCAGCAGTTGAGTGTATTGAAAATTGTGGCTGCTAAGCGTTGCTTTGACTGGTGGCGTGAAGGGTGCGTACAGTTTCAGATGCTTCGACCCGAATGTGATGTGTATTTAAACAATCGGAAGGTTAGTTTGGCGGGGCGATGAGGTGTTTGTTCTGTTCGTAGAATTGCCTTCCATATCGATCTGCAAGTCGAGTTGTTTCTGGTAATCGATAGTGGCGTGTGACGTTCAATACCCAGTGGCAGGCGGTTTCAAGGGAGATTCGGTGGCCGATTGAAACGAACACAGGTTTTACATTTTTTTGAGTCCTGAGCGCGGCCCCGATTAGTTCGTCGCCGTCGAACAGGCCTGATTGGCATCCCCTTTCATTAAGGGGAGGTGCGTATTCACCGATGAAGCGACTTTATCCGCATCCAATAGTGGGTATGTCATAAAGTACTCCCAAGCGCGATGCCAAGCCAAACCGACGAGGGTGAGCTATACCTTGCCCGTCGCAAATGATCAGGTCGGTGGGTTATAGTTGATAAAAGCCTTACGATTGAAGGCAGTTCTCTAAACGAAAAAAGACCAGGTACATAAGGGTATGACGCTATGCCTGCCCATGCATGGCTTTCGATAGTTTCTAGGCTGTGTGCATCAACTATAACAATAGATGCAATTAGTGTATCGTTATTTTTATGGTAGGCAACATCAATTCCTGCGATGCGGTTTACCACTCCCAGTCGGTTTTTTTTGACTACTTGCTTTGAGAGTTTTATTTGTAAGTCTATTGCTTAGTTGGGAGGGATGTCTCAAGCATGTTTTATGGCGGGTAGCATATGGGGAGCTCTGTTGCGCTGGTTTGAGTAGGCTAATATTTTATATACATACTATGAAATTTTCGACTGCTGGAAAGTTTATCATGTTGCGAGTCTGGAAGGTCTTATGCTTAAGGAAACTCCGAACAAGTCAGCGGCGGGCATTTAATTGGCGACCGAATCGCTTTTCAGCCTGGTCTTCGGCGGCAGGCTTCACCAGAATTTTCAAGGCGAAAGTGTTTAACTTGAAACCTAAAGACTAGTTGGAGTAATAGCAAATGAAAATTTTTCATTGGTGATTG
>NZ_JAAARM010000018.1 GCF_009908285.1 Pseudomonas sp. Fl4BN1
CCGGTGAAAAAAGCCCCGGCCAGCACCAGCCCCACTACGCCTGCTGCGCCGCGCAAAGCTGCCGCTCCACGCCCACGCCGCCCACGCACCGCCGCCAAAGCCGTGCCGGTGAAAACCGCCGAAGCTGAGATCAGCACCATCAGCCAGAAGCCCATGGCCCTGCAAGTCGCCAGCGCCCCCCGCGGTTCCAACGAAGACAGCGTGTCGGCCGTACTGCCGGGCAACTACCCGTACCGCAGCCGCATGCGCCGCGCCGAGTACGAAAAGGCCAAGAACGAGCTACAGATCGAACTGCTCAAGGTGCAAAGCTGGGTCAAGGAAACCGGGCAGCGCGTGGTGGTGCTGTTCGAAGGCCGTGACGCTGCCGGCAAAGGCGGCACCATCAAGCGCTTCATGGAGCACCTCAACCCCCGTGGCGCGCGGATCGTGGCCCTGGAAAAACCCTCGGAGCAGGAACAAGGCCAGTGGTACTTCCAGCGCTACATCCAGCACCTGCCCACTGCCGGTGAAATGGTCTTCTTCGACCGCTCCTGGTACAACCGCGCTGGGGTCGAGCGGGTCATGGAGTTCTGCTCGCCCCTGCAATACCTGGAGTTCATGCGCCAGACTCCGGAGCTGGAGCGCATGCTGTGCAACAGCGGCATCCTGATGTTCAAGTTCTGGTTCTCGGTGAACCGTGAAGAACAACTGCGGCGCTTCATCTCACGCCGGGACGATCCGCTCAAGCACTGGAAGCTCTCTCCCATCGACATCAAGTCCCTGGACAAGTGGGATGAATACACCGCCGCCAAGCAAGCGATGTTCTTCCACACCGACACCGCCGATGCGCCGTGGACAGTGATCAAGTCCGATGACAAGAAGCGCGCGCGGATCAACTGTATCCGCCACTTCCTGCACGAGCTGGACTATCCGAACAAAGACCTGAAAGTCGCCCACGCCCCCGATCCCTTGCTGGTGGGCCGTGCTTCGCGAGTATTGGAAGAAGATGAACTGACCCAAGCCCAGGCCGCAGCAAATGCCGGAACCACGCGGTTGGCACTGTCGGCTTAGATCCCGGGCAAAAAAAACTGCGCGCAGGCCGCTAAGTCTGTGCGCAGAAAGTCGAGCGGATTCAAGTATCGGGCTGGGGCCTCAGGCGGCCTCGGTCACCGGCGTCACCTTTTCCGGCGGCTTGATCGAACCGATATACACCGCAAAGATGGTCAACAGTGCACCGGCGATCTGCATCGCCGAACTGGCCTTGCCAAGAAACGCCACGTCGACGAAGTAGGTGATCACCGGCTCCAGCAGCAGGATCAGCCCGGCCAGGCCGAGGCTGATGGCGCCGATGGAGCGGTTGACCAGCAGCCAGCCGACAAATTGCACCATCACCCCGTAGATGATCAGCATCACCAAGGTCTGGCCGTCGACGATCGCCAGGCTTTCACCCATGGCCAATGCGTACACCAGCAGCACCAGCGCAGCCCACAGGCTCAGGTTGAGCATCTGTGCGATCTTGTCGCCACCGCCGTCAGGCAGTTGGGTGTTGACCTTGAGAAAGTACACGCAGATGGCATAGGCCAGGCCTGACAGCACGCCATACACCACGCCCTTGATGCCCACCGCACTGCTCATTTCCGGCAACAGCAACAGGTACAGGCCAACAAACGCCAGGGTGATGGAGATCAGGAAGTAGATCGACGGCTTTTCCTTGAGCAGGTACAGACCCAGCAAGGTCATGAAAAACACCTGGCAGTTGGTCAGGATTGAACCGATGCCCGGGCCGACGATGTAAATGCTCTGGTGCCAGAGCACCAGGTCGATGGCCAGGAACACCCCGGCCAAGGCCGTGTACAACTGCGCCTTGGTGCTCTTGAGCAGCACCGGAATGCGTCGCACCTTGAGCAGCAGGAAGAACAGGATCGAAGCGAACAGCATCCGGTAGAAGCCGGCGCCGCCAGCACCGATGTGGGCAAAAGCCACGGCCAGTGCCGACAGGCTGAGCATCAGCCCACCGATGGTCAGTTCGATGATGGCGCGGTTGGTATTAGTCGACATGCGCGACTCCATTGATGAAGACCAAAGGATCGACGTCCTGGTCCGGGTCACTTAACTTGCCTTGCTCCAATACCTGTTGCATGGCCTCGAAAATACTCGTCAGACCGGCCTGCAGCGTGTCGCTGCCGATGGTCAGTGCCGGCATCAACTTGAGCACCTGATCCACCGGACCGCAGCGCTCGATGATCAAGCGCCGGGCAAAGCAGGCACGCATCACCCCGGCGGCCATGGCCGGATCGTGGAACTCGATGCCATAGAACAGCCCCCGCCCGCGCACGTCCTTGATGTGCCCAGCGAAACGCTCGGTGACCTCCGCCAACCACTCCTTGAGCAATGCCTCGCTAGCCTGGATGTGCTTGACCAGGCGCTCGTCACTCCAGAATTCCTGCACCGTCTTGGTGGCGGCGACAAACGCCAGGGTATTGCCGCGGAAGGTGCCGTTGTCCTCGCCGGGCGCCCACTGGTCCAGCTCCGGACGAAGGAGCAACAGGGCGAAAGGCAAGCCATAGCCACTGAGGGACTTGGACAGGCAGACCATGTCGGGGGTGATGCCCGAGGGCTCGAAACTGAAGAAGGTGCCGGTACGACCGCAGCCTGCCTGGATGTCATCGACAATCAGCAGGATGCCGTGCTCGACCGTCAGCTGCCGCAAGCGCTGCAGGAACTCCGCAGACGCCACGTTGATCCCGCCTTCGCCCTGGATGGTTTCCAGGATCACCGCCGCCGGCATGTCCATGCCCGAGCTGTTGTCCTTGAGCAAACGCTCGAAGTACTCGATGGAGTCCAGCCCGGCGAGGTAGCCATCGAAGGGCATGCGGAACACATAGGGATCGACCCCAGGCTGACGGTTGTCACGGTTGCCGGTCAGCCCCAGGGCGGTATTGGACATCCCGTGAAAGCCGTTGGTGAAGGCCACGATGTGCCGACGCCCGGTGACCTTGCGCGCCAGTTTGACCGCCGACTCCACCACGCTGGTGCCGGTGGGCGAAGTGAACTGCATTTTGTAGGGCAGGGCCCGAGGCGCCAGGATGATCTTGCGGAAGTTATAGAGGAACTCCTGCTTGGCCCGACTGTGCATGTCCAGGGCCGCCTGGATGCCGTCCCGTTGCAGATAGTCGATCACCGCCGCCTTGACCGCCTTGGGGTTGTGCCCGTAGTTCACCGAGCCGGCGCAGCTGAGGAAGTCGATATAGGCCTGGCCTTTCAGGTCATAGAGGTAGCTGCCCTGGGCCTGGTCGAAGACCACCGGGAAACTGCGGCAATAGCTGCGCGCCGAAGACTCCACATCCGCAAATACGCCCAACTCATCCATTTCTGAAATATCCATTACTGCCTGCTCACATAAAGGGGTCGAGATTCAGGATTTAAAACGAGCGCTGTTCAGGCGATCTTCTCCGCGGCCTGGGCCAAGCCCAGCTGCTGGTTCAGCGAGTTGAAAATCTCTCGCGAGCGCAGCGACAGCAGGCTGAAAGAGCCGGCATCGCCATAACCATGGGACGATTCGCACAGGCCATTGAGGTAGAGCGCTGGCAAGTGGCTGCCCTTGGCGGCGGCCAGGCTGTAGTCACGACCAATGCGGATCACACCCTGGGCATCACAGTCCAGGTGCTCGGCCAAGTCCTTGAGAATTGCTGGGTAGCGTTCTTCCTGAGGGCCGGTGCCGAGGTTGCGAAAACCGGTGGCCAGGACAATTGCGTCCAGCCCGTCCAGCTCTTCGGCGACCTGGGTTGTGGTGTTGAGCAGCGACAGGCGGTAGCCCTCGCCGTCCGGCGTGCAGCCCTGGATATCACTGAGGCCCTTGATCACCACCCGCTCCTTGCCCTGCAGCTTGTCCTCATACATGCCCACGTAGAGTTCCTTGATCACGTCGGCATCTGCAGCGGAATAGTTGGTGTAGTGCAGGTGGCGGTTGATGCTCTTCTTCGCCTCGGCAGAGCTGTTGTAGTACTGGTCGACAAAGGACGGGAAGTACACGTGCTCGCTGAACTGGCTGGTGTCCTTGAGGCGGAAACCGTAGCCGCGCTGCACGTTGACGATTTCCAGGGTTGGGTAGGTATGGCGCAGGTGCAGAATGATCTCGATCGCACTCTGGCTGCCGCCCACCACCGCCACACGCTTGAGCTCGCCCTTTTGCGCCAGTTGGGCCACGCGGCCCAGATACTGGGTCAGGTGGAACACCCGGTCCGTTGCAGCGTTGGCGAACACCTGCGGGATCACCGGGGTCCGGCCCGGAGCCAGGACCACGGCACGCGCCTGATACTGCACCCCAGCCAGGGTGGTGATGGTGTACAGGCTGCTGGCGGCATCGACCTGGATCTGCGCCACGCTCTGGTTGTAGGCCACATCCCGGGCAAAGAACCCGGCCACCCAGCGCACATACTCGGCGAACTCACTGCGCAGCGGGAACTCCAGGCCCAGGTTGAGGTGTTCGAACAGGCGGTCGTTCTCGAACAGGAAATTGGTGAAGGTGTAACGGCTGCGTGGGTTGCGCGGGGTCACCAGGTCGCGGCTCGGATGGTTCTGGATATCGCTGCCGGAGAGCATCATCTCCGGTTGCCATTGAGTGCTCGAGTGACGCTCGAGAAACAGCCGGGTACCGGCAAACTCCATTTCTTCCATGGCGATGGCCAGGGCGATGTTCGCCGGGCCAAAGCCAATGCCGATCACGTCGTAAACTTGCCCATCACGGCCAACATCCTTGGCAGTCACTTTATGAACACTCATAAATTCCCCTCCCTGTAACAAAAGTCAGACTCGAAAAAAGCAGAAAAAACACCCGGGTCTTTTCTGCCTTCAGTCAAATAATCATTAATTTTTAGTTAGCATTATTCGTTATATGAAGTTGGACTTTTTAAACTTCTGCCGCGGCCAACTTCAGCCACTTCTGCACCGGCGGATAAGCCAGAACTTGCTCGATATAACCTTGCAGTTGCGCCGGCACCGCCACGCCATAACGACGGAAGCGGAACACCACCGGTACGAACATCGCATCGACGATGCCAAAGCCGCCGCACAGGAACTGCTTGGAGCCGCTGGCCTCACGCAGATTGTTCCAAATGGCGAAGATCCGCTGGATCTCTTCCTCGGTGTCGGCGGTCAGCGGCTCAGGGGTATCGCCGGTGTTCAGGCCAAAGGACATCTGGGTGCGCAGGTTGACGAACCCCGAGTGCATTTCCGCCGCTGCGGCACGGGCCTGGGCCTTGATCAGTGGGTCCTGGGGCCACAGGTTGGCCGCCGGATAGGCACCGGCAACGTATTCGCAAATGGCCAGGCTGTCGTTGATC
Source organism: Pseudomonas sp. Fl4BN1 (assembly GCF_009908285.1). Classification (GTDB taxonomy): domain Bacteria; phylum Pseudomonadota; class Gammaproteobacteria; order Pseudomonadales; family Pseudomonadaceae; genus Aquipseudomonas. Next base: position 5,322 of record NZ_JAAARM010000018.1, read on the forward strand.
ACCACCTTGTCCAGCAGCAGCGCCGGGACCTTGCCCGATGGCGAATGGCGCAGGATCTGCTGACGGGTGTCGTCCTGCTCCAGCTTGACTTGAACGGTCTCGAAGGAAACGTCCGCCGTTACCAGAACCAGCCATGCCCGGAATGACCATGAAGACTTTTTGTAATCCCCAATAACTAGTTTTGTAGGCATCACTTCCCCTAGCTTGCGTTATGAAATGGGTGCTAAATTTAGCGGCCCTTTTTTCCACCGTATTGCACAAAACTGGACAAACTCATGGATGAGCACCGGCAGCGCAAAGTCCTTTCTCAGGACAAGGACTTTGTTCAATTCTGGCGAATACCCGAAGGCGACTGTGAGTTGTTATCTGCGCGTTACAGCGCCCAGTCTTTCGGCCGGCATTCACATGATCGATATGCAGTAGGGGTTATAAGCAGCGGCGTTGAAAAACTCTTTTATCGGGGCAGTTACTACTTGGGCAGTGCCGGCAGCGTCGTCACCATCACCCCGGAGGAGATTCACGACGGTCTCCCCGGACACGACCAGGGCTGGATGTACCGGATGCTTTACCTGGACCCGGGCTGGGTCAATCGGGTGATCTTTCAAGGGCGCTTTGGCGACGAGCATATCCATCTGTTCCAGAGCGCACTGAACCTCGACCCCAGCTTTGCCCTGACCTTCCTGCAACACCACCAGATCATTGAACACTCCCCTCCCAGCCTGGAGCGCGAATCCATTCTTCTGGACCTGGTGACCCAACTCTTCGAACGCAGCGGCGCGCCCATTGCCGCCGTCGCCAGTGCCGAACGCAGCGCGATCAAGTTCATCAAGAAAAAACTCGAAGACGAATACGCCCACAACATTCCCCTGGAAGAGCTGGCGCAACTGGTGGACATGGACCCGCTGTACCTGATCCGGGTGTTCAAGAAGACCGTGGGCGTATCACCCCACAGCTACCAGATCCAGAAACGCGTGGCTCAGGTGCAGAACCTGTTGCGCACCGGCGCCAGCCTGGCCGAAGCCTCCTTCAACTGCGGCTTTTTCGATCAAAGCCACATGACCCGCGCCTTCAAGAAAGTAGTGGGCATCACCCCCGGCAGCTTCCGTAACAGCCGCGCCTGAAACCCGCGTCCCGCTGCTGATCTTTTCTCCATCGTCCAAGGACCCGCTGCATGCCTACCATCGCTACCCCGGAATTCACTCAACTGCCTGCCGGTGCCGTCGCCTTCCCCGATGCCAAGGACCTGTTCGTCGCTGACCAACAGGAACTGGCCGAACACCTGCTGCCGCTGTTGTCCATCGACGCCAGCCTGATCAACCCAGAATGGTCCGGCCGCCTGCACCTGTTGAGCCCCATCGAGCCTTGTGAAGGGCTGGTGGGCGAACTGACGGAAAACTACGGCTTCGACACCGAGCTGCTGAAGACCAACTGGATCGGCCTGAAGCTTGAGGACGGTCGCTACCGCCTGTGCGGCGACCCGCGTTATTTCTTCCTGCACCCGGACAATGCCCAACTGCCCGAGCCACAACGCAACCTGCGCACCACCCTGCAACGCCATTACGCCAAGGAGCACGCCGCTTACCAGGCCGCACGCCAGCTCTATCAGGAGCGCGGCTACCTGAGCTGGCCGGAAGATGCAGAGCGGCGCCTGAGCTTCATCGATGAGCAGGGCGGCGTGGCCGAGGGCTACGGCAACTGGGTGGAAACCGTGGAGTTCCCCATGGACGTTGTCGAGGCCAATGACGACAGCCGCGACATCGACGTCTGGCCCCTGAGCCCAGCGGGCCGACGCTTCCAGCACGCCCTCAGCGTACCCGCCTGCCACTATGGCATCACTGGCGCCGACCTGATCGTGATGTTCTACGAACCGGTGGAAGGGCTGGTGCTGTTCTGCTTCGACTGGTCCTAGGCAAGTGAAAGCCCTGCTGGGCAGGGCTTTTGCAGCAGGCCTGGCTACCCTTCGGGCGCACATCCTGCACGGCGTTTCTGCTGATCGATGTACTGGGCAAATGATTCATAGCGTTCAGGCAAAGTAACCTTGGCCTGTGGCTTGAGGCCCTGGTTCTGTGCTTGATCCTGCTGACTCTGGTCATAGGCATTACAGGCCGAACTCGTGTCGGCCTGCATCTCGTAGATAAATCCGCGTTGCAGGCTGACGTTGCTGGCGCCATCGAAACGGCCCTCCTGAACATACAGCGCCCTTGAGCGCTGGAAGTACTCCAGAGCCTTGTCATAACGATTGGCGTAACTCACCTGCGGCTCACGAAAGCCATTCTGCTCAAAGTCGGTTTTCCACTGCCCATCCAAGGTGGAGGACATCAAGAACCGGCCATAAGCCCGGTATCCATCAGCGAAGCACAACGCCTGACCTGAGCGACGGCACAGCTGCAACGACTGTTCAATCAGCAACTCGGCCGCCCGAGGTCGGTTCTGCTCCAGCATCGCCTCGGCATTGGCCTGCTTCTGCCGGGGATCGGAACTCTCCATTACCCCAACAACAGCACAGCCACTGACTAACAAAATTCCCGTTGTTATGCTCACGGCCTTATACATGACACGATCCTTGTTCAACCTGAAAACTCCCTTCCAAGCATCGCCCGGATGACACTCGCGAACAAGCTCGGATACTGCTCAGATTGGCGGCCTGTCACCGGCACCGCTAAACCGGCAACTCCACCCGCGCCTCCAACCCACCACCCTCACGGTTGAACAGGCACAACTCGCCGCCATGCTCACGCACGATCGCCCTGGCCGACGACAACCCCAGGCCCACACCGCCGGTGCTCTTGTTGCGCGAGGTCTCCAGACGGAAAAACGGCATGAACACCTGCTCCAGCGCCTCTGGTGGAATTCCCGGCCCACGATCCAGCACCCGCACCCATAGCCGATCCTCGCCCTGCGCCAAGAGAAGCACCGGCTCGCTGCCGTACTTGATCGCGTTATCCAGCAGGTTGGTCATCACCCGCTTGAGCCCCAGGGGCCGGCCGCAATACACCAGCCGCGACGGGCCGCTGAAGGCAATTTTCTGGGACTGATCACGATAATCATCCACCAAAGTCTGCAGCAACTCCGCCAGATCGAACTGGGTCGCCTGCTCCAGCCGCGCATCGTCGCGAAAGAACTCCAGCGCCGAGTTGATCATTGCCTGCATCTCGTCGACATCGCGGAACAGCCGCTGCTGCTGATCGGCGTCCTCGATGAACTCGCCGCGCAAACGCATACGGGTCAGGGGCGTGCGCAAGTCATGGGAAATGGCCGCCAACATCTGCGTGCGGTCCTTGATGAAATGCTGCAACTGCGCCTGCATGGCATTGAAGGCGAGGATCGCCTGACGGATCTCATGGGGGCCCACCGGCTCGATGGGCGGCGCCCGAAAATCCACGGCAAAGCGCCGCGCGCCCTGAGCGAACTGCTGCAACGGCTTGGCCAGGCGCCGGGTGGCGATCAGCGCCACCAGCCCGGTGGAGATCAACACCAGGACAATCACGATCAGGTTGCGTGTGCCCTCCTCCAACCCCCAACTGCGGGACGCCGAGGAAAACATCAGCCAGGACTGATCGCTCAACTGCACCAGCAAGGCATAACGCCCCTCTGTACCCGGCCAATCGCTGGGCTGATAACCCTCGATATGCCGCTCCGGCGGATGCAGCAAGGCGCGAAACTTCTCCGATCCTCTACGGTATTCAGCGTCCTCCAGGACGGGTAGATCAAAACCTTGTCGCGTCGGGCGCCAGGTGAGGCTGAGATGCTCATCGCTGACCGCCGCAGCCAGCCGCGAACGCTGGCTCGGTTCCGAGGCCTCGATCATGTGGACGATGGACGCCGACTTTTCCAGCAACCCGGTTTCGGCCAGCGGTGGATAAGCCCAGACCCCGGCCAATTGTACAAACAGCGCATTGAACGCCAAGGCAGTGAGCATGGCCATGATGATGGTCAGGGCGATCCAGCGCGCCACGGTGTCTCGCAGGCGGTAGCGCCACAACGGCTTGATCAGCTTCACTGGCGGGTCACGCTTGGGGTGAACAGGTAGCCGCCGTTGCGCACGGTGCGAATCATCGCCGGGCGCTTGGTGTCGAACTCCAGCTTGCGCCGCAAGCGACTGACCTGCACGTCGATGCTGCGATCAAAGGCGTCATGGGCCTGCCCTCGGGCCAGGTCCAGCAACTGCTCGCGGGTGAGGATGCGTTGCGGATGCTCGACAAACACCAGCAGCAGGTCGAATTCCCCCGCCGACAGCGGAATCATCACCTGGTCCGGCGAGCGCAGTTCGCGGCGTGTCAGGTCCAGCTGCCAGTCCGCGAACCTGATCAATGGCCGTGGCAATTCACCCGTCAGCGGCCGACTTTCCCCGGCTCGACGCAACACCGCCCGTACTCGCGCCAGCAACTCGCGAGCGTCGAAAGGCTTGCTCAGGTAATCGTCGGCGCCCATCTCCAGGCCCACCACCCGGTCGCTCAGCTCACCCATGGCGGTGAGCATGATCACCGGCGTAGCGTATTGCTGACGCAGGCGCTGGCACAGGGTCAGGCCGTTTTCGCCAGGAAGCATCAGGTCGAGAATGATCAGGTCCGGCGCTTCACGCTCCAGTGCCGCCCACAGCGAAACGCCATCGGTGGCCACAGCCACCTGATAGCCCTGCTGGACAAAAAATTTCTTCAGCAGCGCGAGGACTTCAACGTCGTCGTCCACGATCAAAAGACTGCTCACCGGAGGCATCACTTAAGCGGGTAAAGAAAGCTCATTCAAAACCATTCGGCGCGTCTCGTCATATATTTCAACACCGCAACAAACCTTCAGCCGCGCAATAAAGAGGAAATTTTTGCGCAAGGTTCGCATGCCAGCATCGGTTCTCCCCCTTGGAGCTCCGCCATTCATGCCCACCCTTAACCGTCGCGCCGCCCTTGTCCGCCACACTGCCCTACTGCTAAGCGCAGCCTACCTGGCCGGCTGCAGCAGCCCTGCACCCAGCGGAGCCAGCCTCTGCACTCCGGTCAGCGAGACGGTGTACGACCCGGCGCAATCCTTCAACCGCAGCATATTCGCCTTCAACCGCGCCGTGGACGACTACGCCCTGGCGCCGGTGGCTCGCGGCTATCGCCACCTGCCGGACTTGATGCAGCACGGCGTGCACAACTTTGCGAGCAACTTCGGCGAGCCCAAGGTCTTCATCAACGATCTGCTGCAAGGCAACCCGCAACGCTCGGTCAACACCCTCGGACGCTTCGCCCTCAACACCACGGTCGGTGTGCTGGGGCTGATCAACGTTTCCGACCCGGTCGGCATCCCGCGCCACAGCGCCGACTTCGGCCAGACCTTTGGTGTCTGGGGCATCGGCGCCGGCCCCATTGTCGAACTGCCACTGCTGGGCAACGGCAACAGCCGCGACTCGGTGGGCAAGGTCCTGAATCTGGTCGTCGACCCGTTCGGCAGCAACAGCGACACCGTGCGCACCTTGAGCACCGTGGCCCTGGTCGGCGGCACCATCGACGGCCGCGCGGCCCTGCTGCCACTCACCGATAGCTTGCAACAACTGCCCGACTACTACGGCGCGATGCGCAGCGTCATTGCTGAACACCGCGCCGCCTTCGTCCGTGAAGGCCGGCTGGGCGCCACCGAACCTGTCAAAGACCACTGCGAGGGCTCCACCCGTGATGACTTCTGAACATCCTGCGCTGATCCTGCTGCAACGCGTCGCCAAGCACGGCGATAACGCACTGCACTGCCGCGAAGTCAGCCTGCAATTGTCCATTGATCAACAACACCTGATCCTCAGCCGCTACACCGAACGCTACAGCCCCGAAGGCCGGCACTGGGTAGAGCGCAAGCATCGAGTGAGCGTGACGGACCTGATGCGCTGGGTGATCGAACAGGGAGAGCCACAGGCGCTGGTGCAGAGCCACGAAGAACCATTGCCAAAAGCCAGCTGACAGGCGTTCGTCAAAGGTGCAGTCCAGGTCATGCCTGGCTCCTCGCTGCACCTTGCGCGCCGAACACACCTCACTTCGGTCGTGTGGCTGCTCCCACTTCAGCGATTAGCCCCCTGATTCAGAAAATGATCAGGGCGGGCACTCGGTTGTCTGCCCGGTCGTTCAGCCGGCCCCCAGTGCCTGTACAGCCACGTGCCCGGTCACCAGTTCCATGCCGCCATTGATGACGAACTGCACGCCCATCCCCACCAGCAGAAAGCCCACGACCCGGGAGATCGCGTCGATACCCGACTCACCGAGCACCTTCATGATCTGCCCCGAGCAGCGCAGGGCCACCCAGAAGATCAATGCCGTCAGTAGGGTAACCGTGACCACCGCGCCATGGATCACCCAGGGAATTTCGCCATAGGTCGATTGCAGGGTCGAGGCCGAGCTGACAATCAGCGCGATGGTGCCCGGCCCTGCGGTCCCCGGCAGGGCCAAGGGCACGAAGGACAGGTCGCGGTAGTTCGGCAGGACCTTGTCCTGATCCGACAGCAAATCATGCTGCAAGGCGGTTTCATCGAGGTTGTTTTTCGGGAACAACATGGTGAACCCCAGATAGGTGACGATCAGCCCGCCGGCGATACGCAACCCGGGAATGGAGATGCCGAACACCTTCATCACCAGGCTGCCGCCGTAGAAGCTCACCAGCATGATCAACGCGACATACACACTGGCCTTGAAAATCTGTCGGTTGCGCTCGGCGACCGAAAGGCTGGAACCCAGCCCCAGCAACAACGAAATACTGGTCAGCGGATTGGCCACTGGCAGGACTGCCACCAGGCCGATTGCCACGTTATGCAGGTACTCATTCATCAACCACACCCCAAGACTCATGACGACTCGGCAACTACCGTAGCCGGTACTCGAGCATTTATACGCACCGGTCAAAACCTGACCCGGCGGGAAATCTCATAGGTGCTGCTCGCCAGTCGCGGCGCTGCAGCGTTGCCGAATCCTAGCTGAGACATTCTGTCGCATTGTTACCAAAGCGGAGAAACACTCTCACAAATCGTTAGCTAGCTAACGAAAAAGCCGATTGTTAGACTCACCGCCACGGTCCTGGACACTGACGCAAAGTCTCAGGCTAGAGCCTTTCCTGCGGCATCGTGAGGGATCGCTAGAAGCATCGCAACCTCTCCCATCCTGCTCGCCCAAGGGGCCGACAGGCCGTCAACAACACTCGACTGATAGCACGAGGAACACCATGGAACCAGGCAGCTATCAATTGACCATGAGCGTGCTCATGACCCCGGACAAGGCCAACTTCTCCGGCAACGTACATGGCGGAGCCCTGCTGAAGATGCTCGACGAGGTGGCCTTTGCCTGCGCCAAACGCTATGCCGGGCGCTACGTGGTGACCCTCTCGGTGGACCAGGTGATGTTTCGCGAGCCGATCCGCATCGGCGAGCTGGTGACCTTCCTCGCCTCGGTCAACTACACCGGGCGCAGCTCCATGGAAGTCGGGCTCAAGGTGATGACCGAGAACATCCACGAACGCAGCGTGCGCCACACCAACAGCTGCTACTTCACCATGGTCGCGGTAGATGAAGACGGCCTGCCGGTGCCTGTGCGCCCGTTGACTCCGGAAACCCCGCTGGAAAAGCGCCGGCATGCCAAGGCCCAGCAACGACGCCTGCAGCGTCAGGAGCTGCAAGCCCGCTATGACGCCCTGAAAGCACTTCCGGCCTGACGCCTACGTGCGCGCGGCAACAGCCCTGCGCAGCACCCGCGAAGGCCACCCCGCGATAAGGAAACCCTGCATGAAACTGTCTTTATTGAGCCGATACTCGTGCTTCACGCTGTGCATTGTCTTGACCCTCGGCGGCCTGCTGCTCGCCTCGAATTTTCCCGGCTGGTGGCCAGTGACCCTGGTGGCCGCCGCGCTAAGCCTGCTGGGCCTGTATGACCTGCGCCAGACCCGACATTCAGTAAGGCGCAACTATCCGGTGATCGGCAATATCCGCTACCTGGTGGAACGGGTGCGCCCGGAGCTGCGCCAATACCTGCTGGAAGCCGATGATGACCAACTGCCCTTCTCCCGTAACCAGCGTTCCCTGGTATACGCCCGCGCCAAGAACCAAAGCGCGGAGCAAGCCTTTGGTACCCTACGTGACGTGTATCAGGTCGGTTCCGAATTTATCGGCCACTCGATGACCCCCGCCGAACCGCGCGACCCGGTCGAATTCCGCATCACCGTCGGCGGCCCGCAGTGCACCCAACCCTACAGCGCCTCGATCTTCAACATCTCGGCGATGAGCTTCGGCGCCCTCAGCGCCAATGCCATCCGCGCCCTGAACAAAGGCGCCAAGCTCGGCGGTTTCGCCCACGACACTGGCGAAGGCAGTATCAGCCCCTACCACCGCGAGCACGCCGGCGACCTGATCTGGGAACTGGGCAGCGGCTACTTCGGCTGCCGTGACCAACTGGGACGTTTTGATCCCCAGCGTTTCGCTACCCAGGCCAAGAGCCCGCAGGTGCGAATGATCGAAATCAAGCTCAGCCAGGGTGCCAAGCCCGGCCATGGCGGGATCCTGCCCAAGCACAAAGTCACCGCTGAAATCGCCAGCACCCGTGGCGTATCCATGGACCAGGATTGCGTGTCCCCTGCCCGCCACAGCGAGTTCTCCACGCCCCTGGAGCTGCTGCGCTTTATCGCCCGGTTGCGGGAGTTGTCCGACGGCAAGCCCGTAGGGTTCAAACTGTGCCTGGGCCAGCCCTGGGAATTCATGGCCATCGCCAAGGCCATGCTGAAAACCGGGATTCTCCCCGACTTCATCGTGATCGACGGCAGCGAAGGCGGCACCGGCGCCGCGCCCCGCGAGTTCAGCGACAACATCGGCATGCCGCTGCGCGAAGGCTTGCTGTTTATCCACAACACCCTGGTGGGCCTGAACCTGCGGGACAAGATTCGCCTCGGGGCCAGCGGCAAGATCATCAGCGCCTTCGACATTGCCGCCGTATTGGCGCTGGGCGCCGACTGGGCCAACTCGGCGCGGGGCTTCATGTTCGCCGTCGGCTGCATCCAGTCACAGTCCTGCCATACCAACAAATGCCCCACCGGCGTCGCCACCCAGGACCCGCTGCGCCAACAGGCGCTGGTGGTGCCGGACAAGGCCGCACGGGTCTACAGCTTCCACCGCAACACCCTGATCGCCCTCTCCGAAATGATCGCCGCCGCCGGCCTGCAACACCCTTGGCAACTGAATGCCGAACACCTGGTACGCCGCGTGAGCGACACCGAAGTGCGCTTGTATTCACAAACCCACGTTTTCCTCAAATCCGGCGAACTGCTCAAAGGCCGCTGCACCAGCGAGTTCTACCAACGCATGTGGACCAGCGCCCAGGCCGAGACGTTTGAAGCTGCGCGGCCGGAGCAACAACGACAGTTGCTCAGTGAGCCAGCAAAGACTGAAGTGGCATGAGTTGATGCTGTAGCAGCTTCAAGCAGCATTGCGTTTTAGAAACAGGAGCCTCGATCCAATTGGATCGGGGCTTTTTATTCATGCAGGGCTCTTTGCGCTCCCCATAACCTTGGGAGTACCTACCGATTTTGCTAAGGTGCCAAGCCCCAATGTCCTTCGGAAAAGACACCCTCCATGCTCGCCCTTTTTTTCTTCATCTTCAGCTTCTCTATCTGGGCCGCCATCTGGATGATCGTGGTCAAAAAACGCGGCGCCCTGAACCTGGTCGTCGCTAACTTGCTGGGGGCCATCGCAGGGTTCGTCGCATTTTTCTTCACCGTTTTGCTTCTGCCTACGCTTCCTGTTTCCAGCTCCCACGACACCTCAACCGATAGCGCAGCGACCATGACGGCCCCTGAACCTGCACTGCCAAAAATACCGCATCCAGACAGGCACCCTTCCGAGCCGATCAGGTCTTCAGAAAGCCTGTAACCCTCAAGCTTCTATCAGTCGCCAGCAATTGTGCGAGCAAAACCCAGGTGTTTATCGAGCGGAGGTTCGTGCAGCTCCCGCAGGACGCGGTGGATAACCAGGGCTCGGTATCTCGCGGATAGCGCAGGTTTCCAGTAAACAATCCGATACAAAAGCGCTGGATCAACGCTCGTGGTCGACGTTTCTTCAACATCGGTTGCGCTACTATTCCGCCCCCTGTAGACCCAGAGAGACACCGCTGCACATGCCCCTGACCACGCCCAATCTGCCCTCTGTTCTCGCCGGCCCGTTACTACGGCGCCTGGAGCCGACGCGGCTGGTGCTGTGGCTGGTGGGTTCGCGGCCGTTGTCGCTGACCTTGCTCCTGCAAGCCAGCGGCAGCCCGACACAGGACATCGCACTCGACAGCCGGCAATGCCAGGTCATCCCGGTGGGGCGCCAGGCGTTTATCCACTTGATCGATGTGCCCCTGGACGCCCCCCTGCCCCAGGACGTGGCGATTGCCTATGACCTGCTGATCAGTGAGGCCGAGGACGGTGCTTGCGCCATCGCCGACTGGGCGCCACATCTGCTCTACAGCGGCAAGCAACGCCCGGAGTTCGTGCTCCACAGCCGCATCGACAACCTGCTCCACGGCTCCTGCCGCAAGCCCCATCACCCCTCCAGCGACGGCTTGCTCTGTGTCGACCGCCTGCTGGCGCAAACGCCTGAGCCCCAGCAGCGGCCGGCATTACTGATGATGAGCGGCGACCAGGTGTATGCCGACGATGTGGCCGGCCCCATGCTGCGGGCGATTCATGCCTTGATCGAGCGTCTGGGTCTGTTCGACGAGCATCTGGAAGGCGCGGTGGTGGACGACAGCGCCGCGCTCTATCGCCATCGAGCCAGCTACTACCAGCGCGCCGAATTGCTCCCGGCATTGAAGAGCAACGAAACCCTGCGCGAGCGATTTTTCGGCGGAGTGAAGAAGCCGATCTTCACCAGCAGCAACGCCGACAACCACTTGGTGACCTTCGCCGAAGTGCTGGCCATGTACCTGCTGGTCTGGTCGCCCGTGCCATGGACCTTGATCGCACCGCAGCCACCACAACTGACGCCGGAACAGCAGGCGCGCTACGCCAAGGAACAGCAGCCCATCGACGCTTTCGTCAGCGACCTGGACGGCGTGGCGCGGGTCTTCGCCCATCTCTCGACGCTGATGATCTTCGACGACCACGACATCACCGATGACTGGAACCTCAGCGCCCAGTGGGAAGAAACCGCCTACGGCCATTCCTTCTCCAAGCGCATCATCGGCAACGCCTTGCTGGCCTACCTGCTGTGCCAGGGCTGGGGCAACAACCCGGATGCCTTCGGCCCGCTACTGGAGCAAACCCGCGCCTTGAGCGCCACGGCACACAACGGGCAAGAGCTGAACTGCGCCGACCAGGATGAATTGATCGACCATTTGCTGCGCTTCCAGCACTGGCAGTACGTGCTGCCCAGCAGCCCCGCACTGGTCGTACTGGACACCCGCACCCGACGCTGGCGCAGTGAGTTCAACCTGGCCCAACCCTCGGGCCTGCTGGACTGGGAAGCCCTGAGCGAATTGCAACATGAACTGCTGGACCACCCCTCGGCGATCATCGTGTCCCCGGCGCCGATCTTCGGCGTCAAGCTGATCGAGACGGTGCAGAAAGTCTTCAGTTGGTGCGGCTACCCGCTGCTGGTGGACGCGGAAAACTGGATGGCCCACCGCGGCTCGGCCCAGGTGATCCTGAATATTTTCCGCCACTCGCGGACCCCGGGCAGCTACGTGATTCTCTCCGGCGATGTGCACTACTCCTTCGTCTACGAAGTACTGATCCGTCATCGCAAAGGCGGCCCGCGGATCTGGCAGATCACCAGCAGCGGCATCAAGAACCAATTCCCCGCCGCCCTGCTGGAGTGGTTCGACCGCCTCAATCGCTGGCTCTATTCACCGCGTTCGCCCTTGAACTGGTTCACCAAGCGCCGGCTGATGAAGGTGATTCCCCATGTACCCGAACATGCAGAGGCCGGGGAGCGGCTGTGGAACTCATCGGGGATTGGCCAGGTGTTTTTCAATGAGCAGGGGCAGCCCACAGCGATTTATCAGCACAATGCCGATGGCACCGCGCCGACGCGGATGATTGCGCCAGATTAATCCGCTACTACTCCAGAAACGCTCCCCTGAAGGACCGGAAAAAAGCGAAAAAACCTCCATTTTTCAGCTTTTTTCGCCCACACGGCACCGCTTCAAAGCGGCATGGCGCGCAATAAACAGCAGGGCAGTACGAATGAAAATCCTTCACCTGGGCATCTCATCAGTTGCACAACCATAGCGGTTGACGCACCGGTTCTGCGCCACTAGGATCGCGCCTCCCTTGGGGAGTAGCCGCCTTCGTTTGCTGAAGGGGGTCACGTCAACATACTTGGCTGGCAAGCCATGGCGTGACCGGTCGTACGACTTGGCAAGACCATTGGTGAAGACACCTGTCCTGGGTCGGACACGGGTGTCCGAACCATTGGCTCTTGTGTCCGTCCCCAGGTTTCCTCATGCATTCAATGCCCATCACCCTTGCGTTGCTTCTGGGCTCCGCCGTCGTTATCTATCTGGCCTGCGAATACTTCGTCAACGGTGTGGAATGGGTCGGGCGCAAGCTTGCCGTTGGCCAGCAGGCCACGGGTTCCATCCTCGCGGCCTTCGGAACTGCCCTGCCTGAAAGCGTCATCACCTTTATTGCCGTGGTGTTCGGTGGCACCGAGGCTCAGAAGTCGCTAGGTATCGGTGCGGCGCTGGGGGGCCCGCTGGTCCTGGTGACCATCGCCTATGCGGTAGTGGGCGTGACGCTGCTGCTGTCGCGCAAGCGCTTGGCGGATACCGACGCCATCCGCCAGGACTTCAAGCGACTCAGCCGCGACCAAGGCTGGTTCATTACCATTTTCGTGGTGAAGATTGCCCTGGGCCTGGTGGTGTTTGCCTACAAGCCCTGGCTGGGGATCGTCTTTCTGGCAGCCTATGTGGCGTATTTCTGCAAGGAAATGCGTGCCGAGCACGACGACGAAGAGCAGGACATCGAACCCCTGAAGCTATCGCCTCGCCAAGCGACACCGTCGACCTCAGCGGCGGTGTTGCAAACACTGACCGCCTTGCTGGTCATCTTTGCCGCCTCGCACGTCTTCGTCGGGCAACTCGATGCCCTGGGCCCGATGCTGGGTATCCATCCGCAATTGCTGGCGCTGCTGCTCAGCCCGATTGCCACCGAACTGCCTGAGACTCTGAATGCCATTATCTGGGTGCGCCAGGGCAAATATCGCCTGGCACTGGCCAACATCAGCGGCGCCATGATGATCCAGGCCACTGTGCCCACCGCGTTTTGCCTGTTCTTCACCCCGTGGTTGCTGGATAAATCCCTGGTGTTGGCGGCAGTCATTACCTTGCTGGGTGTGAGCACCCTGTTCTTCGCTTTCCGCAAAGGCATAATCTCGCGCACGCTGCTGGCTTCGATGGCCCTGCTGTATGTGCTGTTTGCGGTTCTGCTGGTTGCGCTTGATCTATAGGCAGCCGCGAAACTCACCGGCCCGGCGAGCACGAAACCAGGACAGGGAGCCATCTATTTCAATGGACATTGAGAGCAGGAAGGAAAGTGTCATGTCAGCTCAAATCACCCCGGAACAACGGGCCGACATTCGCTACGTGCTGTCAGACGCTTTTATAGATAACGAGGTGGATACCCCTACATCGCCCGGGAAACCGAGGCTTACGATCGCGCCGAGGTGGAACGCATCCTGTACTACGAGGTAGCGCCGGTATGCTACGTCAACCTGATGTCGGTGATCCCGGATATCTGGCAGGGCTTTCAGCGCGAGTGGTTGCTGGAGGCCATCGAAAACAGCCTGGAGCGGCGCCGCAACAGCCGCATACAGGCATTTCGCGACGACCTGTTTATCCGCTGGATCCGCTTTCGTGGCGCCTATATCTGGAAAGAGATCTGCCAGCACTACCGCCACTGAGCGCCTTACCTGGAGTCGTTCAATCGGGCATCGGCAGAACAGTAGTCGCTGGGTTTGAGGCCCACCGGCTCCGGCAGCATCCGGCCCTGGGCATCGATCTTGCGCAACATCGCGGTGCACATGCCGTCCTGGAGAAAGACCATCTGATAGGTTGCGCCGGCCTCGGGGACGAAGGTCACGCTTTGCTCACACACGGCGCGAAAGTCCCGGCTCATACCCGGCTCGGTATTGTAGAACTGGAAAGCGAACGGGCGATTGGCCGGAAGCCTCAGTTCGTTGGCGCCAAAACCCTCCTGGCGACGCATGCGATCGGTCTCGGCCGTCATCGGAATGCCCAGGTTGCGAAAGTTCGGGTTGGGGCGGCCACGATGGGGCTTGACCATCAGGCCCGAGCCCGGTTTGCGCCAGTCGACGCAATCGCTATCGGGCACACCACGCACCAACCCCTGTGCAACGATACGAATAAGCGCGGTGTCTGCGGCCGCGGCCGGCCCGCGGTAGCTCACGGCAGTGGCCTTGAGTGTCGAGACATAGGTACAGCCACCAAGCCCCAGGGACAGGCCTAGCAACAAAAGCGAGTGAAACCTCATGATTCATCCTTGATGGATCGACTGCAAAGGGGGGGACGGGGCAAAGGATGGCAATCTTACAGCAGGCAAACTGGACGTCCGGAGATTTTTCTCCAGCCCTTTTAGCCCGCGCGCAAGGAGCAATGATGCCTATCGGGTGGCAACAGATCCGCAACATGATGAACACGCTGATCGAAGCCGCCGGCTACTGGATTCGCTTTCGCGGCGCTTATCTCTGGGAGCAAACCTGCCAGCACTACTGCCCGTAATGTCGCGCATTGGCGTTGCAGAAATCGGTAGAGTGCAGCGCTACCGGCTCCGGCAGCTTTGCTCCATGTTCATCGATCTTGCGCAGCAATGCGGTGCACATCTGATCCTGGAAAAACTCCATCTGATAGGTCGCACCGGCCTCGGGGACGAAGGTCACTTTCTGCTTGCACACGGCGAGGTAGTCCCGACTCATTCCCTCTTCCCTGTTGGAGTACAAGAAGGCGAACGGGCGGTTGGCCGGGATCTTCAGTTCGTTGGCGCCAAAGCCTTCCTGGCGGCGCACGCGGTCGGTCTCGGCCGTCATCGGAATGCCCAGGTTGCGGAAGTTGGGGTGGGCAATGCCGCGATGGGGCCGGACCATCAGCCCCGAGCCCGGCTTGCTCGAGTCGACGCAGTCACTGTAGGGCACGCCATGCACCGAGCCTTTGGCGACGATGCGGATCAGCGCGGTTTCGCCAGCATCGTCCGGCACCCGGTAACTGCAACCACTGAGGCCCAGGGACAGGCTCAGCAAAAGAATCGAAGGAAGCCTCATGATTCATCCTTGATGGACTGACAGCGAATGCCCGGCGGGAAATGATGGCAATCTTACATCGGTGCAACAGAACGCCTGCAGGTTTTTTATCCGTGTTTTCACCCAGCCCACAAGGAAGAATGATGAGCACTGACTGGCAGCAAATCCGCGACATGATGAACACGGTAATCGACAGCTGCGAACAGATCGAAGCCGCCGGTTACCGCGAGGAATATCGTTCGGCCAAGGTGCCGATCGACGGGCGGGACTATTCGGTGCATGAGTTTCTGATCAGTGCCTGGACCCTGCCGGAAAACCTGCGCTACCGGATCATCCAGGAGCGTCACGACCAGGGTACGTCCCTGCCTTATGTACCCGAATCCGCGCGGGCGCTGGTGGCCATGGCCCAGGCCTGCGCCGAGCTGATCGGCGCCAGGGACAGTGCGCCGGCCAAGCAGGCCATCAGCGGCATGCAGCACTGGTATTCCCAGTACGCCGTACCGCATCTCAAGACAGCACTAGAGCAGGCGAAGAAAGCCGAGGCTTGAGCAACCTTGCAACAGCGACTACTGGGTAGCCGCTGTTGCAGTGATCAGTAGCGCGCGTCCGCCGGGCAGCCGCCGTTAGGCCAGTCCTTGACCTTGTCCGGGAAGTCCGGGCGCGGCTGATGAGAGAAGTATTCAGCCACGTCCAATGCTTCCTGATCCGAAAGACCGCCCTGGCCCAGGGGGAATTTCTCGTGGAAACCAATCGGCATGTTGCGTTTGACGAAGGCCGCAGCGGTGTTGGTGCGGGCCATGCCGGCGCCGATGTTGAACGATTGATCGCCCCACAGCGGTGGAAAGATCAGGCTGCCGTCGGCACGTTTCAGGCCCTCGCCATCAGCCCCGTGACACACCGCGCATTGCTTGGCGTACACCTGTTTGCCGTTCTCGGCATCGGGCTTGAGCGACGGGTCGATCTTGCCCACACCGCGGCCGGCCACCTTGTCTTCGGGGCGGGTGTTCATTTTCATCCACTCGAAGTAGGCGACCATCGCTTGCATGTCGGCACCGTTCACCGGCAGCGGCTTGCCGTGCATGGAGCGACGGAAGCAGCCGTTGATGCGCTCCTCCAGGGTGATGGTCTTGCCCGCCCGCGGCGCGTAGCCGGGGAAGAATGCCGAGACGCCGACAAAGGGTGAACCGTCGGCCACGGTGCCGGCGTTGAGGTGGCAACTGGTGCAGTTCAGCGAGTTGCCAACGTTGTCCGGCAGCAGGGCCTTGGTTTCCAGGTGCAAGCGCATGCCGCGCACCACTTGCTCGGCGTTCGGCGCCGCCAGCAGGTTGGCCAGGCGCGGAGTTTCGAACAAGGTGTTTTCCACTTGCGGGCTCAGCTGTGCGCGCATCTTTTTCACCTGGTCGGCGCTGATGGCCGAGCCGTTGTTGCCCCAGCTGCTGCGCACGAAACTGAGGATCTCGGCGATCTCGCTATCCGCCAGTTGGGCGAACCCGGGCATGGTGTAAACCCGTGGGTGAGCAGCGGTCTGGGCGGTCTGCCAACCGGTCAGGGTGATGTGCAGCAAGGACGTCGGATTGGCCGAGGCGATGCTGGGGTTACCCGCCAGGGATGGGAACATCTGCGGTACGCCTGCGCCGTCCTGGCGATGGCAGTCGGAGCAGAACTGCGCGTAGCCCAGGCCGCCGCGGGAAGTGAACAGGTTGCTTGGCGCAGCCGCCGGGGTCAGTACCACCGCGGGCATTGGCAGGTCGTCCTTGCCCGCCGGCAGCGACTTCAAGTAAGCGGCAATGGCCGTCAGGTCTGCATCGGTGAAATGCTGGGTACTGTGATGGATCACATCAGCCATGTTGCCGGACACCGTGGCAAAGCGGTTCTGCCCGGTCTTGAGCAACTGCACCGTGTCTTCCACGGTCCACAGGTTGCGCAGGCTCAGGGCCCGCCACTCTTCCACCGTCTCGCCGGCCAGGTAGTGCTGGCCGCCGGACCCGGTGTCGCTCATGGCCTTCTCCTGGAAGGCAATGCCCCGCGGGGTATGGCAGGAACCACAGTGGCCCAGGCCCTGGACCAGATAGGCGCCGCGGTTGAGCTGCTCGTCCTTGCCTGGATCGGCCTTGAACGGCTGGTTATCGACGAATACCAGGTTCCAGAACCACAGGCCCCAGCGCTGGTTGAAAGGGAAGCCCATGTCGGCCTCCAGGTTGCCCTGGGCCACCGCTTCCACGCCGTGCAACAGGTAGGCATAGAGCGCCCGCATGTCCTCTTCGCTCATCTTGGCGTAGGACGGATACGGCATAGCCGGGTACAGATGACTGCCATCCGGGGTCACGCCTTCGCGCATGGCGCGGTCGAATTGTTCGAAGCTGTAGCTGCCAATACCGGTGTCACGGTCCGGGGTAATGTTGCTGGAATAGATAGTGCCCATGGGCGTCTTCAACTCCAGGCCGCCGGCCATGGTCGCCCCGCCCTTGGCGGTGTGGCAGGCGATGCAGTCGCCGAGTTGGGCCACGTACTGGCCACGCTGGATCAGGTCGGAATCGGGGGTGGAAACAGCGGCTGCCGGGGTCGGCTCGCTGCCTTGGGCAGGGTATACGCAGAGCAGCGCGGCGCCCAGCAGGCACAGGCGTGACAGAGATAAAGCCATCAGGTTATTCCTTTAAAATCCGCCTGGGGTGGTCCCCTCGGCCGATATCCACAAAGGTTTTTATTGGTTGTCTCAGGCCGTCACGGTGCCGGCCCGGGGCTCGATACCTTGTGAGTTCGAGCCTGTTTCCCTTGTAGCGGATTTTTCTGAAAAGCCCGTTGATATGGATCATGGCCCTGTAGGCAATGTCCTGTATGGCCCGCTCTGCGACGCTTTTACTCGGTGCTTTCCACGCCCAGCCCCGCAGCCTGCCAGTCGATAAAACCATCGTCCAGGCGGCGCACCTTGAAGCCCTTGGCACGCAGCAACGCCGCGGCATTCTGTGACAACACGCAATACGGGCCACGGCAGTAGGCTACCAACTCCTGGTCCACCGGCAGTTCGGCAAGACGCTGTTCCAGCTCTTCCAGCGGGATGTTGATCGCCCCCGGCAAATGCCCTTGAGCGAACTCTTCCGGTGGGCGCACGTCCAGCAGGGTCATGCCGCCTTCCTGCAGGCGTTGGCGCAGCTCTTGCCGGGAAATGCCTTCCAACCGCGCCGGCTGCTGAACGCTGTCGGCCAGCAGTTCACGGATCTGCCCGTGGTTGTAGTCGACGTATTGGCGCAGGGCGCCAAGCACCGCGGTAACCGGCCCCTGACTCAGGCTGTAGAGCACGCGCTTGCCATCACGCCGGGTCTGCACCAAACCACCCCGACGCAGCTGTTGCAGGTGCTGGGAAGTGTTGGCCACCGAAAGGCCCGAGGCTTCCACCAGGCGTTCCACCGGCTGCTCGCCGCCAGCGATGTGCTGCAGCAGGATCAAGCGGTGGTGGTGCCCGAGAATCCGCGCCAACTCGGCCATGTCGGCCAGGGGCTGTTGAAGAAAATTCGAATCGCTCATTGACAGCTCCTGCTGCTTTACTGATCATTCAATCATTAAATTGAATGAAATCTTAACACACGAGAGCCCTGGGCTGAACCACTGTGCATCGTGCTTCAAGGAGTCTTTATGCATGAACTCATGGCGTTGATTTTACAGGCGCTGCCGATCGGTGTCGGCGCGACAGTCATCCTCGATCTCTGGGCCGTGTTTCAACAGCGAGTACTGAAAATTCCCGCAGCCAACTGGGCCATGGTCGGACGCTGGATCGGCCACTTTCCTCGAGGGCAGTTCGTGCATCAGAACATCGCCCTGGCCGCTGCGGTACCGGGTGAACGCGCCCTGGGCTGGCTGGCCCATTACCTGATCGGCATTGCCTTCGCCGCCGCGCTGCTACGGGTCTACGGCCTGGAGTGGGCGTCGCAGCCAACGCTGGCACCGGCGCTGGTGGTCGGAGTACTCACGGTGTGCGCACCGTTTCTCATCATGCAACCCGGCATGGGCGCTGGGGTCGCGGCAAGCAAGATGCCCAAGCCGAACCTGGCCCGGCTGCGCAGCCTGATCGCACATTCGGTGTTCGGGCTGGGGTTGTATGGCGCGGGGATGTTCTGGGCGTGGGTGCTGGGGCAGACTGTGTGACTTCGGCGCAATGAGACCAAGCGCTCAAATACGCAGGAAGTGATCAACCGATGAAGCCACCGATTTGCGACCTCTGCCACAACGATTTTTGCTCCGAGCACTTCCATACCGGAGGTGGTGGAGACCTGGTGCAATTCGCTGACTATCGCCCCCTGGCTCAAGGCAGCGCAGGGCATCCTCATGGTTATCCATGGTTCTGCAATGAACACTTGGCCAGCGCCCAAGCGCTGGCCGCACTGAGCTACGCCGACGCCATGACGTTGCTGACCAGGCAATATGGCCGCTTCGCGGGTTACGAGCCCCTCGCCAACAGTGATCCGGCACTTTGGATCACCGAGGTCGGCCCTGCCCCTGCCAAGGTTTTTGCCTTGATCCGCCAAGCCATGGCCATCAGCCCGTCAGTCGCCAAGGAATTAGTGACCGGCGGCCCATTCAAAGTGATCGAAGCCTGGCCGCAACAGTTCAAGGTCTGGCAAGACGCACTGATGCATATCGGTGCCAAGGTCGAGATACGTTATCCCTCGTCGAAGTCTGCCAATCGCGTAAAGGCCGATGCCGTCGAAAGCTGATCCCGCTCACCGATGAACTCCTCGCTTGCGGGCTCCTCATCAAACCAACTGTCCCAGCGCTCCCCTGCCGCGACCATGACCCGGGGCCGACCGATAACGAGCACCTCGACTTCCGTCACCCCCTCCTGCAATGCTGCCGAAGCGGGCAAACTGACCCATTGTCTACGCTGGGTCCTGATGACATGACCTCGCTCCATGGTTCTAGCCCCCGACGAATATCCTGGGCACTTGTGCCTGCGGATGGAATCAGAGTTCTTTGTCGCATCATTGTCGCGCTGCTTGCTTTCGCGCCCAGTCCAGAAGGCCCTGCCCATGCTTGAACACCTCGACCTCAACGCCCTGATCGCCGCCTACGGCTATTGGGTGATCTTCATCGGTTGCCTGCTGGAGGGCGAAACGGTGTTGATCCTCGGCGGCATGGCCGCGCACCAGGGCACCCTGCAATGGCTGCAGGTGGTGGGCTGGGCCACCCTCGGCGGGATCCTCGGCGATCAACTGCTGTTCTGGACCGGACGCTACTCCGGTGCCCGCCTGCTGCCCAAACTCAAGCGACACCAGGCGGCCATCGACCGGGTCAAGGGGCTGATCGAACGCTATCCCTCGACCTCGGTGTTCGCCGTACGCTTTCTCTACGGCATGCGCCTGGTCGGCCCGATGGTGATCGGCGCCAGTGGCCTGGCACCGTGGCGCTTCGCCTTGCTCAACGTGCTGGGCGCGGCGGTCTGGGCCACCCTGTTCGTCAGCGCCGGCTACTGGGCCGGTGAAGCGCTGCAGCACTTCCTGGGCGACCTGAAACCCTATCGCCTGCCGATCTTCCTGGCGGTGGTGGCCCTGGTAGCCATCGCGGCCCTGGTCCGTCATTGGCGCAACCGACGCAAAGCGCAACAGGTGCAAGACCACTAAGTCGGCGCTGATGGCACATCGGGAATTTTCATACTGACCCGGCGACTTTATTTCGTTTGTCCCGGGCGCCCGAGGCTGGCTTAGATAGGGCTCGTTTCCGGCAGACAGAGCCCGCCCCCATGAGCCACGACAGCATTAGCCGTTCGATTTCCACCGTCCACCCGATCTGCCTCAGCCACGGCCGCAACGCCGAGGTCTGGGACAGCGAGGGCAAGCGCTACATCGACTTTGTCGGCGGCATCGGCGTGCTCAACCTCGGACACTGCCATCCACGCATTGTCGCGGCCATCCAGCAGCAGGCCACCCAACTCACCCACTACGCCTTCAACGCTGCACCCCACGGCCCCTACATCGAGTTCATGCAGCGCCTGGCGGACTTTATCCCGGTGACTTATCCGGTCAGCGGCATGCTCACCAACAGCGGCGCCGAAGCGGCCGAGAACGCGCTGAAAATCGTCCGCGGGGCCACCGGGCGCACGGCAGTCATCGCCTTCGACGGCGGTTTTCACGGCCGCACCCTGGCCACCCTCAACCTCAACGGCAAGGTCGCCCCCTACAAGCAGAAGGTGGGTGTGCTGCCGGGTCCGGTGTACCACCTGCCCTACCCCAGTGCGGACAATGGGGTCAGCGCTGAGGAAGCGCTGAAGGCCATGCAACGCTTGTTCAGCGTGGAGATCGATGTCGAGGAAGTGGCCTGTTTCATCCTCGAACCGGTGCAGGGCGAAGGCGGTTTCCTGGCCCTGGATGCCCAGTTCGCCAGAGCCTTGCGGTCGTTCTGCGACAGCCATGGGATCTTGCTGATCGCCGACGAGATCCAGTCCGGCTTTGGCCGCACAGGGCAACGTTTTGCCTTCTCCCGGCTGGGCATCGAGCCGGACCTGATTCTGCTGGGCAAGAGCATTGGCGGCGGGCTGCCGCTAGGCGCGGTGGTGGGGCGCAAGGCACTCCTCGACGTGCTGCCCAAGGGTGGTTTGGGCGGCACCTATTCAGGCAACCCGATCGCCTGCTCTGCAGCCCTCGCCACCCTGGAGGAAATGACCGACGAACACCTGCAACTCTGGGGCGAGCGTCAGGAACAGGCGATTGTCGGGCGCTATGAGCACTGGAAAGCCAGTGGGCTCAGCCCGTACCTGGGACGTTTAACCGGAGTCGGCGCCATGCGCGGCATCGAGTTGGTGAATGACCGGGGCGAACCGGCACCGGAGCATTTGAGCACACTGCTGAGCAGTGCACGGGAGGCCGGGTTGCTGCTGATGCCCAGCGGCAAGTCACGGCACATCATCCGCCTGCTGGCACCCTTGACCACGGAGCCTGCAGTATTCGAGGAGGGATTGGATCTGCTTCAAGAGTGCCTGGCGGGCCTGTGAGTGCAGGCCCACCAGCGGGCGTCACTAGAACAGATAGCCCATGTAGATCCCCGCGCCACCACCGGCCTGTACACCGGCATTCATGCCGGCCATGACCACCGCGCCCTTGGCTGAGCGCAGCAACTTCTGGTTGACCGTGGACGCGGCAATGAGCGAGGTCGCCGGATTGGAGTTCATGGCCATCGACAACGCCAGCAACTTGGGATCGAGGCCGAACAGCAGCGCCGTGGCCGAGCCGCCGACCACCAGTCCGGCACCGACTTCGGTGTACATGCACGGTCCGGTGATATCGTCATCGGTCAGGTCACCGCTGGCCAGGGCGTCGCTGACAAACACTTTGCCGGTGCTCGGGAAGGCTTCCGCAGCACCGGTGCCGGCCACACCCTTGCCCTTGACCTGGATATTGACCTTGCCAAAACGCGGCAGGCGGGCACCAAACCCCACGGCCAGGCCGAGACCGCCATAGCGATAGCTGACGTCCTTGCCCTGGGGCGAGCGCAGGATGATCGAACCACCGCTGCCGGCCACCAGGGCCACGGTCAGGCCGCCGCCGCTGGCGGTCTGGTACAGCCATTTACTTTCATTGACCGGAATCGGGATGCTCAGGCTCATGGGGTCAAAGTCCTTTTGATCGTTGCATGGTGCGCCCGCCGCGCTGGCTGAAGATTCCCAGCAGACCGGCAATAGCGAAAATCAGGCCGAGGAAACCCAAGACTCCCGGGGTAGCCCAGAGCGCGGCAGGGTCGTCGATGATGGCGCTATTGGCCGGCTGCTGGGGCAGGTAATACACCCGCACCGGCTGGTCCTTCTGGTAACCGAAGATAAAACCGCCCTGAGGGTAGGAAATCTTTTCACCGCTGTTGCTGGTGAAGGCGATCTCGGGGTGCGAACCGCCAGCGTTCAAATCACTGACGATACCGTCGGCAGTCTGGGCGCTGGCGAGGAACTCGCGACGGTCGAGGGTGAGATTGACCGCAATGACCAGCAGGCCGATGCCGATCAGGGTGAACAGCAGACCCTGGAGGATCTTGCCGAGGCGTGACGGGGTGGAGTTCGCCATGGGCTGTCTCGATATTCGTCCGTGAAAGAGGGAGAGGTCACGATAGCAAGAAACCTCCCGCTGAAAAAACCATTACCGAGGTGTGGATACCCGCCGGCAGCGGCGTCCAGGCTCCCGAAAGCCGGCTGCAGGTGCCTGTTAAAACGCTTGCAAAGCAATCACTCGACGGGCAGTACCTTGGTGAATTTTGTCCGCAATAACCGGCGGAAGTTCCAGTACCAGGACCGGCGCCAGGCTTTTTTTCAACAAACGCTGGGGCAAGTCACTGGCAAACAGCCTGAAACAGCGCAGAAAAATCTCTGCTGGCGCTGTTGACCCCCGCGCTCTGGCGACGGATAAAGCCCCTCGCCGTTCAACCATCGCCGCAAGGACGCTCCATGACCGATCAAACCACTTCCGAGCAATGGCCACCCGCTGGCTGCCCGCCCCTGGCCTGGCCGATCCTGCCCGATCAGGCCGTACGGCTGAGCTGGTACCTAGCGGTGATCGGCGCCTATGGCGCCCTGTGGGAAGGTCACATCAACGAGCCGCAATTGACGCCCGCCGACGAGGAAACCCTGCAAGCACTGGAGCAACGCCTGGGCTGCCGATTGCCGCCGTCACTGCGCGACTACCACCGGCAACTCGGGGTGCTGTCCCTGGCGGAAATCCTCTGCAGCGTCGAGCCTGGGCACATCGCGATCCAGCCACTGCTGGAGGCCTACCCCGGCATCGTCGATATCCCCGAGATCGATCTGGACTTGGGGTTGGCTCAACGGTTGATCGCTTTCGGCGATTACCTGGGCAACGGCAATATGTTCTGCTTTGAACGGGAAACCGGCGTGGTCTACTACTTCGACCACGACACCGGTGCAGCGCTGACGCGCTTCTTCGAGTCCGCCGAGGAGTACCTGGATGCGCTGATGCTGCTGACGCTGGGCGAGGTCTACGACGACGATGACAGCGTCGAAGCGCTGATCAGCCAGCGCTATGGCGAGGACCTGGTGCGCAAATGGCGCTATTGAACGGCCGCCATCAGTAGCCTCTTTGCAGGCGCTCCTTCTCGCGGTCCTTCTCGCATTGACCTTCGCCTTCCTTGTGCGACGTCAAATTAACGCAGGGACCTGCCCATCCCCCCATGGCCACAGCCGCTACCACCACAACCGCCAGCACGGCACCAGCCACCACGATCACCACCACGTCCCCGGCCAAAGAATGGGGAGTCTCGACCTTGCGTGGCGAACCTGGCCCGGGATCCAGGGTTGCGGTCTGCATCGTCGCCCAGAGGGTATAGCGCAAGGCCTCGGCATCCGGTCCTTGCCCACCGATACGCTGGCAAGCGTCCAGTGCCCGGCTGACGTAGACATCCCCCACTTCGCGCGGCGCCCCCGCAGGACGCGCCTGCTGGACATTGAAGTCATCGATCAGGGTCTTGAGTTGCGTTTCGTCCGCCTGCTGGGCGGCCACGCATTCGCTCTCGGTTTCGAACCCTCGGCTGGTCCTGGTCAACGCCTCCAGCCAATAGTCGGAGTCCACGTAGAACCCGAACTGACTGCCGTCCGGCAAGACCTGCTGATACAGCTTGAGGGAGCCGACAAATCCCTTCCCGGAGTCGGTCAGGCGACGGATCTGTTCGTCGCTCAGTTGCTGATTGAGGGGGTAGCCATATACCTGGGGGCCCGTGACCACCGGCCTGACCTTGGCCGGCGTCGCGGTACAACCGCCCAGCAACGAGGAAACCATTACCAGACTCAAAACACTGCACAGCATCCTTTGCATGTCATGCCCCAGGGACGGTGGACGACTCAACAGCCAGGCGCGAGATTACGCCATATTCAAACCGTTGTTTCGAGCGTTTTTTCCAAACCCTTAATGCCCCGTTTTGACCAGGATCGGTTGTTGCTGATAACGCTCTGGAAACAGCTGCTTGAGGTGCGCGACCTTGGGCAGATCGTTGATCACAATGTAGGGATAAGAAGGATGCTCGGTGAGAAAATCCTGGTGATAATCCTCCGCCGGGTAAAACGCCTTGCCACTTTCCAGGCGCGTGACAATGGGTTTATCGAACACCCGGGCGGCATCGAGCTGAGCGATATAGGCCTGGGCCACCCGCTGCTGCTCGGCACTCTGCAAGAACAGCGCCGAACGATACTGAGTGCCGCTGTCCGGGCCCTGGCGGTTGAGTTCGGTGGGGTTGTGAGCCACCGAAAAATAGATCTGCAACAGGCTGCCATAGCTGACCTGAGCCGGGTCGAAGGTTACCTGCACTGACTCGGCATGGCCGGTGTCGCCATCGCTGACTCGCTCGTACTGCGCCGTGTTCGCCGCACCTCCAGCATACCCGGATACCGCCCGCTGCACGCCCTTCACATGCGCGAACACGCCTTGGACGCCCCAGAAGCAACCGCCGGCAAACACTGCTGTTTCACTGCGGGCCGGATTATTTTCATCCAGCGTCGGCGGCGCGATCAGCACTGCATCTTCGGAACCGCCAAAGGAGAACGCCGAGCTTTGCCCCGCGATTCCCAATGCCGCCAACGCCACTAGCACCGGCAAAATACTCTTCATGCTTGCACCCTCCTGTAGCCGCAGCAGGCTCGGGCCGCGGCCGGACGACAAGGCCCTGCTCAGGGCCTGCAGAAATAAACCAGAACCCAGCAAGCCGCGCGGGCACGCCCTACGCCTCAACCAAAGGTAAAGGCATAGGCTTGCACCCCGGATTGCTGAAACTCGATGCTGAAGGTGTGATCGCCGATTTCCCCCTCCTGCCGCACCAGCTGATACAGGCGCTGCTCGGTGACCTGACCACTGCCATCAGGCGCTACATCCACCCCATGGGCGGCACCCGGCGCCTGCCCATCGATCAGCACCTTGAAGCGCACCGGCTGGCCGTCGGGCCCCGGGCCCAGCACCAGGTGCAGGTCGCGGGCGTGGAAGCGATACACCACCGCCGCTCCCGGCGCCGTGGCCACCGCGCTCTCGGCCCCGACCTGCCACTGCCCACGCAGCCCCCAGTCGTTCAACGCCAGCTCGGTGGGCACGCTGTACGCCGCCACGCTGTCCGGCGCCAGGCTGGCCTGGGGTACGAAGTTCTCCGAGCGCTGATAGCCGACGTAGGTTTCCGGCGACTGCACGGCGCTCATCTCAGCCGCCTGTTGCACGCCTCGGGCATCGGCCTGGATCAGCCCACCAGCGACCTTGGTGTTCCCGGCTTCGCGCAGCAGTTGCTGGATTACTCGCTCCGATTCGGCGTATTCACCCTCGCCGAAGTGGTGATAGCGAATCCGCCCCTGGGCATCGGCGAAGTAATGGGCCGGCCAGTACTGGTTGTTGAAGGCGCGCCAGATCGTGTAGTCATTGTCGATCGCCACCGGGTAAGTGATGCCCAGGTCCTTCATGGCCTTGGTGACGTTGCCCACATCTCGCTCAAAGGCGAACTCCGGCGCATGCACGCCGATCACCACCAGCCCCTGGTCGCGGTACTTCTCGGCCCAGGCTTTGACATACGGCAGGCTGCGCAGGCAGTTGATGCAGGAGTAGGTCCAGAAATCCACCAGCACCACCTTGCCCTGCAACGCCTCGGCACTCAGGGGCGGCGAATTCAGCCATTGCACCGCGCCGTCCAGGGGCGGCAGTTGACCTTCCACCGGCAGCGCCGATGCACCAGCGGCCATTTTCATGGCTCCACCGGCGGCCATCATCCCGGCTTCCGGTTGATCGGCGGGAAGCACATTCTGCGCCATCATCGCCCCGCCCTTGTCCTGCGGACCGCCCAGCAGACGGCCGACCAAGACCTGCTCCAGGCCACCGGTGGAAGCCGTGGAGACCCGTGCCAGAATCCCGGTGTCCCAGCCCATGGCAATCGCCACCACCCCCGCCAGCATTGCCGCCCCCAGGCCTTTGCGCAGCCATTCACCGGCGCCCAGGGAGCGCTTCATGGCGGCAAACACCCGGCCTCCCAGCAACAGCGCCACGGCCAGGGAGGTAGCAGCCCCGGCGGCATAGGCCAGCAACAACAGGCTGGTGCCGATATTGGCCCCTTGCAGCGCCGCGCCGGTCAGCAGCAAGCCGAGAATCGGCCCGGCACAGGGCGCCCACAGCAGGCCCGTGGCGACACCGATCAGCAACGAAGCGCCGGGCCGCGGCCGTGGATCGTGGCCGGCAGCCTCTGACAACCGGCCGCCCATGGCCACCAGCGGCCGAGTCAGCCTTTCGGCCAGCCGCGGCAGCAGCAGCGTCAGCGCGAATAGCGCAACGAACAGCAACGCGAGCCAGCGACCGTACTGATTGACTTGCACCACCCAGCCGCCGCCCACTGCCGCCAGGGTAGCGACCACGGCAAAGGTCAGGGCCATCCCCAGCAGCAGCGGCAAGCCACTGCGCAAAAACGGCTGCCCGGTGCGAGCGAAGACAAAGGGCAATACCGGCAGAATGCACGGGCTGAGAATGGTCAGCACACCACCGAGATAAGCGAGTAGCAGTAGCCACATGACGTCGTCCTTATAGCGAAGAAGAGATTCCCGGAGCCAGGTTTCAGGCCGCTTGTGGAATGAAGCTCAGGGCCAGGCCATTCATGCAGTAGCGCAGACCGGTGGGCGCCGGCCCGTCGTCAAACACATGCCCCAGGTGACCGCCGCAGCGCCGGCAATGCACCTCGTTGCGCTGCATGCCGAAGGTCCGGTCGGAGCGCTGGGCCACCGCGTGTTCCAAAGGCGCCCAGAAACTTGGCCAGCCGGTGTGGCTGTCGAACTTGGTGGCCGAGGAAAACAACGCCAGGGCGCAGCCGGCACAAGCAAAGGTGCCGGCATGGTGTTCATCGTTGAGAGGGCTGGTATAGGCGCGTTCAGTGCCTTCCTTGCGCAAGACCTGGTACTGCTCGGCGCTGAGCAAGGTGCGCCATTCACTGTCGCTGTGGCTGACCTCAAAGACCTCGTCGGCAACGGCAGGTTCGATCAAGGCGCCATTTCCGCCCAACCGTGGCAACACCCCGAGGGCCAGGGCCGCCGCCCCCAGGCTGCCGCCTGCCAGTAACAACTGTCGGCGTGAAATCATGGCTGTCTCCGAAAATCATCCGGGCGGGTAATGAGCACAGCCTAAGCTTGGGGTTATCGCCAAATCCTCACGCACAGTTAAACAATTCGTGATAACTCGCCTGCGGGAAAAACGCCACAATGCGTCCATTGCCCCACGAGGCCCGAGTGTCGATGGAACAAACCAAACGCGTGCTGGTGGTCGAAGACGACCAGCACATCGCCGACCTGATCGCCCTGCACCTGCGGGACGAACAACTGGACGTGGTGCACAGCGCCGACGGCAACGAGGGCCTGCGCCTGCTGGAGCAGGGCGGCTGGGACGCGTTGATCCTCGACCTGATGCTGCCTGGCGTCGATGGCCTGGAGATCTGCCGTCGGGCCCGGGCCATGACCCGCTACACACCGATCATCATCACCAGTGCCCGCTCCAGCGAAATGCACCGCATCCTCGGCCTGGAACTGGGGGCCGACGACTACCTGGCCAAGCCGTTTTCCATGCTCGAGCTGGTGGCCCGGGTCAAAGCCCTGCTGCGTCGGGTCGACGCCCTGGCACGCAACCTGAAGATGGACAGCGGCAGCCTCAGCGCCGACGGCCTGTCGATTGATCCACTGAACCGCGAGGTGGTCCTCGATGGCCGACGCCTGGACCTCACGCCCCGGGAGTTCGACCTGCTGTATTTCTTCGTCCGCCAGCCGGGCAAGGTGTTCTCGCGCATGGACCTGCTCAATGCGGTGTGGGGCTACAACCACGAGGGTTACGAGCACACGGTCAACACCCACATCAACCGCCTGCGGGCCAAGATCGAAAGCGACCCGGCGCAACCAGTACGGATTCTTACCGTGTGGGGCCGCGGCTATAAATTCGCCCCCCAGGAGCCGACATGAGGCTGACCCTGACCCAGCGCCTGTCCCTGGTGTTCGCCCTGCTGTTGCTGGTGTGCTGCTCGACCTCAGCCTGGCTGCAGGTGCGCGCCAGCCGCATGCATGAGCTGGAAGTGGTGCAGGGCCTGTCCCGGGACCTCGCCGGGCACATCGCCCAGGACACCCAGTTGATGGACGCCAACGGCCTGCTGCCCAATGCCCTGCGGGAGTTGTTCAGCCAACTGATGCTGGTCAACCCCAGCGTCGAGGTGTACCTGCTCGATGCCCAGGGACGCATCGTCGGCAACGCCGCGCCGGCCGGTCGCCTGCGCCGCGAACAGGTGGACCTGGCACCGATCCGCCGCCTGCTCGATGACGAGCCGCTGCCGATCCTCGGTGACGACCCGCGCAGCCTCGACGGGCGCAAGGTGTTCAGCGCCGCGCCGCTGATGGTGGGCGGCAAGCAGGCCGGCTACCTGTACGTGGTGCTGCTCAGCGAAGAACATGACCGCTTCGCCGAACGCGGCGCCACCAGCGCGGCCTTGAACATCGCCCTGTGGTCCATCGCCCTGGTGGCGCTGCTGTGCCTGATTGCAGGCCTGGCCGCCTTTGCCCTGATCACCCGGCCGCTGCGCACCCTCACCGAGCGGGTCAGCCATTTCGATATCGACGGCGCCCCTTCCCAGGATTTGCCAGACACTGCCGTCGCTTCCCGCAGTGGCGATGAAATCGCCGTGCTCGACGCCACCTTCCGCCAGATGCAGGCCCGGCTCAGCGAACAGTGGCGCTCCCTGACCCGCCAGGACCAGGAACGCCGGGAACTGGTGGCGAATATCTCCCACGATCTGCGCACACCGCTGTCGTCCTTGCACGGTTACCTGGAAACCCTGTCGCTCAAGGACGCCAGCCTGAGTGTCGAAGAGCGCCGGCGCTACCTGGGCATCGCCCTGGACCAGAGCCGCAAGGTCGGCGGCCTGGCCCAGGCCCTGCTGGAACTGGTGCGCCTGGAACATGGCTTCGTCCAGCCGATCCTCGAACGCTTCTCCCTGACCGACCTGTTGCAGGACATCTTCGAGAAATTCGAACTGGCCGCCGAAGCGCGACAGGTGCAGCTCAAGGCGCGCTTCGCCCCCGGCACCTGGGTGGTCTGCGCTGACCTGGGGCTGATCGAACGGGTGCTGACCAACCTGTTCGACAACGCCCTGCGCCATACCCCCGTTAGCGGCGAGATCGAAATCAGCCTGCAGGCCGACGGCCCGCAGGTGCAGGTCAGGGTCAGCGACAGCGGCCCGGGCATTGCCGCAGAGCTGCGCGAAGGGCTGTTCCTGCGCCCGTTCAATATCGGCGGTGCGCGCCGCGATGGCGGCCTGGGGTTGCGTATCGTGCATCGCATCCTGCAATTGCATGGGGTGGACATCCGCCTGGTGGATGAACCCGGACGCGGCGCGACCTTCCGCTTCGCCCTGCCGGTGGAGGCCAGGACCGCCGAGGAGTGGGCCCGGCAATCGCGGACAACCGAGTAGCGACGAGGCCCAATACACCAAACCGGGGGTAGGCCTCAACTGACGCGGCTACCCGCGTAGAATTACTCCCCTCCGTCCGCCCTCGAACAAGGATGCTCCATGCTTCAGCGCGCCCTGCTCTGCACCCTCCTGACCTTTATCGCCCTGCCCGCGATCGCCGCACCGGCCACAGTGGAACGCCGTTGCGGCTGGTTCGAGAACCCGACCCCGGCCAACGCTACCCTCACCGACCGCGACGGCGTCTGGGAAATCGCCAGCCAGGGCGGCTATCAGGCCGAGGGCGACTGGCCCACCTTCAACGACCAGCAATGGGTGCGCACCAACAATCATTACGGCTACGGCTGTGCCTGTGTCAGCGCCAGCGCTGATCCACGGACTCATCGCCTCGACCAACTGCACAAGGCCAAGGCCCGCCCGCTGGCCGCCTGTCGCAACGATCCCAGCCTGTACGAACCCTTGAGGAAAGAAGCCGGGATGCCCGTCTTGCCCAAGGGTTCGCCACGCTTTCAGGGCCGGGGGTTCAGCCTGCAATACCCCAAGGGGTGGAAGCTCAGCCAGACGCAGAACTGCATCACCCTGGACCACCCGAAAAAACGCCCGAACGAAGAGTACACCCTGTACCTGTGCCAGCAGCAGGGCAGCCTGGAGCAGGCCGCCGAAGGGCTGTTTTTCTATCAGGAAAACGGTGTCTGGATGCGCAGCGCCGGAAGGGACAAGCCCAGCCCAGTGCTTGAAACGAGTGGCCCCGGCTGGAAAGGCCTGCTGGCCTATCAGACCTGCGGCATCAGCGATGAGGAGACCGGCTTCCACGCCGCCGGCGGCACCTGCCTGATGGCGCTGATCGACAGCGGCCAGCGCCAGGTGGTGGCCGACAGCGTGGGGTTCTTCCAGGACTTCGCCACCCTGGGGGCAATCCTGCAATCGATCCGTTTCGACCCGGCGCCAGCGGCGCAATAGAGCCCGCGCTAGGGCACGGCCCGATACAGGGTTTGCAGGTGGGACAAGCGCAAGCCGCCATGCTCCAGGTTGCGCCGGCTTTGCGAGTTCACCAAGGCGGTGGCCGCCACACTCCGGGCACCGAGGGCAATGGCCTGCTGCAACCGATGGGCGATCAGGGCCCGGTGATAGCCCTGGCCCCGCGCGGCCCTGGTGGTAAAGGCGGTGCCCAGGTAGGCCACGCCGTTGTCGGCGATGAACAGCGCCGCACCGGCCAGCGCAACGCCCTGCTCCCGCAGCAGGTACAGATGCCCACGTCCATCGTTGAGCAAGCCGCCAAAGGCCGCCTGGTTGACTGGCCGGGCGGCTGCAGGGGTATTGAAGCCTTCGCGGTGCAGCGTGCAGAACGCTTCCAGCGTCGAGGCGGTCACCGGCTCGATATCCAGCACTGAAGGTGGCGCCACAACCTCGTCCACAGGGGCGAACAACTGCCCATGGGTCCAGCCCTTGAGGCGCTGCAACGGTAGCCCTTCCAGCTCCAGATTAGGAGCGACCCTGGCTGACTCAGCGGTCAAGGCGATCGCCGGGGCGTACTCCGCGCAGCGCTGCAACAGATCGACCAGGCGCCGGGCATCCTGCGACCCGTCGCCGTGTACCCGGTTCATCATCGGGCTGGGATTGCCACCGACGACGAAGGCACCACAACCCGGCTCGCCCTGCAGGCTGGCCCGATAGGGGTTGCCCGGCAGGCTCGCCAGGCCCTGGACCCGGGCCCGCAGGTATTGGCTTTCGGCGTATTCAAGCGCCAGCGCGCGGCTAGGGTCCATCTCAGCGATTACCCACCGGAATTTCACTGACCCAGGGCACCCGCACCTGCTCGGCAATGCGAGCGGCCTGCAGTTGCAAAGCTTCGGGTTTCGCCCGGCGGCCGAACAGGCCGGTGAAATGCAGCAGCAGGCGCCCGGCAAACCCCAGGGCATCGCCACGCCGCCGGGGGATCAGGTGCAGGTGTGCATGGGGAATGTGCTGGTTGGTGGCGCGGCCGTCATTGACCAGCAGATGGGTGCCTTCGACGCCGTAGCCGGCACGTCGTTGCGCCGCCAGCAGGCCATCGAAGACCTGATACAGGTGCTGGCGGACAAAGCCGGGCAATTGCTCGAGCTTCTCGACATGCTGCTGCGGAATCAGCAGCACATGACCTTCACCCAGCGGATGCACGTCCATGAAGGCCATGCAGTGTTCGTCGCGGTAAACCACGGCCGCTGGCAGGGTCCCAGCGGCAATCTGGCAGAAAATGCAGTTCATCCATGAATCCTCAAGTGACAAGGTGCGTCCCTACGGGCGACGTCAATGTAACTCACCTTATCTCTTGAAAGCGCGCTCCTTGAGCAAGCCTGCGGATCAGTCCAGGGCCAGATAGGCGCCCGCATCGGCCTCGATCATCACTGGCAGGCGGCTGTCCGCCAAGCTCAGCAGCAGCTCGCGCAACTGCGCCGGGGAGTCGGCACGGTGATGCGCGACATGGCAACTCTGGGCCAGGGCCTGGAAGTTCGGCGTGAGGATGTCCACCCCCAGCGGTTCGATGTCACGGGCCAGCATGTAGTCGCGGATCTCGCCGTAGCATTGGTTGTTCCACACCAGCAGGATCACCGCGATCTGCGCTTCACGGGCAGCGATCAACTCACCGCTGGTGAACTGCAGGCCACCGTCGCCCACCAACGCCACCACCGGACGCTCGGGCTGCGCCAGCTTGGCGCCCATGGCAGCCGGCAAACCGTAACCGAGGGTGCCGTAGCCGCTGCCGGCATTGAACCAGCTGGCTGGGGCCGGAGCCTGGTAGCCACAAGCGCCCTGGTACACCGGCTGGGTCGAGTCGCCCACCAGAATCGGCGTGTCGAGGGTGTCCCGCAGCAGGTCGAGCAAGCCCTGCAACCCTTGCTGCTTGGCGCTCCAGCCGCTGCGCTCGGCCTGGTTCACCCGCTGCACGCTGTCCACCGCCCAACGCCCGCGTGAACTCGCTGGCACCACCTTGCCCAGCAGCGCCTGCAAGCCTTCCTGGGCATCCCCCACCAGGCCGACATGCGCTCGCTGGATGCCCATGACCTGCATCGGGTCGATGTCCAGGCGGATCAACGAGCCCTTGAAGCGCAACGGCCCCAGGCCGAAGAAGTCGTAGTCGGTCTCCCCCAGCTCGGTGCCCACGGCGAGCACCACGTCCGCCTCGTCGATCAGCGCCCGGCCGTGGGCCGAGGACTGCACGCCGTCCAGCAGCAGCGGGTGGCCGCAAGGCAACAGACCCCGGGCGTTGGTGGTCAGGGCCACCGGCGCCTGCAGGCGCTCGGCCAGTTGCCGCAGTACCTCGGCGCAACCCCGAGCACCGCCACCGGCGAGAATCAGTGGGCGGTGGGCACTGTTGAGCAAAGTCACCGCGGCATCGATCGAAGCCGGCGCCGGCGCCGGCGCGCCAGGCAGGCTGCGAGGCATCAGGTTGAGGTTGTCGGCGGGCATTTCCAGCACGTCCAGGGGAATCTCGATGTGCACCGGCCGTGGCCGCGCACACTTGAACACGGCAAAGGCCCGGGCCAGGAGTTCCGGCAGTTCGGCGGGGGCCTGCAAGGTATGACTGAAGGCACAGACCCCGGCCACCATCGCCCGCTGGTCCGGCAGTTCGTGCAGGTGGCCGTGGCCCAGGCGCAGGTGCTCGCGGCGGTTGACCGTGGAGATCACCAGCATCGGCACCGAATCGGCATAGGCCTGGCCCATCGCGGTAAGGATGTTGGTCATGCCGGGACCGGTGATGATGAAGCACACCCCGGGCTTGCCGCTGGCCCGGGCATAACCGTCGGCCATGAACCCGGCGCCCTGCTCATGCCGTGGGCTGACGTGGCGCAAACGGCTGCCATGCAGGCCGCGATACAGCTCGACGGTATGCACGCCGGGAATCCCGAACACCGTGTCCACGCCATAACCTTCCAGCAAACGAACCAGCGACTGCGCACAGGTGGTCATCGACTACTCCTCTTGTTCTTATACGTGCCGGCGACACCCTGCGCCCGGCTGATGTCGAGGGACATTAGTCGCTGCACCCAAGGGGCAACAATCGAAAAAAATAGCTGCGATTGCTCAATAAAATTCACGCTTTGCCGTTACGCCGCGGCTCCGGGTGCAGCCGGGTGATGCCTTGCAGCTGGGACTTCACCCATTCGCTGAAGGCCAGCACCACCGGACGCTCGGCCTTAAGCAGATCCGCCACCAGGTAATAGCCGCGATTGGACTCGATCTCGGTGCCGAAGGGCTGCACCAGCAGCCCACGGGCCAGGGCCTCGCCGCTGATCAGGTTGTCGCCCATGGCAATGCCCTGGCCGGCAATGCAGGCTGACTGCACGAAGTGTGCATCGGCGAAAATGATGCCCCGGCGCACATCGACATTCGGTGCCCCGGCAGCCGCCAGCCAGACCCGCCAGTCGGAGTAGTCGATCATGTGCAGGAGCAAGGCATGGTCCAGCCCGTCGAGGGTCTTCAGGCCGCCCATGGCGTTCACCAGGCTCGGGCTGCACACCGGGAAATAACGCAGGGAAACGATCTTCTGCACATGCTGGTTGGGCCAGTCGCCCATGCCGTAGGCGACGAACAGATCGACGCTGCTGTCGCTGGTGTCCCCCGGGGTGCGCGGTGACACCAGCTGCAATTCGACCTGGGGATACAACGCCTGGAATTCGGCGATATGGGTGCACAGCCAATAGGTGGCGAACCCCGGCGGGCTGCTGATGCACAACCGGCCGCTGACCTGCTGGCCATCGGAGCGCTGGCCGGCCTCGAGGATATTGGCCAGCAGCAGGTGAATGTCCCGCGCGTAGCGTTCGCCCTGGTAGGTGATGCGAATGCTGCGGCCCATGCGCTCGGTGAGGGCAAAGCCCAGGGTTTGCTCCAGGCTCTTGATCTGGTGGCTGATGGCGCTGGGAGTCAGGTTCAGCTCATTGGCGGCTTCGGCGACACTGCCCAGGCGAGCCACCGCGTCCAGCGCGCGCAGCGCGGTCATGGAGGGATAACGCATACCGATCATGCCTCGACTACAGAAAAACGAGTGCCAGCACGATAGCCGCAATCGCCGTCCGGCAATAGCCTTGTTCGTCGCAGGAAAAATAACCGACTACTGAAAAAAATTACCGGGTCCAGCTAAAAATGCTCGATTGACCCCATGCCGGCAATGGCTAATTCTCAAGCCCTACCCTGTGCCGGGTCTTGCCCGGCCATCGCACAATAACAAGAGGGTCGACCCTTGCAATCGCAGCCCAACTCCGTCAATCCCGTGGTGGCGATCGATGATCTGCACAAGAGCTACGCCGATCACCACGTGCTCAAGGGCATTGCCCTGCGCGCCAATGAAGGTGAAGTGGTGTCGCTGATCGGCTCCAGTGGCTCGGGCAAAAGCACCTTGCTGCGCTGCATCAACCTGCTGGAAATTCCCTGCAGCGGCAGCTTGCGCATCAATGGCGAAGAAGTCCGCATCAAGACCGATCGCGCCGGCAACCCGCAGGTCGCCGACCCGGCCCAGGTAGCACGCCTGCGCACCCAACTGAGCATGGTGTTCCAGAGCTTCAACCTGTGGCCCCATCGCACCGTGCTGGAAAACGTCATCGAAGCGCCGGTGTATGTCCTTGGTGAAGACCGCAAGGACGCCATCGCGCATGCCGAGCACTTGCTGGAAAAGGTTGGCCTGGCCAACAAGCGCGACACCTTTCCGTCCTTTCTCTCCGGCGGCCAGCAGCAGCGAGTGGCCATCGCCCGGGCCTTGGCCATGCGCCCTCGGGTGCTGTTGATGGACGAGCCGACTTCGGCCCTGGACCCGGAACTGGTGGGCGAAGTGCTCAAGGTCATCCAGGGGATTGCCGAAGAAGGTCGTACCATGATCCTGGTGACCCACGAAATGGCCTTCGCCCGCGACGTGTCGAGCAAGGTGATGTTCCTTCACCAGGGGCTGGTGGAAGAAGAAGGGCCACCCCAGCAAGTGTTCCTCAACCCGGTCAGCGAGCGCTGCCGGCAATTCGTCATGGCCCAGGAAAACCGCGCCTGACGTCCCGCTTCAATCCTTGAAAACAACAACTTCGATAAAGGGTAAAGCCATGAAAAACCTGCTCAAGGTGCTCGCCACCGGTTGCCTGTTCAGTGCCCTGGCCAGCCACGCCGTGGCCGCCGACAAGATCGTCTTCGGCATCGCCCTGGAACCCTACCCACCGTTCTCGATGAAAAGCGGCAACGGCGACTGGAGCGGCTTCGAGCCGGAACTGATCAAAGCCCTGTGCGAGCGGATGCAGGCCCAGTGCCCACTCAAGGAAGTGGCCTGGGACGGGCTGATTCCGGCCCTGCAATCGAGCCAGATCGACGCCATCCTCAACTCGCTGAGCATCACCGATGAGCGGCAGAAGGTCATCGATTTCTCCGCGCCCTACTACCAGACCCCAGCCATGTGGGTCGCCGACCAGAGCCTGGAGTTGGTGACCAGCCCCGAAGGCCTCAAGGGCAAACTGATCGGCGTGCAGGGCTCGACCTCCAACGCCACCTTCGCCAAGGCCTACTACGGCAAGACCTCGACCCTGCGCTACTACACCACCCAGGACGACATGATCGCCGACCTGCAGAGTGGGCGCATCGATGTGATGCTGGCCGACGCCCTGACCATCGAG
Source organism: Pseudomonas sp. Fl4BN1 (assembly GCF_009908285.1). Classification (GTDB taxonomy): domain Bacteria; phylum Pseudomonadota; class Gammaproteobacteria; order Pseudomonadales; family Pseudomonadaceae; genus Aquipseudomonas. Next base: position 42,609 of record NZ_JAAARM010000018.1, read on the forward strand.
CCGATCCTCAAGACCGCAGCCGGTGCCGGCCTCGCGGACAAGGGCCTGGCGCCCAAGGATCCGTTGTTCGGTTCCGGCATCGGCGTTGGCCTGCGCAAGGGCGACACTGCCCTGCAACAGCGGATCAACACCGCCCTGGCATCGCTCAAGGCCGATGGCAGCTACGACAAGATCCGCAGCCGCTACTTCAGCGTCGACATTTCTGCCAACTAAGCCGTCCGGTGGGCCCGTTTCGACGGGCCACCGGCGTTGACTGGATACGTCATGATTTCTCTGTCCGACCTTTCCCAACTGTTCGTCGCCGACGGCTGGCTCGGTGCCCTGGCCCAGGGTGCGCTGGTGTCCCTGCAGATTTCTGCCGGGGCCTTCGTCCTCGGCCTGGGCATCGGCTTGCTGGTGGCAATGATCAAGCTCAAGGGGCCGCGCTGGCTGGTGAAGCTGGCCAACATCTACACCACCCTGTACCGGGCCATGCCTGAGCTGCTGCTGATCCTGCTGCTGTACTACGCCGGCACCGACCTGCTGAACATGGCCATGGCGGCCATGGATCGGCCAAGCGTCACGGTCAACGGTTTCATCGCTGCCGTGCTGGTGCTGGGCATTGTCCAGGGCGCCTATTCGGCGGAGATCATCCGCGGTGCGATCCAGGCCATTCCTCATGGCCAGATCGAAGCGGCCCGGGCCTACGGCATCGAACGCTGGCTGCTGGTGCGGCGCATCCTGCTGCCGAGCATGCTGCCCTATGCCATGGCCGGGTTGTCGAACCTGTGGCTGGTGCTGGTCAAGGACAGCGCATTGATCAGCATCGTCGGCTACAGCGAACTGCTCTCGGTGGGCAAGCAAGCTGCCGGTTCCACCAAGCATTACCTGGTGTTCTACCTGGCGGTCGCAGCCTTCTACTTCGTCATCACCCTGGTGTCCGGCAGCGTGTTCCGCGTGCTCGAGCGACGCACCAATCGCTGGCTGCCCCAGCACTAGGAGGCTCGGATGGATTTTTCCTGGATCAACAGTTTCTCCAACGAACTGCTTCGCGGCCTGGGCATCACCCTGAAGTTGCTGGCCCTGAGCGGTGCCTGCGGGTTTGCCCTGGCGGTGGTGGTGGGCTTGGGACGGGTGTCGCGTAATCCGCTGATCCGTGCGCCCATGCAGTTCTACATCAGCGTCTTTCGCGGCACGCCGCTGCTGGTGCAGATCTACATCCTCTATTACGGGGTCGGCAGCCTGTTCGCCGCCTACCCGCCGATTCGCGGCAGCTTTCTCTGGCCCTACCTGCGCGAAGGCTTCTGGTATGTGGCATTGGCCCTGACCCTGAGCGTGGGTGCCTATGTCGGTGAAGTGTTGCGCGGCGGTTTGCGCGCCGTGCCCAAGGGCGAACTGGAAGCCGCCCGCGCCTATGGCATGGGCTATTGGCTGACCCTGCGCCGGGTCTGGTTGCCCCGGGCCCTGGAGCTGGTGCGTCCGACCCTGGTCGGCGAATGCGTGCTGCTGCTCAAGGCCACTGCGTTGGCCTCAACCGTCGCAGTCACTGACCTGCTGGGAGCTGCCAACCTGGTACGGGCCCAGACCCTGAAAGTCTACGAGCCGCTGCTGGCGGTAGCGGTCATCTACATCATCCTGGCCTTTGTCATCGAACACCTGTGTGCACGTCTGGGCCAACCCTCACAAAGCCGAGCTCCCCAGCGTCAGGCCTGAACCCTTTTATTGCGCGGGCGGCAAAGCCCGCGAGGAGAACAGCATGCGTTACTCACCTTTCGTTCAGCGCATCAGCGGCGAATCCGTCAGCGCCTGGGACATCCACTACGCGGCCATCGAAGCCCGTGGCCGTGGTGAAGACGTGATTGTCCTCAGCGTCGGTGACCCGGACTTCGCCACCGATGCACGCATCAGCGACGCGGCCAGCGCCGCCCTGGAACAAGGCGATACCCACTACACCCACGTCCTCGGCCGCCCGGCGTTGCGCGAAGCCATCGCCGCCAAACAACGACGCCTGCTGGACATCGATGTCAGCGCCGACAACGTGGCCCTGGTGGCCGGGGCGCAGAACGGTCTGTTCGCCACCGCCCTGTGCCTGTTCAGCAGTGGCGACGAAGTGCTGGTGCCGGAACCGATGTACCTGACCTACGAGGCCTGCATGCATGCCTCGGGAGCGAATATCGCCTGCGTCGAGCAACCGGCCGCCAACGGCTTTCGCCTGACCGCCGCGGCCCTGGAAGCGGCGTTGACCGACAAGACCCGAGGCATCGCCCTGGCCACGCCGTGCAACCCCACGGGCAACGTCTACAGCCGTGAAGAGCTGGAAGCCGTGGCCGCGGTGGCCCGCAAACATGACCTGTGGGTGATCTCCGACGAGGTCTACGGGCAACTGACCTACGACCGCGAACACCTGAGCATCGCTTCGCTGCCGGGCATGGCCGAGCGTACGGTGATCCTCAACAGCCTGTCGAAAACCCATGCAATGACCGGCTGGCGCGTAGGCTGGGTGATCGCTCCCCCGGCGTTGGTCGGCCACCTGGATAACCTGCTGCTGTGCATGCTCTATGGCCTCCCCGGGTTTATCCAGGAAGCCGCGCTCAAGGCCCTGGAGCTGGACGAGGAAGTGGTGGGCAGCGCCCGCGAGGTCTATCGCCGTCGGCGTGACCTGGTGGTGGCCGGCCTCAAGCAAGTGCAACTGCTGGACTGCCGCGAGCCCGAGGCCGGGATGTTCATGCTGGTGGACGTGCGCCGTACCGGGCTGTCGAGCATGGACTTTGCCTGGCAGCTGTTCCGTGCCACCGGGGTTTCGGTGCTCGATGCCCAGGCCTTTGGCGCCAGCGCCGAGGGTTTCATTCGGATCTCCTTTACCGTCGCCGATGAGGTGCTCAAAGACGCTTGCCAACGCATTGCCGGCTTTGTCGAAAGCCTCAACGCCAGTCGCTGAACGCAGGACCAGGGCCGGCCAGAACGGCCCTTGCACCCCAGACAAGAACACCGTTGCGCCTTACCTTTTTTGCCCACCTTTGAAGGGCCCCCTGCTTGAGAGGTTGACCCCCGTGACCGCTTCCGACCAATTCAACTCCACCCATAGCGCCGTCGATCAATACGCCGAACTGGTGCTGCACAACGGCCGGATGTACACCCTCGATCCGGCCCAGCCCTGGGCCGACGCCGTGGCCATCCGCCAGGGCAAACTGATCGCCGTCGGCAGCCTCGCCTCCCTGGTCTCGCTGATCGGGCCGCATACCCGTCAACACGATCTGGACGGGGCCTTCTGCATGCCCGGCCTGCACGACATGCACACCCACCCGGACCTGGCCCTGGCCCCGCGCTACGCCGATGACCTGGACGTAGGTATCGAGGACCCGACCCCGGCACAGCTGGCGGCAGCGATCCACGCCTACGCCGATAGCCATCCTGGCGATGGCTGGATCTACGGCCAGTACTGGGTGCGCTACACCTTCCGCGAGGCCGACCTGACCCCAGGTCGCGAGTGGCTCGACAGCGTCATGCCGGATCGCCCGGTGGCCCTGCTGGACCGCATGTGGGGGACCATGATGGTCAACTCCAAGGCCCTGGAGCTGGCCGGCATCGACCGCCACACCAGCGACCCGCGCAACGGCTACCTGGAGCGCGACGAACTGAGCGGCGAACCCAATGGCCTGCTGATCGACGGTGCCTACGCACTGATCCACGCCGCCATGCCGCCGACGCCGGTGTCGGTGCTGCGCCGGGCCTATCGCGATGGCGTGCACTTCCAGACCTCCCGCGGGGTCACCGCCACCAAGTACGTGCACGTTTGCGAGAACCGCTTGCAGGCACTGAAGGAACTGGACGATGCCGGTGAACTGACCTTGCGCGTGGAAGCCGCCATCAGTTGGCAGGACGATATCTTCCCCGTGCGCCGCCGTTGGGAGCTGCTCAGCGGCGAACGGCATTTCTATCGCAGCGCACGCTTGAATGCCAATGCGGTGAAGTTCCATTTCGACGGCACCGTGGAACCGAAGTCCTCCTATCTGCTGACCCCCTGGCCGCAAGAGTCGAGCTGGCGCGGCAAGCTCAACCTGACCCCGGAACACATCACCGACATGGTGGTGGACATGGACAAGCGCGGGCTGCGGGTGATTGCCCACTGCACCGGCGACGGTGCCTCCGATGTGTTCCTCGACGCGGTAGCCGAAGCCCGCCGTCGCAACGGCAACAGCGGCATCCGCCACCAGTGCGCCCACAGCACCCTGCTGCACCCGGGCAACCTCAAGCGCTTCCAGAGCCTGGATGTGATCGCCGAGTTTTCTCCGGCGGCCTGGTACCCGACCCCTTTCGCCAGCGGCGCCCGTTCCGGCTACGGCAAGGAACGCCTCAAGCGCATCTACGACTTCAAGGGAGTGCTGGCGGCCGGCGGCATTGCGGTATTCGGCACCGATTGGCCGGTGGCGTCCATCGACCCCTGGCTGGCCCTGGAAACCATGGTCACCCGGCAGAACCCGTGGAACCAGGAACCCGACTGCTTCGGCGAGCCCATCACTCTGGAACAGGCGCTGCAGGTGGCGACCCTCAACGGTGCACACGCCATGGGCCTGGAACACCTGACCGGCAGCCTGGAAAGCGGCAAGTCGGCGGACCTGATCGTCCTCGACCGCGACCTGTTCGCCCAAGGCGCGCGCAACTACATCCACCACACCCAAGTGCAACTGACCTTCGTCGAAGGGCAACTGGTGTACGACCGCCAGGGCACCTTCAGCGACACCCCGCTGCAAGCAGTCTGGGAAGGCCTGCCACCGGTGATCGAGGGCAAAGACGCATGAACCAGATACCGAGCATTCCCGTCACGGTGGTTGCCGGTTTCCTCGGTGCCGGCAAGACCACCCTGCTCAACCGTATGGTGCAACGTGCCGACAGCAGTCGGCTGGCGGTGATCGTCAATGACTTCGGCGAGCTGAACATCGATGCGGCGATCATCGCCGAGGTCACCGACGCGGTGTACAGCCTGCAGAACGGCTGCATCTGCTGCACCGTGCAGGAGGACCTGCTGGCGCAGTTGGTGAGCCTGTCCAAACTGCGCCCGACCCTGGAACGAATCGTCATCGAGTGCAGCGGCGTCTCCGACCCGCAGCGCATCGTGCAGACCATCGGCTACCCGCAGTTGCGCAACCGCCTGCACCTGGATGCGGTGATCACTTTGGTAGACGCCAGTGGCTACCAGGCCCTTGAGGGGGAAATGGCCCGCCTGTCCCGGGCCCAGGTGGCCTGCGCCGATTGGGTGCTGCTGAACAAGGCCGACCTGGTGGATGCCGAGCAACTGCAGAGCATCCGCGCCAGCCTCGGTGGTCGCGCCCCAGTGTTCGATACGGTACAGGCCGAACTGCCGGCCGAGCTGCTGCTGGCGCCACCGGTGCGTTCCACCGAGGTGCTGTTCAGGGCCCTGCCCCAGGCCCACGACCAGCTGTTCGAGAGCTGGGTCTGGAAGAGTTCGCGGCCCTTGCAACCCAAGGCCCTGCGAGACTGGCTGAGCAAGCTGCCGGCCGATCTGCTGCGCCTCAAGGGCCTGGTGCGCCTGGAGGGCAACGAGCAGCCTTACTGGTTGCAGCATGTAGGCAACCGCAGCCAGTTCACCCTGGCCGCCGAACAACCCACCGAACATGCCGCGCAACTGGTGTTCATTGCTCGCCGTGGCAGTGATCTGCGCCAGGAACTGGAAGCCGGGGTCAGCGATACACAGGTGACGTAAGGGGGCCTGCTTCAAGTGCCACCCCGAAGACCTTGGGAGGCTTCACCGCAGCCTGGGTAAAGCGCATTATGGCTCGCACTTTTGCCACCGAAGCAAGGATGCTGCAGATGCTCGAGATCCTCCAAGGCACGCCTCTTTGGGTGTACGCGGTCTTCGCCCTGATCTGCGGCTACGGCCTGCGTGCCCGCTCGACCCTGCGCGAGAGCCGGCGCTCGTTGCTGATTGCACCGCTGATACTGCTGGCCTGGTCACTGTGGTCGCTGAACCTTGGCGCCCATCCACTGCTGTCGCTGGCGGCCTGGACCAGTGGCGCGGCGCTTGGCAGCCTGCTGGCCATGCTGCTGTTTTCCAGCATCGGGGTGGTGCTGGAGTCGGGTGGCGAGGCCATTCTGGTTCCCGGAACCTTGAAGATCCTCGGTATCTCGCTGCTGTTCTTTGCGGTGAAATACTGGATCGGCTATCAGACCGCCGTGCACCCCGAGCAGGCTGCCGGCATGCAGATGTTGAGCATCAGCGGCGCCGCCGCAGGCTTTACCGTTGGTCTGTTCTGCGGTCGCGCGCTCAAGTTGTATCGCCACCTGCTGATCCTTCGACTCAAGGCCTGAAGACGCCAGGACAGTGCACTTTGGGCGACGGGGAATCTTCGCCGGGAATGTCGGTCTGTAGGGACACCTCGATCGGGCAGGCGCTTGGTCCGTGACAATAGTCTTCGGGTCCAATAGATTAGGCGCCCCCCGAAAATCCCCCTGGGCCTTTCGCGCCTCAAACCCGTTAAACCAAGTAGTGGATGTTCAATGCCTGATTCCAACCCCAAAGAATCCGTCGTCGCCTTGTCCAACAAGAGCGAATACGAAAACGCCATGCATCTTTCACAGCACGTGTCCCAGGCCAAGACCATCAGCGAGATGGTGCTCGACGCCTTTCACACCTCGAAAGAAAGTGACCAGATTCGCGAACTGCGTGCCGCTATTCGCCAGGCCCACGACCGCTTTGACGACGATACCGCCTATGAACTCATGGGCCAGCTCAAGCAGTTGAAGGATGCCGAGACCGCAGACCTCGCTGCCCTGGAAGACCTGAGCAAGAAATTCCCCATCAGCCGGATCCTCTCCAGCTACAAGGACGACCCGGACTTCCAGGAACTGGTCTACGGCCTGGCCCTGAAAGTGCTGAACCAGACCCACCAGGCCATCAGCAACCCCAGCGGCGGCAAGAGCAAGGCACGGCCGAAGAAGGAAATGGAAGTGTTCGCCATCAGCAAGGACGGCATCAGCGTCACCCTGCCGATGCGCCCGCGCTCCAAGGCCAACGTCGACCGTGAAGCCTTCGAATTCCTCGGCTTCGCCTTTGTTGGCGAAGGCGACGAGGCGGAGCTGGAAAGCGAGATGTTCTTCGACAAGGATGGCAACGAGCAGCAGGCCACCCGCAAGAACATCGTTACCGCGATCCAGCAGCAGACCGCGTTCGACGGCTACAGCGTGCAACAACAGCTGTAACCCGGCTCCGGTAGGCGCGAGCTTGCTCGCGAAAACCTCGGCAGCGCCTGCAGCAGACATGAAAAAGCCCCGTACTTCAGCGCGAAGCCGGGGCTTTTTCTTAGCTCAGCGATCCCCGTAGTCGAGGATGGGGTACATCGCGCACAACGCCTCGGTCTGTAGTCGGAACTGTTCCTGCAACGCAGGCTCCAGGTGGTACTTTTTCTCGCCAAGGGGCATCACCTTGTCCAGTATCTGACAAACCAGCTCGACTACCTCTCGGCACCCCTGGGGATCGATGTAGCGTTGGGCGATGGAGCCAGTACCGATACATAGCCCATTGGCGACAAATGACGATCGGGTTTCACCCGGTGCACGTTTTTTGTTCACGATGATGCCGCACTGCTCCAGTGCCGACTCTGCAATGGAACCGCTGATGCCGCCCCGCAAACGCAGCAGAATCATATGGTTTTCCGTCCCCCCGCCCACGACTTCGTAGTCCTGCGCCATAAACGCGCTGGCCATTTCATCCGCAGTGCTGCGAATCCGCGCCATATAGGCGTCGAACTCCGGGGACATGGCGTAGCCCAGTGCGGCAGCCTTTGCCGCAATCATATTGACCGCAGGTGCGCCCTGCATCCCGGGGTATACGGCTTGGTCGAGGATTCGGCTGAAGGTTGACCGCAGACCGGGAACCTTGGTGTGGGCGTCTCGGCCCGAAAGAATCAGGCCACCGCGAGGCCCTGCAAGTTGCTTGTGCGTACAGACCGTAGTGACGTGCGCCAGGTCGATCGGGCTCGGGTGGCGCCCCGTGGCAACCAGCCCGGCGATATATGAAATGTCTGCCAGCAGGATAGCCCCGGCCTCATCGGCAATCGCACGGAACCGCTGGAAATCCATGACCCGAGAATAAGCAGTCGCCCCACAGATGATGATCCGCGGACGATGGGCCAACGCCAGTTGGCGCACCTCTTCGTAATCGATGACGCCCTGGGAGGTGGTGCCGTAGCGGATCGCCTTGTAGTTGGCCCCCGTGAACGCCACAGGGCTGCCATGGGTAAGGTGCCCGCCGTGATCGAGGGCCATTCCGAGAACCGTATCCCCGGGCTCGAGCAGGGCACAAAGCACTTGGTAATTGGCGTTGGAGGCCGAGTGTGACTGCACACCGGCGTATTGGGCAGCAAACAGCTCTTGCGCCCGTCGGATCGCCAGGGACTCGACCAGGTCGACGTTCTCGCACCCGGTGTGATCGCGTCTGCCAGGAGTACCCTCCACCGTGACGTTGACCAGCGCCGAAGCTGACGCCGCCAGGGTTCGAGGATTGGCCGCGCAGGAAGATGAAACCAGGGACAGCGTGCGGTGTTGACGCGTGACTTCGGCGTCGAGGATCCTTGCCAGCTCGGGGTCTTCTGCTCGCAGGTCCGCCAAGCCACGCCGCAGCAGATCGGCCTGGCTCCTGAGTTGTTCAGTATCAGCTGCCATTATTCTGTGTCCCTTCCTTGAGTGTTGCGTGCCACGAACGACAGCACGCTTCCTTGATTTCACGTTCGTGTATGCACATCGGGCTGAACCTAGCCTTGGCGCAGACTGTACGAGGTGCAAATCAATTAATCAAAAAATTAAACACTTTCAAATTTAAATGATGCTTTTTTGGCAGAAAACCGAAACACCACCCTGGCGTAACTGCTGGACGTTCGCCGACAAGGATTACGACAACGAGCTACCCAGGCTTTATTGTCATGGCTGGTGCATGCAACACTCCCCCCTTGGCGACCCCCGAACCGATCCTTCTCAACGATTTGATCGCCCAGAATACCGACAGCGACATATCCCAGGATGGATATAGGCTGGCTAAAGGAGCATTAGCGAGTTGGTACAAACTACGGAAGAATCCGACGAGAATTTACCGCTGAGATCTAACCGATCTCAGCCTTGCTGATTGAGCAAATAAATATAATATCGCGCACGACAGCCATCAAAAGTTTAACGCGTGACGACTATAGGGAAATGGTGAGCACTTGATGCACAAAAGAGAAAGAACAGAGCATTTAAAGAGCAATATTAAATACCTGATAAAGAGTCGTGGCGAGACGCAACTATCTTTATGCAACGCCAGCGGCCTGACCAGAACGACCATTTATAATATTCTGGAAGGCAAGGTTACTAATGTACAGCAATCCACTATTAGAAAAATTTCTGATTTTTTCGGCGTTTCCTACGAAGAAATAGAAACCGTCGACTTTGAAGAGAAGGAGATCATCGACAGCAGTATTTCCCCTCAAGGCAATATGAACCCAGCGGCTGTTCCGATCTTCAAGGAAAGCTTGCTGATAGCCAACATGGACAAACGGATTGGTGCGCTGGCCACGCTGTACCCACTGACCTATTACTTCGGCACTGCCTACAACTTGATAGCAGTGCTACTGGAGCACGAAATCCATGGTAGGAATGAGCCCGGCGATCTTTTGATCATACAAAGAGGTTCTACGACTGACGACAAAGAAAAACTGGTGTACGACAGGCTGACAAAAAAGCTGTCTATCGTAAATGACACTATCTCCAGTTCAGACCACATGTGTGTCGTGGGCGATATCATTGAGGAACGCTTCAATGATATCGCCTGAAGCTGAAATCGAAAATAGCAAATACAAATTGCTGGGTTTTGAAAACAACAAGAACCTTGCCGTTATTATGGTTATCGCCACAGGCAAAGTTATCAGAGTCAAGTTAAAAGAAGTACTGAACAGCGAAATAATAGACAACTTAAACAAAACAGAAATTAAAAACCTGTATAGAAAACTTTACTCCCAAGGAGAGGCACTCACCGTTTACGACCTGAATGATCGTCACGAAAAATCATGGATGACATACATTGTACTGAGCCTGCTACTTGTTACGTTTTACATCTTCACCAGCATTGCTGCGACCAAACCGATTTATCTGGAACGATTCGATATCGTTATCACTCCAGGCACCTTTCTTTACTCTCTGACATTCTTAATCGTCGACTTGCTGAACGAAAACTTCGGACTCAGGCTTGCAAGAAAGGCGATTTTTTTTGCATTTGCAAGCACCGCCATGATCACCATCCTGCTTTATGCCTCAACCCTTCTCCCGGGGCTACCAGGCTGGAAGCTCGACACCCCCTATAACGACGTGATCACTCACGTATCTTCGGTACTAATAGCATCTTCTGTATCTTTTCTTATTTCTGAAAATATAAACTCATACTTACTATGCAAAATCAAAGAACTGACAAACTCCAGGTTCCTGTTCCTGCGGGTATTCTTGAGCACCTTTTTCGCGGTAATCATTGACAGCTTCATTTTCTGCTACATTGCGTTTTATGGGCTGATGCCGAATAGCAGTATCCTGAACATGATTTATGTTCAGATCGCGATCAAAGTATTTCTCGCATTCTTCAACATCTTGCCTGCCTATGGAGCAAGGTCCCTATTCAAACGGTACTTAGCAGGCTGTCAGGAAAAACAATGCAGCGTCCAGTAACTCAAGACATTTTTTAACACTCATCTGGTAGCTAGGCGCAGTGTTAAACTTCATCAACCTACGGTTAGTTCAGATCCAGCTTGTTCTTCAAGCTACTCATGAAGCCTGTTTTATTCTTCAGGTACTCATTCAAGCCTTTTGCGCGAAGGTTACACGCATCGCAACTAGTGCAACCACTGCCCAGAATGCCGTTGTAGCAAGTCAACGTATGATCGCGAATCAAGTCCAGTTGATTGTAGTAATCCGCCAGAGCCCAAGTCTCCGCCTTGTTCAGCCACATCAATGGCGTCTCAAGACGCAGTTTGTATTCCATGCCCAATTCAAGAGCCTTGTTCAAGGCCTTCACAAACTCATCCCGACAATCAGGATAACCAGAGAAATCCGTCTCACACACACCGGTAATGACGGTTTCAGCTTTCACTTGATAGGCATAAATAGATGCCAGGGTTAAAAACAGAATATTTCTTCCAGGCACGAAAGTGCTTGGCAAGCTTTCGCCAGAGCTGTTCACCGTCGGAACCGGGATATTGTCCCGGGTAAGGCTGCTGATCGCCAACTCGTTCAGCAACGAAACATCCATTACTTTGTGGACCGTCGCCCCCAGTTGTTTTGCAAGCCGCTGCGCCACTTCTATTTCCGCACAGTGCCGCTGACCATAATCAAAGGTAATGCAGTGCACTTCATCATAGAGCGGCAATGCCTGGATCAGACAAGTTGTCGAATCCTGTCCGCCACTAAAAACAATAACGGCTTTTTTCTTCATCATTCCGCTTCCTGCATGAGTAGAGTCATTTCAGTATTTTAAACGGCCCACTGACGTGCACTCAATAAAAAGCCCCGCACTTCTCTCGAAGGCGGGGCTTTTTTGGCCTCAAGCCCTGGCCGCACGCCCGGCCATGCGCCGCAGGACCTCCCACTGGCCTTTGCCACAGTGCAGGATCACCGCGCCGATGTGGCCGACGATCAGCACCAGCAGGGTCCAGCCCAGCAGGCTGTGGAAGCTGTTGCCCAGGTCGGTCATCCACTGGATCTTCGGCCCTTCGAAGCCGTTCATGATCGGCAGGCCGAAGGCGGTAAAGGCCCGGCCCGAGCCGAACTGGCGCAACAGCCCGAGAAACGGGATGGCGAACATCCCGGCATACAGCAACCCATGACCCAGCGTCGCGGCGAGGTTGAGGCTCGGTGGCCGGCGATGACGATTCAACAGCGCCCAGACCACCCGCACCAGCAGCAGGCCCATCAGCAGCAGGCCCACTTGCTTGTGGGTCGGCCAGAGGAATTCGTCCAGGGCCGAATCGGCCAACAGGTAATGTGCACCGGTGGTGCTGTAGATCCAGACAAAGGCCAATGCCATGGCCCAGTGCAGTCCGCGACTGACGACGCCATAACGCGCCTGCGAATCGTATAGTTCGATACGGCTTTCCATTACATCCACTTAGGTTCATCCACGAGCGAGGCATTTTACCCGGCCATGCAACCTCATCGGGCCGAAAAGCTTTAAATGATGTGACGGCCCCCGAAGCGCTATAAAAAAGCCCCGCGCTTCTCTCGAAGGCGGGGCTTTTCTGTGGCCTGGACAGCTTAGTGCGCGTAGGTCAGCAACAGCTCGGTCGGGGCCTTGAAATCCACCGACATCATCACGCTCAGCGCGGTGATGGTGAAGATCGAGAACACGAACAGCTTGCGCGCCCACACGGTGTCATCCACCGCCTTGTAGCCGGTCCAGGCCATGTACAACCAGTACATGCCCATCGCCGCCGCTACCGCCAGGTAGCTCATGCCGGCGTAACCGCTGAAGGTCAGCATCAGGGTCGCTACCAGGAATGCCAGGATGTAGAGCAGGATGTGCTTCTTGGCCACGCGGATCCCACGCTTCACTGGCAACACCGGAATCGATGCAGCCAGGTAATCGTTGAAGCGGAAGATCGCGATGGCATAGGAATGCGGCATCTGCCACAGGCTGAACATCACCAGCAGGGTCAGTGCAGCCATGTCGAAGCTGTTGCTGACCGCGACATAGCCGATCACTGGCGGCATGGCCCCCGACAGACTGCCCACCAGCGTGCCGTGAACCGACTTGCGCTTGAGGTACAGGCTGTAGAACCCGACGTAGATGACAAAGCCGATTACCGCGAACAACGCGGCCAACGGATTGGCCACGTAGTACAGCAAGGCGACGCCGGCAATGCCGAGGATGGAGGCGTAGACCAGGGCCGCTTCCAGGGAGATCAGGCCCTGGACCAGCACGCGGTTCTTGGTGCGCTCCATCTTCAGGTCGATGTCACGGTCGATGCAGTTGTTGAACACGCAACCGGACGCTACCACCAGCGAGGTGCCGATCATCGCGGCCAGGAAAATGGCCAGATCGACATGCCCTTTCGAGGCCAGGAAAAACCCGCCTGCCACAGAAAGCACGTTACCGAAAATGATCCCCGGTTTGGTGATTTGGATAAAGTGCTTGAGCGACATCGGGCTTACCTCACTTCGCCATCATGACGGTGTGGATGCTGAACATGATCCACAACGACAGACCAACCAGCAGAACAATGACCAACGCGGCGAAGATGAACGCGACGACGTTGTTGCGCTGCGCTTCGGAGCGGTCCAGATGGAGGAAGTACACCAGGTGCACCAGCACCTGGATCACCGCGAACGCCAGGACGATCCACAGGGTCACGTCTTTGGGCAGCGATGGGTACATCACCAGGCCGAATGGAATCACTGTCAGGATGACCGACAGGATGAAGCCGATGGCGTAGGATTTGACGCTGCCGTGGCCGGCTTCGTCGTGGGAGTGTGTGTTAGCCATTTACATAGTCCCCATCAGATAAACAACGGTGAATACGCAGATCCACACCACGTCCAGGAAGTGCCAGAACAGGCTCAGGCAGCTCAGACGGGTCTTGTTGGTCGCCGTCAGGCCTTTTTTCTGCACCTGATACATCATGATCGCCATCCAGATCAGACCACTGGTCACGTGCAGACCGTGGGTACCGACCAGGGTGAAGAACCCGGACAGGAAGCCGGAGCGGCTAGGGCCGTAGCCTTCGGAGATCAGCAGGTGGAACTCGTTGATCTCCATGCCGATGAAGCCCAGGCCGAACAGGAAGGTCATGGCCAACCAGCCCAGTACCTGCTTCTTGTTGCCCCGGAAGAACGCCAGCATGGCGAAGCCGTAGGTGATCGAACTGAACAGCAGCAGAGCGGTTTCGCCCAGTACGTATGGCAGTTCGAAGATGTCGTGGCCCGACGGGCCACCCGCTACGTTGTTAACCAGTACCGCGTATACCGCGAAGATCGACGCAAACAGAATGCAGTCGGTCATCAGGTAGAGCCAGAAACCGAATACGGTCATCTCGCCCGAGTCGTGGTGATGGTCATCGTGCCCATGGTCATCGACATGGGCGTGTCCAGCATTGGTCACTAAGTTCGACATGGATTAAGCCTGTTCCAACGAGGTTTCAACACGGGTAGCCGGGATCTTGTTCTCCGATACCAGACGCTTGTGCTGTTCGGCTTCGATGCGTTCGATCGTCTCGACCGGCACCATGTAGCCTTGATCATCACGGGCAGCGTGGATCGCGAAATAGATCACGGTGCCGGCCAGGCTTGCGATGGCCAGCCACCAGATGTGCCAGATCATGGCGAAACCGAACACGGTCAGCAGAGCCCCCATGACCACACCGGTAGCGGTGTTGTTGGGCATGTGGATCGGCTGGTAGCGACCTGGCTGCGCGTAGGCAGTGCCGTCTTCCTTGGCTTCGGTGAACGGGTCGATGCCTTCGGCTTTCGGCAGTACCGCGAAGTTGTAGAACGGTGGTGGCGACGAGGTCGACCATTCCAGAGTGTGAGCATTCCATGGGTCGCCGGAGACGCACATGTTCTGCTTGCGATCACGCACACTGACGTACAGCTGGATCAACTGGCAGGCGATACCTACCGCGATCATCACTGCACCCACCATGGCGACGTACAGGTACGGCACCCACTCAGGGTTGGTAGTGGCGTTCAGACGACGGGTCATGCCCATGAAGCCCAGTGCATAGAGCGGCATGAACGCGACGAAGAAGCCCGAGATCCAGAACCAGAACGCAGCCTTGCCCCAACCTTCATGCAGCTTGAAGCCGAAGGCTTTCGGGAAGTAGAAGCTGAAGCCGGCGATGTAGCCGAATACCGCGCCGCCGATGATCACGTTGTGGAAGTGAGCGATCACGAACAGGCTGTTGTGCAGGACGAAGTCGGCACCCGGGATGGCCAGCAGTACGCCGGTCATGCCGCCGATGGCGAAGGTCACCATGAAGCCCAGGGTCCACAGAACCTGGCTGGTGATGCGCAAGCGGCCGTGGTAGATGGTGAATAGCCAGTTGAATAGCTTCACCCCCGTCGGGATCGAAATCAGCATCGTCGCCAGGCCGAAGAAGGCGTTGACGCTGGCCCCCGAACCCATGGTGAAGAAGTGGTGCAGCCAAACCATGAAGCCCAGGATCGAGATCGCGCCGGAAGCGTAGATCATCGAGTGGTGGCCGAACAGGCGTTTGCCCGAGAAGGTCGAGATGACTTCGGAGAAGATGCCGAACGCTGGCAGGATCAGGATGTACACCTCGGGGTGACCCCAGGCCCAGAACAGGTTCACGTACATCATTGGATTGCCACCAAGTTCATTGGTGAAAATGTGGAAATCCATGTAACGGTCAAGCGTCAGCAGTGCCAGGGTAGCGGTGAGGATCGGGAACGAAGCGACGATCAGCACGTTGGCCCAGGTGCAGGTCCAGGTGAAGATCGGCATGTCCATCATCTTCATGCCTGGGGTACGCATTTTCAGCACGGTGGCCAGGAAGTTGACCCCGGTTAATGTCGTACCTAGCCCGGATAGCTGGAGCGCCCAGATGTAGTAGTCCACACCCACGCCCGGACTGTATTGCAGGCCCGACAGCGGCGGATAGGCAACCCAGCCGGTCTTGGCGAATTCGCCAACGCCCAGGGACAGGTTGATCAGCACCACGCCCGACACCAGCAGCCAGAAGCTCAGGGAGTTGAGGAACGGATAGGCCACGTCACGCGCGCCGATCTGCAGCGGCACGACAAGGTTCATCAGGCCGGTGAAGAATGGCATCGCCATGAAGATGATCATGATCACACCGTGGGCGGTGAAGATCTGGTCATAGTGTTCAGGTGGCAGGTAGCCAGGCGAACCCTCGGTGGCCATGGCCAACTGGGTACGCATCATGATGGCGTCGGCAAAACCGCGCAGCAGCATGACCATGGCGACGATGATGTACATCACGCCGATTTTCTTGTGGTCGACCGACGTCAGCCACTCGGTCCACAGGTAGGTCCACTTCTTGAAGTAGGTGATTCCCGCGAAAAGCGCCAGACCACCGAGCGCGATCATGGCAATGGTCACCATGACAATCGGCTCGTGGAACGGAATCGCGTCCAGACTTAATTTACCAAACATCGTTTACTCCTCTGCCCCGGCAGCTGAATGCGAACTCACGTCCATTCCTTGCGTTGCGGCAACTTCCTTTTCTTTCTTCTCGTGCTTGAGCGGCGAGCCCGGTTTCATGCCTTCGTACTTGTCGACGATGGTCTGGAACAGGTTCGGTGCGTACGCGGAGTAGAGTTCTACAGGGTTGTTTTGGCTTGGCTTGGAAAGGGCTTCGTATTCAGCGGTGTCCAGCTGTTTAGGTGCCTTCTTGACTTCATTTACCCAGGCGTCGAAATCTTCTTGAGTGGTTGCGACCGCTTTGAATTTCATGCCGGTAAAACCCGCGCCGCTGTAGTTGGCGGAGATACCTTCAAGTTCGGTGTTCTGGTTGGCAATCAGGTGCAGCTTGGTGGTCATGCCCGCCATCGCGTAGATCTGGCCGCCCAGGCCCGGGATGAAGAACGAGTTCATCACGGTGTCGGAAGTCACCCGGAAATTGACCGGGGTATGGGCCGGGAACACGATCTTGTTGACGGTGGCGATCCCTTGGTCGGGATAGATGAACAGCCACTTCCAGTCCATGGCGACCACTTCGATGGTGATCGGCTTGACGTCGGAATCCAGCGGACGGTAAGGGTCCAGGGCGTGGGTCGACTTGTAGGTGATGTAACCCAGGGCAATGATGATGAGCACTGGAACCAGCCACACCGCGATCTCGATCTTGGTGGAGTGGGACCACTTCGGCGCGTAGGTCGCTTCCTTGTTGGAGGCGCGATATTTCCAGGCGAAGGCGAAGGTCATGATGATGACCGGCACAACCACCAGCAGCATCAGGATGGTCGCCGTGATGATCAGGTTTCGTTCATCCAGACCGACCTGACCCTTGGGATCGAGCAAGGTCCACTTGCAGCCTCCCAGCATCAACATGCCGAGCAGCGGCAATAAGCCTAGTAATCGGGGGTACCTGTTTTTACTCATCTCACGACCTCTAAAGCAGCTTGCGCAATGCAGTTGGGTTTTGATCGCCAACACTTCACCCTGCCAAGGGTTGGCATTTTTCTTCAATTGAATAAGGGCCTGCCCGTTGCGTTAAACGCTCAACGACACATCCCGGGCTAGCAGTGGTTCTTATTCGATCTCGTGGTCAAAGGCCTTGTTACAGACCAATTCCATTTGGTGCGGAAGTTTGGAAGGTGCCGACACCCGCAGTCGCATAGAGCGCTCAATCCGCCCCTCGACCGTCCACGTGTGCTCAGGGTTGAGCAGCGTCGGAAATTCAGTGCGGGCGATTGTAGATATGTCGCGTTTTATAAACCATGTCTTATCCCGAAATAATTTTTATCACTGGGCGCAACAATCGCGCATGATTGTTGCGAAGGACTTCAATCATATCGATTTTCATTCGCAACAAAAACCAAAAAAAAGACCTGGGAAATGCTCCATCCATGAGCTTGAGAAGCCGTTGAAGGCGGCCTTTCATAGGGCTTCACCCCTTGTAAAACGGGGTCTGTGAAGATTTGTATAGATAGCAGGCTATGATTTTTGCCTGGCTGCCCGACATACACAAACTGACAGGCTTCAATTGAACCAGTCAGCCTGAATGCAGTCTGTTGAAACACTTCCACCGCCCCTCTATGGTCGCGACAGTGTGACAACATGTCGCACTTCTGCCGCACCCGCACTTGCCGTAAATCACGGACTTTTCAGGTGTCGAATGAACCACATGAAAAAGCCCCGACCCCTGCAGAGGGACCGGGGCTTTTCCGGGTAAATCAGTAGGTTTTCTTGCGATTGCGGATGATCCCCAGCGGAACCAGGATCACCGTCAGCACGAACGCCAGCAGGGCCCATTGGGCCAGAGACAGCCCAAGGATCGGCGGATAAGGCGTTGAACAGAAACCGTCGACCTGAAACCCCAGGGGAAAGATTGCTGCCAGCGGCAGGCTGTCGACAATCGGCTGCAGCACGTCGATGCCACAGCTCACTGCCGGGTAGAACTGGGTGTACACATGGTGCCCGGCCACGGCGACACCAAAGATGGCGCTGATGACTACCAGGGTTTCCATGATGGTGATGCCGCGTCTCGAACTCATGGCCGCGCCGATGAAGGCAAAGAGCGCGATCAGCAGCAAGGCATAACGTTGCAGGATGCACAGTGGGCAAGGCGCCTCACCCAGCACCACCTGCATGTACAAGGCACCACCGATCAGCGCCAGGCAGATTATCCCCAGTAGTACCAAGAAGCGCCGTTCACGCCCTAAACGCAGTCTGTCGTCACTCATCCCTATTCCCTTTATGTTGTGTATTCAGCCTGCCTGCCGGCACTCGCGGCGCCAGGCGGAGGCTGTCTTAAAAATGAACCCGTGGACCGTGACCCGGTCCGTGCTCGCAGTGGCGTACCCGGCTGCCGGGAAGTCTACACGTTGAACATGACCTTTGAATGCAGGGGCTTGGTGCCAATGCAGGGCCACAGAGCTGCCTCGCAGCCGCAGTTCTACTCAGTTGCGGACAATAGCGATAAACAGGTTAAGAGTGGATTAACCGTTGTACGAAATGTACTGAAATGGCGGGATTGCATAAAGGAAGCCGTCCAGACCGGAAGTCTGGATCACGCTTGGGGAAGGGAAAAGGCCGGTCCTGGAACAGAACCGGCCGGGGTATCACTCCAGGGCCGCTGCCGGGCCAAAGAACTCATAGCGACTCTGCTGCTCGGGAATGCCCAGGGCCTTCAGATGACGCTTGATCGCCGCCATGAACCCCTTGGGTCCGAGGAAGTAGGCATCCAGGTCCCGCTGCTCAGGCAACCATTGCGCCAACTGCTCCCGGGTCAACAGGCCCAGCTTGTCGGCCGCCGGGCTGATGCCGTCGTCCTCGGCGTAGCAGTAGAAACGCTTGAGCTGTGGATGACGCTGGGCCAGACCGTCAACCCAATGGCGAAAGGCATGCACCTGGCCGTTGCGCGCGCAGTGGATGAAATGCACTGGACGCTCGGTGGCCAAGGCGGCTTCCAGCATTGCCAGGGTCGGGGTAATGCCCACCCCGCCGCTGATCAGCACCAGTGGCTTGTCGCTGTCCACCAGGGTGAACTCACCGGCGGGTGGAAACAGCATGATGCTCGCGCCCACCGGACATTGATCATGCAGGTAGTTGGAGGCCACGCCACCGGTTTCGCGCTTGACGCTGATACGGTACTGCCCCTGGCTGGCAAGCGCCGACAGCGAGTAATTGCGGCGTATTTCCGCACCGTCGACCAACAGCTGCAAACCGATGTACTGGCCTGGCTCGGCGGCAAGGATCGGCCCCTGGTCCGCCGGCTCGAAATAGAAGGAGGTGATTTCCGCACTCTCTTCCACTTTACGCACCAGCTTGAACTCCCGCGCACCACGCCAGCCGCCCGGTGCCTGGGCCTTCTGGTCATAGATCGCAGCCTCGGCACCGATCAGGATATCCGCCAGTTGGTTATAGGCCGCACCCCAGGCGCTGATCACCTCAGGAGTGGCGATCTCGCTGCCCAGCACTTCGGAGATCGCCCGCAGTAGGCAGGTGCCGACAATGGGGTAATGCTCCGGCAGGATCTGCAGGGCCACGTGCTTGTTGATGATCTTGGCCACCAAGTCCCCCAGTTGATCCAACTGGTCGATGTGCCGGGCATACATCAGTACGCCATTGGCCAGGGCCCGGGGCTGATCGCCACTGGCCTGGTGCGCCTGGTTGAACAGTGGCCGCACCTCCGGGTACTCGGACAGCATCATCCGGTAGAAGTGAGTGATCAGGGCTTCGCCACCGCTTTCCAGCAGGGGCACAGTGGCTTTGATAATGGCGCGATCTTGAACGCTTAGCATAAGGACAACTCCTGGACTTTTTGACTGCTTGCAGGTTGTCCTTGTCATATCAGTTTTCGTGCCATAAATATTATCTATATAAATCAATAACTTAATAAATTAATAGTCAAAAAGACACACATGCATTTATAGTCATTAAGACTATACGGAGTCATTATGACTGCAAAATCCCTACTAACGACCCTGCTGCCCCTGGTGACCGACCTGTCACGGGAACTGCCCGAGGGCGAGCGCTACCGCCGCCTGCTGGAAGCCCTGCGCGCCCTGCTGCCCTGCGATGCCGCGGCGCTGTTGCGCCTGGATGGCGAATGGCTGGTGCCACTGGCGGTCAACGGCCTGAGCACCGACACCTTGGGCCGGCGCTTCAAGGTCAGTGAGCATCCACGTTTTGTCGCCCTGCTCAGCAGCCCCGGGCCGACCCGTTTTGCCAGCGACAGTGAATTGCCGGACCCTTACGACGGTTTGGTAGAAGGCTTGGATGAGCACTTGGAAGTGCATGACTGCATGGGCTGCCCACTGTTCATTGATGAGCGCCCCTGGGGCTTGCTGACGCTCGATGCCCTGGACCCGCAACGTTTCGAGCCCATCGAACTGGATGCCCTGCAAGCCTTCGCCAGCCTCGCTGCCGCCACCGTCAGCGCCGCCGAGCGCATCGAGCGCCTGGCCCAGCGCGCCGAGAACGAGCATCAGCGGGCCGAGGTCTACCGCCAGGCCAGCGGGCAAAACCGCGAGATGATCGGCCAGAGCAAGGTCCATAAACGCCTGCTGGAAGAAATCAACCTGGTGGGTGGCAGCGACCTGACGGTGCTGATCACCGGTGAGACCGGAGTCGGCAAAGAGCTGGTGGCCCAGGCCATTCACGCCGCCTCGCCCCGAGCCGAACAACCGATCATCAGCCTCAATTGCGCAGCCCTGCCTGACACGCTGGTGGAGAGCGAGTTGTTCGGCCATGTACGTGGCGCCTTCACCGGCGCCACCCAGGATCGCCGAGGCAAATTCGAGCTGGCCAATGGCGGCACCCTGTTTCTCGATGAGGTGGGCGAGTTGTCACTCACGGTGCAGGCCAAGCTGCTGCGGGTGCTGCAAAGCGGCCAGTTGCAGCGCCTCGGTTCGGACAAGGAACACCAGGTGGACGTGCGCCTGATCGCTGCCACCAACCGTGACCTGGCGGAAGAGGTGCGTAACGGTCGCTATCGCGCCGACTTCTACCATCGCCTCAGCGTTTATCCGCTGCGGGTGCCAGCCCTGCGTGATCGTGGCCGCGATGTGCTGCTGCTCAGCGGTTACTTCCTTGAGCAGAACCGCTCGCGCATGGGCCTGGGCAGCCTGCGCCTGAGTGCCGATGCACAACAGGCGCTACTGGCCTACAGCTGGCCGGGCAACGTCCGCGAACTGGAGCACCTGATTGGTCGCAGTGCCCTCAAGGCCCTGGGCAGCTGCCGCGAGCGGCCGAAGATTCTCAGCCTGGATGTGGCAGACCTGGACCTGCCCCGTGTCAGTGAAAAGGAGCACGTGACAGCCGAACCCAGCCTTGAAAGCGCCCCCGTAGCGTCCATCAACGGTGACTTGCGCCAAGCCACTGAGCACTACCAGCGCCAATTGATCAACGCCTGCCTTGAACGGCACCAGCACAACTGGGCCAGTGCCGCCCGTGAGCTAGGCTTGGACAGGGCCAACCTCAATCGCCTGGCCAAGCGCCTGGGCCTCAGGTAGGAGCCGGCTTACCAGCGAAGAATGCACCATGGACTCGAGGACGCCCTGACCCTGGGTTTCGCTGGCAAGTCAGCGCCGACAGCGCAACCTAGAGCCCATGAGAGTCGGCTTGCCAGCGCAGAGAACAGCGCTGACTCGCTGACGACCACGCCGTCGCGCAAGAGCCGCGTGCGACAGGCCGACGGAAAGCAGGGTTGCCGCTAAAGCCAGGCCTGAACACGTCGATAACCCGTTATCAATGGTTGTCCGTGGGTCGAGCCACGAGCCAATTTTTCCATAGAAGGTTTTTATGTCCTCCACCAAAGCCCGCGCAGACTCGCTTTCGCTTCTGCTGTTTACCTTGCGTAGCGGCAAGCTGATGGCAATCAACCTGCTCAAGGTCAGTGAAATCATTCCTTGCCCGCCCCTGACCAAACTGCCGGAATCCCACCCCCACGTAAAAGGCATCGCCACCTTGCGGGGCAACTCCCTGTCGGTGATCGACCTCAGCCGAGCCATCGGCGAACGCCCCCTGGCGGACCCGGACAGTGGCTGCCTGATTGTCACCGACGTCAGCCGCTCCAAGCAGGGCCTGCACGTGCAAGCGGTGAGCAAGATCGTGCATTGCCTGACCACCGATATCCGTCCTCCACCCTTCGGTTCCGGTGGTATCAAGTCCTACATCACCGGGGTGACCCAGGTGGACGGAACCTTGGTGCAAGTGCTGGACATCGAGAAGGTCATCCACGGCATCGCCCCGGCACAGATCGAGACCGCGCCCACCGAGCTGAGCATGGAAGATGCCGAGGCCCTGGGCAATGCCCGCATCCTGGTGGTGGACGACAGCCAGGTGGCGCTGCAGCAATCGGTACACACCCTGCGCAACCTCGGGCTGCAATGCCACACCGCCCGCAGCGCCAAAGAGGCCATCGACTGCCTACTGGAACTGCAAGGCACGGCCAGCGAGATCAACCTGATTGTCTCGGACATCGAGATGTCGGAAATGGACGGCTACGCCCTGACCCGGACCCTGCGGGAAACCCCGGACTTCGCCCACCTGTACGTGTTGCTGCACACCTCGCTGGACAGCGCCATGAACAGCGAGAAAGCTCGCCTGGCCGGCGCCAACGCGGTGCTCACCAAGTTCTCCTCGCCAGAACTGACCCGCTGCCTGATCGATGCGGCCAAAGCCATCGCCACCCAAGGCGCCTGACGCGTGACCGGGACCCACTGCCTGCTGATGCGCCGCGAGCTGATCGCGCCGCAGGTCGCCCCTCAATGGCCGGCCGGAATCACTGTGCAGCACTACACCCCAGAGCAGGCGCAAGCCGTGCATCAGTTGCTGCAACTGGCCTATCTCGACGGCGGCGGCCAGATTCCGACGTTGGAGCGTTGGCTCAAGGCCTTTGAAACCGATGCCGAATACGACCCCGAACTGTGCCTGCTGGTGCGAGACGCCGCAGGATTAGTTGGCGTCGCCCAGTGCTGGACAAGCGCCTACATCAAGGACCTGGTGGTGCACCCTCGTGCCCGTGGCCAGGGGCTGGGTCGCGCCTTGTTGCAACAAGCCCTGGTGATGTTCGCCGAACGCCGGGAAGGCTTTGTCGATCTTCGGGTACTGGAAGACAACCTGCCTGCCCGCCGCCTGTATGAAAGCGTTGGCCTGCATGTAGTGCGTCGCGAACTGCTGCCCTAGGCACTGGGCAGCGGCCCAAGATTCCTGGCCCGATCCCGGGGCCGCATGCCGCGCAGAAAGCACGACTCCCCCTTGCACACCACGAGGTGCGATCTTCATGAATGCCCAAGTCCTCGGTTTCATCTGCCTCAGCATCCTCACCTGCCAGGCCCAAGCCTCCAGCAGTGAAGCCTGGGAGGCCCTGGATAAAGCAGTACTGAACAGTTGTACCCAAGCCAGCGGCTTGAAGAACCCCAAGCCTGTTGGCAACACCGCGCAATTTCCCGACCAGGTCGGCTACACCGCACTCCTGCTGCAAGGCCAATACCCGCAGAAACACCTGCAGGGCCGATCAGGCATCGAGCTGTGCCTGTACAACAAGCAAACCGGTAAAGCCGCAATCAGCGAATGGGACTCTATCCGTCCAGTAACCAAGACCCGGTGAATGGCGCATAACTTGCTTTGAGACTGCCCCAGCAACGTCGATGACGGCATTGGCGACGTAACCTCCGTTTGTCCACAAGGGTCTTTCGCTCCATGAACACTCAGTTTTCCTGCGTAGGTTGCGGCAAGTGCTGCAACGATCACCATGTGCCCCTGACCCTCGCAGAAGCCCGGGCTTGGGCCGCCGACGGCGGTCAGGTGATCGTGCTGGTGGAGGCCTTTCTCGACAACGGCCTGGGCCTGCCGGCGCACCAGCGCGAGCATGCCGAACGCCGCTCCTGCCGGGTGCTCAGTGGCAGTGCCGAAGCCTATGTGGCGATTACCTTTGCCGCCTACAACGTCGGCCCCTGCCGGAATCTTGACGAAGATCAGCTGTGCAGCATCTATGAACGGCGGCCGCTGGTGTGCCGCATCTATCCCATGGAGATCAACCCGCATGTTCCCCTCAACCCTCTGGCCAAGGACTGCCCGCCGGAATCCTGGGAGCAGGGCCCGCAACTGATCGTGGGTGGCGAACTGGTGGATAAGCAACTGGCCGAACTGATCCAGCGCTCGCGCCAGGCCGACCGCGATGATATCCACACCAAGGAAGCCATCTGCGCCTTGCTGGGCATTCGCACCACGGCGCTCAAGGGGGATGGTTTCACCGCCTACCTGCCCAACATAGCGGCCCTGGCCACTGCCATCGATCAGGTCCAGGCGGCACCGCCAGCGGCATCGAATCCACCCTGGCGCTTTCATCTGTCCGGGGACGAAATCGCCGGCCAAGTCCAGGCCGCCGGCGCCCAGGTAGTCAGCGAAACACCCCTGGACTACGTATTCATCTCATTGCGAGCCGCCTGACACGCCGCCTTGCAGAAGCCGGCGTACCGACGAACAGCCCTAGCCGCGCTTGTGCCAGAACTCCAGGGCCAACTGCCGCAAATCCCCCGCCAGCCCGGCCACGTCGCCCGAGTTGGCGTGACTCAGTTGGCCGGCGGTAACCGTAGCCTCACAGGCATTGCGAATGCCGATGATGTTGCGGTTGATGTCTTCGCTGACGGCGCTCTGCTCTTCCACCGCCGCGGCAATCTGCAGGCTCATCTCGGTGATCTGGTTGACCCGCTGGCTGATGCCATCCAGGGCCAGCGCGGCACGCTGAGCCTGATCGACGCTGCTCTCGACGTGCTGGCTGCTGTGCTGCATGGCTTCTACCGCATTGCGCGCACCGTTTTGCAGGGTGCTGATCATGCGCTGGATCTCGTTGGTGGAGTCCTGGGTCCGCTGGGCCAGCCCGCGCACCTCATCCGCCACCACGGCAAATCCGCGCCCCTGCTCCCCGGCCCGCGCCGCCTCGATCGCCGCGTTAAGGGCCAGCAGGTTGGTTTGCTCGGCGATGCTGCGGATCACCTCCAACACCCCGGAAATATCCGTGCTGTGGCTCTCTAGCTGATGAATGACTTCGGTGGCACGCGCCAGCTCGCTGGCCAGCCGCAGCACTGCACTGCGGCTTTCACCCACCAGTTGATGGCCTTCACGGGTTTCGTTCTCCGCCTGATCGGCCGCCACCGAAGCTTGCTGGGCATGGGTCGCGACCTCAGCCACGCTGGCCGCCATCTGGTGAATCGCGGCCGCCACCTGATCGGTTTCGGCCTGCTGCTCCAGGGTGCTGTTGTGGCTGCTGTGCAGATGCTCGACCAACTCCGCCGCATGCCCGGCCAGACGCTGGGAGGCATCGCCGATCCGGCCCACCACTGCGCCCACCTGGGCTTCGAGCATCTGCAAGGCAAATTCGATACGCCCGAACTCATCCGCGCGCCCCGTGTAGATACCCTGGCTCAAGGGGTTGTCACCGATCTGCCGGGCGCGTTCGCTAAGCCGGTTCAGTGGGCGCAGTTGCAGGCTGACGCCCGTCACACTCAGGCACCACCCCATGGCCACCACCGCGCCCTGGAGCATCCAGGACTCCGGCAACAACCACACGGAGACGCCGTAGGTGCCAATAAAGCTGGCACTGATCGATGTCCACAGGCGCAGGCGCAGGCCCATGACCGGCAACAGGTTCCACCAGGAGGTCCCGGGAGTGTTCAGTTGGCCGTAGGCCCGTTGCGCCGCCTCGATCTGCTGCTGGGTGGGCTTGGTGCGCACCGACTGGTACTCCACCGCCTGACCGTCGCGGGTCACCGGGGTGACGTAGGCGCTGACCCAATAGTGATCGCCGTTCTTGCAACGGTTTTTCACCAGGCCCATCCACGAGCGGCCGCGCTTGAGGGTGCGCCACATATGGGAAAAAGCCGCGGCCGGCATGTCCGGGTGGCGCATCAAGTTATGCGGCGAGCCCAGCAGCTCCTGCCGGGTGTAGCCGCTGATATTGATGAAATCGGGATTGGCGTAAGTGATCGCGCTGGTCAGATCGGTGGTCGAAAGGATGTTCGCATCAGGGGCAAAGTCCACGTTTCGCCCAGTAACCGGAAGGTTGGTCTTCATGGGAAGCGCGCTCGTATTTGTTGGGAGGAGTCGGCAGGGCTGCTGACTCTAAGCGCACTGATGCTACAAATACTGATCCAGCTCAGGTTTAAAGCAATTAGCCATCATTGCGATTAAAAAGCGCAAATCAGGACTTCGTCTTCGATTGTCGGCGATATCAGCGTTTACCCATGGAGCGACGGGTGCCAGGAGGCGCTGCGCCGGGGGTCTTGGTGTGGCCGTTGCTGGCGCCGTTCTTGTACCAGGGCAACTGGGCGTTTTTCGCGGAGGCGAATTCCGACGGTTTGAAAGGAAACTTGAACGCCGGGATCTCGGCCTTGCCTTCGATTTCAGTGACGGTCGATTCAGCCACAGGATCAGCGCTCAGGGCGTCATCGGCTGAAGGGTGTTCAGGGGAATTCATGGAAACTCCAGGGGGAAAGGAAATCCGGGCCGGGGTACGAGCCACAGTGGCCGGCAGTATACCTGTGTGCCACGGATCTTTAACCTGGGTTACAGCGGCTCATCAGTAGTTTTCTGACAGCGCCGACAGCTGGCAGTCACGCTGCTGACCGGGTTGCCGGGCTATAACTGTCCACAGATCATGGCCATCCTTCCGACACCCTTGCCCCGGCGCTCTCCTCCCATGCCCATTGCCAAGAAAACCGTCGTGACCGCAACCCTGCTTCTGGGCCTCATCGCCGGTGCGGTGTGGCTGCTGAACAAGCCGGCCGCGACCAAGCTGGCCGCTCCCACGGCGATTCCGGTGCGGGTGGTACAAGTGATCCAGCAGGACGTACCGCGCTACACCAGCGGTATCGGCTCGGTGTTGTCGCTGCACAGCGTGATCATTCGCCCCCAAGTGGATGGCATTCTCACCAGGTTACTGGTCAAGGAAGGACAACTGGTCAAGACCGGCGATCTGCTGGCGACCATCGATGACCGCTCGATCCGGGCCAACCTGGATCAGGCTCGGGCCCAACTGGCACAAAACCAGGCCCAGTTGCAGGTGGCGCAGATCAACCTCAAGCGCTACAAGCTGCTGTCGGTGGATGACGGCATCTCGAAGCAGACCTACGACCAGCAAGTGGCACTGGTCAATCAGCTCAACGCCACGGCCCAGGGTAACCAGGCCGCCATCGACGCCGCCCAGGTGCAACTCTCCTACACCCAGATCCGCTCCCCCGTCACGGGCCGGGTGGGGATTCGTAGCGTGGACGAAGGCAATTTCCTGCGCATGACCGATACCCAGGGCCTGTTCTCGGTGACCCAGATCGACCCCATTGCCGTGGAATTTTCCCTGCCCCAGCAAATGCTGCCGACCCTGCAGCAACTGATCCGCGCCCAGGACCCGGCAACGGTCAAGGTCTACCTCGGCGCCGACAGCAACAATGCCGGAGCCTTGCTGGGCAACGGCCACCTGACCCTGATCGACAACCAGATCAACGCCGGCACCGGCACCATCCGCGCCAAGGCGGAATTCGACAACGCCCAACAGAAGCTCTGGCCCGGGCAATTGGTCACGGTAAAGATCCAGACCGCGCTGGATCAGGGCGCCCTGACCGTGCCACCCACGGTGGTCCAACGTGGCCTGGATCAGCACTTCGTGTTCCGGGTCAAAGACCAGCAGGTGGAAACCGTGCCGGTGCAGGTGGTCTATCAGGACAGTGGCCTGAACATCATTTCCGGGGTCCAGGCCGGCGATGTGCTGGTCAGTGATGGCCAGTCGCGGCTCAAGCCCGGCTCCCAGGTCCAGGTGCTGAGTGACCCGCCACAAGTGGTGCAGGCCGAGGAGCCAACGCCATGAAGGGCCGGGGTTCCCTATCCGCTTGGTGCATCGACCATCCGGTCGCCACCGTCCTGCTGACCTTCGCCCTGGTGCTGCTGGGCGCCATCGCCTTTCCGCGTCTGCCGGTGGCGCCCTTGCCAGAGGCCGAGTTCCCGACCATCCAGGTCTCGGCCTCCCTGCCCGGGGCCAGCCCGGACACCATGGCCTCTTCGGTGGCCACGCCCCTGGAAGTGCAGTTCAGTGCCATTCCCGGCATGACCCAGATGACCTCCAGCAGCGCCCTGGGCTCATCTCTGCTGACCCTGCAGTTCACCCTGAACAAGAGCATCGACACCGCTGCCCAGGAAGTCCAGGCGGCGATCAACACCGCTGCCGGCAAGCTGCCCAAGGACATGCCCACGCTGCCCACTTGGAAGAAGGTCAACCCGGCGGACAGCCCGGTGCTGATCCTCAGCATCAGTTCGACGCAGATGCCCGGCACCGAGCTGAGCGACTACGCGGAAACCCTGCTGGCCCGACAGATCAGCCAGATCGACGGCGTCGGCCAGATCAACATTACCGGCCAGCAGCGACCGGCGATCCGGGTCCAGGCCTCGGCGGACAAGCTGGCGGCCATCGGCCTGACCTTGGCCGATATTCGCCTGGCGATCCAGCAGACCAGCCTCAATCTGGCCAAGGGCGCGCTGTACGGCGAGTCGAGCATCTCGACCCTGTCCACCAACGACCAGTTGTTCCACCCCGAGGAATACGGCCAGTTGATCGTCTCCTACAAGGACGGCGCGCCGGTGCACTTGCAAGACGTGGCACGAGTGGTCAACGGCTCCGAAGACGCCTACGTCCAGGCCTGGTCCGGTAACCAGCCCGGGGTCAACCTGGTGATCTCGCGCCAGCCGGGGGCCAACATCGTCGATACGGTGGACCGGATCC
Source organism: Pseudomonas sp. Fl4BN1 (assembly GCF_009908285.1). Classification (GTDB taxonomy): domain Bacteria; phylum Pseudomonadota; class Gammaproteobacteria; order Pseudomonadales; family Pseudomonadaceae; genus Aquipseudomonas. Next base: position 71,534 of record NZ_JAAARM010000018.1, read on the forward strand.
AGGCCGCCCTGCCGGGCCTGGAGGCAATGCTCCCGGCCTCGGTACAGGTCCAGGTGCTGGTGGACCGCACCCAGACCATCCGTGCCTCGCTGCACGAAGTGGAAATAACCCTGCTGATCGCTGTGCTGCTGGTGGTGGCGGTAATGGCGCTGTTTCTGCGCCAGTGGTCGGCAACCATGATTGTCTCCGCGGTGCTGGGGGTGTCCCTGACCGCCAGCTTCGCCCTGATGTATGTGATGGGCTTCAGCCTGAACAACCTGACCCTGGTGGCCATCGTCATCGCCGTGGGGTTTGTGGTGGACGATGCCATCGTCGTGGTGGAGAACATCCACCGCCACCTGGAGGCCGGCGACGGCATGCGCGAGGCCGCGATCAAGGGTGCCGGGGAGATCGGCTTCACCGTGGTATCGATCAGTTTCTCGCTGGTGGCGGCGTTCATTCCCCTGCTGTTCATGGGGGGCGTGGTGGGCCGGCTGTTCAAGGAGTTCGCCCTGACCGCAACCTCGACCATCATGATTTCGGTGGTGGTCTCACTGACCCTGGCGCCGACCCTGGCAGCACTGTTCATGCGGGTGCCAGTCCATCCAGAACACGCCAAACCGGGCTTCGGCGAGCGCCTGCTGGCCCTCTACGAGCGCGGCCTGCGCAAAGCCCTGGCCCATCAGAAACTGATGCTGGGAATATTCGCCCTGACCCTGAGCATGGCCGTAGCGGGCTATATCCTGATTCCCAAGGGCTTCTTCCCGATTCAGGACACCGGCTTCGTGCTCGGCACCACCGAAGCGGCGGCGGACATCTCCTACCCGGACATGGTGAAGAAGCACCAGGCGCTGGCCGAGATCGTCGCCGCCGATCCAGCGGTGCAGGCCTTCTCTCATTCAGTGGGGGTTTCCGGCAGCAACCAGACCATCGCCAACGGCCGCTTCTGGATCTCGCTGAAAAATCGTGGCGACCGGGACGTCTCGGCCAGCGCCTTTATCGACCGCATCCGCCCGCAACTGATGAAGGTGCCCGGCATCGTTCTCTACCTGCGGGCCGGCCAGGACATCAACCTCAGCTCTGGCCCCAGCCGTGCCCAGTACCAGTACGTGCTGAAAAGCAACGACGGCCCGACCCTGAGCACCTGGACCCAGCGCCTGACCGAAAAGCTACGCAGCAACCCGGCCTTCCGCGATATTTCCAACGACCTGCAACTGGGGGGCAGCATCACTCACATCAACATCGACCGAGTCGCCGCTGCCCGTTTCGGCCTGACCGCCAGCGATGTCGACGAAGCGCTGTACGACGCCTTCGGCCAACGTCAGATCAACGAGTTCCAGACCGAGATCAACCAGTACAACGTGATCCTCGAACTCGACACCCAGCAACGGGGCAAGGCCGAAAGCCTCAACTATTTCTACCTGCGCTCGCCGCTGACCGGGGAAATGGTCCCGTTGTCGGCCCTGGCGCGTTTCGATGCCCCCACCATCGGCCCGCTGTCGATCGCCCACGACGGTATGTTCCCGGCAGCCAACCTGTCGTTCAACCTGGCTCCGGGCGTAGCCCTGGGCGATGCGGTGATCATGCTCAACCAGGCCAAGAGCGAGATCGGCATGCCGGCGGCCATCAGTGGCAACTTCCAGGGCGCGGCCCAGGCCTTCCAGAGTTCCCTGGCCAGCCAGCCGTACCTGATCCTTGCCGCGCTGGTGGCGGTCTACATCATTCTCGGGGTGCTGTACGAAAGCTTCGTGCATCCGCTGACGATCATTTCCACCCTGCCCTCGGCGGGGCTCGGCGCCTTGCTCATGCTCTGGCTCTGCGGCCAGGATTTTTCCATCATGGCGCTGATTGGCCTGGTGCTGCTGATCGGCATCGTCAAGAAGAACGGCATTCTGATGATCGACTTCGCCCTGGAGGCCCAGCGCAACCGCGGCCTGCCCCCGGAAGAGGCGATCTACCAGGCCTGCATCACCCGGTTCCGGCCGATCATCATGACCACCCTCGCCGCCTTGCTGGGCGCGCTGCCGCTGATGCTCGGCTACGGCACCGGCGCCGAGCTGCGCCAACCCCTGGGCATCGCCGTGGTCGGCGGCTTGCTGGTCAGCCAGGCACTGACGCTGTTCACCACGCCGGTCATATACTTGTGGCTTGAGCGGCTGTTCCACCGGCCCCAGCCGGCCCTTTCGCCGGCCACCCATACCTGAGGCGGGTCATGCGCGTTCTGATAATCGAAGACGAAGAAAAAACCGCGGACTACCTGCATCGCGGACTGACCGAACAAGGCTACACCGTGGATCTGGCCCGGGACGGCGTCGAAGGCCTGCACCTGGCCCTGGAAAGCGACTACGCGGTGATTGTGCTCGACGTAATGCTACCGGGCCTGGACGGCTTTGGCGTGCTGCGGGCGTTGCGCGCACGCAAGCAGACCCCGGTCATCATGCTCACCGCACGCGAGCGGGTCGAAGACCGGATCAAGGGCCTGCGCGATGGCGCCGACGATTACCTGGGCAAGCCCTTTTCCTTCCTCGAACTGGTCGCCCGGCTGCAAGCCCTGACGCGCCGCAGCGGCGGCCACGAACCCGTGCAGATCAGCATCGCCGACCTGTGGATCGACCTGATCAGCCGCAAGGCCAGCCGCGCCGGCAGCCGCCTCGACCTGACCGCCAAGGAGTTTTCCCTGCTCAGCGTACTGGCTCGGCGCCAGGGCGAGATCCTGTCCAAGACCGCGATTGCCGAGATGGTCTGGGACATCAATTTCGACAGCGACGCAAATGTCGTCGAAGTGGCGATCAAGCGCCTGCGGGCCAAGCTCGACGGGCCTTTCGAGCAGAAGCTGCTGCACACCATCCGCGGCATGGGCTATGTGCTGGAGAATCGCAGTGCCGAGTAACTCCATCGCCCTGCGCCTGAGCGGGCTGTTCACCCTGGTGGCGCTGTTGATCTTCCTGCTGATTGGCGGGGCGCTGTATCAGCAAGTGGACAAGGGCCTGGGGCTGTTGCCGGAAGCCGAACTGGATGCGCGCTACAGCGTGCTGGAGTCGGCCCTGACCCGCTACGGCAACCTCGAGCACTGGGCCAAGATCACCAGCAAGCTCAAGTTGCTGAGCGAAGAAGACAAACGCATCCGCTTCTGGGCGGTGAGTGGTGATGCGAATTATGAGTACGGCAACCCCGACCCGCAGATCCGCCAACTTGCCCAAGGCCCACTGGGCATGCGCGACCTGACCCTGAGCGATCACCCCTACCCGTTGAAGGTCCTGGTCAGTCAGCTATCGGCCAAGGAGCAGCGGCCTGCCCTGCGCTTCCTGATTGCCATCGACACCGATGCCTTCCATCAGACCCAGCATCAGCTGCTGATGGCCCTGATCGGCCTGGCCATCGTCGGCGTATTGCTGGCCTCAGCCCTGGGTTACTGGGTGGCGCGGATCGGTCTCAAGCCACTGATCAAGCTGTCCCAGGAAGCCCAGCGCCTGGCACCGCCACGACTCTCGGGGCGCCTGCAACTGTCGCCCCTGCCACCGGAATTGAGCCAGTTCGTCAACTCCTTCAACTCCACCCTGGAGCGGGTCGAGCAGGCTTACTCACGCCTGGAATCCTTCAACGCCGACGTCGCCCATGAACTGCGCTCGCCACTGACCAACCTGATCGGCCAGACCCAGGTGGCACTGACCCGGGGACGCTCGGCGGAGCATTACTTCGAAGTGCTGCAATCCAACCTCGAAGAGCTCGAGCGGTTGCGCTCGATCATCAATGACATGCTGTTCCTCGCCAGCGCCGACCAAGGCAGCAAGGCCACCAAGCTCACCAGCACCTCCCTGGCACTGGAAGTCGCGACGACCCTGGACTATCTGGACTTCATCCTTGAAGACGCCCAAGTCAGGGTCGAGGTCCAGGGCGATGCCCAGGTGCGGATCGAGATTGCCCATCTGCGTCGGGCGCTGATCAATCTGCTGAGCAATGCCGTGCAGCACACGGCGGCAGGAGAGGTGATCCAGGTCCGCATCGAGGTTCACCAGGAGCAAGTGGCAATAGCCGTGAGCAATCCGGGCCAGAGCATCGCCAGTGAACACCTGCCCCGATTGTTCGAGCGCTTCTACCGGGTCGATGCCTCGCGCAGTAACAGTGGCGCCAACCACGGCCTGGGGCTGGCCATCGTCAAGGCCATCGCCTTGATGCACGGTGGCGATGTCTTCGTGCGCAGCGAGCAGGGCATCAATACCTTCGGCCTGTACCTGCCTCTCTGACTCGGGATTCTCGGATTCTCGGATTCTCGGATTCTGTAGGAGCCGGCTTGCCGGCGAAGGCGTCAACACATCCGGTGCAAGACGATATGGCGCGTTCGCTGGCAAGCCAGCTCCTACAAGACAGCGCCAACTGTTGTTTTTTCTGTAACAGTCCTTATCCTGTTCGGCTCTTTTTCCAGCAGCCTCGTGGTTATATTTTTGTCGCACCGAATTGAACTTGCTCTGCAAGAAGGTCTTCAGAAATGTCCAACAGTATGGGTATTGCCAGCGCCTTTGTTTTGTCCTCCCTGTTCGTGGCGCCAATGGCCATGGCCGAAGAATCCCAGGGATTCGTGGCGAGAAATGCCGCACGCGCCGCCGCCTTCGAACAAGCACAGATCGCCCAGGCCACCCAGCAGCAAAACAGTCAGCAAGCCCAGAAGATCACTGCCGAGCACAGCAAGACGGATGCTCAGAAAGACAGTTGATCCGCGATACCGACTCGTTTCCCTCGACAACTTCTCTGCTTTCAACCCTGGAGCAAGTTGTCTTAAAGCCGCTGACTTCAGCGGCTTTTTTTTGCCGTGGAGAAACCCTCGGCAAATTCGTCATGCATAGAACAAGCAACAACCGAATTCACAATAAAAAATCATGTTCATTCACCAAAGGAGCTACACGTTGTTCAGGACCTCACTGAAAATCAGTCCACTGTTCATTGCAATCGCTGCAACGATCCCTTCATTGGGCCAAGCCGCCGAGGAGGCCAATGCCGAGGGTTTCGTCGCCGGTTCGAGCCTCAAGCTCAATGCCCGCAACTACTACATGAATCGCAACCGGCACCAGCAAGCCGATGACAACATCGAGTGGGGCCAGGGTTTCCTCGGTGTCTTCGAGTCCGGCTACACCCAGGGCACCGTGGGATTCGGCCTGGATGCCAACGCCATGCTCGGCCTCAAGCTGGACGGCGGAGGCGGCACCACCAAATCGAGCATCCTGCCCCTCAGCGAGGATGGCCAGCACAAGGCGCCCGGCTCGTTCTCCACCGCCGGTGCCACCTTGAAGATGCGAGCCTTCGATACCGAACTCAAAGCCGGCGATCTGTTTCTCAACAACCCGGTGATCGCCGGGGGCATGAGCCGCATGCTGCCGCAGACCTTCCGTGGCGTCAGCCTGACCAACCACAGCTTCGACGGCTGGTTGATCGAAGGCGGCCAGGCCAGCTTCACCAAGCCCTACAACCAGAGCGGTCACAAGCGCATCGGCACCTCCTACGGCAACCTGCAAAAAGGTGACGAAAGCCTGCACCTGAATTGGACCGGGGTGGCCTGGAGCGGTGTTCCGGGCCTGACCAGCAGCCTTTATGCCTCCGAGCTCAAGGACATCTGGAACCAGTACTACTACGACCTGGACTACACCTACGCGCTCAACGATCTGGTCAGCCTCAATCCGGGCCTGCACTTCTATCACACCCAGGACACTGGCCAGGCGCTGCTGGGCAACATCGACAACAACACCTACAGCCTGCACTTCACCGTGGGCGTGGGCAGCCACAGCGTCACTGCGGCCTACCAGCGGGTCAACGGCAACACGCCGTTCGACTACATCGCCCAGGGCGACAGCATCTACCTGGATAACTCCCAGCAGTACTCGGACTTCAACGGCCCCAACGAGCGCTCCTGGAAGCTCAAGTACGCCTACGATTTTGCCGGCGTCGGCCTGCCGGGCCTGACCTCGGCACTCTCTTACTCCCGGGGCGAGTTGGACCTGACCAAGGTCGATCCGGCCAGCCGCGGCTATGCCAACTGGTACAGCGCCGACGGCAAGAACGCCAAACACTGGGAACGCGACCTGGATCTCAAGTACGTGGTGCAAGGCGGCACGGCCAAGGATCTGGCAGTACGCCTGCAGTGGGCCACCAACCGTGGCGGCAACGGTTACGGCGTCGTGGACAACGACACCGATGAATATCGGGTGATCATCGACTACCCGATCAATGTGTTCTAAACCGCGATGAATGAAAGGCCAGCAGGTTTTGCTGGCCTTTTTGTTATCTGGGATTTATACAGGCGCGAAGGCGTGACCAATTTCTGTAGCCCACGTCCACACTAGCCTTGAAAACGTCGACGTAGCAGAAATCAGAACCATGAGCGTGAGCAGTGCGACACCCCGCACAGGGAAAACCGCGTCAAATTCGATACGATTATTGATCCTGGCCAGCACGCTGATCGTCGCGGCCATTCTCAGCATCGTCACCTACCTGTTGATCCGTGAACACGCCGCCGCCGAGCAGGCGGCGACCCGTGCCGCGAGCAACATCGTGCAACTGATCGATGCCGACGTATTGCGCAACGTAGAACTCTACGATCTGTCGCTCAAAGGCCTGATCAGCGCAGCACAGCGCAGCGACCTGAGGGGCATCTCCGCACCCATTCGCCATCTGACGCTCTTCGACCGCGCTACCGCTGCGCCCTACAAAGGCGACATCCTGCTGCTGGATAAACACGGTGATGTGCTCGCCGACTCGGCATCGGTGGTGCCGCGCACCGGCAATTTCGCTGATCGCCAGTACTTTCAATCCCATGTCGACAATCCCGACCCTGGAATGATGATCAGCCCTCCGTTTCGCGCCCGTACTGCCGAACAGGACTGGCGCATCAGCTTCAGCCGCCGACTCAGCGGCGAAAACGGCGAGTTCATCGGCGTGGCCGAGGCGGCCATGCGCTTGAGCTATTTCAACCAACTGTTCAAGAGTCTCGACATCGGCCGCAACGGCACGATCAATCTGATCAGCCGCGACGGCATTCTGTTGGCTCAGCAGCCGCCCCTGGCAGACGACCTGATTGGCAAGGACTTCAGCCAGCGTCCCAACTTCATGCGCATTCTGCGTGAAGGCAATGGCAGCTTCAGTAGCATCTCCAGCGTTGACCAGACTCAGCGGCTGTACACTTTTTCCCAGGTCGGCGACCTACCGCTGATCGTGATTGTCGCGCTGTCCACCGATGAGGTCTTCAGTGCATGGCAGCGCACCGCACTGCTGATCAGCGGTGCCACCGGGGTGCTGTGCATCGCCCTGCTCTGGCTGACCTGGCTATTGTGCCGCGAACTGCGGCGCCGGCAGAGTGCCGAGCAGAAATTGGCGCGCCTGGCCGCCATCGATGCCCTCACCGGCCTGGCCAATCGCCGTACCCTGGACCAGACCCTAAACAGTGAATGGGCTCGGGCTCGGCGCTCATTCCAGCCGCTGTCGCTGCTGATGATCGATATCGATCACTTCAAGGCCTTCAACGACCGCTTTGGCCACCCGCTGGGGGACCAGGCATTGCGTGTGGTAGCGCAGAACATTGGCGCTTGCACGGGACGTCCAACGGACCTTGCGGCCCGCTACGGTGGCGAAGAGTTTGCAGTGATTCTTCCCGGCACCGATACCGCCGGCGCTTCAGTGCTCGCCGAGAAGATCCGTGCCCGCATCGAAGCCTTGCCGGCGGTCAGCGAACAGGCCTCACCCTTGACAGTGAGCATCGGCATCAACACTTGGTCGGGCAATCCCGACATCAGTCTCGACGAATGGATCAGCAACGCCGACAAGGCGCTGTATCAGGCCAAGTACAGCGGTCGTAACCGGGTGGTTTCCAATATGTCCCAGAGCGCCGCCAAGCGCAGCGCCTGATTCTTGCGGCATAAAAAAAGGCCATCCGGGGGGATGGCCTTCAAAAACAAAAGGAAAGAGAGAGTAACTTACACGGCCGCAACGGGACGCATGTAAGAGATCGGTGCAGTGCTGGCGTCTTCGAAGGTCACGACTTCCCAGGCATCTTTCTGCTCAATCAACTTGCGCAGGAGCTGGTTGTTCAGTGCGTGGCCCGACTTGAAGCCTTTGAACTCACCTATCAGGCTGTTGCCCAGCAGGTAGAGGTCACCAATTGCATCCAGGATCTTGTGCTTGACGAATTCGTCTTCGTAGCGAAGACCGTCTTCATTCAGTACGCCATCCGAATCGACCACAATGGCGTTTTCCACGCTGCCACCGAGTGCGAGGTTGTGCTTGCGCAGGTACTCGATATCACTCATGAAACCAAAGGTACGGGCGCGACTGACTTCTTTTACAAACGAAGTACTGGAGAAGTCCACGCTTGCGCTTTGGGTGCGGTCACGGAAAACCGGGTGATCGAAATCGATCTCGAAGCTCACTTTAAAACCATCGAAAGGCACGAAAGTGGCGCGCTTGTCGCCGTCTTCCACGGTCACTTCACGAAGGATGCGGATGAACTTTTTAGCTGCGTCCTGTTCTTCGAGGCCAGCAGATTGAATCAGGAATACGAAGGGTCCGGCGCTACCATCCATGATCGGGACTTCAGACGCGGAGAGCTCGACGTAGGCGTTATCGATGCCCAGGCCAGCCATGGCCGAGAGCAAGTGCTCCACCGTGTCTACTTTGACGTCACCGTTGACCAACGTGGTCGACATCGTGGTTTCGCCAACATTTTCCGCGCGAGCAGGAATCTGCACCACAGGGTCCAGGTCGGCACGACAAAACACAATGCCGGTGTCGACAGGCGCAGGCTTGAGGGTCAGGTAAACCTTCTCCCCGGAATGCAGGCCTACACCTGTGGCACGGATAATATTCTTCAGGGTGCGTTGTTTAATCATGGCTTGGGCCGCTTCAGCGCAAATTGCGAACTGGTATCAACAAAGGCTGGCGATAATAGCAGACCATGCCTTTGCTGAACACCAATCACCCTAATACCCCTGATACATTCCATCAATCGGCCTGGCGACGCAGGAATGCCGGGATGTCCAGGTAGTCCAGATCATCTTGCGGATTCAGCTTCGCCGCGGTCGCCGCGTTCGACTGTGCTTGATTGCGCATCACGGTCGGACGATCCAGGTCACGGTAGTTCACCGACGGCAGTTCCTGACGAGCAGTAACTGGCGCTTGCGACTGCGCGGACATGGAGGTCTGAACGGTGTTGTCGATGACCTTTACAGGCTTCTCGATTTTCGCGCCCAGGCCGGTGGCCACTACGGTTACATGCAACTCGTCACGCATATCCGGATCGATAACGGTACCGACCTTGACCATGGCGTGCTCGGAAGCGAAGGCTTCGATGATGCTACCCACGTCGGAGTACTCACCCAAGGACAGGTCAGGACCGGCGGTGATGTTCACCAGGATGCCGCGTGCACCTTCCAGGTTCACGTCTTCCAGCAACGGGTTGCGGATCGCCGCTTCAGTGGCTTCACGCGCACGGTTCGGACCGCTGGCGCAGCCAGTGCCCATCATCGCCATGCCCATTTCGCTCATCACGGTACGTACGTCGGCAAAGTCGACGTTGATCATGCCCGGACGCTTGATGATGTCGGAAATACCGCGAACGGCACCGGCCAACACGTCGTCTGCCTTGGCGAAAGCCGACAGCAGGCTGGCGTCCTTGCCGAGGATGGTCAGCAGCTTCTCGTTGGGAATGGTGATCAACGAGTCGACGCTTTCGCTCAGCGCGCGAATGCCTTCATCGGCAATCTGCATGCGCTTGCGGCCTTCGAACGGGAACGGACGAGTCACCACCGCAACGGTGAGGATCCCCATTTCCTTGGCCACTTCAGCAATGATTGGCGCCGCACCGGTACCGGTACCGCCACCCATGCCAGTGGTGATGAACACCATGTTGGTGCCCGCCAGAACCTCGGCAATACGCTCGCGGTCTTCCAGCGCGGCCTGACGGCCGACTTCAGGATTGGCACCCGCACCCAGGCCCTTGGTCACACCGGTGCCCAGTTGCAGGATGGTTTTCGCACCAATGCTTTTCAGTGCTTGAGCATCCGTGTTGGCGCAGATGAACTCGACGCCTTCGATGTTGCTCTTGACCATGTGATTGACTGCGTTGCCGCCGCCACCGCCAACACCGATAACCTTGATTACCGGACTTTGCGGGATGTTGTCTACGAGTTCGAACATTTTCCCTCTCCTTTCATTTCTCTAGTTTTTCGCCTACTGCCTACTGCCTGTTGCTTGAAACTTACTGCTTGAAACTGTTTGTCAAAAATTGCCTTGTACCCAGCTCTTGATGCGATCGAGCAAGGCGGCCTTGGGTTCGTCGTTGCTGTAGCTGTCGCGACTGCCGATGCCGGAGAACGAGATACCGTCGGACTGTTTCTGCAGTCCGTACAGCAGCAAGCCAACGCCGGTGGAATAGATCGGGTTGCGCACCACGTCGGACAGGCCCTTGACACTGTGGGGCACGCCCAGGCGAACCGGCATGTGGAAAATTTCCTCGGCCAATTCAACTGCGCCTTCCATCTTCGAAGTACCACCGGTGAGCACGATGCCCGCCGGAATCAGGTCTTCGTAGCCACTGCGGCGCAGCTCGGCCTGGATCAGGGTGAAGAGTTCGTCGTAACGCGGCTCGACCACCTCGGCCAGGGCCTGGCGCGACAGTTCGCGCGGTGGACGATCGCCAACGCTTGGCACCTTGATGGTTTCACCGGCACCGGCCAGCTTGGCCAGGGCGCAGGCGTAACGGATCTTGATTTCCTCGGCGTACTGGGTCGGGGTACGCAGGGCCATGGCGATGTCGTTGGTCACCTGGTCGCCGGCAATCGGGATCACCGCGGTGTGGCGGATCGCGCCTTCGGTGAAGATCGCCATGTCGGTGGTGCCGCCGCCGATGTCCACCAGGCATACGCCCAGTTCTTTCTCGTCGTCAGTGAGTACCGAGTAGGCCGAGGCCAGTTGCTCGAGGATGATGTCGTCGATTTCCAGGCCACAGCGACGCACGCACTTCTCGATGTTCTGCGCCGCGTTCACCGCACAGGTCACCACGTGCACCTTGGCTTCCAGGCGTACGCCGGACATGCCCAGGGGCTCGCGAACGCCTTCCTGGTTATCGATCACGTAATCCTGCGGCAGGGTGTGCAGGACCCGCTGGTCAGCCGGGATCGCCACGGCCTGTGCCGCGTCCAGTACCCGCTCCAGGTCCGCCGAGCTGACTTCACGGTCGCGGATCGCCACGATGCCGTGGGAGTTGAGGCTGCGAATGTGATTGCCCGCCACACCGACGAACGCCGAGTGAATACGGCAGCCCGCCATCAGTTGCGCTTCTTCCACCGCACGCTGGATCGACTGCACGGTGGACTCGATGTTCACCACCACGCCCTTCTTCAGGCCGCGGGAAGGATGGGTGCCGATGCCGACGATTTCCAGCGAGCCATCGGCCGCGACTTCGCCCACCAGCGCCACCACCTTGGAGGTGCCGATATCCAGGCCGACGATCATTTTGCCGCTTTGCACATTTGCCATGGTCCTGCCTCTTCTTAATTCTTCGCGACGGCAGGTTGCGCCGTCGTGGGTGCCGCTGGATCGCGCCAGCCAACGGCGAGGCCGTTGGCGTAGCGCAGATCGATGCGCGCGATGTTCGTAATCTGTTCTTTCAACGTTTTTTCATAAATGGCAATGAAGCGGCGCATCTTCTCCACCAGATGATCGCGACCCAGCAGCAACTCGATACCCGGGCCGGCACTGCCGGCGCCGGTGGTCAGGAACCAGCTGCCGCGCTCGCGCAGCTCCAGACGGGCGATCGAGAAGCCCAGCGGCCGCAGCATCTGGCTCAACACCTGATACTGCTGCATCACTTGCTGCTGGGCCCGCTGCGGCCCGAACAACTGCGGCAAATGTTCATAGTTCGCCAGTTCACGCGGAGTGAAGGCCTGGCCCTGGTTGTTCAACAGTGCCTCGTCGCCCCAGCGGGCCACCGGCAGTTGTTCTTCCAGGCGAATCACCACTTGGTCCGGCCACACCCGACGAACTTCGGCGTGAGCGATCCAGGGCATCTGTTCCAGCTCGGTGCGCATGCTCGCCAGGTCGATGGTGAAGAAGCTCGCCGCGACGTAAGGCGCGATCCGCTGCTGCACCGCCTGCTGGCTGATGTAGCTCAAGTCCCCCTGCACGGCGATCTTGGTGATCGGCCGGTCGGCATAGGGCAGCAAACGCTGGGCGCCTTCATAGGTGCCAAACCCCAATGCCACCAGCAACACCGGCCAGAACAGGCTTTTCAGAAAGCCGAAGTTGGCTTTCGGCAGGCGCACCGACATCGGCTCTTTGGCCACCATTCGGCTGGCACCCCGCGGCACCGGCTTGCGGCCGGGTGCGGGTTGCTGCTGATGACGAAGCGACGCGCCTTGCATGGACTTAACCTCTCGCCTCAAGACTGGCTGCCAGGATGGCCAATACCAACTGCTGGAAATCCAACCCGGCCGCACGTGCGGCCATTGGCACCAGACTGTGATCGGTCATGCCTGGAGCAGTGTTCACTTCCAGGAACCAGAACTGCCCCTGAGCGTCCTGCATCACATCGGCACGTGCCCAACCGGCGATACCGAGTGCCTCACAGGCTTTCGCCGTGAGGTCCATGAGTTCCTGTTCCTTGGAGTGTTCAAGCCCGCACGGGATCCGGTACTGGGTATCGGAAGCCAGGTACTTGGCGTCGTAGTCGTAAAAAGTGTGGGGAGTGCCCAGAGCGATAGGTGGCAAGACCTGGTCACGCAGGGTCGCGATGGTGAACTCCGGACCTTGGATCCATTGCTCGACCAACACTTGCGAATCGTAGGTACTGGCCGCCTTCCATGCATCGATCAACTCAGACGCGGAAGTCACCTTGGCCATACCGATACTGGAGCCTTCATGAGCCGGTTTGACGATCAAAGGCAGGCCCAGTTCCGCCACCGCGGAAATACAGTCGGCCTCGGAGCTCAATACTGCGTGGCGCGGCGTCGGAATGCCCAGGCTGTGCCACACCTGCTTGGTGCGCAACTTGTCCATGGCCAGGGCCGAAGCGAGGATGCCGCTGCCGGTGTAAGGAATGCCCAGGCACTCCAGCAGGCCTTGCATGCTGCCGTCTTCACCGCCACGGCCGTGAAGAATAACGAAGGCACGATCGATCTTCTCGCTCAGCAGGCGCTGCAGCAGGTCGTCGCCGACGTCGATGCCGAAGGCGTTCACACCGCCGCTCTGCAGGGCCTCAAGCACGGCCTGGCCGGACTTCAGCGAGACTTCGCGCTCGGCGCTCTTGCCGCCATACAGCACGGCAACGCGACCGAAATCACTCGGCTTTACGGTGGAGAACAGGTTGGCGTAGGCAGCAGTCATTTCGCCCCCTTGCCAGCGGCCACAGCACCGGCAAACAGCGGGCTGTTGAGCAGTTTTGGCGCCAGGCCGCCGATATCACCGGCGCCCTGACACAGCAGGATGTCGCCGGCGCGCAGCAACGGCTTGACCAGCGGCGCCAGATCGACGCCACGTTCGATGTAGATCGGGTCCAACTGGCCACGTTGACGGATGCTGTGGCACAGCTGGCGGCTATCAGCACCGGGGATCGGCTCTTCGCCGGCCGGGTAGACCTCCATCAACAGCAATACGTTGGCATCGGCCAGCACCTGCACGAAGTCGTCGTACAAGTCGCGGGTACGGCTGAAACGGTGCGGCTGGTAGACCATCACCAGGCGGCGCTCAGGCCAGCCACCACGCACGGCCTTGATCACGGCCGCAACCTCGGTCGGGTGGTGCCCGTAGTCGTCCACCAGCATCACGTTGCCGCCTTCCACAGGCAATTCGCCATAGACCTGGAAGCGTCGGCCGACGCCCTGGAAGCCCGACAGCCCCTGAACAATGGCTTCATCGCTGATGCCTTCGTCAGTGGCGATACAGATAGTCGCCAGGGAGTTCAGCACGTTGTGGTTGCCAGGCATATTCACCGACACGTCCAGCGGCTCGCGGTCGCGACGCAGCACGGTGAAGAAAGTCTGCATGCCTTGCTGACGAACATTGATGGCGCGCACGTCAGCTTCTTCACTGAAGCCGTAAGTCACGGTCGGACGCTTCACCTGCGGCAGGATATCGCGCACCACCGGGTCGTCCAGGCACATCACCGCCAACCCGTAGAATGGCAGGTTGTGCAGGAAATCGACGAAGGTTTTCTTCAGTTTGTTGAAGTCACCGTCGTAGGTCGCCATATGGTCGGCGTCGATGTTGGTGACTACAGCCACCAGCGGCTGCAGGTGCAGGAAGCTGGCATCGCTTTCGTCAGCTTCGGCGATCAGGTAGCGGCTGGTGCCCAACTGTGCATTGGTACCGGCAGCATTGAGCCGGCCGCCGATGACGAAGGTCGGGTCCAGGCCGCCAGCGGCAAAAACCGAGGCCAACAGGCTGGTGGTGGTGGTCTTGCCGTGGGTGCCGGCCACGGCAACGCCGTGACGGTAGCGCATCAGCTCGGCGAGCATTTCCGCCCGTGGCACCACCGGAATACGTCGTTCCAGAGCAGTAGCGACTTCCGGGTTGGAGGTGTTCACCGCGCTAGACACGACCAATACATCGGCATTGGCGGCGTTCTCGGCACGGTGACCGATATAGATATGCGCGCCAAAGGACTCCAGGCGCTCGGTGACCGGCGACGCCTTGAGATCGGAGCCGGACACTTCATACCCAAGGTTCAGCAGTACTTCGGCGATCCCGCACATACCCACGCCGCCGATGCCGACGAAGTGGATACGACGGATACGGCGCATTTCCGGTTGTGGCATGGCTTTTTGATTCTCAACCATGGGCCACCTCCAGACAGATATTCACCACATTCTGGGTGGCATCGGGTTTGGCCAGGCGGCGCGCAGCTTGGGCCATGTTGTCGAGTCGTTCTGGTTGCATCAAAACCTCTGTCAGGCGAGCGGCAAGGTCCGCTGCACCAGTCGTTCTTTGCGGCATCAGGAAGGCAGCGCCTTCATGTGCCAAATATTCGGCATTGCGGGTCTGGTGATCGTCGATCGCATGGGGCAGAGGCACCAGCATCGAGGGCAGACCGGCGGCAGCCAGTTCACTGACGGTCAACGCACCTGCGCGACAGACCACCAGATCGGCCCAGCCATAGGCTTGGGCCATGTCTTTGATGAAGGGCTGCACCTGCGCCTCGACGCCGGCGGCGCGATAGCGCTCTGCAGTGACTTCATCGTGATTTTTACCGGCCTGATGGAACACCTCCGGGCGCAGCTCGGGGGCGACCTGTGCCAGGGCTTCCGGCAGTAGCTTGTTCAACGGCTCTGCCCCCAGGCTTCCGCCCAGGATCAGCAAACGCGCCTTGCGTCCGGCCAGGGCCTCGCGCGGTGTTTCGAGGAACAGTTCGGTACGTACCGGATTGCCCGTGGTGCGGCGACTGCCGGACGCCCCGAAGGTGTCCGGGAAAGCTTCGCAGACTCGGGCGGCCAACGGCACCAGCAGCCGATTGGCGGTACCGGCCACCGCGTTCTGCTCGTGAACGATTACCGGCACTCCGGACAGCTTGGCGGCAACACCACCAGGGCCGGTCACATAACCGCCAAAACCCAGCACACAGACCGGCTTCAGTTGACGAATGATCCGCCGGGCCTGGAGCACCGCCTTGATCAACACGAACGGCGCCTTGAGCAGGGACAGCTTGCCCTTGCCCCGCAGCCCGGTGACGTTGATCAGGTGCAACGGCAGCCCTGCTGCCGGGACCAGGTCGTTCTCGATCCCTCGCGGGGTACCCAGCCAGTGCACGCTGTAGCCGCGGGCCTGGAACTCGCGAGCGCAAGCCAGCGCCGGGAACACGTGGCCGCCGGTGCCGCCGGCCATGATCAGCACGTTAGCGCCCATGGGTCGGCTCCTCGGCAAAGTCACTTTCACTGAACTCCATCTCTTCACTGCCCAGGTGGGTCCGACTCTCCCACTCGATGCGCAGAAACAACCCGAGACAGGCACAGCAGATCACCAACGAACTGCCGCCATAACTGAGGAATGGCAAGGTCAAGCCCTTGGTCGGCAGCAGGCCGACGTTCACCCCGATATTGATCAGGAACTGGCCGATCCACAGGAACGACAGGCCATAAGCGACATAGGCAGCAAAGAACTGCTTGGCTTTCTCGGCCCACAAGCCGATGTACATCCCACGAATACAGACAAAGACGAACAGCGCCAGGGTGCACAGCGAACCTACCGCGCCCAGCTCTTCGGCCAATACCGAGAACACGAAGTCGGTGTGGGCTTCCGGCAGGTAGAACTGTTTCTGCACGCTGTTGCCCAGGCCAACGCCCAGCCACTCACCGCGACCGAAGGCGATCAACGCCTGGGACAGCTGATAACCCGCACCGAACTGGTCAGCCCAGGGGTCGGCAAAGTTGGTCAAGCGCGCCATTCGGTAAGGCTGCATCTGAATCAGCAAAACCACCGCCGCGACCGCCAGGACCACCATCAAGGAAAAACGGAACAACCCGACGCCGCCGAGGAACAACATCGCCGCCGCCGCCGCCATCATCACCACCGTGGCACCAAAGTCCGGTTCCATCAGCAGCAGGCCCGCCATCGGCAGCAGAACAATGAACGGCTTGAAGAAGCCCATCCAACTTTCACGCACCTCTTTCTGACGTCGCACCAGGTAGCCGGCGAGGTAGATCACCACGAACACTTTGGCGATCTCGGAAGGCTGCACGTTGAAGAAGCTGAAGCCGATCCAGCGCATCGAGCCGTTCACTTCACGACCGATCCCCGGGATGATCACCATCACCAGCAGACCGAACGCGCCAATCAGCATCAGCCAGCCCAGGCGTTGCCAGGTAGCGATGGGAATCATCATGGTGACGACGCAGGCCACCAGGCCCAGCAAGATATAGATCAGGTGACGCGTCATGTAATACAGCGCGCTGCCCGACTGGGCCGCCGCCACTTCGGTCGAAGCCGATGCAATCATGACCAGCCCAAGCCCCAGCAGCGTCAGGCAACCGACGAGCATCGGGAAATCGAGGTCGATACCGCGCCCGGTGATGATCGGCGATGGGTAGGGCTTGATGATGTTTCTCAGGTTCATGCCAGATCCTCCACGACGCGGACGAACTGGTGACCACGGTCTTCATAATTCTTGAACATGTCGAAACTGGCGCAGGCAGGCGATAGCAGCACCACGTCACCGGCTTGGGCGGTGGCACGGCATTGCGCTACGGCGTCGAGCAGCGAGCCAACGCGAATCAACGGCACGGCATCGCCGATGGCCTCACCGATCTTGTCGGAGTCGCGGCCCATCAAGATCACGGCGCGGCAGTTGGCCGCCACCGGATCACGTAGATCCTTGAACTCGGCACCCTTGCCATCGCCACCGGCGATCAGCACGACCTTGCCGTCGATGTCAGCACCCAGCCCTTCGATGGCAGCCAGTGCAGCACCGACGTTGGTGGCTTTGGAGTCGTTGTAATAGCCCACACCATCCAGGTCGCGCACCCACTGACAGCGGTGCTCGAGGCCGGCGAAGGTGCGCAGCGCCGAGAGCATGGCCTCGAACGGCAAGCCAACCGCATGCCCCAGGGCCAATGCCGCCAGGGCGTTGGACTGGTTATGGGCACCGCGGATCTTCAGCTCGCGCACCGGCATCAGGTTGTGGAATTCGAAAGCCAAGTACTTTTCGCCATTCTCTTCGCGCAGGCCAAAGGCCTTGAAGTCGGGCGTGCTCAGGCCGAAGGTCCAGCACGGCAGGCCCTCGCTCATCAGCGGGCGAGACAAGGCATCCTGGCGATTGACCACCACCTGCCGGGCACCACGGAAGATCCGGTGCTTGGCCAGGTGATACGCCGGCAGACCGCTGTAGCGGTCCATATGGTCTTCGCTGACGTTGAGCACGGTGGCCACTTCAGCGCCCAATTGGTCGGTGGTTTCCAGCTGGAAACTGGACAGCTCCATGACATACAACTCGATGTCGTCGCTGAGCAGGTCCAGAGCCGGAGTACCGAGGTTGCCGCCTACCGCTACACGCTTACCCGCCGCGGCGGCCATTTCGCCCACCAGGGTGGTCACGGTGCTCTTGGCGTTGGAGCCGCTGATGGCGACGATCGGCGCCTTCGCGTTACGCGCGAACAGTTCGATATCACCGGACAATTTCACGCCACGGGCGGCCGCGGCCTGTAACGCCGGGGTCGCCAGGGCCAGGCCGGGGCTCACGTACAGCTCGTCGGCGCGGCACAGGAACTCGACATCCAAGTCGCCACAACGCACTTCCACCTGCGGATAGTCACGACGCAACGTGGCCAGTTCAGGTGGATTGTCCCGCGTATCGGCCACTGCAAAAGCAACGCCCCGGCTCGCCAGGAAGCGAACCAGGGACATGCCGCTCTTGCCGAGGCCGACAACGATGCGGAAGTGGTCAGAAGCGATCAGAGACACTCGTTCTACCTCAGCTTCAGGGTGGCAAGGCCGATCAACACGAGGATCACGGTAATAATCCAGAAACGGACGATCACGCGTGGCTCGGGCCAGCCCTTGAGTTCAAAGTGGTGGTGAATCGGCGCCATGCGGAACACTCGCCGACCGGTCAATTTAAAGGAGGCGACCTGGATCACTACGGACAGGGTTTCCATCACGAACACACCGCCCATGATGAACAGGACGATTTCCTGACGCACGATCACCGCAATAGTGCCCAAGGCCGCGCCCAGCGCCAGCGCACCGACATCGCCCATGAACACTTGCGCCGGGTAGGTGTTGAACCACAGGAAACCCAGGCCGGCACCGATCAACGCGCCACAGAAGACAATCAGCTCCCCCGCTCCCGGTACATAAGGAATCAGCAGGTATTCGGCGAACTTCACGTTACCCGACAGGTAGCAGAAGATCCCCAGCGCACCGCCGACCATTACCGTCGGCATGATCGCCAGGCCATCGAGGCCATCGGTCAGGTTGACCGCGTTGCTGGAGCCGACGATGACGAAGTAGGTCAGGACCACAAAGCCGATACCCAGGGGAATGCTCACGTCCTTGAGCATCGGGATCAGCAGAGTGGTTTCCACCGGGCTCTGCGCAGTCACATAAAGGAAGATCGCGGCAGCCAGGCCGAACACCGATTGCCAGAAGTACTTCCAGCGGCTGGGCAGCCCACGGGAGTTTTTCTCGATCACTTTGCGATAGTCATCGACCCAGCCGATGGCACCGAACGCCAGGGTCACCAGCAACACCACCCACACATAATGGTTGCGCAGGTCGGCCCAAAGCAGGGTGCTGATACCGATGGCAGAAAGAATCAGTGCCCCGCCCATGGTCGGGGTGCCCGACTTGGACAGGTGCGACTGCGGGCCATCGTTACGCACGGACTGGCCAATCTGCCGGTTCTGCAGAGTACGGATCATCCACGGACCCAGGCACAGCGACAAAGACAGAGCCGTCAGTACTCCGAGAATCCCGCGCAGGGTCAGGTACTGAAAGACCGCAAAGCCTTTGTAGAACTGTTGCAGGTACTCCGCTAGCAGCAGCAGCATTAATGTTTCTCTCCGTTTTTTTCTTGAAGATGGGGACCACACAAAGCCGCGACGATGTTTTCCATCACCGCGCTGCGCGATCCCTTGATCAAAATTGTGGTGTTTGGGTCTTGCTCGACGCCCAGGGCGGCAATCAGATCAGCCTGACTGGCAAAGTGGCGCGCGTGCTCGCCAAAGGCGGCGACGGCATGAGCCATCATCGGGCCTACGGCGTAGAGGGCCGAAACCTTGTCAGCGGCATACGCACCTACTTCGCGGTGCCCCTGCTCCGCCCACTCGCCCAACTCGCCGATGTCTCCGAGCACCAGGACGGTGCGGCCGGAAAAGCCGGTGAGTATATCAACGGCAGCGCACATTGAGGTGGGGTTTGCGTTGTAAGTGTCATCGATCACCCGCATGCCATTTTTCGCCAGCTGCACGACGGTGCGTCCCTTGACCGGTTGCACCGCATTCAGGCCGGTGACGATGCCAAATAGCGACACGCCCATGGCGTGGGCCGCGGCTGCAGCGGCCAGGGCATTGGCGACGTTATGCGTGCCCAGCAGGTTCAACTGGACCCGTTCCACACCCTTGGGGCTGTGCAACTTGAAGGACGGGCAGCCGCGGGCGTCACGGCCCATCTCAGAGGCATGAAAGTCGGCGGCACTGTTGCTCAGGGCGAAGCTCAGCACCTGACGAGCACCTGCGCGAGCCTTCCAGATCGGGAACGCCTTATCGTCCAGGTTGAGCACGGCAATCCCGGCAGTATCGAGCCCTTCAAGGATTTCACCCTTGGCCTCGACGATTTTCTCCGGACCGCCAAACTCACCGACGTGAGCGGTACCGGCGTTACTGATGATTGCTACATGAGGTCGAGTCATGGCCACGGTGTAGGCAATCTCGCCGATGCGCGACGCGCCGAGCTCAATCACCGCAGCGGTGTGTTCCGGGGCCAGCTCCAACAGCGTCAGCGGCGCGCCCAGATCATTATTCAAGTTGCCACGAGTGGCCAGCACCGGACCACGGGTGCGCAAGATGCTGGCGAGCATTTCCTTGACCGTGGTCTTGCCACTGGAACCGGTCACCGCAGCAACCGGACGGGTAAAGGCTCCGCGGTTGAGCGCGCCCAATTGCCCCAGCGCCAGACGGGTATCCTTGACCAGCAGTTGCGGCAGCGTGCTATCGGCAACTTCACGTTCCACCAACGCCGCCACCGCACCTTTACTCGCCACGTCATTCAAGTAGTCGTGGCCATCAAAACGCGGGCCGGTCAGGGCAACAAACAGCTGCCCGGCCTGGATTGCCCGACTATCAATACTGACACCGCTGAAACGAACATCGCCCGCGATCAGGCGGGCGTCCAACGGAGCTGATACGTCACTGAGCCTCAAGACTTTAAGCACGGGCCACCTCCCACGCAGTCAAAGCTTTATCCGCCTCGGCCAGGTCAGAGAAGGCATGGCGCTGGCCATTGATTTCCTGGTAGTCCTCATGGCCCTTGCCCGCCAGAACCACCACATCATCGGCCGATGCAGAAGCAATCAAGCGGGCGATCGCCAGACCACGACCGGCGACAAAGTCGACCTTGTCCACCGTGTTGAAGCCGGCGCGAATGTCGTCGAAAATTTGTGCTGGGTCTTCGCTGCGCGGATTGTCATCGGTGACCAGCACGCCGTCGGCCAGACGCTCGACCACTTCCGCCATCAATGGACGCTTGCCGCGATCACGATCGCCACCGCAGCCGAACAGGCACAGCAAACGACCCTTGGCGTGGGGACGCAGGGCCTGCAGGACCTTTTCCAGGGCGTCCGGGGTATGGGCGTAATCGACCACTACCAACGGCTGGGTACCGCCGCCCAGGCGCTGCATGCGTCCAGCAGGACCTTCCAGTTTGGGCAGGACTGCAAGGATTTCATCCAGCGCATACTCCAGGCCCAGCAACGCTCCCACGGCAGCCAGCACATTGCTCAGGTTGAAGCGCCCGAGCAGGCTGCTGCGCAGATGATGTTCGCCTTGCGGGGTCACCAGAGTCGCGCGCACGCCGTCGTCGTCAAAATTCGCTTCGCGGCAGAACAGGTAGGCAGCAGAGTCTTCGAGGCTGTAGGTGATCAATCGCGACTCGTGCTTGTCCGCCGCCAATTGCCGCCCAAAGCCGTCGTCGAGATTGATCACCCGGCAACGCAGGTCGGTCCAATTGAAGAGCTTGGCCTTGGCCGCACCATAGGCTTCCATGGTCCCGTGATAATCCAGATGATCACGGGACAAATTGGTCAGCACTGCCACATCGAACGCCAGGGCTGCCACGCGCCCCTGATCCAGGCCGTGAGAGGAAACCTCCATGGCTACGGCTTTGGCGCCGGCATTCTTCAGGTCAGCCAGGGTTGCCTGCACGGCAATCGGGTTCGGCGTGGTGTGCAAACCACTTTCCAGTGCGCCATGGAACCCCGTGCCCAGGGTGCCCACCAGCCCGCAGCGCTGGCCGAGCAGATCCAGCGCCTGGGCCACCAACTGGGTGACGCTGGTCTTACCGTTGGTACCGGTCACGCCTATCAGGTTCAACTGACGACTTGGATCGCCGTAGAAGCGCCCGGCAATATCCGAGAGCTGCGCCGCCAGGCCCTTGACGGGAATCAGCGGCGCATCGGTCAGCGGCAATACCGTTGCCCCTTCGACCTCATAGGCCACCGCAGCCGCACCGCGTTGCAATGCGTCGGCGATGTGCGCACGACCATCGAACTTGGCACCGGGTACCGCCAGGAACAGATCGCCAGCGCGAACATTTCGGCTGTCCAGGGTCAACTCGCGGATCAACAGGTCACGACCGGCGTGGGCGAAAATCTTATTCAGGCTAAGAGACATTAGCCGCGCCCTCCATTGGCTCGTACAGGTGTACCGGGTGCCGCGT
Organism: Pseudomonas sp. Fl4BN1; assembly: GCF_009908285.1. Classification (GTDB taxonomy): domain Bacteria; phylum Pseudomonadota; class Gammaproteobacteria; order Pseudomonadales; family Pseudomonadaceae; genus Aquipseudomonas. Next base: position 93,911 of record NZ_JAAARM010000018.1, read on the forward strand.
TGGCCTGTTGCGTAGTCGGCAGGTTATCCGGGGTGATGTTCATCAAACGCAGGGTTCCGGACATTACTTTGCTAAATACCGGCGCGGATACCAGGCCACCGAAGTAACCGGCTTTGCTTGGCTCATCGATCACCACCACGATGGCGTAGCGTGGATCGCTCATGGGGCCAAAGCCGGCAAACAGTGAGCGATAGGAATTCTCGGCATACCCTTTGGTACCTACCGAAGTCTTACGCGCCGTACCACTCTTGCCCGCCACGTGATAGGCCGGCACCTGGGCACGGAACACGCCACGAGGTGCTTCAATCACTTGCTGCAGCATGCCCTGCATGGTCTTGGCGATGTTTTCCGGAATCACCTGCGTGGTTTGCGGAGCCTTGTCGGACTTGATCAGCGTGAGTGGAGCGATGCGCCCGTTGTTGGCCAATGCAGAGAATGCGTGAACCAACTGGATCGCCGTCACCGACAGGCCGTAGCCATAAGACAGGGTCGCGGTTTCGGCTTTGCGCCACTCGCGATAGTTCGGCAGGTTACCGACCCGCTCGCCAGGGAAGCCAAGGCCCGTGTCCTGGCCCAGACCGATCTTCTGCGCCAGACGGAAAATGGTTTCACCACCAATATCGAAGGCGACCTTACTCATGCCCACGTTACTGGAGTTGATCAGGATCCCGGTCAGGTCGAGCACCGGCCCTTCGGTCTTGGAGACGTCGCGGATGGTGTACTTGCCCAACTGCAGAGTGCCCGGGTAGACCTCCACGGTATCGCTGGGCTTCCAGCGACCGGTTTCCAGCGCAGCACTCATGGAGATCGCCTTCATGGTCGAGCCTGGCTCGAACACGTCGATCATCGCGCGGTTACGCATCATCGCTGGCTGCAGGTTGCGGCGGTTGTTGGGGTTGTAAGTCGGCTGGTTGACCATGGCGAGGATCTCGCCAGTCTTCACATCCATGATCACCAGGCTGCCGGCCTTGGCGCCGTTCTCGACAATGGCGTTGCGCAGTTCGCGGTTGGCCAGATACTGCAGGCGCAGGTCGATCGACAACGCCAAAGGCTTGCCGGCCTTGGCGTTCTTGGTGACCTGAACATCCTTGATCAACCTGCCACGCCGGTCCTTGATCACCTGACGCTTACCAGCAACCCCCGCAAGCCATTCGTCATAGGCCAGTTCGACCCCTTCACGACCACGGTCATCGATGTCGGTAAAACCCACCATGTGTGCGGTCACTTCACCGGCCGGATAGAACCGCCGGAACTCCTCAATGCCATAGACACCTGGAACCTTCAGATCGAGCACAGCCTGGCCCTGTTCCGGAGTCAGACCCCGAACCAGGTAGATGAATTCTTTGTTGGCCTGGGCCTCAAGACGCTCGCTCAAGACTTTCGGATCCTGCCCCAGGGCCATAGCCAGCGCTGGCCAACGGTCCTTGGCCAATTGCATTTCCTTGGCGTTGGCCCACAAGGTCGTCACCGGCGTACTCACCGCCAACGGCTCGCCGTTGCGGTCAGTGATCAAGCCACGGTGTGCAGGAATAGGAATATGGCGGACGCTACGCGCATCGCCTTGCCCCTTGAGGAAGTCACGGTCGACCACTTGCAAGTCGATAATGCGCCAGGCAATTGCCGACACCATGATTGCCAGCAAGCCCAACACCAGACGAAAACGCCAAGGATAGAGAGCGCCTTCAAGTTTCATGGCGTCACCATGCGAACTTCAGCAGCACCGGGGATGTGCATTTTCAGCTGTTCGGTGGCCAGCACTTCGATCCGGCTGTGGGCAGTCCAGGTGCTTTGCTCAAGAATCAGCCGACCCCATTCGGCCTGGGCCTTGTCACGCACACTCAGCTCGCCAAACAGCGTATTGAGTAGCTGACGGTTCCAGTGGGCGCTGTAGGACACCGCAATCGCGGAAACCAAAACCCCAACAAATAGCAGGAGCATGAAAAAGCTTCCGCCTGGAAGTGGCTTGGCGAAAAGCTTGCTCACCGAAGCTTCTCCGCGATACGCATGACAGCACTACGGGAGCGGGGGTTGGCTTTGAGTTCAGCCTCGGAGGCGAACTGCGCTTTGCCATGAACCTTGATTTTCGGCACAAAAGCTTCAAAACGTACCGGCAGGTTGCGCGGCAGATTATCGGACTCACCTTTTACCAGGCGCCGCATGAACAGCTTGACGATGCGATCTTCCAGGGAGTGGAAGCTGATCACCACCAGGCGACCACCGATTTCCAAGGACTCCAGTGCAGCTTCAAGGCCGGCCTCGAGATCGCCCAGTTCGTTATTCACGTGAATGCGCAAACCCTGAAAAGCGCGGGTAGCCGGGTTCTTGCCCTTCTCCCAAGCCGGGTTGGCGACTTTCAATACTTCGGCCAGATCAGCAGTACGCTCGAAAGGCTGGATCTCACGCCGCTCAACCACTGCGCGCGCCATACGACCAGAGAAGCGCTCTTCACCGTACTCCTTGAATACCCGGGCGATTTCTTCCACGGGCGCCGTGGCAATGAACTGCGCAGCACTGACGCCACGCGTTGGATCCATACGCATATCCAGCGGGCCATCATTGAGAAAGCTGAAACCACGCTCAGGGTCGTCCAGCTGTGGCGACGACACCCCCAGGTCCAGCAACACACCACTGACCTTGCCTGCCAGGCCGCGATCAGCGACCTCGGAACCAAGCTCGGCAAAGCTGCGCTGTACAACGACAAAGCGGCCGTCTTCGGCCGCTAGCGCTTGCCCGGTGGCAATCGCTTGTGGGTCCTTGTCAAATCCAAGGAGCCGGCCGTCCGGCCCGAGCTTGCTGAGAATCAGCCGGCTATGCCCGCCACGGCCGAAGGTGCCATCTAAATAGCAGCCATCAGGGCGTACGGCGAGAGCCTCGACGGCTTCGTCAAGCAGCACGGTGATGTGGTTAAAGCCGCTATCAATAGTCACAGGATCAAATCACGCAGTTCATCAGGCATCGCGCCCGGTTGTTGAATAGCCGCCAGGTCCGCTGCAGAGACAGCATTCCAGGCATCCTCGTCCCACAATTGGAACTTGTTCAGTTGGCCCACCAGCATTGCGCGCTTATCCAACTTGGCATATTCACGCAGGCGCGGCGGCACCAGAAAACGACCACTGCCATCGAGTTCAAGATCGACGGCATTACCAATCAGCAAACGCTGTAAACGACGGTTTTCTTCACGCAGCGAAGGCAGTGCGCGCAGTTTGGTTTCTATAAGCTCCCACTCATCGAGGGGATAAACACACAAACAAGGATCAACAGCGTCAATCGTGACGATTAACTGCCCGGAACTTCGCGAAACGAGCTCGTCACGATACCGGCTCGGCATGGCGAGACGGCCTTTTGCATCGAGACTGATAGCGTTAGCTCCGCGAAACACGTCAGCGTTTCTCCAATTTTTAGCGTTTTACGCTCAAAAAACCCACTTCATGCCACTTTCCGCCACTTGCGCACACTATAGGAATGCGCCCATACCACCGTCAAGGCGCGCAGCGACGGAAAAGCCTTATAGAACGGAGATTTAGGACGCAAAAAGGAGAGGTAACGAGAATTAGGGGGGCGTTCCAGAGCATTAACTTCAGACAGCTCATTGAGCTACAGCACGAAGTTAAAGTGATTTGTTAAGAGTAAGATTTTTTCGGTATTACAAGAACGCTTCTGCTATTGATTCAAGCAGGGAGGGAAAAGGTGGAGAGTCGATCTGTAAGCCGGGTTCTGTCGAGGACAGTCATTCCTCTACGATGGCCATCACTGGACATCTTTAGCAACCTACCCGGTTCCAGCGCGGGCCACGCCTTGGAACCCTATTTGGTCTTGCTCCGAGTGGGGTTTACCTAGCCACGAACTGTTACCAGACGTGCGGTGCGCTCTTACCGCACCTTTTCACCCTTACCGGCACCGAAGTGCTTAGGCGGTTATTTTCTGTGGCACTTTCCGTAGGCTCGCGCCTCCCAGGCATTACCTGGCACTCCGCCCTATGGAGCCCGGACTTTCCTCCCCCCTCTAATTTTCATAGAGGGCAGCGACTGTCCAATCGACTCTCCGCCGCGCAGATTAACGGCAGAGCGGCCTAAGAACAAGCGCTAAAAGCCTTTGGCCACCCTGCTACGTAATTTATTGCCCCTTCTGTTTATCCAGGGCCACCTGATACAGCACATTCTTGCGCTCACCGGTAATTTCAGCAGCCAACGCAGCCGCCCTCTTGAGCGGCATCTCCTTGAGCAGCAAATCAAGAATACGCATCGACTCACTGCTGATCGCTTCGTCACTTTCCGGCACCGTCCATCCCGCGACCAACACCACGCACTCTCCACGCTGCTGATTGCTGTCGGACTCGACGAACTGGCGCAACTCGGAAAGCGGCAAGCCCTTGAGGGTTTCGAAGGTTTTGGTCAGTTCACGAGCCAGCAACGCCGGCCGCTCACCACCGAACACCGACTCCATGTCCTGCAGACACTCGAGAATGCGATGCGGCGCCTCATAGAAAATCAGCGTCCGCGGCTCTTCCTTGACCAACTCCAGTCGCGCCCGACGCCCAACGGCCTTGGCCGGCAGAAATCCCTCGAAGATAAACCGATCCGACGGCAGGCCCGCTGCCGACAGCGCTGCGATCAGCGCACAAGCCCCTGGCACCGGCACCACGTTGATACCTGCGGCCCGAGCCTGGCGCACCAAGTGATAACCCGGATCGGAAATCAGCGGGGTACCAGCATCGGAGATCAAGGCAACGTTATCGCCCGCCAATAAACGGGTAATGAAACGACTACCCTCATCACGCTCGTTATGCTCATGACAGGCTGCCAAAGGAGTGGAAATCCCGAAGTGCTGCATCAATCGCTGGGAGTGCCGAGTATCCTCAGCCGCGATCAATGACACCTCGCGCAATAACTTCAGGGCCCGAGCACTGATGTCATCCAGGTTGCCAATGGGCGTCGCCACCACATAAAGCGAGCCAGCAATGGAATTCAAAGGACCTGGAGCAGTCAAAGCGCACACCTCTTGATCGACAAAAGCGTCATTGTAGCGCGTTGAAGTCTTCTCAATACGCCTCACAATCGCGCAACGCTCCAGCCCATTGCGACCTTTTATGCACCACAGCAACATTTGCATCAGCTAAATAGACGGTTTATCACCTCTAACATCGCGCCCCGGCCAGCGCTTGGGTACAATTCCACGCTAATTTGATCGAGTATCAGGAACACTTACATGATCGCTTGCCTGCGGCTGTTTCTTGCCCTCTGCCTGGCTACCCTTCTGGTGGCTTGCGCCAGCTCGCCCTCCTCCAGTCTTGGCGAACTTCCACGGACACCGGATGCCAGCATCGAGCAGCTGCTCGAACAGGCCGCCGCCAGCAAAAGCCCGGACAAGGCCGCCCTCTTGCGCCTGAGCGCTGCTGACCTGGCCTATCGTCAAGGCAATGCCGGACGCGCCGGACAGATCCTCCAGCAAGTACCGCTGGACCAGCTCAAACCCGCCCAGCAGATCTTTGCCAGCACCCTGGCTGCAGAACTGGCGATGGTGCGCAATCAGCCAAAAGCTGCGCTGACCGCGCTGAGCCACCCCAGCCTGCAACACTTGGGCGAGTTGCCAGCAGCTCAGCAGATCCGTACCGGCAGCGTTTACGCTCGTGCCCTGGAAGCCGATGGCCAGACATTGGCCGCTGCAAAGCAGCGAATCCTGATCGCACCGCTACTGAAAGATGACGCCGCAGCGAAAAACCATGAGGCCATCTGGGCCCTGATTGCCGCCCTGCCCACCGATCAGTTGCAGCCTGCAGGCAACGACGACCTGGCCGGCTGGCTGAGCCTGGCCCTGGCAGTCAAGACTGCGGGCACCCTGGAGCAGCAACAGGCAGCCATCGATAACTGGCGCGCGCAGAATCCGAAGCACCCTGCCGCCCTTCAACTGCCGCAACCGCTGATCAAGCTCAAGGAACTGGCCAGCCAGCCGATTTCGAAAATCGCTTTGCTGCTGCCACAGGACGGCCCTCTGGCTTCAGTCTCCAAAGCGCTGCGTGAAGGCTTCATGGCCGCTCACTATCAGGCTCAGCAAGCCGGACAAAAACCACCTAGCATCGAGTTCTACGACAGCTCGCGCCTGAGCTCCCTGGATGACTTCTACCGCAAGGCCCAGGCTGCCGGCGTGCAACTGGTGGTTGGCCCGCTGGAAAAACCACTGGTCAAGCAACTCGCCGCGCGCCCACAACTGCCGATCACTACCCTTGCCCTGAACTACAGCGAGGGCGAACAAGGCCCGGCGCAGTTGTTCCAGTTTGGCCTGGCGGCAGAAGACGAAGCTCGTGAAGTTTCTCGCCGCGCCCGCGCCGATGGTTTGCATCGTGCTGCTGCGCTGGTCCCCAAAGGCGAGTGGGGCGACCGCGTGCTGAAGGCCTTCCGCCAGGATTGGGAAGCCAATGGCGGTAGCGTGATCGGTATCGAACGCGTTGACCAACCTGTCGCCTTGGCCCAGCAGATTGCCGACCTGTTCAAATTGCGCCAAAGCGAAGGCCGCGCCAAGAGCCTGCAGAGCACCGTAGGCACTCAAGTCGCCGCACAACCATCGCGCCGCCAGGACATCGAGTTCATTTTCCTCGCTGCCACTCCGCAACAGGCCCAACAGATCAAGCCGACCCTGAACTTCCAGTACGCTGGCGACGTTCCGGTGTACGCCACCTCCAACGTGTTCAGCGCCAGCGGGGACCAGAACCAGTACAACGACATGAATGGCGTGATGTTCTGCGAAACGCCTTGGCTGCTGGATGCCAACGGCACTCTGCGCCGTCAGGTCACCGCACAATGGCCACAAGCCGGAGGCAGCCTCGGCCGTCTTTACGCCATGGGGGCCGACGCCTATCGCCTGGCGCCACGCCTGGGCCAACTCAAGGCTTTGCCAGACAGCCGGATAGAAGGTGAATCCGGCAGCCTGGGCATGGCCGCAGGCCAGCGCATCGAACGCCAGTTGCCATGGGCCAAGTTCGTCGGGGGCCAGGTCACTCGCCTGCCCGACACGCCGCGCTAATGCCTCAAGGATCACGCCAGCAAAGCGGAAGAGATGCCGAGTGCCAAGCACTCAGGCATCTGCAGCAGCAAGGACTGCGCCTATTGGCGCAGAACTGGCTGTGTAAGCGCGGCGAGCTTGATCTGGTCATGCTTGACGGCGATACAGTAGTATTCGTCGAAGTCCGCTACAGACAACACACTCAATGGGGTGGCGCGCTGGGCAGTATCGATGGGCGCAAGCGCCAAAAGCTGATCCTCGCTGCGCAGAGCTTCCTGCAACGCGAATCACGCTGGTCCAACCACCCCTGCCGTTTCGACGTGGTCGCCATTGACGGCAGCCCGGGTGCAGAAGCCCACTTGAACTGGCTACGCAATGCCTTTGACAGCTGAAAGACGCCCTCAGGCCGCACCCATTTTCACTCAACTTTTTTGCTCTTTGCTTTGCGGGCTGCACATTCACGTGCCACCAAGCCGCGCCACTTAAGGTCACACAGATGGACATGCAATCCCGAATTCGCCAGCTTTTTCAGGCCAGTATCGATACCAAGCAACAGGCGATGGACGTACTTGCACCGCACATCGAGCAAGCCAGCCAGGTCATGGTCAACGCCCTGCTCAACGAAGGCAAAATGCTCTCCTGTGGCAACGGTGGCTCCGCCGGCGACGCCCAGCACTTCTCCTCCGAGCTGCTCAACCGCTTTGAACGTGAACGCCCCAGCCTGCCGGCGATTGCCCTGACCACCGACAGCTCGACCATTACCTCGATTGCCAACGACTACAGCTACAACGAAATCTTCTCCAAACAGATCCGCGCCCTGGGCCAGCCCGGCGATGTGTTGCTGGCGATTTCCACCAGTGGCAACTCGGCGAACATTATTCAAGCCATCCAGGCCGCACATGATCGAGAAATGATTGTCGTAGCATTGACCGGCCGCGACGGCGGCGGCATGGCTTCGCTGCTACTGCCCGAAGATGTCGAGATTCGCGTCCCGGCCACCGTCACTGCACGTATTCAAGAAGTCCACCTGCTGGCGATCCACTGCCTTTGCGACTTGATCGACAGCCAATTGTTCGGGAGTGAAGAATGACCCCTAATCGCCTTGGCCTTCTAGCCCTGACCTTGTGTCTAAGCATCACTGGTTGCAGCTCGGTGATCACCGCCACCCGCGACAAGCCCATTGATGATGATCGCGGTACTCGCACCTTCGGCAGCAAGATCGACGACTCACTGATCGAGACCAAAGTCAGCGTCAACGTCGCCAAAGCCAACCCGGACCTGGAAAACAACTCGCACATCGTCGTCAGCAGCTTCAACGGCATCGTTCTGCTGGCGGGCCAGACACCGCGCGCCGACCTCAAGGCCATGGCCGAGCAGGCCGCCAGCGAGGTACAGCGGGTCAAGAAGGTCCATAACGAACTGCAGGTACTACCGCCTTCCGGATTTCTGGCGCGCCAGAACGATGGCTGGCTGACCACCAAGATCAAGACCCAGATGCTCGCCGACGCTAGCGTACCCGCCTCGCGCATCAAGGTCGTGACCGAGAACGGCATCGTTTACCTGCTGGGCCTGCTGACCCAACAGGAAGCCGCTCAAGCCACCAACCTGGTGCAGGGCGTTTCCGGCGTACAGAGAATCGTCAAATTGTTTGAATACATCGACTGACACGCAGCTCTGACAGATACAAAAAAGGCGATCCATTCGGATCGCCTTTTTTATTACTTGACCACCTTCAAGCTCGGCCGGCCACTTGGACGCGGCGGCTCACTGTCAGGTGGCGGCATATCATCATCCGACTCGACGCCCTCTTCATCTTCATCAAGAGACGACTCGAGATCGAAGACCATACCCTGGCCATTCTCTCGCGCGTAAATCCCGAGAATCGCAGCGATAGGCACGTGCAAGCTGTGAGGCACACCACCAAAGCGTCCCTCAAAGGTCACGGCATCGTTGTCCATGTGCAGATGGCGCACAGCACTGGGCGAAATGTTCAGGACGATCTGTCCGTCACTGGCAAAGCCCTGGGGCACCTGCACCGCCGGGTACTCGGAATTCACCAGCATGTGCGGGGTGCAATCGTTGTCCACAATCCACTCATAGAGCGCACGGACCAGATAAGGTCGACTGGAGTTCATAGCGGCTCCTTAAGCCTCAGCGCATATCACGTTCGACACCAGACAGACTCGCCTGGAAAGCCTCACGCGCAAATTGACGCTCCATATAATCGAGCAACGGCTTGGCCTGCCGCGGCAGTTCAATACCCAGAATCGGCAATCTCCAGAGTATGGGCAGTAGGCAGCAGTCCACCAGGCTTTGTTCCTCACTGAGGAAAAATGGCTTGTCTGCGAATAGCGGAGAAACTCCGGTCAAACTTTCACGCAATTCCTTACGCGCCAGCACCCGAGCGGCTTCCTTGGTTCGAGCATCAAGAATCAAGTCCACCTGCCCACACCAGTCACGCTGAATCCGGTGTATCAGCAAACGGCTATTAGCCCGCGCCACAGGATAAACCGGCAGCAATGGTGGGTGCGGATAACGCTCATCCAGGTACTCCATCACCACTGTCGACTCCCACAACGCCAGGTCACGATCGACCAGCGTAGGCAAGCTCCCGTATGGATTCACTTCGATCAGCTTTGGCGGCTGACGACCCGCCTCCACACTGATGATCTCGGCGCTGACACCTTTCTCCGCAAGCACAATGCGCACCCGGTGGGAATAGTGGTCGGCGGGGTCGGAGTAACAGGCCAACCGATTGGTCACGCCCATGGCGGTCCTCCTCGCTTGTTGAAATTATCGGAAGCAGAAAAAACGAGCGCGCCCTGAAGGCGCCTCTGGTAACACCCGGATGATACAGGGTTGTTACAGTTTCAGAGACGCCCTTGGGCGCGCACGTTCAACAACTGATGCTTAAAACGTTATTAATGCACATCTTTCCAATATTCGCGCTTCAGCAGATAGGCGAACACGAAGAAGAAGGCCAGGTACAAGAGTACATAAGTACCGATGCGCTGGTGCTGCAGTTTGACCGGGTTGGCCGAGTAAGCCAGGAAGGTCACCAGATTCTTGACCTTCTCGTCGAACTGCGCCTCATTGAGGGTGCCCGTGTTTTCCTTGATGGTCAGCTGATCGCAAGCCTCATGCGTCAGAGGCGTGCCGGTCAGCGGATCGTATTGCTTCTTGCCGTCCTCGACAATCTGGACCTGCTTGCAACCAATCACCTGACGGCCTTGCAGACCGACCAGAACGTTAGGCATACCCACATTCGGGAACACCGTGTTGTTCACACCCCAAGGCCGCGAAGGGTCCTCGTAGAAGGACTTCAGGTAACCATAGAGCCAGTCGGTACCACGCACACGAGCTACCAAGGTCAGGTCCGGCGGCGCAGCACCGAACCAGGTCTTGGCATCCGCCGGCTGCATGCCGATGTTCATGTGGTCACCGATCTTTGCTCCGGTGAACACCAGATTGCTCAGCATCAGGTCGTGAGGGATGCCCAAGTCATCGGCAACTCGCTCATAACGCTGGAACTTGGCGCTGTGGCAGCCCATGCAGTAGTTGGCAAAGGTACGCGCACCATCTTGCAGGGCAGCTTTGTCAGACAGGTCGATGTCGACCTTTTCCAACTCAGGACCGTGCTCGGCTGCGAAAGACAATACAGGCATAGCAGCAAGAATCAGTACAGCAAATAGCTTTTTCATCAGCCAGTCACCCTTTCCGGAACCGGTTTGGTCTTCTCGAGCCTGGTATAGAACGGCATCAGAATGAAGTAGGCGAAGTACAGGAAGGTACACACCTGCGACAGCAACGTACGACCCGGAGTCGGTGCGAGCACGCCCAGCACTCCCAGGATCACGAACGAGATGCAGAACACCAGCAACCAGATCTTGCTCAGCATGCCTTTGTAGCGCATTGACTTGACCGGACTACGGTCCAGCCATGGCAGCACGAACAGCACGGCAATAGCGGCACCCATGGCAACAACACCCATGAGCTTGTCTGGGATTGCACGCAAAATTGCGTAGAACGGAGTGAAGTACCACACCGGAGCAATGTGCTCAGGCGTCTTGAACGCGTTAGCTTGTTCGAAGTTCGGTTTTTCGAGGAAATAACCACCCATTTCCGGAAAGAAGAACACGATCGAGCAGAAGATGAACAGGAACACCACCACGCCGACGATATCTTTCACGGTGTAGTAAGGGTGGAAAGGAATGCCGTCCAGCGGAATACCGTTCTCGTCCTTGTGCTTCTTGATGTCCACGCCATCCGGGTTGTTCGAACCCACCTCGTGCAACGCGAGGATATGCAGCACCACCAGGCCAAGAATAACGATTGGCAAGGCCACGACGTGCAAGGCGAAGAAGCGGTTCAAGGTGATCCCGGAAATCAGGTAGTCACCACGAATCCACTGGGTCAGGTCGTCACCGATAACCGGGATCGCACCGAACAGCGAGATGATCACCTGGGCACCCCAGTAGGACATCTGTCCCCAAGGCAACAGGTAGCCCATGAAGGCCTCGGCCATCAACGCCAGATAGATCAGCATGCCGAACAACCACACCAGCTCACGAGGCTTCTGGTAGGAACCGTAAAGCAGGCCACGGAACATGTGCAGATAGACCACGATGAAGAACGCCGAAGCGCCAGTGGAGTGCAGTAATCGCAGGATGGCGCCGTATTCGACGTCACGCATGATGTATTCAACGGAAGCAAAGGCTTCTTCCGCCGAAGGGGTGTAGCTCATGGTCAGCCAGACGCCGGTAACGATCTGATTGACCAGAACCAACAGTGCCAGGGAGCCAAAGAAATAGAAGAAGTTGAAGTTCTTCGGAGCGTAATACTTGCTGAGATGGTCTTCCCACATTTTGGTTGCGGGGAAGCGCGCATCCACCCAATCCATGAACTTGCTCATCACGCTTTCTCCGTGTCGACGCCAATGACGATGATGTCATCCGACTCATAGGAATGCGGCGGTACTGGCAGGTTCAAAGGCGCAGGTTGCGACTTGTAGACGCGACCAGCCAGATCGTAGTGGGAGCCGTGGCAAGGGCAGAAATAACCACCGACCCAATCCTTGCCCAGATCTGCGGGCGCCACTTCAGGACGGAAGGTCGGAGAACAGCCCAGGTGGGTGCAAATACCGATCAGCAGAAGGATCTCTGGCTTGATCGAACGCACTTCCGGGTCGACGTAGGTTGGTTGTACCGAGTTCTTGGAGTCCGGGTCAGATAGCTGGCCCTCGATCTTTTTAAGATTGCCCAGGATTTCCTCGGTACGGCGGACGATGAACACCGGCTGACCGCGCCACTCAGCAATCATCTGCTGGCCTGGATCGATCTTGCTGATATTCACTTTCACCGGTGCACCTGCGGCTTTCGCCTTGGCACTGGGAAACCATGACCCCACGAACGGGACCGCAGCCCCCACCGCTCCAGCAGCACCCACCACGGATGTGGCTGCTACCAAGAAGCGACGCCGGCCTGCATTCACGCCGTCATTGCTCATTCAGTCCTCTCCCATCAGCTTTGTGGCCTGTTAAATCAGGCATCTACTAAGTAAAAATCTGAACTTATAAAAATTTTGCCGAATGGTAATGAAAAGCCCCTATTCTGACAAGGTAATTACCAAGCTGGCCAAGCCAGAAGCCTTGCAGTATAGGGCTTCCGCGGATGTGGCAAGTTGTCACAGAGCAAATTTCAGACAATAAAAAACGCCCAGCTCCGCGAGGAGGCTGGGCGTTTTTGGAACGCAGCTGCGAATTAACGCTTGGAGTATTGCGGACGCTTACGCGCTTTACGCAGACCCACTTTCTTACGTTCAACTTCACGGGCATCGCGAGTAACGAAGCCAGCTTTGCGCAGCGCGCCGCGCAGGGTGTCATCGTAGTCCATCAAAGCACGAGTGATGCCGTGGCGGATTGCGCCAGCTTGACCACTTACGCCGCCGCCAATAACGGTAACGTAGATATCGAACTTCTCAACAGTCTCGGTCAGCTCCAGCGGTTGACGAACTACCATGCGGGCAGTTTCGCGACCGAAGAAGTTCTCCAGAGTGCGGTTGTTGATGGAGATATTGCCAGTACCCGGACGCAGGAAAACGCGTGCGGTTGCAGTCTTGCGACGGCCAGTGCCGTAATTTTGAGTCGCCGACATAATGAACTATTCCGTTAAATCTTCAGTTCTTGGGGCTGCTGAGCAGTATGAGGGTGAGCAGCGCCCGCATAGACTTTCAGCTTACGGTACATGTCGCGACCCAGCGGGTTTTTAGGCAGCATGCCTTTTACCGCGGTCTCGATCACGCGCTCAGGGGCCTTGGCGATCAGCTTTTCGAAGTTGATCGACTTGATGCCGCCCGGGAAACCGGAGTGGGAGTAGTACATTTTGTCAGTGGTTTTAGCGCCAGTAACACGTACCTGCTCGGCATTGATCACGACGATGTAGTCGCCGGTATCAACGTGAGGAGTGTACTCAGGCTTGTGCTTGCCACGCAGACGGCTCGCGATTTCGGTGGCCAGACGACCCAGGGTCTGACCAGCAGCGTCGACGACAAACCAGTCGCGCTTTACTGTTTCCGGTTTAGCAGTAAAAGTTTTCATTCTTTATAGCCTCAGGGGCCGTCCAGCAAAATAGACGGCGGATCTTACTGAATAGTGCGTACTTTGACAAGGTCAAAGGCAGCCGAACACAGACGCTTTCGGGGGCTCGGGTCAGCGCGTCTGATATACGGCAAGATTCTTCGGCAGGCGGCGCATCACTTCCACTGCAGAAAGAGCTGCCGAATTATGCAGATTGCGAAAAAAATTTCAACCTGCTTTTATGATTGTTTTGCCAAGGGAGCACCCGATGGACTATCGCCAGCTGGGCCGAACCGATCTGAATGTGAGTGCGATTTGCCTGGGCACCATGACTTGGGGCGAGCAAAACACCGAGGCTGAAGCCTTCGCCCAGATCGAACGCGCCAAGGACGCCGGAATCAATTTCATTGATACCGCCGAAATGTACCCGGTCCCACCCAAGGCCGAGACCTACGCGACTACCGAGCGCTATATCGGCAACTGGTTCAAGCAGCGTGGTGATCGCGCCGACTGGATCCTCGCCAGCAAGATTGCCGGCCCCGGCAACACCATCGACTACATTCGTGACAAGCAGCTCAAGCACAACCGCAAGCACATTGTCGAAGCCGTGGATGCCAGCCTCAAACGCCTGCAGACCGACTGGATTGACCTCTATCAACTGCATTGGCCCGAACGCAGTACCAATTACTTCGGCCAACTGGGCTACCAGCACCAGGCCAACGAAGACTTCACCCCACTGGAAGAAACCCTTGAAGCCCTGGATGAACAGGTCAAGGCTGGCAAGATCCGCCATATCGGCCTGTCCAATGAAACCCCTTGGGGCACCATGAGATTCCTCGCCCTGGCCGAGAGCCGTGGCTGGCCACGGGCCGTTTCGATCCAGAACCCCTATAACCTGCTCAACCGCAGCTTTGAAGTGGGCCTCGCGGAAATCGCCATTCGCGAACAATGCGGCTTACTGGCCTACTCGCCCCTGGCGTTCGGTTATCTGTCCGGCAAATACGAAGGCGGCGCTCGCCCGGCCAAAGCGCGCTTGAGTCTCTATAGCCGCTTTAGTCGCTACTTCAACCCTCAGTCGGAAGCAGCCTGCAGCCGCTACGTGGCCCTGGCCCGCGAGCATGGGCTGGATCCGGCACAAATGGCCTTGGCCTTCGTCACCCAGCAGGCATTCGTGACCAGCAACATCATCGGTGCCACCACCCTGGAACAACTGGATAGCAACATCGCCAGTGCCGAGTTGAAGCTGTCGGAAGAGGTGCTCGCCGGCATCGAGGCGATCCACAAGGACCACCCCAACCCAGCCCCATAAGGCCGCCACACGCCGGCTTATCAGTAAATGAGGCAGCTCGGACTCCGCGCTGCCTTGTTTCACCTGCTAGCCGAGTGCTACCCGGCCACTTCTACAACGAGCGGGCGATGATTTCCTTCATGATCTCGTTGGTCCCGGCGTAGATGCGTTGCACCCTGGCATCCGCCCAGGCCCGGGCCACCGGGTACTCCAACATGTAGCCGTAGCCGCCGTGCAATTGCACGCATTCGTCCAGCACCTTGCACTGCAGGTCAGTGCCCCAATACTTGGCCATCGCCGCCGTCGGCACATCGAGCTTGCCTTGCAGGTGCAGCTCCAGGCAGCGATCGACAAAGACCCGGCCGATCTGAATTTCCGTGGCCATTTCTGCCAGTTTGAAACGCGTGTTCTGGAAATCAGCAATGGCCTTGCCGAATGCCTTGCGCTCACGGGTGTATTGCAACGTCCACTGCAGAGCCGCCTCGGCACTGGCCAGGCCACCAATTGCGACGGTCAGGCGTTCCTGTGGCAGCTCCTGCATCAGATAGGCAAACCCCATCCCGGCCTGCCCCAGGAGGTTCTCCTTGGGCACTCGCACATCCTGGAAGAACAACTCAGAGGTGTCCTGAGCCTTCATCCCGATCTTCTCCAGACGCTTGCCTCTAGAGAAGCCGGGGGTATTGGCCTCCACCAGGAGCAGGCTGGTGCCCTTGGCCCCCGCCTTGGGATCGGTCTTGACCACCACAATCACCAGCTCCGCCAGAAAGCCATTGGTGATAAAGGTCTTGGAGCCATTGATCACGTACTCATCACCGTCGAGCACCGCGGTGGTTTTCACCCCTTGCAGGTCGGAACCTGCCCCCGGCTCAGTCATGGCGATGGCGGTAACCATTTCACCCGATACCAGCTTGGGCAGGTACTTGTGCTTCAGCGCCTCACTGCCGTAATGCAGGATATAGGGCGCGACAATGTCCGAATGCAGGGAAAAACCGATGCCGGTCAGCCCCAACCGGCCGACTTCTTCGATCACCACTGCGCTATAGAGAAAGTCCGCGCCCAGGCCGCCGTACTCTTCCGGAATATGCGAGCACAGCATTCCTGCCTCGCCGGCCTTGCTCCACAGTTGACGGTCGATATAACCCTGCTTCTCCCACTCCCCATGGAAGGGCACCGCCTCTTTCTCAAGGAAAGTACGCACGCTGTCACGGAAAAGCTCGTGCTCGGAACTGAACAAGGTTCTGGGAATCATGCAGCCACCTGTGGTTGTTGATCGAGATTAGCTGCCAGAGCCTAAGCCCAGGTGCCTGCACGGGACACTGGACACATCCGACAAAAAATAAGACGATCCAGCCGTCTGGTGACCACTTTCCCCTATAAGAACAATTGAATTTATGTCTAACCAAACCTCTACGCCCTTGCGGCGCGTCAGCATCCTGGCTATCGACCGGGTTTTCGCTTCTACCCTCATGCAGGCCAAGGATTTTTTCCATCTGGCCAGCCTGCGCTACGGCAAACAACTGGGCCAAGGCCTGACTCCGGCATTTGAAACCCGCCTGGTCAGCCCCGACGGTCAGCCGGTCTGCAGTTTCAGCAACGTGATCATGCCGGTGGATGGCCCGCTGGAAGACGCCGATGTGATCATCCTCCCGGCGTTCTGGGATGACTTCGACACCCTATGCCAGCGCTACCCACAGATATTGCCCTGGCTGCGAGCCCAGCACGCTCGTGGCGCGGTACTCTGCGGCGAAGCCACCGGGGTGTTCTGGCTGGCTGAAGCCGGATTGCTCGATGGCAAGGAAGCCACCACCTACTGGCGCTTCTTCAGCGCCTTCAGCGAGCGCTTCCCCAAGGTCCAGCTCAATCAGGACAAGCACCTGACCGACGCCGACAACCTGTATTGCGCCGGCGGCACCACCTCGGCCTGCGACCTGTACATCTACCTGATCGAACGCTTCTGCGGGGCCAACGTGGCCCAGGCAGTAGCGCGGGACATCCTCTACGAAGTGCAACGCAGCTACGCCCCCGGACGCATTGGCTTCGGTGGCCAGAAGCTGCATCAGGACGTGATCATCCTGCAGATCCAGCATTGGCTCGAAGAGCACTTCGCCGACAAGTTCCGCTTCGAGGACGTGGCCCGCGAACACGGTATGAGCATCCGCAACTTCATGCGCCGCTTCCAGACGGCCACCGGTGACAAGCCCCTGCATTACTTGCAGCGCCTGCGCATCGAAACCGCCAAGGGCCTGCTCTCCGGGACACGCAAGAGCATCAAGACCATCAGCTACGAAGTCGGCTATGACGACGCCAGTTTCTTCGCCCGCCTGTTCCGCCAGCACACCGAGCTCTCACCCAACCAGTACCGCCAGCAGTTCCAGCAACAGGCGGCATAAAAAAAGGGCCTGCGATGCAGGCCCTTTTTCATTGGCTTGTGGTTACGGCCTGTGCGCCCGCGAGAGAAACTCGTGGGACTGCATCTCCAGCAGCCGGCTGAGGGTCCGCTGGAACTCGAACGTCAGCCGCCCCCCGGTGTAGAGATCCTTGAGCTCAACTTCGGCGGAGATGATCAACTTGACGTTACGGTCATAGAACTCGTCGACCATATTGATGAAGCGCCGAGCAATATCGTCGGTGGTGACGCTCATCTGCTCCACGCCGCTGAGCAGTACCGCGTGGAAGATCTTGCCCAGTTCGATGTAGTCGTTCTGGCTGCGAGGACCGTCGCACAAGTCACGAAAATCAAACCAGGCCACGTCATCGCAGGTACGCACTGCGCGGATCTCACGGTTCTCGATCATCAGCACATCGTTTTCCACTGCCTGAGTACACTCAGGCGTCAGCGCCCGAAAACTCTTGCGCAGGTTTTCCTGGGACGCCTCGTTCAACGGAAAGTGGAACAGTTCCGCCTGTTCCAGATGACGCAGGCGATAATCCACACCGCTGTCGACGTTGACGATTTCAGTGTTCTGCTTGATCAGGGCAATCGCTGGCAAGAAGCGGGCACGTTGCAGGCCGTCCTTGTAAAGGCCGTCCGGGACGATGTTGGAGGTAGCCACCAGGGTCACGCCATTCTTGAACAGCTCCTCCATCAAGGTGCCGAGAATCATCGCGTCGGTGATATCGGACACAAAGAATTCGTCGAAGCAGATCACTCGCGCCTCTTGGGAGAAACGCTTGGCGATGATGACCAGCGGATTCTTCTCGCCGCCCAGGGTCTTCATTTCTTCGTGTACGCGCTTCATGAAACGGTGAAAGTGCGTACGAACCTTTTCCTTGAACGGCAGGGCTTCGAAGAAGGTGTCCACCAGGTAGGTCTTACCCCGCCCTACGCCACCCCAGAAGTACAGGCCCTTGACCGGCGCCTGATCCTTCTTGCCAAACAGTTTGCCGAGCAGCCCCGGCTTGTGTTGGTCTGCGGCGACCAGGTCGTCGTACAGGCGCTGCAGATGACGCACAGCAGTTTCCTGTGCCGCGTCATGGAAGAAGTCCGGGCGTTTCAGATCAGCTTGGTATCGTTCTAGGGGCGTCATAATTCGTTAGCAAGGCAACAAAAACGGGCCGCCACTTTAGCGACGGCCTCAGGGAATGGCAATCAGCCCTTGGTCGGGAAGATTCCGCTTAGTCCTGCGCCGGGGTCAGTGCAATCCGCAGTGCAGCTATGGCCGCGTCACGTGCTGCTGCATCGGCAAAGTCCGGGCTGTCAGCCACACAGGCATCGTCCAGCCAGATGCTGAAGCGATTGGCTTCGCTGCGCAGATCCAGGTCATGCCCCGACTGCAGTTGCTTGGTCACCGCACCAGCGGCCTTGCCGTCAGCGAAGTTGCGCGACAGCAACAACTGCTCGCCATCCGCAGAAAGCAAGCGGAAACGGAAACTGCCATCGTCTTCACGGAAGCTGATGAAGCGCGCGGCCTTGACCGCCTTTTTCTTGGTGCTGGCCGCCACCTGCACCTGGGTGGCGAAAGAACGCAGGCCCACAGCTTCACGCAGCTCAGCGAGGAACGGTGTCGCTACGGTACGAGCCTTGGCAGCACCGGTGCGCAGGATGTCCTCGAGGTCCGATGGACGCGCGATCAACTGATGGTAACGCTCGCGAGCTTCGCCCAACTCGCCGTCCAGCAACTGGAACAGGCGGCTCTTGGCTTCGCCCCAACCCAAGCCTTGCAGCAACTCGCTGCGGAATTCGTTGGCTTGTGCAGGAGTGGCGAACGCCTGGAACAGGGTGAACAGATGAGAGTTATCCGGATCCTTGGCCTCACCCGGCGCCTTGGAGTCGGTGACGATCCGCGAGATCGCGTCCTTCATGTCCTTGGCGCTGGTGAACAACGGAATGGTGTTGTCGTAGCTCTTGGACATCTTGCGACCGTCCAGGCCAGGCAAAGTGGCAACGCTTTCCTCGATCAGCGCCTCAGGCATGGCAAAGAACTCCTTGCCCTGGCCGAACAGGTGGTTGAAGCGCTGGCCGATATCCCGGGCCATTTCCACGTGCTGGATCTGGTCACGCCCCACCGGCACCTTGTTCGCGTTGAACATCAGAATGTCCGCAGCCATCAGCACCGGATAGCTGTACAAGCCCATGGTGATGCCCGCGTCCGGGTCTTCACCGGTCTCGACGTTCTTGTCTACCGAGGCCTTGTAGGCATGGGCGCGGTTGAGCAGGCCTTTGGCAGCTACGCAGGTCAGCAGCCAGGTCAACTCCGGAATCTCCGGAATGTCCGACTGGCGATAGAAAGTCACGCGCTCCACATCCAGGCCACCGGCCAGCCAGGTCGCGGCGATTTCCAGGCGCGAACGCTGAATGCGCTGCGGGTCATCACACTTGATCAGTGCGTGGTAGTCGGCCAGGAAGTAGAAGGAGTCGGCATTGCTGTCGCGGCTGGCGACGATCGCCGGGCGGATGGCACCGGCATAGTTGCCCAGGTGCGGCGTGCCGGTGGTGGTGATGCCGGTGAGGATACGCGTACGAGTAGTCATGGGTAATCGCTTATCAGACTGCTATCAATTCGAAAGTCGCGGCAGCACCAGATCTTTCAGGTCGGTGAGCTTGCCATGAAAAAAGTGCCCGCATTCTGCCACTTTCAGCAGCTCATGGGGGCGAACAAGCGCGTCGGACCACTCATAGACCACCTGCGGCTCGATGACTTCATCGGTTTCCGGCTGGATCAGGGTCAACGGGCAGTTCTCCGGCAGCAGGTCAGTGTCACGCAAACGGGTTACCGCTGGCGCCACCATGAACAGGTGCTTGAGCTGTACGCCCTGAACTTCCAGGCGCCCGCCGAGACTGGCGGCGACAAAACCGCCGAAGGAAAACCCCAGCAAGGTCAAGGGCAACGCTGAGTGCTTGGCCAGCAGCCACTGGGCGGCCGCCTGGGCATCGTCGACTTCACCGCTGCTCATATCGTGGCTGCCCTCGCTGGCGCCAACGCCGCGATAGTTGAAGCGCAAGGTGATCAGGCCAGCATCCCGAGCAGTGCGCTGCAAGGTAGACACCACTTTATTGAGCATGGTGCCGCCCTGCACCGGATTGGGGTGACAGATCAGCGCCACGCCACGTGCATCGGGCACCTGCAGATACAGGGCTTCCAGTTGGCCCACCGGGCCGGCAATCACTACAGGGGTTTCACGCATTAGCAAGGAAGGAACTCCGTGACCTCGAAGGGGGTCGACTCGTCTAGCAAAGGTCTGTGCCAATCTATTGCGAGTGAATCGCGGTATACAGCGCAGGTTCGAGCCGTTAACGTAAAGCAAAGCCGTTTATAGAGGAAGGACTCGTGGAACACTCGCTCTTAGTTTGGTTGTTGCCGACTCTTGCCCTGGTCGCGGGTGTCGCTATTGGATTCCTGGTCGCTCGCCTGCTGCCCAATGCCGCGCCTAACCGCACGCAGCGTCAGCTGGATGATATTCAGGAACGTTTCGACAATTATCAGAATGAAGTGGTGACTCACTTCAACAGCACCGCAACCCTGGTCAAGAAGCTTACCCAGAGCTATCAGGAAGTGCAGGATCATCTCGCCGAGGGCGCCAACCGCCTGGCCCTGGACGAACTGACCCGCCAGCGTCTGCTGGCCGCCCTGCACTCGGAGTCGGTACAGGCTCCACGCGAGCGCCTGACACCACCACGGGATCAGGAACCGCCACGGGACTACGCGCCGAAGACGCCGAACGCCCCCGGCATGCTTGACGAACAATATGGCCTGAAAAAGTAATTAGCCTCAGCCATTAAAAAGCCCGCCCGATCTGCATCGGGCGGGCTTTTTTGTGCCTGAGGTCGAGCCAGACTGATCAGGGATACTGCGGGTACCGCTGACCTTACTGCTGGTAGGGCTGCTGGTACTGCTGGTTAGGTTGTTGATACTGCTGACCCGGAATCGCCTTGAGATTGACCTCCACCCGACGGTTCTGCGCACGGCCGTTGACGTCGGCGTTGCTGGCGATCGGGTTATCCGGACCGGCACCACGAGCGGACAGGTTGGCACCGCTGACGCCTTGGGAGGTCAGATAGGTCGCTACGCTTTGGGCACGACGCTGAGATAGGTCCATGTTGTGCTGACGGCTGCCAGTACTGTCGGTGTAGCCGACGATTTCGATCTGGTTCTGGCTGAACTCACGCAAGGAGTTGGCCAGGTTGTTCAGCGGCTGATAGAAGCTTGGTGCGATGTTCGCCGAGTCAGTGGCGAAGGTGATATTGCCCGGCATGATCAGTTTGATCTGATCGCCCTGGCGCTGCACTTCAACCCCGGTGTTGGCCATGCTGGCGCGCAGCTTTTTCTCCTGCTGGTCGGCGTAATAGCCATAACCGGCGGCAGAAGCACCTACCACGGCAGCACCGATCAAGGCACCCTTGCCACGGTTGTTGTGGTCAATGGCAGCACCGGCCAGCGCACCGGCCAAGGCCCCGAGGCCACCGTATTTTGCAGTTTTGCTCATGCCTGACGAGCCGCCGTCGGCCTGCCCCTGATTGTCATAGGGATTAGGCGAAGCACAGCCGGACAACAAGGCCACAGCAGTTGCGACAAGAATCAAACGACGCGAGGTGAACATGGAAAGCTCCTACATTTTGCATTCTGTGGTGCAGCGGACGTTGGCAACAGACCTTTGCTGGCGTTGGAACACGCAGAGCAGCAAAAATTCCGTGAACAGTAGAGCAAATAATCAGGCTCTAACGAACGGATTCTGACGCATTTCATCACCCAGGCGGGTATCTGGACCGTGCCCGGTGACTACTGTTGCATCTTCATCAAGCGTGTAAAGACGCTGCTTGATCGACCGCATCAGGGTGGCCTGATCACCGCCCCACAAATCCGTGCGCCCGACCCCGCGCTTGAACAGTGTGTCACCGGCAATCAGCAGCTTAGCCTCGGAAAACCAAAAGCTCATGGAGCCTGGGGTATGCCCTGGAGTATGCAAGGCCACACCGCAACCGCAGGCCAGCTCCTCCTCGTCGTCCAGCCAGCGGTCCGGGGACGGGACCGGAGTATAGGGCACGCCGAACATGCTGCACTGCATCTCCAGGTTATCCCAGAGGAACTGATCGTCCTTGTGCAGGTGCAAGGTGGCACCGGTCTTTTCCTTCATTTGCCCAGAGGCAAGGAAGTGATCCAGGTGCGCGTGAGTATGGATGATACTTACCACCTTCAAGCCCAGGGCATCGAGGCGCGCCATGATCATGTCAGGGTTGCCGCCAGGATCGACGACTATGGCTTTCTTGGTCAGCGGATCACCGATGATGGTGCAGTTGCACTGCAAAGGGCCAACGGGGAAAGTTTCGCGGATAAGACTGGGGGTAGCGGCGTCCATGGGGAGGTTCCAGAGAAATCGATGGCCCATTCTGGCACAGCTCGCCGCCAGCGCTCACTCAGAACGCCAGCTGCAACGTCTCCTCACCCTCCAGCGCCAGCAGGAACTGCTTGGCCTGAAGCCCACCGGCGAAACCGGTGAGGCTGCCCGAGGCGCCAATCACTCGATGACAAGGCGCGACAATCGAGATCGGGTTTCGACCATTGGCCGCGCCCACTGCACGCACCGCCTTCGGGCTGCCGACTTGCTGGGCAATCTGACTGTAGCTGCGGGTTTCACCAAATGGAATGGTCAGCAGCGCCTGCCAGACCTTGCACTGGAATTCGGTGCCGACAAAGTCCAGTTCAAGATCAAAGCGCTCGCGAGTACCTGCAAAATACTCCCGGAGCTGGCGCTCGGTCTCCAGTAACAGCGGATGGTCGCCCACCTCCTGAAGCGGACCAAGGCGCACCCGGTTCTGTCGCTCGTGCTCCCAGAGAATCGCAGCCAGCTTCATGCCCCTGGCGACCAGGGTCAGTTGGCCCACCGGGGAAGGGATTATCTTGAATACACAGGGCATGCTAAGTCTCCTTAATCCGCCAAGGGAGTAAGGCCGGGAACCTTGTGGCTCGCAGTCCTCATCTCGGTACGCCCGCACTGTAAATCGGGATTCAAGCGCAAGAACTACGTTTCTTGCGCTTGAACTCAATGGCGAATCACTTGGGCCACAGGTTAGTCATCCTCTTCGATCAGGTAACAATTGTCACTGCTGCTGCGCCGGCCATGCGGGTCGATGATAAAGGCCCCGCGTCCGTTGCCGCACTCAAGCAAGTGCACGGGAGACAGTTCGCGCTGCTTGTCGATGCGTGCATTGAAGCGAACGATATAGGCACCCATTGATATTGATACGCAAAGAATCAGCACCAGGCACAACACCAACTGATCGGTATAGCTGGTGCCGCCCTCCTCAGAATGCACTGGCGACATGATCCGACCTTGCCCGCTCAACGTTGTGACCAATCAGAAACCAGCTCAGGAAGCCGCCGCCGCCAAGGCGCACCAACGGCGCCGTGGAAGGCAGGACACAGGCCATCAGGCCGAGGAGAATCAAGACCAGCAGGATTCCTTTGACCACCGAAGACAGGTTCACGGCTACGCCACGCTGTGGATAAGAAGAGCTGTAGCTTAGAGAGCCGAGGGTTAACACCAGGTAAACACCCGCAGAAAACGCTCCGAGTTCCGCTATCCTTCGGACCTCTGAGCGACAAAGGTCCAAGGGGACGTTCCCGTGCATATTCACCTGCTGCTGGTCGAGGACAATCTCGACCTGGCCAATACCGTCATCGAGTACCTGGAGATCAGCGACATCGTCTGTGACCACGCCAGCAACGGCCAGACCGGTCTTAACCTGGCCCTCAGCCAACATTATGACGTCATCCTGCTGGACATCATGCTGCCGCGGTTGGACGGCCAGCAGCTATGTGCACAGTTGCGCCAGCAAGGCAGCCAGACGCCGATCCTGATGCTCACCTCGCTGGATGCGCTGTCGGACAAGCTCGCCAGCTTTGCCGCAGGTGCCGACGACTATCTGGTCAAGCCGTTCGAGCTGGCCGAGCTGGTGGCCCGGATCCGCGCCCTGAGCATGCGGCGCAGCGGCCAGGCCAGCCGCCTGCAGGTCGCCGACCTGATGATGGACCTGAGTACCCGCAAGGTCAGCCGTGCCGGGCAGGAACTGCACCTGTCGCCCATCTGCTGGACCCTGCTGGAATGCCTGATGCGCGCCAGCCCCGAACCGGTCACCCGGGAGCGCCTGGAGGCGGCGATCTGGGGCGACGAACCACCGGACAGCAATACCCTCAAGGTCCATATGCATCGACTGCGCAAGACCGTGGATAAATCCTTCGGTCAGCCCCTGATCCACACCCTTCCCGGCGTTGGCATGCAGCTGAGGTCACATGCGTAACGGCCTGGGATTGAAGTGGGTGATCAGCGGCAGCTTCCTATTGCTGATCGCCGTGGTGTTGCTGATCTACAGCCGGCTGCTGCCGGAATACAGTGTGCGCGGCCTGCTCTACACCGCCAGTGCCATGATGGAGGAAGAGGCCCAATACTTCGCCAGGCACTACAAGAAGGACCCGACCACGCCACCACCACACAACTACTTCTATACCAGCGTCATCGGCAAGGAGGCGCTGCCAGAGAACATCCGCAAGATGCTGGACACGCCCCCCAGCCTGTCCTTCGGCGCGGTCCAGGTCTTCGGCGACCTGGATTCCGAAGATCAGGATGAAGGCCGGGCGATCCTGGCCCAGCCTCTAGGTGACGGCAAGACCCTGTACATGTACGACCTCGACCATGACCAGGAAGAAGGCGGTGAAGTCGAGACGCCGCTGTCCGACGCCTACCTCGATCGAGAGCTGCACGGCGTCATTTTCATCAGCCTGGCAGTGTTCATTCCGGCACTGATCATCATCGCCCTATTGGTCTGGTGGCTGGTTCGGCCACTGGGGCGACTGGCCCAATGGTCCACCACCCTGAAGGAGCCGGATGCGGTATCCGGTGAGCGGCCAAACTTCAGTTTCAAGGAGTTCAACATGCTAGCCGATGCGCTGGCCCAAAGTGTCCAGCAGGTACAGGCCGCCAGCCTGCGCGAAGGCCGCTTGCTGCGCTACACCAGCCATGAACTGCGGACCCCACTGGCGGTGCTCAAAGCCAACATCGAGCTGCTGACCCTACAGTCCGGCGGCGTCCTGCCACCGCCCCTGCAACGTATCGAACGCTCGGTACTGAACATGCAACGCATCGCTGAAACCTTGCTATGGATGAGCCGTGAGCTTCCCGAAGCATTGCCGGAAGAAGCCATCGACCTGAACGGGTTGGTTGGTGAACTGATTGAAGAACACCGCTACCTGATCGGCAAACGGGACATAGAGCTGATTCTCGATATCAGCAGCGAGCCTTGTCGCCTGCCCTTGACTGCTTGCCGCATCGTGGTCGGCAACTTCCTGCGCAATGCCCTGCAATACGCCGACGAGGGCAGCGTCGAAATCAGCTTCCAGTACCCGCAACTGTGCATCGTCAACCGCATCAGGGAAACCAAGCAGGCGGAGCCATCCAGCGATTTCGGCTATGGCCTGGGCCTGGAGCTGATGCGCCAGCTGTGCGCCAGACTGGGCTGGCAGATTGAAGTCAGCGTCGAACAGCAACACTTCAGCGTCACCCTGGATTTCGAGGCGGCTTCGCCCTTCGAGGAATCGCCAGCTGTTGTGGCCGGCCCCAGCGAAAACACCTGAAGCCAGACAGGAGCCGTCATGCAGGAGTTCCTCACACCAGGGCCAGCGTCCAGGTACAGCCCGGCAAGCGAGGAAATATGTGTTCGCAAGCGATGAAAAAAATGGCCAGGCACCGCCCTCTATGCTGCCGCTTGTGAGTATTGTTGAGGGACAGAAAATACGCTCGGGGGCCATGCCGATGCGTAACTTGCGTGCATTGAACGGACTGTAATCGCCGTGGCGCATTCAAGCCTGGGTCACCACGACCCGCCTCCCTCCCCCGCGCCAGGACAAACAACGAGGTTTGCTGTGGCCGCCTATAACCTGCGTCAACTCAAGTACTTCATCACCACCGTCGAATGTGGCAGCGTCGCCGAAGCGTCACGCAAGCTGTACATCGCCCAACCGTCGATCTCCACCGCCATCAAAGGCCTGGAAGACAGCTTCGGCGTGCAACTGTTGATACGCCACCACGCCCTGGGCGTATCCCTGACCCCCAGCGGCGCACGCTTCTACCGCAAGGCCCAGGAACTGCTGCGCATGGCCAAGGAGTTCGAACAGAACGCCCTGGCAGACAACGACGTGGTAGCCGGGCAGATCGACATCGGCTGTTTTGAAACCGTGGCGCCGCTGTACCTGCCGCAACTGATCGCCGGATTCAGTGCACTGTATCCCGGGGTGGAAATCCGCATCCGCGATGGCGAACAGCAGGAGCTGGTACAGGGCTTGACCGGTGGTGCGTTCGATCTGGCAATTCTGTATGAGCATGATCTGGACGGCACCATCGAAACCGAGCCGCTGATGCCGCCACAACGTCCCTATGCGCTGCTGCCCGCTGACCATCGTTATGCCAAGCAGGCTCAGGTATCGCTGCGGGACCTGTGCCTGGAGCCGATGATTCTGTTGGACGTGCAACCGAGCCGGACCTACTTCGTCAGCCTGTTCGAGGAGTTGGGACTGACGCCACAGATTGCCTTTAGCTCGCCGTCCATCGAAATGGTGCGCGGCATGGTGGGCCAGGGCTTCGGATTTTCGATTCTGGTGACCCGCCCCCACTCCCAATGCTCCTACGATGGCAAGCCGGTAGTGTGCGTGGATATCGTCGAGGAAGTGACCGGTTCAGGGCTGGTGGCTGCGTGGCTCAAGCGGGGCCAATTGACCAAGCCGGCGCGACTGTTTGCCGATTACTGCAAGCAGCACCTGGCCCGCCCACCACAACCCTGACTTGCCCGCCGCGTACACGGGTCGCAGGCGCAGCCCGCGCTCGCCCCAAAGCAATGCAATGTTCGCATTGAGGCGCGAACACGTGCGGCCTGCTCACCACCTACGCCTGCCGCTACACAAACCCACTGCAAAGGGTGTAACTAGCCCAGCAACCCCAACTCCTGGGCCCGGGCCACCGCTTGGGTACGCCGCTCTACCCCCAGTTTGCTGTTGATATGGCTGGCGTGGGTTTTCACCGTGTGCAACGAAATGAACAGGCGCTCGCTGATTTCCTGGTTGGAACAACCCTCGGCAATCAACTGCAGCACCGCCAACTCCCGGGAGCTCAAGGTTTCGTTATGACCACCCAGCTCTGGAGACTCACGGGACAACGCTGGCAAACGCTCCTGCAAGGCTTGGGTCAAGGCGGTCGACCCGGCGCTCTGCAATTGTTCACGCACCCAACAAGGATAACTGCGGAGCAACTCCTCGAAGGGTTGTACAGCCCCCCCCACCGCCGCCTCCAAGGCCAGGGCAAAGTCCTGGCGCGCCTGTGGACCGCGCCCTGCCGCCAGTAACAGCGCAGTTTTCTGGGTCAAGGCCATCACACTCAAGAGTTGTCGACCACTGTGCTGGCCATGCTCAACCAGCTGATTCAAACGCTGTTCAGCCTTGACCAGGTCGCCTTTGATGCTCTCCAGCCGAGCCTGCTGCAATTCGATATGCAACGGCAATTGGGGGTGGAATTCCGGCGGCGCCGCCGCCTGTGCGCCGGTGTAGGTCTGGCCCAGGCGAGCCAACCAGGCTTCGGCGAGATCAGTGCGCCCTTGGGCCAGCCAGAGTTCGCACTTCACCAGGGTGATCATCGCCAGATAGTAGATCGGCGGCACATCCCAGATATGCATCAGACGCTCGGCCTCGGCCAACTCGGCAAAAGCCCGGGAGAACTCGCCCCGCAGGCCCTCTTGCTTGGCGATCACGCAATGACCGATCAACACGCTGATATCACGGCAGGCCCGGGCCTCCACCAGCCCGGCCTGCAGCAACACCAGGCCGGCCTCGGGCTGTGCCCGCAAGGTCAGCAGATAGCCTTCATACAGAGTCAAGCGGGCCCGTACGGCGTACAGCCGCTGGACTGACAAACCCTGTAGCCGGCGCTGCCCCTGATGCACTTCCTCCTGGGCCCGCAGCAACTCACCCCGCGCCTGCAGGACCCGCGCCCGATCGTAATGGGCCAGGGCCTCGAACAACGGATTGCCGACCCGCTGTGCCAGCTCCAGGGACTCTCGATTGAGGCTACGGGCACGCCACAGGTCGGCGTCGGTAATGGCCAGGTTGGACAAGGTCGACAGGCACATCAGGCGTTGCCCATAACGTTTGTGGGGCAGGCTTTCCAGGGCTTCGCTGCAATAGGCCAGGGTCCTTTCCCGCTGGCCGCGGCCGCGGGCAATGATCCCGCTCAAGGCCAACCATTGCGCCAGCATCGACTTCTGCGCAGTGGCCGAGGGCGCCGGCAGGAAACGCGTCAGATGATCTGCCAGTTCCTCCGCCGCATCCAGCTGGCAGGCCAGCCCCAGCGCCCAACTGTAGAGCACGATAAGACGCGGAGTGCTGACCAGCAGACTGTCGGGCAAGTCCATCTTCCAGCGCAGTAACATGCCGACATTCTGCTCTGCCAGCAGTTGCTCCTCCGACAGGTTCTGCACCAGGTTGGCCGCTACATCCAGATGCCCGGCACGCAGCGCCTGCTCCACCGCTTCATCGAGCAATCCCTGGGCGTTGAACCAGCGACAGGCCCGCAGGTGCAGGCTGGCGGCGGGCACCAAGGCATTGGCCGTGGGCCGGGTGCGCAGCAGATCGGAAAACAGATGGTGATATCGATACCAATGCCCGTGCTCGTCCAACGGCACCAGAAACACCTGGTGCGCCTGCAGAAAACCGAGGATCTCGGCACTGTCATGGGCTTCACGCAGGGCGTCGCAGAGTTCCGCGCAAAAACGCTCCTGGGGCGCCGTGTCATACAAAAAAGCCTGGACTTCGGCGGGCAGGCAATCGATGACTTCCTCCAGCAAATAGTCCCGGATCAACCCCTCCCCGCCGTGCAGCCCCTGGGGCAACGCGCCCACGGCACCGGCCTCGGACGCGGCCAGCAACCAGAAGCGCAGCCCCGCCACCCATCCCTCGCTGCGCCGGATCAAGTTTTCCAGCGCCTCGCCACGCAAGGCACTGCTGTGTCGGGCTAACAGGCTCAGGGATTCATCATGAGTCAGGCGCAGATCCTGCTCATTCAACTCCAGCAACTGCCGCGACAAGCGCAATCGCGCCAGGTGCCAGTCCGGACGCTGGCGGCTGGTGACCAGCACCAGCAAGCCATCGGGAAGGTGGTTGAGAAAGAATTGCAGGCAACGATCGAGCACCGGCCCCTGGGCCAGGTGATAGTCATCCAGGACCAACAACAAAGGAGTGCTGCTGGACAAGTGAGCCGCCAACTCATCCAGCAGACCGTCCAACCACTCTTCAAAAGCGAAGGGCTGGTGGCGCTGACGCATTTTCAACAGGCCGAGGGATTGCTGGCCCAATTGCTCAAAGTATTGCTGCAGCCCCGCCAACAGGCGTTCGAGGAAACGCCCGGGATCGCTGTCTCGGCGACTCAGCCCCAGCCACAGGCTCTGCCAATTCCCCGGCAGGCTCTGGCAGAACTCCACCGCCAGTGAACTCTTGCCAAACCCGGCCGGCGCACTGACCAGCAACAGTCGCCCCCCCAGCCCACCGCTCAAGCGCTGGCAAAGCCGCGGCCGCGGCACGTATCCATCAGGCAGCGGCGGTCGATAAAAACGCCCCTCTAGCGCAGGGATCACCGCGCTGTCAGTCCTTTGAAGGGGAAACAGGTCAGTCATGGCCAACTCTTATTGATGTACGGTTGTCGGCGTAGCAGATGTCCGCAGACTAGCGGTAAAAGGCCACCTGTTGAAGATTTTTGCGACCTTTCGAGCGAAAAAGACTATGACCAAATGGATCAGATAGTTCCGACTTATTAAGTGATATTTCGTTTTCTTATCGAGACAAAAACCAATCTACTCCGAGAAAGTCGCCCGTACTGCCAGTGACTTCTGCGCATTTGAGCGAAGCCCAATCCTATAGGCAAAAAAAAGCCCCGAACCAGTCGGGGCAATTTCCGAGGATGCGGCCTCTATTTACAGCGGATCAGCGAACCCCATCCTGACGCAGGGCGGCGGGGGTGAAGTCGCTGATGGTGGCGGTGAAACCAAAGTCATACGCCTGCTTCTCTTCGTTCTTCATGCCCAGCGCCAGGTAGCGGCCGGACTGCAGGTCGTAGAGAGTTTCCAGGGCGTACCACGGCACTTGTTTGTCGTAGTAGTTCTCGGCATGAGCTTCAGCCACGCGCCACAGTTGGCCACGACCGTCGTAGTGGTCGATCACCGCAGCCTGCCAGGTGTCTTCATCGATATAGAAGTCACGCTTGGCGTAGATGTGACGCTGGCCTTCCTTCAAGGTCGCGACCACATGCCAGACCCGGCGCAACTCATAGCGAGCCAGGTCCTGGTTGATGTGCCCGGCCTTGATGATGTCGGCGTACTTCAGAGTCGGCGAGTCGAGCTTGTAGCTGTCGGAGGCGATGTATATCTCTTTCTTGCCTTCCAGCTTCCAGTCGTAGCGATCTGGCGCACCGTTGTACATGTCCAGGTTGTCCGAGGTACGCAGGCCGTCGGCGGCAGTACCCGGGCCGTCATAGGAGACTTGCGGGGCACGGCGCACACGGCGCTGACCGGCGTTGTAGACCCAGGCCGAACGCGGTTCCTTCACTTGGTCGAGGGTTTCGTGAACCAGCAGCACGCCGCCGGCCAGGCGCGCCGGAGCGGTCACTTTCTGCTTGAAGTAGAACAGGATGTTGCCCGGATTTTTCGGATCGTAGTCCTTCATCTTGTCGCGGAACACGAACTGATCCTGGAAGTACACCAGGCTGTAGGAACCGTTGGCCTGTGGCGTAGCCTGGGTCACCAGGCGTGTGACGCTACCACCGCGATAACGGGTGATGTGGTTCCAGATGACTTCCACGCCGCTTTTCGGAATCGGGAACGGAACCGCGGTTTCGAAGTGCTCTAGGCCGTTGCCACCGGACACCAGGTTAGTGCTGGTCGCGTTGCGCTTGATCGCGGCAAACACTTCGGCCGGCACGGTGGCACCGCGATGGGACGGATAGACCGGCATCTTGAAGGTTTCCGGGTAGCGCTTGAACATCGCGTATTGCCCCGGGGCCAACTTGTCCTTGTACTGCTCGACGTTCTGCGCGGTGATGGTGAACTGCGGTTGCTCGCTGCCATAAGGGTTGGACAGGAAGCCCTTGCTGTCCACGGTGCCGGCGTTGGTCGCCAGCGGCTTCCAGGCCGGAATGGTACCGGCGGCATTGCCGGCCATCTCGGCGCCCATCGGCGTCAGGCTGGTGCCCAGCTTGGCCGCTTCATCGGCGGACACGGCAGCCATCACACTGGTGGCCAGCAGTGACAGTCCCAGCACTCCGATGTGCAACAGACTCTTGTTGATTTTCATAGTGTTGTTCTTCCTGAAAATACAGTGTGCTTAGAAGTTCACGCCAACGCTCAAGGCGAGGAAGTCCCGGTCGTCCACGGTGCTGTAGTCGCCACCAAAGAAGTTGGTGTAGGCCAGGCTCGCGGTGTAGGTGTTCTGGTACTCGGCATCCAGCCCCAGGCTGATGGCCTTGCGGCCTTCCTCGAAGTTGCCGCCAGGGCCTGGCGAGTAACCTTTGACGTCATGGGACCAGGCGACGTTGGGCTTGAGGTTGACACCGGCGAACACGTCCGGGTATTCCCAGATGGCCCGGCCGCGGTAGCCCCAGGAAGTGGCGGTGGTGAAGCCGTCGTTGTTGCAATTGGCGGTGAGATTGCTGGCATCTGCGCCAGGGCCTGCACCGGCGATGGTGGTGGAGTTGAGTGCGCGGCAGGTGTTCTGCCCGCCCGTGGCAGGCAAGGAGCCAGGCCCGAACACCGGGTCACGGCCATAACGGACATCCGACTTGCTCTCAAGACCGCCGACATGGGTGACCCCGACTTCACCAACCAGGGTCAGGCGGCTGGCGCCCATGACTTGATCGAAGAAGTGGGTGAAGGTGGTCTGGAACTGGGTGATTTCCTTGCGACGATAGCCATTGAGGTCTTGCCCGGCGACGCCCTCTAGCAGGGAGGCGTTGGTAAATGCCCCCTTCAAAGGCCGAACGGCGGAATAGAGGATATCGGTAGAGTTGAGCTGCACAGGAGCATTCGGCCGGTAACTGATTTCGCCGCTCCATGCTGTCCCTGTAGGCAGGGTGGTAGAGAAGCTCAAGCCATACAGACGAATATCCTCTGGGTACTCGATAAAGTACTTCGAGTTACCAGCGATCCACACCGGCGCCAGAGAGCCAAAGCCAGGGGCTATGTTGTAAGCCGACTGGGGTGCCGCCGTGGCGCTGAAGATCGGCGCACGGCTGTGATAGTTCATGAAATAGGCGCCGAACTCAGTGTCCAGCGGCTCGTAGTTGTAATGGAAAGCAGCACCAAACTGACCGCTGTCACGGGCATCGCGGTCGCCACTGCGGCGCACCAGGGCGCCCTCTTCGTTGACATCAACGCCGCGTGCCTGCATCCCAGCCAAGGCTGCTCGGCCAGGTGCCGTAGCCGCAATGGTCGAACGCTTGGCCAGCAGTCGCAGGTTGTCGTTGCAACCGTCGGAAATGTTGTCCGGCTGCGAGAAGAAGGTCCCGCAGTTATCGGTAACTGTCTGGTCCCACTCCAACTGGTAGAACGCCTCGGCCGACAAGTTCTCGGTGAGGTTCTGGGAGATGTAGAACATGTTGACCGGAATCAAGCCTTCCTTGACCTCGGCACCGGGACGGCGGAACGCCGACACATCGATCGGGTTGATCGAGTTGATGCCGCCACCAATAAAGGTACTTTCGCCCCAACTCACTACTTGCTTACCGAAACGCACCGAACCTGGCTCATCGGCAATCGAGTAGTTGTGATAGATGAAGGCATCGAGTATCTGCCCACCGGACGATTTGGCGCCTTCCTTACGCCCGTCATTACTGACGTTCTTGAAGTCCAGGTCTTCATCCTGAAGCTTGAAGTCATACCAGTACTTGCCACGGACAAACACACCGGTATCGCCGTACTTCAACTCCAGGTCATGGATGCCCTTGAAGATCTTCGAGAAGGTCTGGCCCTTGTTGAAGTTCAAGTGACCATCATCGGTGGTCTGGGACAGGCCCTTGCCGCCGTTGTTGACTCCGATCAGGTTCTGGTTGCGTCCAGCGGTCGACCAACTGGCCCCCACCGACAGGGACGAATCGAAGCTGCCTTCGATTTCACCGACATTGAACGTAACGCCGAATGCCGGCCCGGCGAGCGTAGAGGCAAGACCGACGGCCAGAGGCAGTTTCGCCCGGCGCCAGAACTGGTTTACTGATGTCATCGACGCTACTCCATGTGCATTATTGTTATGGCAGTAAGTTCTTCCAAGACCGCCTCGAATACCGGGGACAGAGACACTTGCCCCAGCTCCGAAGTTGCGCAGTGAGAACACCCCGCAATGCCCCGTTGCTTGGAAAAAACCGTGAACGGACTATATCCAGCAGGGATTAGTGCTTGATCCCTCTAAAGTGTGATTTGCAGCCACTAACCGAACTGGAACAGCCCTTTGCCATAACCATTGAAAAACGGCGCGGCAAGAATGACTGAAAAATCCGTGAGTACAAGGCAAAGGCTTGCCGGGTGGGCGTGCCGTGCCCTGGCGGGCACGGCAGAGGACGCTCAAAGCGTGGAGAGGAAGGTGCTGTTACTGGCTTGCCATTCGCTGATGTCGACACGGATGCGCTTCTTGTCGAGCTTGCCAACGCTGGTCTTGGGAATTTCAGTAACAATGGCGATCTGACTGGGGATCGCCCACTTGCTCAAGTGCCCCAGTTCAACGAACGGTTTGAGGTGTTCCTTGAGCTCACGGGCACCAATTTCGTGACCTTCGCGGATCACCAGCAAGGCAAAAGGACGCTCACCCCACTGCGGATCGGCAATGCCCACCACTGCTACTTCGCGTACCGCCACGTGGCGACTGATGAGGTCTTCCAGGTCCAGGGAGGAAATCCACTCGCCACCGGTCTTGATCACGTCCTTGATCCGGTCGCGGATATCGATCACCCCCATGCCGTCCAGGGTCGCCACGTCGCCGGTGTGCAACCAGCCACCCTCCCAGAGCTCGGCGCCCTTCTGCGGCTCGTTGAAGTAGCCTTCGCTCAGCCAGGGTGCCCGCAGCACCAGTTCACCCTGGGACTCGCCGTCCGCCGGAAGGAAGTTGCCCTCGGCATCGATGATCGCCGCCTCCACCAGCGGCCCAGGCACCCCGGCCTTGATCCGGTAGGTGGTGCGCTCGTCTTCGCTGCCCGCCATCAACTCGTCGTTGAGGTGGGCGCAGGACACCAGCGGGCCGGTTTCCGACATGCCATAAGCGGCAGTCAGCTGGATCCCCTTGGCCTTGGCGGCCTCGTACAAGGCACGGTTCAACGCACTGCCGCCGATGACGATTTTCCAGCCAGCGAAATCGGTGCCCTGGGCGGCCTTGGCGTTGAGCAGCATCTGCAGGATGGTCGGCACGCAATGGGAGAAGGTGACCTTCTCACGGCGCCATAGCTCCACCAGGTACTCCGGATCGTAACGCCCGGGGTAGACCTGCTTGAGCCCGAGCATGGTGGCCACATAGGGCAGGCCCCAGGCATGCACGTGGAACATCGGGGTGATGGGCATGTACACATCGTTGGTGCCCAACAGGCGGACGCTGTCGATACAACCCATGATGGTCGACACACCCATGGTGTGCAGCACCAGTTGGCGATGGGTGAAGTACACGCCCTTGGGGTTGCCAGTGGTGCCCGTGGTGTAGAAGGTGGTGGCCACCGAGTTTTCGTCAAAATCCTCGAAGTGATACTGGGTGCTGGCAGCGGCCAGCAAGGTCTCGTACTCGCCCACCAGGTTCGGCAGCTCGGCGGTTTTTTCCGGCGCATCGGTGAGCAGCAGGGTTTTCTCTACCGTGGTCAGGTGCCCGGCAATCGCCTGGTACAGACCGACAAACTCGCTGTTGACCAGCACGAAGCGGTCCTCGGCGTGATTCATGGTGTAGAGGATCTGCTCCGGCGACAGGCGCACGTTGATGGTGTGAATCACCGCGCCGATCATAGGAATGGCGAACATGCATTCCAGGTAGCGATGGCTGTCCCAGTCCATTACCGCTACGGTATCCCCGGCCTTGACCCCGGCCGCAGTCAAGACGTTGGCCAGCCGCGCCACGCGTTCGATCAGGGTCGGATAGGTGTAGCGCAACTGGTCGCGATAGATGATTTCGCGGGTTTTCTCGTAACGGCTGCCGGACATCAGCAGGCGCTTGATCAATAACGGATATTGATAGGCGCCTTCGGCGGGCGGGATAACACGAGTCTGCAACATAAGAATCCCTTTTCTGACGGCTCGGTCGTAACTGGAGAATACTCACTCTAGTGTGCCCGCGCGCCTGCTAAATCAGCCAAAGGAATGATTTGCGGAACCGTACAAATACTAGCTCCAAGCCAGTATCGAGGCGGCTCCGCGTGACCTTATGCACTTTGCCCAACCGCCGCCTCTGCCGGAGTACGGGGAAAGGCCAGTGCAGCGGCAAAGGTCAGTGCCGCAAACCCGGCCAGGATCAAATACAGACCGCTCAAGCCCTGGCGCGGCTCCACCAGGGCAATCAACGGAATCGCCGTGGCACTGGCACCGAACGACAGACAGTAACGCAAGGCAAAGACCCGCGACTGCCACTGTGGCGCAACGAAATTGGCGACCATGGCGTCATTCACCGTGACCTGGCCAAACACCACGAACATGAAGGCCGCCCCCAACAGGATCACACTCCAGCCCTCGCTGTGGGCCATCGCCACCAACAGCGGGGCCTGGAACAGGGTCAGCACAATGAACGGCCATTTCAGGCTGAAGCGATGCAACACCCGGCCAATGGTCAACTGCGCCACCGCGCCAAAGGCATAGGCCAGGCTGACCACCACGCCGAGGATCTGTGGCGAGGCCGACAGCTCATGCAGGCGCTCCTGGAACAGCTTCGGGTAGGTCATGGTGGTGGCGTTGAACACCACTCCGCCAGTAGCCGTGGCCAGGGCCAGCACCGCGAACACCAGGAACATCGAGATCTGCTGGCCGCCCTTGCCCCTGAGTGTCACATGAGGACGCACGGGAACCGGCTCGTCGCGTACCTGCAAGGCAAAACCGATACCCAGCAGGATCGCCACGATCCCCGGCAGGATGAACGCTGAACGCCAGCCAAATTGCGCCACCAACAGGCCGGTGATCAATGCTGAAAAGGCCACGCCGAGGTTGCCCCACATACCGTTGATGCCAATCTCGCGGCCACGGTTTTGCGCATAGGCCACCAGCATCGCCGTGCCTACCGGGTGATAGATGGCGGCGAATACACCCATCAGGGTCAGCCCGACCACCAACATTGTCGGGCTATTACTCAGGCCGGTCAGGATTGAGGCCGCGCCGATGCCGAAGAAGAACAGCAGCATCATCTGTCGGCGGCTCCAGTGATCCCCTAGCCAGCCGGCCGGCAGTGAACAGGCGCCAAAAGCGATGAAGCCGCCCAGGGACAGCCCGATCAGTGCGGCATAGTCCAGGGCAAAGACCTGGGTCATGCCCAGCACCGCAGCGGGAAAGATCAGCATGAACATGTGATCGATGACATGGGCAGCGTTGACGTAACGGATGACGTTTCGAGCTTGATTCATGGCGGCACGCTAGGTTGGTTGTTGTGCTGCCTATGCTAAGTTGGCAACAAACAGCATTCCTGACAATAAAGTCACCGGATCAGACATGTTAATCAGCCTGCCAAACCACGGCCCGGTCAGCGCCTATCCCCGCAACTATGCCGATGCCGAACACCAGGAATCTCACCGTCATCGCGAAGCGCAGTTTCTCTACGCCGCCTGCGGCACCATGCGCGTGGTCACCGCCCAGGGCGCCTGGGTGATCCCGCCGACCCGAGCCGTGTGGATTCCGTCGCTGGTAGAGCATGAGATTTTCATGGTTGGCGAGGTGCACATGCGCTCCTTGTTCATCGACCCGCAACGCTGCCCGCCGACCTTGCAGCAATGCTGTGTACTGGCGGTGACACCCTTGCTGCGGGAGTTGATCCTGCGGGCGGTGCAGGGCCCCGAGCAGGCACAAAACCCCTTGATCCAGCAGTTGATGCTGGAAGAGATTGCCGCCCTGGAGAACCTGCCCCTGCACATTCCCATGCCTCAGGACCGGCGTCTGCAAGCCATCTGCAGGACCTTGCTGCAGGTGCCGGACCATCCCCATACCTTGGAGGACTGGGCACAGCAGGTCGGCGCCAGCTCACGAACCCTGGCGCGGCTGTTTCAGCAGCAGGTGCAGATGAATTTCAATGCCTGGCGCCAGCAACTGCGCCTGATGGAAGCCCTGCCACGCCTGCTGGCCGGAGAAAGCGTGCACAGCGTCGCCGATTCTCTGGGCTACGGCAGCGCCCGGGCCTTCAGCGCGATGTTCTACCGCTTGCTAGGGGACACGCCACGGCACTACGTGGCGACCCTGAATCAGCTCAGCGCAATCAATGCATCTCGGTGAACGCCAGTTTCACGCCGATGGCGATCAATACCGCACCCATGGTGCGGTCGAACCAATGCCCCATCCGGGCAAAACCGGCGCGTACCCGCTGCTGGCTGAAAAGCATGGCCACCAGGCAGAACCAGACGGCGGTAGCTACCGCCAGATACAGCCCGTAACCGGCCTGGATAGCCAGAGGCGTGTGCGGATTGATCACCACGGTAAACAGCGAGAGGAAGAACAGGGTGGCCTTGGGGTTCAGGCCATTGGTAACGAAACCTGAAGTGAAGGCGCCGCGCGCGGTGCGCACTCCAGCTTCCAAGTGCAGGTCGTCCGCCGCCGGCTTGGCTGGCTGGGCGCGCAACGCCTTGTAGCCGATGTACAGCAAGTACGCCGCCGCCAGCCACTTCAAGGCGTTGAACAGCACGATGGACTGGGAAACGATCAAGCCAATTCCCAGCAGTGAGTAACCCACGTGCAGGAAGATCGCGCTGCCCACTCCCAAGGCGGTCCAGGTACCGGCGCGGCGCCCGTGGGTCACGCTTTCGCGCACCACTACAGCGAAGTCCGGGCCGGGGCTGGCCACCGCCAGCAAATGGATGAGAGCAACGGTCAAGAACTCGGTGAGGTACATGCAGGCTCCTGTTTATGTCTAATTATTTCATCTGTTAGGCTCGGCAGATTACGCCTTAGACCCCTCGTGCAAAAGGTACAGTTCATGACTAACAATCGCCGCGCCGTGTTTCTCGATCACAGCTCACTGGATTTGGGTGACCTGGATCTGAAGGCGCTGCGCGACAGTTTCAGCCCCTTGCAAGTGCATGCCCAAACAGCCCCGGAGCAGGTGGCTGAACGACTGCAAGGGGCGCAAGTGGCCATCAGCAACAAAGTCCCGCTGACCGCCGAGACCCTGGCCGCCTGCCCGGATCTGCAACTGATCCTGGTAGCGGCCACCGGCACCAACAATGTCGACCTGGCTGCGGCCCGCAGCCAGGGCATCACCGTCAGCAACTGCCAGGGCTACGGCACCCCTTCGGTGGCCCAGCACACCCTGATGCTGCTGCTTAATCTGGCCACCCGAGTCGCCGACTACCAACAGGCCGTGGCCGCGGGCCGCTGGCAACAAGCCAAGCAGTTCTGCCTGCTGGATTTCCCGATCATCGAGCTCTCAGGCAAGACCCTCGGTTTGCTGGGCAATGGCGAACTGGGCAGCGCCGTAGCGCGCCTGGCCGAAGCCTTTGGCATGCGCGTGGTGCTGGGACAAATCCCTGGGCGCCCGGCCCGGCCTGATCGCCTGCCCCTGGAAGATCTGTTGCCACAAGTAGATGCGCTGACCCTGCACTGCCCGCTCAACGAACACACTCGGCACTTTATCGGCGCCCGCGAACTGGCCCTGCTCAAGCCCGGCGCCTTGGTAGTCAATACCGCTCGCGGCGGCCTGATTGATGAGCAGGCCCTGGCCGACGCTCTGCGCAATGGTCATCTGGGAGGCGCCGCCACCGATGTGCTGAGTGTCGAACCACCCTCGGCCGGCAATCCACTGCTGGCCGCCGACATTCCGCGACTGATAGTGACCCCGCACAACGCCTGGGGCAGTCGAGAGGCACGGCAAAGAATTGTTGGCCAACTGAGCGAAAATGCCCAAGCCTTCTTCAGTGGTACCCCGCTGCGTGTCGTGAGTTGATAAACTCCGCTACTTTTTTCGGGTGCGGATCATGGACACACGCAGTGAAGTACTGTTACGCCAGGCTCAATTGTTTCAAGGCTCAATGCTGCTGGTCGGCCTGGCTGCGGATGACCTGCTGGGACGCCTGCCCAACGCCCGAGGCTGGAGCTGGCACGCCGGCGATCAAGCGGCCCTGGAAGCTCGCTTTCCAGGCCGCAGCCATTTTGGCGTAACAGCCCCGACGGAATCCTTCGACAGCGCCGTGCTGTTTCTACCCAAGTCCAAGGACCTCACTGGCTACCTGCTCAACGCCCTCGCCTCGCGCCTGGCCGGTCGCGAGCTGTACCTGGTGGGGGAAAAGCGCAGCGGTGTGGAAAGTGCCGCCAAGCAACTCAACCCCTTTGGCAAGCCACGCAAGCTCGACAGCGCGCGGCACTGCCAGCTGTGGCAGGTCACCGTGGCCAATGCCCCCGAGCCGGTGGCTCTGGAGAGTCTGGCCGAGGAGTACGAACTGCCGCTGACCGAAGGGCCGTTGAAAGTCGTCAGCCTCCCTGGGGTGTTCAGCCACGGGCGCCTGGATCGCGGCACAGCACTGCTGCTGGAACATCTGGATCACCTACCCAGCGGCCACATGCTGGATTTCGGCTGCGGCGCCGGAGTGCTGGGAGCCACGGTGAAGCGCCGTTACCCGGACAACCGAGTGACCTTGCTGGATGTCGATGCCTTCGCCGCTGCCAGCAGCCGCCTGACCCTGGCCGCCAACGGCCTTGAGGCCGAGGTCCTGACCGGTGACGGCATCGATGCTGCACCGATGGACTTGAACTGCATCCTGACCAACCCGCCCTTCCATACCGGGGTTCACACCGACTACCAGGCCACGGAAAACCTGCTGCGAAAAGCAGCAAAACATCTGCAAAAAAGTGGCGAACTGCGGGTAGTTGCCAACAGCTTCCTGCGCTACCAACCGCTGATCGAAGAGCATCTGGGACCTTGTGCGATCAAGGCCGAAGGCCAGGGCTTCCGGATCTACCGAGCCAAGCGCGGCTAACTGGTTTTTTCGCAAACAAGGCTTGCCGAAAGGGTTTTGCCTAGGCAGAATCCGCTCCGTCCTAGGGGAGTAGTCTCCCACGAGCGCCACGCTCGTCCGGCATGCGTCAACATACTTGGTCCTCAGACCATGGCGCATGCGACCCAAGAGTCCGCACAGACGGACCGCAGGGTTTGACAAGACCTATGACACGAACACCTTACCCGGGGCGGGAAGGCTGTACGTGTCATAGCCGTGTCGACCCGCCCCTTAGGAAAACCCTGATGATGCTGGATTCTCTACTCGTTCCCACCGCAATCGTTGCCTTGGCCGAAATCGGCGACAAGACGCAACTGCTCGCCCTGATTCTCGCCGCGCGCTTTCGCAAACCCTGGCCAATCATCGCCGGCATCGTCGCCGCAACCCTGGCCAACCATGCGGCCGCGGGTGCAGTCGGCGCCTGGTTCGGTAGCTTCTTCTCGGATTCGACCCTGCACTGGATTCTCGCCGCCAGCTTCACCGCCACTGCGCTGTGGACCTTGGTTCCGGACAAAATGGACGATGACGAAGCCACTACCGCGCGCAAGTTCGGGCCCTTCCTGACCACCCTGATTGCGTTCTTCCTGGCGGAAATCGGCGACAAGACCCAGATCGCCACCGTCATGCTGGCCGCGCAATACCCGGACCTGTGGCTGGTGATCATCGGTACCACCCTGGGCATGCTGATTGCCAACGTACCGGTGGTGCTGGCGGGCAACTTTGCGGCAGACAAACTGCCCCTGACCCTGATTCGTCGCCTGGCGGCGTCAGCCTTCTTCATCCTCGCCATAGTGGCGGTGTACAAGGCCATGCAGATCAGTGGCTGGGTATAAATGAAATCGCCGGCAAGGCGACTCCTGCAGGTTGCGCAGGAGCCGCCTTGCCGGCGACCACGTCATCGAGAATGACGTGCGCAGATCAGGACTTCTTGGCCTGCTCGTACAACGGCATCACCTTGGGAATCGCCGCCTGCAAGGAGGCGATACGGCTAGTGGAAGCCGGGTGAGTGCTCATGAACTCAGGTGGCGCGGAACCGCCCGCAGCCTGGCCCATTTTGTTCCACAGGCTGATGGCCGCATTCGGGTTGTAACCGGCACGGGCGGCCAGCTCCAGACCGATCAGGTCCGCTTCGTTTTCATTCTCGCGACTGTTGGGCAGGGTCATCAGCAGGTTTACCCCGTTGTCACCCAGCGCAACCGTCTCTTGCGGTACCCCGAACAAGGTAGCGATCTGCTTGCCTGCGCCGACCGCGTACTGCTTGGACATCGCCTCACGACCATGCTCACGCAGGGCATGGGCAATTTCATGGCCCATCACCGCAGCGATCTCATCGTCGGTCAGTTTCAGCTTATCAATCAGGCCGGAGTAGAAAATGATCTTGCCGCCAGGACCACAGTTGGCGTTGAGCTCGTCGCTCTTGATCAAATTGACCTCCCACTTCCACTGCGCGCAGTCAGGGCGGAAGTTAGGTGCCTGGGCAATCAGGCGATCAGCGATGACCTGCAGGCGCTTGGCGTTGGCACTGGTTTTGTCCAGCACGCCCTGGCTGCTGGCCTCCCCCAAGGTCTCCTGGTAGGACTGAGCATAGGATTGATTGACCTCAGCGCTGGAGACCATGCTGAACATGGATTGCTTGCGATCCACGCCCACAACGCCACCGTTGGTGGTGTTGACCGTCTCGCAACCACTGAGCAGAACAGCGGCACTCAGTGCACATACAACCAATGACTTCTTTTTCATGCAAACCTCCCTGAAAACATGGCGCGTATCCTAAGGGTGGAACTGTATCCGCGCCAGATGCAAATCACATTATCAGTCGTAATTCAGATACATACGGGCCCCGTAGGAAAAACTTCATATGCCCCTCCAGGCCGCCAGGGCCCTGGAACACCTGCCCGCCAAGCATCACCTCAAGCCATCTGAAGCAGTCATTTTCCCACCCGAGGCTAATGGCCAGCAATGCAGCGGCCGATACAGCGGGGCAGACCCTATTCCTGCGCCCGGAGCCTTTATGAAGTTCAAGTCGATCCAGTTTTCAGTGGCCGCGCTGGCCGGAGCCATCGTCCTCAGCGTGGTGGCAGCCCTGGTGCTGTACGCCCTGTTCGCCGGAGCCAGGACCCAGCAAATGGTTCAGGAACGGACCCAGAGCCAGTTCGAACAAGTCATCGAACAACGCCTGAGCGGCCTGGCGCAGACCCAGGTCAGCCAGATCCAGCGCGAACTGGAAGCGCCTCTGCTGATAGCCGGCGGCCTGGTGCGGGTCAACACACTGATGGCTACGCAGGATCCGCAAGGCCATGCCGGACTGAGCCTGAGCCGTGAACAGCTGATCGCCCTGATCAAGGAAAACGTCACGCAGAACCCGAAGATCCTCGGCGCCTATATCGGCTGGGAACCTAACGCCATCGACCACAACGACGCGGCCTACATCGGCACCTCGGTGGTCGGCGTCGACGCCGCCAACGGCCGTTTCCTGCCCTGGTGGTTCCGTAACGAAGACGGCAGCCTGAGCCTCGACAAACTGGCCGACGTCAACGACCGGACGCTGCTTTCCACCGGGGTCCGGGCCAGTGAGTACTACCTGTGCTCCCAGGACAGTCTCAAGCCCTGCGCCATTGACCCCGCCCCGTACAAGGTCGGCGACAAAGTGGTGATGCTCGCTTCTTTTATTCAGCCCATCCTGCTGAACGGTAAATTCCAGGGCATCGTCGGTGCCGACCTGTCAGTGAACTTCATCCAGGACATGCTGCTGGGTGCCAACCAGAAACTTTACGGCGGCGCCGGAGAAATGGCCCTGATTGGCGGCAACGGTCGTCTGGTGGCCTACACCAAGGATCCGAGCAAGTTCGGCGAGAAAGTCAGTGACGTGCTCAACAGCGACAGCGTTGCCAAGCTGTCCAGCCTCAAACGCGGCGAAGTGACCTACAACGTCGACCAGGCCAACGGCATCATCACCCTGTACCTACCGTTCGGTATCGGCCAGACCGATGCTCACTGGACCTTGATGCTGCAACTGCCCCTGGGCGCGGTCATGGCCGACCTGAACACACTGCAGAACGACCTGGCCGAACAACGCCAGGCCGACACCTTCGGTATGGCCATGGTCGGCCTGGTAATTGCCGGCCTCGGACTGCTGGTGATCTGGCTGGTGGGTCATGGTATCGCCCGGCCGCTGCGACAGATGGTCGCCATGCTCGACGACATCGCCCAGGGTGAAGGCGACCTGACTCGGCGCCTGGCCAGCGATCGCGCCGACGAACTGGGCTCCATCGCCAAAGGCTTCAATACCTTCCTGGCCAAGCTGCAAGCAATGATCAGCCAGGTGGTGACGTCAGTACAGAGCGTCAGCGACTCCTCCGAGCACACCGCCGATATCGCCATCCGCACCAACCAGGGCGTGCACAAACAAATGGTGGAGATCGATCAGGTCGCCACCGCAGTGCATGAAATGACCGCCACCGCCCAGGACGTGGCGCGTAATGCGACCCAGGCCGCTCAAGCTGCCAGCCAT
Source organism: Pseudomonas sp. Fl4BN1 (assembly GCF_009908285.1). Taxonomy (GTDB): domain Bacteria; phylum Pseudomonadota; class Gammaproteobacteria; order Pseudomonadales; family Pseudomonadaceae; genus Aquipseudomonas. Next base: position 137,939 of record NZ_JAAARM010000018.1, read on the forward strand.
GCCGACCAGGCCGCCAGCCAGGGCATGCAAATCTTCCGCGACACCTCCAGCGCCATTGGTGCCCTGGCCGAGGAAATCGGCCGCGCGGTCGGAGTGGTGCAAACCCTGGCCAAGGACAGCGAGAACATCAACACGATCCTCATCACCATTCGTGGCATTGCCGAGCAGACTAACCTCCTGGCCCTCAACGCGGCGATCGAAGCGGCCCGGGCCGGCGAGCAGGGCCGCGGCTTTGCCGTGGTCGCCGACGAGGTGCGCAACCTGGCGCAAAAAACCCAGCAGGCCACGGAAGAAATCCAGTCGATGATCCAGCAGTTGCAACAGGGCACCCGCGAAGTGGTGCAGGTCATGGAGGACAGTCAGCACAAGACCGACCAGAGCGTGGAGCATGCGGCAAAAGCGGCCCAGGCCCTAGAAACCATCACCCACGCAGTGTCGGTGATCAACGACATGAACAATCAGATCGCCAGCGCCGCCGAAGAGCAGAGCGCGGTGGCCGAGGACATCAACCGCAATGTGATCAACATCGGCCAAGTGGCCAATGAAGTGGCCGGCGGCGCCGACGAGTCCAGTGCTGCCAGCGCCGGGCTGACCAAACTGGCGGAGCAGCAACGGCGCCTGATCAACCAGTTCAAGGTATAAGCCGCGACTATTGCGCCCGGCTCCTTGCAGGAGCCGCCGCAGCAAGGACACATCAGGCCGGGGTCAGGCACTCGGGACCGTTGAGCTTGGGGTCATTGACCAGGTTGGCCAGGACCCGCTCGCGTAACGTCGCAGGCGGACTGGCCAGCAAGGCTTGCAACACGTGCTGCGGAGTCTCGGGATCAAGCCAGGCTTCCTGGCCGGCAGCATCGAGGATCAACGGGCGACGCAGATTGGAGGCCGCCTGGGTTACCACCGCGGTGCTCAGCCAGACTTGCTCCTGTACTGGATAGGCCTCCCAGATCGCAGCAAAGAAGATCGATGAACCCTCGCCCGGTGTCAGCCAATACGGGCGCTTGCGGCTGCCGCCGCGCCATTCGTAAAAACCGTTGGCCGGCAACAGACAGCGGCGCTCACGAAACGCCTGGCGGAACATCGGCTGCTCCGCCAGGGTTTCCGCCCGGGCATGGGCTGGGGTACGCGACAGGTCGGTCAACCAGGCCGGAGTCAGGCCCCAGCGGGCCCGGGCCAGGGTGCGCTGGCCAGCTTCAATGCGCTGGATCAGCACCGAATCATTGGGGGATATATTCCACTGCGCCCGCTGATCAGCGGGAAATCCCGGCAAGGCGGCAAACGCGGGGTTCCAGCGAAACAGGGCATAACGTCCACACATGGGGCAATACAACTCTCGGTAAATCGGCGCTCAGCCTAACAGACCAGCACCCCGGCAAAACTATCCGGTTCATCAAAGGGTAATGGCAGAGCGGCATTGTACGCAGCGATCAACTCCCGCGCCTGTTGCGCCTGGTGGTTCTCCACCGACAACCCCAACAGCCCGAACAATGGCAGTTCCCCTGCCCCGCCCAGCAGATCACGGCCTTGCAGGTGCGCGGCGATGCCCTCGCTGGCCAGCATGCACTGGAGCAACTCGCCTTCCATCAGGTTTTCCGGCTCGTAGATGCGCTGCATAAAGGCCACTCCCCACTCAGTCGTTTTCACTGTGAACGTCGAGCATCCATTCCTGACCATCGGTTTGCAGCGTGAACACAATGGGCCGGCAGCACACCGGGCAGTCTTCAATATAGGTCTGGTCGCCGGCGGACAGGTCCAGTACCGCTTCCGCCTGCTCGCCGCAGTAAGGGCATTGATAATGCTCGGTTTCCAGCATCGCCGTCTCCAGAGTGACTTATGCGTATAATCGCCGGTCTATTTGCAGGGCCTTTTTTTGTTTGAGCTGACTTTTCAAACCGCGCCCGGCTTTTTTCGATACCAACCTTTTCTTACCCTAGCCGTTTCTAACAAGAGAGCATGATGGGCGAATTCGATGCCATCCGACCTTACCACGACAGCGAAGTACCAGCGGTGCTGGCCCGGCTGCTCGGCGACAAGGCGTTTCTAGATATCCTCACCCACTTTCGCTTCCCGCGTTTTGCCAATACTTTCGGCTGGCTGCTCAAACCCCTGATCGCTCACCGCCTGCGCCGTGAGTTCGCCGGGGTCACTTCAGTGGCCACCCTGCAGGACAAGGTCGAGTTCTACGTCGACCACACCATCGAACGGGCCACCGATGGCGTGACCTACACCGGCGTCGAGCAGTTCAAGTCCGGCACCGCCTATCTGTTTCTGGCCAACCATCGCGACATCGTCATGGACCCGGCCTTCGTCAACTACGCGGTGTATCACGCCGGCCTGCCGACGCCACGCATCGCCATTGGCGACAATCTGCTGCAGAAGCCTTTCGTCAGCGACCTGATGCGCCTGAACAAGAGCTTCATCGTCCACCGCTCCATCAGTGGTCGACGGGAAAAGATGGCGGCCTATCAGCTGCTCTCGGCCTATATCAACCATTCGATCCGCAACGACGGCCAGTCGATCTGGATCGCCCAGGCCGAAGGCCGAGCCAAGGACGGTGATGATCGCACCGAGTCGGCGATCCTCAAGATGTTCCACATGAGCCGCAAGGACGAGCCTTTCGGCGAGGTCATCCAGTCGCTGAACCTGACCCCGGTGTCCATCAGCTACGAATACGATCCTTGCGACCAGGCCAAGGCCCGGGAGCTGTACATTCGCGCCAGCACCGGCAGCTATACCAAGGCGCCAGGGGAAGATGACGCCAGCATCGCCAAGGGCATCACCGGCTATAAAGGCCGGGTCCACGTGAATTTCGCCGCGCCCATCCGCGAACTGTTCGAAGACACCAAGCAACTGGCCCTGGAAATGGACCGGCAGATTCTCGGCGGCTACCGCTTGTTTCCCGTGCATTACCTGGCCTATGCCCAGTGGAGCGACGCCGACCCACAACTGCAGGTACCCGCCGCCGCCGAGGTATTCCCCGCGCAGGAACTGGCCAAGGCCGAGCAGGAGTGGCAGCGCCGCCTGGACGCTTGCCCGCCGGAGCATCGCCCTTATCTGGTGCTGCAATATGCAACCCCAGTGCGCAATCAATACCGGGTCAAGGCAGGCTTGGCGCTGTAACAGCAAGACTGGATAGCACAACGGCGCCTGCGGGCGCCGTTGTTGTATCTACTGTCGAAAGGATCGGTCAGAGGCGCGTACTGATCCAGGACACCAGCAACGCCAGCCCCAGGCAGGCGAAGCCGAAGCGATAGAAGAAGCGGTTGATGCGCAAGGTGGCAGGATCCAGCATCAGCAACGGCTGATCCACGGCCCGATCTTCACTCTGGGTCGCCAGGCTGGCCAGGGCCCGCTGCTCACGGCGGCGAGTGGCGTGCAGCAGCCAACTGCCCGGGCAGGCAAACAACAGGGCAAAAAGATTGATCAATTTGGCAGGGTGAGCGTTGAACATCGACCAGATCAGTTGCAGCGACATCATGAACCTCGAATGAAAGCTGTGTTCGGGCCGTCGAGTGCACCCGCGGCGCGGATTCTACTCAATCCCCAGGAAAACCCGTGAGTCTTTCCGACCAATAACGAGGCGTTGGTCACTTAATTTAAAGCGTCATCTTTTCGTCATCTAAACAAGCCAGTCTGTCGCCCCTCATTGCCCCACGGAGCTTGTCATGCTGCACGCAGAAAACCAGGATCGCCTCTACCTGATTGCCCCCAGTGAAGAACAGCAGGCGCTGGTCGGCGCCCTGGCCTTCAACGTTCAGGACCGGCACTGGCTAGTGTACTGCGCTCTGGGCGGACATCAGCATGCGGACCTGCCGGAAACCGATCTGCTGACCGGCGTCAGCATGCTGGACTTCTATGTCGAAGCAGCCTGAAAAGCGCCCAACAAAAAGCCCGGCTGCCGATAGGCAAGCCGGGCTTTTTGTTGATACACGGGCACACGCCCGGGCTAACAACCAATTATTCGCCGAGGATCTGGCCGACCGTCGGATCCTTGAACAGACGGGTCAAGGCATCACTCAGTACATCGCCCACCAGCTTGGTGTTGGTGTCCTGATTCGGCGCCATACCGAAACGCTGGTCCAGGGATGCACCATAACGGCCACTGTAGCGGCGGTTGGCATTCTGCACATCGGAGCGGAAAGTGGCGCCGATGGTAGCCTCGGTCACGTACAGGCCTTCTTTAGGCGACTGGTACTTGAGTTCGGCCAGGGTCACGGTCAACTGTGGAGCATTGGAGCCAGCAGCGGTCGGGGTGAACCCCAACAGGCGCACCGCTGCTTCAGCCTGAGCTTGCAGCTTGGGCAAAATCTGCGCGCTCTGCACAGTAATGGCGCTGGTTTCCGGATACAGGCCGCCACGGGTACCCAGGGTCGGCGATGGACGGCCATCGACCACTTTCACCACCACCGGCTGACCGTGGCCAACGGGTGCCAACTGGGTCGTGAGCTTAGGCTCCGGACTGAGTTGTTGCGGACTGTGGGCGCAACCCACCAGCGACAGGCTGGTCACAGTGATCAAACCGAACAACAGGCGTTGCAACATGCTCATCTCTCCAGGAATCAGGCACAAACAGGCCCGCAGTATAGCGGGGCACAACCACGACGAACCAGCATCAGGCAAGAGTTAGTCAAGACTCAGACAGGTCCCGTACAAGCGGGTTCCTGTAACCTGCCGTTCACCCGCAATACATCATCATGTAACGGCTCAAGGGCATTCTTATCGTCAATGACACAATCAGGTGCTTGGTCATGAACTTCCTTCGCTCCCTGTTCACTCCACGTCAACAGTTTCGCAGCTTCGCCCTGCTGGACAGCCAGGGCCGCTGCCAGGCCTTCCAGCATCGCTCGGCGGCCCCGGTGGGCGACGGCTGGGTGGAAATCCAAGAGATTCGCCTGAACTGGTTGCACCAAGCGCTGCCCGCGAATGCCCGTATCAGCCCACGCGGTGCAGTCTCCGGGGTGCAACCAATACTGGCCACCTGACCAAAAGCCTAATAAAAGTCGCAAAACAGGATCATTTCTGCGCGTTTCTTCGTTACAATCTCCCCCCGATTATAAGGACGTCTCCTGATCGGGCCTCGCAGTACCGCCAACGCCGCTGCTTTGGCACCCCGCACCGCCCACAGAGAGCCGCCCACACAGATCGAGTGAAGCTGGCGTGCTTGCTGTTCACCTTGCAAACCTCCACTTTTCGCGAATCTGCAGAGCTGCCATTGCTCGGCCACTAACGCTGTTTGCCCGTTGTGCCCGCATACCTTCATGCCGGCATCACCGCTCGGGCCAGGTGCCAGGTCGAGGCAGCCCTTTTTTGAGGTTCACGTCTTCAAAAGAGCGTGAAAAAAACGGGTTTTCACAACTTCACAAGAGTGTGGCGAGCAAATGAATAGTTTTGCGTCTGAACTGGCACCATTAGCCTCTACAACAGCCCGATTACACAGGACCGAGCACTCCTCAGATACTTGCGCTTGATGCCTGTCCGCTGACGGATTTGGTTGCACGAAGGGATGTATCGACCATAAGTCGAATTGCCCGAGGCTCCGCAAGATGCGTTCATACGCACCTTGAGGCCCGGTTGGCAGCGTCCGTAGTAGTTGCAAAAAATTGCGAAGATTCGGACATGGCGATCCTGGCCATGGGTAACCTGGGGCATTACGTGAACCGCCCCGTCACTCCTGGCAGCCATGCCGTCAATTTGGTGCTGCAGATTTTGGAGACGCGTTAATGGCGCATAACGAAGCAGTAGACGTCGTATTGGTTGGGGCCGGCATCATGAGTGCCACCCTCGCTGTACTGCTCAAAGAACTCGACCCCGCGATCAAGCTGGAAGTCGTCGAGCTGATGGATTCGGGGGCCGCGGAGAGTTCCAACCCGTGGAACAACGCCGGTACCGGTCACGCTGGCCTCTGCGAGCTGAACTACACACCGCAAGCGGCCGACGGTTCCGTCGACATCAAGAAAGCCGTGCACATCAACACCCAGTTCGAGGTGTCGAAGCAATTCTGGTCCTACCTGACCAAGAAAGGCACGTTCGGCTCGTCCAAGTCCTTCATCAGCCCGGTGCCACACCTGAGCTTCGTGCAGGGCGACAAAGGCGTTTCCTTCCTCAAGAAACGCTTTGAAGTGCTGAGCCAGCACCACGCCTTCTCGGACATGGAATACACCGAAGACAAAGCCACGATGGCCGAGTGGATGCCGCTGATGATGCCGGGCCGCCCGGCGGATGAAACCCTCGCCGCCACTCGGGTGATCAACGGTACCGACGTCAACTTCGGTGCGCTGACCAATCAGCTTCTCAAGCACCTGACCAGTGCACCCGATGCCCAGGTCAAGTACTGCAAGCGCGTGACCGGCCTGAAACGCAACCAAGCCAACGGCTGGACTGTGAGCATCAAGGACGTCAACAGCGGCAGCACCCGCGAAGTCGATGCCAAGTTCGTGTTCCTCGGCGCCGGTGGCGCGGCCTTGCCACTGCTGCAGGCCTCGGGCATCGAAGAAAGCAAAGGTTTCGGCGGTTTCCCGATCAGCGGCCAGTGGCTGCGCTGTGACAACCCGGAAGTGGTCAAGCACCACCAGGCCAAGGTTTACAGCCAGGCTGCCGTGGGTTCGCCACCGATGTCCGTGCCGCATCTGGACACTCGGGTAGTGGATGGCAAGAAATCCCTGCTGTTCGGACCTTATGCCGGTTTCACCACCAAGTTCCTCAAGCACGGCTCGTTCATGGACCTGCCGATGTCGGTACGTGCCGGCAACATTGGCCCGATGCTGGCCGTGGCCAAGAACAACATGGACCTGACCAAGTACCTGGTCAGCGAAGTCATGCAGTCGATGGAGCAGCGCCTGGAATCCCTGCGCCGCTTCTATCCACAGGCCAAAGCCGAAGACTGGCGCCTGGAAGTGGCCGGCCAGCGGGTACAGATCATCAAGAAGGACCCGAAGAAAGGCGGCATCCTGCAATTCGGTACCGAACTGGTGGCGGCCAAGGACGGTTCTCTGGCCGCCCTGCTAGGCGCCTCTCCGGGCGCTTCGGTGACTGTCTCGATCATGCTGGAACTGATCGAACGCTGCTTCCCGGCCAAGGCCAGTGGCGAGTGGGCGACCAAGCTCCAGGAAATTTTCCCGGCGCGGGAGAAGATCCTGGAAACCGACGCGGCCCTGTACCACAAGATCAACAGCGAAAATAACCTGAGCCTGGAGCTGGTCGAGCCAAGCAAGGAAACCGAAAGCTGCGCGTGATCTGGCGCCGATAAAAAACGCCCGCTCCTGCAAGAGGACCGGGCGTTTTTTTATGCCTTGTCGTAGGAGCTGGCTGGCCAGCGAACAAGGCTGAGGCGGTTGCACAGAGGAACTGCTGCGCTCCCCTTCGCGGGCAAGCCCGCTCCTACAAAATGAGGATCAGCCGCGGGCTCGTTCGATCAGTTCGACGTAATCGGCGGCGTTACGCTGATCCTTGATCAGATCGACGAAAGACTGGCCGTGCTCGTCCTTGCCGTCCAGGTCATGACCGGCCTCGACGAAGAACACCAGAAACCGCTCGAAGTCGTCGATGCGCAGCCCGCGGTAAGCCTTGATCAGCTTGTGCAGGGACGGCGAAGTGGCGTCGACCGGTTCGAAATCGAGGAACAATTTGATCTGCTCGTCGCCGATCTCGTCACCAATCAGTTGTTTCTTATCTTTACGCATTGCCGACTCCAGCTCGCAGACATTTCACGGGGCGGGCAGTTTACCCTCAGCCAGCATCGGGCCTCAACGCGGACGCACGCTACCGGTGTGCAAGTCGGCCCAGACATGGCCATTGGCATAGCTGAGGAACTGGCAATACACGGTGTCGTTACGCAACAGATCCATGACCGCCCGGTACTGGGCCAGCGGGTAATACAGGGTCAGGGTTCTGCTCTTGGCATCGTACTGCGGCTTTTTCAGGCTTTTGCTTTCACCGTCGAAATTCACCAGCACCTGGCTGATAGTGGCGCCCTTGTTCAGGGGCTTGCCCTTGAGCCGCACCCATACCGGCGAGGTCACGGGAATCGGCTGCTGGTTGGATTGACGCTGGCTGCCGATCACCACCGAATATTCAGTGACCTGCAACAACTGCTGCTGTTCAGGGACCGTATCGCGCAAGGTCTGATCATCTGGCGGCAGAAACTGCCCGTGCAGGAGGGCTGGGGCAGCTGCCAGGGGCAGGCTCAAGCTCAGAAGAAGGGCCGCGCTACTGCGAATCAACAGGCTCATGAGAGGCTCCAGACAAGGGCCGAGCACTCTAGCACGGGTTTTTGCTACAAATCTCCCACCGCCGCAACTGCCAGGTTCAGCCCTGGAGTCAGTCGAACTGAGCGCACATCCAGGCGTGATACTCGGCCACGCCTGGCTCGCCTTCGCGGGGCGCCCAACTGGCCTGCTCGCCCTCGCCTACCGGGCGATAAGGCCCGGCCTTGCATTCGAACATCAGGCTGTCTGGCTCAAGTACCACCAGGCCGTGGAACACACCGGCCGGCAGGTCCACCCCCACGCAAGCACCGCCAGCCTGCAAGACTCGCTTGCCCTGGACCTGGCCGAGTTCATCAAAAATCAGCACGCCAAGACGCCCCTTGAGTACTAACAGGGTCTCGGCCTTGTCAGCGCTCAAGTGCCGGTGCGGCGGAACGTAAGTCGATGGCTGCAGCCCCACCGCCATGCGATGGCAGGGCTCTTCCATGGCATGGAAGTTGTGGTGCTGGCGCCCACGGGGATTGGCCGCGGCCTTCTCAGCCAGGTCGCTGAACAACGCTTGATCGAGAAACAACGGCCCACTCATAGCTTACATCCCCTTCACGGCGTAGATGCCGGCAGCGTTACGCCAGTAGCCTTTGTAGTCCATGCCGTAACCGAAGACGTAACGGTCGATACAAGTCAGGCCCATGTAGTCGGCCTTCAGGTCCGGACGGGCCTTGCGATCGTGTTCCTTGTCGATCAGTACGGCGGTGTGTACCGCACGCGCGCCGGCGTGTTTGCAGAAGTCGATGATCGCGCCCAGGGTGTGACCTTCATCGAGGATGTCGTCGATGATCAGCACGTCGCGGTCAATAAAGGAGACTTCCGGCTTGGACTTCCAGAACAGCTCGCCGCCGCTGGTTTCGTTGCGATAACGGGTGGCGTGCAGATAGGACGCCTCCAGCGGGAACTGCAGGTGAGTCAGCAGCTTGCCGGCGAAGATCAGGCCGCCATTCATGACGCAGAACACCACCGGATTGCGCTCAGCCAGTTCTTCGGTGATTTGTGCACCGACACGGGCAATGGCCGCCTCGACTTCAGCTTCGGTGTACAGGCAGTCAGCCTCGCGCATGATTTGACGGATATGCTCGAGATCAGCGGACATGGCGCTCTCCAAGGGGGTGGCAGTTTCGGAAAAGCGGGCAAAGGTACGCATCCGGCCCGGCCAGATCAAGCGTTTCTGGACTAACGTACTTTATGTCTATAGGACATCAACCTCGGATAGATTAATCTAGGCCGGTTTTTTTGCCCGCCGCCGGAGCCTTTCCCTATGCCCATCCGTGAGATCCGCCATCCGCTGATCCGACACAAACTTGGCCTTATGCGCCGCGCAGACATTAGCACGAAGAACTTTCGCGAGCTTGCTCAGGAAGTCGGTGCCCTGCTGACGTACGAAGCCACCAAAGACCTGCCCCTGGAAAGCTATGAAATTCCAGGCTGGTGCGGTCCCGTCCAGGTCGAAAAGATCGCCGGCAAGAAGATTACCGTGGTGCCAATCCTGCGCGCCGGTATCGGCATGCTCGAGGGCGTGCTGAGCCTGATCCCTGGCGCCAAGGTCAGCGCCGTGGGCGTGGCCCGCAACGAGGAAACCCTGCAGGCCCATACCTACCTGGAAAAACTGGTACCGGAGATCAACGAGCGTCTGGCGATGATCATCGACCCGATGCTGGCCACCGGCAGCTCCATGGTCGCCACCATCGACCTGCTGAAGAAAGCCGGCTGCCGGGACATCCGCGCCATGGTGCTGGTTGCCGCGCCTGAAGGTATCGCAGCTGTAGAAAAGGCTCACCCGGACGTGACCATCTACACCGCCTCCATTGATCAGAAACTGAATGAGCATGGCTACATCATCCCCGGCTTGGGCGATGCCGGTGACAAGATCTTCGGCACCAAGCAGAAGGACGCCTGATCATGCAGGACGAGTTCAACGATCCGCTCTGGCGCCAGGTACTGTCTGGCGCTCAGATGCTCTTCGTGGCCTTTGGCGCGTTGGTGTTGATGCCGCTGATTACCGGTCTCGACCCCAACGTCGCACTGTTCACCGCGGGTCTCGGGACTCTGTTGTTCCAGATCGTCACCGGGCGTCAGGTGCCGGTGTTCCTGGCTTCGAGTTTTGCCTTTATCACCCCGATCATTCTCGCCAAGCACCAGTTCGGCCTGGCCGCGACCATGGGCGGCGTAATGGCGGCCGGTTTCGTTTATACCTTTCTTGGCTTCGCAGTGAAGATCAAGGGCACCGGTTTTATCGATCGGCTGTTGCCGCCGGTGGTGATTGGCCCAGTGATCATTTCCATCGGCCTGGCCATGGCGCCGATTGCCGCCAATATGGCGATGGGCAAGGCCGGTGACGGCAGCGAGCTGATTCATTACCAGACGGCGATGATGATCTCGATGCCCGCCCTGCTGACCACGCTGATCGTCGCCGTATTCGGCAAAGGTATCTTCCGGCTGGTACCGATCATTTCCGGCGTACTGATGGGTTTTGCCCTGTCGTTCTACTTCGGCGTGGTCGACACCGCGAAGATCGTTGCCGCGCCATGGTTTGCCCTGCCGCACTTCACCGCACCGGAATTCAACTGGCAGGCGATCCTGTTCATCGTTCCAGTCGCGCTGGCCCCCGCCATCGAGCACATCGGCGGAGTGATTGCCGTCGGCAGCGTGACCGGTCGCGACTACCTGAAGAAGCCGGGCCTGCATCGCACCCTGCTGGGTGACGGCATCGCGACTACTGCAGCCGGGATGTTCGGCGGCCCGCCTAACACAACGTATGCAGAAGTGACTGGCGCGGTGATGCTGACCAAGAACTACAACCCGAAAATCATGACCTGGGCGGCAGTCTTCGCAATCAGCCTGGCCTTTATCGGCAAGTTCGGCGCGCTGCTGCAAAGCATCCCAGTGCCGGTGATGGGCGGGATTCTATGCCTGCTGTTCGGCTCGATCGCCGCCGTGGGCATGAACACCCTGATTCGCCACAAGATTGACCTGGGCGAAGCCCGCAATCTGGTGATTGTCTCGGTGACCCTGGTGTTCGGGATTGGCGGCGTGCTGGTTGGCACCGGCACCGGTCCGGATGATTTTGGCCTGAAAGGGATTGCGTTGTGCGCCGTAGTGGCGATTGCGCTGAACCTGATCCTGCCGGGTAACGATGGCTGGAAAAACAAGAAATCTGACGAACCAGTAATCTGAGACGGCTGTCAGTTCTGTCGCGAGCTTGCTCGTTCCTACACGTAGTCACATGACTCTGTAGGAGCGAGCTTGCTCGCGCAGCTTTCAAAGCGCCAAAGGCGCTCTCTCGCACAAAGCATTAAGCGCCTTGGCCCACTGCGGTTCGTCATTCAGGCACGGCACCAGCACCAACTCCTCGCCCCCCGCCTCACGGAACTGCTCGCGACCGCGATCACCGATCTCCTCCAGCGTCTCGATGCAATCAGCAACAAACGCTGGGCACATCACCAGAATCTTCTTCACCCCCTGCTTCGCCAGCTCATCAAGACGCGCTTCTGTGTAGGGTTCGATCCACTTGGCCCGCCCCAAACGCGACTGAAATGACACCGACCACTTGCCATCCGGGAGCCCCATGCGCTCGGCAAAGGCTTGAGCCGTACGCAGGCACTGTCCGCGGTAGCAGCGAGCGGCAACGTCCGGCGGTGCATCACGACAGCAATCACCCTCCAGCCGATGACCAGGATTGAGCTTCTGCAAGTGCCGCTCCGGTAAACCATGGAAGCTCAGCAACAGGTGGTCGAAATCCTGCTGCAAATGCGGCTTGGCACTGGCAACCAGAGCGTCGAGATACTCCGGCTGATCGTAGAACGGCTGCAGCACCGAAAACTGCACATCCAGCTTCTGGTCCCGTACTACGCGCTTGGCCTCTTCGATCACCGTGGTCACGGTGCTGTCGGCAAACTGTGGATACAGCGGCGCCAGAGTGATTTTCTTATGGCCGGCGGCAGCCAGGCGCACCAATGTCGACTCGATGGACGGCTCGCCATAACGCATGGCCAGCTCTACCGGCCCCTGCGTCCATTCACGTGTCATCGCTTGCTGTAAACGACGGCTGAGCACCACCAGCGGCGAGCCCTCCTCCCACCAGATCGAGGCATAGGCATGGGCCGATTGCTCGGGGCGCTTGATCAGGATCAGCGACACCAGCAACCGGCGCACCGGCCACGGCAGGTCGATCACGTAGGGATCCATGAGGAATTGATTGAGGTAGCTGCGCACATCCGCCACCGAGGTGGAAGCCGGCGAACCGAGATTGACCAGAAGCAACGCGTGATCGGTCATGCAACGTCCTATTTCAGAGGCGGCGGGACACATCGTCCAGGGCCGCAGGTAAATCAGTGAACTGGAAAGTGAAACCTGCCTCCAGCAAGCGCGCGGGTACCGCACGCTGGCCACCCAGCAACAGCACTGACAACTCACCCAGCGCCAGACGCAAGACAAACGCCGGCAAGGGCAGCACTGCCGGCCGGTGCAAAACCCGTCCCAGGCTCTTGGCGAACTCGCGATTGCGTACCGGCTTCGGCGCGCAGGCATTATAAGGACCTCGTGCCTCGTCCTGATGCACAAGAAAATCAATCAGGGCTATTTGGTCCTGGATATGAATCCATGGCATCCACTGCCGGCCATTGCCGATAGGGCCACCCAGCCCCAACTTGAACGGCAGCAGCAAGCGCGACAAAAAGCCGCCCTCGGCGGACAGCACCAAACCGGTGCGCAGCAGCACCACACGCACCCCCATGGCCTCGGCCCGCAGGGCGGTTTCTTCCCAGGCAATACATAACTGGCTGGCAAAGTCCTCGCTGACTGGAGGCGAATCCTCAGTCAGTTCCCGCTCGCCACCGTCACCGTACCAACCCACTGCCGATCCCGAGAGCAAAACCCGAGGCTTGTGCTCACGGCTTTCGAGCCAGGCCAGCAGAGTTTCGGTAAGGGCAATGCGGCTGTTCCACACCAGCGCCTTGCGCTTATGAGTCCAGGGCCGATCGGCAATCGGCGCCCCGGCCAGGTTGATCACCGCGTCCAGCGGAGCCTGGTCCAGCTCTTGCAAAGTCTTGATTGCCCGCACCTGGGGCCCGCACAGGGCGGCAACTTTATCGGGCTGGCGAGTCCATACACTCAACTGGTGACCCTGGGCTTGCCAATGACGACATAGCGCACGCCCGATCAAACCAGTACCGCCGGTCAGCAATATATGCATGACATCTTCCTCGCGTGGCGTTTTACCCGAATGACTAGTCTATTTTTATAAGCAGGGAGCTTTTCAATCGGGCAGGTTGTGTTTCAACGATAGACAACCCGCCCCACTGATGACGCCGAAAACTATACCAAAAAACAATATTGTACAGGTTTTGGCGGCGGCGTAATCTGTACAGAAAGGTAAACGAGGCCCCTATGACAGTACCCATCGCAATCATTGGTACCGGCATCGCCGGACTCTCCGCCGCCCAGGCGCTGCGAGACACCGGGCATACCGTCCAACTCTTCGACAAAAGCCGCGGCAGTGGTGGACGCATGTCGAGCAAACGCAGCGATGCCGGAAGCCTGGACCTGGGAGCCCAGTATTTTACCGCCCGCGACCGCCGTTTCGTCACTGAAGTCCAGCGCTGGCAAGCCGAGGGTTGGGTCGCCGAATGGGCACCGCAACTCTACAACTCTCACGGCGGCCAACTCAGCCCCTCGCCGGACGAACAGACTCGCTGGGTCGGCACCCCGCGCATGAGCGCCATCACCCGTGCGCTGATCGGCGACGTGGAAGTGCACTTCGCCTGCCGCATCACCGAAGTCTTCCGTGGCGAACAGCACTGGCACCTGCAGGATGCCGAAGGCTTCACCCATGGCCCGTTCAGTCACGTGGTGATCGCCACCCCGGCCC
>NZ_JAAARM010000019.1 GCF_009908285.1 Pseudomonas sp. Fl4BN1
TTTTTCACCGCTTTCGACCGAGAGGATCGAATCGTTAATAAGGCTAAAACTCACTGCCTTACCAACTCCTTCTGGCTTCGATGAACTGAAGCGTAACCGCTGCCGAAAACTGCGTAACTCGTTGAATCTCAAGGAGTTTTCCGTTTCGACTGCGCCGGAAGTGGGGCGAATTATAGACGTGTAGAATCTGCCGTCAACCCCTAATTACACTTTTGTTGCAGAAGCAGGCCGCTTAGCCAATAAACGCGGGATTCTGCACATTACCACCGGGATTCGCAGCCCCAACAAAAGAGCGCCTATAAAGGCATACACAGCCCACTCTTTAAGATCCGCCCGCACAATCCATAGCATGTGCAGCAAACCCAAGCCAAGAATGACGTAAACCAACCGATGCAGCGCCTTCCATCGACGCCCCAACAGACGCTGGCTATATCTATTGGAGGTAACCGCAAGCATCAACAGTCCGAGAAACCCCAGGCTCCCGACAATAATGTACGGCCGCTTACGCAGCTCAACCCCCAGCTGCGACCAATCCAGACCAAGAATAAACACTGCATAGGCACTTAGATGCAGCACTACATAAGCAAAGCACCACAAGCCAAGTTGCCTGCGAACCATAATCCACCCTGCCCAGCCGGTTAGCTTCTGCAACGGTGTCATGCCCAGAGTGACCAGCAACAGTATCAAAGTACCCAATCCCAAACGATCAACCAGTACCTTTCCAGGGTCCGGCCCCAGCGCCAAGCTCCAGGCCTGGTACAACCAGAGCAAAGGCCAGATGGAGATCATGACAAATACACCAATACGCCAGATGGGATAACGCATCAGTAATTCTTCCGCAGATCCAGGCCGCTATATAAAGAAGCAACCTCGTCCGAGTAGCCGTTGAACATCTGCGTCTCGCGGACGTTCGGACTGAACAGACCACTCGGCAAGCGTCGCTCCCGCGCCTGAGTCCAACGCGGATGATCAACCGTGGGGTTCACGTTGGCGTAGAAACCATACTCATCGGAAGCAATACTCTGCCAGGTCGTCTTCGGCTGCTCTTCCACCAGACTGATACGCACAATCGACTTGATGCTCTTGAAGCCATATTTCCATGGCACCACCAAACGCAGGGGCGCGCCATTCTGATTGGGCAACTCGCGGCCATACATGCCCACGGCAAGAATCGCCAAAGGATTCATCGCCTCATCCAGACGCAACCCCTCGACATAAGGCCAATCAATCAAAGCAAAACCCGAGCGCTGGCCTGGCATACTCTTGGGGTCCTGAAGGGTTTCAAAACGAATAAATTTGGCTTTGGAGGTCGGCTCAACCTGCTTAAGAAGCTCAGAGATCGGAAAGCCTATCCACGGAATAACCATCGACCAGGCTTCTACACACCTAAGACGGTAGATTCGCTCTTCCAACTGATAGGGCTTCATGAAGTCCTCCAGCGCGTAGCGTCCTGGCTTTCCAACCTCCCCATCCACAACGACAGTCCAAGGCTCGGTTTTCAGCGCACCGGCATTCGCAGCAGGGTCGCCCTTATCCGTACCGAACTCATAGAAGTTGTTGTAGTGCGTCGCATCCTTGAACGGCGTGATCGCCTCATTCTTGGCGGTGACGGCTTGCCAATGGGTCGCCGGGAGTTTTTGAGCAAACCATGACGGCAGCTTGCCGGGCTCAACATCGGGGTAGCGACTCGCCTCTTCGGCACAGCCCCAACTGGGCAAGCTGCTAGCCGCCAGGCCAACAATGGCACCACCCAACAGGCTGCGACGAGAGAAATACAGGGATTCAGGCGTGACGTCCGACTCTTTGCAGTCAGACGACTTGGGGACTTGGATCAGCATGACAACTCCGCAGTATTGGAGAACAGATGTACCAATAGACTGCGGAGTATGGGGGAAATTACATCACTCGGTGCTTTTGCGCCGACGCAGATGCAACAAGTACTGAACCGGGCCCGAAGCTGCATAGGCAAGGAAGACAAGGAGCAGAATACGTGGCGGATCGCTGAACACCACGGCAAAGACCAGCACCACCGCCAGGATCGCTACAAAAGGCACGCGCCCTTTCAGATCCAGATCCTTGAAGCTGTTGTATTTGATGTTGCTGACCATCAGCATGCCTGCTGCCGCGACCATCAGTGCCACCAGGAACGACATCTTCGAACCTTGGATACCGTAGTCACTGAAGGCCCACACAATACCGGCCACCACGCCCGCCGCCGCAGGGCTGGCCAGACCGATAAAGTAACGCTTGTCAGCGGTCCCCACCTGAGTATTGAAACGCGCCAGGCGCAACGCAGCGCCAGCAACATAGATAAAGGCAACCATCCAGCCGACCTTGCCCATATCACCCAGGGCCCAACCGAAGGCCAGCAACGCCGGCGCAACGCCAAACGCGACCATGTCCGACAAAGAGTCGTACTCGGCGCCGAAGGCGCTCTGGGTGTTGGTCATACGGGCGACTCGCCCATCCAGGCCGTCGAGCACCATGGCGACAAAAATCGCGATGGCGGCAAAGGCGAAATACTTGCTCGCCCCTGCCGTATCACCGGCGCTCAATGCACTCTGGGCACTCATCGAACTGATGATGGAATAGAACCCCGCGAACAGATTCGCAGTGGTGAACAGATTCGGCAGAAGATAGATACCACGATGCCGGACTTTACGGCCTTCAGCGTCATGCCCTTCTTCGACATGCTCATCGATCGGTAGCAGGCTTTCGGCGTCAGAGGCCTGGTTTGGCTCTTCGGGACGTTCGCTCATGGACAATACCTTGCAACGGTGTGAATAGTTTCGACAGATACCCAGGACCGCGATTCGGCCACAAAGGATCCAGCTTTATACCAGAACCTACCCGCCCAAACGAAAAAACGCGGCCTAGGCCGCGTCTTTCCTGACAAAACTCGAACTTAGTTCTTGGCTTTGTCGACGATTTTGTTAGCACCGATCCACGGCATCATCGAGCGCAGTTGCTCACCGATGATTTCGATACCGTGAGCAGCGTTGTTACGGCGCTTGGCGGTCATCGATGGGTAGCCGGTAGCACCTTCGCTGATGAACATCTTCGCGTACTCGCCATCCTGGATGCGCTTCAGAGCGTTGCGCATGGCCTGACGGGATTCAGCGTTAATGACTTCAGGGCCAGTCACGTACTCGCCGTACTCGGCGTTGTTGGAGATCGAGTAGTTCATGTTGGCGATACCGCCTTCGTACATGAGGTCAACGATCAGCTTCAGTTCGTGCAGGCACTCGAAGTAGGCCATTTCCGGCGCGTAGCCAGCTTCAACCAGGGTTTCAAAACCGGCCTTGACCAGCTCGACGGTACCGCCACACAGAACAGCCTGTTCGCCGAACAGGTCGGTTTCAGTCTCGTCCTTGAAGGTGGTTTCGATGATGCCGGTACGGCCGCCGCCTACGCCAGCAGCGTAAGACAGAGCAACGTTCTTGGCGTTGCCGGAAGCGTCCTGGTAGATGGCGATCAGGTCAGGGATGCCGCCGCCCTTGACGAACTCGGAACGCACGGTGTGACCCGGTGCTTTCGGCGCGATCATGATCACGTCGAGGTCGGCACGCGGCACAACCTGGTTGTAGTGGATCGCGAAGCCATGGGAGAAGGCCAGGGTGGCGCCCTTCTTGATGTTCGGCTCGATTTCATTCTTGTACAGGGAAGACTGGAACTCGTCCGGAGTCAGGATCATGACCAGGTCGGCAGCAGCAACAGCGCTGGCAACGTCGGTCACTTTCAGGCCATGGGCTTCAGCCTTGGCAACGGTAGCCGAACCTTTACGCAGGCCAACAGTCACGTCAACGCCGGAGTCTTTCAGGTTGCACGCTTGAGCGTGGCCTTGGGAGCCGTAACCGATGATGGCGACTTTCTTGCCCTGGATGATCGACAGGTCGCAGTCTTTATCGTAGAAAACTTTCATGAATTTCCCCTATATCAGGCCGTTCCGGCCATTCGCTAATTTGGTTTAGATGCTGAGTACTTTGTCGCCGCGGGCGATACCGGTTACGCCGCTACGGACGGTCTCCAGAATCGAGGCGGTGCCGACGGACTGAATGAAGCTGTCGAGCTTATCGCTGGTACCGGTCAATTGAACGGTATACACGCTAGCGCTGACATCAACGATCTGCCCACGGTAAATATCGGTAGTGCGCTTAACCTCGGCGCGCTGGGCACCAGTGGCCTTGATCTTGACCAGCATCAGTTCGCGCTCGATGTGAGCACTTTCCGACAGGTCAACCAATTTGACCACTTCGATCAACTTGTTCAGGTTCTTGGTGATCTGCTCGATGACCTCATCATGGCCGACAGTAGTCAACGTCAGACGCGACAGAGTCGGGTCTTCTGTAGGCGCCACAGTCAGGCTTTCGATGTTGTAGTTGCGCTGCGAGAACAGGCCAACTACACGAGACAGAGCACCCGGTTCGTTTTCCAGAAGCAAGGAAATAATGTGCCGCATGATTAAGTACGCTCCGTCTTGCTCAGCCACATATCGCGCATGGAGCCGTCTTTGATCTGCATCGGGTAGACGTGCTCGCTGGTGTCGACCGAAATATCAATCACCACCAGGCGATCTTTCATGGCGAACGCCTCTTCCATCTTCGACTTCAAGTCTTTCGACTCGGTGATGCGCACGCCGACGTGACCATAGGCTTCTGCCAGCTTGACGAAATCAGGCAGCGACTCCATATAGGAGTGCGAATGACGGCTGCCATAACTCATGTCTTGCCACTGGCGAACCATACCCAGAACACCGTTGTTCAGGATGACGATTTTTACCGGCAACCCGTACTGCAGGCAGGTAGACAGTTCCTGAATATTCATCTGGATACTGCCCTCCCCCGTTACACAAGCAACGTCGGCATCCGGGAAGCTCAACTTGATGCCCATGGCAGCCGGGAAACCGAAGCCCATGGTGCCCAGGCCACCGGAGTTGATCCAGCGGTTCGGCTTGTTGAACTTGTAGTACTGCGCGGCGAACATTTGGTGCTGACCCACGTCGGAGGTCACAAAGGCATCGCCCTTGGTCACTTCGCACAGGGTTTCGATCACAGTCTGTGGCTTGATGATGCTGCCATCGCCCTTATCGTAAGGGAACAGGCCGCGATCACCGCGCCACTCATCGATCTGCTTCCACCAGCTCGCGACCGCATCCTTGTTCGGGGTCTCGCCGATTTCCTTGAGGGCCGCAACCATTTCGGTCATGACGCTCTCCACCGGGCCCACGATAGGTACATCGGCCTTGATGGTCTTGGAGATGGACGCCGGGTCGATATCGACATGGATAATCTTGGCGTTCGGGCAGAACTTCGCCGGGCCGTTGATAACCCGGTCATCGAAACGCGCGCCGACTGCCAGGATTACGTCAGCATGGTGCATCGTCAGGTTGGCGGTGTAGCTGCCGTGCATGCCGAGCATGCCGACGAACTGCCGGTCGGTACCGGGGTATGCGCCCAGGCCCATCAGGGTGTTGGTCACTGGCAGATTGAGCATCTTGGCCAGTTCGGTCAGCGGTGCGGAACCGCCACCGAGGATCACTCCGCCGCCTGCATAAAGCACAGGACGCTTGGCCGCCAGGAGCATTTCTGCTGCCTTGCGAATTTGCCCGGAGTGACCGCGCACAGCCGGGCTATAGGAGCGCAGCTTGGCTTTCTTGGGAAAAACGTATTCGAACTTTTCAGCCGGGTTGGTCATGTCCTTGGGGATATCGACCACCACCGGGCCAGGACGACCGGATTGCGCCAGATAGAACGCCTTCTTCATGACTTCCGGGATTTCCGAAGCGTGCTTGATCATGAAGCTGTGCTTCACGATCGGCCGGGAGATACCGATCATGTCGGTTTCCTGGAACGCATCGGTGCCGACCATGGTGCTAGGCACCTGACCGGAAATGATCACCATTGGAATCGAGTCCATATAGGCGGTGGCAATACCGGTAATGGCATTGGTCGCACCCGGGCCGGAAGTCACCAGTACCACACCGGCTTTACCGGTGGCACGGGCATAGCCGTCAGCCATATGGGTTGCCGCTTGTTCATGACGAACCAGGATGTGAGTCACTTCCGGTTCTTTGAACAGGGCATCGTAAACATGCAGGAGAGCACCACCCGGGTACCCGTAGATATATTTGACGCCTTCGTCACGCAAAAAGCGGACGAGCATCTCACCGCCAGATAAAAGCTCCACGTTGTTCACCTCTAAAACGCCAGAATACCGCCCTCAAAAGGGAGCGGGTCTTAATAGGTTTACTTCTCAGCAGAGCATGAGCGACGGTAGTCGCCGACTACGTCAGCACTGACTGAGCAAGTATTGGGAGCCCCCCAAAGTGTTGCGGGGTTTTCCCACCCAGCGCGAGGTAACGCGTTGCGGGTGTAGCACTTCGGCGCGGGTGTGCGCCTCATGATCTGCTGAGTGGGTCTGCTTCTGGCAGTCCCTCTACAGCGGACTTTGGATTCTTCTGTTTCGTCCTCTTCAAGTCAAGTCGTCTATGTAGCTAATTCGAACTAAGCGCATGAGAACGCAAGAAAAAACCTCAAAACAACAACTCTCTGCGCTTCAATTGCGCAATCTCCAACAAGCAAATCAGAATTGCGAACCTTGACTTTATTCACAGACCTATTGAACGGCCCAGGTCCTGAACCTGATGCATAAGGAGAAAGCCCCGCGGTAGCGCCAGACGAGAACACACAGGGCTATAGGGAACGACTGCCAGGTGAACCTGGCAGTCCAGCGTCAGCGAGTAGCTACGATGAGCTGATCAAACTCTTTGAGCAGAGCACGCAACTGCTGGTCGCGCCCCTGCATGGGACGGGTAGAGAACACCATCTCGGCCATTTCCTGGATACCGGAAGCATTGGGCAGCGGCAGATCCTGCTCCAGGATCATCTTCATGCGAGGCAGGAAGATCCACTGCAGCCATTGCTCGAACTCCAGCGTATCCACGGCAAAAGGCTGGGTACTGGCCAAAGATTCGGCACTGGGCGCAACGTCACCCCACAAGCCCTGCAATCGCAGTTCGCGCTCGATCAACAGCAGGTGCTCGGCGATTCTCGGAAAACGCATATCCATCACAGCGAAACCCGGGCTTTCTGACGGGCCTGGGCCGCACCAGCGGCGTCGCCCTGCTTTTCACGGGCTTGAGCGATCAACTCCCACAAGCTCGCCTGAAGATCGGGACGACCGCCAGAGAAGCTCAGACCGCGACGGGCAAACTGCTCTGCTTGAGGAGCATCGCCCTGGGCCATTCTCACCTGAGCCAGACGGTACAACACCTGCGGCTCGCGCGGCGCCACACGCTGAGCGCGTTCGAGACTGGAGGACGCGCCGTTCAGATCACCACTGGACTGCTGTTGCTGAGCAGTGGTCAGCAACGCCAATACCGGGCCGTCCAGCTGTTCATCGGCCGACAAGCCACCCGCACGGGCCGAAGGAATGCCACTCGGCGTCGAAGGCATATTGTAGGTGCCCTGGTTGATCGGAGCCGACTGATAACTCGAACCATCCACCGGTCCCGGTGTAATAGGGCCAGAAGTGACAGGACCCGGAGTAATCGGCGAACTGCTGATCGGCGCCGAGGCCGTTGCACCGCCGCCAGGGACCATCACCACGACTCCGGAGTCTGCCGGAATCGCCTGAGCCTGGGCTTGCGCCGGACGCTTGATAGTCGTCTGACGAAAACCTCCAGAGGCGGAAATTCGCTCACTGTTGGACACGGCGGTCCCAGAGTCCACGACGGGAATGGAACCGCGCTGCACACTGGCGCAACCGTTGAGCAACGCCAGCGCTGTAATAGCTGGAACCCACCATTTGTTCACGTCAAACCCTCATCGCTTAGTTCATCCAGCCTTTGACCCAATCCATCACCGAATCACCACCTGCCGGGGTTTCACCACCGCAAGAGGCGCCGGGAGGCGGTTCGCTGCCGCGAATATACGGCATCTGCACCGCGCCCGGACAGTTGGCGTCGGAGCCCTGCCCCGTACGCGAATCAATCCAGGCCTGGACCACGTTGTCCGGCTGCGGCATGTCCAGTGGCAATGGGTCAGCCTTGCGCATGAAACTGGTCCAGACCTGCAAGGCACCGGTGGCACCGGTAAACGGTGTCTTGCCGTTATCGTCGCGCCCCAACCAGACCACGGCCAGCAAGTCCTGGCTGAAACCGGCGAACCAACTGTCACGGGAGTCGTTACTAGTACCGGTCTTGCCGGCAAGCGCCAAGGTCTTGGGCAATACGTTGTACACCGAGCTGCCCGTGCCTTCACGCATCACCCGCTGCATCGCACTCTGGATCAGGTAGATCGACCCAGCATCGAATCGCTGTTGAATCTGGAACGGATAGCGCTTGAGCGGCTCGCCTTCGGCGGTCAGCACGCTGCGAATCCCGCGCATTGGCGTATTGAAACCGCCATTGGCCAGCGTCTGGTACATGGTCGCCACTTCGATCGGGCTCATGCCCCCCGCGCCCAGCAACATCGAAGGAAATGCCGGGAACTCCCGGGTAACCCCCAAGCGCCCAAGGGTCTTCAACACATTGGGTACGCCCACTTCCAGACCGAGCCGCGCAGTGGACAGGTTGTAGGAGTGGGCCAGCCCCTGATAGAGGAAAACCGTACCGTGGGAGCGCCGATCATAGTTCTGCGGCTTCCAGACTTGGCCATCCGCACCTTTTACCGAGAACGCCTCATCCGAGAGCCAACTGGTCAAGGTGTACTGACTGGGCTTTTCCAGAGCGGTCAGGTAGACCGCCGGCTTGATCAACGAGCCGATCGGGCGCACCGCATCCAGCGCTCGGTTGAATCCGGCGAAACTGGCCTGGCGACTACCGATCATGGCTTGGACTTCACCGGTTTCCGGATTGGTCACGACCATCGCCGCCTCGACGTCTTCCGAGCCCTTGCGACCAGACAGGCGCTTGAAGGTATCGTTGACCGAGGCTTCCGCCTTCATCTGCAGGATCGGATCGAAACTGGTGAAAATGCGCAGGCCTTCTTCGGTCAAGTCTTCGTCGCGGTAGTCCTGCCGCAACTGGCGCTTCACCAGGTCGAGGAAACCCGGGAACGAGCTGTCCGCCAGACTGCCACGTTTGGTCACGCCCAAGGGCATGCTCTTCGCTGCGGCAACCTGCTCCGCCGTGGCCACGCCCTGTTGCTCAAGCAAATCAAGCACCAGGTTACGCCGCTCCAGTGCACGCTCAGGGTAACGCCGCGGGTTGTAATACGAGGGGCCCTTGACCATCCCCACCAAGAGCGCCACCTGGTGCAACTTGAGTTCGGACAGCGGCTGACTGAAAAAGAACTGACTGGCCAGGCCGAAGCCATGCACTGCACGCTGGCCATCTTGACCGACGAAAACTTCGTTGAGGTAAGCCTCAAGGATTTCGCGCTTGTCGTAATGCAACTCCAACAGCAACGCCATCATCGCTTCATTGAGCTTGCGTGACAGGCTGCGCTCGTTGGTCAGGAAGAAGTTCTTCACCAACTGTTGGGTCAGGGTACTGCCGCCCTGGCGCATCTGGCCCGACGACGTGTTGACCCAGATCGCTCGAGCGATCGACTTCGGCGACACCCCGAAGTGCGAATAAAAGTCACGGTCTTCCACCGCCACCAGGGTTTCCAGCAGATATGGAGGGACCTGATCGATCTTGATCAGAATCCGGTCTTCAAGATTCTTAGGGTACAGACCACCGATCAACAGCGGCTCCAGACGCACCACCGCCAGTTTCGCGCCCTTGCTGCCGGAGAGTTCAGCCACATAGTCGCCGGAGAAACGCACACGCACGGGCTGCGCCTGCTCCAGCCCTTCATAGAACTGGAAACCGCGGGTATTCAGGTCAACGGTATTGCCGCTGACCGCCGCAGCGCCGGGGCCGTTGGCGACACTTTCGCGACGATAGCCCAGGGCATCGAGTTCCGTCAGGAAGTCGTCTTTGCTGAGCTTCTGTCCGACGAACAGCTCCAGCGGACGTGCATAGACCTTGGCCGGAATGGTCCAGCGCTTGCCGGAGAACTTCTCCTGGACCACAGCATCAAGGTAAATCGCAAAGCCGGCGAGCACCACCAAACCAACCAGACTGAGCTTGAGCGCCCAGCCCAGCCAGGGGCGCAGGCCACCAGACGAAGTTTTTTTAGCGGAACGAGGGGATCGGGTACGAGTCATGGCGGCGGATTATACGCACTTTATTCATCCTCAACATGTGCCGCCCGAGGTTTGCCTTAGCGCTCTCAGCAGCCATAATGACGCCCTCGATTTTCCCGACTCTGAAGGATCGCCTGTGAGCCAGTCACTGATCGCCGCCCTGCAAAACCCTGCTTTGTATCCTCATCCCGTAGACGGGTTTCAGGTCATCGAAACCCACATCTCCTGGGTTCTGCTCACCGGCCCCTTTGCTTATAAAGTGAAGAAGCCGGTCAACTTCGGCTTCCTCGATTTCACCAGCCTGGATGCTCGCGAACATTTCTGCGGTGAAGAGCTGCGATTGAACCAGCGCCTGACCGATGATCTTTACCTGGAAGTGCTGCCGATCACCGGCAGCATTGAGGCCCCTGAACTGGGCGGCAGCAGCCCGGTCATCGAATACGCGTTGAAAATGCGCCAGTTTCCTCAAAGCCAGTTACTCAGCACCCTGCAGGCCAACAGCGAACTGACCACCGCACACATCGACGAGATGGCCCAACAGATCGCTCAATTTCACCTAAACGCTCCCAAGGTTCCCGCCGCTCACGAGGCTGGCACTCCAGACAGCGTAATGGCGCCGGTGCGCCAGAACTTCGAACAGATCCGTCCGTTTCTCAGCGACAAGGCCGACCTGCAGCAACTCGAAGCCCTGGAAGCCTGGGCAGAGGCCAGCTTCGAACGTCTCAAGCCATTGCTGGCCCAGCGCAAGAGCGAAGGTTTCATCCGTGAATGCCACGGCGATATCCATCTGGGCAACGCCACGATCATCGATGGCAAAGTGGTGATTTTCGACTGCATTGAATTCAACGAGCCTTTTCGGTTCACCGACGTGTATGCCGACACCGGTTTCCTCGCCATGGACCTGGAAGACCGCGGCCTGAAAAGCCTTGCTCGGCGCTTCATCAGCCAGTACCTGGAACTGACCGGTGACTATCAAGGCCTGGAGCTGCTCAACTTCTATAAAGCCTATCGCGCCCTGGTACGCGCCAAGGTCAGCCTGTTCAGCATGCCCGCCGACGCCACCCCGGTGCAGCGCGCCACCACCCTGCGTCAATACCGCAACTACGCCAACCTGGCAGAAAGCTACAGCACCATTCCATCGCGCTTCCTGGCTATCACCTCAGGTATTTCGGCGGTCGGCAAAAGTCGCGTTGCCATGCGCCTGGTTGAAGCTCTCGGCGCCATTCGCCTGCGCTCCGACGTGGAACGCAAGCGCCTGTTCGGCGAACAGCAAGTAGCGAACGACCCGCACGCTGGCATCTACAGCAGCGAAGCCAGCAGTACTACCTACGCACGCCTGCATGAAATCGCCGAAACCATCCTGCGCGCCGGCTTCCCGGTCGTGATCGATGCCACCTACCTCAAGCGCGCCCAACGGGATGCCGCTGCCAAGGTTGCCGAAGCCACTGGCACGCCTTGCCTGATCATCGACTGCAATGCTCCTGAGGCGGTGGTTGCCAGCTGGTTGGCGCAACGCCAGGCCGATCAGAACGACCCTTCCGACGCCACCTTAGAAGTGATCGCCAATCAACAAGCCACTCGCGAAGCCCTGACAGACGAAGAACTGCTGCGTAGCAAACGCATCGAAACCAACGAAAGTGGCAGCCTGGATGCCCTGGTTGCCAACATTCGTCAGCGTCTCCCGGGCCTGTAAGCGATTATTTCAGCCGTGAAGTGGCAAAGACTTCACGGCTGAAAAATAGTGGCACTATACTGGCGTCATAAATCCAACACCGGTGATGTCACCATGAGCCAACCGAAACTTCTCGACACTCCGCTCTACGCCCTGCTGCATAAAGACGACATCGTCGGTTTCAACCGCGAACGTCCAAAGGATCACCCCGTAGACATGCGCGGCGGCGACTTCCGTGGCCTTGATCTGCGCGAACTGAACGCCCAGGGCATCGATTTCACTGACGCCTACTTCCGCTCGGCGGATCTGCGTGGCCTGGACCTGCGAAACGCCTCCATGGAAGGCGCCAGCCTCGCCCATGCGCAGATTTCCGGCGCCTACTTCCCGGTCGAACTGACTGCCGATGAGATTCTCATGTCGGTCAATTTCGGCACCCGCCTGCGCTACAACACCCGCTGAGCTTCCTGCCCCTCTATGTCCGGCGCACTGTTCAGGCCGGACTATAGACTTCCTCTCTCGCCTTTCCCCCGCCCCTGCAAGGCCTGGGCACGTCTTGTTGTCGAGCCTTGATTCATCGGCCTTAGAAGCATTTGCGCCAAACCCGACCAAAGAACAGCGCGTTTTCTGCTGAGCGCTACACTCCTGTGAGGCTACCCACACACCATTCGGCCATCGCCAGGAGGCTTAATGAATGATGAACTGCAACACCTGAAAAACCTTGGCAAGACATCCGCACAATGGCTGCATGCAGTGGGTATCCATAGTGCTTCCGACTTGCGTCGCCTGGGCGCGGTGGACGCCTACCGAGCGGTGCGTACCCGCGGTTTTCGTGCGTCGAAAGTCCTCCTCTACGCCATCGAGGGCGCGCTGATGGACATGCATTGGAACGATCTCCCCATTGAGCGCAAAGAGGCGTTGAACAGACAGTTGGATGCCATTTCCACTCGTCATAAAAACTAACTGGCAGATCCTCATGTATCTATTGGGAGAACAACCGGATTATGCCGACGCCCTGATCAATCGGCTGCAAAGCATCCCGACTCAATTGCTGGAAGGTCTCTCGCCCAGTGATCCAGTGCTGGAGCTTGAGCCCATGGAGGATCTGTCCCGCGTATTGCCAGACCATCAGCTGTTCCTGCTGGAAAGTGGCGTGATCCAGGCCAGTGTCGAAGAACGGCCCTTGTTCTACCTGCATGAAGGCGATCTGGTCGGGCTGCGTCGCGGTATCGAACACCCACAATGGCATCTGAATTGCGATACACCATTGCGTCTGATCCCCTACCTGAGGGCTGAAGTATTTCGGCATGTCTACGCTGACGAGCAACGCTCGGAACTGTTTCTGCAGTACCTGATCGGCCAGACCGCCCTGCTCTCCGATGCAATCGCCCGCTTGAAACCTCCGCAATTACGTAGCAACAACGGCTTCAAACGCGTGGAGACGGGCGAACTGCTGATTGCCCAGGGCGATGAAGCTGATCACGTGTTTGTGATACTCGAAGGCCATGCACAA
This sequence comes from Pseudomonas sp. Fl4BN1, assembly GCF_009908285.1. Classification (GTDB taxonomy): domain Bacteria; phylum Pseudomonadota; class Gammaproteobacteria; order Pseudomonadales; family Pseudomonadaceae; genus Aquipseudomonas. The sequence continues at coordinate 13,317 of NZ_JAAARM010000019.1, forward strand.
GCCTTTGTCGACGGTCACAAGGTCGGCGATGTACCCAAAGACGAAATTTTCGGCGCCATGGCCATCTTTACCGGAGAGAAACGCAGCGCCAGCGTGATCGCCAGTGAACCGAGTACAGTCATGCTGATTCCCAAGGAGCAGTTTCTCAGCCTGACTCAGAGCAATCCGCGGATCGCCCACAGCCTGATCGAAAGCATGGCCCGGCGCATCGACCTGCTGAACAAGGAAGTCACCCGGCTCATGACCTTGAACACCCCGGAATAAAGGCTGGTTTACCGGTGATCCAAACAAGCGTTCGGAGAAATATGCGGAAACTGAAAAAGCTTTGTTGACTTCGAAATGAGAATCGTTATGATTATCACAACTGGTCGCGAGATCAGTCGATAACCTGGAAGACCAGTGGTTCGGACTCTCAGATTATCTCCTCATCAGGCTAATCACGGTTATTTGACCCGGCTCTTGCCGGGTCTTTTTTTGCCCGCGAAAAAGTACTGCAATCAAGGTCTGAGTTGCGCGCAGTAATCCTTGTCCGGCTGGGGCGGCATATACCAGACAAAGTCGGCGGCCGAGGCGAACACCTGGCTGCCCTGCTCCGCCAGGAGCAACACTGCAACGCTCTGCGTCTGATCCAGATCCGCCACATGCAAAGGCACGCCAAGATCCTTGCGCCCGTGAAATGTTCCGGCAAACAGCAAGGCCGGGATCGGCGCAGCCAGAAGTCGCTCGGCCATACGCCGATCCCGTTGCTGCTGCACCGCCAGCATCGCCGGTACCTGACTCTCGGGCAGCAAGCCACAGTGCGATTCACGGATTTGTGTGGATAGGGCTTCGGTCACTGCACTGGCATTGGCCCGCCCTCCGGGCAGCCGCGGCGCCTGAGCATAGATCCCACGTACTTCCTGACGATCCAGATTGGCCGCCAGCAACGGATACGGCTGCACCAGGGCATAACTCACCAAGAGGCCGTAGAGACTCCAGTCCCAACCCGATTGCCAAGCCAACAAGCCCGGCAGGCCATCAGGCAAACGTCGCCCGCCAAGAGAGCCCTTGAGCGCATCGACTCGTGGCTGCTGATCAGGGTTGAGCATTTCCAGCAGCAGACTGCCTTGGGGTCGATCCAGGGCCATCGAGCGCAATAGCCACAACTGCAGGCATTATCGTGCTGTTCGCCAACGATTACTCGTGGAGCGCGCGCCAGGCGCTCCACCAACTCGGCTGGGCTCAATACCTCGCCACTGCGCAGATCGATAATGTTTCCAGGAGCCCCTGCCACAGGAGGTGGCAAAACTCCAGGCGTGCTGTGACAGGCTGCCAGGAGCATTGCCATCAGGAGCAGAAGTGGGCGCATCAAGTCTTCCCCCTCTCAGTTCAGCGGGCGATGACCAAGGGGTGCCCGCGCTCAGGGTGCGCCTGCACCAGAACCTCCAGGCCGAACACGGCTTTCAAGGGTTCAGGACGCAGAACCGTGGCCGGAGTCCCCAATGAATGAGGTCGGCCCCCCTCAAGCAACAGCACACGATCACAGTAACGCGCCGCCAGATTCAGGTCGTGGAGAATGACCAGCACTCCCGCCCCGCGATCGGCGAACGCTCGAACGGCTTGCAAGGTGATGTGCTGATGCAATGGATCGAGGGCCGAAGTAGGCTCGTCGAGCAGCAAGTTCTGCCCCGCCTGCCCGGGCCATAGTTGGGCCAGGACCCGCGCCAGATGCACCCGCTGTCGCTCGCCTCCGGACAACGCCAGGTAACTGCGCCCCCAAAGATGCGCGACATCGGCCGCCTCAAGCGCGGCACTGACTATCTCCTCATCGCGCACGCGGCCACTCTGGTGGGGCAAACGTCCCAGCCCCACTACTTCCTCGACCCTGAACGCAAAATCCAGGCTCGATGCCTGGGGCAGAACGGCTAGGCGTTGCGCACGCAGTCCACCCTCCCACCGCGCCAGTTCTTGCTGATCCAACAACACCCGCCCCTGATGGGCCGCCAACTCACCACTCAAGGCCCCGAGCAAGCTGCTTTTACCCGCGCCATTGGGCCCCAATACCCCCAGCACTTCACCTGGCAACAACTGCAGGTCAATGCCTGCCAACACTTCTTTGCCGCCGCGCCGGACGTGCAGATTCTCTACTTGCAACATCAGGCGCGCCCTCGCAGCAACAGGTACAAAAAGAAAGGTGCGCCGATAAAAGCGGTGACAATACCAATAGGCAGTTCAGCCGGCGCCAGCGCCAGGCGCGCCACCAGATCGGCCAACAGCAACAGGCTGGCTCCCGCCAGGATTGATGCTGGCAGCAAAGTACGATGATCCGGCCCAGACAACAGGCGCACCAGATGCGGCACCACCAGGCCAACAAAACCGATCATCCCTGCCGCCGCGACGGCGGCACCAACGCCCAGAGCAGTACAAAACACCAGTTCGCGCTTGAGCCCTTCGACATCGATGCCCAGGTGCTTGGCCTCGGACTCGCCCAGCAGCAGCGCATTCAACGCCTTGGCGCGGCGCGGCAGCCACAGCGCGACGCCTACCGTCACCAGCAACAGCGGCCACAGGCGCTGGTAACTGGCACCGTTCAGGCTGCCCAGGTTCCAGAAGGTCAAAGTACGCAAGGTAGCGTCATCCGCCAGGTAGGTGAACAAACCCACCGCCGAACTGGCCAGGGCGGTCAACGCGATCCCCGCCAACAGCATGGTCGCGACATGAGTCTGGCCATTGCGCCGACCCAGTCGATAGACCAGTGCCGTCACCCCCAAACCACCGAGAAAGGCACAAATTGAGAGCAGGTAGGGACCGATGACCTCCGGCAAGCCACCAAACATCGAGCCCCCGACAATAGCGATGGCCGCGCCCAGCGCTGCACCACTGGACACGCCTACCAGCCCCGGATCTGCCAGGGGGTTGCGAAACAGCCCCTGCATGGCCACGCCAGAAAGGGCCAGCACGCCCCCCACGGCCAAGCCGAGCAGGGTCCGCGGCAGGCGAATCTGCCCAAGGATCAACTCCGCCTGCTCCAGTCCTTGCCCGTCTATGGGTAAACCGAGCAGCCGCAGGGCAGCGCGCAAAGTATCGAACAACGGCAGGCTGACCGGCCCCAGGGCCAGGGACAACCAGATGGCCAGCAGACACACAGTCCCCAGGCCGAGAAACAACGTACGAGGCTTGACCAGACGACTCATTGGGCAGACTTGGCCAAAGGATAGAAAGCTGTCGACAGGCGTTTCAGGCTGTCCGGCAAGCGTGGGCCCAAGCCTCCCACCAACAAGGTTGGATCAAGCTCGACCATTCGCCCCGCTTTGGCCGCCACCGTGGACGCCAGCACCGGGTTCTCCTTGAACAGCGCGGCACGTGCCGCTTCACCGCTCAGGCTGCGGTCGGAGAACACCAGGACATCTGGATTCAATCCCGCCAGGGACTCCACCGAAAACGGTTTGTAACCCGTATGAGTCGCCAGATTGCGCCCGCCAGCCTGCTGCAATAACCAGTCTGCCGCAGTGTCCTTGCCTGCAATCAGTGGCTTGCCGCCGGCATGTCCGAGCAACAGCAGTACCCCGGGCGCGGCTTGTTGCGCCTGAGCCTGGGAAACCCAGGTCTTCTGCTGTTCGAGTTGCTGCTGATACTCCTCAAACAGTTTTCCGGCCTGCTCCTCACGACCCAGGAGCTGCCCCAAGTGCTGCAAGGTGTGCTGCAGGGTCGGCAGATCTGCATGGGCAGAAAACAGCTCGACCTTGACCCCCGCGCTGCGAATCTGCGAAAGCACTGGCGGCGGCCCCATTTCTTCGGTTCCCACCAGGATCTGCGGCCGCAGGCTCAAGATCCCCTCCGCCGACAACTGGCGCTGATAGCCGATACTCGGCAAGGCCTTGAGTGATTCCGGATACTGGCTGGTGGTATCGACGCCTACCAGTTTCGACTCAGCGCCCATGGCTGCGACCCACTCCGACAAGGCCCCACCAGCACTGACCCAGCGCTGTGGCAACTCATCGGCGGCGGCCCATGGGCTCACCAGCAATCCGGCACAGAACGCAATGGCGCTGGCACTCAGGCGCATAAGAACATTTCCTATATAGAAGTGGGCCCGCGAAGCGGCTGTCCATGTGACATACCAAGCAGTCCAGGCATCAAAATGAGCAGGCGCCCCATGACGAGCGAGGCGGCCATTTGATAATTGTTTTCATTTGACCGTCAAGCGCTGACATGTTTCATCCTGCAGCCACGGAAAACTGTGACAGTCCAGACGCAGAGCCTTTGGATCATGAGGATAGACATGAAATTTCTGTGCGCCGGGAGCGATCTGGCCGAAGCCAGCAGCCGAGGTTTCCAGCTTCAGGGCTTGAAACTCTTTGCCGTGCGCCGCGAGGGCCAAGCTTATGTTTACGCCAATCGCTGCCCGCACCGGGGAGTGGCTTTGGAGTGGCAACCCGATCATTTCCTCGATCCCAGCGCCAGCCTGATCCAGTGCGCCACCCATGGCGCACTGTTTCTGATCGAGAGTGGGGAGTGTGTGGCCGGGCCTTGCGCCGGCCAGTTCCTGGAGGCGGTTGACTGCCGTGAAGACAGTCAGGGCATCTGGGTCGCTCTCTAGCCCTTCAGCAGCACCTCAAGGCGCCGGTCGATAAAAACCTCCTGGGCGGTCAAACAGACACCATAAGCCAGCACCTCGACACCAGCCGCCTTCGCGTCACGCAGGGCGGCGGCATACCCCGGGTCGATTTCCTCTGCTGGACGTACTGCATCTATCCCCGAGAGGTTGACGCAATACAACTGAACCGCACGTACCCCCTCGCGCGCCAGGCTCGCCAACTCACGCAGGTGCTTGGCGCCACGTTGGGTCACGGCATCGGGAAACGCCGCAACTGACGAGCCATCGAAACCCAGGGTGACACTTTTGACTTCAACGTAGGCCGGACCGTCCGGGTAATCCAGACGAAAATCGATGCGGCTGTTTTCCTGCCCATAAGGCACCTCGCGCTTGAGCCCGGTGAACCCGTTCAATTCACTGATCAAGCCAGCCCGCAACGCTTCCTCAACCAGCCCGTTGGCCCGTCCGGTATTGACGCAGGCCAATCGACCTTGGGGCGTCTCGCTGATTTCCCAAGTGCCTGGCAGCTTGCGCTTGGGATCATTGGAGCGGCTGAACCAGACCTGCCCGCCCTCGACCATGCAATTGAACATCGAACCGGTATTGGGACAGTGGATAGTCAACTGCTCACCCGCAGTGGTTTCGATGTCTGCCAGAAAGCGCTTGTAACGACGCAGCAGGCGCCCTTCCTCTAGGGGCGGATCGAAACGCATCAGCCTTGCCAGCTCTGCAGGCCACGGGCGATACGCGCCACAGCTTCCTGCAGGCGCTCCAGGCTCTGGGTGTAGGCAAAGCGCACGTGATGGCCGGCCTGATGGCGGCCAAAATCCAGGCCTGGGGTAAAGGCCACATGCTCGGTTTCCAGGAAATGGCGGCAGAAAGCAAAGGCATCGCCACCAAAGGCACTGATATCGGCGTACAAGTAGAACGCCCCTTCAGGCTCAACGGCGATACTGAAACCCAGCTCGCGCAAAGCGGGCAGCAGGAAATCCCGACGGCGACCGAACTCGCAACGGCGCTCCTCCAAGATACTGATGGTTTGCGCCTCAAAACAGGCCAGGGCCGCATACTGAGCCATGCTCGGTGCACTGATGTAGAGATTCTGCGCCAGCTTCTCCAGCTCACCCACAGCCGCTGGCGGTGCTACCAACCAGCCCAGGCGCCAGCCAGTCATACCGAAATACTTGGAAAAACTGTTCAAGACAAAAGCGCTGTCATCGACTTCCAGTACGCTGGCAGCGTCGGTGCCATAGGTCAGGCCGTGGTAGATCTCATCCACCACCAGGTGCCCATTACGCGCCTTGATCGAAGCGGATAGCCCCGCCAGCTCATCGCGACTGAGGACAGTGCCAGTGGGGTTCGCCGGTGAGGCGACCAAGGCCCCGACGCTGTCCTGGTCCCAGTAGCGCTCCACCAGGTCCGGGGTCAGTTGATAACGTACATCCGGCCCCACTGGCACCAGTTGTGCCGCGCCTTCCACCAGGCGCAGAAAGTGCCGGTTGCACGGATAGCCCGGGTCGGCCAGCAGCCAGTGCTTGCCTGGGTCTACCAACAGGCTGCTGGTCAACAGCAACGCGCCGGAACCACCGGGAGTGATCATGATCCGCTCGGGGTCGATGTCCAGACCATAACGCTGCTGGTAGAAGCCCGAGATTGCCGCCCTGAGCTCAGGAATGCCACGCGCCGGGGTGTAGCGGGTCTTGCCTGCGCTCAGCGCGGCCTGCCCGGCCTGGATGATCGGCTCGGCGGTGGTGAAGTCCGGCTCGCCGATCTCCAAGTGAATCACGTCGTGGCCGGCGGCTTGCAGTTCATTGGCACGGGCCAACAGGGCCATGACATGGAAAGGTTCGATAGCGCGACTGCGCGCACTGTAGGGCAGAGCCATTAGCCTTCCTTCATTCAAGGGGGAGCAAAAGTCCGATTCTACCCATCCGATGAAGCCTGGGAGAACCCAACGCCTTCCAAGCGGTCTGCTGCGTTACGTCAATTGGCGCAAACAGAACTTGCAGACTTGACTAAAATCAACGATTGAACAGACCGATCAACAAGCCATACCAGACTTTCCCCGTTGCTACAGGCTATGCAGGACATAGGCTCGACAACCGGGAGTAGCGCGCTCTGGTTTGATCTGGTAAGTTCGCCCGCTTGCAGCCGCAGGGCCGGCAAGTGTCGGAGATGGAGCAATCCTGCGCAATGGATTACAAGAGTAGAGGCGGTCCATTCATGCCCACCCAAGCAAAGCAACAGATTCAATCGATCAGCGGTTTTGAACCTTATGTTGAAACTGCGGGCGAAGAGTACATGGGCAAGCCCATGCGCGAGCACTTCACCAAGATCCTGAACAAGTGGAAACAGGACTTGATGCAGGAAGTCGACCGCACTGTTGATCACATGAAAGACGAAGCAGCCAACTTCCCTGACCCGGCTGACCGTGCCAGCCAGGAAGAAGAGTTCAGCCTTGAACTGCGTGCCCGCGATCGTGAGCGCAAATTGATCAAGAAGATCGACAAGACCCTGCAATTGATTGAAGACGAAGAGTACGGCTGGTGTGAGTCCTGTGGCGTCGAGATCGGCATCCGCCGCCTGGAAGCCCGTCCAACCGCCGATATGTGTGTCGACTGCAAGACCCTGGCAGAAATCAAGGAAAAACAGGTCGGCAAGTAATCGCCGGCTTGAACCTGAAACGGAGCGTAACAACGCTCCGTTTTTTGTTTCTGCGATTCCCTTTTTGCCTCCCTCAGCAGGCAAGGATTTGCTCGTAATGATGCCCCTCTTGAGCGCCTCGTCACCTCGGGGCCAGACGAAGTAACATTCGCTCTATGACTGCCTCCATACCCTCTTCGTACATCGGGCGCTTCGCCCCTACTCCCAGTGGCTACCTGCACTTCGGCTCGCTGGTTGCTGCCCTCGCCTCTTACCTTGATGCACGCGCCGTTGGCGGCCGTTGGCTATTGCGCATGGAAGACCTCGACCCGCCCCGGGAAGAACCCGGCGCCCAAACGGCGATTCTCAAGGCCCTGGAAAGCTACGGCTTTGAATGGGACGGCGAAATGATCCTTCAGAGCGACCGCCACGACGCCTATGCCGAGGTACTCAATCGCCTGTTCAACCAGGGCCTGGCCTATGCCTGCACCTGCTCGCGCAAACAGCTGGAGCCTTACCACGGCATTTACCCGGGGCTGTGCCGCAACCTCGGCCATGCCCAGGCAGACGCGGCGATCCGCCTGCGGGTACCAGAGCTTGAGTACCGCTTCGTCGACCGGGTCCAGGGGGAATATCGCCAGCACCTGGGCCGTGAAGTCGGGGACTTCGTGATCCGTCGTCGTGACGGCCTCTACGCTTATCAACTGGCCGTGGTGCTCGACGACGCCTGGCAGGGCATCACCGATATCGTTCGTGGCGCCGACCTGCTGGACTCCACACCGCGTCAGCTGTACCTGCAAGAGCTACTCGGACTGACCCAGCCTCGCTACCTGCATGTTCCGCTGATCACCCAGCCAGACGGCCACAAACTAGGCAAGTCCTACAGGTCGCCACCATTGACCGAGGACCAGGCTCCGCCCTTGTTGCTGCGCGCGTTACGTGCATTGGGCCAGGAGCCGGCGACCGAGCTCAATGATGCCAGCGTGGCAGAGATCATTGCCTGGGGTATTGCCCACTGGGATGTCGCCCTGATTCCTCGCACACTGAGCGTGGCAGAAGCGCAATTAAGCTGACGCCCCTTGCAGCTTGGCGCCCATCCGTTACCATCGCCGCACGTTTTCGGGCACGCACACAATAAAGAGAGGCCGAGATGTACATCTATCGCTTGGTCCTGCTCCTGGTAGTGGGGATCTATCTGTTCTCCCCCGCCATCATGGATTGGTGGATCGATGCTACTGGCGCCTGGTATCGCCCGTATCTGCTCTGGCTGATTCTGATCGTCGTGACCTTCATCCTGCAGAGCCAAAAAGATGCCGATGAGCTTTAGCCTGACCCAGATGATCCTGATCAGCGCCGCCTATTTGCTGGTGCTGTTCGGGGTGGCCTGGATCAGTGAGCGCGGGATGATTCCGCGCTCGATCATTCGCCACCCGCTGACCTACACCCTGTCGCTGGGGGTCTATGCCAGCGCCTGGGCGTTCTACGGCACGGTGGGCCTGGCCTATCAATACGGCTATGGGTTTCTCTCCAGCTACCTGGGGGTGTCCGGGGCCTTCCTGCTCGCACCGGTGCTGCTGTATCCGATTCTGAAGATCACCCGTACCTACCAGCTGTCATCCCTGGCAGATCTGTTCGCCTTTCGCTTTCGCAGCACCTGGGCTGGGGCCCTGACCACCATCTTCATGCTGGTGGGGGTGCTGCCCCTGCTGGCCCTGCAGATCCAGGCGGTGGCCGACTCCATTGGCATCCTGACCCATGAGCCGGTGCAACATCGGGTGGCGCTGAGCTTTTGCGCGCTGATTACCCTGTTCACGATTTTCTTTGGCTCGCGGCACATCGCCACCCGGGAGAAACATGAGGGGCTGGTGTTCGCCATTGCCTTCGAGTCGGTGATCAAGCTGATCGCCATCGGCGGCGTTGGCCTGTACGCGCTATACGGGGTGTTCGATGGCCCGCAACAACTGGAGCTCTGGCTGCTGCAGAACCAGACCGCCCTTGCTGCACTGCACACTCCATTGCAGGAAGGTCCGTGGCGCACCCTGCTGTTGGTGTTCTTCGCCTCAGCCATCGTCATGCCGCACATGTACCACATGACGTTTACCGAGAACCTCAACCCCCGCGCTCTGGTTAGCGCCAGTTGGGGATTGCCACTGTTCCTGTTGCTGATGAGCCTGGCAGTGCCGCTGATTCTCTGGGCCGGCCTCAAGCTCGGCGCCACCACCAACCCGGAATACTTCACTCTGGGCATCGGCATTGCCGCCAACAGCCGGGCCCTGGCGCTATTGGCCTATGTTGGCGGCCTGTCTGCCGCCAGTGGCCTGATCATCGTTACCACCCTGGCCCTGTCGGGAATGGCCCTGAACCATCTGGTACTGCCGCTTTACCAACCACCGGCGGAAGGCAACATCTATCGCTGGCTGAAGTGGACCCGCCGTGCCCTGATTGTCGCCATCATCATGGCCGGCTACGCCTTCTACCTGCTGCTGGGGGCAGAACAGGACCTGGCCAACCTGGGAATCGTGGCTTTCGTCGCCACCCTGCAATTCCTCCCTGGCGTGCTGTCGGTATTGTATTGGCCAACCGCTAACCGCCGCGGTTTCATCGCCGGGCTGCTGGCAGGGATCCTGGTCTGGCTGGTGACCATGCTGCTTCCGCTGATCGGCAATCTGCAGGGGTTCTATATCCCGCTGCTGAACATGATCTACGTTCTCGACGACACCAGTTGGCATATGGCGGCAATCGCCTCGTTGGCGGCTAACGTGCTGATGTTCACGCTGATATCACTATTTACCAACGCCAGTAGCGAAGAGGCCAGCGCGGCCGAAGCCTGCGCAGTGGATAACGTACGGCGCCCGCAACGCCGGGAACTGCACGCTGCCTCGCCCCAGGAGTTCGCGACTCAGTTGGCCAAACCCCTGGGGGCCAAGGCAGCACAAAAGGAAGTGGAACAGGCTCTGCGTGACCTGTATCTACCCTTCGACGAACGCCGGCCCTACGCACTGCGGCGCCTACGTGATCGGATCGAGGCCAACCTGTCCGGCCTCATGGGGCCAAGTGTCGCCCAAGACATGGTGGAAACCTTCCTGCCTTACAAGGCCGGTGGAGAAAATTACGTCACCGAGGACATCCACTTCATCGAAAGCCGGCTAGAGGACTACCACTCGCGCCTGACCGGCCTGGCAGCCGAGCTTGATGCCTTGCGCCGCTACCACCGGCAAACCCTGCAGGAATTGCCGATGGGCGTCTGCTCCTTGGCCAAGGACCAGGAGATCCTCATGTGGAACAAAGCCATGGAGGAGCTCACCGGAATACCTGCCCAGCACGTGGTAGGTTCACGCCTGAGTACCATCGCCAACCCCTGGAAAGATCTGTTACTGGGCTTTACCAATCTACCGGACGAACACTTGCACAAGCAGCACCTGGCCCTCGATGGCCAGACTCGCTGGCTGAACCTGCACAAGGCTGCCATTGACGAACCATTGGCCCCAGGCAACAGCGGCCTGGTCGTGCTGGTGGAAGACTTGACCGAGACTCAAACCCTGGAAGACAAGCTGGTGCATTCCGAACGCCTAGCCAGCATCGGCCGCCTGGCTGCCGGAGTGGCCCACGAAATCGGCAACCCGATCACCGGCATAGCCTGCCTGGCGCAGAACCTGCGAGAAGAACGCGAGGAAGACGGCGAGCTGACGGAAATCAGCGAGCAGATCCTCGAACAGACCAAGCGCATCTCGCGCATCGTCCAATCGCTGATGAGCTTTGCCCACGCCGGTAGCCATCAACACAACGACGAAGCGGTGTGCCTGGCCGAAGTTGCCCAGGACGCCATCGGCCTGCTGGCGTTGAACCGGCGCAATTTCGAAGTGCAGTTCTTCAATTTGTGCGATCCCGAGCATTGGGTCGACGGTGATCCGCAACGGCTTGCCCAGGTACTGATCAACCTCTTGTCCAACGCGCGCGATGCCTCTCCTCCCGGCAGCGCGGTACGTGTCAAGAGCGAGGCTTTCGAGCACACGGTCGACCTGATCGTGGAAGATGAAGGCAGTGGTATTCCGAAGAACATCATGGACCGATTGTTCGAACCTTTCTTCACCACCAAAGACCCTGGAGAAGGCACCGGTCTGGGCCTTGCACTGGTCTATTCCATCGTTGAAGAGCATTATGGACAAATCACCATCGACAGCCCGGCCGATCCTCAAAGCCAGCGCGGCACCCGTATACGGGTGACTTTACCGCGTCATGTCGAAGCGACGTCCGCTGTGAACTGAGACCGTCGAGAGAATTGAATCAATGCCGCATATTCTGATCGTCGAAGACGAAACCATTATCCGCTCGGCCCTGCGCCGCCTGCTCGAACGCAACCAATATCAGGTCAGCGAAGCCGGCTCCGTGCAGGAAGCCCAGGAGCGCTTCAGCATCCCCACGTTCGACCTGATCGTCAGTGACCTGCGCCTGCCAGGCGCGCCGGGCACCGAGCTGATCAAGCTGGGGCAAGGCACTCCGGTTTTGATCATGACCAGCTACGCCAGCCTGCGCTCAGCCGTGGATTCGATGAAGATGGGCGCGGTGGACTACATCGCCAAACCTTTCGACCACGATGAAATGCTCCAGGCTGTAGCGCGAATCCTTCGGGACCGCCAAAGCGCCGAAAACGCCCCGACAGAGCGTCCGTCGAGCAAGGCTGGTACGACTGCCGACAAGCCTGGCAACAGCAACGGCGAAATCGGCATCATAGGTTCCTGCCCTCCCATGCAGGATCTGTACAGCAAGATCCGCAAGGTCGCGCCGACGGACTCCAATGTCCTGATCCAGGGCGAGTCCGGTACCGGTAAGGAACTGGTCGCTCGGGCACTGCATAACCTTTCCAAGCGCGCCAAGGCACCGATGATCTCAGTGAACTGCGCGGCGATTCCGGAAACCCTGATCGAGTCCGAATTGTTCGGCCACGAGAAAGGCGCGTTCACCGGTGCCAGTGCCGGTCGTGCCGGCCTGGTGGAGGCAGCGGACGGTGGCACACTGTTTCTTGACGAGATCGGCGAACTACCACTGGAGGCCCAGGCGCGACTGCTGCGAGTCCTGCAGGAAGGCGAGATTCGCCGCGTGGGTTCAGTACAGTCGCAGAAAGTCGATGTGCGCCTGATCGCCGCGACTCACCGCGACCTGAAGAGCCTGTCGAAGATCGGGCAGTTCCGTGAAGACTTGTATTACCGTCTGCACGTGATTGCCCTGAAACTACCCGCCCTGCGCGAGCGTGGCGCCGACGTGAATGAAATTGCCCATGCATTTCTCGCGCGCCAGAGTGCACGCATCGGTCGCACGGACCTGCAGTTCGCTGCTGATGCTGAGCAAGCCATCCGCCATTATTCCTGGCCAGGGAACGTGCGTGAGCTGGAGAACGCTGTCGAGCGCGCAGTGATTTTGTGCGAAAGCCCGGAAATCTCCGCCGACCTGCTGGGCATCGATATCGAATTGAGCGACCTGGAGGACGACGACTTCGTCAGCCTGGCGCCTCAGTCGGGTAACACCAGCCATGAACCGACCGAAGACCTGTCACTGGAGGACTACTTCCAACACTTCGTCCTCGAACACCAGGACCACATGACCGAGACCGAGCTGGCACGCAAACTGGGGGTCAGCCGCAAATGCCTCTGGGAGCGACGCCAACGCCTGGGCATCCCTCGGCGCAAAAGCGGAGTAGCCAGCGAAAGCTGAACCATTGCTGACAAACATGCGGGTAACACTCGCGTTTGTGAAAAAACTGTTACCTGTGTAATTGCACGTAACAAGAACCGGGGCTAAAGGTAACGAAGCCCCGGTTTTTTTTGGCTCGAAAAACACCCGACAACGCGCCTAACCCCTTGTTTCATTGGAGATCGCAAAAGTTGGCACGACACCTGCTATATGCTTAGTACAAGAACAATAACAAGCAATGCACAAGACAATAAAAATAAGACGAATCGACTCACGCATAATAAAAACAACACGGCGGAGGCGCAGCTAACTGATTCTTTTGGAGAGGCGTTGTATTTGGGGCATGCCCCACAACCAGGCCGAGAACAACAAAAACTGCCCTAAGGCAGAGCCTGAACTGGTTGGATCGAAAGGTCATTGCAACACAGCGATCAAAGCAATCCGTTTGCTCTTGGCTCCCGATTGGGAGGGTCACTCTGAGTAAATCAGGTGACAAGGGCGTTTAACAAAAACAAGAAGCCCGAAACCAATAATAAAAATAGAGCACGCAACTATTCTGGGGGAGCTTCGGCTCCCCTTGTGGTTTCTGGAATTCAGCTTTTTTAGCCCAATACCTCATCCCAGCCCCACTAGACCGCTGCTTTGCGCCCGACTGCACAAGTCGCGGCAGCTTCCTACACCATCCTTCGACTAAATGCTAGAATCCCCGCCCATCATGCGGTCATTCTTCTGTTTTGGCCGAACATTCCTTCAAACAGTGCATCCCATGCTGAAGAAGCTGTTCCAGTCATTCCGTTCTCCCTTGCGTCGTACGCAACACAAACGCAGCACGCCTGAAGTGCTCAACAGCAGCCAACACTCGCTGCAACGTGCCCAGTTCAGTCGGTATGCGGTGAATATCGTCGAGCGCCTGCAGAACGCCGGCTACCAGGCTTACCTGGTGGGCGGCTGCGTGCGCGACATGCTGCTCAATATCACCCCCAAGGATTTTGACGTCGCGACCAGTGCCACGCCAGAGCAGGTCAAGGCCGAGTTTCGTAACGCACGGATCATTGGTCGTCGTTTCAAACTGGTGCATATCCACTTCGGTCGCGAAATCATCGAAGTCGCGACTTTCCGCGCCAACCACCCGCAAAACGAAGTCGAGGAGGACAGTAACCAATCCTCACGCAACGAAAGCGGGCGGATCCTGCGGGACAATGTCTACGGCACCCTGGAAGAAGACGCGCAACGCCGTGACTTCACCATCAATGCCCTGTACTACGATCCGGTCAGCGAACGGATCCTCGATTACGCCAACGGCGTACACGACATTCGCAACAACCTGATCCGCTTGATCGGCGACCCTCGGCAGCGCTACCAGGAAGACCCGGTGCGGATGCTGCGGGCGGTGCGCTTCGCGGCAAAGCTGAATTTCGGTATCGAGAAACATACCGCGATGCCGATCCGCGAACTGGCACCAATGCTGCGGGAGATCCCTTCGGCACGCCTGTTCGAAGAAGTGCTCAAGCTGTTCCTCTCCGGGTACGCCGCCGACACCTTCGAAATGCTGGTGGACCTGCAGTTGTTCGATCCTCTGTTCCCGGCCAGCGCCGAAGCATTGGAATGCAACCCGACCTACACCCATACGCTGATCAGCGAAGCCTTGATCAACACCGACTTGCGGATCAAGCAGAACAAGCCAGTAACCCCGGCCTTCCTCTTCGCCGCCCTGCTCTGGCCGGCCCTGCCGGCTCGGGTACTGCGCCTGCAGGACCGTGGCATGCCGCCGATTCCGGCCATGCAGGAAGCTGCGCACGAGCTGATCGCCGAACAGTGCCAGCGCATCGCGATTCCAAAGCGCTTCACCATGCCGATCCGCGAGATCTGGGATATGCAGGAGCGCCTGCCACGGCGCAGCGGCAAGCGGGCCGACCAGTTGCTGGACAATCCACGCTTCCGTGCTGGTTACGACTTCCTGTTACTGCGTGAAAGTGCCGGCGAGCAGACCGATGGCCTGGGTGAATGGTGGACCGACTACCAGGACGCCAACGATGCCGAACGCCGTGACATGATCCGAGACCTGAGTGGCAAGGAAGACGCCAGTGGTGCGCCCCGCAAGCGTCGGCGCAGCAGTGGCGCCAAACGCAAGCGGGCCGGCAGCTCCAACGCATCAGGCGAATGATTGATGGCGCGCATCTACATCGGCATGGGTAGCAATCTGGCCGCCCCTGAAGAGCAACTGCGCAGTGCCATCGAGGCACTGGCGCAGTTGCCCGCCAGCCAGCTGCTGAGCGTGTCGGGGTTCTATCAAAGCGACTCCCTGCTTCCCGGCCAGCCGCGTTATACCAACGCCGTGGCGGCACTGGACAGCGACCTGCAACCGCTAGTGCTGCTCGATGCGTTGCAAGCCATCGAAAACCAGCAAGGCCGCGAACGCAATGAGCGCTGGGGGCCGCGCACACTGGACCTGGACATCCTCCTGTTCGGTGATCGGCTGATCGACGAGCCGCGCCTCAAGGTGCCCCACTACCACATGCAGGCCCGTCCCTTTGTCCTCTATCCGCTGGCGGAATTGGCTCCTGCCGAGCTGCAACTGGCCGATGGACGTACCCTGCAAGAGCTGCTCGCTGCCTGTCCATTTGTCGGGCTGGAACGCCTACCCTGACCGCTGAAACGCATCAGTAACGGCGGTAACACTCGCAGCGTAACAATGCGGTAACACATCTAATTGACTTCCCGAGTTCTCATCACGACTATAGGCGTCCCGCTGCCGCCATCACGGCGTTAAAGGGCGCAATTCAAGCAAGGTCTGTTTGCGGAAAACACAGGAAAGGCCAGGCAGAATCAGCTGTCACGCAGCGGTGGCACCCGTAGCCAAACAGCTGGACTGAGCACAGGATGATACGCACTGCGCCGTAAGCGCGAGTCCCGGCACCGCCTTCATATCGCTTGGAACCAGGCTGTATAAGCACGACAAAAGACCGTGCGCCTGAATAACGAAGAATCACGCGCGTTACTCGCAGTAGTTTCCAAAGCGCCTGAAATGAGGACCCCTTTTTATGCCAGACATCACTCTGACCACCCTGCAAAACCTCAAGCACAAAGGCGAGAAAATCGCCATGCTGACCTGCTATGACGCGACCTTCGCCCACACCTGCTGCGAAGCCGGCGTCGACGTTCTGCTGGTAGGCGACTCCCTCGGCATGGTCTTGCAAGGGCACGACAGCACACTGCCCGTCAGCACTGCCGATATGGCCTACCACGTCGCTGCGGTGAAACGCGGCAACAACGGCGCAATGATCGTTGCTGACCTGTCCTTCATGTCCTACGCCACCCCCGAGCAGGCGCTGAGCAGCTCAGCCCAGCTGATGCAGGCTGGTGCGCACATGGTCAAGATCGAAGGCGCAGCCTGGCTGGCCGAGTCGGTTCGCCTGTTGAACGAACGTGGCGTTCCTGTCTGCGTGCACATGGGGCTGACCCCGCAGACGGTGAATGTACTGGGCGGCTATAAAGTCCAGGGGCGCAACGAAAGCCAGGCACGGCAGATGCGCGCCGATGCCATCGCCCTGGAACAGGCCGGCGCGGCAATGCTGCTGCTGGAATGCGTGCCCAGCGAGCTGGCGACCGAAATCACTCAAGCGGTGAAGATCCCGGTGATCGGTATCGGTGCCGGCAGCGCTACCGACGGCCAGGTCCTGGTGATCCACGACATGCTGGGGCTGTCTCTCAGCGGTCGCTCGCCCAAGTTCGTGAAAAACTTCATGGCCGGTAAAGACAGCATCCAGGCCGCATTGAGCGCTTATGTTCAAGAAGTCAAAGCCGTTACCTTCCCTGGCGTCGAACACGGGTTCTCTGCATGAATACAGTTAAAACCGTGCGCGAATTGCGCGCTGCGGTCGCCCGCGCCCGCAGCGAAGGCAAGCGCATCGGCTTCGTGCCGACCATGGGCAACTTGCACAGCGGTCACGCGGCCCTAGTGGCCAAAGCGGCCCAACGAGTGGACTTCGTGGTCGCCAGTATCTTCGTCAACCCGCTGCAGTTCGGTGCAGGGGAGGATCTGGACAAGTACCCTCGCACCCTCGCCGCCGACCAGGAAAAACTGCTCCAGGCCGGCTGCCAGTTGCTGTTCGCTCCCGGCGTCGAAGAAATGTACCCCGACGGCATGGCCGGGCAGACCCGAGTCAGCGTTCCACAACTGTCCGAAGGCCTGTGCGGTGCCAGTCGGCCCGGGCATTTCGAAGGTGTGGCCACGGTGGTCAGTAAGCTGTTCAACATGGTCCAGCCCGATCTGGCGGTATTCGGCCAGAAGGACTATCAACAACTGGCCGTCATCCGTGCCCTGGTGCATGACCTGAACATGCCAGTCCAGATCATCGGCGAGCCCACGGTGCGAGCTGCCGACGGCCTGGCCCTGTCCTCACGCAATGGTTACCTGAGTGAAGAGCAGCGTGCCGTTGCGCCGGTGCTGTACCGCAGCCTGAGCCAGATAGCTCAGGCCATCAAGGGTGGCGAGCGCGACTATGCGAAGCTGCTGGCCGAGCATCAACAGCTGCTCGAAGCGGCTGGTCTGCGTGGTGACTACCTGGAAATCCGCCAGGCACAGAACCTGCGTCCAGCCACCGCCGAAGACCGCGACCTGGTGATTCTGGTGGCGGCGTATCTGGGTGTGACACGGCTGATCGACAACCTGCATCTGAACCTCGACACACCGGCATAAACGCCTGATTGCCCGAACTCAAACCTTCGGGCAAACTGCCGCCGGCTGGGGCCTGCAGCCAATACTGCAGACCCCGTTCGAGGATCAGCCCCAGGAAACATCCCATGCATGCCATCATGCTCAAGGCCAAGCTGCATCGCGCAGAAGTCACCCACGCCGTGCTTGATTACGAAGGCTCTTGTGCCATTGACGGCGACTGGCTGGACCTCTCCGGCATTCGTGAATACGAGCAGATCCAGATCTATAACCTCGACAATGGCGAACGCTTCACCACCTATGCCATCCGCGGCGAACCAGGCTCACGAATGATCTCGGTGAACGGCGCCGCCGCGCACAAGGCCAAGGTCGGTGATCGGGTAATCATCTGCGCCTACGCTCACTACAGCGAAGCCGATCTGCTCAATTTCAAACCTCGCATGCTGTACATGGCCCCCGGCAACGAGCTGAGCCATACCAGCCATGCGATTGCGGTCCAGGTCGCCTGAACCCAACCCCGTTTCTTCGCACTGAAAGCCCGCATGCAGCTCTGGTTGGCCCGCGGGTACAAAATAGTACTGGCCACAGGTCGGACAAAGCCAAGACAGAACAGCACGCCGGGGTTACTGTTATCCCCCTGAGTGATTAATCGTATCAGCACCGGGCTGACCGAACGGGGTCCTTGGGACCACGCAGGACGTTCCGGGCTTTTCAGTGTCCAAAAGGCAGTTCAAGCAAAAGGAAAACCGCAGCGATGGCGTACTACCGCACTCCTCAAGACGTTACCGCTCTGCCCGCCTGGCAAGCGTTGAAAGACCACCGCCAAGCCATGCAGGATTTCAGCATGCGCGAGGCGTTCAATGCCGATCCACAGCGTTTCAGCCAATTTACCCTGAGCAGCTGCGGACTGTTTCTCGATTATTCGAAGAACCTGATCACCAGCCAGACCCGTGACCTGCTGGTAGACCTGGCCAAGGAAGTAGGCCTGGCCGATGCCATCAAGGCCATGATGACCGGCGAGTTGGTCAACGCCTCCGAAGGTCGTCCTGCCCTGCACACGGCGCTGCGTCGCCCGGTTGGCGACAAGCTGGCAGTGAACGGTGTCAACGTGATGCCGGAAGTCCACAAGGTGCTGAACCAGATCACCGAGCTGGTAGGGCGCATCCATGATGGCCTGTGGCGCGGCTACACCGAGAAGCCCATTACCGACGTGGTGAACATCGGTATCGGTGGCTCCTTCCTCGGCCCGGAGTTGGTATCCGAAGCGCTGCTGTCCTACGCCCACAAAGGCGTGCGTTGCCATTACCTGGCCAACATCGACGGCAGTGAATTCCATGAGCTTTCGGCTAAAATCCGTGCGGAAACCACACTGTTCATCGTTTCCTCGAAGTCCTTCAATACCCTTGAAACCCTGAAGAACGCCCAGGCTGCACGTGCCTGGTACCTGGCCCAGGGTGGCTCCGAGGCTGAGCTGCATCGCCACTTCATTGCCGTCTCGAGCAACAACGCTGCGGCAGTGGCCTTCGGCATCCGTGAAGAGAACATCTTCCCGATGTGGGACTGGGTTGGCGGGCGCTACTCGCTGTGGTCCGCCATTGGCTTACCGATCGCCCTGGCCATCGGCATGTCCAACTTCAAGGAGCTACTGTCTGGTGCCTACACCATGGACCAGCACTTCCAGAGCGCCCCGTTCGAACAGAACATGCCGGTACTGCTGGCTCTGCTCGGCGTGTGGTACGGCAACTTCTGGGGCGCGCAAAGCCACGCAATCCTGCCGTACGACCACTACCTGCGTAACATCACCAAGCATTTGCAACAGTTGGACATGGAATCCAACGGCAAGAGCGTGCGCCAGGACGGCACGCCAGTGACCACCGATACCGGCCCGGTGATCTGGGGCGGCGTGGGCTGCAACGGACAACACGCCTACCACCAGTTGCTGCACCAGGGCACCCAGTTGATTCCGGCCGACTTCATCGTGCCGATCGTCAGCTTCAATCCAGTGGCCGACCACCATCAATGGCTGTATGCCAACTGCCTGTCCCAGAGCCAGGCGCTGATGCTGGGCAAGACCCGCGCCGAAGCTGAGAATGAACTGCGGGAGAAGGGCCTGAGTGAGGCTGAAGTAGCGAAACTCGCGCCACACAAAGTGATTCCCGGCAACCGTCCGAGCAACACCCTGGTGGTCGAACGCATCAGCCCGCGACGCCTCGGCGCCCTGGTGGCGCTGTACGAACACAAAGTCTTCGTGCAAAGCGTGATCTGGGGTAACAACGCCTTTGACCAATGGGGCGTGGAGCTGGGCAAGGAGCTGGGCAAAGGCGTCTACAACCGTCTGACCGGCAGCGATGAAACCCTGGCTGACGATGCCTCGACCCAAGGCCTGATCAACTACTTCCGTGGCCGTCACCGCGGCTGATCAAGCTTCTCTCCCACGGGAGTCGGTACGCCGGCTCCCGTCCGGGGCTCGCCCCTCCCCCCTTGAACCTTCCTGACACTTGTGCGCACCCTTATGACTTGTCGCAAAACAAGAATAAGGAACCGTCATGTTCGATATCAGCACTTTTCCGAAAGCCGATGCCGTCCGCCGGGCGGCACAAATGAGTCAGGACGACTACCACCACCTCTACCGTCAATCCATTGAGCAACCAGATCTGTTCTGGGCCGAGCAGGCCAAGCGCTTCCTGCACTGGAGCAGCCCCTGGGACAGCGTGCACAGCCACGATATCCGCACCGGTGAAGCCAGCTGGTTCCGCGGCGGCCAGCTCAACGTCAGCTACAACTGCATTGATCGTCACCTGGAAAAACGCAGCGATCAGGCAGCGATCATCTGGGAAGGCGACAACCCTGCCGACTCCCTGCGCATCACCTACCAGCAACTCCACGAGCATGTCTGCCGCCTGGCCAACGTCCTCAAAAGCCGCGGCGTGAAGAAAGGCGACCGGGTGTGTATCTACATGCCGATGATTCCCGAAGCAGCCTACGCCATGCTCGCCTGCACGCGGATCGGCGCCGTGCATTCGGTGGTGTTCGGCGGCTTCTCCCCGGAAGCCCTGCGCGACCGGATTCTCAACGCCGACTGTCGCACCGTGATCACCGCCGATGAGGGTGTGCGGGGCGGTAAACTGGTCCCGCTGAAAAGTAACGTCGACAAGGCCCTGCTCAGTTGCCCGGACGTCAGCAGCGTGGTGGTGGTCGAGCGCACCCACAATCCAATGAACTGGGTGCAGGACCGCGACGTTCAGTATCACCAGGCCGTAGCCGCCGCGAGCAATCAATGCGCCCCCGAGCCCATGGACGCCGAAGACCCACTGTTTATCCTCTACACCTCCGGCAGCACCGGCAAGCCCAAAGGCGTGCTGCACACCACTGGCGGCTACTTGCTGCAGGCCGCCATGACCTTCAAGTACGTATTGGACTATCGCGACGGCGAAGTCTTCTGGTGCACCGCCGACGTCGGTTGGGTCACCGGTCACAGCTATATCCTCTACGGGCCACTGGCCAATGGCGCCACCACGCTGATCTTCGAAGGCGTGCCCAACTACCCGAGCACCTCGCGCTTCTGGGAGGTGGTGGACAAGCATCAGGTAAACATCTTCTACACCGCACCCACCGCCTTGCGCGCACTGATGCGCGAAGGCAGCGAACCGCTGCAACATACCTCCCGCGCCAGCCTGCGCTTGCTGGGCAGCGTCGGCGAGCCGATCAACCCGGAAGCCTGGGAGTGGTATTTCAATACGGTGGGTGAGCAACGCTGTCCGATTGTCGACACCTGGTGGCAGACCGAAACCGGCGGCATCATGCTCAGCCCCCTGGTCAGCGCCCGGCAAGTCAAACCCGGCTGCGCCTCAACCCCGATGTTTGGCGTACAACCGGTGCTGCTGGACGATCAGGGCAAAGAGATCCACGGCGTAGGTAGTGGCATCCTGGCAATCAAGGCCAGTTGGCCGGCGCAGATCCGCAGCGTCTATGGCGACCCGAAACGCATGATCGAAACCTACTTCGCGCCCTACCCCGGCTACTACTTCACTGGCGATGGCGCACGTCGCGATGAGGACGGCAGCTACTGGATCACTGGACGTATCGATGACGTGATCAACGTCTCCGGGCACCGCATCGGCACCGCCGAGGTGGAAAGCGCCCTGGTGCTCCACGACAGCATTGCCGAAGCGGCGGTGGTGGGTTACCCACATGACCTCAAGGGCCAGGGGATCTACGCCTTTGTCACGCCGATGCAGGGCGTCGAACCCGATGAGGAACTGAAGAAGGAGCTGCTGGCCCTGGTCAGCCGCGAGATCGGCAGTTTTGCCAAGCCGGAATTGATCCAGTGGGCACCCGCCCTGCCGAAAACTCGCTCTGGCAAGATCATGCGGCGTATCCTGCGCAAGATCGCCTGCAACGAGCTCGATACCCTGGGTGACACCTCGACCCTGGCAGACCCCAGCGTAGTGGAAGGTCTGATCGACAAGCGCCTGAACGCTTGAAACCGGCGCGGCGATGGCCGCGCCCCTTTTTCCAATATCCGCACCGAGCTGTCATGGAATTCATTCGCAGCCGTATCGAAAAGCAGGTCATGAGTTTGTCTGGCCTGTCCCTGGGTCAGCTCGACCTGGAAAATCCCAAGGGTGATCCTGGCCTGTTCGGACCGGAGTCAGTCAGTTGGCAAGTACACGCCGACTTCGGCAGCATGTTGATTGGCGGCATCAGCGCCCTGCTGATGCAAGCCCTGCACCCACTGGCCCTGGCCGGAGTCTGGGATCACTCGAATTTTCGCCAGGACATGATCGGTCGTCTGCGCCGTACGGGGCAGTTCATTTCCGGCACCACTTTCGGTTCGCGCCAGGACGCCGAGTGGCTCATCGACAAGGTACGCACCATTCACCTGCAGGTTGTCGGCACGGCTCCCGATGGCCGGCCTTATGCCGCCAGCGACCCGGACTTGCTGACCTGGGTGCATGTGGCGGAAGTCAGCAGTTTTCTTGCCGCTCACCTGCGCTACCTCAACCCCTATCTGTCGGGGGCTGACCAGGATCGCTACTACAACGAGATTGCCCTGATTGCCGAACGCCTCGGCGCCCGCGATGTACCACGCTCACGACAAGCCGTGGCCGATTACCTGCAAGCCATGCGCAAGCAATTGCTCTGTGACGAACGCAGCCGCGAAGTACTGCGCCTGCTGCTGGCGGCTCCCGCCCCCAGCCGCCTGGCCAAACCCTTTGGTACCTTGATGATGCAGGCGGGTATCGACCTGCTGCCGGACTGGGCCAGCTCCATGCTCGAGGTCAACCAGAACCCGCTGCAACGCCAGTTGATTCGTGCCAGCGTCAAGCGCAGTACACCGATGCTGCGCTGGGCAGTACGCGACAGTTCAGTGCATCGGGCAAAACGGCGCATGGGGCTGTAAGGCGTCGGCTTGCCAACACAAGCTCACCTGCGCCGGTCAACCGAACGCCGTCCGGCCACTCCTACAACAGTCTCGACGCTGGTAGACTGCGGCGCCTTACTCCTCTGCTCCAAGGCGCCCTGCATGTCTTCCTTGAATCAGGCGCTGCGCGCCGCCCTCGATCACCGTCAGGAACTGCTCGCCGAACTGCATCAGCAGGGCACTGACTGCTACCGCCTGTTCCATGGCAGCCAGGAAGGTGCCGGCGGCCTGACCATCGACCGCTATGGGCCACAACTGCTGGTGCAAAGCTTTCACCAGGCCCTGGAACGCGACGCCTTGCTGCAACTGCACGAGACCATCAATCAACGGCTGAACCTGTCCACCCTGCTGGTCTACAACGATCGCTCCCGGGGCAATTCGCGTATCGACCGTGAAGACTCGGTGTACCACGCTGAAGAGCACGCTCTGGAAGATCTCGTCGGCCACGAGTGGGGCTTGAACTACCGGGTCCGCGGGCGGCATGCCGGGCAGGACCCGCTGTTGTTTCTCGACCTGCGCAACGCCCGCGGTTGGGTCAAGCAGCACAGTGCTGGCAAAAGCGTGCTCAACCTCTTCGCCTATACCTGCGGTGTCGGCCTCAGTGCCGCAGCCGGGGGAGCCCGGGAGGTCTGCAACCTGGACTTCGCCGAAGGCAACCTCGCGGTCGGACGAGAAAACGGCCAGCTCAACCCGCAGTTGCCCGAGATGCAGTTCGTACAATCAGACTACTTTCCGGCCATCCGCCAACTGGCCGGCCTGCCCATCAGCCAGCGGCGTGGGCAGAAACTGCCCAGCTATCCGCGCCTTGAACAACGCCAATACGACCTGGTACTGCTAGACCCGCCCGCCTGGGCCAAGAGCGCATTCGGCACCGTCGACCTGTTGCGCGACTACCAGAGCTTGCTGAAACCAGCGTTGCTGGCGACAGCAGAGGATGGCGTACTGATCTGCTGTAACAACCTGGCCAAGGTCTCGATGCAGGACTGGCGCGAACAGGTGCTGCGCTGCGCCGATAAAGCCGGGCGGCCAGTACGTGAATGCCAGGTCCTGGCCCCAGCTGTGGACTTTCCTTCCCAGGATGGCCAGCCGCCGCTGAAAACCCTGATCCTGCAACTTTGACCAAGGGTAAGAAATCTGAACAATCCTGAAGACTGTGATGGTTTCGGAACCGTAAACGCGTGCCATACTCCAAGGCACTTCCGATTCAGATAGATGAAGCCTCGCATGACCAAAGGATTGATTCGCGCTCTCGGCGCCTTGTTGACCGCTCTCGCCCTTTACAGTCTGCTGGGCTTTCTAATATTGCCGGGCATCGCCTTGCGGGTGGCCAATCAGCAACTGGCCAACTACGCCACGACCCCGGCCCATATCCAGCGCATCGAACTCAACCCCTTCAGTCTGGAGCTGACTCTCTGGGGCCTGTCTATCGGAGAGCCAGGCAAGGAACAAGTGGCATTCGAACGCCTCTATGCCAACCTTCAACTGGACAGCCTCTGGACCCGTGCGCTGCACCTGGCAGACATCGAGCTGGACCAACCCAAGACCGAGATCCTCTTCGACAAGGAAGGCAAGCTCAACCTCCTGGCCCTGTTCAAGCTGCCCGCCAGCGAGCCAACCCCGAGCGATCCCAACGCCAAGCCGTTCCCGGTACGCATCGAGCGTATCAAGCTGGCTGGCGGCTACCTGCACTTTCAGGACCTGCGCCCTAGCGAGCCCATCGAGTTCATCTACAACAAGCTCGAATTCGAACTGAAGAACCTCAGCACCCTGCCTGATGACAGCGCCGATATGACCCTGGTGGCTACCGGCCCCGAAGGCGGCCAGATCGACTGGAGCGGCAACTTCAGCGTCACCCCGCTGACTTCCGAAGGCACCTTGAAAGTCACCGACGGCAAGATGAAAGCCTGGTGGCCCTATGTTCGCGATGCAGTGCCGCTGGTACTGGAAGACGGCGTAGTGAACCTCAGTACCCACTACAAGTTCAGCCTGGCCAAGGAAACCGAACTGCTGCTGGACAATACTTCGATCAGCATCGCGCCGTTCGCTATCAAGGCTCCGGACGGTCGCCCACTGGCACGCCTGGAACGCCTGGACGTCAGCGAAACCACGTTGGACCTGGCCAAGCAGCAAGTGATTGTCGGCAAGATCAGCAGCCAGAAGCTGGAAACCTGGGCCGCCCTGGAAGCCGACGGCCAGCTGGACTGGCAGAAACTCTTTGCCAGCCAACCAGCCAAGCCTGCAACAGCGCCTCAACCAGCCACTGCCGAGAGCCCCAAGGAACCGGCAGCGCCGAGCAAGCCCTGGCAGGTGCTGCTCAAGGACGTAGAACTGCGCAATTATCAAGTGCACCTGGCCGATCGTCAGGCCAAACCGGCCGTGGCCCTGGAACTGGGTCCACTGAACCTGGACCTGAAGAACTTCGATAGCCTCAACCAGTCGCCCTTCACCCTCAAGCTCGACACCGGCCTGGGTAAACAAGGCAAGGTCAGCGCCAGCGGCGAGGTCAATCTCAACCCCATCACCGCCAAGCTCAAGGTGCAGACCAAGGACATCGACCTGCGTGTCGCCCAGTCCTACATCAGTCCGTTCATTCGCCTGGAACTGCGTAGCGGCATGCTCGGCAGCGATCTGGCGGTGGACTTGAAGAAGGTCGAGCCGCTGACCTTCAGCGTCACCGGCCGGGCCGAGGTGGAGCAGTTGCACACCCTGGATACTCTCAAGACCCGCGACTTCGTAAAGTGGAAGCAGGTGGTGGTAGAAGGCCTGAACTATCAGCACGGTGACAGCCTGAGCATCAGCCGGCTCAACCTGACCCAGCCCTACGCACGCTTCATCATCAACGATGACCGCACCACCAATATCGATGACCTGCTGATTCCCCAACCCGCGAGCAGCAAGCCCGCAGCGAAGCCGGCCCCGAGCACCAGCAAGGCGCTGGGCATCCACATCGGTGAAATCGCCATCAACGACGGTTCAGCCAATTTCGCCGACCTCAGCCTGACACCGAACTTCGCTACTGCCGTCCAGCAGCTCAACGGGCATGTCGGCACCATCGACAGCCGCCAGGCCAAACCGGCGGAAGTGGACGTCAAGGGCAAGGTCGACCGTTATGCACCGGTGACCATCAAGGGCAGCGTGAACCCCTTCGACCCAATGGCCGCCCTGGACATTGCCACCAGTTTCAAACGGGTAGAGCTGACCACCCTGACGCCCTACTCCGGGAAGTTCGCCGGTTTCCGCATTCGCAAAGGCCGACTCAACCTCGATCTGCACTACATGATCACCAATGGCCAACTCAAGGCCGAGAACAAACTGGTGGTAGAGCAACTGCAACTGGGGGAAAAGGTCGATAGCCCGGACGCCGTGGACCTGCCAATCCGTCTGGCGGTGGCATTGCTGAAAGACACCGACGGCAAGATTTCCATCGAGCTGCCCATCTCTGGCGACTTGAACAACCCACAGTTCAGCGTCATGCCGATTGTCTGGCAGACCCTGCGCAACTTGGTACTGCGCGCGGCCGAGGCACCGTTCAAGTTCATCGGCGGCCTGATCACTGGTGGCGGCTCGGAAGATCTGAGCAATGTGTCCTTCGCCCCAGGTTCCAGCGAACTGAGCAAGGAATCCGAGTCGGCCCTGACCACCTTGGCCAAGGCCCTCAAGGAGCGTCCGGCCCTGCGCCTGGAGATCGAAGGCACCAGCGCCCAAAGCAGCGATGGCCCACTGATCGCCCAGCAGCGCCTGGAGCGGGAATACCAGTACAACTACTACAAGATTCTGCAACGGCGCGGCGACAAGGTCCCGGCCCAGGCGTCCTTGTTGCAGGTACCCGAAGGCGAGAAAGCCCCGTTGCTGGAAGGCATCTACCGCACCCGCTTGAAACAGCAGCCTCCTGCCGAATGGACCCAGCTCAGCCGTGACGAGCGCACTGCCAAGCTGCGTGAAGGCCTGATCAAGTTCTGGAGCGGCAGTGACGTGTTGCTGCGCCAGCTGGGCCAGGAGCGGGCCAGTAGCATCAAGGACTTCCTGGTGGACAAAGGCCAGTTGGCCGACGACCGGGTCTACTTCATCGATGCCAACCTGGGCCAGGCCGAAAGCGATGGCAAGGTAATCACCCCGCTGCATCTGGATAGCGAATGAGGTGTACACCAGGCTCAAGCGAGCATGGTCATGTATTTCCCCCGCCCAATAGAACAGGCCCCGACACAATGTGCCGGGGCCTGTAATGATCACATCCTTGTGATCGTCCGCATGAACCCATTAAAGAAGCGGCAGACGTATCGCTCAACTCGTCTGCCGCCCCCTCTCCCTGTCCAGGCGAGAAGCTTGTGGATTACTCGGCTTTCAGGCCATCAGCGGATACCGCCTTCACGCCTTTGATTTTCTTGGTGATCGCCACTGCAGTAGCTTTTTGCGACTCGGTGATGGCGACAGTGGACGACAACGACACGACGCCCTTGTTGGTTTCGACCTTGATATCGGTGCCAGGAATGCCTTTCTCGGTTACCAGATCGCTTTTCACTTTAGTGGTGATCCAGGTATCAGAGGTTGCCTCTTCGGCCTTGGTCATTTCACCGGCAGCCACAACCATTGGCGACTGAGTGCTTTGAGTGGTCTGCGCAAAAGCTGCGTTGGCCAGAGTCAGGGTCAGAGCGGTAGCAGTTGCAGCAGCGATAGCGAACTTCTTCATACGAGTAACTCCTGTTCTTTTAGAAAGCCTGCGCCGTGTCCTGGCAGCAGGGTTATGAGGAATATTGCAGGTGCTGTGCCAAGTCCAGAAAACAATAAATATTGTTATAAATCAATTACTTATGAAATACACAAAAAACCCGGACTCATGCAAAATGCATGACCGCTCGCCGTTCTGCATGCAAGTTGCGGTTTTTCCGCAACCGACTGACAAGCCGGCACCGGCCTCGCAGGCCAGGGCTCAAACCTCATCCACAGCACAACCTTTGGGCACATAGTCGGCCTCCACGCTGGTGCTGCAGATCCACCCCGCAGTCGCCGAGCGGGTCAGCGTCAGGGTCTTGTTCAACACCGGCCCCGGGGCATTGAGGATCGTGCAAGCAATGCTTCCTTCGCCGGAGGCCGCATTACCCTCGGCACTCATCCGGCAATTCGAAGTCAGGGCTGTGCCACCGGCCAACGTCAGGGTCGGGTCGATCCCTTGGTTCAGCAGATCCTCGATGCTGACCTTCAGGGCCGAGGCTTCAGCCAGCGCGGCAATCACCTTGGCCCGCGCCTGATACTTGGAATACAGCGGCATCGCCACCATGGCGAGAATGCCGATGATCGCCACCACCACCAGCAATTCGATCAGGGTAAAAGCGGATTGGTTTTTCATGGGCTGCCTCCTGGCATGAACGAAAGTTGCATGATCAGCAAGGCTTGAAGCACGCCCTGTGCCAGCACCGCACCCGCGGGATACGTGACCTGCAAGGGCGATAGCCCATGGCCTTGAGCGCAAGGAGTCGCACAAACTGACAAATTCCGTCACTCCCTGACCCTATTCGGCAGGTGCTAGGCAGCTAGGCTTCAACAGGCCAATGGCAACCCGACGGCCAGGCCGATGCCCCTGTCGGGAAACGTATGGGGGAGCATTGGCGATCTATCGCCTGCTCAATATTCGTGGGGCACACCGGCCCTGAAACCCACCGTTTCATCAAGGATCGAACCATGGCGGTAAGAGCACCCGCAGCCAGTGTCTATCTCTGGCAAGGCACCGACAGTCAGGGCCAGACAATCAGCGGCGAACTGAGCGCGGCGAATCCGGCGCTGATCAGGGCACGACTGCGCAAGCAGGGCATCACCCCAACCCGGGTCAGACGCAAGCCAAGGGGCTGGCCCCGACTGGGTCAGCGGATCAAGGCCCAGGAGATTGCCCTGTTCACCCGGCAGTTAGCGACGCTGACGCAGGCCGGTGTGCCGCTGCTGCAGTCCTTCGAGATCATCGCCGAGAGCTTCGATCACCCCCAGATGCGCCAGCTGCTGGTCAGCCTCAAACGCGACATTGAGGCCGGCTCCAACCTGGCCACCGCACTGCGCAGGCACCCACGCTATTTCGACGAGCTGTACTGCAACCTGTTGGAAGCCGGCGAACAGGCCGGGGCTTTGGATACCCTGCTGGAAAGGGTCGCCACCTATAAGGAAAAGAGCGCGAACCTCAAGGCCCGACTGAAGAAGGCCATGGTCTATCCCCTGGCGGTGGTCGGCGTAGCGATCATCGTCAGCAGCATCCTGTTGCTCAAGGTCGTCCCTCAGTTCCAGAGCCTATTCGCCAGTTTCCACACAGAACTGCCATTGCTGACCCAATGGGTCATTGCCCTCTCGCATTTCATTCAGCGCCACGGTGGGCTGTTGCTGGCCGGCAGCCTGGCAACCGGGCTGGGAGTGCGCTGGGCGTATCGACGCTCATCACGATTGCGCGCAGGCCTGGATGTCAGTCTGCTGCGGCTGCCCCTGGCCGGCCCCTTGCTGCACAAGTCAGCGGTGGCTCGCTATGCCCGCACCCTGGCCACCACCTTCGCTGCCGGTGTCCCCCTGGTACAGGCCCTGGAGTCAGCGGCCGGGGCCAGTGGCAACCTGGTCTTCGGGCAAGCGATCGAGCGCATCCGCCAGCAGGTTGCCAGCGGCATGCAATTGAACTTTGCAATGCGCGCCAGCGGCGTCTTCCCTACTATGGCGATCCAGATGACGGCCATCGGTGAGGAATCCGGGACCCTGGATCATTTGCTGGAAAAAGTCGCAACGCACTATGAGGTCGAGGTGGACAACCTGGTGGACAGCCTGACCAGCCTCATGGAGCCACTGATCATGGTCATTCTGGGCAGTATCGTCGGCACCCTGGTGGTCGCCATGTACCTGCCCATCTTTCAACTTGGTACAGCGATCTGAACATGTCCCTGACTGAAGTCCTGACCCTTTACCCCCTGGCATTCGTGGTGTCGGCCCTGGTACTGGGACTGATCATCGGCAGCTTTCTCAACGTGCTGGTATGGCGCCTGCCAAAGATGCTCGAACGTGACTGGCGAGCCCAGGCCCACGAAGTACTGGGGCTGCCACCTGAGCCCGCGGCTGCCCCCTACAACCTGCTGCTGCCCCACTCCCAGTGCCCGCACTGCACGCAGCCAATCCGCCCCTGGGAAAATATCCCGTTGCTCAGTTATCTGTGGCTGCGCGGTCGCTGCTCGCACTGCAAGACCGGCATCAGCCTGCGCTATCCGCTGACCGAACTGGCGTGCGGCCTGATCTCGGCATTCGTTGCCTGGCACTTCGGCTTCGGCTGGCCGGCGGGCCTCTTGCTGATATTGAGCTGGGGGTTGCTGGCCATGGGCCTGATCGACGCCGATCACCAGTTGCTGCCGGACGTACTGGTGTTGCCGCTGCTGTGGCTGGGATTGATCGCCAACAGCTTCGGCCTGCTGGTCAGCCTGGAAGATGCCTTATGGGGCGCGGTGATCGGCTACCTGTTCCTGTGGTCGGTGTTCTGGCTGTTCAAGCTGCTGACCGGCAAGGACGGCATGGGCCACGGCGACTTCAAGCTGCTGGCGATGCTCGGGGCCTGGGGTGGCTGGCAAATTCTGCCACTGACCTTGCTCCTGTCATCCCTGACAGGGGCAATCCTTGGCACTGTCATGCTACGCCTGCGCCAGGCAAAGACCTCAACGCCGATCCCCTTCGGCCCCTTTCTGGCCATTGCCGGCTGGATTGCCTTGCTCTGGGGTGGTCAAATAACCAACTTCTATTTGCAGTTTGTCGGTTTCCAATGACTCGCTCCGTAAACACACCCTGGACCCTAGGTCTCACCGGCGGCATCGGCAGCGGTAAAAGCGCCGCCGCCCAGCACTTCATTGACCTGGGAGTGCACGTGATCGACGCCGATCACGCCGCTCGCTGGGTGGTGGAACCCGGCCGTCCGGCCCTGGAACAGATTGCCCGACACTTTGGTGACGGTGTGCTGCAGGCCGACGGCCAACTGGACCGCCCGGCCCTGCGCAAGCTGATTTTCGAAGTCCCCGAGCAACGCCGCTGGCTGGAGGCCCTGCTGCACCCATTGATTGCCGAGGAGATCGTCAACCATCTGGCCCGTGCCGAATCGCCCTACGCGATTCTGGTGTCGCCGCTACTGATCGAGTCCGGCCAATCGCGGATGACCCAACGGATTCTGGTGATCGATGTACCGCAGCAACTGCAGATCGAACGCACCCTGCAGCGTGACCAGATCAGCCAACAGCAGGTCCAAGCGATCCTCCAGGCCCAGGCCAGCCGCGAGGAGCGCCTGCGTCACGCCGACGATGTGCTGGTCAACGACCGCGACCACGCCTGGTTGCGCAGCGAGGTCGAACGCCTGCATCACTTTTACCTAACTTTGCGTGGAGGCCAGTCATGAGCCAATCCCTGACCGTCGAATGCCCAACCTGTGGCGCCCCCGTGGAATGGACTGCGGCCAACCTCAACCGGCCTTTCTGTTCTGACCGTTGCAAACTGATCGACCTAGGAGCCTGGGCTGCCGAGGAGCACAAGATTCCGGTGAGCCCGGATGCCGAGGACGACCTGTTCTCCGAAGAGCTGCCGCCCCGCGCTCATTGAGTGCTCAGTCTGACGCCAGTCAGGGCCGCATGAAGCTGTAGTCCTGATCGTCGTCGAGGTTTTCCGCGAGGAACTGCAACTCGTCCGCCAGGTCTTCAATACTGCGCACGCTCTTGCTCTGCTGCACCACCGCACTGAGCAGGGCGCGCAAGCTCAACCCTGGCTCGAACCCTTCCTGCTGGGCACCTTGCAGACTGTCACGCACTTCCTGCCGCGCCCACTGGTAGACACTCATGATCGCACTCCTGAGATTTTCGCCGAGCATGCAGCCCGGCCGAAACCTCGGGGTTGATATGGATCAAGGGCGCGGTTCCTCGTCTTTCCAGGGCGCGGCCAGGTACCGGGTGCGATTGAAGGTTTCCAGCCATTCCGGGCAGAACACCACCAGGGCACTGATCACCATGCCGTTGATGAACGCCTCCGGAAAAATGATCAGCCATAGATAGCCGACGAAGTCTTCCAGCCACTCAGGCATGACGAAACGCTCGTCGAACCACAAGAGCCCAAGGCCACATAGCAGGCACAATAGCGCCGACAGTGCCGCGGCAAAGAACCCGGAACAGAAGATATACACAAAGGGATTACGCGGCTGGGCCCGCTCCACCAGCCAAGCACAAGCCTCGGTCACCGCCACCGGCAGCAGAATCAGCAGAACGCCATTGACCCCTAGCGCCGCCAGGTCCTGGCGGCCCAGAGCCAACAATCCGAGTTGCGCAATCAAACCTCCAACCATCGCCAGCGGCCAGTCCAGCAGCAAGGTCACCGCGGTCATGCCGATGAAGTGGTAGGACACTCCGGTATCGAAGTCCCGACGAACCAGCCACAGCAGGAACAAGGCGAATACCGTACCGAACAGCAGATGCTGACGACGACTGTCGGTGAACAACTCGACCCACGGCGCCCGCCACACCGCCCAGAGCAGCAGCGGCACATACAGCAGCCAACCGAAGATCAGGCTCTGCGACGACAGCAGTGCCGAACTGATCATGGCTGGAGCCGCTCCAGGGCCTCAGCCAACTGCTCGGCGGTAGCGTATTCCTGCCGGCCAACCAGTTGGCCATCTTGCAGTTGCAACCACAGGACCTTGTCCTCGGCGCCTGGGTAACGCGGAACCACCCGGCCGTCCCGGTCGAGCATCACCCGATAGGGATAGTCACGCATGGCCGGTACCGCGAACATCTTGGCAATCAGTGTCGGCATACGCTGGATATCCGCGACAAAGATGCCATGGCGCGCCTGCAGATAACCCTTGGGCTGGTCCTTGAGCGCCGCATTCACCACCTTGGCCGCGTCCATGCTACGCGCCACCAACAGGACCTTGGCCTGGCTATCGAGGCTGTAGGCCTGATCGTACTGATCGAGCAAGGTCCAGGGCGCCAGACGCTCGCCGATTTCAAGGGCCTGGGCCCATAACGGCAACAGGCCCAGCAACAGAATTGACCAGCGCTTCACGGCACACTCCTTATTGATCGATTGCACGGCAAACAGTCTACACCGCCCCTGACCAGGCTCCAGCACGGTGCATAAGCACCTCAGAACAGCGCCTTCGGACGCTTTTTTCCAAGGCCCTGGTTTTTAAGGTCACATTTGGGCGCTAAGCTTGGGGATATGGATGACTCAGATTTTTTGCGCCTGCTTACCATCCAGGCCGAACAAGCCAACGCGTTCCTGTCCAATGCCCGCAAATGGGAGCGTGAGCGTTGGGTCTGCCAGCGCCTGCTGCAAGGCCTGAATATTCCCTACCGCAATGACGAGTTCACCGCCGCCGGGCAGGAGCCGCCGGATGTGCTGTTTCGCGAAGCCAGCTTCGAAGTGTTTTTCGTTCTAGACGAAGGCCGTCGGCTCAACGATGAATGGCGTGTTGAACTGCAACGCCGACGCAGTGCGTTTTCCCTGAGCCAGCTGGTACGCCGCGAAGCCAAGCCCAAGCGCATCCCGGCCAACGAATTACTGCTGCGCCTGGCGCCGACCTTGCGCAAGAAAGCCCACAACTACCAGGAGCGTGGGATGAACCTCGGGGAGCTGGACATCATTGCCTTCGCTGCCCTGAAGCGCGAAGTGCTGGACCTGAACAGCCACTTCCCGCCGCCCACCGAATACCTGCGCCAGGGCTGGCGCTCGTTATCCCTGGTGGGGCCGACCTTCGCCCGGGTACTGTTCGCGCACCCGGATGCTCCGGAGTTTCTGCGCAATAACCTGGGGCGCAGCATCGTTTTCGACGTCGGCATCAGTTTGTAAAACCCGTCAATCAGCCTTGCGTGGGCATGGCGGAATTTGCTCGGCAATGGTAAAAAAGCGCACTTGCCAGCCGACACCGGAATCTCGCCCTCGGACCCCACGCGGCAGCGGCTATGCTCCGTTACAAGTGCGGATTACACCGCTCTGTAACATTCCTTCGAGTTGCAACGTCTACCTGACGAGGCCTTTTATGAGCAGCCGTCTGAACCCCGACGACCAACGCCATGTCGAAGAATACCTACAACTGCCCCAGCATCGAGTCGAGCGCCGGCCCTTCCGGCCGTGGATGCTCCTCGTGGTGGTCGTGGTGGTGACCGTCGCCCTGGGCCTGTTGAGCCGTTTCATCAGTTACCTGACGCTATGAGCTGCATCGCGCTCGCTCGGTTGACTGCCCCGATTTCTTTTAGCCTTGCGAGATATCCCCATGACTCATCGTATTGTCATCGTTGGCGGCGGCGCCGGCGGCCTGGAGTTGGCGACCCGCCTGGGTAAGACTCTGGGCAAGCGCGGCACCGCCAGCGTGATGCTGGTGGACGCCAACCTGACCCACATCTGGAAACCGCTGCTGCATGAAGTGGCCGCCGGTTCGCTGAACTCTTCCGAAGACGAACTCAATTATGTTGCCCAAGCAAAATGGAACCATTTCGAGTTCCAGCTGGGACGTATGAGCGGGCTCGATCGTCAGCAGAAAAAGATCCAGCTGGCTGCCACCTACGACGAAGAAAGCGTGGAGCTGTTGCCGGCCCGCGAGCTGGGCTACGACACCCTGGTGATCGCCGTAGGCAGCACTACAAACGACTTCGGCACCCAGGGCGCGGCCCAACATTGCCTGTTCCTCGACACCCGTAAACAGGCCGAGCGTTTCCATCAGCAACTGCTCAACCACTACCTACGGGCCCACGCAGGGCAAACCGATGCAGTGGAACAGATCAGCGTGGCCATCGTCGGCGCGGGTGCCACCGGTGTGGAGCTGGCGGCGGAGTTGCACAACGCCGCGCACGAACTGGCCGCCTACGGCCTGGACCGGATTCAACCGGAAAACATGCACATCACCCTGATCGAGGCTGGGCCACGGGTGTTGCCGGCCCTGCCCGAGCGCATCAGCGGACCGGTGCACAAAACCCTGGAGAAACTTGGGGTCAAGGTCCTGACCAACGCCTCGGTCAGCGAAGTGACCGCCGACAGTCTCATCACTGCCGATGGCCAGACCATTGCCGCCAGCCTCAAGGTGTGGGCGGCGGGTATCCGTGCACCGGGCTTCCTCAAGGATATCGATGGCCTGGAGACCAACCGCATCAACCAACTCCAGGTACTGCCGACTCTGCAGACCACCCGCGACGAGAACATCTTCGCCTTCGGCGACTGCGCCGCCTGCCCGCAGCCGGGCAGCGACCGTAACGTGCCACCACGGGCACAGGCCGCGCATCAGCAGGCGTCGTTGCTGGCCAAGTCGTTGAAGCTGCGCATTGAAGGCAAGGACCTGCCGACCTACAAGTACACCGACTACGGCTCGCTGATCTCGCTGTCGCGCTTCTCGGCGGTAGGCAACCTGATGGGCAACCTGACCGGCAGCGTAATGCTGGAAGGCTGGCTCGCGCGGATGTTCTACATCTCGCTGTACCGCATGCACCAGATGGCGCTGTACGGCGTCTTCCGCACCGCGATGCTGATGCTTGGCAGCCGGATTGGACGAGGCACAGATCCACGCTTGAAGTTGCACTAAGCGCCTGAAACCCCGCACGCCACACTACGCAATGTAGTGGGACGTGCGGGTCGCTGATCCAGTGGTTGCTCGCTTACAAGCACTCATCCAGAAAGCTCACCACGGTCCCCATGCAAGCGACTCGCTCCTCGACATGGGGCATGTGGCTGGAGCTTTCGAACAAGGCCCAGCGGATGTCTGGGATATTCTCCAGATAGGGCTTGACCACCGTTGGAGTGGCTTCGTCATAGCGTCCGGAGATCAATAGGGTCGGTATCTGGATACGAGACAAACGCTCGACAACGCTCCAGTCCCGTAGATTACCCAGGAGTGGGAAGTCTTCAGCACGCTGAGCCGCACCGCCCATCGCACTGTCGCAACGCCCTCTGGCAAACATCCGCACCACCTCTTCGGGCCATGGCCGGAGTCGACAGACGTGTCGCTCAAAATACACTTGCGAAGCCTGCACAGATTCGGCGCTCTGGAGCGTCCCGGCCTGCTCGTGCCGGATCAACACCTGCCGAACCTCTTCCGGCAAAGCTTCGCGTAATCGAAGGGTTTCAGCCTCCCAGGTGCGCATATCGGCTGGAGCATTGGCAATGATCAAGGCCCGCAGGCCCGAGGGGGTCAATACTGCATGCTCGCTGGCCAGCACGCCTCCCCAGGAGTGCCCAAGCAGCGCGTAACCCTCACTGATGCGCAAGTGATCCAGCAGGTTGTCCAGTTCCTCCAGAAACAGCTCAACCGTCCAGAATGACGGATCCTTATCCACCAGGCGGGTGGAGAATCCACTACCGAGATGATCGAACTGAATGATCGCCCGCCCGCTTGCCGCCACATCCTTGAAGGCATCGACAGTATCGTAGGTGCAGCCCGGACCGCCGTGCAGGATCACCAGAGGCGTAAGACCATTTTGCAGATCTCCTGTCACTCGATACCAGGTCTTGTTGGCGCCGAAGGAGGCATAGCCTTCCTGTGGCGGTTTACTTGCATTCATTGCGCCTCACTCCCTGATGACAATCACCCTGCGTCATTCAATCTTCTGCCCCGCGCCCGGCATCACCGATACGACAGAGCGGGTTGTGCTCGCGTCAGTTATCCAGCAAGCGATAGTGAACCGCTCGAACCACGGCCTGAACCCGGTTTTTCGCACCCAACTTGTGCATCGCCGACGTCAGATGCAGATTGATCGTGGCCACCGAGCGCTTCAGTCGTTCAGCAATTTCGCTGGAGGTCATTCCCTCTGCTGCCCATTTCAGGCACTCGCGCTCACGCCTGGTCAGATGAACCGGATAACTGTGAGCACTTTTACTAAGTTGCGGATAGAGACGCTCCTGCAACACATGAGCGAGAAGCGTGAAGTGGGGCAGGACATGCTGCAGGTCGTGCAGCGCTACCTGGGTGTTGCCCGAACGCAAACCGGTCAGGCTGGCGAAGCCACCCCTGGGCAGGTGGATAGGGACGGTCACACCATGGGCCATCTGATGATGCTGCAGATAGCTCGATACTGGAGCGTGCTGCTGCCCCATGGCCTGACGCAAGACGGTTTCCGCCTCGGGTTTATACGACCAGATAAAGGGAGAAGTCCTGTCCAGCGCGACCTGCTGAACCGGATCGATATGGTAGTAGCCCTCATCGCACCAGAGCTCCAGCCAGTCCTTGGGGGTATTACAGACCATTGCACCGGGGATGATCAGCTCGCCTTCTTGGTCGAAGGGAACCGGGCTGTAGTCGTAAACCAAGGCATCGAAACCCAACTCGGAGGCCACTGTCATGGTCCCCGTCATCCGCTCGTGTAATGAGTTTCCAGACAAAATACGCGTGTTAACTTCCGCAAGTCTGCTCTGCATCCTTTCAGCTTCCTTACTGTTTGGGCCTTAACGCAGGCACCTAGGATGCCACGCCCGATAGCAACGAGCCAGGCAAAACCTATAAGAACTACCAGGTTGTGATTTGCAACTGGCTTCGGCCCTTAGCGCGTCCCTGATCCGTTCCAAGGCTTGCTGGTGCGTGCCGCTCGCCCGGATAACAGCGCTTGCGACCACCTCAAGGTCGGTACTGCGCATGCTCGCGCATCCTCTATCTGTTGCAATGCTGCTTCATGGCCCACCCAAATGTGGCGTCAAGCATCGTTCATTGCAGACAAGGACCCGTGCCATGCAGATGCCCCAGACCCTTCAGATCCGCAACGGTGAAAAATCCCCTTCAACCTTCTCGACGAAAGAATATGCCCGACGCCTGAACAGCTTGCGTGCCTACATGACACAGCATGAAATCGACGCGGTGCTGTTCACCTCGTATCACAACATCAACTACTACGCCGACTTCCTGTACTGCTCCTTTGGCCGCCAGTACGCTCTGGCAGTGACCCAGGCAGGTACGGTGCTGATCAGCGCCAATATCGACGGCGGCCAGCCTGGACGCCGGGCGGTCTGTGACGCGCAGGTGGTCTACACCGACTGGCAACGTGGCAACTTCTTCATTGCGGTCAAGCAAGCCCTGCCCCGGGTTGCACGGCTGGGGCTGGAGTTTGATCAACTGACCCTGCCCAATCACCTGGCCTTCACCGAACTCTATCCCCAGGCACAATTGCTGGACATCGCCGCGCCCTGCATGAGCATGCGCATGCTCAAATCCGCCGAGGAACAGACGCTGATCCGCCACGGCGCACGCATCGCCGATATTGGCGGAGCCGCCGCCATCGAAGCATTGCAGGATCAAGTACCGGAGTACGAAGTGGCACTGCACGCCAGCCAGGCAATGGTGAGAGAGATCGCCAGAAGCTTTCCCGCCGCCGAGTTAATGGACACTTGGACCTGGTTTCAATCAGGGATCAACACCGATGGCGCCCATAATCCGGTGACTTCGCGACGGGTCAGCCCAGGAGAAATTCTCAGCCTCAACTGCTTCCCGATGATATCCGGCTATTACACCGCGCTGGAGCGCACACTGTTCCTTGGGCATTGCCCCGAGGCCCATCTACGGCTATGGGAAATCAACGTCCAGGTGCATGAGGCAGGCTTGCAGTTGATCAGGCCCGGGGCCCGCTGCAGTGACATCGCCCGGCAGTTGAACGAGATCTACCTGGAGCACGACCTGCTGCAATACCGCACGTTCGGCTATGGCCACTCATTCGGTATTCTCAACCACTATTACGGGCGCGAGACCGGGCTGGAGTTTCGCGAAGACGTAGACACCATATTGGAACCAAACATGGTGGTATCCATGGAGCCGATGATCAGGTTGCCCGAGGGCATGCCCGGCGCCGGAGGATATCGCGAGCACGACATCCTGATCGTCAATCAACTGGGCGCGGAGAACATCACTCGGCTGCCTTATGGACCGCAGCACAACATTTTTGGTTGAAGCTCGTCATCGTGCCTGTGGGTCGAATACTCCGGCGAAGCCTCCCTGGGCCACTCACGAATAGTCCTTCACCCCAAGACCAGCCACTGCTCCCCCGGAGAGCTCGTTGCTGGCGAAAGGGCGTTCATCCACATTTCCAAGATTGGCCGGCTGCGAGTTTGCAGCGGACCGTGCCGGCCTTTTATGCGAGCGGGTCACGGTTGACATGAACCGCTAGAAGGTACTGGCCGGCCAAAGTGAAGTTGGCCTTAGAGAGCAGACTCAGGTCAAGGTTCTGCTAGCCCTTGAAATCCAGACTCTTCAGTTGCTCCAGCCAAACCCGCGACAGGCCACAAAGTGTGTGGTTACCCATACGCTCGACGGAGCCAAGAGGCAAACTTCCTTGCAAGCTTAAGAACACTCATCCATCTGCAATGACAAGTCCTGAACCTGATAGTCGCGTGATGCTTTCTCGAACCAAGCAAAGGACCACCACCGATAAGCGCCAACAAGTAACCAGCTCTATGCCAGAGGCGAATACTTCACTTCCAGTAGTAGGAAAATCGCTAAAGATCGCCTCACTACCAGCGTCCTTAATTTGAATGCCAATATCCTGGAT
Organism: Pseudomonas sp. Fl4BN1; assembly: GCF_009908285.1. Lineage (GTDB taxonomy): Bacteria > Pseudomonadota > Gammaproteobacteria > Pseudomonadales > Pseudomonadaceae > Aquipseudomonas. The sequence continues at coordinate 52,817 of NZ_JAAARM010000019.1, forward strand.
GATGCCTGGAAATGATCAGGAGTCGAGCACTCTCCCCCTTTCACAAACTGCAGAAAACGCACCGAATGACCACCGTAAAAACCGTTACTTGTTGGGGCTAGCGCATGTAGACAGCCTGATACTTGACGTTCAAGACGTACCGCACGGGCAACATCGGCAATTGCTCCGAGCATCTGGACCACACATTAGTGTCGATGGTCCTCTGCAGCCTCATCTGCACCGGAACTTGCGGACAAGCCAGAGTGAAGTTGGCAATAACATCGAGCCCGAAACGACTACCGCTGCTAGCGATTCGCCATAGCTTTTCGCGGGAACAGTGTTGCCCAAGCAGGCCGTGAAATACAGAAAACTGCTACCGTTGGACAGCTAATAGGGCGGCGAAGTGGTACCCAACGTGAGCAACCTGCAGTAACCACTGGCAATCGCCAGACTGGCGCCTTGAGCCCTATCCCGGGCTAGCCGCAAAAGATCCAGGTGAGAATAGCGGTCTTCAGCGCTGAAAAATAAAAACCGCCCAACTCGATGGGCAACTCCCTTCGAGTAGGCTTTCCACCATTTCTAGAGCACAGGCTTAAATAGAGTCAACATCTACTATCTGGATCTTACAACTCCAGGAAACCAAACATTGAAGCGACAGCTTTAACCATTGAGTTTGTTTTTTCGCTCCCATGACCTGCCGCCGCCCATAAGCGTAGATGCCGCCACGAGCAATTATTATGGCAGCAACGTCTACTGGGAATATTCAAGCCACCGAGCACGACTTATATATTTACCTCTACTTACATCATGCCAAAACCGACTTAAACTACAAACAAATAATATACAAAAAATACAGGCCAGACATTTACGTAGAAAACCTCCGAAGCACGTTCCATTACATTTTAGGAACCAAGCAAGAGCCACATCAGAAACTTCAAAAAACCATTAATTCGACCACAACATCAACAAGAAAAATCTTAATGATCAAGCCCCTTCAGAGACCCACCCATGATGGGCCCTGAAGTCCAAAAAACCAGACAACTCGAAAACTGCCAGGCACCTGACCTGTCACTTATTTAGTTGCTCACAAACAGCAAGATTGGTGTATCACCCATTATCAAATAGAAAAACAGGCACAGAGCACCGCTCCCCTCTTAAGCAACTATTCAGCAGTACCAGCCTCAAGGAATCAACGCGTTACGCTTGGCAAATTCCGCCAGGCCTACTTGTGAACCCAAGCCCAATTTCTGCAACAGACGGGTTTTGTAGGTACTGACTGTTTTGTTGCTCAGAAACAGTTTTTCACCAATGGCCTTGTTCGAATGCCCCTGAGCCAAGTATTGCAGCACGATCATTTCCCGATCGGTCAGCAAGCCGATCTGCTCAGCCTCGGACTGCTGTTCCGCGGCCGGAACGGAAGCATCCAGCGCCAAAGATGGGTAAAACGTGTAACCCGCCAACACGGCATTCAAGGCCACCACCAAATTACTCAGACCTTCCTCCTTGTTGACAAAGCCCCGCGCGCCCAACTGAATGCAGCGCCTGCAGAAGCTTTCAACGGACTGCGAGGTGAGCACTAGTACTTCGGTGGGCAAGGCCAGCGCCTTGATGCGTGAAAGCACCTTGAGACCATCCAGCTTGGGAATGCCAATATCCAGAATCACCACATTCGGCATGTGCTCGCGAACCAGTTCCAACGCATCCAGTCCATTGTCCGTTTCGGCCACCACATGTATGTCGTTTTTTTCCAACAGGACCTTAACAGCAAGTCGAACAACAGGATGATCATCAACTATCAATACGCTGTGCATATTGTCATTTCACCTTAAAAACTTGGCCTTCAGTCAGCCATGAGCGCTCGAAAAATATACGTTATTGCATCTCAATCAAGTGCAACTTTCGTATTCACATAAAGTTCTGACTTCGCGGGCGCCACGTACAGGATACGATGATGCTGTCACTTCAACTCGCCTCCCTGCAGCCGGCCTGAATGGAATTTTAAAATTCCAACAGCCGGATCGCTCCCAAGAAAGTCAGACTCCGGGCAAATATCTTAGGACACAAGAGGTTAATGACTTCTGTTTAACGAATCAGACGGTCTGATTTTTCGCTAGGAAAATTCCTACACCGCATAGGGATTCGCCTAATGGCATCAGCTCAAAAGGCTTAAGTAAGATGGCCGGCAAATAATTACGCGAGCCTGCAATGCAAGACTTGAACGTTCTGGTTCTGGAAGATGAACCTCTGCAACGCCTGGTCACCATCGCCGCATTGAAGAAAGTAATGCCGGGAAGGGTGCATGAGGCCGCCAGCGGTAGCGAAGCACTTGCGTTGCTGGAGAACTGCGAGAGGATGGAAATTGCCATTTGTGACTTGAAGATGCCCGGAATGGACGGTTTGGCATTCCTGCGCCACGCCAGCCAAAGTGGCAAGCTTCACTCGGTGATCCTGTGCAGTCAGATAGATCCGATCCTGCGGCAAACCGCCATTTCGATGATCAAGCGCCTGGGCCTTAACTTCCTTGGAGACTTGGGCAAGCCCTTCGATCTGGAACGCCTCACCAGCTTGCTGACCCGCTATCGAGCCCTGCGTCATGACTTGATCAGCCCTCTGAAGACATCCGAACTGCCAACACTGACGGATGTGGTTCGCGGCCTGGATAACGGTGAATTCAGCCCCTACTACCAACCCAAGGTAGCCCTCGACAGCGCCTCGCTGCTGGGCGTAGAAGCACTGGCCCGATGGAATCACCCAGAGTTGGGAGTACTGCCACCGTCGCACTTCCTGTACATCATGGAACACCACAATCTGCTGGACCGATTATTCTGGCAGTTGTTTGATCAGGGCCTGGCTCTGCGTCGCAGACTGGCGCAGAAAGGCATTCCCCTGGGTTTTTCGTTCAACCTGCACCCATCGCAACTGGCCTCCCAGACCCTGACCGAATCCATTACTTCATTTCTTACGTTGTTTCAGGTTCCGTCCAGCAGCATCACCTTCGAAATCACCGAAACCAGCTTGATCAGCGCTCCCGCCAGCAGCCTGGAAAACCTCGTGCGCCTGCGTGTAATGGGCTGCGGCTTGGCCATGGACGACTTCGGTGCCGGCTACTCCTCCCTCGATCGTTTGTGTGAGCTGCCCTTCAGCCAGATCAAGCTCGATGGCAGCTTCGTACGCAAGATGGGGCATCAATCCAGAAGCTGCGCGGTGATTGGCTACACCGTGGCCCTGGCCCGCTCCCTGGGCATGTCACTGATTATCGAGGGAGTGGAAACCCGCAAACAGCAGGAACGCCTACTGGAACTCGGATGCAGCGTCGCCCAGGGTTTTCTGTTTGCACGCCCGATGCCGGAAAGCCATTTCATCGCCTATTGCATGCGCTAGCCCCTCATGGAAACGGCTTGACCCACAGATCAAGATGACGACCCATAGCCCATGTTCCTGTACCGTCCTTCCAACAATCATTACGTTTCTACTCGTTGGTCACGTCATCCTGCTCCCTACTTTCTGAAGCGATCATGCATTCACGACTTATCTGGCTTTTTATCTGCTTGGCGATAATGGGCGCCCAACCGGCTAAGGCCCAGACACTGACCATGCCCGACACGCTGTACAGCATGGTCCGTCTCGATCACCACGATCTCGCACTCAAGGATGAAGACTGGTCCTGGCTGCGCCACAAGTCGGAACTGAAAATCGGCGCTGTCGCCACAGAGTCACCTCCCTTCAATGTCAGCTACAACGACAGTCACTACGAGGGTATTACCGCCGATGTCAGTGCACTGATTGGGCAGATGCTTGGGGTTCGCATCAAGGTCGTGCCCTTTGCAAGCCGAGAAAAAGCCATGCAGGCCTTACAGGCGGGCAACATCGACCTGCTGGGCAGCCACACCTCCAAACAACTTACCGACTCCATCAGACTCTCCCGGCCGTTCGCCGAGGGCCGCTTGGCCCTGTTCAAACGGAACGGTGAGTTACCCAACCTTCCCTCCAGCCTCGCTGGACTACGAGTATCCGTCGTCAAGGAACACGCCGCCGAGTTGCAGTCACAGCTTCCTCAGGCACACCTTCTGATCTACCCCACCCATGACGAGGCAATAGCCGCAGCGGCTTTTGGTCATGCCGATATCTACGTGGACGACGTACTCAGCGCTTACTTCCGAATTAACCGTTCCTACTATGGTTTTCTCAAATTTGAACGTTTCGCAGACTTTTCGAAGGGCGGCTACGGCTATGCGGTGATGAGCGACAATCAGCGCCTACAACGGATTCTCGACCAAAGCATCGACGCCATCGGCAAAGAAAAACTCGTCAACCTGACTCGCCGCTGGGTGGGAAGCGGTTTCATTCCATCAGATCAGCGCATCGCGCTGACTCAAGAGGAGTCACGCTGGATCGCACGGCATCCGGTGGTGCGCCTGGTGATCAACGATGACCTGGCGCCCATTGCCTTCTTCGACGCCAATGGCGTGTTCTCGGGTGTATCCGCCGAACTGTTGGAAGTGATTGCGCAACGTACCGGGCTGCGTTTCCAGGTGACGGCCCGTAATGGCGGGTACCCAGAACAGATTGAGGCCTTGCAAAAATCAGAGGCGGACCTGGCTATCATGACCGCCAGCGCGAAACGAGAGGAAAGCCTGCGCTTCACCCGTCCCTTTCTGACAAGCCCCTTCGTCCTCGTAACCCAGACCGACAGCGAGGGCAAAGCACAACCAGCAGGCGACTTGATCGGCAAGCGCCTGGCTATTCCAACCGGGCACGTGACACTGCAGCATGTACGCGAGCTCTACCCGAAAACCGAAGTAATCGAAGCAGGTGCCTCGCTGGATGCCATGAACAGGGTCTATGCCGGCAGCGCCGATGCAGCGGTGGTCTCACTACCAGCCTCGCGCTACTACATTGTTCGCCTGTTTCAGAACCGCCTGGCCATCGCCGACCTGATTCACACGAGCCAGGCAACGGCCAACTTTGCCCTGCGCCGAGGCGACTCGGAGCTGCAATCCATCCTCGACAAGGCCTTGCTCAGTCTCCCGGCGGACGACCTGAACGCAATTGCCAGCCACTGGCGCTCACCACCGGGAATGAGTAGCGAAACCTGGCGCGACTACGCGCTGATGATCGCTGAAATTATCGCAGGGGCATCACTGCTGCTCCTGCTCCTGCTGGTCTGGGTCTTCAATCTGCGGCGCCGGGTCAAGGCCGAAAAAACCCTCAATGACCAATTGCGCTTTATCGAGACCCTGGCCGAGAACATGCCTCCGGCGCTCTATATTCGAGACATCGACGGCAAAATGCTGTCCTGCAACCGCAGCTATCTGCAGAGTGTCGGACTGAATGCCAAACAGGTCCTGAACAAGACCGTGCAGCAACTGCCTAGTGAGCACTTCGTAGCAGAACCCGACCTGCATCAGAACTACCTGCAAGCGATCACCAACGGCCAGACCATTACTTCGGTGTACGCGGTTCAGCTGCAGGGCAAGGAAGCCTGGATCGAACACTGGATCCAGCCATTCCAGGACGCCAACGGTGTCAACAAGGGCGTGATCTGCGGTTGGCTGGACATTACCAAACATCGCCACCTGGTCCAGGAGTTGAAAGAAGCAAAGAATCTCGCTGACGAGGCCAGCCGGGCCAAGACCACCTTCCTGGCCACCATGAGCCATGAAATACGCACTCCCATGAACGCGATCATCGGTATTTTGGAACTGGCGCTGAAGCGTGCTGGTAGCGATCAGATCGAACCCTCCAGCATCGAGATAGCCTACAGCTCGGCCAAAAGTTTATTGGAGTTGATCGGCGACATTCTCGATATCGCCCGCATTGAGTCCGGCCGCCTGAGCCTTTCGCCCAAACGCGCCAACCTGCGAGAGCTGGTGGAGTCCGTGGCCCGAGTGTTCGAGGGGCTGGCCCGACAGAAATGCCTGAGCCTGATCCTCGAAATCGACTCCAGCATCAACGGCGATGTACTAGTAGACGGAATGCGCTTCAAACAGATCCTGTCCAACCTGGTGAGCAACGCCATCAAGTTCACCGAGGCCGGCTTCATCAGAATCACCATTACTGGCGACTTGCTGGAAGGCTCGTTGCTACGGGTCAAGCTCAGTGTCGAGGATTCAGGGATCGGTATTTCGCCCAACAGCCAGAAACGTCTGTTCCAACCTTTTGCCCAGGTGGAGCGCAATGTACAAAACATCGAAGGCACCGGCCTGGGCCTGGTGATCTGCCGCTCCTTGTGCGAAATGATGGGCGGAGAGGTGACGATGAGCAGTTCCCTGGGGCACGGCACCCGAGTGGATGTGGAACTGCGCCTGCAGATGCTGGAGCGCATAGCTACCGTTGAGCGTCCGCTGCAGGTCAAGAAGCGTCACATGTACCGCTTGCAGATCCTGGTGGTTGACGATCACTCGGTAAACCGTCAGGTCCTGCACCAGCAACTGTGCTTCCTCGGGCATGACGTAGTAGAAGCAGGCAATGGCCTGGATGCGCTGAACATCTGGCGCGAGCAGGATTTTGACATGGTCATCACCGACTGCCACATGCCCATCATGAATGGCGCCGAACTGGCCCGGGCGATTCGCCAGGACGAGCGCGACAACGCCAGCGAACCGATGATGATCATCGGCCTGACCGCTGACGCTCAGCCGGAGGAAGTGGAACGCTGCATCCAGGCCGGGATGAATGATTGCCTGGTCAAACCCATCAGCCTGGATGAACTGGAGGAGCGCCTGCTATCCATGGGACAGGTTGACGATGACGATCGAGAACACCTCCCGCCACCAGCGCAAACCAGTGCCCGCTCCCCACAGGTGTTCGATCTCGAGTCACTGCATACCCTGGTGGGCAGCGAGCCAACGACGCTGAATCACATATTGAGCGAATTACTCAGCAACAACCGCACAGACTTGCAGACCCTGACCTCCCTGCTCCAGGAGCAGTCAACAGCAGAGCTTGCAGAATTGGCACACCGGATCAAGGGAGCAGCGCGGATGGTGAAAGGCGAGCAACTAGTGGAAAGCTGCCGCCAACTGGAAGACGCCTGCTTGAGCCCGGACCTGTCCCTGCTCGTCGTGACGGAATGTGTGGAGCAGGTGAAACAGGCGATCGAGACCCTGGAACAGCACTTGCTGGAACAACACCAGATCAGCGAGGAGCCATCCACCCAGTGACAGCAGCGGATGCAGCGCCTTGAACTGCATCCGGCATCGCCCCGAGCAATCGGACTTTTCGCAGACAAACGAAAAAGGGCACCTCGAGAGGTGCCCTTCTTCGTGAATATGGTCGGGGTAAGGGGATTCGAACTCCTGACATCCTGCTCCCAAAGCAGGCGCGCTACCGGACTGCGCTATACCCCGGTAAAAAAAAGGCACCTTCGAAAGGCGCCTTCTTCGAACAGTGCTTTTGGCCTCTGTTCTTAAGATTCGATTCCAGCGAGCTGGTCTCAAAAATGGTGGGTCGTGTGGGATTCGAACCTACGACCAATTGGTTAAAAGCCAACTGCTCTACCAACTGAGCTAACGACCCAAAAATGGTCGGGGTAAGGGGATTCGAACTCCTGACATCCTGCTCCCAAAGCAGGCGCGCTACCGGACTGCGCTATACCCCGGTTTGAAATTGGCTCCGTGACCAGGACTCGAACCTGGGACCCAATGATTAACAGTCATTTGCTCTACCGACTGAGCTATCACGGAACTACATATTTCAAGTTACAACATATTGCTTCCATCCTCTTCGGCTTGTCCGTATCGCTACGTTCATCCCTCTGAGGCGCGCTATTTTACAATCTTAAACGACCCTGTCAACCCCTTAAATTGCTTTTAAGACAATGATTTGCGACTTCATTGTCGGTTTCTTCCTTATCAGAAAAAACCTCGGGGGTGACTGACTGCGGGGCGCACTTTACAAGCCTTTTCCTTACAGTTCAACACCCTAGTGAAAAAAAGGCCTCGCGGTGCGAGGCCTCTTCATCAACACGCTGCCAGACGATCAGATGAAGACGATTTCGTCGTCCTGCACCGAAGCGGTAACTGTCGCACCTGGCAGGAAGCTGCCAGACAAGATCATCTGCGCCAGAGGGTTCTCGATCCAGCGCTGGATTGCCCGCTTCAGCGGCCGCGCACCATACACCGGGTCGTAACCCACGGAGATCAGCTTGTCCAAAGCCTCGTCGCTCAGTTCCAGGCTCAGTTCGCGCTCCGCCAGGCGGCTGCGCAAACGGCCCAGTTGGATCTGAGTGATGCCGGCGATCTGATCCCGTGCCAACGGCTCGAAAATCACCACTTCATCCACCCGGTTGATGAACTCCGGCCGGAAGTGAGTGGACACCGCATCCATCACAGCTGCACGTTGTGCCTCACGATCCCCTACCAGCTCCTGGATCTGTACCGAACCCAGGTTGGAGGTCATGACGATCACGGTGTTGCGGAAGTCCACGGTACGCCCGTGGCTGTCCGTCAGCCGGCCATCTTCCAGTACCTGCAGCAGGATGTTGAACACATCCGGGTGCGCCTTCTCGACTTCGTCCAGCAGAATCACCGAGTACGGCTTGCGACGCACAGCCTCAGTCAGGTAGCCACCCTCTTCATAACCGACATAGCCCGGCGGCGCGCCGATCAGACGAGCCACGGAGTGTTTCTCCATGAACTCGGACATGTCGATCCGCACCATGGCCTCCTCAGTATCGAAGAGGAATTCCGCCAGGGCCTTGCACAGCTCGGTCTTACCCACGCCGGTCGGGCCAAGGAACATGAACGACCCGCTGGGCCGGTTCGGGTCCGACAACCCGGCACGTGAACGCCGTACAGCGTTGGCCACTGCCACCACCGCTTCGTTCTGGCCGATCACCCGTTGATGCAGCAGGCTTTCCATCTGCAGCAGCTTGTCACGCTCGCCTTCGAGCATTTTCGACACAGGGATGCCGGTCCACTTGGACACTACTTCGGCAATCTCTTCTTCGGTGACCTTGCTGCGCAGCAGCTGGTTTTCGCTATGACCGTGCTGGTCAACCATCTGCAGGCTGCGCTCCAGGTCCGGGATTACCCCGTACTGCAACTCGGCCATGCGATTGAGATCGCCCTTGCGGCGCGCCGACTCCAACTCCTGACGCGACTGTTCGATCTTCTGCTGGATCTGCGCGGAGCCCTGCACTTCGGCTTTTTCCGAGGTCCAGATCTCTTCGAGATCAGCGTATTCACGCTCTAAACGGATGATCTCTTCCTGGAGTTTCTCCAGACGCTTGATCGCCGCTTCGTCATCTTCTTTCTTCAGCGCCTGAGATTCGACCTTCAGTTGAATCAGGCGCCGCTCCAGACGGTCCAGCACTTCCGGCTTGGAGTCGATCTCCATGCGAATACGGCTGGCAGCCTCGTCGATCAGGTCAATGGCCTTGTCCGGCAGTTGCCGATCGGTGATGTAACGATGGCTGAGCTTGGCCGCGGCAATGATCGCGCCGTCGGTGATCGCCACCTTGTGGTGCACCTCGTAGCGTTCTTTCAGGCCTCGGAGGATAGCGATGGTGTCTTCCTCGCTCGGCTCGTCCACCAGTACCTTCTGGAAGCGCCGCTCAAGGGCTGCATCCTTCTCTATATATTGGCGGTACTCGTTGAGCGTGGTCGCACCGACGCAATGCAACTCACCGCGGGCCAGGGCCGGCTTGAGCATATTGCCCGCATCCATCGAACCTTCGCCCTTGCCGGCGCCGACCATGGTGTGCAGTTCGTCGATGAACAGAATGATCTGCCCTTCCTGCTTCGACAGCTCGTTGAGCAGGGATTTCAGGCGTTCTTCGAACTCGCCACGGTACTTGGCACCGGCGATCAGCGCGCCCATATCCAGGGACAGCAGGCGCTTGCCCTTCAAGCCATCAGGCACTTCACCATTAATGATGCGCTGGGCCAGGCCTTCAGCGATGGCCGTTTTACCCACGCCAGGTTCGCCAATCAGCACCGGGTTGTTCTTGGTCCGGCGTTGCAGCACCTGGATGGTCCGGCGAATTTCGTCGTCACGACCAATCACCGGATCGAGCTTGCCATCTTCTGCGCGCTTGGTCAGGTCGACGGTGTACTTGTCCAGGGCCTGGCGCGACTCTTCGACGTTGGCGTCATTCACCGCCTCGCCGCCGCGCAGGTTGTTGATGGCGTTTTCCAGGGCTTTCTTGCTCACGCCCTGCCCCAGCAACAACTTGCCGAGCTTGCTGTTTTCATCCATGGCGGCCAGCAGCACCAGCTCGCTGGAGATGAACTGGTCACCTTTCTGCTGTGCCAGGCGGTCGGCCTGGTTGAGCAGGCGCGCCAGATCCTGGGACATGTTGACGTCGCCAGTGGGGTTCTGGATTTTCGGCAGTTGGTCGAGCTCTTTGCTCAGTTCCTTGCGCAGGCTATTAACGTCAAAGCCTACTTGCATCAGCAGCGGCTTGATCGAACCACCCTGCTGTTCCAGCAGCGCCTGCATCAGGTGCGCCGGTTCAATGGCCGGATGATCGAGGCCAACCGCCAGAGATTGAGAATCGGATAAGGCCAGCTGTAACTTGCTGGTTAATCGGTCTATACGCATTAGTCACCTTCCTTTTGAGCAGGCCGGAGCGATGGACACACCTAAATAGAGAAACCTGCCAGATGTATCTCTAGATGCGGTCGATTCTGGGAGATTCAAGCACCCGTTACTTGACGCAGGTCAGATCAGTTTAACGCTCAAGCCAGATCAGGGAGGCAAAACGACCGGTACGCGGGCTGCGCCGATAAGAAAAGAAGCGTGGATCGGTCACTGTACAGTACCCACCACCATAGACCGAGGTGACTCCCCGGGCCGCCAGACGCAGGCGCGCCAGCAGGTAGATATCGGCCATGAAGCGTCCGGCATTCACGCTGGGTACAAAGGCTTGCTCGGCTTCGGCCAACTGGGCAACGAAAACTTCACGCACTTCAGCCCCAACCTCAAAGCGCTGCGAGCCAATAGCCGGCCCCAACCACACCAGAACCTCGGCCGCAGGTACATCCAGGCTGTCGAGGGTAGCTTCCAGCACGCCGGCCGCCAAGCCACGCCAACCCGCATGGGCTGCGGCGACCCGGGTTCCAGCTCGATTGCAGAACAAGGCGGGCAGGCAATCGGCGGTCATCACCGCACAAGCGACTCCCGGGGTGGCAGACCAACTGGCATCAGCGGTAGCCACCACTGAGGGATCAGCATGGGCCACAGCGATCCCGTGTACCTGGTGCAACCAAGCCGGGGCAACGCCGAAATGATCCGTCAGGCGACGGCGGTTTTCAGCCACCGCTTCAGGGTGGTCTTCAACATGGTCGCCCAGATTGAGGCTGTCGAACGGCGTCAGGCTGACGCCGCCCCCACGAGTGGTGACACAGGCTTTGACCCCAGCCGGCGCGGGCCAGTCAGGAATCAGCCAGTCACTCATCCAACGAACGCCTCACGGTCCTGCTTGAGCAGCGACAGCAGCCAGACGAAGTCGTCCGGCAACGGCGACTCCCAGCTCATGCGTATACCGGTGGTCGGATGATCCAGCTCCAGGAAACGCGCATGCAGCGCCTGACGCGGGAAACTCTTCAACGACTCGACCATGGTCGGGTTGGCCGCCGGCGGAATGCGGAAGCGACCGCCGTAAGCCGGATCGCCGACCAACGGGAAGTTGATGTGGGCCATATGTACCCGAATCTGGTGGGTACGTCCGGTTTCCAACTTGACCCGTACATGAGTGTGGGAACGGAAGCGCTCCAGCACCCGGTAGTGGCTGACTGCCTGCTTACCGCCTTCCATCACCGCCATGCGCTGGCGCTGCTGGCCGTGACGACCGATAGGGGCGTTGATCTTGCCCCCCGCAGTCACCACACCGATCACGATGCATTCATAGATGCGGCTGACACTGCGGCTCTGCAACTGGGCTACCAGCTGGGTCTGCGCCTGAATGGTCTTGGCCACCACCATCAGACCGGTGGTGTCCTTGTCCAGACGGTGGACGATACCGGCCCGCGGCACATTGACGATGTCGGGAATGTGATGCAGCAGGGCATTGAGCAAGGTGCCATCAGCGTGGCCGGCAGCCGGGTGCACCACCAGGCCCGCAGGCTTGTTGATCACCAGGATGTCGTCGTCTTCATAGACGATATCCAGTTCGATGTCCTGGGCGATCCACTCGCCCTGGGCCTCCTGCTCGGCAGTCAGCTCAAGAACGGCACCGCCATGCACGATGTCACGAGGGCGAATTACCGCTCCGTCCACAGTCAGGCGGCCGTCTTTGATCCAGGCGGAAAGGCGCGAGCGCGAGTGCTCAGCGAATAGTTGTGCGGCGACTTGATCGAGGCGTTGACCGCCCAGTTCGGACGGCACCTCTGCGCGAAGTTCAATTTTATCGGACATGCTCGGACTGGGCGTCGGCACAGCCTTTGGTTTCGGCTGCGCGCTTGTGGTTAAATACGGCGTCTTTTGCCCCGAGGCTTTCAACGGGGCGCTCATCATAACAGGACGGCCCCGCCCAAGACAGCGGCCGTCATAGGGACGCAAGCCGCCATGCAAGTGAAACACCTGCTGCTGATCGCCATCCTCGCACTGACCGCTGCTTGCTCATCGAAGGAAGTCGTTGACGAAAACCTGAGCGAAGTCGAGTTGTACCAGCAGGCGCAGACCGACCTGGACAACAACAGCTATACCAGTGCCACCGCCAAGCTCAAGGCCCTGGAATCGCGCTATCCCTTTGGTCGCTACGCCGATCAGGCACAGCTCGAGCTGATCTACGCCAACTACAAGAATGCCGAGCCGGAAGCCGCCAAGTCCGCTGCCGAACGCTTCATTCGCCTGCACCCCCAGCACCCGAACGTCGACTACGCCTACTACCTCAAGGGCCTGACCTCGTTCGATCAGGACGTTGGCCTGCTGGCGCGCTTCCTGCCGCTGGACATGACCAAGCGTGACCCGGGCGCTGCCCGCGACTCCTACAACGAGTTCGCCCAGCTCACCAGCCGCTACCCCAACAGCCGTTACGCGCCGGACGCAAAGCAGCGCATGATCTACCTGCGCAACCTGCTGGCGGCCTATGAAATCCACGTAGCCGACTACTACCTGACCCGTCAGGCCTATGTAGCCGCCGCCAACCGCGGTCGCTACGTAGTGGAAAACTTCCAGGAGACCCCATCTGTGGGTGATGGCCTGGCCGTGATGACCGAGGCTTACCAGCGTCTGCATCTGGACGAGCTGGCCGCCACCAGCCTGGAAACCCTGAAGCTCAACTACCCGAACCATCCTAGCCTGGTGGACGGTCAGTTCGTGCCGCGGGTCGCCGAGGCCGACAACCGCTCATGGCTGAGCAAGGCCACCCTGGGCATGATCGAATCCCGTCCACCGCTGCCGCCGGGAGAAACCCGCGCCAACCAGGACGTGATGAAGCAGTACCAGGATGCCAAGGATGCGATTCCTTCAGAGCTCAAGCCTAAAGATGGCAACGGTGATGCCATCGAAGAAGAAAATCACGAAGCTGCTGGCAACAACAGCGACCGCTCCTGGTTCAGCTACATGACCTTCGGTGTGTTCGACTGATAGCGACCGCAGGTAAAAAAGGGAGACTTCATGTCTCCCTTTTTCATGCCCGAAGCTTTATGGGCCTGTGCGCCCGGCAGCCGCTTGGCTAAACTGCGGCTCTTTCCCTACAAAGCTGGTCACCATGGTTCGTCTACTGTTCTGGATCGCTCTGATTGCTGCCGCGGTATGGTTCTGGCGCAAATTCAAACGCCCCGTTGCGCCACCCAACTCGCCGAGCGAGCCGGCCAGCATGCCCATGGTGCGCTGCGCCCATTGCGGCGTGCACCTGCCTCAAGAGCGGGCGCTAAGCCTGTCGCAACAGTGGTATTGCAGCCAGTCACACCTGGAACAAGGGCCGGGCAGCCAGAATCGCTGACCGCAAGGGGCTCGCTACTGCCCGCCGGCAGTGAGTAACTCAGGGGCAAAAAAGCTCTGACACAGACCATTCCGGACCTGGTCAGCACATGAACCGGCTCGCTGCCCCCTGATTTCTAAGCAGCCCCTAGGCTTTCAATCTTTGCCGTGGACCACGGATATCCACAAAAATATCCAGCCGACAGCATCGCCCGAACAATTGGCGACAAAGTCCTCCACGCATTCTCCCCCCCCAACTCATCCGCGCCACGCTCCTCTTCCGCCCCATATATCCGGGGCTCACGGCAATCCAGTAGCGGTGCCCGAAGCCCGCACTCAAGCATTCGCCGACTCGCGGTTCACTGCGCACCCAGCCTGCCAGGCCTAGACTTCAACACGCGCCCGCAAGACGAGCGCTATTGCCCGCCCTTCACTCACGGATGAAATTGCAGCCGCCATGAACCCACGGCAAACGGTGCTGGTGGTCGATGAGGCCACGGAAGTCCGCGCCCTTGTGGAGATCACCCTCGGCCGGATGCGCTTGCACACCCAAAGCGCCCGCACCCTGCAGGAGGCCCGCGGCCGCCTGGCCCAGGATCGCTTCGACCTGTGCCTGACTGACCTGCAGCTACCGGATGGCAGCGGGCTGGAGTTGCTGCGGCATATCCGCCAGGTTCATCCCCAACTGCCTGTGGCGGTGCTAAGCAGCAGCACAAACGCGGAAACTACCGCCAGCGCCCTACAGGCCGGAGCCTGCGATCTGCTGCACAAACCCCTCGACCTAGCACGCCTGCGAGAGTTGGTAGGCGACACATTGAAGCGACCAGCAGCCTCCACGGGTAGCAACCCCGACGGTCAATTGCTGGGGGCTTCGCCGCCCATGGACACCTTGCGCCGCCACATCGACAAACTGGCCCTTAGCCTGGCATCGGTCTACATCAGCGGCGAATCCGGCAGCGGCAAGGAACGAGCGGCCCGCCTGATCCATCAACTTGGCCCCAGAGCCCAACAACCGTTCATTCCGGTCAACTGTGGCGCAATTCCTTCCGAACTGATGGAAAGTGAGTTTTTCGGTCACTGCAAAGGCAGTTTCAGTGGTGCCATGACAGATCAGCCGGGGCTGTTCCAGGCGGCTCACGGAGGCACGCTGTTCCTCGACGAAGTTGCGGATCTGCCCCTGGCCATGCAGGTAAAGCTGCTACGTGCACTGCAGGAAAAGTCCGTGCGCCAGGTGGGCAGCCAGCAGGAAAGAGCCGTTGACGTACGGATTCTCTGCGCCACCCACAAGAATTTGAAAAGCCAGGTCGAGGCTGGACGTTTCCGCCTGGATCTCTATTACCGCCTGAACGTTATAGAACTGCCGGTACCCGCGCTGCGCGAACGCCGTGGCGACATCCAGGCACTGGCGCGACACATCCTCCAGCGCCTGGCCAGGGACAGCGGTGTACCGGTCGCCCAATTGCGACCCGAAGCACTGCAAGCCTTGGAGCGCTACAACTTTCCCGGCAACGTGCGTGAACTGGAGAACCTGTTGGAGCGGGCACAAACCCTCTGCGAGGGGCTGTGGATAGAACTGGCCGACTTGCACTTGCCCGCCGAAACCGTCGATGACGCCCCAGCGCCAGCCTCGCCGAACCTCGACCTGGCGCTGCACCTGCAACAGGTGGAGCGCCAATTGCTGCTCCAGGCTCTGGAGGAGACCCGCTGGAACCGCACCGCCGCGGCTCAACGGCTGAGCCTGTCGTTTCGTTCGATGCGCTATCGCATGAAAAAACTCGGGCTGGACTAGATCCTGCCTGCGGGAGCATAAGGCGTTGGATCAATGATTGGCGGGTGCCCCAGCAGCAGGTCGCAGAACAGCTGGCAAGAGGCCGGCGCCAGCACCAGGCCGTTGCGGTAATGCCCGCAATTGAGCCACAGACCGGCAAACCCGGGGACCGGCCCAATGTAGGGAATCCCCTCGGGAGAACCCGGGCGTAGTCCGGCCCAGTGCCCCACCACCTCTGCATCAGCCAGGGCGGGGATCAACTCGACCGCAGAGGCCTTGAGGCTTTCCAGGGCTGAAGCGGTCGGAGTCTTGTCAAAGCCTTCGTGTTCCAGGGTACTGCCCACCAGAATATGTCCATCACGCCGAGGAATCGCATAGCGCCCCTTGGCCAGGACCATGCAGGACAGGAAGTCGGCGGCGCATTTGTACAGAATCATCTGCCCCTTGACCGGCTCCACGGGCAGCGCCAGTCCCAGGCTGCCCAGCAGTTCGCCACTCCAGGCCCCAGCACAGAGCACCACCTGATCAGCGTGAATCTCACCCAGCGAACTGTTCACTCCCACCACCCGCTGACCATCACGGATAAAACCGCTGACCGTGCACTGCTCATCGATCTGCACGTTAGGCAGGGCCTGCAAGGCGGCCTTGAGGGATTTGACCAGGCGCGGATTACGCACATTGGCCACATTGGCCATATAGATCGCCTGCTGGTAACCCGCCCCCAGCGCGGGCACCGCATCATGCACCGCCGAGATATCCACGGTGCTCAAGGGCCGGTCTTCACGCTGTGCCCACTCCAGAGCCTGGGCCTGGTCTTCCAGGTCCAGCCAGTAGAGTCCTGTGGTATGCACCTCCGGATCGACCCCGGTGACCCTGAACAACTGCTCCGCCAACTGTGGATAAAAGTCCTGGGACCAATGGGCCAGGGCCGTGACCGCCGGACTGTAGCGCCAGGGATAAAGTGGCGAAACGATCCCGCCGCCAGCCCAGGACGACTCACGCCCCAACTCCGCACGCTCCACAAGCCGTACCTGTTGTCCCTGGGAAGCCAGGTTGAATGCACTGAGCAGGCCGATCACCCCGCCGCCTACCACCAGCACTTGCTGTTGCTTAGCCATAGTCCGATCCAATCATGAGAAAGACAGTGGGCTCCGAGGCCCCGAAACAGCCACTCAGCGTCCCCAGCAATCCTTCGCCGTCAGCCCTTCGGCCTGACCGCTGATGCCGATGGCCCCGGCCTGGTCGATGCTGAAGCTGCCACATTTGTCAGCCGCCATCAGGCCGTCGACTTTCGGCGTCGCGATCAGCGAGAAGCCGGTGTCGCTCAGCGTCGGAGTGATGCTGTAGTACTCGTTGCCCGCACTCAGGTCGGGGGCATTACTGTAAACCCCGGACTTGGAGTGATGGCGCTCTAGCTGCTGCGCCTGCTCGGTGAGCAGCACCGCGATTTCGCTGCGATGGGGCTTCTTCATGTACTCGGTAATGCTGGGAAGGCTCAAGGTAAGGACCAGACCGATGATCGCAATCACGATCATGATTTCGATCAGGGTAAAACCTTGGTTGGATCTGCGCATGGTCAAGAATCTCGCTTACTGGATTTGTCGCCAAAGGATGCGCCGGCCGCCACTGCCGGGCCTTTCCACCAGGGCGCCGAGGCCGCCACTGGAGTCACTGCTGATCTTGCGTGCGCCATTACTGGCAACGCCGCCGAGGCTGGGCATGCTGCCAATGAAGCGGACCCCGCTGGAGGGCGTGCCCGGGTCATCCACAACACCTTCGCCATGGGTGACGAGCACCGCAGCGTCGAGCATCTTACCGCTGAACGCTGCCAGCTCGATCAATTTCCCGCTGCCGGCATTTGTGCAAGAAGCCTCCGTCCGCAGTTGAGCGGTATTGAACGCCTGGACCGGCAGCACCAAACCAATACCGAACAACATCCCGCCCATACCTTTGAGCCCGCTCCGCAGCCAGCCGGGCCAACATTCAGTACTTGGCATAGATACTCTCCAACACACTGCGTGACTGACCAGCCAGTCCGATGGCCGTCACCCGATACAAGGTGGCTGAAATGGTACTCGGCACGTGGACCGCATCCAGCGAGGCGCCGAGGTTCTGCACCCCATAGAAGCCATCGTCGGTGGCAATCCATAGCACCCCAGAAGCCCCACGCGCCCCTGCGGCACTGACCACCGTCGACTCCGCGGGAGGCGCACATCGAGCGGGGCCGGCACACACTGGCAAGCGATAATCTTCCACTCGGATGGCACTTTCCCCGATCCGCAGCGCCGCTTCGGCTGCCTGGAACGAGCGATTGTGCAAGCTCAGGCTGGCGGCCATTTTTTCCTGCAAAGTGGCGTTCTGCAGCGATGAAATGCCGATCATTGTCAGCAGCAACAGGAATACCAGGCTAACCAGCAACGCCATGCCTTGCTCCCGGTTATGTTTGAAGTCGCACATGCGCCGCATCAGGGCAACCTGTTGCGTAATGCCGCAACCACCGTGAAGCTCTGTGGGCGCACGGCGCCATAGGGGTCGGCCAGGGTCAGGCGCAGACGTACGCTGCGAATGCGCGCGGGATTTCCCGGGTTGCGGGTGTAGCTGGAGGCAGCAGTCTCCGTTGCAGAGCGGGCCATACCGAAGCTGACCTCAAAGGCTTCAACATTATCCAGCAGCACCGCCTGCTGCTTGCCTAGGCCGCTGCCCAGCAACAACTGATGATTCTTGAAGCTATAGAAGAGTCGGCGCAGAGCAAACACCTGCTCTGCGCCAGTGCCACGACGAGCGCCCGAGTAGGCCACGGCGCTGCGCTGACAGTCGGTGACCACACTCCAGGTCGGTGTCACGCCCTCGTCACCGACATCGGCGGTGATCAGGGTCAGTTGTTGATCGGCGACATCCCACTGAATCGGCGTTGCGGCATAGCGGGAGAACTCGCTTGCAGCAGTGGCGTCGCTGATGCTGCGCAGGCAACCAAACAAACCCACCATGCGAATCTCCTGGAGCATCTTACTCAGGACAAAACGCCCATCCTCCTGCAGGTGGGCCGAAGCGTTCTGACTGAGATAGGTGTTCTTTGCCGAGATGAATACCTGGGCCGCCCCCAGTATCAGCACCAGGCTCATGACCAGCGCCAGCATCATTTCCACCAAACCGTAGCCCGCATTTCTGCGGCTCATTGCACGCCTCCCGGGCCCAGCGCTATCCGGCTGCTGAGCACCAGGCTGCGCTGGCTGTCCACCCGACCTTCGGCGCGGGAATCGTCCCAGGTGATATGGATGGTATAAACCTGCTGGCTCGCGCTGATGCTACCCCTGGCACTGGGGCCGCCGAAGTTCGCGACATTGCTGGCAAAGTCATGCAAGTCCTGATCGCGCACATTGCCCGGGGCTCCTTCGGCAGGTGCTGCCAGCGTATAGTCGGCTGCCGCGTTGGCGCGGATGCGGTCGAGCATGTCATAGGCGATAAAGCTGGCCTGGGTGCTCATCCGCGCGCTGTCGGTGTACTGCAACGCCTTGATCTGGATCGCCGCCGCCCCAAGCAGCCCCACTACGAGAATCAACAACGCCACCAGCACCTCGATCAGGGTCATGCCATCCTGTGCATGCCACTCGTTCATCCGCCGCTCTCCGCTATTACTACCGTCCATTGAGACAGGTACTGATCACCCGCCGCTGCTGATCGAGTCCATAGACAATGCTCAGCACATACCCAACCACCGGCCCGCCGAGGCGATTGAAGTCGATGCTGTCGATTCATGAGGTTAGCGCCAGAGTCGCCCCCTGACTGAGGACAGGAACAACCGGCAATACATTGCTGCGGGCTTGTTGCCCGCACCCGCCTTCAGCTCCCTGCGCCAAAGACTCTCCTCGATGACAATCCCCCGCCCTGCCGACAACCAAGTACGCCTAACCCAGGGCATGACCCAACTGATGGGCCTCGGTGTCTGCGCGGGTGCATTGCAAGGTTATGCAATAGGTCGGCACCAGCAGCCCTAAAAGCACAGCAGCAACAGCCGGGGGCCATAAGCAATTCCAGCAGGTTGAAACCCTTTGTATGCAAGTTCACCAGCGGCCTTAGAACCGTCATCGGCTATAACAGGCAAGTGCCTCGATCAGTCGTAGATAGGCACTTCGGTCATTGGCTCGATGAGCAGGCACGGATCGCCTGAAACCACCATTTCCAGGGAGGGAGAGATCATGCATGAAAAGGGCTTCAGCCTGATTGAACTGCTGACCACACTGGCCTTGCTGACGCTGTTGCTGCAACTTTCCAGCACGACCTTCAGCGAGCTGTTGCGGGCCAACCGAGAACTGGACGCAGCGCAGATGCTTGCCAGCGGCATGCGCAATGCACGGGCGGCGGCCATCCTGTACCAACACACTGCACTGATCCACAGCCTCGACGGCGACTGGAGCCGGGGCTGGCGAATTATTCTGGATATCAGTGGCAAAGGGCCGGGTGACCCGGAGAATCCGCTGCTGATCGAACGGCAGAGCGGTGGGCAGGTGCTGATTGTAGGCAATCGCCCGGTCCAGCATTTCGTGCGTTTCAGCACCTTGGGCAACCCGCTGCTACCCAGCGGAGCCTTCCAGGCCGGCACCCTGCATGTGTGCCAGACCGAGCAGGAGTACAGCCGTCATCAGGTAGTGCTGTCACGCAGCGGGCGGATCAGCCTGCGCAGCGAAACCGCCGAGCAGGCTCTGTGCACGGGAGCCGGCTGATCAAAGCAGGGAGCGGACCCGCAGTTCCTTGGGCATGGAGAAGGTGATGTTCTCTTCACGACCGGCCAGTTCATCTGCGCCGGTGGCGCCCCAGGCTTGCAGTTGCTGGATCACCCCGCGCACCAGGACTTCAGGGGCCGAAGCACCGGCGGTAATGCCAATGCGCTCGACACCGTCGAACCAACTGCGCTGCAAGTCTTCGGCACCGTCGATCAGATAGGCCGGAGTGGCCATGCGCTCGGCCAATTCACGCAGGCGATTGGAGTTGGAACTGTTGGGACTCCCCACCACCAGCACCACGTCGCACTCATCGGCCAGTTGCTTGACCGCATCCTGACGGTTTTGCGTGGCGTAGCAGATATCGTCCTTGCGTGGCCCGCCGATGGCTGGGAAACGCGTGCGCAAGGCATCGATCACCCGACTGGTGTCATCCATGGACAAGGTGGTCTGGGTCACGAATGCCAGGCGCTCCGGGTTGTGCACCTGCAACTGTGCAACATCCTTTTCGTCTTCCACCAGGTAGATGGCGCCGCCGTTGCTGACGTCATACTGGCCCATGGTGCCTTCGACTTCAGGATGGCCGGCGTGGCCGATCAGGATGCATTCGCGACCGTCGCGGCTGTAGCGCGCCACTTCGATATGCACCTTGGTCACCAGCGGGCAGGTGGCATCGAACACCTTGAGGCCGCGGCCAGCGGCTTCACTGCGCACCGCCTGGGAAACACCATGGGCGCTGAAGATGACAATGACGTCGTCTGGCACCTGGTCCAGTTCTTCGACGAAGATCGCACCACGACTACGCAGGTCTTCGACGACAAATTTGTTGTGCACCACTTCATGCCGCACGTAGATCGGCGGCCCGAAGACTTCCAGGGCGCGATTGACGATTTCGATCGCCCGGTCCACTCCGGCGCAGAAGCCACGGGGATTGGCGAGTTTGATTTGCATGCTGTGCCTCGTGTCTTGCGCGCAAGAAGTTAGATCGTTGTAGACAGCGGATCGCCGGCAAGCCGACTCCTAGACAATAGGGGCGGCATGCCGGCGATGCTGTCAAAGCGCTTTGACGTCGATGATTTCCACGTCAAAGGTCAAGGTCTTGCCCGCCAACGGATGGTTGAAATCGACGGTGACTTGAGCGTCATCGAAGGTTTTGACCACACCGGGCAATTCGGTGTTCGCCGCATCATTGAAGATCACCAGCAGGCCTTCCGACAGCTCCATGTCTTGGAACTGCGAACGCGGGATGACCTGCACGTTCTGCGGGTTGGGCTGGCCAAAGGCATTTTCCGGCTCGATGGTCAGCTTGCGCTGGTCACCGGCCTTGAAGCCGAACAGCGCGGCCTCGAACCCTGGGAGCAGGTTGCCATCGCCGACCTTGAAGGTCGCCGGGGCCTTGTCGAAGGTGCTGTCTACGGTGTCGCCGTTCTCCAGGCGCAATGCGAAATGCAAAGTGACTTCCGTGTTCTGACCGATGCGTTGCTCAGTCAATACCTGTTCAGTCATGAACGGCTTCTCCGGTTTTCTTGCTCTTGAACATATCCAGGGCCAGCATCACCGCACCAACAGTGATAGCACTGTCAGCGAAGTTGAACGCCGGGAAGTACCAGCGGTTCTGCCAGTGCACCAGGATGAAATCGATCACATGGCCCAGGGCGATGCGGTCATACAGATTGCCCAGGGCACCGCCCAGCACCAGGGCCAGGGCGATGGCCAACCAGGTTTCGTTGCGCCCCAGGCGCTTGAGCCAGACCACCAGCACCGCACTGACCACAATCGCGATCAGGGCAAACAGCCAGCGCTGCCAGCCTGAGCTGTCAGCCAGGAAACTGAATGCAGCACCGGTGTTGTAGGCCAGGGTCCAGCTGAAGTAATCCGGGATCACCACAATCTGCTGGTACATGGTCAGCGAACTTTCGAAGTGGAACTTGCTGACCTGGTCAATGACCAGGACCAGCACGCTCAACCACAACCAGCCCAGACGGCCAAAACGGCCCGCGGCGTTAGGCATAGTGACGAACCTCGCCTGCACCGCTGATGTTGTCTACGCAACGACCGCAGATTTCCGGATGCTCCGGGTGCACGCCGACATCTTCACGGCAGTGCCAGCAACGGGCGCACTTGGCAAAGTTCGACTTGACCACTTTCAGTTTCAGACCGGCAACTTCAGTTTCCACTGCGTCGGCTGGCGCCTGCACGAACGGTGCAACGCTGGCGGTCGAGGTGATCAGCACGAAGCGCAGCTCGTTGCTCAGCTTGGCCAGGTCGGCACTCAGGGCCTCTTCGGCGTACAGCGTCACTTCTGCCTGCAGGTTGCCACCGACGGCCTTGGCCGCGCGCTGGATTTCCATTTCCTTGTTGACCGCAACCTTGACCGCCATGATCCGGTCCCAATAAGCCCGATCCAGTTCGAAGCCTTCCGGCAACTCGCTCAAGCCTTCGTACCAGGTATTGAGCATCACCGATTCGTTGCGCTCGCCCGGCAAGTACTGCCACAGCTCGTCGGCGGTGAATGCCAGGATCGGCGCGATCCAGCGCACCAGGGCTTCGGAGATGTGGTACAGCGCGGTCTGGCACGAACGGCGGGCCTTGCTGTTGGCACCCGTGGTGTACTGACGATCCTTGATGATGTCCAGGTAGAAACCGCCCAGCTCCTGCACACAGAAATTGTGCACTTTGGAGTAGACGTTCCAGAAACGGTATTCGCCGTAATGCAGTTCCAGCTCGCGCTGCAGCAGCAAGGTACGGTCTACGGCCCAACGGTCCAGCGCGAGCATTTCTTCAGCTGGCAGGATGTCGGTGGCCGGGTTGAAACCGCTCAGGTTGGAGAGCAGGAAACGCGCAGTATTGCGGATACGCCGGTAGGCGTCGGCGCTACGCTGCAGGATCTGATCGGAGACAGCCATTTCACCCGAGTAATCGGTGGCCGAAACCCACAGCCGCATGATGTCTGCGCCCAGGGTGTCGTTGACCTTTTGCGGCGCGATCACGTTGCCCAGGGACTTGGACATCTTGCGGCCGTTCTCGTCCACGGTAAAACCGTGGGTCAGCAGTTCGCGGTACGGCGCGTGGTTGTCGATCGCGCAACCGGTCAGCAACGAAGAGTGGAACCAGCCACGGTGTTGGTCGGAACCTTCCAGGTACAGGTCGGCACGCGGCCCGGTCTCATGGCCCATCGAGTGCGAACCACGCAGCACGTGCCAGTGGGTGGTACCAGAGTCGAACCAAACGTCCAGGGTATCGCTGATCTTGTCGTACAGAGGCGCTTCGGCGCCCAACAACTCGGCAGCGTCCATCTTGAACCAGGCTTCGATGCCTTCCTGTTCGACGCGCTGGGCCACCTCTTCCATCAGCTCAACTGTACGCGGATGCAGTTCGCCGCTTTCCTTGTTCAGGAAGAACGGGATTGGCACACCCCAGTTGCGCTGGCGGGAGATGCACCAGTCTGGACGGTTGGCGATCATCGAATGCAGGCGTGCCTGGCCCCAGGCCGGTACGAATTGAGTGTCTTCGATGGCTTGCAGGGCACGCTGGCGAAGGGTGTCGCCGGTTTCTGGCTGCTTGTCCATGCCGACGAACCATTGCGCGGTCGCGCGATAGATCAGCGGCGTCTTGTGGCGCCAGCAGTGCATGTAGCTATGGCTGATGGTTTCAGTGTGCATCAACGCGCCGACTTCGCTGAGCTTGTCGACGATGGCCGGGTTGGCCTTCCAGATGAACTGGCCGCCGAAGAACTCCAGCGAAGGCGCATAGACGCCATTGCTCTGCACCGGGCTGAGGATATCGTCGTTGACCATGCCATAGCGCTTGCAGGTCACGAAGTCGTCTACACCGTAGGCCGGAGCCGAGTGAACCACGCCGGTACCCGCGCCCAGTTCCACGTACTCGGCCAGGTACACCGGCGAAAGGCGATCGTAGAGCGGGTGACGGAAGTTGATCAGCTCCAGCGCCGAACCTGGTGCTGTGGCAATCACCGAGCCCTCCAGGTTGTAACGAGCCAGGCAGGACTCCACCAACTCCTCGGCCAGTACCAGCAGGCGTTCGCCAGCGTCGACCAGGGCGTAGTTGAACTCCGGATGGACGTTCAGCGCCTGGTTGGCCGGGATGGTCCAAGGCGTGGTGGTCCAGATCACGATCGCAGCAGGCTTGGCCAGCTTGGCCAGGCCGAAGGCGGCGGCCAATTTGTCTTCATCGGCGATTGGGAAGGCCACGTCGATGGTGGCGGACTTCTTGTCCTGGTACTCGACTTCCGCTTCAGCCAGGGCCGAACCACAGTCGAAGCACCAGTTCACCGGCTTCAGGCCCTTGAACACGAAGCCGCCCTTGACCATTTCCGCCAGGGCACGGATTTCACCAGCCTCGTTGGCAAAGTTCATGGTCTTGTAAGGGTTTGCCCAGTCACCCAGCACGCCCAGGCGAATGAACTCGGACTTCTGCCCTTCGATCTGCTCCGACGCGTAGGCGCGGCACAGCTCACGGGTCTGATCCGAGGACAGGTTCTTGCCGTGGGTCACCTCGACCTTGTGCTCGATCGGCAGGCCGTGGCAGTCCCAACCCGGAACATAAGGCGCGTCGAAACCCGCCAGGGTTTTCGAGCGGATGATCATGTCCTTGAGAATCTTGTTGACCGCATGACCGATGTGAATCGAGCCGTTGGCATAGGGAGGACCGTCGTGCAGAACGAACTTCGGACGATCCTTGCCAATCTCGCGCAACTTTCCGTACAGGCCAATGCTGTCCCAACGCTGCAGAATCTGTGGTTCGCGCTGAGGCAGGCCGGCCTTCATTGGGAAGGCGGTGTCCGGAAGGTTTAACGTGGCTTTATAGTCGGTCATTTAAGGCTCTTCATTAGCGATTGGCGCTATGGATACGTGCCACTTGGGCACGGGCGGCGGCAACATCCGCATTGATCGCCGTCTTCAACGCCTCCAGGGAGGCGAAACGCTGCTCTTCACGCAGCTTCTGGTGGAAAACCACCGTCAAACGCCGGTCATACAAGTCGCCGGCAAAATCTAAAAGATGGACTTCCAGGTGGGCCTTGCCATCACCTGCAACTGTGGGCCGAACGCCTATATTGGCGACACCGGGCCAGCTTTTCCCGTCGATGTCGACGCTCACCAGGTACACCCCGGAAAGCGGTACACGGCGGCGCTTCAACTGCACGTTGGCAGTAGGCGTGCCCAACTGGCGCGCGAGCTTCTGTCCGTGCAAGACCCGACCGGCGATCCGATACGGGCGACCGAGCAAGCGCTCGGCCAAGGCAAAATCGGCTGCCGCCAGGGCGTTGCGGACCTGGGTACTACTGACGCGCAAGCCATCCAGCTCAACAGTCTGCGCGGCCTCGACGGTAAACCCGTGAGTAGCGCCAGCCTGCTGCAGGAACTGGAAATCACCGACCCGATCGCAACCAAAACGGAAGTCGTCACCGACCTCCAAGTGCTGTACTCCCAAGCCATCCACCAGGATCCGCTCGACGAACTCGGTGGCGCTGAGCTTGCTCAAGCGCTGGTTGAACGCCAGGCACAACACCCGGTCGACGCCCGCTTGCGCCAGCAACTGCAGCTTGTCCCGCAAGCGAGCCAGACGGGCCGGAGCGGTATCGGGAGCAAAGAATTCCCGCGGCTGCGGCTCGAAAATCACCACGCAGCTGGGCACGCCCAACTCGAGCGCACGTTCACGCAGCCGACCCAGGATAGCCTGGTGACCACGGTGAACACCGTCAAAGTTGCCAATAGTGGCGACGCAGCCCCGATGCTGGGGGCGCAGATTGTGGAGGCCTCGAACCAGCTGCATAACGCGCTTCTTGCTCATAAAGTGGTCGATTATAACCACACCCGACGGCCGACGACAGGCAGCACCGTCACCCAACGTGATCGAACCGACAAAACCAGTGTCCAGCCCAACCCGACGACTAAACAGTCATCAGTTCAAGGCCTTGCGATTGAAGTCGCGCAAACGGAAGCCCAACAGGACCAGCATGCCAAAATACGCTACCACTCCGGCCACCACCAGAACCCCAAGACGCAGGAAGCGCTGGAGCATGTGGCCTTGGTCCCAGGCTGGCATAAAGTGCATCAGCCCCAGCAATACCACTGACATGACCGCCACTGCCAGCAACAGCTTCAGGGTAAACCCTCCCCAGCCAGGCTGCGGCTGAAACATCTGCTGCTTGCGCAATTGATAGAACAGCAGGCCGGCGTTGATGCAGGCTCCGACACTGATTGCCAAGGCCAGGCCGGCGTGCTTCAACGAGCCGATAAAGGCCAGGTTGAGCAACTGGGTGACGATCAGGGTGAAAATGGCAATTTTCACCGGCGTGCGGATGTTCTGCTGCGCATAGAAGCCAGGCGCCAGCACCTTGATCACAATGATCCCCAGCAGCCCCACGGCATAGGCCACCAGCGCACGCTGAGTCATGGAAGCGTCAAAGGCGCTGAACTCACCATATTGAAACAGCGATACGGTCAGCGGTTCGGCAAGAATCCCCAGCGCCAGGGAACACGGCAACACCAGGATGAAACACAGGCGCAGACCCCAATCGAGAATCCGCGAGTACTCATGGTGGTCCTTGCTGGCATAGGTCTTGGCCAGGGTCGGCAGCAAGATGGTGCCCAGCGCGACACCCAGCACGCCGGATGGCAACTCCATGAGCCGGTCGGCGTAATACATCCAGGACACAGATCCGGCCACCAGGAATGAGGCGAAGATGGTGTTAATGATCAGTGAGATCTGGCTGACAGAGACCCCGAGGATCGCCGGCAGCATCTGTTTCATCACCCGCCAGACCCCGGTATCCCGCAGATTCAGGCGCGGCAACACCAGCATGCCGATCTTCTTCAGGTGCGGCAGTTGGTAAAGCAGCTGCGCCAGGCCACCGGCCAGCACCGCCCAGCCCAGCGCCATCACCGGCGGATCGAAGTAAGGCGTCAGGAACACCGCGAAGATAATCATGCTGACGTTGAGCAGGGTCGGCACGAAGGCCGGCACCGAAAAGCGATTCCAGGTATTGAGAATCGCCCCAGCCAGAGAGGACAGGGAGATCAGCAATATATAAGGAAAAGTCACCCGGAGCAGATCGGAGGTCAGGGCAAACTTTTCCGGGGAATCGACAAACCCCGGCGCGGTGGCCCAGATCACCCAGGGCGCAGCGATCATGCCCAGCGCGGTAACCACCGCCAGCACCAGAGTCAGCAGGCCGGAGACATAGGCGATGAAGGTACGGGTCGCCTCTTCGCCTTGCTGGCTCTTGTACTCCGCCAGGATCGGGACAAACGCCTGGGAAAAAGCGCCCTCGGCAAAAATCCGCCGCAACAGATTGGGTAACTTGAAGGCAATGAAGAAGGCATCCGTGGCCATACCGGCGCCGAATATGCGCGCGATGAGGGTGTCACGGACGAACCCCAGCACCCGGGAAAGCATCGTGATAGAGCTGACCGCGGCCAACGACTTGAGCAGATTCATGAAAAGGTTGTTTGCCTGTAGATAAACAGCAGGCGAAATGACGCCCACTTATGCGATACTCCGCGCCGCAACAGCACAGAGCCAAAGCTCGCGAGTTTACAGGTCAAGCGCCGGAAATAAATATCCCGCCTCTTCAGATCGACCACTCAGCGGAACGCATCACCCGCCCTTGACAAGACTTCAACTCATCGGCATGATTCGCGGCCTATTTTGTTTGCTATTTCCCAAAAAGTCTTTCGAGGAGCTCGACGGTGGCCAACACACCTTCCGCCAAAAAACGTGCAAAACAGGCTGAGAAGCGTCGCAGCCACAACGCCAGCCTGCGTTCCATGGTTCGTACCTACATCAAGAATGTAGTGAAAGCCATCGACGCAAAAGACGCCGAAAAAGCGCAAGCTGCTTATGTTCTGGCCGTACCAGTTATCGACCGTATGGCCGATAAAGGCATCATCCACAAGAACAAAGCTGCTCGCCATAAAGGTCGTCTGAATGGCCACATCAAGGCTCTGAACCTTGCTGCTGCAGCCTAAGCGACACGCTTGTTAAAAAACCGACCCAAGGGTCGGTTTTTTATTGCCCGCGATTTACCCAACCCGCAAGCCAGCTCCTCTATCCACGGGAGCCGGCCCGCCAACAATCAATGCTTCACTGATGCGGCCAAGGCAGGATCGGGATCGCCGTCACCGCATTCTGCGGACTGCCCTCGATCAAGCGATCGCTGTAGACCAGGTACACCAGAGTATTGCGCTTCTTATCCAGGAAGCGCACCACCTGCATGGTCTTGAACACCAGCGACGTGCGCTCCTTGAACACCTCATCACCGTCTTTGAGCTCACCCTTGAACGCGATCGGCCCCACCTGACGACAAGCGATGGACGCCTCCGCGCGATCTTCCGCCAAGCCAAGCCCACCCTTGAGGCCGCCGGTCTTGGCCCGCGACAGGTAACACGTCACCCCTTCAACCTTGGGATCGTCGAACGCCTCGACCACAATCCGGTCGTTCGGCCCGACAAACTTGAACACCGTAGATACCTGGCCAATCTCCTCCGCCGAGGCCATCAACGGCATCGCCACGAGCAAACCCAACAATACTTTTGCCAAACGCATTCGCTTTTCCTTACACCAGAATCAGGTTATCGCGGTGAACCAGCTCCGGCTCAGCCATATAACCCAGGACACCGACAATCGCATCAGACGACTGACCGATAATCTTCTGCGCCTCAAGCGCACTGTAGTTAGCCAGGCCACGAGCAATCTCACGACCATCCGGCGCCACGCAAACCACCATCTCGCCACGACGGAAACCGCCCTGGACCTGCTTGACCCCCACCGGCAGCAAACTTTTGTTGCCCTGGGACAAGGCCGATACCGCTCCCTCGTCCAACACCAGAGTGCCACGGGTTTGCAGATGCCCTGCCAGCCACTGCTTACGCGCTGCCAGCATGCCGCGCTCTGGCGACAGCAGGGTACCGAGGCGCTCACCCGCCTTCAGGCGATCCAGCACTCGCTCCAGGCGCCCACCAACAATGATGGTGTGCGCCCCGGAACGCGCCGCCAAACGCGCGGCACGCAACTTGGTCTGCATACCGCCACGCCCCAGGGCACCGCCAGTACCACCAGCCACCGCATCCAGGGCAGGATCATCAGCTCGCGCCTCGTAAATCAGCTGAGCATCGGGATTGCTACGCGGATCTGCATCGAACATACCGTCACGATCAGTAAGGATCACCAGCAGATCAGCCTCCACCAGGTTAGCCACCAGCGCCGCCAAGGTGTCGTTATCGCCAAAGCGGATTTCATCGGTTACCACGGTGTCGTTTTCATTGATCACCGGAATCACCTTGAGCTCCACCAGCACCCGCAGGGTACTGCGGGCATTTAGGTAACGCTTGCGATCAGACAGGTCATCATGAGTCAGGAGAATCTGCGCAGTATGCCGGCCATGCTCGGCAAAGCTTGACTCCCAGGCCTGCACCAAGCCCATCTGGCCGATGGCCGCAGCCGCCTGCAGCTCATGCATCGCACTCGGTCGTGCGGTCCAGCCCAGGCGACTCATACCGGCCGCCACGGCACCCGAGGAAACCAGCACCAACTCGACGCCAGCCTCGTGCAGCGCCACCATCTGCTCGACCCACACGCCCATTGCCGCGCGATCCAGCCCTTTGCCATCCGCCGTCAGCAGTGCACTGCCGATCTTCACGACCCAGCGCTGCGCACCCGTCACCTTGCTCCGCATCTTATTCAACCTTTGCCAGCGAGCGACGCGACCGAGCGCCCCCCATGGGATTATTCGTATTTGCACCTTGCAGACACCAAAACGCCGCTCAAATGAGCGGCGCCTTGGGAGCTGGCTTGCCAGCGATGATAACACCGCATCAAACCAGATAAACCGTCTTCGCAGACCAGCCCACGACCACGGAATCAGTCGCGGACGTAAATGATTTCCGGACCATCCTCATCATCCACACCTTCTTCATCCCAATCATCGTCACCGATGTCATGGACGCTCTTCACACCACTGCGGCGCAAGGCACGCTGATCATCCAGAGCCTGCAACTGGGCACGCGCCTCATCCTCGATGCGCTGATCCAGCTCAGCCAACTCATCGGCAAAGACCGGATCGGCCGCCAGACGATCAGCACGATCCTCCAGATAACGCATGATGTCGCGACTCAAGCGCTCGGTACCATCCTTGGAGATGGCCGAGATCACATACACAGGCCCAGTCCACTCCAAGCGATCTACGATCTCCTTGACCCGCTCTTCATGCTCTTCTTCAAGAATCTGATCGCACTTGTTCAGCACCAACCAACGCTCACGCTCCGCCAGGGACGGGCTGAACTTGACCAACTCGCTGACAATCACTTCCGCCGCATCTGCCGGACTGGTTTCATCCAGCGGAGCCATATCTACCAAGTGCAGCAGAATGCGAGTACGAGCCAAGTGCTTGAGGAAGCGGATCCCCAGGCCAGCACCACCGGAGGCACCTTCGATCAGGCCTGGAATATCGGCAATCACAAAGCTCTTCCAACGGTCGACACTGACCACACCAAGGTTCGGCACCAGGGTCGTGAACGGATAGTCAGCCACTTTCGGCTTGGCCGCGGAAACCGAACGAATAAAGGTACTCTTGCCAGCATTCGGCAAGCCCAACAGACCGACATCCGCCAACACTTTCAATTCCAGCTTGAGGTCACGCTGCTCACCCGGCTTACCAGGAGTGGTCTGACGTGGAGCCCGGTTGGTACTGGACTTGAAACGGGTATTACCCAGACCGTGCCAACCACCCTGCACGACCATCAGACGCTGGCCAGCCTTGGTCAGGTCGCCAATGACCTCCTGAGTACCGGCATCGATTATCGTGGTGCCTACCGGAACCCGCAGCTCCAGATCCTCCCCCTTCTTGCCAGTACAGTCGGTGCTGCCGCCGTTGGAACCACGCTCGGCATCGAAATGCCGGGTATAGCGGTAATCCACCAGAGTGTTGAGGTTTTCATCGGCAATCAGGTAAATCGAGCCGCCATCACCGCCGTCACCGCCGTTAGGACCACCGTTTTCGATGAATTTTTCCCGACGGAAACTCATGCAGCCATTACCGCCATCACCAGCTTTTACTCGAATCGAAACTTCATCTACAAACTTCATGATCAAACGCCTCTCGCCGCTCGGGCGAGCTGAAAAACACTAAGACATAAGACTCTTGCAAAAATGAGCGCCGCGACCTCAATCAACGACCGAAACATCCAACGCTGGCAGCCCGTACAAACAGCTTTGCAAGAGACTCATCCCACAAACGAAAAAGCCCCGTCGCGAGACAGGGCTTTTCCAGCGATCGCGCAATTAAGCTGCGACGACGCTCACGTAACGGCGGTTGAAAGCGCCCTTTACTTCAAACTTGATCACGCCTTCGATTTTCGCGAAGAGGGTGTGATCCTTACCCATGCCAACGCCGTAGCCAGCGTGGAATTGGGTGCCGCGCTGACGCACGATGATGTTGCCCGGAATGATTTTCTGGCCGCCATACATCTTCACGCCAAGGCGTTTAGCCTCTGAGTCGCGACCGTTACGGGTACTACCACCAGCTTTTTTGTGTGCCATGAGTTCAATTCTCCAAAAAGGGGATTAGGCTGAAAATTAAGCCTGAATACCGGTGATTTTGATCTCGGTGTACCACTGACGGTGGCCCATACGCTTCATGTGGTGCTTACGACGACGGAACTTGATGATGCGGACTTTATCGTGACGACCTTGGGAGATCACTTCAGCCACAACGGTAGCGCCAGCAACAACAGGAGCACCGATATTCACGTCGTCACCGTTGGCAACCAACAGAACGCGATCAAAGGTAACGGATTCGCCAGTAGCGATTTCCAGTTTTTCGATCTTCAGGTATTCACCTGGAGCGACTTTGTACTGCTTGCCGCCAGTAACGATTACTGCATAAGACATGGTATTTCTCCGATAATCCTGCTCACCCAGCTCTTTATAAGAAGAGGTATTGGCTGGCATGGCTGCATGGGGCTGGAACGGCCCAAGTGCAATTGCGTAAGGCAGGTGCTGCCCAGGAAGTTCAGGGTGCGCGATTGTACGCAAGGCACAATGGCGATGCAAGTGCCGTTCAGGCGTCGCCGGGGACTGTGCCGCGCCCTTTTGGCGAGAAAAGGAGCCCTCTGAAATCAGGGTTTCATGACTGCAAAAGACTATACCTCAGTGTTTTACCCTGACAAATTACCGCCTGCCGGTGCTTTAACCGCCCCGGACCGCGCCTTGACACCTGCGGACGCGGGTCCTAGC
Organism: Pseudomonas sp. Fl4BN1; assembly: GCF_009908285.1. GTDB lineage: Bacteria > Pseudomonadota > Gammaproteobacteria > Pseudomonadales > Pseudomonadaceae > Aquipseudomonas. The sequence continues at coordinate 85,406 of NZ_JAAARM010000019.1, forward strand.
ATGCCGCGCAACCCTTCTGGAGCACCTGTCGCTGATGCAACCCCAAGCTTTCTACCGCACGGTGGCGGACGATTTTAGTGCCGTCGACGGCATCATCAAGAAACAGCTGACTTCCCGAGTACCGCTGGTATCAAAAATCGGCGACTACATCACTTCGGCCGGAGGCAAACGCCTGCGTCCTTTATTAGTGCTGCTGTGTGGCAAGGCCCTGGGCCGAGAAGGCGATGACCTGCGCCTGCTGGCCGCTACCATCGAGTTTCTGCACACCGCCACCCTGCTACACGACGACGTGGTCGATATGTCCGGCATGCGCCGCGGCCGCTCGACGGCCAATGCCATGTGGGGCAACGCGCCCAGCGTATTGGTGGGTGACTTCCTGTATTCCCGCTCGTTCGAGATGATGGTTGAACTGGGGTCGATGCCGGTCATGCGCATCCTGTCCCAGGCCACCCGGATCATCGCCGAAGGCGAAGTCTTGCAGCTGTCCAAGGTGCGTGACGCCAGCACCACCGAAGAAACCTACATGGAAGTCATCCGCGGCAAGACTGCGATGCTCTTCGAAGCCTCGACCCACAGCGCCGCCGCCCTGGCCGGTGCGACACAGGAACAAGCCGAGGCACTGCGTACCTTCGGCGATCACCTGGGCGTAGCCTTCCAACTGGTGGACGACCTGCTGGACTACCGCGGCGACGCCGAGACGCTGGGCAAGAACGTCGGAGATGACCTGGCCGAGGGCAAGCCCACGCTGCCGCTCATCTACACCATGCGCGAAGGCACTCCGGAGCAAGCGGCCCTGGTTCGCCAGGCCATCCAGAAGGGTGGCATCGAAGACCTGGAGAGCATCCGTGCAGCCGTTGAGGCCTCAGGCTCTCTGGACTACACCGCGCAACTGGCCCGCGACTACGTCGCTCGCGCCATTACCTGCCTGGAGGCCCTGCCACCCAGCGAGTACCGCGATGCCCTGGTAGAGCTGAGCGAATTTGCCGTAGCCCGCACTCACTAAGAAGATCCGGCTCCTGCTAGCCGCAGGAGCCGGCTTGTCGACGCAACGCCTCATCGCCCCCCGGCCCTGCAAAACCCTATATAATGTGCGCTTTTAGCCATCCTGACTTTGAGGAGCTTAAGTGAGCACTTTGCCACCCTGCCCAAAATGCAATTCCGAATACACCTACGAGGACGGCACCCAGCTGATCTGCCCTGAGTGCGCCCACGAGTGGTCCGCCAACGGCGAAGCCGAAGCCGCATCCGATGAAGCCGTGAAGAAAGATTCGGTGGGCAACGTGCTGCAAGACGGCGACACCATCACCGTGATCAAGGACCTCAAGGTCAAGGGCACCTCCCTGGTGGTCAAGGTCGGCACCAAGGTCAAGAATATCCGCTTGTGCGATGGCGACCATGATATCGACTGCAAGATCGACGGCATCGGCCCGATGAAGCTCAAGTCCGAATTCGTCCGTAAAGTTTGACTTGCGCTCCCTCTCGCGCCCGCCGCGAGAGGATCCCCCCCCAAGTCGCTGCCCCCCCCGCCTGATCCGAACACTTGCTAGCAAAAAGCCAGTCGGTTTGACCAAAAACAATTTCTGCACAGAAAAAAGCAGAAACCGCCAATAGGCACTTGCTATTCATTGAATAAGAATTATTCTCATTGAATCCCATTCAAGGAGACGAGAACCATGACTTATTTGATTGATGCCTGGCTGGACCGCCCACACCCTTACCTGCGAATCCTGCATCGGGAAACCGGGGAAGTCTGTGCGGTATTGGAAGAAGAAGCCCTGAGCGAGCTGCAGGACCAGGGAGATCTGGACCTGAATGGTTTGAGCTCCAGCGAGCCGCTGGTACTCAAGGAATTGGTGCGCAACCTGTTTTTGTTCTGCTACGCCAGAGCCTTACGGCCGACCGGCACCGATGGCCAAGGCCTGAGCGCAAAAATCCGTCTATGAAACCTAAACCGATCAAGGGGCAAGCTTGCTTGCGATGAACAGACCGCCGATGCGGCCTCCTCACCACCAGCAAGCTGGCTCCTGCACCGGTTACAGAACGTCCAGCAGCTCGACGTCGAACACCAGAACGCTGTGCGGCGGGATGCTGCCCACACCTTGTGCGCCGTAAGCCAGTTCGCTCGGCACGTACAGACGCCATTTGCTACCGGCGTTCATCAGTTGCAGCGCTTCGGTCCAGCCAGCGATCACGCCACCTACCGGGAACTCAGCAGGTTGGCCGCGCTCGTAGGAGCTGTCGAACACAGTGCCGTCGATCAGAGTGCCGTGGTAGTGAGTGCGCACACTGTCTTCACGGGATGGCTTGGCGCCGTCGCCCTGAGTCAGTACTTCGAATTGCAAGCCGGAAGCCAGAGTAGTGATGCCTTCACGCTTGGCGTTATCAGCCAGGAATGCCAGGCCGGCACCTGCTGCCGCTTCGGCCTTGGCAGCTGCTTCAGCCTGCATGATTTCGCGGATGACTTTAAAGCTGGCGGACATTTCTTCCTGATCCACACGGCTTGGCTTGCCGGCGAAAGCGTCGGTCAGACCAGCCAGGATCGCATCCAGGCTCACACCCGGTGGCGGGTTGTCGCGCAGTTGGTCGCCCAACTGACGGCCAATGCCGTAGCTGACGCGGGTTTCGTCGGTGGACAGATTTACTTCGGACATGACACTGCTCCGCTGTGCGGACGGCTCGGGAAAGGCCGTGGAAACACAGGGCCTTCCGGAGCGCCCGGAACCAAAAGGGCGAGCAGACTAGCACAGAAGTTCGGCGATAATCAGCGCAACCCCGGCACTACCAGCCGGAGCGCAGGGTGATCGGTACCTTCAGGCTTTCTTCGGCGCTGGCGGACAAACCACACATCTCGTCATGCACCGAAGTGTGAATCAGGTTGAACGGCAGCTTGGGGAAGGACTGCAGCACTTCACGGGCATGCTCCACCGAACGCAGATGAAACATTTGTCCACGAGCATCACTCAGCGGGTACGCCGCCCCGTGCATGCGTGCCTCAAGCAGATAGATCCCGCCTTCAAGGGAGATCAGGTTCAACTCGTCGACTTTTCCAGCAATGGCGTAGGCATTCATTTCCTGCAGGTTCATGAGTGCACCTCGTGCAATTGGAGCCCGTGACAGCTACAGGGATATGCCCCGCCCAGGAAAAGCACAAGCCGTAAACAACGCCGCCCGTCCGTTTTGCAACGGCCGGGCGGCGCTCGCTTCATCAAAAAAGCAATCAGTGCTTGGTCAGTTTATCCAGGTAACCCATGGCGAACGCCGAAATCACAAAAGTCATGTGAATCACCACGTACCACAACAGGTACTCGGTGGGGGTGTTCTTGGCGTCCATGAACACTCGCAACAGGTGGATCGAGGAGATTGCCACGATAGAGGCCGCCACCTTCATCTTCAACGAAGAGGAATCCATCTTGCCCAGCCAGCTGAGTTTTTCCTTGTCTTCATCGATGTCCAGTTGCGACACGAAATTCTCGTAGCCGGAAATCATCACCATCACCAGCAAACCGCCGACCAGCGCCATGTCGATCAACGACAACAGAACCAGGATCAGGTCGGACTCGGCCATGGAGAACACATTGGGGATAACGTGGAAGACTTCCTGGAAGAACTTCAGTGCCAATGCCAACAGCCCCAGGGACAAACCGAAGTAGATCGGCGCCAGCAGCCAGCGCGAGGCATACATCGCATTCTCGATAAAACGTTCCATTGAATCTCGTACCAGGATAAAAAACGGCAGCGAGTATATCAGCGCTCCAAAAGGCCATAAACCACAGATAAGCGCCTGATCCACGGGTTTTTCCCAGCGTTTTTTCTGCTAGTGTCGAAGTCATTCATACCGCTCACTGACATTGGACAGGAAGACTGGAAAATGGATTTGCGATTGCCTTTGGCGAGCCTCGCCCTTTGTGTGGCGCTGCTGAGCAGCAGCGGCTGTTCGCCCAGCGACGAAAAGAAACAGGCCAGCCTAGAAGAACGCACCACGCAATTTGAAAAATCCCTGGATGCCATCCAGGACCCCAAGCTCAAAGAAGCCATTACCGACCTTGGCGGCTCGCTGCTGCTGCTTGAGCGTGCACAGGTCAAGCTTGCCAACAAGCCGATCGACACCGAATACGGCGACGACAGCCTGGTCCTGCTCAAGCACTACCCCACGCCACAAGCCCTGGTGGACACCTACGTCAATGGCCTGTTCGTGCTGCGCAAGCCTTCCAGCTCGGACTACCTGACCGATCTGCAGCCGGTGTTTCCCTTCAGTTTCGAAATGCCGGCACAGTTTCCCTTCCCTCACGGGCTGGAGTGGCAATCAGTCACCCTGAGCAACAAGAAGGTCATCCCGTTCCAACCTGAGTGGTCAGAGACCGACCCCGGAATTCAACTGAGCCCTTCAAGCTCCAACCTGACCAATCCGGATGACCTGACCATAACCTACCCCTTCATCGAGGGCCTGGAGGTCGACAACAAGAACCAGCCGCAACCAGTCTCCTTGCTCGGCAAGCTCGAAGTGATTGCCCCCAGTCGCGTGCTCAACTTCGAACTGACCAAGGCCGATATCGGCAAACCTCGCCAGGACGGCAACATCAGCCTGACCCTGCTGTCGCTGGAGAAAAACGTCGCTGAAATCGAACTGAACAACAGCACTCCGCTGCCTGAAGAGGCCAATGACGCTTCGCTCAATCCTTTTTTGGCACAGGCCCGTGACAGCACTGGGCAGATCCTCTCCCGCGCGGGCTCGATCAACGAAAGCGCCCCGCAAATCGCCTTCTACAGACAGCAACTGGCCGAGATGCAAAAGCAGAAAAGCTGGAGCAATGAATTCGAGAAACAATTGGAGGACGAGCAAAAAGCCTTCGATCAACAACACACCACTCATTACGCCAAGGTGTATTTCAACGGCCTGGTGGACAAACTGGAGGTTGCCGTACTCGACTTTGCCCAGGCCAGCGTAACGCTCAAGGACTTGGACCTGCCGGTACATCGCTTTGACCGGAGCACCACCGACAAGACGATCCAGCCGCTACCCATGCCAGTGATGGTCTATGACGATCAAGCCGCCAACTACCTCAAAGGGGCGGAGCTTGACGAAGATACATTGAAAAAAACCGTGACCATCAGCCAATCGGTGGAAGACGCCAGTGCCGCGCGTATCGAGTTCAGTCACCCACGGACCTTCAATGACGAACTGCTGGGATCGGAGTTCAGTGCCGGCGACACCCCGCTGACTTTCTTCACCGAGAACGACAAGGGCCAACGCGGCGAACCTATCGAACTACCGGACGAGGCGTTCGAAATCGACCCCATACGTGGCGTCATCACCTACGACCTGAACCTGTTCCCGGAAACCCCAGCGTACGCCGTTGGCTCCATTCCGCTGTTCCTGGCCAGCATCGAGAAAAAAACCATCAGCACCCAACAGCTGCCCAAAGGCCTGGAGTTCAAGGGCAACGCGCTGATTGTCGACCAGAAACTTTTTCCCGCGGACGCGTGGCGCTTTTACGCCAAGGATGACAGCGGCCAGTATCTGAAGGAGATTCTTGCGGTCAGCCATGGCGCCCCGAACAACGGCCACGCACTGTTCGACGTGCACTACTTCTACGGTCAGCCCAGCCAACTGGAAAGCTACGAACGCAGCGAACTCAATACCGTCGAATACGGCTTCGAAGTCAAACTGGACAAGACCGAATCGACGCCCCCTGCCCCTTAAGGACGGTGATGACCCGCGGTGCTGCTGGCCACACATCAACAGCCCATAGGGGTCAGCGTTCAAGGGAACTGGAAGTCACCGGCGCTGCGTCCGCGCTCGCCGTTGATCTGACGCAGCTGGGCCTGCAAATGCAGGCACCAGATCTGTGGATCATCGGCTAACCGGTAACCGTGAGTCGTCAGGCTTTCAACGATCGAATCAAGAATGGACTCCGCCACCACAGGACCGCAGAACGGGCCCTGTGACTTGATTGCTGAGGGTTGTTCACCGGCCATTCCGGCGGCGAAGAGCAGGGTCCACATACCGTTGTCTCCCGCCAGCGGGCGGACGATGCATTCGATACGAGTAACCAGGCCAAGACATTGGCGAGTGAGACAAAGGTTGCGCGACATGGCGGCGACCCTCGGTAGATCCACTATTCAGCCTTCAGCAGAAGGCTGTTTCGATCCAGCGACGACTGTCGTTCTCCTTGCCCTGAGAATAGAAGAAAAGCCTGATAAGCAAAGTTGACCGATTCAACAGGCGCCGAATGGTCTATCTTGAAAAATTGACGTCATCCGGCTGACACCAATGGCGAGGTTCAACGTCCTCGCCAATGGCTGGCGTCATGCCGGCTTGATTTCCGTTAGCGCCTCTTGTGCCAGCTCCTTTTCCGCCTCTTTCAAGTCCTCTTCACTGATCATCTCGGCAATCACCCGCAGGCGCTCCACCACCCGTGCGTTGACGCTGCCCTCTGGGAACTGTCCTTCGGCATCCGGTTCTCCGGCCGGCTCCCCCACCAGCAGGCTCAGGGCCTCATCGGCCTGACGCACCGCATACACGTGGAACTTCCCGGCACGCACTGCCTGCAGCACCTTCTCGTCGAGCATCAAGGTGGCGACGTTGGCCTGGGGAATGATCGCGCCCTGCTCTCCGGTCAAGCCACGAGCTTCGCACAGACGGAAGAAGCCCTCGATTTTCTCGTTGACCCCACCCACAGCCTGCACCTCACCGAACTGATTGATCGAGCCGGTGATGGCGAAACACTGCTTGAGCGGCGTCTTCGACAGCGCCGAAATCAAAGTACAGGCTTCACCCAGCGAAGCACTGTCGCCGTCCACATAACCGTAGGACTGCTCCAGGGCGATACTTGCGGAGATCGCCAGGGGGAATTCCTGGGCATAACGACTGCCCAGGTAACCGGTGAGGATCATCACCCCCTTGGAGTGAATCGGCTGGCCAAGATTGACCTCACGCTCAATGTCGACAATGCCGCTGCCACCGGGATAGACCGTGGCGGAGATCCGCGCCGGCACGCCAAACGCCGAGTCCCCCACTTCCAGCACCGTCAGGCCGTTGCACTTGCCCACGGCCGCACCGTCGGTGTCGATCAGGATGATACCCGCCAGCATGTCATCGAGAATCCGTGCCGAGACCCGCCCGGTACGAGTGGCCTTGGCCTTCAGCGCACGCTCGATATGCCCGGCGTCGGTCATCTCGTCCGAAGCCAGATGACGGATGAAGTCAGCCTCGCTGACCAACTGGAACAGATCGCCGATCCGAGCCGACAGACGTCCCTGGTGCTCCGCCAAGCGCGCACTGTAGGTGGCCAACCGCGCAACCGCATCAGCAGTCAACGGAGCCATGCCCTCCTCCGAGGTCCGGGTTTTCAGCAACTGAGCAAACTGCTCCAGGCTCTCATCCACCATCGGGATGTCTTCGTCGAAATCCACCAGCACCCGGAACATCTCCTGGAAGTCCGGATCCAGGTCCTGCAGCGTGTAATACAGCTGGCGGGCGCCAATGATGACCACCTTGACCTGCAACGGGATCATCTGCGGCGTCAAGGTCACGGTGGCCAGGCGTCCCATCTCGCCCAGGGGCGACTCCATCTTCAGCTTGCGCGACTGCAAGGCGCGTTTGAGGGCGTCCCAGACAAAAGGCTCACTGAGCATCTTCTCGGCTTCCAGGATCAGGAAGCCGCCATTGGCCCGGTGTAGCGCGCCCGGACGCAGTTGCCGATAAGTGGTGTAGAGCGCGCCCTGGTCGGTGCTGTACTCGATCCGACCGAACAGGTTGTCATAGGTCGGATGGGGCTCAAATACCACCGGAGCGCCGCCGTTGGCCGGGTGACCGACCACCAGGCTCGGGCAGTACTGCTCCTCCAGCAGCTTGCGCGCCACCGCGTCGGTCTTGCTGTCATCCACCAGTTGCTCGACCACGGTTTTCAGCAAGTAGACCTGCATGGCCTGCAAATACCCGCAGACCGCGGCGTTCTCTGCGTACTTCTCCGACAAAGGCGCCAGCAATGGCTGCAAGGCCAAGGTGATGGTTTCCTCGTTGAGCTGACGCAACTGATTGCTCGACTCGCGCTTCCACTGTGGCAGGCTTGCCAGCTCTTCGTTGAGGCGCTCTTCCAGGACAGAAATGTCCTCATGGAAGCGCTCGCGATCAACCTCCGGCAACTGGGCGAACTCGGCCTCGTCCAGGGCCTTGCCTTCGAACATAGGGGTAAAGGCGATGTTGCTGCTGTCGCGGTACAGCGCCACATCCTTTTCCAGGGCCAAACGTTCGATCACATCCAGAGCACGGTCGTAACGCTGGTTGAAGGCTCGATCAATGGCGCTCTTCTTCTGCTGATAGGACGGGTGCTCGAACACCGCCGGAAAGGTCGCCAGCAGGTTATCGATCAGCCCGTTGATGTCGGTGATGAAACTCCCCGCGGCAGCGGCCGGCAGTTCCAGCGCCCGAGGCTCCCGAGGCTCGTCGAAGTTGTTGACGTAGACCCAGTCCGATGGGGTCTGCAGGCGTTTGCCTTCGGCCTTCAAATAGCGTTTGACGAAGGAGAAGCGACCGGTTCCCGGCTCGCCCATGACAAATACGTTGTAACCGGGGCGCGGCATCGCCACGCCGAACTGCAAGGCTTCAACCGCACGCTCTTGGCCAAGCACACCGCGAAAGGGCTCCAAATCATTGGTTGTCGAGAAGCTGAACTGTTCAGCAGAGAAAGGACGGGTCAGCGCTTCAGGCGCTAGACGCAAGCTGGCAGCAACAGGATCAGGCATCGGGCTTCCTTACATCAGGCGGGGCAGATGGCGGCATTCTGGCGCCGGGTATGCCCGGCTGGCAAGGCGCGCCTCAGGGGAAAGCATAGCCAAGCCATGCACCGCCACTCAAGCCAAGTAAAACCTGCTGTGTCAGGCATTGTTTTGTAAAAAAGTACGGAACCCAGCGAACCTGCCTAAACTCCAAACTGCGAGGCTGGATAGATAACCGGCCCACTGGTGCCTGCACGGACCAGTCTCCCTGTCCATTGGTATGCACACAAAGAGATCAACGCTATGAAACGGATTCTTCTCGGTACTCTTTTCACCGCTGTGTCCCTCAACGCCATGGCTCAAGCGCCAGGCGGCCCGGATTGCGGCTGGGGCAACATGCTGTTCCAAGGCCAGCGCGGCACTCCAGCGCACTTCATGGCCTCCACCACCAACGGCACCTCCGGCAACGCGACATTTGGCATGACCTCCGGCACCAACGGTTGCGCCACCAATGCCTCCCTGACTTACGGTGGCAAGTCCTGGTTCGCCATGAACGGCATGATGAACGAACTCTCCGAAGACATGGCCAAGGGGCAAGGCGAAGCCCTGACCACCTACGCCGTGGTACTCGGTGTAGCCCCTGAAGACCGTGCGCACTTTGCTGCGGTCACCCATGAACACTTCCAACAGATCTTCAGCAAGGCTGACGTGACCGCGGAAGACGTGCATACCAATACCCTGGCGGTACTGAAGAACGACCCACGCCTGGCCAAATACGCAACCCAAGCTTAAGCTCGACCCACCCGCTCCTTCCGGGGAGCGGGTTTTATCTTCTGGACCTTGCCCATCTTGGGTCTTTGTATTTCCGACTTAAGTTGCTCACCATGCTCAAACGCCTTGCCTACCTGGCGCTCTGTGTCTGCGCCCCGCTGTATGCCGCGCCCCACATCGACCAACAACGTTTGCAGCAACTGGCCAATGATCCGTTCTGGATTTCCATTGGCCACTATGAAACCGCCAAGCTTGGCGGCTGGCGCAGTTACGTCAGTGATCCGAAGTTCTTTCTCGACCGCGACGGTGCCCACCATCCCGACGCCGAGCTGGCCGCGACCCTGAACGCGCTTTATGCACCGGCCAGCACCAGCGAACGACATGCCCAATGCGTCTACCCGGCCCGCGCCCGCTGGCTCAAGGCACAGCTGGGCCTGAACGACTTGCCCCAGATCGAGTGCGCCGAGTTCAAACAGTGGTTCAAGGATGTGTCGCCGCACAGCACTGTGATGATCTTCCCCGCGGCCTATCTGAACAGCCCGTCATCGATGTTCGGCCATACCTTGCTGCGCATCGACCAAGCCGATGTACAAAGCAACCACACCGCCCTGCTCAGCTACGCAATCAACTTCGGCGCCTACATCGAAGGTTCGGACAACAGCATCCTCTACGCCTGGAAAGGCCTGATGGGCGGCTATCCCGGACTTTTCGCCCTGGTGCCCTACCAGGAAAAGCTCGCGGAATACCGTAGCCTGGAAAACCGTGACTTGTGGGAATACCGGCTGAACCTGACGCAAGTTGAAACCGAGCGCATGGTCGAGCATGTCTGGGAGCTGAAGCAGATCAAGTTCGACTACTTCTTCTTCGATGAAAACTGCTCCTACCGGCTGCTGGAGCTGCTACAAGTGGCTCGTCCCAGCTTGCGTCTGACCGAGCAATTCCCTCTGACCGCCATCCCCACCGACACGGTCAAGGCGGTCAAGGATGCCGGATTGGTGGAGAGGATCGACTATCGCCCGTCCAGAGAGCGCGAGCTGCTCAGCCGCGCCCAGCCCCTGAGCCACGAAGAGCAGCAGTGGGTACTCAACGTCAGCACCGATCAGAAACAGTTGCAGACTGCCGGGTTCAAAGCCCTGCCCCGGGATCGCCAGGCCTTGATCGTCGATGCCGCCTACCGTCTTGAGCGTTATCGAGCCAACGGCCTGGAGCGCGATACCGAGCGCTCCCAGCGCAGCTTCGAACTGCTACGGGCAATCAACCAGAATCCCCCACCGGAACTGCAGATCGAACGCCCTAGCCTACCGGAAGACGGCCACCAGTCCCGTACCTGGCAACTGGGCGTCGGTACCCGGGATGACAAGGCTTTTGCCGAGTATGGCCTGCGCATGGCCTATCACGACTTGAATGACAACGCCGAGGGTTTCCCCCTGGGTGCACAAATCGAGATCCTGCAGATGAAGCTACGCCAGTACGAGGGCAATCACTGGCAGCTGCAACAGCTGGACCTGGCGACCATTCGCTCCCTGACACCGCGCAACGAACTGCTACAGCCCTGGTCCTGGCAAGTCACCGGCGGCCTGGAACGGGTGCCGGGCAAGCATGACGATGAAACCCTGGTCAGCCACGTCAACGGCGGTGCCGGTGGCACCTGGCAACTGGGCCAAGATACCCTGGGCTTTGTCCTGGGCACCGTACGGGTTGAGCACAATGCCGACTTTGCCGGCTTCATCGCCCCGGCTGCGGGCTTCAATTCCGGGCTATTGTGGAAAAATCCACTGGGCAATTTCAGCCTCGAAGCCAAGGGCGACTACTTCACCAATGGCGAAGTCCGCCGCAGCCTGAGCCTTAACCAACAGTGGGAGCTGTCGCGCAACCTGGGCCTGCGCCTGAGTGCACAGCGGGAGTTCAGCCAACTGGCCACTCCGGTCAACGAAGTCATGCTCGAACTCAAGTGGTATCACTATTAGACGTAGCGGCGAGTATCAAGCCTGATCCACTCTTGAGGCCCGATGGCAATCACGCAAGGCTTATCCGTCTTTCACAGATCGCTGACAAACACCCTTCTAGACTTCACTCACACCAAGCTTGGGAGTCGAAAATGTGGCGTTACGGGTGGGCATTGCCGTTGCTGGTGCTGATCAGCGGTTGTGAATCGACCCACGAGCATTTGCTCAGGCTGGGCTATCCGCCGGCGTTTGCCGACGGCTTCGATGATGGCTGCATCAGTGGTCGCCAGGCGGCAGGGGCCATGACCGGAGAGTTTCGCAAGGACGTTCTCCGCGACCTCAAGGATCGTCAATACGCGACAGGCTGGAGCGATGGCTTTCGGCAATGCCAGGCCATGCTGGAGAACCAGGACCGCAACGACTACCGGGATCACCATTGGGATGAGCGCGAGCGTGCCTGGCAACAGGAAAAGGAGCGCGACGCAGCCCGGGCCTATCGCTCGCAGTAAGTCGTTTTCAGGTAACCGTCGAAGTCAAAAGCCTGCAACCATGGCCCAACCCTCCACTCAAGGAGAAAACCATGAGCCGCGCTTTCGTCAATGAAGATCAGGCCGCCGCCCAGGCCGAGCAGCCGGTGGAGCGCCAGATTAGCACTCAACCCAATTACGTCACGCCTCAGGGGCTCGCCGAGCTGCAGGCCAGAGTTGCCCACCTGCATAGCCAGCACATAGAGCAAACCGACTCGGGTGATGCCGCCGATCCACAACGACTGGCAGAGTTGGAGCGCGACCTGCGCTACTTCTCCCAACGCCTGCACAGCGCCATGGTGGTCACTGCAGCAACCTCCACCGACAAGGTGCAGATCGGCAGCCGGGTCACCTTCGCCGATGATCAGAATCACCAGCAAAGCGTGCAATTGGTCGGAGAGGATCAAGCGGATGCGGCCAGGGGCCTGATCAACTGGGCGTCGCCCCTGGGTCGTGCCCTGCTGGGGGCACAACCCGGTGACGAAGTCCTGTGGCAGCGACCGGTGGGGGATCAGGTGATCGAAATCATCCGCATCGAACCGGCCTGAGGCAACTCAAACCACGCCTTGGGCGAGCATGGCATCGGCAACTTTGACAAAACCGGCGATGTTCGCGCCCTTGACGTAGTTGATCCGGCCATTCTCTTCACCGTAGTGCACGCATGCATGGTGGATCGACTGCATGATGTTGTGCAGCTTGCTGTCCACCTCACCGGCGGTCCACAGCAAGCGCATGGCGTTCTGCGACATCTCCAGCCCACTCACGGCCACGCCGCCAGCGTTGGACGCCTTGCCCGGGGCGAACAGGATGCCCGCGTCGATAAAGATATCCACAGCCTCCAGGGTGGTAGGCATGTTGGCGCCTTCGGCGACACAGGTACAACCATTGCGCAACAAGGTATGGGCGGCGGCGGCGTCCAGCTCGTTCTGCGTGGCACAAGGCAGCGCAATGTCGCAGACCAGGTCCCACGGCGTCTTGCCGGCGCGGAACTCCAGGCCGAAGCGACTCGCCAGTTCGCTGATGCGCCCACGCGTGATGTTTTTCAACTCCAGTACCGCCAGCCACTGCTCTTCGCTCAGGCCAGACTCGCAGTACAGGGTGCCTTCGGAGTCCGACAAGGAAATCACCTTGCCTCCCAGATCCATGACCTTGCGAGCCGCGTACTGCGCCACATTGCCGGAACCGGAAATCGCCACGCGCTTGCCTTCGACACGATCACCGCGACGCTTAAGCATTTCCTCAGCGAAGTACACACAGCCAAAACCTGTGGCTTCCGGACGAATCAGGCTGCCGCCATAGCTCATGCCCTTGCCGGTCAGCACCGACGTGAACTGGTTGCTCAGGCGTTTGTATTGGCCGAAAAGGAAACCGATCTCCCGGGCACCGACGCCGATATCACCCGCCGGAACGTCCACATCGGCACCAATATGGCGATACAGCTCGGTCATGAAAGCCTGGCAGAAGCGCATGACTTCGGCGTCGCTCTTACCTTTGGGGTTGAAGTCAGAGCCGCCTTTGCCGCCGCCCATGGGCAGGGAGGTCAGGGAGTTCTTGAACGTCTGCTCGAAGGCGAGGAATTTCAGCACCCCCATGTTGACCGATGGATGGAAGCGCAGGCCGCCCTTGTAGGGACCAATGGCGCTGTTCATCTGGATGCGGAAGCCACGATTGACCCGGACCTTGCCCTGATCGTCGACCCAGGAAACGCGAAACACCACGGTGCGTTCCGGCTCACAAATGCGCTCGAGAATGCCGGAGCTCAGATAGTGCGGATTGGCTTCGAGAAAGGGCCAGAGGCTACGCAGCACCTCTTCCACTGCCTGGTGAAACTCAGGCTGGTCCGGGTCGCGCTTTTTCAGGCGGGCGAGGAAGTCTTCGACGGATTCGATCATGGGAAGTCTCGGCAAATTTATTGTCGTTAAGGGGAGATTTGCCCGGGACTTTATCAACTCAGTCCGCACCGCGACAGCGCAAAATGTCGCAGTTCTGAATTTAAATGGTGCAATAAATATAAATACGCTGGTTTTTCAGGTTTTTTACGCACCGAATTGGTGACAAAAATTGACGGATTTGCACCCACTTTGTACGCCAACAACCCATGGAGAATAGATCGGAAACTGTTGTACCGGGCATAAAAAACGGAGCCCGAAGGCTCCGTTCTTTTCAAGCAGCGACCCGATCAGGCCAGCTTCTTGTGACGCACACGATGCGGTTGTGCCGCGGCTTCGCCCAGGCGCTTCTTGCGATCGGCTTCGTACTCGGTGTAGTTGCCTTCGAAGAACACCGCTTGGGAGTCATCTTCGTACGCCAGGATGTGAGTGGCCACCCGGTCCAGGAACCACCGATCGTGAGAGATCACAATGGCAGCGCCCGGGAAGTCCAGCAGGGCTTCTTCCAGGGAACGCAGGGTTTCAACGTCGAGGTCGTTGGACGGTTCGTCGAGCAGCAGGACGTTGCCGCCCTCTTTCAGGGTCAGGGCCAAGTGCAGACGACCGCGCTCACCACCGGACAGGTCCTTGACGAACTTCTGCTGGTCGCCGCCCTTGAAGTTGAAACGACCAACGTAAGTGCGCGACGGGATCTCGTAGTTACCGATACGGATCTGGTCGGAACCGTCGGAGATCTGCTGGAACACGGTCTTGCTGCCGTCCAGGTCTTCGCGGCTCTGATCCACACAGGCTAGCTGCACGGTTTCGCCGACTTCGATGGTGCCGGAGTCCGGTGTTTCCTTGCCCATCAGCATGCGGAACAGGGTCGACTTACCGGCACCGTTACCGCCGATCACGCCAACGATGGCGCCTTTAGGCATGGAGAACGACAGGTTGTCGATCAATACGCGATCGCCGTAGCCCTTGGTGACGTTCTTGAACTCGATGACCTTGTCACCCAGGCGCGGACCAGCCGGGATGTAGATCTCGTTGGTTTCGCTGCGCTTCTGGAATTCCTGCGATTGCATTTCTTCGAAGCGTTGCAGACGAGCCTTGGACTTCGACTGGCGGGCCTTGGCGCCTTTGCGCACCCACTCCAGTTCTTCCTTCATGGCTTTTTCGTGGGCCGACTGCTGCTTGGACTCGGCAGCCAGACGATCGGACTTGGCTTCCAGCCAACCCGAGTAGTTGCCCTCGTAAGGAATACCGGCGCCGCGGTCGAGTTCGAGAATCCAGCCAGCAACGTTGTCCAGGAAGTAACGGTCGTGCGTGATCGCAACCACAGTGCCCGGGAAGTCGTGCAGGAAGTGCTCCAGCCAAGCGACGGAGTCGGCGTCCAAGTGGTTGGTTGGTTCGTCGAGCAGCAGCATGTCGGGGGCGGACAGCAGCAGGCGGCACAGGGCCACACGACGCTTTTCACCACCGGACAGGAATTCGACCTTGGCGTCCCAGGCCGGCAGACGCAGCGCATCGGCAGCGACTTCCAGCTGACGCTCCAGATTATGACCATCGCTGGCTTGCAGAATCGCTTCCAGCTTGGCCTGCTCGGCCGCCAGCTTGTCGAAGTCGGCATCCGGCTCGGCGTAGGCCGCGTAGACCTCGTCCAGGCGCGCTTGGGCGTCCTTGATCACGCTGACCGCTTCCTCGACCACTTCACGCACGGTCTTGGTCGGATCCAACTGCGGCTCCTGGGGCAGATAGCCGATGTTCAGATCCGGCATCGGACGGGCTTCGCCTTCGAATTCGGTGTCGACGCCTGCCATGATTTTCAGCAGCGTGGACTTACCCGAACCGTTGAGGCCCAATACGCCGATCTTGGCGCCGGGAAAGAATGACAGGGAGATATTTTTCAGGATTTCCCGCTTCGGCGGAACAACTTTGCCCAGCCGATGCATGGTGAAGACGTATTGAGCCATGGTGAACCTAGCGTCAGTGACTGATGAATAGAACGGGCGAGGCCCGTGCCAGGCCATGCGCTGCGCCGACATTGACCATGATCAATACCGGCGGGCGGAAAAAGCCTGATTGTCTGGAGCTGGAACGCTCCCGCGTAACCGGCAAAACTACCTCAATGCACGATCCAGGTCCAGCCAAGCAGGCCTGGCACTTTGCCACAACTCCAGGCATGCTAGCCGCCCTTCGGGCGTCCGGCTTATAGTGCACGTCGCGCCAGCCCAGCCAAACCGCAGGATCACAGCTTGCCCAATGTCTCTTCGCCACAGCCCGCGCGCGTCAATGCCTCTGCGTTGGCTTATCCTTTGCGGGGCACACTCAAGGGAGCACTGGCGACGCTGGTGCTGCTGCTCCTGGCCCTGTTGTTCTGGCAGCTGCTGGATCAACTGCAGCAGACCCGCAAGGACCAGCATCAGCACGCCATCGACTATAGCGCCGACCTGGCCGACCACTTGAGCCTGAACCTGGCGCTCAATGCGCAGATCGCCCTCAATCTGCTGCCGATCGTCGCAGCCCCCGAAGATAGCCAGCAACAGCAGCAACTGCTGCAGAAACTCCGGCGCTCGCTACCCGATGTACGCAGCTTCGCCCTGCTGGATTCCCAGGGACAGATCCTCAGCGACAGCGCTACCAACAGCCAGGACGCGCTCTGGCTGGCTGAGCTAGTGCAACGCAGTCACTCGCAACGTTATTACTACAGCAATGCTGCTGACGGCTCAGTGGTGTATGTGCTGCTGCATCAAACCAGCGGTTCGACCCGCAGCTACTGGATCCTGCGCATAGCGCCCAGCTTCCTCCAGACCCTGGTCCGGCAGAGTGAAGAAGGCTTCAAACCCACCTGGGCAATCGAAAACCGCCTGACCCACCAGGTAATCAAACGCGATGACCGCAGCAGCCCGACTCCGGGCATGCTCGCCCCCGACGAAATGGCCAGCAGCATCCTGCTGGCTCCCCTGAGCAACAGCGACTGGCAACTGCGTGGCCTGTTTGACCAGCGCGCGGTGATCGAAGAACTGCTGCCGGCCTTTATTGGCAAGTGCCTGCTGGGCCTGGCCTTCTCCCTGCTACCGGTGATTGCCCTGCTAGGCATGCGCCGGCGCCAGCGCCAACTGCACGAAGGTCGGCGCCGCTATCAGGATATTTTCGAGGGCACTGGCGTGGCCCTGTGCGTACTGGATATCTCCGGGCTTCCGGGGTTCCTTGAAAAGCACCACTTGCACACCAGCGACCAACTCAAACACTGGCAGAACAGCCACCCGGAACAGCGGCAACAACTGCTGCAGGAATTGCGCATCACCGAGGTCAACCAGGTTGCCTTGCGCCTGCTCAATGTCGAGTCCAGCGAGCAGGCCTGGCAGTTACTGATCGACGGCTGTCCAAAAAACGGCAGCTCCATCGGCAGCCAGTTGCTGGAGACCGTGATCAACCAGCAGAAACAGCTGGAGCTGGAGATCAAGCTCAGTGACGCCCACGGCAACGACCAGCATCTGTGGCTCGTATTGCGCCTGCCGGAGCGGACCCAGGACTACAACGCGGTCATCCTCAGTATCAGCGATATCACCAGCCGCAAGCTGATCGAACTGTCGCTGCTGGAGCGCGAGGGCTTCTGGTCGGATGTGGTGCGTACCGTACCCGATCACCTGTACGTTCAGGACGTGATCAGCCAGCGGATGATCTTCAGCAACCACCACCTGGGCCAGACCCTCGGCTACAACAAGACCGAACTGCACCAGATGGGCGAGTACTTCTGGGAAATTCTCCTGCATCCGGAAGACGCCGACCTCTATCACCGCCTGCGCCAGGAACAACGACACACGGCCTACGCCCAACTCCTGCAGTGCCAGTTGCGCTTTCGCCACCGCAGCGGCGATTGGCGGCGCTTCGAGATCCGTGAGCAAGCCCTGGCCCGAGATCGCTACGACCAGGTGACACGGATCATCGGCGTGGCCAAGGACATCACCGACCAGATCGAAGCCAGCGAATCCCTGCGTGACAGCGAGCAGCGCTACCGCATGCTGGCTGAAAGCATCAGCGATGTGATTTTCTCCACCGACAGCAAACTCTCGCTGAACTACGTCAGCCCTTCGGTACACGCGGTGCTGGGCTACGACGTGGAGTGGATCTTCCAGAATGGCTGGCAGTCGACCATTGCCAACCCGCAGCAATTGAGTGGCATCTATGCCCTGATGGATCGGGTCAGCAAGGCCCTGGACAAACCCGAACAGCTGGCGCAACTGCGCAGCCAGGTGCAGACCCAACTGTTCCTGTTCGACTGCCTGCGGGCCGACGGCCGCAAGATCCCCATCGAATTGCGCCTGGTGCTGGTCTGGGACGAGCATGGCGTATTCGAAGGCGTGCTCGGGGTTGGGCGCGACATCAGCCAGCAACGCCGGGCGGAAAAAGACCTGCGCATGGCGGCCACGGTATTCGAACACTCGACCTCGGCCATCCTGATCACCGACCCCGCCGGCTACATCGTCCAGGCCAACGAAGCCTTCAGCCGGGTCAGCGGCTACGCCGTGTCCCAAGTGCTCGACCAACTGCCGAATATGCTCACCGTCGACGACCAGCAGGAAGCCCATCTGCGCTACGTGCTCAAACAGTTGAACCAGCACAGTACCTGGGAAGGCGAAGTCTGGCTCAAACGGCGCAATGGCGAGCACTACCCGGCCTGGGTCGGGATCACGGCAGTGCTCGACGATGAAGGCGACCTGGCCAGTTACGTGTGTTTCTTCAGTGACATCAGCGAGCGCAAGGCCAGCGAACAGCGGATTCATCGCCTGGCCTACTACGACGCCCTGACTCACCTGCCCAACCGCACACTGTTCCAGGACCGCCTGCACACGGCCTTGCAATCAGCGGAGCGACAAAAGTCCTGGGTAGTGCTGATGTTCCTCGATCTGGACCGTTTCAAACCGATCAACGATTCCCTGGGCCACGCCGCCGGCGACCGCATGCTCAAGGAAATGGCCACCCGCCTGCTGGGCTGCGTCGACAATGACGACACCGTGGCGCGCATGGGCGGCGACGAATTCACCCTGCTCCTGCAACCCCGATCCAGCCGGGAAATGGCTCTGAACCGGGCGATTAATGTGGCCGAGCAGATCCTTGCCAGCCTGGTCAGACCCTTTGTCCTGGAAGGTCGGGAGTTCTTCGTCACCGCCAGCATCGGCATTGCCCTGAGCCCTCAGGACGGCAATGAACTGAGCCAGTTGATGAAGAACGCCGACACCGCGATGTACCACGCCAAGGAGCGCGGCAAGAACAACTTCCAGTTCTACCAGGCGGACATGAACGCCAGCGCCCTGGAACGTCTGGAGCTGGAAAGCGACCTGCGCCACGCCCTGGAGCAGGAAGAATTCGTGCTGTATTACCAACCGCAATTCAGCGGTGACGGCAAACGCCTGACCGGTGCCGAGGCGCTGCTGCGCTGGCGCCATCCACGACGCGGGCTGGTGCCGCCGGGGGACTTCATTCCGGTACTGGAAGAGCTGGGCCTGGTGGTGGATGTGGGCGACTGGGTAATCAGTGAAGCCTGCCGTCAACTCAAGGCCTGGCATCAAGCCAAGGTGCGGGTGCCGAAGGTCTCGGTGAACATCTCGGCCCGGCAGTTCTCCGATGGCCAGTTGGGCACGCGTATCGCCACCATCCTCAAGGACACCGGCCTGCCGCCGGCGTGCCTGGAACTGGAACTGACCGAAAGTATCCTGATGCGCGAAGTCAGCGAAGCCATGCAGATCCTCGACGGCCTGAAGAACCTCGGCCTGAGCATCGCGGTGGACGACTTCGGCACCGGTTACTCATCACTGAACTACCTCAAGCAGTTCCCCATCGACGTGCTGAAGATCGACCGTACCTTCGTCGACGGCCTGCCGTCCGGCGAACAGGATGCGCAGATCGCCCGCGCCATCATCGCCATGGCCCACAGCCTGAACCTGGCGGTGATCGCCGAGGGCGTGGAAACCCACGAGCAATTGGATTTCCTCCGTGAGCATGGCTGCGACGAAGTCCAGGGCTACCTGTTCGGCCGGCCGATGCCGGCCAACCGCTTCGAGGCGCAGTTCAGCAACGACGCCCTGTTCATGTTCGATTGACCCCGACCCTCTGTATGAGCCGGCTTGCCGGCGAAGGCGCTCTCAGGGGCCTCTTCGCTGGCAAGCCAGCTCCTACGGGAGCTAAGCCGTGACGTGAAGGCCACTTGTCTGCGACATGATGTCCTTTCATATGCCATCTAAAACCCATTGGGGTAGAATGCCTCCCTTTTCTGCCCCCGATCCTTGAGGACCGCCATGTTCAGCCGTGATTTGACTATTGCCAAGTACGACGCAGATCTCTTTGCCGCCATGGAGCAAGAAGCTCAGCGTCAGGAAGAGCACATTGAGCTGATCGCTTCGGAAAACTACACCAGCCCAGCGGTGATGGAAGCTCAAGGCTCGGTGTTGACCAACAAATACGCCGAAGGTTACCCAGGCAAGCGCTACTACGGCGGCTGCGAATACGTCGACGTGGTTGAACAGCTGGCCATCGATCGCGCCAAGGAACTGTTCGGCGCCGATTACGCCAACGTCCAGCCGCACGCCGGCTCCCAAGCCAACAGCGCCGTGTACCTGGCCCTGCTGCAAGGCGGCGACACCATCCTGGGCATGAGCCTGGCCCACGGCGGTCACCTGACCCACGGCGCCAGCGTTTCGTCCTCCGGCAAGCTGTACAACGCCGTTCAATACGGCATCGACGCTAACGGCCTGATCGACTACGACGAAGTCGAGCGCCTGGCAGTCGAGCACAAGCCGAAAATGATCGTGGCCGGTTTCTCTGCCTACTCGCAGATCCTCGACTTCCCGCGCTTCCGCGAAATCGCTGACAAAGTCGGCGCCTACCTGTTCGTCGACATGGCCCACGTGGCCGGTCTGGTTGCCGCAGGCATCTATCCGAACCCGGTGCCATTCGCTGACGTGGTGACCACCACCACCCACAAGACCCTGCGCGGTCCACGTGGCGGCCTGATCCTGGCTCGCGCCAACGCCGACATCGAGAAGAAACTCAACTCCGCAGTATTCCCGGGCGCCCAGGGCGGCCCACTGGAGCACGTGATCGCGGCCAAGGCGATCTGCTTCAAGGAAGCCCTGCAGCCTGAGTTCAAGACCTACCAGCAGCAAGTGCTGAAGAACGCCAAGGCCATGGCCGGCGTGTTCATCGAGCGCGGTTTTGACGTGGTTTCCGGCGGTACTGAAAACCACCTGTTCCTGCTCTCGCTGATCAAGCAGGACATTTCCGGTAAAGACGCCGACGCCGCTCTGGGCGCCGCCTTCATCACCGTGAACAAGAACTCGGTACCAAACGACCCACGCTCCCCGTTCGTCACCTCCGGCCTGCGCTTCGGCACTCCAGCCGTGACCACTCGCGGCTTCAAAGAGGCCGAGTGCAAAGAGCTGGCTGGCTGGATCTGCGACATCCTGGCTGATCTGAACAACCAGTCGGTCATCGACGCGGTTCGCGAGAAAGTCAAAGCCATCTGCAAGAAGCTGCCGGTGTACGGCGCTTAATCAGCCCGCAGATCGCAGTACGAGAAGCCCGGCCCTGCGCCGGGCTTTTTTACGCCTGCAAAATCCCCCCCGACCACACCCACCTGTTTTTCGCAGGTCATGACTGACCAGAGGATTCCAACTGGTAAGACCGGTCATGCAAATTTGCGACACCCCTCTTGTAAACCCATAAAACCCGAGCGTAGACTGCGCCTGCACTGGACATACCGGTAAGACCACAATAATTAAGTCCTCCATCCGCTGCGCCTAGATAGCGCACGGCAGACAGGACACCGACCAGGATTCTCCCCATGCTCAGATGGTGCTCGCGTTCGATTTTCCTCCAGGTTGTGCTCGGATTGATGCTCGGCATCGTCTGCGGACTCACCCTCCCCGAATACTCTTCACAACTCAAACCACTGGGCGATGGCTTCATCAAGCTGATCAAGATGCTGATCGGCCTGATCGTGTTCTGCGTCGTGGTCAGCGGCATCTCCGGCGCTGGTGACCTGAAGAAGGTCGGCCGCATCGGCCTCAAGTCAGTGATCTACTTTGAAGTACTCACCACCATTGCCCTGGTGATCGGCCTGATCATGGCCTTCAGCACCGGTATCGGCAGCGGCGCCAACATCCACCTGGAGCAGCTGTCCCCTGCGGACATGAGCGATATCGCCCAGCGCAGCCAGCACATGCACACCACCACCCAGTTCCTCATGGACCTGATTCCGACCTCGGTAATCGGCGCCTTTGCTGAAAACAATATCCTCCAGGTGCTGCTGTTCTCGGTGCTGTTCGGTAGCGCCTTGAACCTGGTGGGCGAAGCCGCTTCCGGTATCTCCCGGCTGATCAATGAGCTGAGCCACGTGATTTTCCGCATCATGGGCATGATCGTGCGCCTGGCGCCCATCGGCGTGTTTGGCGCCATCGCCTTCACCACCAGCAAATACGGCCTGGACTCGCTGCAGCACCTGGGCAGTTTGGTGGGCCTGTTCTACCTGACCTGCTTCGCCTTTGTCGCAGTGGTCCTCGGGCTGGTGATGCGCCTATCGGGCCTGCGCATGCTGCCCTTCATCAAATACCTGCGGGAAGAATTGCTGATCGTCCTCGGTACCGCCTCCTCCGACGTGGTCCTGCCGCAGATCATGCGCAAGCTGGAGCACCTGGGGATTGGCAGCTCCACCGTGGGCCTGGTGATTCCCACCGGTTACTCGTTCAACCTGGACGGTTTCTCCATCTACCTGACCCTGGCCATCGTGTTCATCGCCAACGCCACCGGCACGCCCTTGTCCATCTCGGACCTGCTGACCATCCTCCTGGTGTCGCTGATCACCTCCAAAGGCGCCCACGGTATTCCCGGTTCGGCCCTGGTGATTCTGGCGGCGACCCTGACCGCGATTCCGGCGATTCCGGTGGTGGGCCTGGTGCTGGTGCTGGCAGTGGACTGGTTCATGGGTATCGGTCGCGCGCTGACCAACCTGATCGGCAACTGCGTGGCCACCGTGGCCATCGCCCGCTGGGAAAAGGACATCGACGTACAACGCGCCAATAAGGTCCTGAGCGGGCAGCAGGGTTATACCTTCCAGGCACGAAAACCGATTGCTGGCGCCCACCAGCAGGAATTTTGATCCGACCTTGTGCCAGCCGCAGGCAGGCACAACAATCAGCGCGGGAACATCGCGCTATCGATAGCTCATGGAGTCAACAGTGATCAGCTCGTCAACGGTTGTGAATTCAGTGGTAGAAAAGCTCCGGGCCGCCCTGGCCCGAGGCCAGTGGCGCTCCGGCGACATGCTGCCAGGGCAACGTGAATTGGCCGAGCAACTGGGCATCAGCCGCCCGAGCCTGCGCGAAGCAGTGATTGTCCTGGAAACCCTGGGCCTGGTGCGCTCGATGCCCGGCAAAGGCGTGGTGGTGCTGGACGCGCCCCTGGGCGAAGCCCAGAACGCCGACAGCGCAGTGGCCGGCGCCAGCCTCGAAGACGTGCTGCAACTGCGCTATACCCTGGAGCCGTTCATCGTCGGGCTGGTGGCGCAATCCATCAGCAGCAAGGAGGTTGGCCAACTGCGCCTGACCTTGATGGACATGCGTGAGGCCCTGGAGGCCAATGACAGCGAAGCCGGGGTCAACGCCTATGTTGCCTTCCACGAGGAGCTGTTCACCCTGACCTCCAACCCGATCTTCCAGAACGTGGTGCAACAGACCAGCAATGCCCTCAAGCAAAGTGCGCAGATCCTGCGCAATTCGCCGCAGCACCTGGCCGAGCGCCTGGAGGAAAATGAAGCCGTGGTGCGGGCGATCCGCAACAAGAACAGTGCCCTAGCCAGCGCCGAGATGCGCCGGCACATTCTCCAGGAAGGCCTGCGCATGGGCATCGAACTGAATATTCCGGACGATCACCTAGGCTCGAACGCCTCGTAATCTCCCCCTGTGTCAGCAACTGGACTGGAGACAGGCCATGGTCAGCTACGCCCTGAAAAATAATCCCTTCACCCTGGTAGCCAGCCTGCCGCGGCGCCAGTGCGGCGAGAAAACGCTGCTGGTGGACGATGTCTACCCGCAGATTTTCGACGCCATTCTCGAACAACGCATCGCCCCCGGCAGCCGCTTCACCGAGGACAGCCTGGGCCAGGCCTTTGGCGTCAGCCGCAGCATCATCCGCCAGGTGCTGGCGCGCCTGTCGCACCAGCAGGTGATCATCCTGCGGCCCAATCACCGGCCCCAGGTCGCCGCCCCGGACCTGGAACAGACCCGGCAGATCCTGCATGCCCGACGCCTGACGGAAATCACCCTGGTGCGCCTGGCCTGCCAGCAACCCCGACGCCAGCTGCAGCCCCTACGACAGTTGATCGCCCAGGAACGCGAAGCCATCGAGCGCAACCAGCGCGGCACGGCAATCCGGCTTTCCGGGGAGTTCCACCTGCAACTGGCGCACATCGCCGGCAACGGGCCACTGGCACACTTCCTCGGCAGCCTGGTGCCGCTGACCTCCCTGGCGATTGCCCAGATCGAAGGCCAGGCTCGCAACTACTGCGCCTGGCAAGAACACTCAGCCATTATCGATGCACTGCAGGATGCCGATGCGGCAGCGGCCGAGGCCCTGATGAACCGGCACCTCGAACACCTGGAGCAGCGACTGCTAGGCAACCTCTAGGAAGGGTGGAGCTCCGCCGGCTGACGACAGCCTCAGCCGGCCAGCATCCGCTCAAAGCCCTGGCGGATCTTCTGCTCCGGCAAATCGTCGGCAATGAACACCATCACGCTTTCCCGCGCCTCACCCTCGGCCCACTCGGTATCCCAATCGAAGCCATACAACTTGAGCACGCCCTGGAACACCATCCGCCGGGGTTCGTCGATGATGTTCAACACGCCCTTGTAGCGCAGCAATTGCTTGCCATGGTCCTCCAGCAGTTCATTCATGAACCCGCTGAGACGATCCAAGTCCAGTGCCTGCCCAGTACGCAGCACCAGGCTGGAAATCCGATCCAGCGACGGCGCAGTGTTCACCGGCCGCAGGCTGATACCGCCGCCCAGGTCGGCATTGAGGTTGAATCCCCGGACATCCAGCATCTGCGCCAGGTCGATCTGGCCGTGCTCGACCACGTGGATCGGGGCCCGGCGATTGATCCGCGTAAGGCGCTGGCTGAGGGCATCGAACGCGGCGTCATCCACCAGGTCACGCTTGCTCACCAGCAGGCGGTCGGCAAAGCCGATCTGCGCCTGGGCGATGGTCTGGGTCAGGTGGAACTCGGCGTGCTTGGCGTCCACCAACGTGATGATGCCATCGAGGATATAGCGCTCACGCAGTTCCTCATCGATGAAGAAGGTCTGCGCCACTGGCGCCGGATCCGCCAGCCCGGTGCACTCGATCACTAACCGGTCGAAGGCGATCTCACCGCTGTCCAGGCGCTCCAGCAGCAGGTACAGGGCCTTGGTCAGATCAGTGTGGATGGTGCAGCAGACGCAACCATTGGACAGGGTCATGACCTGGACCGGCTCGTCGCCCAGCAACTGGGTGTCGATAGCGGCATCGCTGAATTCGTTTTCGATCACGGCAATCTTCAAGCCGTGTTCGGCCTTGAGCAGGTAGCGCAGCAAGGTGGTCTTTCCGGCACCAAGAAAACCACTGAGCACGGTGACGGGAATAGGACTTTGCAAAACAGGATCTCCCACGCATAAAAACGTAGGAGCCGGCTGGCCGGCGATGGCGTCGATGAGATCGCTATCGCCGGCCAGCCGGCTCCTACATGGGTGTGGCTTAAACGCAGTGCTTCAACAGCACTTCGGACCGCCCTTGCCGCCGTACCGAGCTTCCTGGCGTTCACGGAAGAACGCCTCGTACGACATCACCGGCTTGTCCGGGTGCTTGGTTTGCATATGCTCGACGTAGTTGTCGTAGTCGGGCATGCCGACCATCAAGCGCGCGGCCTGACCGAGGTACTTACCGAGGCGACTCAGGTCATTGAACATATTTGCAATCCTCAGTTACGCGTCCGGCAAAGCCTGATAGGGCGACTCTTTATCCGTACGCTCCTTGCTGCCCCAGGCCGCGATACCGACCTTGAGCGCGTAGAACAGGATGCTGAACACCACCAGCAGGAACAATGCCGTCAGGGTCGCGTTGGTGTAGGCATTGAAGATCACGTGCTGCATCTGCGTGATGTCCTTGGCCGGAGCGAGGATCTGGCCACTGGCCAAAGCATCGCTGTATTTCTTCGCCAGCGACAGGAAGCCGATCGCCGGGTTGGCATCGAACAGCTTGATGAAGCCCGCGGTGGTGGTGCAGATCAGCAGCCAGACAGCTGGCAACAGAGTGACCCAGATGTAGCGGTGACGCTTCATCTTGATCAGGACCACGGTGCCAAGCATCAGGGCGATACCGGCGAGCATCTGGTTGGAGATGCCGAACAGTGGCCACAGGGTATTGATACCGCCCAGCGGATCGATCACGCCCTGGTACAGCAGGTAGCCCCACATGGCCACGCAGCCTGCAGTGGCGATCAGGTTGGCGGTCCAGGACTCGGTGCGTTTGAGCGCCGGAACGAAAGACCCCAGCAAATCCTGCAACATGAAACGCCCGGCACGGGTACCGGCGTCCACCGCCGTCAGGATGAACAGCGCTTCGAACAGGATTGCGAAGTGGTACCAGAACGCCATGGTGTTCTCGCCCGGCAGCACATGGTGAAGGATCTGCGCGATCCCCACCGCCAGGGTCGGCGCACCGCCGGCACGAGCCAGGATGGTGTTTTCACCGATGTCCCTGGCCACCGCCTGCAACTGCTCGGGGCTGATGATAAAGCCCCAGCTGCTGACGGTCTGGGCCACAGAGACCACATCAGCGCCGACAATTGCCGCCGGGCTGTTCATCGCGAAGTACACACCGGGCTCAATTACCGAGGCCGCAACCATGGCCATGATCGCCACGAAGGACTCCATGAGCATGCCGCCGTAACCGATGTAACGAGCGTTGGCTTCGTTATCCAGCAGCTTGGGCGTGGTCCCCGAAGCGATCAGCGCATGGAAGCCGGACACCGCGCCGCAGGCAATGGTGATGAACAGGAACGGGAACAGGCCGCCCTTCCACACCGGGCCGGTGCCGTCGGTGAACTGGGTCAGGGCCGGCATTTTCAGCTCGGGCATGGTGATCAGGATGCCGATCGCCAGGGCGATGATGGTACCGATCTTGAGGAAGGTCGACAGGTAGTCGCGAGGGGCCAGGATCAACCACACCGGCAGCACCGCAGCGACGAAACCGTAGCCGATCAACATCCAGGTGATCTGGATGCCGGTAAAGGTGAACATCTTGCCCCACACCGGATCGGCCGCTATTTGGCCCCCCAGCCAGATGGAGCCGAGCAGCAGCAGCACGCCGATCAGCGAGATCTCGCCGATCCGGCCCGGGCGGATGTAACGCATGTAGACGCCCATGAACACGGCGATCGGGATGGTCGCCATCACCGTGAAGATGCCCCACGGGCTCTCGGCCAGGGCCTTGACCACGATCAGCGCCAGCACCGCGAGGATGATGATCATGATCAGGAAGCAGCCGAACAGCGCAATGGTCCCCGGGATACGGCCCATTTCCTCACGGACCATGTCGCCTAGGGAGCGGCCGTTACGCCGGGTGGAAAGGAACAGCACCATGAAGTCCTGAACCGCACCAGCCAGGACCACACCGGCAATCAGCCACAGGGTTCCGGGCAGGTAGCCCATCTGCGCCGCCAGGACCGGGCCCACCAGGGGGCCGGCACCAGCAATGGCCGCGAAATGGTGACCGAAGAGAATATGTTTGTTGGTCGGCACATAGTCCAGACCATCATTGTTGACTACGGCGGGGGTGGCTCGACGCGGGTCCAGCTGCATCACATTGTTGGCGATGAACAGACTGTAATACCGGTACGCCACCAGATAGATGGCCACTGCAGCCACCACAATCCATAAGGCGTTAATTGCTTCTCCGCGACGTAATGCAACGACGCCGAGGGCGCACGCTCCTACGATTGCCAGCAGCAGCCAGGGAATATGGCGTGCCAGGCTATTATTGTTTTTCATTTTTATATTCCAGCCAGGTTGGACACAAAGACCGCGTCTGCGAGTGTAGCGCTACTGCTACCAAAGACCACCCCCACGTTGGTCTAGAGCCTTCTTTTAGCTTATGAGCAGGTTTTTTCGGAACATTTTCAGCTGAACCGCCTTACGCGAGAAACCTCGGTCAGGACTTTCAGTTGCAGATGCCTCGGCAAGGGTTCTGACGACTATCGCCCAAGGTGCGGTGCGGGTTGTAGCGACAGTCATAAACCGGAGTCTATAGTCAGTGCACCACTCAGAGGGCCTGTCCATGAGCGAGCAATACACCAACCGCCGACGCTTCAAACGCATCGCCTTCGATGCAAAGACCGAACTGAGCCAGGGCCCCCACCGCTGGCCGGTGCGACTGCTGGACCTGTCCCTCAAGGGCTTGCTGATCGAGCGCCCCGATCCCTGGCTGGGAGATCCCGAGCGCGCCTTTGAAGCGGATATCCATCTGGGTCCTGATGCCGACGTGCACATGGATGTGCGACTGGCCCATGATGATCATGGCCAGTTGGGATTCGTCTGCCTGCACATCGACCTGGACTCGATCGAACACCTCAGAAGGCTGATCGAGCTGAACCTGGGAGATCCCGAGGAACTGGAGCGTGAGCTGGGGGCGCTGATCGAGATCTGATCAGCTCCGCCTTTTCAAGGAAACAGTGCTGGCTCGGGAAACTCGCTTTCGGTATCCCAGTAACCTGCCTGCTGCCGCGAGGCGGCAGTCCATTGGCCGTCGACATAACGGAAGGTGCGATAGGTAGTGATGAACTCTTCGTTCTCCACCGACGAAGCCGACGAGACCTGCTGGATACTTTCAGTCCCGCCGTTAACGGATGGCACGATCTGCCAGGTGGCCTTGCCGGTCTGGGCGAACACCAGCGGCAGCTTCTCCCCACCCTCTTCCAGGCACAACACCGGGTCCAACTGGCTCTGCTCCGGCATCAGCACTTCGGTGGCCGGACCACTGTAGCTACCCATGGGCGCGGTCTGGTCGATGGTCAGGAAGAATGCCGGGGACGGCAGGCCGTTCAGTGGTGCTTTTTCCACCGTGGCCATCGGGTAACCCAGGGACTTCTGCGCCAGCACCTCGCCGTTGTCGGACACCAGGCGCGCCTGGGCGCCCAGTGGCGCGACCGGACGCTCATCCTCGGACGGGGCAAAACTGTCGGCGTCCAGGCCATTGCCCCAGCTGCTGGCATGCAGTTCAGGGGTGATCCGCAGATCCTCCAGCACTTCCAGCACCGATCCGTCTCCCACCAGCACCTGCTGCGCGATCCGATACCCTTCAGGCACCTCGGCCTGCTGCGCCACGGCGAACCCGCTGCCGCACAACAGACTCA
Organism: Pseudomonas sp. Fl4BN1; assembly: GCF_009908285.1. Classification (GTDB taxonomy): domain Bacteria; phylum Pseudomonadota; class Gammaproteobacteria; order Pseudomonadales; family Pseudomonadaceae; genus Aquipseudomonas. Next base: position 114,681 of record NZ_JAAARM010000019.1, read on the forward strand.
AGCCAAGCATCCAGCCATTCAACCTTGTCCTGCCCATATCATCTGCTTCCTTTCACAAGAGCCCGGCTCTGATTATTCGAAAAGTGCATCCAATGCCTGTTCCAGACGGGTCACGGCAATGATCTTCAAGCCCGGCGGCGACTCTTTCGGAGCGTTGCCCTTGGGCACGATAGCCCGTTTGAATCCGTGCTTGGCCGCTTCTTTAAGACGTTCCTGACCGCTAGGCACCGGACGCACTTCACCCGACAGCCCCACTTCACCGAACACCAGCAAGTCATGGGGCAACGGACGGTTGCGCAGGCTCGACATCACCGCCGCCATCAAGGCCAGGTCGGAGGCGGTCTCCAGCACCTTGACCCCACCCACCACGTTGAGAAATACGTCCTGGTCATGGGTCGGAATCCCGCCGTGGCGGTGCAGCACCGCCAGCAACATCGCCAAGCGGTTCTGGTCCAGGCCCAGGGTCACCCGGCGCGGGTTGGCCAGGTGACTGTCATCCACCAGCGCCTGGACTTCCACCAGCATCGGCCGCGTGCCTTCCCAGGTGGCCATGACCACACTGCCCGGAACCTCTTCCTGAGCACGGGTAAGGAAAATCGCCGAAGGGTTGGAGACCTCCTTCAGTCCACGGTCGGTCATGCCAAACACCCCCAACTCGTTGACCGCGCCAAAACGGTTCTTCACCGCCCGCAGCAAACGCAGGCGGCCATCGGACTCGCCTTCGAAATACAGCACCGTATCGACCATGTGTTCCAGTACCCGCGGCCCGGCCAAGGAGCCTTCCTTGGTTACATGGCCGACCAGGAAGATCGCCGTGCCGCTCTGCTTGGCGTAGCGCACCAGCAAGGCCGCGCTCTCGCGCACCTGGGATACGCCGCCCGGTGCCGATTGCAATTGCTCGGTGAAGATCGTCTGGATGGAGTCGATCACCATGACCTTGGGCTTTTCCGCCCGGGCCGTGGCAATGATGGTTTCGATACAGGTCTCGGTCATCACCCGCAGTTGATCCTGGGGCAGGCCCAGGCGTCGAGCACGCATTGCCACCTGTTGCTGGGATTCCTCACCGGTGACATACAACGCCGGCATGCGTGTGGCGATATTGCACAGGGTCTGTAACAGGATGGTCGACTTGCCGATCCCCGGATCACCGCCAATCAGCACTACCGAGCCGTCCACCAAACCGCCGCCCAGCACCCGGTCGAGCTCGCCGGACGCGGTGGAGAAACGTGGGATTTCCTCGACGCTGACTTCCGCCAGGGTCTTGATCTGTGCCTGCTGTCCGGTCCAGCCGGTGCGCCCGGCAGGCGCCGCGGCACCGCCGCTCTCGATCATGGTCTCGGTCAGGGTGTTCCAGGCCCCACACTCGCCGCATTGCCCGGCCCATTTGGGAAAGGTAGAGCCGCACTCGGTGCAGCCGTACATGCGCTTGGCCTTGGCCATCTGAACCCCCGACAAAAACCGCGATGATAGCTCAGACAGAGCGGATCAGCGCTGCACGGCAGTGCGTATTTGCCCGCTGGCCAGACGCGTGGCGCTGTTGCCCAGGGGATCCTCCGCATTCAGGTCAGCGCCTTTGGCCGCCAGGGCATCCAGCAACTCGACCCGTTTGAACAGGCCGGCGTACATGGCCGCCGTCTGCCCGGCGCCATTGCGCTGGTCGGGGCTGCAGTCGGCCGCCAGCAGACGTCGGGCGATCTGCACCTCGCCCTTGAAGATAGCCCCCATCAAGGCCGTGTTGCCGCGTTTGTCCTGGGCGCAGGCGTTGGCCCCAGCGGCCAGCAGGCGCTCCACCGCCGGAGCCTGGCCGTGATAGGCGGCGAGGATCAGCGCGGTATAACCCTTTTCATCCTGGGTATCGAGGGAATAACCGGCCTCGATAAAGGTGTTGAGCATCTCCACATCGCCACGGCGGGCGGCATCGAAATAGTAGTTTTCCAGCTGGACCTTGACCGCCACCGGGTCGGCGGGCTGGGCCTGGGCAGCCAGGGCCCAGGCCAAGGTCAGCAGCGCAATGAACAGGCGCATGGCGCACCTCCGTCTGTCTTGAAAGCGTAGGAGCCGGCTTGCCGGCGAAGAGGCCGCCCGATACCGCGCGGTGTCCGTGTTCGCCGGCAAGCCAGCTCCTACAAGGGGTGAAACATCAGTCGTTGAGTTTGGCCGCCAGAGCCTTGACCCGGGCCATGTCGCCCTTGGCCACCTTGGTCACGCCAGTGCCGTATTCAGGGTCGGCCTTATAAAGGAACGACAGCACGATGTGCTTGCTCTCATCATCGGTGGTGGCCAGCGAGCCGCCAAAGCTGTCGATCAGGTCCTGGCGCTCCTTCTTGCTGAGCGAGCGATACAGATCGCCGGCCTGCTTGAAGTTCTGCTCACGCTGGATCTTTGCCTGCTGGGTGCTACCCGACACAGCCATCTGGCTGTAACGCGCGCTCTGCGGCTCTTCGCGGGGCAGCAGGCGGCTCGGCTGGTAGTTGACCCCGGTGCTGGTGTGCCCCAGATTCATGGCACCATCCTGGTTGCCGTTGTTCGCCGAGTTCTTCGGTGCGTTGATCGGCAGTTGCAAGGCGTTGGCGCCAATGCGGTACATCTGGGTATCGGCGTAGGAGAACACTCGGCCTTGCAGCAGGCGATCTTCCGACGGCTCGATCCCCGGCACCAGGTTGGACGGCGCCATGGCGACTTGCTCGGTTTCCTGGAAAACGTTGGCCGGGTTGCGGTTCAACACCATCTGCCCGACTTTGCGCTCGGCAACATCCGGCCAGATCTTTGTCGCATCCAGCGGGTCGAAATCAAACTTTGCCAAGTCCTCGGGTTTCAATACCTGGACATACAAGTCCCACTTGGGAAAGTCCCCTTTATTAATGTGGTTTACCAAGTCATTAGTCATATGGCTGTAATCACGCCCCTGTACCTCGACCACCTGTTTCGGGTCGAGGTTCTTCAGGCCTTGCAGACTCTTCCAGTGAAACTTTACGTAATGCACTTCGCCCTTGGCATTGATCAACTTGTAGGCATGCACCCCATTACCGTCCATTTCCCGGTAACTGGCTGGAGTACCGGAGTTGGAGTACAGCTCGGTCAAAGTACGGGTGGCTTCGGGAACATGGGAGAAGAAATCGAAACGCCGCGAGTCATCATCGAGGTTGGTGCGCGGGTCGGGTTTGAACGCGTGCACCATATCCGGGAACTTGATGGCGTCACGAATGAAGAAGGTCGGGAAGTTGTTGCCCACCAGGTCCCAGTTACCGTCTGCGGTATAGAACTTGGTGGCGAAACCCCGTGGGTCGCGCAGGGTTTCCGGGGAATGGTTGCCGTGCACCACCGCCGAGAAACGCACGAATACCGGGGTCACTTCACCGGCAGCGAACACCTTGGCGCGGGTCAGGTCGCTGAGGTTGTCGGTGACCGTGAAGTTACCGTGGGCGCCGGTGCCGCGGGCGTGTACCACGCGCTCAGGAATGCGCTCACGATCGAAACGCTGGAGCTTCTGGATCAGTTGCACATCCTGCAGCAGCACCGGCCCGCTGGCACCCGCAGTCTGTGAGTTCTGGTTGTCGCCCACCGCCGCGCCATTATCGCGGGTCAGCGTTGCAGCCTGTACGGAAAGGGAAAACATACTGGCGGCAAGCACACCCAGTACGCGTCGTTGGGAAAAATTCCCGAGGCCAAGAGAAGCGGTCATGTTGTATTCCTCTAGTTATATAAGGCGCATCTCGATGCGCCTGCTAGAGGCTAGTGGCTAACTATTTGAAAGATAAATAGTAAGGCTGTAACCGTCTGATTGACAGAATGTACTGGTTATAGCGTCGGAGGCGGGGTATATCGCGCGCGATTTGATGGCACTGTAATAAACTATTTGCCTCTTTGTCGGTCGATAACCCCGCTAGCTGTAAAAAGTTGTGTCGGCAAAATGCATTTTGCTGAATTACACTGCCATCACCAACCTCATCAGCCACAAGGAATAACCTATGGGCGTGCTAAGTGAATTCAAGGCCTTCGCGGTCAAAGGTAATGTGGTCGACATGGCCGTCGGTATTATCATCGGCGCCGCGTTCGGTAAGGTCGTTTCATCCTTTGTCGGTGACGTGGTCATGCCACCCATCGGCCTGCTGATTGGTGGGGTGAACTTCGGGGATCTGGCGGTCACGTTGAAGGCAGCTGCGGGCGATGTGCCGGCGGTGGTACTGGCCTATGGCAAATTCATCCAGAGCATCATCGACTTCATCATCATCGCCTTCGCCATCTTCATGGGCATCAAGGTCATCAACCGCCTGAAGCGCGAAGAGGCCGTGGCCCCTACCGTGCCACCGGTACCGACTAAAGAAGAAGAGTTGCTGGGCGAGATCCGCGACCTGCTCAAGGCCCAGAACAACAAGCCTTGAACACTGCTTTCGCGACAAGACAACGGCGCCCCTGAGGCGCCGTTTTCGTTACCAGTAATTCTCCACCGCCACCTGTCCCGGTCGCCGGGTCAGGCTCAGGTGCATGTCCCGCGCTTTGAGCAGGGCACGGGTATCGTCGATCATCTGCGGGTTGCCGCAGAGCATCACCCGCGAGTGCTCGGGTGTCAGCTCGACGCCGGCGGCGCGCTCCAACTGGCCGTTCTCGATCAGCTCGGTGATGCGCCCGTTGAGGCTGCCCGGATGCTGTTCCCGGGTCACGGTGCTGATGAACTGCAACTTGTGCGCAACTTCCGCCAGGTATTCACGCTGGGGCAGTTCGGCGAGCAGTTGCTGGTAAGCCAGCTCCTTGGCCTCACGCACGCTATAGACCAGGATGATCCGCTCGAATTTCTCCCACACTTCAAAGTCCTGGAGGATCGACAGGAACGGCGCAATACCCGTGCCTGTGGATAACAGCCAGAGATCACGACCGTCGACAAAGCGGTCCAGGGTCAGATAGCCAAACGCCTGGCGATCCACCAGCAGGCTGTCCCCCACTTCCAGGCGGCTCAGTTCGCTGGTGAACTCGCCACCGGGCACGACAATCGAAAAGAACTCGAGATACTCATCGAACGGCGACGACACCATGGAATAGGCGCGCCACACGGTGCTGCCGTCGGCCTTGGTCACGCCGAGACGGGCGAACTGCCCGGCACGAAAGCGGAAGCCTGCATCCCGGGTGGTACGCAAGGTGAACAGGCTTGAAGTCAGTGGCTGGACATCGAGCAGGGTCTGACGGGTGTACTTTTCTTCACTGGCAGTCATGACGGACTCCACAAAAGCGATGCTCTAGTGTCCCGCAAAGCGCCGAACAGAAACACCGGCGGTTTGTAGTGACATAGATCGCGGGCAATCAGCAGCAAAAAAACGTACCATTTACCCCCACTTTGAACAGCCATCCTGCAGCCTGCGCCGCTTCTGCTCGAAGGTTCCTGTCCGCTGCAGATCCTCGCCGACAGGACATTCACCGATTACCTAGAGTCCGCCCCATGCCCCTGCTTGCAAGCCCCTTCGCCCAGCTCGACCTGATCCGCCAGCCCGAACAGCAGAACGAGCCGCTGCAAGCCTTCGACGCAGCGGATGAGTACCTGCTCAATCACCTGGCCGAACAACACCCGGGCAGCGACACCCGGGTGCTGGTGCTCAACGACAGCTTCGGTGCACTGGCCGCCAGCCTGCTGGGTAAGGTCCAGGTCAGTAGCAGCGGCGACTCCTACCTCGGCGCCCTGGCCCTGGAAAAGAACCTGGTGCGCAACGGCCTGCCCTTTGACGCCATTCGCATGGTGCCCGCCAGTGAAACCTTGAGCGGGCCATTCGACCAGGTGCTGATCCGCGTGCCCAAGACCCTGGCCCTGCTGGAGGAGCAGTTGATCCGCCTGCAAGGACAACTGGCCCCCGGCGCCCAAGTGGTGGCGGCCGCCATGGTCAAGCACCTGCCTCGCGCCGCCGGGGATTTGCTGGAGCGCTATATCGGCCCGGTACAAGCTTCCCTGGCAGTGAAGAAGGCCCGCTTGCTGATTGCCACCCCGGAACACAAGCAGCCCGCCGTGTCGCCCTACCCGACCCGCTATCGCCTGGATCAACCGGCCATCGAGCTACTCAACCATGCCAACGTGTTCTGCCGTGAAGGCCTGGACATCGGCACACGCGCCTTCCTCCCGCACCTGCCAAAAAACCTCGGCAATGCCCGGGTCGCGGACCTGGGCTGCGGCAACGGCGTGCTGGCCATTGCCAGCGCCCTGGACAACCCGCAAGCCCACTACACCCTGGTGGACGAGTCCTTCATGGCGGTGCAATCGGCCCGGGAAAACTGGCAGGCGGTGCTCGGTGAACGGCCAGCAGAAATGCGCGCCGGTGATGGCCTGGCTGGCCAGGAAGCACAGTCCCTGGATGTGGTGCTGTGCAACCCGCCCTTCCACCAGCAGCAGGTGGTCGGCGATTTCCTCGCCTGGCGGATGTTCCAGCAAGCCCGGGAAGCCCTGGTAGTAGGCGGCGCGCTGTATATCGTCGGCAACCGCCACCTGGGGTATCACAGCAAGCTGGCGCGACTGTTCCGCGGCGTGGATCAGGTGGCGGCAACCCCCAAGTTCGTGATCCTCAAAGCCCGCAAGTAAACACACTGGGTACGGCGTGTGGCGAGCGAGCAGTCGCCCTCGCCACAACAGCCCCTGGCACAAGCGTCATTTACGACAGGCAAAAAAAGCCCTCCAAACGGAGGGCTATAAACCGTGCCGCAAGGCAACGGGATGGGATGATCGGTGAGTGTTTCAGTGGGTGGTCAAGCCGGCCGCATTCATGAACATGCGCATCAGGCTGGCCACCACGAACAGGGCCAGGACGCTGCCGCCCCAGATCATCACTAGCCAGCCTAGACGCTGCCACAGCGGTTTCTTTTCCGCCTGCTCGATTTCCTGCAAAGAGTGTTTACCGCTCATGACTTCAACTCCTGCCTAACCCGAATTTCCGTAGGAGCTGGCTTGCCAGCGAAAGCGACGGCAAGCCGGGCACAAGGCTCAAGGGCCTCTTCGCCGGCAAGCCGGCTCCTACCTAGTGATAACCGTCTTCGTGGGTGACCTTGCCGCGGAACACGTAGTAGCTCCAGAAGGTGTAACCCAGGATGAACGGGATGATGAACAGCGTGCCCACCAGCATGAAGCCCTGGCTCTGCGGCGGCGCGGCGGCGTCCCAGATAGAGATCGACGGCGGCACGATGTTCGGCCACAAGCTGATGCCCAGGCCGCTGTAACCGAGGAAGATCAGCACCAGGGTCAACAGGAACGGCGTGTAGTGAGCGTTACGGGCCACGGCACGCAACAGGCCGTACATGGTCACCAGCACCAGGATCGGCACCGGCAGGAACCAGAACAGATTTGGCAAGGTGAACCAGCGTGCAGCAATCTCGGCGTGCGCCAGCGGGGTCCAGATACTGACGATGCCGATCACTGCCAGCACGACATAGGCCAGGGGCCGAGCAATGTCATGCATCTGCTGCTGCAGCTTGCCTTCGGTCTTCATGATCAGCCAGGTGCAGCCGAGCAAGGCATACGCCACCACCAGCGCCAGGCCGCAGAACAGGGTGAACGGTGTCAGCCAGTCCAGGGAACCGCCGGCGAACTGGCGGTTGACCACCGGCAGGCCGTCGATAAAGGCCCCCAGGGCCACGCCCTGGAAGAAGGTCGCAGCCAGGGAGCCGCCGATGAACGCCTTGTCCCAGATATGACGCTTGTCGTCCCTGGCCTTGAAGCGGAACTCGAAGGCCACGCCGCGAAAGATCAGCCCCACCAACATCAGGATCAGCGGCAGGTAGAGCGCCGACAGCACCACCGAGTAGGCCAGCGGGAAGGCGCCGAACAGCGCCGCACCACCCAGCACCAGCCAGGTTTCATTGCCGTCCCAGACGGGAGCGACGGTATTCATCATCACGTCACGGTCGCGCTCGTCCTTGACGAACGGGAAGAGAATCCCGATGCCCAGGTCGAAGCCGTCCATGACCACGTACATCATGATGCCGAAGATGATTATCACGGCCCAGATCAGCGGAAGATCGATACCCATGACTCAATTCCCCTTGTTCAGGCGGCTGCTGTGGTGGTCATCGTCGTTGTCATCGTCGGCTGCAGACAGCGGACGCGCCGGGGTGCGTTGTTGCCCGGGACCACCGTGGCTGGTTTCGGCACCTTCGTTGGTGATCGGGCCTTTGCGCACCAGGCGCATCATGTAGCCAATACCCACGCCGAACAGCGAGAAGTACACCACCACGAACAGCGCCAGGGTGATGCTCATCTGCACGAAGCTGTGTCCGGAAGACGCATCCGCCGTGCGCATCAGGCCGTAGACCACCCACGGCTGACGGCCGATCTCGGTGGTGAACCAGCCGGCAAGGATCGCGATCAGCCCGGACGGGCCCATCCACAAGGTCAGGTACAGGAACGGTCGCGAGGTGTAGAGGGTGTCGCGCTTGCGCAGCCAGACGCTCCACAGGCCGGTGAAGATCATCAGCATGCCCAGGCCCACCATGATCCGGAACGACCAGAACACGATGGTCGAGTTGGGCCGATCCTCAGGCGGGAATTCCTTGAGCGCCGGCACCTGCTTGTCCAGGGAGTGGGTGAGGATCAGGCTGCCCAGGTAGGGAATTTCCACCGCGAACCTGGTTTTCTCGGCTTTCATGTCCGGCCAGCCGAAGAGGATCAGCGGGGTCGGTTCATTACCGACGTTCTCCCAGTGGCCTTCAATGGCGGCGATTTTCGCCGGCTGGTGCTTGAGGGTGTTGAGACCGTGGAAGTCACCGATCACCGCCTGTACCGGGGCGACGATCAGGGCCATCCACATGGCCATCGAGAGCATGCGACGAATGGCCGGATTGTCCCGCCCCCGCAGCAAGTGCCAAGCTGCCGACGAACCGACGAAGAACGCCGTGGCGACAAACGCAGCCACCGCCATGTGCGCCAGGCGATAGGGGAACGACGGGTTGAAGATCACCGCCAGCCAATCCACCGGAATCACCTGACCGTTGACGATTTCATACCCTTGGGGTGTCTGCATCCAGCTGTTGGACGAAAGAATCCAGAAGGTCGAGATCAGGGTGCCGATGGCCACCATGACGGTGGCGAAGAAATGCAGCTTGCGTCCGACCTTGTTCCAGCCGAACAGCATGACCCCAAGGAAACCGGCCTCAAGGAAGAACGCCGTAAGCACTTCATAGGTGAGCAAGGGACCGGTGACAGAACCGGCAAAATCGGAGAACCGGCTCCAGTTGGTGCCGAACTGGTAAGCCATCACCAGGCCGGAGACCACGCCCATGCCGAAGTTGACGGCAAAGATCTTCGACCAGAAGTGGTACAGGTCACGGTAGGTATCGTCACGGGTCTTCAGCCACAGGCCTTCGAGTACCGCCAGGTAGCTCGCCAGACCAATGGTGATTGCCGGGAACAGGATATGGAACGAGATGGTGAACGCGAACTGAATTCGGGCGAGATCAAGAGCCTCTAAACCGAACATAAGCTTTCCTCTGTCAGGTAATACCGGCTGCCGGCCAGAGGCCTGCACCCACTGCCCCCACGGATATGGAGTGCGGCGAATTCGAATTCGTTCTTTTTGAAACCATCGCACGCAGGGATTCTGGTACTTTTGCCACCACATCAGCCTTGGGAAAGGTTTTGATCTGGGTCAAGCAACGTTGAAAGAGTAGTCCTAATTTGCTCGCGCAAGCGTGTGGTTATTTGCCGCGTGACAGCTTGCCCCACCCTCTCAAGCCCGGGGGTTTCCCAGATATTTTTCCCTGTGGCCACTGTCGCGAGCGGCGCTCAGGCTCGCAGGAGCTTCAGCAACAGCAAAGCACCGCCCCCCACTTCAGGCCGATCACAGCCAGCGGTCGCGACAGCAGGGATTGCGAGAAGTATTTCACCGCCCAAAGCAGATAGATGCGCGGCTAACGATTTTTCCGCAGGCTGCAACCTTCGGTTACATCTTGGTGATAATCTCGTTTCACTCCCCGCTCAGATCTGCCGCCAGATGCCCAGCCAAGACCCTCTGCTGCTCCGTCACCACCGCCCGTTCATCGCCTTCTGGCTAGCTCGAATCTTCACCGCCAGCGGGTTCCAGATGCTCACCGTGGCCATCGGCTGGAACCTCTATCAACTGACCGGCAACGTGCTCGACCTGGGCCTGGTAGGGCTGGTGGAATTCGCGCCACGGGTGCTGTTCATGCTGCACACCGGGCATGTGGCCGACCGCTACGACCGGCGCCGCGTGGCGGCAATCTGTCAGTCACTGCAGGCCTTGATTGCCCTGGCGCTGGCCATCGGCAGCCTGACCGACAATGTCACCCGGGAGATGATCTTCATCCTGGCCTTCCTGCTCGGTGGCGCCCGCTCGTTCGAAATGCCCACCACCCAGGCCTTGCTGCCGAGCCTTGTGCCCAGTGCACTGTTTCCCCGGGCGGTGGCCGCGGCGCAATCGGCGCAACAGTCAGCGACCATCGTCGCCCCGGCACTGGGCGGATTGCTGTATGCCTTCGGCAGCGTCTGGGTCTACGGCCCGACCGTGGCGCTCTATGTGATTGCCTGCCTGCTGATGCTCAACCTGCCGGCCCGGCAGACTCCACTGAGCAAGGGCAAGGCCACCCTGGATTCATTGCTGGCGGGGGTTCGCTTCATCCGCAGCCGCCCGGACATCCTCGGCGCCATTTCCCTGGACCTGTTCGCCGTGTTGCTGGGGGGCGCCACTGCACTCTTGCCGGTGTTCGCCAAGGACATCCTGTTGACCGGGCCCTGGGGCCTGGGGCTGCTGCGTTCGGCGCCGGCAGTAGGCGCCTTGCTGATGTCACTGTGGCTGGCGCGTTTCAGCGTCGAGCGCAAGGTCGGGCGGGTGATGTTCACTGCGGTCGGGGTGTTTGGCGTCGCCACCATCGCCTTCGGCCTGTCCACCTCGTTCTGGTTTTCCCTGGCAGTGCTGGTGGTGCTGGGGGCGGCGGACATGATCAGCATGGTGATCCGCGCCTCCTTCGTGCAGCTGGAAACCCCGGACGAAATGCGCGGCCGGGTCAGTGCGGTGAACGGCCTGTTCATCGGCGCTTCGAATCAGCTGGGGGAATTTGAATCCGGGCTGACCGCCCACTGGTTCGGCACGGTGCCGGCGGTGGTGCTGGGCGGGGTCGGTACGCTGCTGGTGACCGGGGTCTGGATCAAGCTGTTCCCGACCCTGGCCCAGCGTGACCGGATGATCGAGCGGGTCGAGCAATCCAAGGCCTGAAGCCGCGCCGGGCAGGCGCGGCCAGGTTCAAGCGTCAGTGGCTGGGCTGAGCCTCAGCACAGGCTCGCCATTTCGCCGCCTCCAGCAGGTCGCAACCATCCTGGGTCAGTACATAGAGCACGTCGATGATGTGCGGGATGTCCTTCACATCGCCGTGGCTGAAGTTCAGGCAGCAGAGGGTTTCCAGCAGGTTGGCAGCCGTGCGCATGCGTTGCTCGGCGGCTTCGTGCAGTGCCTCAGGGGACGCATTGGCGTTGATAAAAAACACACCTGGCCGGCTTATGTTGGATTTAAGCGGCACATAGTGAGCAGCAGTTTTCGGGGTATTCATCATTAGATCCTTCTTTATGAATGACCGCCCCAATCGTGACCAAACGATGGGTGGCGGACTGTGCACAGGTTGGTCAACCGGGAAGAAGGCACCCGGCACACCCGAAGGTGTCCCGCGCACAGCCCACCATTAAGCGTGCGGACACGAAAAAGTGCCTGCAAACCAGGGTGGCGCGTGCGCCTTCTAATTTCGGGTGACCAAACCCGGCCGCTGAATTGGCAGCGACGGCGCGAACTATAGGGGTGATGGGACGGGCGGTGCAAGGAGCGGCTGGTTAGGCTTTGTTACCCGCTCACAAGCTCCGTGCCCGACTCCTTGCCGAACCGAGCTGCGACAGAGAAACGCCCCGCGGGGGGCCTCGTAACAGGTTGTTGATCATTCTCTGCAATACAAAACCGCTACGAAGCGTGTAAGGTATCACCTTACACTCGCACCCCATGATCAAGTCCTTTCAGCACAAAGGCCTGCGCGCCTTCTATGAAACCGGATCGACTCGTGGAATACGGGCTGAGCATGCACGCCGGCTGGCCCGCCAGCTGTCGTTCATGGATCACGCCAGCGAACCGGCCGGGCTCGACCTGCCGGGCTGGCGGCTGCACCCGCTCAAGGGCGACCTGCACGGCTATTGGTCCCTGGTGGTGTCCGGCAACTGGCGAGTGATCTTTCGTTTCGTAGGTTCGGATATCGAACTGGTCGACTATCTGGACTACCACTGAACAGGAGGCAGGATCATGCCCATCCACAACCCGCCCCACCCCGGCGACACCCTGCGCCTGGATGTCTTGCCCGAGCTGGGCATCAGCGTGACGGAGCTGGCGCGGCATATCGGCTACGCCCGCCCGCACCTGTCCAAGGTGTTGAATGGCCATGCACCGATCCGCGCGGAACTGGCGGTCCGCCTGGAACGCGCCGGAATCGGCAAGGCCAAGGTCTGGCTGGCGGTGCAGGCCGACTACGACATCTGGCACACCGAACAGGAGTTGCAACCGGTGATCGAGCCCATCGCGGCTCATGTCGGCTGAGCCCTAGACCAGCAACTCGGCAGCTACCTGGGCGCGCTTGGCGCGGCCGCACAGCGCTTCCACCAGGGCCAGGGCAAACGCCAGGGCCGCGGCGGACCCCTGGGCGGTGATGCAGTTGCCGTCCACCACCACCGGCTGGTCGACAAAGGTGCAGCCCTGCAGATGATGGCTGGCGCTGGGCAGGCAGGTCATGCGCCGCTGGCGCAGCACCCCGAAGGCTTGCAAGGCCAAAGCCGGTGCTTCGGCGATCCCGGCGAACAGGCGCCCTGCCGCGGCCTGATCCTTGACCAACTGCAGCAACGGTTGGTGAGCCGCCAAATGCTGGCCCCCCACCGCGCCGCCGGGCAACACGATCAGGTCGAAGTGTTGGGCCAGCACATCCACCAGCATGGCGTCGGCAGTCAGCCGGGTGCCCCGGGCGCAGGTGAGCATGCGCCGGCCTTCGACGCTGGCCGTCAGCACTTCGATTTCGGCACGGCGCAACACATCGATCAAGGTCACGCTTTGCAGGTCATCGATGCCTTCGGCAAGGGTGACCAAGGCTCTGAAGGTCATGGGGATGACTCCACAAGGAAGGTCTTTAGAGCTTAGCCAGCTTTGCCGGGCGCCGTTCGAGGGCTACTTGATGTAGATCTGCGCGCCCAGGGTGTTACCCGGCGCATTGAGCGAGGTGTTGCGGAAACTGAAGGTGCCTTCCTGCTTGCCCGCCAGATCGAAGACATAGATGTAGCCGACGGTGATCCCCGAGTTGCCGCACGGCACATAGCTGGAGCCGTCCTCGCACACCGGCGAACGGGTGCCGTCGACCTCGAAACCGTCCAGGTTCACGTGAGGCTCGCGACCGTAGCCGATTTCCAGCACATAGACCTTGATGTTCGGACCACGGTGATCGCACTCGGTCCGCTCACGACCGTCGGAGACATCCTCAAGCCCGCAGGACGGCGACAGCACCTTGAGAATCTCCACCCGGCTCAACGGCGGTGCCGAGCGCGCCAGGGCCGGAGTCGCCAGCCAGCAAGCCACGGCGCCCACAAACGCCAACGCGGTCATTTTCATTGTGCTGCGCATAAATCCCCCCTTAAAAGCAGGGCGCAGTATGCGCTACTTGCCAGCAGGGCAAAACATCGCCGACGATCGCAGCCATTGGCCCACGCTGCTGGTATGATGCGCGGCTTTTTCCGACCCAAGGCAAATCCACAGGCGCATCAGGCAGTCTGTGCTTTGCTGTTGGAGTCGATACATTCACGGCGCCGGGCGGCGCCACGGGGAGCAGACATGCTGGAAAGGCTGTTTCAACTCAAGGCACATAACACCAACGTGCGCACCGAGATTCTTGCGGGCGTTACCACCTTCCTGGCCATGGCCTACATTCTCTTCGTCAACCCGAGCATCCTCGGCGAGACGGGCATGGACAAGGGCGCGGTGTTTGTCGCTACCTGCCTGGCAGCCGCCATCGGCTCCACGGTCATGGGGCTGATCGCCAACTACCCGATCGCCCTCGCGCCGGGCATGGGCCTCAATGCCTTCTTCACCTACACCGTGGTCCTGCACATGGGCCACACCTGGCAAGTAGCGCTGGGTGCGGTCTTCATCTCGGCGGTGCTGTTCTTCCTGCTGTCGATCTTCAAGATCCGTGAATGGATCATCAACAGTATCCCGCTGCCGCTGCGCTCTGCGATAGCCGCCGGGATTGGCCTGTTCCTGGCATTGATCGCCCTGCACAACGCCGGGATCGTGGTAGGCAACCAATCGACCCTGGTCGGCCTCGGCGACCTGAGCAAGCCCGCGCCTATCCTTGCAGCCCTGGGCTTTGCCCTGATCGTTGCCCTGGAAGCGCTGAAAGTGCGCGGCGCAGTGCTGATCGGCATCCTCGCGGTGACTATCGTCTCCATCCTCCTGGGCGTCACCCAGTTCGGCGGCGTGATCTCGATGCCACCGTCCCTGGCCCCGACTTTCCTGCAACTGGATATCAAGGGCGCCCTGGACATCGGCCTGATCAGCGTGATCTTCGCGTTCCTGTTCGTCGACCTGTTCGACAACTCCGGCACCCTGATCGGCGTCGCCAAGCGCGCCGGGCTGATGGGCAAGGACGGCCATATGCCGAAAATGGGCCGGGCACTGATCGCCGACAGCACCGCCGCCATGGCCGGTTCGCTGCTGGGCACCTCGACCACCACCAGCTACATCGAATCGGCAGCGGGCGTCAGCGCCGGCGGCCGCACCGGCCTGACCGCCATCGTGGTGGCGATCATGTTCCTGCTGGCGCTGTTTTTCTCGCCCCTGGCAGCCAGCGTACCGGCCTTCGCTACCGCTCCTGCCCTGCTGTTCGTCGCGGTGCTGATGACCTCGGGCCTGGCGGAAATCGACTGGGACGACATCACCGTCGCCGCCCCCGTGGTCGTCACCGCCTTGGCGATGCCCTTCACTTACTCCATTGCCAACGGCATCGCCTTCGGCTTTATCGCCTGGACCGTGATCAAGCTGCTGTCGGGCCGCGCCCGTGAGCTGAACGCGCCGCTGGTGATCCTGTCGATCCTGTTCGTGATCAAGCTGGGTTACCCCGCATGACTTTTGACGCCCCCTCCTACGCGGTACAACTGCAAGACAAGGTCGCGCGCCTGCGTGACCTGCTGGCGCCTTTCGACGCGCCCGAGCCCCAGGTCTTCGACTCGCCCTTGCAGAACTTCCGCCTGCGCGCCGAGTTCCGCCTGTGGCGTGAGGCCGGTGATCGGCACTACGCGATGTTCTCCCAGGACGACAAGCGCACGCCGATCCTGATCGAGGAGTTCCCCATCGCCAGCCTGCGCATCAACCAGTTGATGCCGCAGCTCAAGGCCGCCTGGCAAGCCAGCGCGCCCCTGAGCCACAAGCTGTTCCAGGTGGAGTTCCTCACCACCCTGGCTGGCGACGCGATGATCACCCTGTGCTACCACCGTCCCCTGGACGAGCACTGGCACAAGGCCGCGAGCCAGCTGGCTGCCGACCTCAAGGTCAGCGTGATCGGCCGCTCCAAGGGCAAGCGCGAAGTCATCGGCCAGGACTACGTAGTGGAAAAACTCGACGTTGGCGGGCGCACCTTCAGCTACCGCCAGCCCGAAGGTGCCTTCACCCAGCCCAACGGCACGGTGAACCAGAAGATGCTCAACTGGGCCTATGAAGCCCTGGGCGAGCGCCAGGACGACCTGCTGGAACTGTACTGCGGCAACGGCAACTTCACCCTGCCCCTGGCCACCCGGGTGCGCAAGGTGCTGGCCACCGAGATCAGCAAGACCTCGGTAAACGCCGCCTTGAGCAACCTCAGCGAAAACGCTGTGGATAACGTCACCCTGGTGCGTTTGTCTGCCGAAGAGCTGACCGAAGCCTTGAATGAAGTGCGGCCATTCCGCCGCCTGCAGGGCGTGGACCTGAAGAGCTACGAGTTCGGCAGCGTGTTCGTCGACCCGCCCCGGGCCGGCATGGACCCGGACACCTGCGAGCTGACCCGGCGCTTCGACAACATCCTGTACATCTCCTGCAACCCGGAAACCCTGGCGGCCAACATCGCCCAGTTGCACGACACCCACCGCATTACCCGCTGCGCGCTGTTCGACCAGTTCCCCTGGACCCACCATATGGAATCCGGGGTCCTGCTGACCCGTCGCTGATCCGCCCTGCGCCACCCAACAGCCGTCCTCGTGACGGCTGTTTGCATTCTGCCGCCCTCCCCCTCCGTAGGAGCCGGCTTGCCGGCGAAGAGGCCCCTGAGACCTGCGCCAACCCGGCCGGCGCCTTCGCTGGCAAGCCAGCTCCTACAAGGCCAAGCCTGACGCCCCCCTCTCCGTAGGAGCCGGCTTGCCGGCGAAGAGGCCCTTGAGACTTGCGCCAATCTGGCCGGCGCCATCGCTGGCAAGCCAGCTCCTACAAGGCCAAGCCTGACGCCCCCCTCTCCGTAGGAGCCGGCTTGCCGGCGAAGAGGCCCTTGAGCCTTGCGCCAACCCGGCCGGCGCCTTCGCTGGCAAGCCAGCTCCTACAAGGCCAAGCCTGCCGCCCTCCCCCTCCGTAGGAGCCGGCTTGCCGGCGAAGAGGCCCTTGAGACTTGCGCCAATCTGGCCGGCGCCTTCGCTGGCAAGCCAGCTCCTACAGGGGTCGGTACGGCATTGGGGTTCAGCCCAGGGGGCGGAAGTAGCCGGCCAACTGCTGCAGGTCCTGTTCGTTGAGCAGGCCGGCGTAGTACTTGAGCTGGATCCGCGCCAACAGGTAGGCATGCCGGGCATCCGCCAGGTCGCGACGGGCGCTGAACAATTGCTGCTCGGCGTCCAGCACATCGAGGTTGACCCGCTCGCCGCCGTGCACACTCTTCTGGGTTGCGGTCACCAGGGCCTCGGCGGAGCTGACGGCCATTGCATAGGCTCGGACCTTGGCCGCAGCGCTGGTATTGAGGTTGAACTGCTTGCGCAGCTCGTTGAGGGTGGTGGCGGTCTGCGCGTCCAGCTCGAACTGCGCCTGGGACAACTGGCTGGCCGCCTGGCGGGTCGAGGCCGACACCGAGCCGCCAGCAAACAACGGCAGGCTGACCTGGATACCCACCGTATTGGTGTCGTATTTCTGCTTGTAGGAGCTCTCCGAGTCGGAGCTGGTCTGGCGGCTGCTGGCGTACAGGCTGACCTTGGGCAGGTGCCCGGCGCGCTTGCGCTCAACTTCATACTCAGCCACCCGCAGGGCCTGGTGCTGAGAAGCCAGTTCCGGGTTGTTGGCCATGGCCAGCTCGCGCCAGCTGTCAAAGCGGTTGGGCAGCAGCGGCTGGGTTTCGAACTGCCGGGTCAGCGGGTCCAGTTCGTCGATCTGCAACGGCTCGCCGACTATCGCTTGCAGCTCGCGCAAGGCCGCGTCCTGCTGATCCTGGGACTCGATCTCTTCGGCCAGTGACAGGCTCAAGCGGGCCTGGGTCTCCAGCACATCGGTGCGCGTGCCCTCGCCCCCCTTGAGCAGGCGCTCGTTGAGCTGCAGGCGTTCGGCATAGGCACGCTTCTGCGCGCGGCTCAGCTCGATCCGTTCCTGGGCCAGCAACGCCTGGCTGTAGGCACTGAGCAGGCGCACTGCCAGCTCCTGGCTCTTGCCGCGAAAGCGTTCGTCGGCAAACAGTGCCTGGGCCGCGCCCTGGCGAAAACGCGCATAGGCTTCGTAGTCCAGCAAGGGCTGCTGCAACGTCAGGGTTGAGGCATAGCTGCGGTAGTCACGATCGGTGGTGGTGTTCTGGGTCACCTCGGACTGGTTGCGCGAGTTGTTGTAGCTCCAGGACAGGTTCGGCAGCAGTCCGGCGCGGCCGATCACTTGGTTTTCCTCGCCGGCGTCACGTTCCTTGATCGCCGCCTGAAAGGTCGGATCGTTGCGCAAGGCCAGGTCGTAAGCATCCAGCAGCCCCAACGCCTGGGCCTCGGAAGAGGCCAGCAGACACAGCAGGGGCAAACAGCGCCAGGTTCGAATCATTCTTCCACCAACGCCATATGAGTGCGGTCCAGCAACGGCTTGAACAGGTAATTGAGCATCGAGCGCTCACCAGTACGGACAAAGGCTTCCACCGGCATGCCCGGACGAATCTGCAAGCCATGCAACTGCTGCATGCCCTCGGCGCTGACTGTGGCGCGCAGGGTGTAATACGGCTCGTCGGTGCGCTCATCGACTTGGCGATCCGCCGACACCAGGGTCACTTCGCCGGGAATCCGCGGCGTGGTGCTCTGGTTGAACGCCGGGAACATCAACTCTACCGCCAGCCCCGGATGCACCTTGTCCACCAGTTGCACCGGCACCCGCGCCTCCACCAGCAGCGGCTCGCCCTGGGGCACGATGTCCATCAGCGGCTGTCCCGGCTTGATCACCCCGCCCTCGGTGTACACCTCCATGCCCACCACCACCCCGGCGGCCGGCGCCCGCACCTGGCTGTTGGCCAGTTCGAACTCGGCAGAGGCCAGGCGGTTACGCAAATCCTCGGTACGGATCCGGGTGTCGGCCAATTGGCTGCGCAGGTCTTTCTGGAAGTCCTCGGTGGACTGACGGATGCGCAAGCGCAGTTCGAGGATCTGCCGCTGCAACTGGCCGATGCGGCCGAAGTCCTCGGCAATCGAACCATCGATCTGGGCATACAGGCGTTCACTGTCCAGCAGGCGGTTACGGGGAATGTAACCGTCCCGCGCCAGCTCCCGCAGTCCCAGCAATTGCTCGTTCAACGCCTTGCGCTGCAGCACCTTGCTGGCCTGGGAGTCCCGGGTGCCACGCAGTTGCGCCTCGGACCCGGCAATGGTTTCGCCGATCCCCTGCTGCTCCATGCTCAGGGCCTGGCGCCGGCTGCTGAACAACTGCCGTTGCAGGCTCATGCTGGCGGCCACATCCGGCTCAGCCGCCAAGGCCTGGAGCTGGGGATCGAAAACAATGCCCGAGGCGCCGTCGCGCTCGGCATTCAGCCGGGCCTCGCTGGCCAGGGAGCCCAGGTACTGGCTGCGCAAGGATTGCATCTGGGTACGCAACGGCGTTTCGTTGAGCCGCAGCAGCACCTGACCGGCGCTGACCCGGTCACCTTCCTTGACCTCGATCCGCTCGACGATACCGCCGCTCTGGTGCTGCACGGTCTTGCGGTGACCCGACACCATGACCTTGCCCGACACCGCCACGCCCTTGTCCAGCGGTGCCAGGGCGGCCCAGCCGAGAAAGCCGGCAAAGCCTCCCAGCACCAGCAACCAACCCAGTCGCGAGTATTTCTTGTCGTCCAGGGCCAGGACGTTGTTCGGGGTGTTGCTGGGGGCCGGCATGGGCCCCAGGGAATGCACTTGGCTCATGCGGGCTTTCCTTCACCGGCGACAGCCCCGAGCCGGTAGCTCAGGTTGAGGTTGGACACGGGTTTGCCAGCGGGGGCGGGCGGCGGCGCCTTGGCTTTCTGGCTGGCCTCAAGCACCCGCGCCGTCGGGCCGAAGGCTTGCAGTTGGCCATCCCGCAGAATCATCAACTGATCGGTGAGGGTCAGCACATTAGGCTTGTGGGTAATCAGCACCAGGGTGCGTTTGTGCTCCTTGAGCTGGGCGATAGCCCGCAACAGGGCTTGCTCACCGGCCTCGTCGAGGTTGGCATTGGGCTCATCGAGCACAATCAGCGCCGGCAGGTCGTACAGCGCCCGCGCCAGGGCGATGCGTTGCTTCTGCCCACCGGACAGCCCGGCACCGCCCTCCCCCAGTTGCGTGTCATAACCTTGCGGCCATTGCAGGATCAGCTCATGCACCCCAGCCATCTGCGCCGCCGCCAGGACCTTGTTGGAGTCCAGCGGGCCGAAGCGCGCGATGTTCTCGGCGATGCTGCCGGCAAACAGCTGGATATCCTGGGGCAGGTAGCCAATATGCGGTCCCAGTTGCTGCTTGTCCCATTGGGCCAGGTCGGCACCGTCCAGGCGCACCTTGCCGGTAACCGGCAGCCAAGCCCCTACCAGCAGACGGGCCAGGGTCGACTTGCCACAACCGGAAGGGCCGATCACCCCCAGTACCTGCCCCGCCGCCAGGCTGAAGCCGAGGTTGGCCAGGGCCGGCCGGCGACTGCCAGGGGCACAGGCGCTGAGCTGCTCCACCAACAGATCCCCGCGCGGGGTGGGCAAGCTCATGCGATGCGGTCGCGGCGGATTGGCCTGCAACAGGGCCGACAAGCGCCCATAGGCCAGGCGCGCCGAACTCCATTGTTTCCACACGGCGATCAGTTGATCGATAGGGCTCAACACCCGACCCATGAGAATCGACCCGGCAATCATCATCCCCGGGGTGATCTCGTTCTGGACCGCCAGCCATGCCCCCAGACCCAGCACCAATGACTGCAAGGCCAAGCGCACGCCCTTGGACCAGGCACTGACCGTGGCGGTCTTCTCGCTGGCCAGGTTTTGCTGGGCGAGGAACTGCTGGTGCCCGGCGAACCAGCGCTCGCGCAAGGTGCCGAGCATGCCCATGGCCTCGATGGTTTCGGCATTGCGCAAATTGGCTGTGGCCTGCTGGCTGGTGCTGATGGACAAGCGCCCGGCCTCGGCCAAAGGCGCCTGGCACAGGTGATGATTGACCCAGGCCAGGACCACCAGCAGCACCGCACCGCCCAGGGCCAGGAGCCCGAGCCAGGGATGGAAGAGGAAGATCACCAACAGATAGATGGGAAACCACGGCGCGTCGAAAAACGCGAACAGCGCGTTGCCGGTGGCGAACTGGCGCAGCGCAGTCAGGTCATTCAGAGCCTGCCCCGCCGCCTGGGTGCCACCCTTGAGCTGTGCCTCGAATGCGGCGTCATACACCCGCTGGTTCAAGCGCATGTCCATCTGTGTGCCGAGGCGGATTACCACCTGGCTGCGCACCCACTCCAAGGCCCCCATCAGGCCGAACAGGCCGATGATCATCAGGGTCAGCATCAACAGGGTCATCTGATTGCCCGAAGCCAGTACCCGGTCATAGACCTGGAGCATGTACAGGGCCGGCGCCAGCATCAGCAGGTTGATCACCGCCGAGAACAGACCGATGTTGAAAAAGCCGCTTTTATAGGCCGTCAGCGCGGCCAGCGTCTCGGAACCGGCGCAAGGGTTTGGCCTGCTCATGAAGGTTTCCCGTTGGAGGTTGAAAGTCATGCGCAACGACCCATTCAGCAGGAACGGTATCGCCAGCGGCTCGCCGCGTGCGTTGACAGGCAGCACGGCGCTCCGCAGAATTTGTCGCCAGCGTCGCCCTGGCCGTCGAAAACTCGGGCGACGCTGACGCTGTACCCAGCGAATACGCGAGCAATCACGTATTCGCTTTTTTATGCGCTTAGCGCACTCAGGCCGCCAGGGCCCAGTCTTGAGCCACGTCCTGCACACCCACCAGGGCCACGTCGGTGGCGAACGAATCGACCGCATGTCCGATACCGGCAGCAGCCAGTTGGTCGAAGGTCGATGCGGTGGACAGGCCGTAGTCGTCCAGCAGGTCGTTGAGCACGCTGGTCAGCGCCGCGGTGTTGCCCTGCATCAGGCCGTAGATCACTTCCTGCACGGCGTTGCCAACGCGGCCAGCGCCTTCGGCAGACGACAGGTCGAGGCCATTGAACGCCACTTTGTAGGTATCCAGGGTGAAGTCGCTGCCGCTACCGCCGCCCAGTTCCTGGCCCAGTTGCACGTTGTCCAGCTCGCCCCACAGGTAGTGGTTGAGGTTGCTGCTGGCAGGCTGCTTCGGATCGAACACATAGTGCAGGCCGTTGCTGGTGTCGCTGTCAGCGATGAAGGCGTAGTCGGAGCCTTTGGCACCGTGGGTCGCATACTGGTCGCCGCTCAGGCTGCCATTGCTGAAACCGCCAGTGTTGCTGGTACCGTGGCCAGCGGTTTTGAAACCCAGAGCCCAGTCGGTCAGGTAATCATTGATCGAGACAGAACCGGCCAAAGAGTCGTAGCTAACAGAAATAGTCATTACTGAACCTCGTTATCAAAACGCTGTTGATCAGCCCGCAATCAGATGCGTGCTTTTTGCCCACCCTTGGGCAAAATCGGTGATGAAGAACCTGCAGGCAGAGCCCTTCAAAATTTGTACTCAAGCATTCCACTCAGGGTCCGGCCACGGGCCAGGCTGAGGTTATTGATGTCGCCCATGGCGACGAAATAAGCCTCGTCGGTGGCGTTCTCCAGAGCCAGGGCAATGTTGAACTGATCGGTCATCCAGTAGCTGGCATACAGGTCGTAGACGGTGTATTTCGGCCAGGCCGCCTGGTCCAGCAACTGATAGTTCTGGCTGTTGAGGTTTTCACCGTTGCCGGAGCTGTAGCGCACCCGTACCCCGGTATCCAGACGGCGCTCCAGAAAGCGCGCGCCCAGGGTCAGGGAGCCACGGTCCGCTGGCATGTAGGTGGCGTTGCCCATAATCCGGTTGCAACTTTCCCGGGCGTTGGCCGCATCGTCGTCCAGCCACTCATAAGTGGTCACCACCCGCTGGCCGATGGAGCCGTCGGGCCGCGTGTAACGTTCAAGTACACGCCCCAGATTGCGTCCGCGCTTCTTTGCGCCGCCCAGGTAGTAGTCCTTGGAGCAGAACTCGTTGCTGCCAATCATGTGGGTGTAACTGAGGTTGGCGTAGGCGCGCCCCATGTCGTAGTTGAGCTGGTACTCCAGGCCCCGAAAACGCGTCGGCTGGGTGTTGTTGACATAGGCCATGGTACCCATGCCCCCGCCGGCAGCGGTCTGCGGCAAGTTCACGCTATGGTTGAGGAAGGAGAAGTTCTCGATCCGGGTATCGAAGTAGGCGACCTTGACCCCCAGCCGATCGCTATGGAACAGCAACGACTCCTTGAGCACGTTCACGCCCAACTCCCAGTCCCGGGACTCCTCGGGCTTGAGAAACGGGTTGGGGAAGACCCGTTCGCCCGATCCACCACCGTGAGGGCGGCCAGTCATGAAGGTCTCGGTCACTGCCGGCGGGCGCCAGCCCTTGCCCCAGCGGGCAAACAACTGAACATCGTCCAGGCCAGGCTTGATCCCGATGCCGAAGGTCGGCGAGAAACGTCCCTCCTCACGATCGATATCGAATACATCCTCGACCCGTTTGATCGCAGTGGTAGTGGTCACCGGGTCACGCTTGTACAAGGTCATGCCGGTCTGCCCTTCAAGGCGATAACGGTCATAGCGCAGGCCGGCATCCAGGGTCAGCCAGTCGCCGTAGTCGTATTGCAGAGTGTTGAACAGGCTGGCGATGGTGCGCTTGCCCGCCGGGTCTGCGCCCTCCACATAAGGCAAGGAGCCCTCGTTGGCCGCCGCGAGTTTTCCGGTGCTGGGCTTGAACTGGTCCTGATAGACCTCCACCCCATAGTTCCAGCTGAAACGGCCATAGGCATCCAGGTCGAAGCGTGAGGTGTTCTCACCCTGCATGCCCCAGGTATCGGTCTGGAAATGATCGGTGTAGGCCGCGTAATAGTTGCCAGAGTCCAGGCTGACAGGGTTTTCACTGTTGGCCCGATCCTGCTGGGTACTGACGTAGTACACCTTGGCCTTGACGTCGATCAGTGGGTTATCCGGGCTGTAGCTGTAGTCCAGGGCGATGTTCTGCGCTGTCAGGTTGTTCTTGCTGTGGCGCCGGTAATAGGTGCTCTGCTGATCAAAGGAGGTATAGGCCCAGGCGTCGTTGCTGTCGCTGTCGCTTTGCAGGTAGCTGAGTTGCACGCGCTGATCGTTGGGCAGGTTCAAGCCGAACTTGACGATCTGCGAGCGGGTCACGCTGCCGGAATCGCCGACTTCGCTGTGCAACCAGTCGTTCCAGGCCGCGGGCATGTACTTCTTGGCCCCTATGTTGCTGCCCAGGTTATCGGCGTTGTTGGTCCCGCCCCGGTAGTCGCCAAAATGTCGCTCGCTGTAACCCAGCAACACATCCCCACGCTCATCACCAAAGGCAAATACGCCGCTGCCGTTGAAGTAGGTGCCATTGGCCAACCCACCGATGCCGCTACCGGCGCGAAAACGGCCACCGTATTCCTTGCCGTCAGCGAGAAACTCACGGGCTTCCAAGGTCTTGAAACTGGCGATACCACCCAGCACCGCCGCGCCGCCCATCCCCGACTGGCTGCCCTTGTCGATCTCGATGCTGGAGATGAACTCAGGGTCGATCAGCATGGTGCCGTTGCGTTGCTGGTGGCCGTTGACGTTGAAATTCTGGCGCATGCCGTCGATGTTCATATTGACCCGGCCGTAGTCCTGCACGCCGCGGATGTTTACCGACAAGCCCGGATCACGCTGGTTGACCGCGGTGTAGACCCCGGCGGTTTCTTCGAGCATGTCGGCGGCATGCCGGGGTGGGCGCTTGTCGATCTGTTCGCGGGTGATTACGGCTACCGAGCTGGGGGTCTGGTAGACCCAGTCGCTGGCGCGGCCTTCGGAGTGAGCGGAAATGGTGGTGGTACTTAAGGCCAGGGCACCGTCACGTTCGGTCGCGATCCGGTTCAGGGTCACTTGGCGCTCGCCGGTGAAGCGGTATTCCACCGGGGTGTCACCGAGCATCCGCGCCAGACCGTCCTGCACGCCATAGCGGCCCTTCAACAGGCTGCTGCGCAGGCCGTACAGGCGCTGACTGTCGAACAGCACTTGCAGCCCCGCCTGCTCGGCAAACTGCAGGACCGCAGTACCCAGGGGTTGCGCGGGGATGTCGAAGCTCAATAGTTGCTGCTGGTTGCTGCCCGCCGCCCGATTGCTCTCGGCTTCGGTGGCATGCGCCAAGCCGCTGCTCGTCATCGCTGCGACACTGCCCAGATGGATAACAAGGGCCAGCCGGCTCGCGGCATAGATTCCCTTGCAACTGCTTCCACTCATGCCCGCGTTCCCCAGGTTGCTATTTTTGTGTATGCGAATGCATCTCACTAGCAAGACGTATCAGGCGGGGAAACTCAGTAAGGTTTTTTGCAGTTTTTTTTCGACGGCCGGGAAACGGCCGTCGGCGGGACTTCCGGAAGGCCTAGTAGATCAGGCTGACCCCGGCCAGATCAAAGCGCTGGACCCGCAGCTCATGGGTCAGGGTCGACAGCGCGGCATCGAGCATGTCCAGGCGGAACACGCCACTAACCTGACGCAGGGCCAGGTCATGACTGCCCAGCATCACCCGACCTGGACGATAGCGATTGAGCTGCTCGACCACCGTGGCCAAGGGTACCCGGTCGAACACCAACACCCCGCGACTCCAACCAGTGGCTCGTTGCAAGTCCGGAAGATCGAGGGCCACGACGCCGGTCAACGGGTTGTAGCGGGCACTCTGCCCTTCCTCCAGTACCCGCTGCGACGGACCGCTGTGGGCTGGCGCCTGCAGGTTCACCGCCACGCTGTGCTGCAACACACCGACCCAGGCCTGCTGAGCGCCCTCACGACCGACCACGAACCTGGTACCCAGGGCTCGGGTGGTACCGCCGGCACTCTCCACTACAAAAGGGCGGGATTCCTGCTCCCCCATCGGCGCCACATCGAATACAGCAGAACCGGCAAGCAAGCGCACATGTCGCTGGTTTTCATCGAAGTCCAGGGCAATGGCGCTGTCCGTGTCCAGTTGCACACGACTGCCATCCATCAACTGCACGCTGCGTACCTCACCCTTGCTGGTGAAGTAGTCGGCCTGCGCACGCAACCAAAGGTGAGGTCCTTGCACGCCGGCCACGCCCACCGCCAGCAGTAACAACGCCACGCTGGCAGCTCGGCGCCAGATG
>NZ_JAAARM010000001.1 GCF_009908285.1 Pseudomonas sp. Fl4BN1
TCTCCAGCGACTCCATCGAATTGTTTGCCCGCGGCAAGAACCTGGCTGCCAGCGTGACCTTTGCCCATTCCCTCGAGCGGCCAGAGGCCCTGAGTGAACGCGAAGCACCGATCTACTTCCGTTTGGATCTCCTTCTCTGATTTCGTAGTTTTTATTGAGGCTTTCGACATGGACGTTCGACAACTCGCCTTCCTGGCCCACCAGCCCTCCGCCACTCTGCAAGCGCGAGACTCGTTCTGGGGCCTGTCAAAACGCGGCTTGGCGTTCATCCTCGCCAACGTGATGTTCTGGCAGCCCGTGGTGGCCATGGCCGACGGCATCGTGGTCAACGGTGGCGGCACCACCCTCGGCCAGGCCGGTAATGGCGTGCCCATCGTCAACATTGCCACGCCTAACGGCAGTGGCCTGTCGCATAACCAATTCAGCGACTACAACGTTGGCCAGCAGGGCGTCATTCTCAACAACGCCACCAACCGTACCCAGCAAACCCAGCTTGGCGGGATCATCCTCGGCAACCCCAACCTGGGCGGTCGGGCGGCCAACATAATCCTCAACGAGGTCAACGGCGGCAGCCCCAGCCAGCTCAAGGGCTACACCGAAGTGGCCGGGCAGTCAGCCCATGTGATCGTTGCCAACCCTTATGGCGTGACCTGCAATGGCTGCGGCTTTATCAACACCCCGAAGGCCACCCTGACCACCGGCAAGCCGGTGATCGAGAACGGCCAGCTCCAGCGTTATCAGGTGGACCAGGGCAGCGTCGCCATCGAAGGCGCGGGGCTGAACGCGAACAATATCGACCAGTTCGAAATCATCACCCGCAGCGCCAGGATCAATGCCGAGATTCAGGCCAAGCACCTGGCGGTGATCGCCGGGGCCAACGACGTTGACGCCAAAACCCTCAAGGCTACGGCGCGGACAGCAAACCCTGCGGATGCACCGCAACTGGCCATCGACAGCAGCGCCCTGGGCGGCATGTACGCTGGGGCTATCAAGTTGGTGGGCACCGAAGCTGGGGTCGGGGTGAAACTCGACGGCAAGATGATCGCCAGCGGTGGCGATATCCAACTCGACGCCAATGGCCAGTTGCGCATGGCCGAGGCGAGCGCCGAGAAAGGTGCGGTGGCGATCAAGGCCCAAAGCCTCGACGCCCAGGGCGCGGTGTACGCGGGGACCGATCTCAAGGTGCAGACCCAGGGCGACCTGAACAACCACAGCACCTTGGCAGCGGCCAACAGCGTCAACCTCAGCAGCAGCGGGCAACTGAACAACCACGGGATCATCGAAGCCGGGGTCAACTTCGACAACAGCCGCAACCCGAATGGCGATGTCACGCTGAGCGCGCAGACCCTCAACAACAGCGGCAAGAGCGTGGTGGCCAGTCGTGATCTGACGGTTACGGCCAAGCAGACCCTGAACAACCAGGGCGGCACCCTGAGCGGGCAACGCCAGGTGACGGTCAGCGCCGGGACCCTGGATAACCAGAACAAGGGCCGGGTGCTGAGCAGCGGTAGCACCGATCTCACGGCCAGCCAACTGATCAATGCTCAGGGTGGGCTGATCAACAGCAGCGCCAATCTCACAGCCCAGGTGGGCCAGTTGAACAACCAGGGTGGCGAGCTTTCCAGTCTCGGCAACCTGACCCTGCAAGTGACCACCCTGGACAACGTGGCCGGTCTGGCATCCGCTGGCAAGCACCTGAGCCTGACTGCCGCCGGCGCGATCAATAACCGTGGTGGCCAGCTCATCAGTTTGCAAACCCTGGACCTCAAGGCTGGGCAGGTAGACAACAGCAACGCTGGCCGCATCGCCAGCAACCAGGCACTGACGGCCAACGTCACCGGCCTGGACCAGCGCAACGGCGGGCGCCTGACCAGTGTTACCGAGTTGGCTTTGGACCTGAACCAGGGCCACCTGAACAACCAGGGCGGCTTGATCAACGGGCCTCAACTGACGCTGAAAAACCTCGATAGCGTGGACAACCAGCGGGGCGAAATTTCCAGCGTCCAGGCTTTCACCTTGATGGCTCGAAGCCTGGAAAACAGCCACGGCAAACTGCTCGGCAACCAGGCACTGACCCTGCGCCTGGATCAGGCGCTGAGCAATATCGGCGGCCTGATTTCCGCCAGAGGCCTGGATCTCGGCGCGGCAACCCTGGATAACCGCGACGGCATCGTTACTAGCCGAGGTGACTTGGCCTTGAGCCTGAGCGGCTCGGCGAACAACCATGGCGGCGAACTTTCCAGCTTCGGCGCCACCACGCTCAAGGGCGTGAGCCTGGATAACCGCGACGGTCAGGTCAGTGGTGACCAGGCGTTGCACATCGAGCTGAGCGCAGCACTGAACAACCAGAATGGTGTGCTGGGCTCCGGCAATAATCTGCACCTCAAGGCCGCCAGTCTGGACAACAGTCACCAAGGCAGCCTGGTCAGCGATGACCGACTGACAGCCCGCATCGACGGGCTGCTGGATAACCAGCAGCAGGGCGAAATCAGTGCCAAGGGGGTGATCGATCTGCAAGCCGGTAGCGTGGACAACCGCAACGGCAGCCTGACCGGCAAGGACCTGTTGACCCTGCGCGCCGACTCCCTGGACAACCGCGCCGGCAAAGTGCGCGCGGACCAGGCGCTGCAACTCGAGGTCGGTCGGCTCGACAACCGTCAACAGGGCCTGCTCAGCAGCCTGGCGGCGCTCAACTTCAATGGCTCGCACCTGGACAATCGTGGCGGCTTGCTGAGCGCCGCAGGCCCCGTGCGCCTGGACGCCGCCAGCCTGGACAACAGTGGCGGGCGCATCTCCAGCAAGAGCGGCTTGATTGCCCAGGTGAGCCAACTGACCAACCAGCGCGGCGAGCTGGTGGCTCAAGGTGACCTGAACCTGGGCGGTGCCCAGTTGGATAACCGTGATGGCGGCCTGGTAGGCAGCACAAAAGCGCTGACACTCGAGGTGGCCGACGTCGACAACCGCGGTGGGGAAATCTCCAGTGCCGAAGGACTGACCCTTCAGGGCACACGCCTGGACAACAGCGACAACGGCAAGATGCTTGCCGGTACCGACCTGGGCCTGAAGGTGGCGCAGGTCATCAACCAGAATCAAGGCCTGCTGTTTGGCAAAGGCAGGGTTGCACTCACTGGCCAAAGCCTGGACAACCGCCAGGGCCGCCTGGTGGCCCAACAGGGGCTGGATATTCGCCTGGACAATGCCCTGAGCAACCTGCAGGGGCTGATCAGCAGCGAAGGCCTGTTGGTGGCCCAAGTCGGCAGCCTGGACAACCGCGGCGGTAAACTCTCCAGCGCCGCTGCCTTGACCCTGACCAGCGCTGGCGCGTTGCTCAACCGCAATGCTTCTATCACCACCGACGGTGAACTCAGTATCACCAGCCACAGCCTGGACAACAGCCAGGGTGGCTTGCTCAGCAGCAAGGGGGCGGCCCGGGTCAGCACCGGGGCTTTCGACAACACCCAGAGTGCGCGGCTGATCAGCGGCGATAGCCTCGATCTCAAAGCGGCCCAGGTCAACAATGGCCAGGGCAGCCGGATCGCCAGTGAAAAGGCCCTGACCGCCAGCGTCGACGGCCTCGACCAACAAGGTGGCGAACTGTTCAGCAAGAGCGCCCTGACCCTGGATCTGAACCAGGGGCAGCTGACGAACCATAACGGCCTGATCAATGTGCCGCTGCTGGTGCTGAAAAACCTGGCCGAGGTCAACAACCAGGGCGGTGAAATATCCAGTGCCCAGGCTTTCACCCTGGCCGCTCGCAACCTGGACAACCGCAGCGGCAAGCTGATCAGTCAGCAGGGCCTGACTCTGCGTATCGATCAGGCGCTGAACAACCTCAAGGGTCTGGTTTCGGCCAGGACTCTGGATCTGCACAGCAATCGCCTGGACAACAGTGAGGGGCTGATCAGCAGCCTGGGTGCCCAGACCCTGCGTGTCGACGGCCAGTTGGCCAACCAGCAAGGCACAGTGATAGCTGATGAACAGCTGAGCCTGACGGTGGGCGCCTTGGACAACAGCCAAGGGCAGATTTCCGGCAAGACCGATGTCCAGGCCAAGGTGGCTGTCTTGGACAACCAGGGCGGACAGCTCATTGCTGCCCAGCGCCTGGAGCTGGTCGCCGACAGCCTTGATAACCGCCAGGGCGGCCTGGTCGGTGCCAGCCAGGGGCTGCAGCTCAACATTGCGGCGATCGATAACCGCGGCGGCGAACTGTCAAGCAAGAGCAATGTGAGCTTGGACGGCATGAGCCTGGATAACAGCGTCGGCGGCAAGGTATTGGCCGAAGGCCGCCTGGACGTTGGCGTGGCCCAGGTGATCAACCGTAGCAAAGGCCTGCTCTCGGGCAAGGCCGGCTTGACCCTCGTTGGCAACAGCCTGGACAACAACGGCGGAACGCTGTTGACCCAGCAAGACCTCAAGGCTCAGTTGCAGGGTAACCTGGATAACCGCCAGGGCCTGCTCAGCGCCGAAGGCAAGCTCGGGCTCAAGGGCGCAGAGCTGGACAACAGCGGCGGCAGTGTTTCCAGTGCCGGCGCCATGACCCTGGAGTACCGCGGCGCGCTGCTCAACCAGGGTGGGGAGGTCGTCACCGATGGCGCGCTGCTGCTCAACAGCGCCCGCCTGGATAACCGCAACCTGGGCAACATCAGCGCCAAGGCCGCCGCCAGTGTCCACACCGGGGCCTTGGACAACAGCCACCAAGGCCGACTGAGCAGTGGCGATAGCCTGAACCTCAGTAGCGCCCAATTGACCAACCAGGACGGCGGCCGGATCGCCAGCGATGGTGCCTTGACCGCCAGTGTCAGCGGCCTTGACCAGCAGGGCGGCCAACTGTTCAGCAACACCTCCCTGACCCTGGACCTCAACCAGGGGCAACTGAACAATCAACAGGGGCTGATCAACACCCCGCTGCTGATGCTCAAGAACCTCAAGGGCGTGAACAACCAGGGCGGTGAAATCTCCTCGGCCCAAGCCTTCGCCATGGTCGCTGAAAGCCTCGACAACAGCCGTGGCAAGGTCCTGAGCAACCAGGTCCTGACCCTGCGGATCGACCAGGCCTTGAGCAACCTCAAGGGCCTGATCGCGGCTTCGGCCCTCGACGTGCAGGCGACCAGCCTGGACAACACGGGCGGCACCCTGACCAGCCGCGCGGGCCTCGACTTGCAATTGACCGGAGCACTGAACAACAGCCAGCAAGGCCTGATCAGTGCCGTCAACACACTGAACATCGGCAGCAGCGCCGTGGATAACCAGGGCGGCTCGCTGCAGGGCGGCGCCATCGCCGTGGATCTGGGGAGCGCCACTGGCGACCTGAATAACAACGGTGGCTTGATCAGTACCGACGGCCCACTGACCATTGCTCACCTGCGTGACCTGAGTAACCGCGGCGGTGAAATCTCCAGCGGCCAGAGCCTGGACCTGGTGGCACGCGCCCTGGACAACAGCGCCGGCAAGCTGATCAGCAATCAGCAACTGCGCCTCAAGGCCCAGAGCCTGTTTAACCAGGGCGGCCTGGTCTCGGGCTGGCAAGGCCTGAGTACCAACCTGGGCAGCCTGGACAACCGCAACCTGGGTACGTTGTCCAGCCGCAGTGGTGGGGTCAATGTGCAGGTCAGCGGTGACCTGCTCAACAGCGGTGCCGGTGCTCTGGTCAGCCAGCAGGCACTGACCGTGGCCGCTGCCAACCTGGATAACAGCAGCGGCGGCATCCTCTCCAGTGCTGCTGAACAGACCCTCAGCGTCAGCGGCCTGCTGAACAACGCCCAAGGTGGCCTGATCGACAGCGGCGCGGCCTTGACCCTGCAAGCTATGACCCTGGGCAACGCCGCTGGCACGATCAGCGCGCAACAGCTCCTGGAGCTTCGCGCCGCGAGCCTGGACAACCGCGGCGGCAGCCTGGTGGGCAATGCCGCGCTGACCCTGAACCTGCTGGGCGCCCTGAACAATAGCAACGGCAAGCTGGCCAGTGGTGGCCCACTGCGCATCGAACATGCCACCGTGATTGACAACCAGGGCGGGCAGATCGCCAGCCAGGGCCTGCTGAACCTGTTGGCCGGTACCCTGGACAACCGTCAGCGCGGTACCGTCGCGGCCAACGAGCAGCTCGACCTACAGCTCGACGGCGTCCTGCAAAACAGCGGCGACGGCCTGATCTACAGCCAGCGCGGCGACCTGCGAGTCCAGGCCGCCAGCCTCGTCAACGCTAACGGTACTTTGCAAAGTCAGGGCAACCTGAGCCTTACCACTGGCGATATCGACAACCAGAGCGGGCGTATCCTGGCCAAGAACGGCGACCTGAATATCGGCGCCGGCACCCTGGACAACCGTGGCGGCGTGCTCTCTAGCCTGCAAGGTGCGATGACCGCCGACCTTCGTGGCGTGCTGAAAAACGGCTATGACCTGAACAACAACCGCCAGGGCGGCGTGACCCAGGCCCAGCGCTTGAACCTCAAGGCCCTGGCCGGCATCGACAATTACGGTGGACGGATTTCCGCGCAAAGCGGCGACGCGCTGATCACCAGCGGCGACTTCGACAACCGCAACGGCGGCCTCTATGCCAAGGGCCTGGTCAAGGTCAGCGGCGGCAACTTCGATAACAGCGGTGACAACGACGGACAGATCGCTGGTCAGCGCATCGACCTCGACCTGAGCGGCGCCCTGAACAACCGCCTGGGCATTATCGAAAGCGACAGCACACTGGCGATCAAGGCTGCCAGCCTCGATAACCAGACTGGCCAACTGCGCGCCCTGGGCAGCAGCGGCAGCACCCGCTTCGAGATCGGCGGGCAGTTCGACAACCGCAACGGCACCCTGGAAAGCGCCAACAGCGACCTGAGCCTGGGGGTTGGCAACTTCCTCAACGGTGGCGGCAACCTGCTGCATGTGGGCCGTGGCACCTTCGACATTTCCACCGCCAATGTCACTGGCGCCGGTGGCAGTATCGTCACTCGTGGCGGTCTGGCCTTGAATGCCGACAGCTGGAACAACAGCAACGTGATCCAGGCCGGGCGCCTGACGATCAACGTCAATAATTTCAGCCAGACCGCCAGCGGCCAACTGCTGGCGACCGACAGCCTTACCGGCAGCGGTGGCAACTGGAGCAACGAGGGACTGATCGCCAGTGATGGCAGCCTGGGCCTGAGCCTGGGCGGTACCTACTCGGGCAATGGGCGTCTCAGCAGTCGCGGCACCTTGGCCCTCGGTGCGGCCCAGATCAACCTCAATGCCCCGTCCAGCATTGCCGGTGGCGGCGACACCCGCATCAACGTCGCCGGTCAGTTGAACAACGCCGGGCGCCTGACCTCTGGCGCCCAACTGAACCTGAGCGCTGGCGCTGTGAACAACCAGGGCACTCTCGGGGCGGCCCAGGGCCTGACCCTGACCACCGGCGCCCTGCTCAACGACCACGGGCTGGTGTTCAGTGGCGGTGACATGGGCCTGCGGGTCGATAGCCTGACCAACAGCTATGCCGATGTGTACAGCCTCGGCAACCTGACAGTCGACCGTGACGGCCAGGGCACTCTGGCCAGCCGTATCGTCAACAGCTCCGGTTCATTGCAGAGCGATGGCTCCATGAGCCTGGCGGCCAGCACCATTCAGAACGTGCGTGCGGTGCTGAAAACCGACAACCAGGGCATCTACACCGCGCGCATCGGCGAGATCGCCTGTATCAAGGGGGTCAACGCCGGAGACTGCAGCGGCAAGCGCAACCACGTCTGGGAAATCGTCCAGCGCGACAAGTTCGAGGTCACCGAAGCCAGTGCGGCGTCGAGCATCACCTCCGGTGCTCACCTGAATATCAAGGGTGGCGACCTGCTGAACCAGAGCAGCACCATCGCAGCGGCCGGCAATCTTGTAGCCACGGTCAACAACCTGACCAACAGCGGTGTGGAGACCGGTGAAACCGAAACCACTCGGGTGTTCAGGACTCGGCGGACCAAGAATGCCGGCTCCTGGTCCAGCGCTGCCAGCGCCTTCACCAGCAAGTACTGGTTCCAGAGCGGCGGCTACACCCCCAACGACCTCGCTGGTTTGCAAGCGGCGATGAGCCGCTTTATCGGCACGACCGAAAAAGAGTATGCAAACCTCGGCTCGACGCGAAAGCTCTCCGGCGGTGACCAGAGCTACGCCGCAGTAATGCAGGCGGGCGGTGCGGTCAGCATCAACGCCCGCAATGGCATCGATAACAGCGTGGTGCGCCCGGGCTTCACTTACGTCGGCAGCGGTGCGCGCACCAATACCGATGCGGCGGGCACGGCCTTCGCCACCCGCGTCACCCTCAACCAGCAATTGCCGCCGAACCTGGCCCAGCAACAGGTCAACCCGCTGGCGCTGCCCGGCTTCAGCCTGCCCAGCGGGCAGAACGGCCTGTTTCGCCTCAGCGGCCAGGGCGCGAGCACGCCTGCGGCCAGTGGTCCACAGAGCTGGACCATGGGCGGCGCCACCCTGAGCACCGCGCAACGTCAACAAGGGCTGCCCGCGGTTCAGGCGCGAGACATCAACATCGCTGACGCCGCCCAGATCGCGGCCCGCTCGGCGGACTTGAGCACCGCCAACCGCACGGCGGCGCAAGTCGGCACCGATGCCAGCGCGATCAATGCGACCCTGCCCGGTGCCGGTGCTGTTTCGGGCCCGGCATTGCCCGGGCCTTCGGTGGTGAGTGACGGCATCAGCCAGACCGCGGCCCTCAACGCCCAGGCGCCGGCGCCGATCAGCATCGACCGGGTCACCGGCCTGCCGGACAGCAGCGTGCGCAGCAATCCGCACAAGTACCTGATCGAAACCAACCCGGTGCTCACCGACCTCAAGCAATTCATGAGCTCGGACTACCTGCTGTCCAACCTGGGCTACAACCCGGACGACAGCGCCAAGCGCCTGGGAGACGGTTTTTACGAGCAGAAGCTGATCCAGCAGGCGGTGCTGGCCCGCACCGGCCAGCGTTACCTGGACGGCCAGAACACCGACGAGAAGCTGTTCAAGCACCTGATGGACAACGCCATCAAGAGCAAGGATGCGCTCAACCTGGCGGTCGGCGTGACCCTGACCTCGGAGCAGGTCGCGGCCCTGACCCACGATATCGTCTGGCTGGAAAACGCCGAAGTGAACGGCGAGCAGGTGCTGGTGCCGGTGCTCTACTTGGCTCACTCCGACAACCGCCTGGCGCCCAACGGCGCCTTGATCGCCGGTAACGACGTCAACCTGATTGCCGGGCAAGACCTGAACAACGTCGGCACCCTGCGCGCCACCAACAACCTCTCGGCCCAGGCCGGGCAGAACCTGGTCAACAGCGGCCTGGTGGAAGCCGGCAACCGCCTCGACCTACTGGCCGGCAACAACCTGGTGAACAAGGCCGGTGGGATCATCGCCGGGCGTGACGTGACCCTCACCGCCACCCGTGGCGACGTGATCAACGAGCGCACCCTGACCAGCCACCAAAGCAGCAATGGCAGCTACGCCCAGCAGCGCGACTTCGTCGACAACGCCGCCCGGGTGGAAGCGGCCAACAACCTGCTTATCAAGGCCGGGCGCGACGTGAACAACAACGGCGGCGTGCTCACAAGCGGTGCCGACACCAGCCTCAAGGCCGGGCGCGACGTCAACCTGACCTCGGTGGAACAGGTGGTCAGCAATGACCGTGGCGTGCGCAACAACGACCTCAGCGTGACCCAGAGCGGCTCCAGCCTGCAGGCCGGCCGCGACCTGGCCATCAGCGCCGGACGCGACATCAATGTGATTGCCAGCCAGATCGAGGCCAAGCGCGATGTGGCGATGACCGCCACGGACAACCTCAACCTGTCCTCGGCGGCCAACGAGCAGCATTCGTATAGCAAGAGCAAGAAGGTCACCAGCCAGGAGGATCATGTTCAGCAGGTGGCCACCACTGTGGTCGCTGGCGGCAATGTGGCGCTCAAGGCCGGTGCGGATCTTGCGCTGACGGCCAGCCGTGTGACGGCGGGGGATGAGGCTTATCTCTATGCGGGCGGTGATGTGAACCTGAGCGCTGGGCAAAACAGCGACTACAGCTATTACCGCAAGACCAAGACCAGCAGCTCCGGGCTGTCCAGCAGCCAGAAAACGCGGATCGACAGCAGCAGCTCCACCACCCAGCAGGGCTCCTCCGTCAGTGGTGATACGGTGGCCATCCGCGCCGGGCAGGATATTGGCGCGACCGCCAGCGATATTGTCTCCACCCACTCCACGAGCCTGGTCGCGGGGCGCAATATCGAGATCGACAGCGCGACCGAAACCAGCGAAGAAAGCCATTCGACATCGAAGAAAAAGTCCGGCCTGTTGAGCAGTGGCGGGATTGGTTTCACCCTGGGTTCCACCAGCGCCAAGAACACCTCTTCCAGCACCACCGAAAACGCCAGGGCCAGCACCATTGGCAGTGTGCTCGGCAACGTCGATATCCAGGCCGGCAAGGACCTGACCCTGAAAGGTTCCGACGTCATTGCGGGCAAGGACATCAGCCTCGTCGGGCAAAACGTCAGCATCCTCGCGGCGGAAAATCACAACAGGAGCGAGCAAACCTCCAAGACCAAGACCAGCGGCCTGACCCTGGCCCTATCCGGAACCGTCGGCAGTGCCGTCGATGCTGCGTACCAGACCACCAAGCAAGCCAAGGAGGAGGACGATAGCCGCCTCTCTGCCCTGCAAGGCATCAAGGCTGGCCTGACCGGTGTTCAGGCCTGGCAAGCGGCCCAACAGGGCGGCGGGATGAACGGCGATAACATCGGCCAGTTCGTCGGTATCAGCATTTCTCTGGGCTCACAGAAGTCCAGTTCCAAGCAGACTCAGGAGCAGACGGTTAATCAGGGCAGTAGCCTGACCAGCGGCAACAACCTCTCCATCGTGGCTGCCGGCAGTGGTACCGCTGGGGCGGATGGCGATATCCGCGTGCAAGGCAGCCAACTCAAGGCGGGCAATAACGTACTGCTCGCCGCTGAGCGTGACATCCACCTTGAAGCCGCGGCCAACCGGCAAAAGCTTGATGGCAAGAACAGTAGCGGCGGCGGCGCAATTGGCGTCAGCCTGGGCGTGGGCCCCAACGGCGCCGGCCTTAGCATCTTCGCCAATGGCAACAAGGGCGTCGGCAAGGAAAAGGGCACCGGTACCACCTGGACCGAGACCACCCTGGACGCCGGTAACCAAGCGAGCCTGATCAGTGGGCGGGACGCCGCGCTCAAGGGCGCGCAGGTCAATGCGGACAAGATCACGGCCAAAGTCGGGCGCGACCTCACGCTGCAAAGCCTGCAGGACACCGACGACTACAAGTCCAAGCAGAGCAATGTCAGCGGCGGTGCCAGCTTCACGTTCGGCACGATGACGGGTAGCGCTTCGGTCAGCGTCAGCCAGAGCAAGATCGACTCCAAATACCAAAGCGTGCAAGAGCAAACCGGGTTGTTCGCCGGCAAGGGCGGCTATCAGGTTGAAGTGGGCAAGCACACCCAGCTTGATGGCAGCGTCATCGCCAGCACCGCAGAAGCCGACAAAAACCGCCTGAGCACCGGTACCCTGGGCTGGAGCGATCTCAAGAACGAGGCCGAATACAAAAGCCAGATGCAGAGCGCCAGCGTCAGCAGTGGCAACGGCGGTGCCGATGGCTTCACCAGCAACATGCCCAGCGGCATGTTGATCGCCTACAACCACGGCGGCAGCGCCAGCGGCACCACCTCATCGGCAATCTCCAACGGCACCCTGGAGATTCGTGACCCAGGCCAGCAGAAGCAGGACGTCGCCACCCTGAGCCGCGACGTCGAACACGCCAACGGCAGCATCAGCCCGATCTTCGACAAGGAGAAGGAGCAGAAGCGCCTGCGGGAGGTGCAGCTTATCGGCGAGATTGGCACCCAGGTGACGGACATTGTTCGGACCGACGGGCAGTTGAAGGCCGATAAAGCAGCCAGCGATGAACTTGAAAAGAAAGGTATCTATCGACCAGGAAACAATGCCAGCAAAGAGGATGTTGATAACTACCAGAAGCAGCTGATTGCCACTGACGCGTACCAACAGGTCATGGGCAAGTACGGTACGGGTGGTGACTATCAGCGTGCCGCTCAAGCGGTGACTGCTGCCTTGCAAGGCTTGGCGGGGGGTGACATTGGCTCGGCTCTGGCCGGCGCCTCGGCGCCCTACCTGGCGAACATCATCAAGCGCACAGCAGGTGATAACGACGCTGCTCGGATCATGGCGCAAGCGGTACTGGGGGCAGTAGTTGCACAGGTTCAAGGCAACTCGGCTGCTGCCGGCGCGGCGGGTGCCGCCACCGGTGAGCTGATTGCGGCGCAGTTGTATCCGAATCGAAGTCGCGATCAACTGACCGAAGCAGAGAAGCAGACGATCTCGGCGCTCTCGTCATTGGCTGCAGGGTTTGTGGGCGGTGCTGTCGGCGGTGATTTTGCCGGGGCAGTGACTGGCGCCCAATCGGGCAGAAATGCCACAGAGAACAACGAACTGGGCAGTCGCCTGCTAGCAGAAAAGAAGTACAACGACTTTTCCAAGCAGAGCTGTGATGGGCTTCCAGCGGATGTGTGCCGCTCGAACTACAGTCAGAAGCTGATGGCCGAGGGCGGTAATGTTGTCGTAGGTGGCTTGGCGGTTGTGGGAGGCGTCGGCGCCGCAGTAACGCTTGGTCCTGAAATTCTGGCTGCCTGTGTATTCAACCCCGCTCTTTGCACCGAGCTTAGTTTGGTTGGGGCTGAGCTGCCCTTTGGCGCAGCGACGGCTGGTGGTGCGGCGTTGGGTGTGGGCGGGTTTGGTAGTGTTGCGGCTAAGGAGATGGCGGCTGCAGCTGAAGCGGCTGCGGCTGCGCGACATGCTCAGGCTGCAAAGGAGGCTACGGAGACTACAAAGGATACGATTTCTGTATATCGTAAAATGTCTACAGTTGAAGCTGAGGCAACGCTGAGTACGGGAAAATTACAGCCTTCAATTCCTGGAGCAAACTCTAGCAAGTATCTTTCCGAGTCAATTGAGAAAGTAGGGGAGTTTCAGAATAATGGGGTAAAAGATATGGCGCAAACCACCTTGGAATTTATGCTTGATAGATCGGCATATAATTTATTAATGCGCTCTGCAGTTAATCAGGCTGGGTCGAAAGGTGTCGATGCAATAAAGATTAATTTTGAGGGGATTGACCCACTTACAAACTTCAGGAATATAGGGGTTCCGCCTAGTCAGATTGAGTTGTTTAACGATATTATTAAAAGTATTAGACCGGCTGGTAGATGATTATGGATAAGCATGAAGGTAAGGCGGTGAGAGACGCCGTAGTAAAACTACTCTCGCTCGGTAAGATGGATGAGGGTGTTGAGTTGTTTAAAAAGAAATCGAAAGAGATTTCTGAGGTTGTTCGTCTTGAGTGTTCAGGGGATATAAGTTTTTATCGCCGGGATTTTGTTGAGGCTGCTAAGTTTTACGAAGCCGCAATATCGTTGTCGCCTGATCACGTGATACCTCGTTATTACTATATAGCAGGCGTCCAAAATGAAAGGGCTGGAAACTTTGTTGATGCATTTAAATATTATCAGGCAGCAATTGACTTCGATCCTGGTTTTGTTGATGC
Organism: Pseudomonas sp. Fl4BN1; assembly: GCF_009908285.1. Taxonomy (GTDB): domain Bacteria; phylum Pseudomonadota; class Gammaproteobacteria; order Pseudomonadales; family Pseudomonadaceae; genus Aquipseudomonas. The sequence goes on from NZ_JAAARM010000001.1 coordinate 13,562, forward strand.
CTATGTAGAGTTAGGTGCTTTGTTAGTAAAGGTTGGAGACTATGAAGGAGCTTTACAATGTTATGAGGATGCGCTGCGATTGGAGGAAAAAGAGCTAGTGAATTACGTCAATTTGAGAGCGGTTTTGATCAAATTGAGTGAGGCTAATCCTGGGCGATATGAAGAAAAACTCAGGGCTGCTAATTTGGGCTACGAGAAAATTATGCGTGAAGGAGGTTCGCGGTCACTACCAGATGGGCGGAGTTGGTAAGCACACATAAGATTTATGGATATGAGGTTATGTGCTTTGTCCAGCTGTGAATTTTGAATAAGATTGTGTGTTGTTTTGCTAAATTTGCGAGTTGCATATATAAAATATTTACTCCTGATAAGCCATAATTAAGAAGTTCGATTCTATGTTGTGTGAACGATGTGGAGAGGGGCTGGAAATTCTCAGTGAGAATGGCACTCAAGGGCTAAGATGCCCTGAGTGCGGTTGGTCTGTAGTGACGAAAAACATTTCAGGTATTAAGGTTGATGAAACAAAATATGAGGTTAGGTGTGGTGGTGACTATAAGAATAAAGATCACATAAAAGCAGTGTCTGAGGTGATGGGCTGTAATTTTATAATGTCTAGAGAGATTCTAAAGAAAGATCTCTCTCTAGTGTTTGTCGGACAAGCTGTGGACGTGTTACGAGTTAAGGGTGTTCTTGTTTCTGTTGGGGTTTATTTTGCTGTTAGTCCTCAGTTTAAATGGGGTTGATTAAGTACTGGTTAGGTTTTGATTTTAGTTTGGGTCTTCGGCGAGTATTTGATTTCGCTTTATGATGGCTTTGGTTTGTTGGTCAAGACCCTTCTTCAAGCACTTACCCCCCCCCCCGTTATGCAGTGAGCGAGTTTTCCTTTGAGGGTGTTTTGACTCCTACGGGTGATCCATTTGAGATGGCGCAGGCCTATGCTTGCACGGGCAAGCAGGGTCGCTTGCCCAGCAATGAGGTTATTGAGATGCAGGGCTATGCCAACGAAGAGTTAGACCAGATTGAGAGGTTGTATGACATTCGTATCAGCGGCCAGCTAAAGTCATTCCTGCTTGAAATGGGACGAAGTGATGGCGGATTGATCGGAGACTCATTCATCCAGCTTTATCGCCCTTCTTGGCGAGTACGGGCGCATTTACTCTTTCAAGTCGACTTCTTTAATCAGATGCAAGAAACCGGGCACTATGAGTTCCTGAACAAGCCCTTTGTCTTGGCCTGGATTTCAGAGACTCAATACTATTTTGTTCAGACTTCGCTCGCTGATGATGCGATTTATCATTACGACTCAAACGTAGAGTGTGTTGTAAAAACCGAGTGGGACCTGTGTGGTTTCTTGAGAATGCTGGCACATGAAAACGACGGCGATACCAAAGCGGTTGTTGGCGATCTGTTGGCGATTTGAGCCGGGAGAGGGCACAGAGAACAAGGGGTGTGTACCTGTGCTGCGCCTTGGGTGCTGGTGGGGCATCTGATCAACGAGTTTGATCAGCCTACGGCTGGATACTCCCGCTCCTGGGGAAGCAGGCTGTAAGCCTTTTCCAGATCCCCTTCCTCAATCAGTCGATGAATCGAGTGCGCCAGGGGCGTGACATCAGTAATGCGCTTGATCCACTGGTTCACATACAACGCCACGGCCTCCTTGCTCAGGCCGATCTGGATCGCGCGGTGTTCCTGTGGCCGCAAGTACAGATCGCGCTCGGGGTCCCACTGGATCCGTACCGGCGACTGGTCTTTCAACTGCAACCATTCTTCCTTGCTCACGGACTCGTCGGCATGGCTCAGGCAGCCGTTGGCCAGGGCCCATTCGAAGCCTTCGCGGCTGATGTCGATGGCCAGGATGCGCGCTTGTCCGGCGTCCTTAAAACCCCAGCCGGCGCGGTACATCATCCAAAGGAAGGACGGCTTTATCCAGGTCATGCGCTCCATCTTGAAGGGTGGGGAAACGAAGGTGCCGTGGGCCAGGGCGGCGTCGGCAATGCTGTCGGAATAGGCCTGGTAGACGCGGATGGTGTCGGCGTCGTAGAGCGCGCGGATCTGGCGCTGGGGGATTTCTGTTGCGGGTTTATGCATGGCATTTCCTTATGAAGAATGGGCGGCCGGGAAGCCGCCCTGGGGTGTTTAGAGTTCGGCCTGCGGTTGCAGGCGCCGTGATGTTACATCCAGCAGATCACAGCCATCGCGCAGCAGGATGCTGCACACCAGGGTCAGTTCCTGCAGTACCACCGGTTCGCTGCGCAGGGTCTCGGCGGCGAAGTTCTCCAGCAGTTGGGTCGCGGCGCGGATGCGAAAGGCTGCGGCGTCGTGCAGTACATCGATGGGCGCCTGGGTGTCGATCAGCAGGGAAGGAATCAGGCAGTCGTGGCCGGTTATCGGCATGTAGCGGTTCATTGGCACACCTCGTTTGATTGGTAGAAAGCTACCGTTCAATCGTCGCCAAACGAATGGGTGGCAGCTGTACGCAGGTTGGCGAGCCGGAAACGAGTAACCGGCAGACCCGAAGGTCTCCCGCGCACAGCTACCATGAAGCAGCGTTGCGGGTGCAAAAGAGCCTGCAAACAAGCAAACAGCTTTCGCATTCGTTATTCCGGTCGCCAAACCAGGTCGCCATTTGGGCGACGGCCGGACTATAAGCCGCTGACTTCCTGCGGTGCAAGGCAAGCGTGATGGCGTCTTTTCCGAGAGCGCTGTAGGGCTCTTCCTGCACCGCACCGATCCCTTATCGACTGTATTTCCAGGTGTTTATCCAAGGCGATTTTAGCTACCGGTCGGCTAGCCTGTATGTACATTTGTAAATACGGAATTGCTCATGTACGTTGAATGGGACGAGGCCAAGAACCACGCCAACATCCTCAAGCACGGCATCGATTTCAACGATGCGGTGCTGATGTTCCAGCGCCCGGTCCTGTCCTTGCGCGATGAGCGCCTGGACTGTGGCGAGGAGCGCTGGGTCAGCCTCGGCTGGATCAGGACCCTGGTGGGCGTGGTGGTCCATACCGAGCGGCGGGGTCATGCGGTGCGCATCATCTCGGCGCGAAAAGCCACTAAGCGGGAGGCCAAATATTATGTCCAACGGATCGAAAACTGATTGGGATCGCCTGGCGAAAACCGATGACCAGGGCATCGATACCTCGGATATCCCCGAGCTGGATGACGATTTCTTTCGCCGGGCCGAGGTGCACCTGCCAGGCAAGAAAGCCGTGACTATCCGCCTGGATGCCGATGTGCTGGAGTGGTTCAAGGGGCAGGGCGCAGGTTACCAGACGCGGATCAACCAGCTACTGCGCCAGTACATGCAGGCTCACCAAGGCTGAAGGCTTGCTGCGCACGCTTCAAGGAAACGGGCGACGGTGCAGTTGCCCGTTTTCATTTAGAGGGCCATTTGCGTCAGCAGCCAGACCCAGCAGATTGCTCCCATCGCACAGCAGGCGTCAGGGTCGTTTCATGGAACCCACCCGTCCTGCATTTGGCTGAAGACCGGCCTTGATGAACCTCACAAACCGCTACCCGTTATCAACTGCGTGAAAAACCGTTCTTTCCCATTTACAAGCACCCCTGTCCTCAAGCTCAATCAGCCCCCCTGAACCCTTCGAACCGTCATGCTCGTGCGTGCAGGCTATAGTCTTCAGGCCTCCAATGACCTCATCCGCAAAAAGGTGCTTTCGTATGTCTCGCTTTGCCTCCCGCAATACTTGGCTGGCCGCTGGTGCCGTGCTGCTGTGCCTGCAGTTTCCGGTGCAGGCCCAGGAGCGTTTCACCTTGAACATCCCCGGGGTGTCGGATGACCGGCTGTTCACCACCGGCAATGCCAGTGATGCCAAGGGCTGCGGCGGGCACAACAATTCCCCGGCCTTGAGCTGGACCGCAGGCCCCGCCGGGACCTTGAGCTACGCCATCGTCATGCACGATCCGGACGGCGCCAAAGGCCAGGGTGTGGACCATTGGGTGCATTACGGTATCAAGCCCACCACCCGGCAGATCCCGGCCGGTGCCGGCACCAAGCCGAACCTGGAAGGCCTGGCCGGCATCAACAGCCGCAACAGCACCACTTATATGGGGCCGTGCCCGCCGATTGGCGACAGTGCGCACCACTACATCATCCAGATCTTCGCCCTGGACCTGGCCCCCGAAGTGCTGCCCGCCGGGCTGACCCGGGCCCAGTTGCTGGAAAAGATCAATGGCCATGTGTTGCGCAATAGCAGCGTGGTGCGCCGCTACTCCCGTTAAAAAAATATTTCAGGGGGCTTAACCCGAACCGCCAAGGCGTTTCGTCTGAAGGAGGGAATGGATCATTTTTCCCGAGGTCAGCCCCCCATGTCCCTTCCTCTGCATTTCCTTCGCCCGGCCGCCCAGGGTTTTGCCACTGGCTTGCTGTTGGCCGTTGCCGGCTGTGGTGTGTCGTCAAAACCCGAACCCGCCGCTGGCGCCTCGGCCCAGGGCGCACTGCAGGCCTCGCCGCCGGTGCACTACGAGGTGACGCGTGTAGATGCTGCAATGCTCAAGCGCAGTGTGCACACCGTCGCGCTGTCTGCGCCCATGCCTGCTCGGGATTCAATGCTGGCCGGCTACCGTGACGAGCCTCGGGAGCAGTACCAGAAGCTGCCGGACAATTCGATCCACAGTGTCGCCGAGGCGCCGGTGTCGACCTTCAGTGCCGACGTCGATACCGGCGCTTATGCCAACGTCCGCCGCTTGCTCAACCAGGGCAGCCTGCCGCCGGAAGGCGCGGTACGCCTGGAAGAACTGGTCAACTATTTTTCCTACGATTACGCCCTGCCCAGTGACGGTTCGCCCTTCGGTGTGACCACTGAACTGGCACCGTCACCGTGGAATCCCCATACCCGTTTGCTGCGCATCGGCATCAAGGCTTCGGACCGTGCAGTAGCGGACCTGGCTCCAGCCAACCTGGTATTCCTGGTGGACGTATCGGGTTCCATGGACCGTCGCGAAGGCCTGCCCCTGGTGAAGAGCACCCTCAAGCTGTTGGTGGACCAATTGCGCGATCAGGACCGAGTCTCGCTGGTGGTCTACGCCGGTGACTCGCGGGTGGTACTGCAACCCACCTCCGGTCGCGACAAGGCGAAGATCCGCAGCGCTATCGACCAACTCACGGCAGGCGGTTCCACTGCCGGCGCCTCGGGCATTCAGCTGGCCTACCAGATGGCCCAGCAGGGCTTCATCGACAAGGGCATCAATCGCATCCTGCTGGCCACCGACGGTGACTTCAACGTCGGCACCAGCGACTTTGACAGCCTCAAGCAAATGGTTGCCGAGAAGCGTAAAAGTGGCGTGTCCCTGACCACCCTGGGTTTTGGTGTGGATAACTACAACGAACATCTGATGGAGCAATTGGCGGACGCTGGCGACGGCAACTACGCCTATATCGACAACCTGCGTGAAGCGCGCAAGGTGCTGGTGGACCAACTCAGCTCGACCCTGGCGGTGGTGGCCAAGGACGTGAAGCTGCAAGTGGAGTTCAACCCGGCCCAGGTCAGTGAATATCGCCTGCTGGGTTATGAGAACCGTGCACTAAAGCGTGAAGACTTCAGCAATGACAAGGTCGACGCCGGCGAGATTGGTGCTGGGCATACGGTCACTGCGTTGTATGAAATTGTCCCCGCGGGCGAGAAGGGTTGGCTGGAGCCGCTGCGTTTTGGCCAGGCCAAGGCTGCCGAACCGAGCGCCAGGAATGGCGAACTGGCGATGCTGCGGCTGCGTTACAAAGCGCCCGAGGGCGGCAGCAGTCGCCTGATCGAGCGACCAATCACGGCGCAACAGCCGGCTAAACTGGCCGAGGCCAGCACCGACCTGCGCTTTGCCGCCGCGGTGGCTGCGTTCTCTCAGCAACTCAAGGACGGCCGCTACACCGGCAACTTCAGCCTGGCCGATACCGCCAAGCTGGCGCGCGGTGCCAGGGGTGAAGATCCCTATGGCCTGCGAGGCGAGTTCGTGCAGCTGGTGGAGCTGGCGCAAAGTCTGCAAACTCAGGCGCCAAATGCCCAGACTGCGACTCAACCCGTGGACATGAGCCAAGTGCAGAGCCGTTTTGAATAGACCCATGACGAGCAGTGAACAGGAGCTCTTCAGCCCGATGTCTGCTGCCCCACTGTCCAGCACCGCCAGCAGCGATGAAGCGTTGCTGGCGCGTTATCGCGCCGGAGAGCCCGCGGCCTTCGAGGTGCTGTACCAGCGCCATCGTCAGGGTCTCTACGGGTTTCTGGTGCGCTTGTGCGGCCAGCCTGAAGTGGCGGAAGAGGTCTACCAGGAAACCTGGATGAGCCTGATCCGCAGCAGCAGTCAGCCTCGGGGACGAGCCAGCTTTCGCACGTGGCTGTACCAGATTGCGCGCAATCGCTTGATCGACCACTGGCGCAAGCACGGTATGCGCAACCCGCTGCACGATAGCTACGACGAACAGCTGCATGGTGAAGTGGACCAGGCTGCCGGTCCCGAGCAGCAACTGAGCCTGAGCCGCGATCAGCAGCGCATTGAAGCGGCGTTGCTGGACCTGCCCGCCGACCAGCGCGAAGTGTTCCTGCTGCGAGCTAACGGCGAGTTGGAGTTGCCGCAGATTGCCAGCCTGACTCAGGCCCCGCTGGAAACCGTGAAGAGCCGTTTCCGTTATGCGTTGAAAAAATTGCGTCGGCTCCTGGCCGAGGAGGTACTCACATGACTGACGCCCGACAGACACCCTCCCCTGAAGAGCAGTTGCTTGCTCACGTCCGCGAACACAGTCGCGTCGAACCGCCGGCCCATCTCGATGCCTTGATCCTGGCGACTGCGCGCCGTGAAGCACCTGCGCCCAGGCCTGGTCTTTGGCAGCGCTGGCTACTGGCCTGCCAGCGACCGCGTTATCAGTTGGCCTTCGCCAGCCTGTTTGGCGTAGCGCTGGTCATCGGCGTGCTGCAACACTCGCCGGAACAGTATCCGCAACAGGCTTTTTCCCCGGCTCCCGGCAAACCCATGGCCCGCCAGGCGCCACCACGTTCCGCCGAGTTGGCGGGGGCCTTGAGCGCCCCAGCGCCTGTTGCTCCAGCCGCACCTGCAGCAGGTTTTGCCATGGCGCCGCCCATGGACATGCTCAGTGACCAAGCGCCATCCGAGGCGATCAAGTTCCGGGCAGAGACGTCCAGGCTGGCCAAGCGCGTCTCGGCCAAGGCGTCGGTAACCGAGAACCTGGATGAGCAACTTGAGGAAGTACTGCGCCTATGGCAACAAGACAAGACCCAGGAGGCGGATGAGCTGCTGGTTCGCCTGCACCAGACTTATCCACAGGAGGATCTGGGCAAGCGCCTGGAAGCCATGCGTCGTCCATAACGCGCAGGGGTTGGCTGTCGTTGCAGAAAACGCGCACTATCAGGCCAGTTTCCAGAAAGTGAGAGGCCGGTCATGGCACCCCGCATCGACCGTATTGCTGCAATGTTGAACTGCCCGATCAAGGGCGCTGATATCCGTCAGGCCATCAAGGAGAGTCGCAAGGACTCAGAGGACTCAGAGGAGTTGGAGGACGATTCAGAGGATTCAGAGGATTCAGAGGACGACAGTGAGGAGCAAGAGGCCCTGTGACCGTCTGCGACGGCCAGGCTTGATTGCCGCTCACTTCGATGGCTTGAGTGTGTTCCGGTGAAGTCGGGTTTGGGTCTGTGCCCGGTATCTGCTAGCCTTCTGCCGAGAATGGCTAAGCGCCATTACGTGTTCCGATAAAAATTCGTTCTACATCAAGCGCTAATAGAGCGACAGCCTCTATGCGAGCCTGCGCACGAGCAAAAATTGCCGAGCGTTAACCCGGCTGTCGCTGGAGCGGATAACTTCAGGCGGGATCAAGCGGATAACAGGTTAAGTCGTCTTGGGTCTTGCCGATAAACAGACGGGACATGGGGTCGGTAGATAACGATGGATTCCATACTCGGGGTGAGCATGGGAGCAAGTGCATACCGTTGAATGTTCGGCATTGACAGAACTGGTTTGAAAGGGAAAAGGAGCAATTATGGGAATGGTGTTTTGTCGTGGGTGTGCCAAGCAAATACATGAAAGCGCACTGACTTGCCCTGGGTGTGGAGCTGCTCAGGCGGTGGTCGCGCTGGCGGCACAGCCCGACTCGCGAGGTTCGCCCTGGGTGGCGATTGTTTCATTGGTGCTGGGTATTGCCAGTGCACTGATGTTGTTTGATGACTCCGAGTGGGGTCATGAGGAGATATTGGGATTGGGCATCTTCTCCTTCGCGGGCCTTGTGTCGGGCATCATCAGCATCAACAAGAAAAAGCCGGGCAATGGTATGGCGATTACGGGTGTTGTGCTTTCCGCGATCGCGCTAATGGTGTCTTTGGGTTTATCGCTAGATTAGTGAATTACAAAAGGAGAAGTAAATGAATATGGTTTTTTGCCGTGGTTGTGCAAAAGAAATTCATAGCTCGGCATTGTCGTGTCCACAATGTGGTGCTCAGCAGGCGATTCAAAATATCGCACCCAGTACGCCTGCTGTGACGGGCAACTGGTATGTCGAAGTACTCAAAAAATATGCAGTGTTCACGGGGCGTGCTCGCAGAAAAGAATACTGGATGTTTTTTCTGATCAACTTTCTGATTGCTTTGGGGATTGGCTTTATCGAAGGCTTTTTTGGGGGCAAGGGTTTGCTCTCGAATCTGTATAGCCTTGCAGTGTTCTTGCCGAGTCTGGCTGTGGCGGTACGCCGGATGCATGATACTGATCACAGCGGGTGGTGGATTTTGCTGCCGTTCGTCAACTTGTACTTCCTGGTCAAAGACGGTCAGCCGGGTGACAACCGCTTTGGTCCCAACCCTAAAGCGATTGCTTGAATTTAGTCTTCCAGGACTGTTGAAGGGGTGGCCACATTGGCCACCCTTTTTTGTTCAAGAGGTGTCGGATCCGGTAAATCGCTTTGGAAATCAGCGATAAACGGCACTCTATCCGCCACCACCTAATCGGTTTGGCTCAGGTTGCAGGTGCCGAGGATTCATAATCCCGGCGGCCGCTACGTTCAGGCGTAGGGCGAGGCAGGCAGGTCGGTGAATTCGGCGCCAGCGCCGTCCGCGGCCATGCGCCGCGCTCGCTCCGGTAGCAGCCGGACATGGTTTTCCACCTGCCAGCGATACCAGCTCAGACGCGCGACGATCCGCCGCCGACAACGCTGCGGCAACTGCGCCAGCAGGTCGGTGCTATCAGGGGCCCAGCGGGTTCGGGTGGAGTAGTAGCCGAACAGGTTTTCCCGCAGGCCGAAGCAATCCTCGAAGGTTTCCTCGACGCTGTAAACATAGAGCTCGAAGCTGGCGCTCAACTGTTGCTCGCCGTCCGCGTGGTCTCGCAGGTAAGCGAAGATCCCCGGCCAGTTGATGCAGAACAGATGTTCATCCCAATCGCCATCCCGGGTCAGATACTGGCCCTGGCCGCGAAAGAACTGGGGAATTTCCTGACGTTCCAGGGCCTCTTCAAAGTTGCTTTTCATGATTGGTTTTCCGCTCGTGAACCTTGCACATCCGTAATGCTGACAGACAGCGCCACACACTCGATGACGCAGTCGAAACCGATTTCCAGGCGCAGGTAATAACCAGGGTTAAAGCGGGTCAACTGGGTACGCATGTGCCCGTCGAAACGCGTGCCGCTGAGCGCCAGTTCACTGATGCCCCGGACGTGCAGTTCGAAATTGCAGTGGGTCAGGGCCTGGCTGACCGGCCAGGTGGAGGGCAGGGCCTGGCGCGGCAGTTCGCCAGCCAAGCGCACACTCAACTGTTCGTCTTGAAACTGCGGTCCGGGAGTTTCCAGGTCATGGGGCGTCGCGGCCAGCCCGAATACGGCTTTCCAGGCTTCGCAGTTGTCGATGCTGAACAGCCAGTCGCAGGAGCCGCGATCACGCGCCGGGATTGCCCGGCACTGCGCCAACGATGGCAACTGGGCCCGGAGCAGATCGTCGTGCCAGCGTTCTCGGGCCGCCAGTAGCAGCTGTTGAAAGAAGCCCCGGCTATCGTCGATAAACGCAGGCCAACCTGCGGGCCACTGATCGTCTTGGTAGTCGTCTTCAATGGGTTCCCAGACGTCTTCGAAGTCGAAGTCCGGGTCGTCCAGGGCTGCTTGCAGCACCTCCACCAGCCGTTGCCGATGACGGAAATTCTCCCGAGCATTGCGGCGTGCCAGGCAGTAGTGGCGGATCAGGTATTCACGGTCATTAAGGTCGTTGGGGTCGTAGCGGCTCAGCTCGGCGTCCAGGGCCGGGGGCATGTCATAGCCGATGAAACAGCCGATCCAGCAACGCAGGTCTGGCTGGTACGGCTGATTGAGCAAGGGATGGTGCAGCATCGAGACCTCCTGTCCGGGGCCGTGAATGTAGCAAGTTGCGCCCCGCCAGGACAGCCCCGGCCGGCGAGGTACAGGCGCGGCGCAGAGCCTCAGAAGTCGGCGATGAGCTGCACCCCGCCCACCACCGCTGAATCGGTCTGGGTCAGCCCGCCTGGGTATTTCACGTATTGCAGGTGAGGCCGCACCATCAGCCATTTGGTCGCCTGGTAGCCGTAGTTGATCTCGACGCTGTACTCGCGTTTCTGCTCCGGCAAGTAGAGCGCATTATCCATGGAGCTCACGCTTTCGCCCCGCTCGACGTGGCCTCGCCCTGCGACGTGATCGAATGCACCTCGGTGTTCGCCATGTTGCAGCTGGTGCAAATCACCGACGCGATCCTGATGCTCACCGATACTGTGGTTCGTGATCACGTGCACACCGGCTTGCTCGCGGCGCTGGGCCTGGAGATCGAAGAGCAATTGAGCCCGTTCGGGGTGATGCTGAGGAAGGATGAGCCGCAGAGCCGCGAGCTGGAGATTTTCTTGAAGATGTTGCGCGAGAGGGCATAGCGCCGAGAATGAAAGCTTTGGTTACTAAGTGGTTTTGCATGTCGGCGGTGACGCTGCTTTAAACGATGCACGGGGCAATGGCTCTCCTCTGGAAGGATCCGATGGGTATGAGCGAACACCAGCAAAAGGAATGGAAGGCAACTTGGCGCGATGAGTACCTGAAATGGATATGCGGCTTTGCCAATGCCGCGGGTGGTGTCCTGGAGATCGGGCGTAACGATGCCGGGGCGCCGGTAGACGTGGTCAATGCAGCACGTCTTTTGGAGGAGATTCCCAATAAGGTGCGCGATGTGCTGGGCATCATGGTGGCGGTGAATCTGCATCAGGAAGCTGGCAAGACGCTGTTGCAGATTGTGGTGCCTGCCTATCCTAGCCCGGTCAGCTACAAGGGGGAGTACCACTACCGCAGTGGCAGTACCAAGCAGGAGCTGAAGGGCGCGGCGCTGTCACGCTTTCTGTTGCGCAAGCAGGGCCTGCACTGGGATGGCGTGCCTTTGCCCGGCCTCGGCCTGGATGATTGCCTGCCCGCCGCGCTGCAGGGGTTTCGCACCCGTGCGGCGAAAAGTGGGCGGGTGGACGAAGCCGTACTGGAAGACAGCGACACCGCCCTGCTGGCCAGTCTGCAACTGGAAGAGGGGCAGTACCTCAAGCGAGCCACGGCCCTGTTGTTTGGCAACCAACCCGAACGGTTTGTCCCCGGCGCCTATATCAAGCTTGGTTTTTTCATCACCGATGACGATCTGCGTTATCAGGATGAAATCCATGGAGACCTGTTCTCCCAGGTGGAAAAGGTGCTGGAGCTGTTGCACAGCAAATACCTCAAGGCGTACATCCGCTACGAGGGCATTCAGCGTGTGGAACGCTATCTGTTCCCCTTGCAGGCCCTGCGCGAGGCGCTGCTCAATGCAGTGATCCACAAGGATTACGCCAGCGGCATCCCGATCCAGGTCAGTGTCTATGACCACCAGATCGTGCTCTGGAACCCAGGGCAGTTGCCTGAGCACTGGACCCGGGAGCAGCTGCTGGCCAAGCATCCGTCCCATCCTTTCAACCCGCTGCTGGCTTCGGCATTTTTCCGTGCCGGTTATGTGGAGTCCTGGGGGCGGGGCATTGAGAAGATTTTCAGCGAGTGCCGCAAGCACGGTATTGGCTCGCCGCTGTTCGATATCAGCTTGTCCGGTCTGATGCTCACTTTTCGTGCTGATCCGGCACAGCTGGTTGAGGCCTTGGGTGAGGCGGCCCTGACGGTGGTGGAGATGACTACCCAAGAAACTACCCAAGAAACTACCCAAGAAACTACCCAAGAAATCAGCTCGGAAACGGTTCGCGGGCAGATCGTCGCCCTGTTGCGTCAGCAGCCGCTGGCCACTCGGCGCGATCTGGCAAAACAGCTTGGCCTGAGCCCTGATGGGGTCAAATATCACATGGACAAGTTGCGAGCAGCCGGAGTGGTCCGGCATGTGGGGCCAACCAAAGGCGGGAGTTGGGAAGTGCTCATATGACGGCGGGACTGATTAGGGTGTGCCTTCGAGAATGAGCGGTATCGCCGAAGCAGGGTGGGTATAAGAGGTCTGAAGTGTTCACAAATGAGTATTTGTTACTAGGCCTCAACGGTCAGTAAGAAATGTGCGCTGAGGTCGGCTTTAGTCCGTTTTACCCATTTTTATGGCGTTTGCAGCGGCGTAACGCTCTCCTATACTTGCCCCGGTTTCGCCCTTGGCAATGGCCATTAGCTGTTCTCTAGATTGTTCATCCAGATATGCATGGCGGTCGTGTAAAAGCCTGTTTGCAGCGGTGCGATTGTGAGTAGACGCGTCGGTTCGCGAAATCTTCACTAACTCTTCGTCATTGCAGGTGCTGAATTGCTCCTTGGCATCCTGAAGTTTTTCGCTTTGCTCCTTGAGTGCGCGCATACCCTCTTGGGCGACATACTTGGTGGCCTTGATGATATTTTCTTTGGTGACTGTCGTCTTGACCGCTTCCTTGCCCTTGTCGATGGCGGTGTTTAGCAAGCTCTTCCAATCCATGGTGTTGTCCTTGATTGAAGATAAAGACAAAAGCCCGTTTAACTACGGGCTTTTGCTAGAAGAACATTGACTGTTGCCCGTTAAACCTCCACCGCGGAGATGATTTTGGCATTACCTCGTTCTCTCTCTTTGATCTTCTCTTTGGCCTGACTGGCGCTGCTGGCTTGAACACTTGTAGTTGAAACTGATGAGCTACCAGTACGCGTGTAAGTCACTCTGAAGGTTTTGTTGCTCATGGTCTGGCTCCTTGACGATGTTCGCTATATCAGTAGCGATCCTTGTTACTTTTTTCTGTCGCAAAGACCCTAGCAGTCTTTTTTTGGATTGCCAGTATCGGGGAGGGCGTTTCAGAAGATTGGTAGGAGACGCGAGGAGGTCACCGCAACGAGGTTACGGTACAAGACAAAAAACAAAAAAGCCCCAGGCCTGATGGCCTGGGGCTTTTTCGTTAGAGCTGGTGCACCCGGCGGGATTCGAACCCACGACCCCTGCCTTCGGAGGGCAGTACTCTATCCAGCTGAGCTACGGATGCAGTGCGGGCGACATCATACCTATGTCGACTCGGGGCGTCCACGCCGGTTTTCATCGAGCTTCTCCAGCCGTCGGCAATCCCCGGAAACCCGGGCCATAGCGGCAGTTTTTCCCGCTGAACCGGCCGTGCGGCCCCGCGCACCCTGCAGCCACATCCGTGCAATCACGGGGCACAGGGAGGTGCGGGAAATGAACTGTTCGATGCAAGACGGTCTGCAGGCAGCGCTGGCGGACCAGCTGTTCGAGGCGAGCTGGAAGGCGGTGTTGCCCGGGTTGCAGCGGCGTGCCCGACAGTTGGCGCGGGGCAATGCCGATGGCGCCCAGGAGTGGCTGGCGGCCACGGCGATCAAGGCGCTGTTGTTCTTTCGCCGGTCGCCGGAGCGGATCCGTGACCCCCAGGGCTTCATGTTCCTGGTGCTTGACCATGTGTTTCTCGACAGTTGCCGCCGGCGAGCCCGGGAGCAGCGCCTGTTCGTGGATTTCGCCGATTTCGAACAGGATCCTCTGCAGCAGCTGGAGGCTCCGCAGTTATCGGTGCTGGAGCAAGTGGAGTTGCTGGAAGCCCTGGCCCTGCTCAGTCGACGGGTGGCGCAACTGCCACTGAAGAAGCGCAGGTTGTTTGAACTCAAGTTTGTCGATGACCTGCCTTATCCGCACATTGCCGCCGAGCTGGGGATGAACCAGCCCCTGGCGCGCAAGCATGTACAGCTGTTGCGGGCGCAGTTGCGCTGATCCACCGCGAAGATTCACAGCCGGCCCGCTGAGGCGTTCTCCTTCAGTGAGCCTGTTTTTCGACGCTGTAGCCGGCGCCGCCGCCCCTGCGGTGGGCCATTCCATCTAAGGAGAGATGTATGCCAGATCCAATGGTCAACTCGCAGATCACCGATGCCGTCACCCAGACCAACGTCAAAGTGGTGGCCGAGGCCCCGGCCCAGGCCATCGCCTCGCTGTATCAGGTGGCAAGTCATTCGACGGGGTTGTCGTTGCAGAACGCGGTCAACAGCCAGCAGGCGCTGAACCAGATTTCCAATGCGGTGGTGTCCAAGGCCGTGGCGCTGATCATGGCGATCGGCGAGTAGGGCTGATGGCCCGGGAGAATCGTCATGGCGTGGTTCAAGAAGAAAACTCCACCTGCAGCTGCGGCCGATGAAACCGTGACGGCCGCTGGCGACCCGAGTACCGCTGTTCCGGCCACCGATCCGGCTGCGGCCTCGGTGAGTGCTGCCACTCCGGCGCCCGAGCCTGCAGCCGCCGACTCGGCGGCGGGTCCTCCGCTGTCGAAGTCGCCCGCGGGCACTGCGCGCTCTTCGGTGATGGAGACCATGAACGAGCAGATGCTGAAACAGGCCGCTACTCCCAGCACGGACAGCACCGCGGCCCTGAACAGCCAGATCGTCCAGGCGGTGCAGTTCACCAATGCCCAGACCTTCAGTTATGCCCCGGCACAGATCGCGATCGCACCGGACATGATGATCAGCCAGGCCGCGGGCCTGGTGGCGCAGTCGGCGGCGGGGTACTTCGATGGGGTCAGCAAGCTGGCGCTGGCGGCCCAGGCGGTGCTGCTCAAGCAGATGACCGAGAACATCGTCAAAGAGAACATCAAGGGCGCGGCCGAGGATGCCCTGGGCGCCTTGGCCACGGACCTGCTGGTGGGGGCCGCGGCGGCGGTAGCGGCTGCCGCCGGGGCCATGGAAGCCGAAGCGGCGAGTGTGGCTATCGACAAGATCGACGCCAGCATCGCCAAGTACAGCGCCACCCTGGCCAATCGAGCGGCGTCCTCCTGAAATCCACGGCCCTCGGGCGCGCAAGGCGCCAGGGGAGCTTGTGCCCGAGGGCTCGCGCTGGTGCGTGTCCCTTGTCCCCCTGGCGTTGAAGTTCGACGGACCCGGTGCCCAGCGCTTCAACGCCATTCATCAATAAGGAGCATGAGATGGCGAATGAAGCCCCCAATGCGATCGCGACGATCCTCAGTTTTGCCGAAGCCTATTTGAAGCGCCCGTTGACCATGGTCGAACGCCAGGTGCTGGAGGCCTTTGTGCAGAACAAGCCGCTGGACCTTTCCCAGGCCTCGCAACAAAGCGTCGACCAGGCGCGCCAGCGAGCCATGGAACTGATCCGCAACGACGAGCAGCGCACCCGGCAGGTGATCGATCAGGTGGCCGGCCCCGAAGCCGCCAGCCAGAACAATCCCCAGGCCCGGGAACTGGTGTTGCAGCAACTGCTGGCGGCTGCCGGCTCCCTGGCCCAGGCCCCGGCTGCGCCACCGCCGCCTGCGGTGGATGACCCCGCACTCAAGGGGATGATCACAGACCTGGTGCAGCAAGAAGTGAAGGCTGCGGTCGAGGTCCGCCTGGCCGAGCTGGCGCAGAAAGTCGAAGACACCCTCCAGCAGGTGATTGCGGGCAGTGGGCAATAAACCCCCGCTGAAATAAGCCACTGGCCCCAGGGGCCCGGGTTCACAGGAAAAGGCTTGCCACGTTCACTCAATGACACGGAATGCTCCGTGTTCTAACAAAGGAAGTTGAGCCATGCCACTTGTAAACGAACAAATCACCGATGCCGTCACCCAGACCAACGTCAAGGTCGTCGCTGAAGCGCCGGCCATGGCGATGGGCACCATCTACCAATCGATGGCCCAGGCCACCGCGATCCTGTTCCAGAACTCGGTCTCGGCGCAGCAGCAGCAAAACACCCTGGCCCAGGCCGCGACCAACCAGGGGGTGATGCAGATCTACAGCGTCGACACCACCGCTGGCGCTGCGGCCACCGAGAAGGTTGCCCAAGGCGGGGTTTCCGACAACCTCACCAGCCTGCTGACGGTGCTCAAGTCCTTCCAGGGCTGAGTCGCTGAAAGCGTGATCACCACCTAAGTTGTTCCTGCTAAAAAATGGAGTTTTTATGAGCACAGTCAGTCCGCAAATCACCGATGCCGTCACCCAGACCAACGTCAAGGTCGTCGCCGAAGCGCCGGCCATGTCGATGGGCACCATCTACCAATCCATGGGCCAGTCCGTGGCCATCCTGTTCCAGAACTCGGTTTCGGCGCAGCAGCAGCAAAACACCCTGGCCCAGGCGGCTACCAACCAGGGCGTGATGCAGATCTACAGCGTCGATACCACCGCCGGTGCGGCGGCCACCGAGAAAGTCGCCCAGGGCGGTGTGACCGACAACCTCACCAGCCTGTTGACGGTGCTCAAGTCGTTCAACAGCTGACCGTCCCCAAGGCGTCACGCCAGCGCCCCCGCCGCCTGTTGCAGGCTGCGGGGGCGCTGTCGTTTGCCCGGCGACTTGGGATGCTGATCCGGGTTTTTTACCGCCAAGCGCCTTTACGTTCTTTTTTTCGAACAGCCTATTGTCCTTTACCCCCGTTGACCCTAGGATTCGTTTGAGATTTCAAACGCTCTTGCCTGGGTGCCCAACTGCACGTCTATCCTTGTGTGCGATATTTTCGTGCTTCAACCCAGTGAACGATTTTCCTGACGGCAGCCTTGTCACTGGCCGGTGACCGCGCGACAGCGCTCACTCCTCTGACCAGGTGCCTTTCTACAATCACAATTCGCCCCGCGTATGCGCGGTGCTGTTAAGGAAGCCGACATGCAGCTCAAAGACGCCCAGTTGTTCCGCCAACAAGCCTTCATCGATGGGGCTTGGGTCGACGCGGACAATGGTCAGACGATCAAGGTCAACAACCCCGCTACCGGTGAGATCCTCGGTACCGTGCCAAAGATGGGCGCCGCCGAAACCCGCCGCGCCATCGAAGCCGCCGACAAGGCCCTGCCGGCCTGGCGTGCCCTGACCGCCAAAGAGCGCGCCAACAAGCTGCGCCGCTGGTACGAATTGCTGATCGAAAACCAGGACGACCTCGGTCGCCTGATGACCCTGGAGCAGGGCAAGCCACTGGCCGAAGCCAAGGGCGAAATCGCCTACGCCGCCTCGTTCATCGAGTGGTTCGCCGAAGAAGCCAAGCGCATCTACGGTGACGTGATTCCCGGCCATCAACCCGACAAGCGCCTGATCGTGATCAAGCAGCCGATCGGCGTGACCGCAGCCATCACCCCGTGGAACTTCCCGGCGGCGATGATCACCCGTAAAGCCGGCCCGGCCCTGGCCGCCGGTTGCACCATGGTGATCAAGCCTGCTTCGCAAACCCCGTTCTCGGCCCTGGCCCTGGTTGAACTGGCCCATCGTGCCGGCATCCCCAAAGGCGTGCTGAGCGTGGTTACCGGCAGCGCCGGCGACATCGGCGGCGAGCTGACCAGCAACCCGATCGTGCGTAAATTGTCCTTCACCGGCTCCACCGAAATCGGTCGCCAGCTGATGGCCGAATGCGCCAAGGACATCAAGAAAGTCTCCCTGGAGCTGGGCGGTAACGCGCCATTCATCGTGTTCGACGACGCCGACCTGGATAAGGCCGTCGAAGGCGCGATCATCTCCAAGTACCGCAACAACGGCCAGACCTGCGTCTGCGCCAACCGCCTGTACATCCAGGATTCGGTGTACGACGCCTTCGCCGAGAAACTCAAGGTCGCGGTGGCCAAGCTGAAGATCGGCAACGGCCTGGAAGAAGGCACCACCACCGGTCCCTTGATCGATGAAAAGGCCGTGGCCAAGGTCCAGGAGCACATCAACGATGCCCTGAGCAAAGGCGCGACCCTGCTGGCGGGCGGCAAGTCGATGGAAGGCAACTTCTTCGAGCCGACCATCCTGACCAACGTGCCGAAAAATGCCGCGGTGGCCAAGGAAGAAACCTTCGGTCCATTGGCGCCGCTGTTCCGCTTCAAAGACGAAGCCGAAGTCATCGCCATGTCCAACGACACCGAGTTCGGCCTGGCTTCGTACTTCTATGCCCGTGACCTGGGTCGGGTGTTCCGCGTGGCCGAAGCCCTGGAATACGGCATGGTCGGGGTCAACACCGGTCTGATCTCCAACGAAGTGGCGCCGTTCGGCGGCATCAAGGCCTCGGGCCTGGGCCGTGAAGGTTCCAAGTACGGCATCGAGGACTACCTGGAAATCAAGTACCTCTGCCTGGGCATCTGATTTCGCTTCAAGCGCGGGGGGCACGAGAGCGCTGTCCCTTTGCGCCGCTGTAAAAACGCACTTTTCAAGGTGGCCCGGGAAGGCTCCGACAGTCGATCAACGCATGCTGTCGCAGTCTCTTCCCCGCCCCGCAACCCTTGAATCACGCCGCTCCAGGAGCGGTGAATGAGGATTTTATGAGCAAGACCAACGCATCCCTGATGAAACGCCGTGAAGCCGCTGTCCCTCGCGGTGTTGGCCAGATTCACCCGATCTTCGCCGACAGCGCGAAGAACGCCACCGTCACCGACGTTGAAGGCCGCGAGTTCATCGACTTCGCCGGCGGCATCGCGGTGCTCAACACCGGTCACCTGCACCCGAAAATCATTGCCGCAGTGACCGAGCAGCTGAACAAGCTGACCCACACCTGCTTCCAGGTTCTGGCCTACGAGCCTTACGTGGAACTGTGCGAGAAAATCAACGCCAAGGTCCCGGGTGATTTCGCCAAGAAAACCCTGCTGGTGACCACCGGTTCCGAAGCCGTGGAAAACGCCGTGAAAATCGCCCGTGCCGCCACTGGCCGCGCTGGTGTGATCGCCTTCACCGGCGCCTATCACGGTCGCACCATGATGACCCTGGGCCTGACCGGTAAAGTCGTGCCTTACTCGGCCGGCATGGGCCTGATGCCAGGCGGCATTTTCCGCGCGCTGTACCCGAACGAACTGCACGGCGTGAGCATCGACGACTCGATCGCCAGCATCGAACGTATCTTCAAGAACGATGCCGAGCCACGTGACATCGCCGCGATCATCATCGAGCCGGTGCAGGGCGAAGGCGGTTTCTACGTTGCGCCCAAAGAGTTCATGAAGCGCCTGCGTGCCCTGTGCGACCAGCACGGCATCCTGCTGATCGCTGACGAAGTGCAGACTGGCGCTGGCCGTACCGGCACCTTCTTCGCCATGGAACAGATGGGCGTTGCCGCCGACCTGACCACCTTCGCCAAATCCATCGCTGGCGGCTTCCCGCTGGCCGGTGTCTGCGGCAAGGCCGAGTACATGGACGCCATCGCTCCAGGCGGCCTGGGTGGCACTTACGCCGGTAGCCCGATCGCTTGTGCCGCCGCCCTGGCGGTGATGGAAGTGTTCGAGGAAGAGCACCTGCTGGACCGCTGCAAGGCTGTCGGCGAGCGCTTGGTCACCGGCCTCAAGGCCATCCAGGCCAAGTACCCGGTGATCGGTGAAGTGCGCGCCCTGGGTGCGATGATCGCGGTCGAGCTGTTCGAGAACGGCGACAGCCACAAGCCGAACGCCGCCGCGGTGGCACAGGTTGTGGCCAAGGCCCGCGACAAGGGCCTGATCCTGCTGTCCTGCGGCACCTACGGCAACGTGCTGCGGGTTCTGGTTCCGCTGACTTCGCCGGACGAGCAACTGGACAAAGGCCTGGCAATCATCGAAGAGTGTTTCGCTGAGCTGGCGTGATGTCCGGGCCTGAAGGCCCGCTGTAAAAAAGCCGCTGGCGCCTTTGGCCCAGCGGCTTTTTCTTGCTGGTGATTCAGGCGCTGGCCAGCCAGCCCGCCAGTTGCTGCTGGACCCGTGGATCGAAGAGTTGATGACGGTCCATCCACTCATCGTTGAACACCGTGTCCAGGTACTTCTCGCCGCCATCACAGACCAGCGCGACGATGACGCTGCCCGGTGCTGCGTCCTGGAGGTACTTGAGTGCCTGATACACCACGCCGCCGGCCGAGCCGCCCAACAGCAAGCCATGCTCGCGCGCCAGGTAGCGGGCGGTTTCGAAGGCTTGGGCGTCGGAGACTTTCAACCCCGCATCGATCAGTGGGTAGTCGATCAACGCACCGATCTCGGCGCCTTCCGGCGTGCCCGTCCCGGACTGGTGATAACAGGCGCCGGGGCCGCCGAAAATCACCGAGCCGCTGGGTTCCACCCCCATGACGCGCACCTCGGGGTTATGGACTTTCAGGGCGCGGGCAGTGCCGCACAGCGAACCGCCGGTGCCCACTGCCCCAAACAGGCAGTGCAGCCGTTCACCCAGGACGTTGCGCAACTCCTCGGCCAGGGCCTGATAACCGTTGGCGTTGGCCGGGTTGTTGTGCTGCTGGGTCCAGTAGGCACCCTGTTCCCGGGCGATCCGCTCGGCGGTGGCATCGCGGTCGGCGGTGGCCAGGCCACCGTCGGCGCTGCCGACCCGCACCAGTTGCGCGCCGAAGGCCTGCATGCCCCGCAGCTTTTCCGCCGAGGAGTGATGATCGACCACCGCGGTAAAGCGATAGCCGCGTTCCGCCGCGAGCAGTGCCAGGCCCAGGCCGGTATTGCCCGAGGTGGATTCGACGATCCAGCCGCCGGGCTGCAGCAAGCCCTGGGCTTCAGCTTCATCGATCATTTGCCGGGCCATGCGAATCTTCGCGGTGCCGGTGGGGTTGAACTGTTCCAGCTTGAGCAGTAGTTGGCTGCCGTTGGCGGTTGCACACAACTGGAGCAGCGGTGAAGCGCCGATCAGATCGGAAACACGGTGCTTGATGCCGCAGGTGGCGGGTTGCGAAAGCATGATGACCTCGGAGTATTGAGCGGGCAGTAAAAGGGGCTCGGGTCAGGCAGTGACGGCGTTGTCGCGAAGTGGCTGGCATGGCTGTTCAACGCCGTGCTGCTACGGCAGCCAGCAAGCCTGCAAAGAACCGTGCGTTGTCCTCGGGCAGCCCCAGGGACATGCGGATGCAGCGTTCGTAGCCCGGCTCTCGCCATGCCTTGATGATGATTGCCTGGTCCAGCAGGCGCCGGTTGACCTCCTGGGCATCGACCCCGGTGTCGATGAACAGGAAGTTGGTACGTGATGGCGCCACCTTGAATCCTGCTGCGGTGAGTTGCGCTATCAATGGCTCTCGGGCCTGTTCGGCAAAGGCCCTGCTGCGCTGCACATGCTGCTGGTCGCCCAGGGCCGCGAGCGCGGCATGCTGGGCCGCCAGGTTGATGTTGTAGGGCGTACGAACCCGGTCCAGCGCCTGCACCAGGCTGGGGTCGCTGGCGATTCCGTAGCCCACCCGCAGCCCCGCCAGGCCATAGGCCTTGGAGAAAGTCCGGAGGATGATCCACGGCCGTGGCTGGGCGCGCAGCAGCCGCAGGGCATCGGGGAAGTCCGGAGCGGCGCAGGCGAACTCGTAGTAGGCCTCGTCGATCACCAGCAAGCTGTCGTTGGGAGCCGAGTCGATCAGTTGGGCGAATGCCTGCTGATCGAAAATCGTGCCCAGCGGGTTCGACGGGTTGCTCACCAGGAGCATCTTGGTCGGCAGCGCCAATGCGCTTTGCCAGGCGGCGAGGTTGCAGGAGAAGTCCGGGTTGGCTGCGACCTTGATCACCTGCGCCGCCATCATCAGCGGAAAAATCTCGTGCAGGCCGAAGCACGGCGACTGGGTGACGACCCGATCAGCGGGATCGAGGAAGGCCAGGCACAACAGCTCCAGCAGGTTCTCCGAGCCGTTGCCAATGATCAGGCGTTCGGGATCGCTGTCCAGTTGCTCCCCCAGGGCCCGACGCAGGCGCTGGCTCGCGGGGTCCGGGTAGCGGCTGTAGGCGTCGGCGGGGAGCTGCTCAAGGGCCGTGAGGGCCGCAGGGGCAATGCCCAGGGGGTTTTCGTTGTTGGACAGCTTGAGCAGGGGCTTGTCGGGGCAGCGCAGTGCCACCTGCTGCGGATCGGCCCCCGGGTCATACACCGGCAGCGCCTTGACGCTGCTGCGCAACAGATTGAGCACCGCTGTCGAGGGCGAGGGGGTCATGACGGCTCCTTGGTGGTCTGGGCGCCAGCGGCTGTGAGAGGGGTCGGTCGAGGTTGGGCGAGCAGGGCCTTGAGCTGCTTCTCGAATGAGATCAGCAGCAGGCTGGCGGTGACCGCGAGGCCGATGGCCAGGCCGATCCAGATGCCATAGATGCCATTGGGATTGAGTATCCCCAGCACATAGGCGGCGGGCAGGCCTACCAGCCAATAGCCGCACAGGGAAATGCGAAAAGGCCCGGCGGTGTCGCCGATGCCCCGCAGGATGCCGTTGCCGATGTTCTGGCTGGCATCGAAGAATTGCAGCACTGCGGCGATCAGCAGGCCAGTGGCGGCCAGTGCCAGCACCTCCTGGTTGGCGGCCTGCTCGGCGGAAATGAACAGCCCGACGATCTGCTGCGCAAACAACAGGTAGAGCACCGCGAACAGCAGCATCAGCAGGCCGCCCGCCGCCAGCCCCATGTGCCCCAGTTGCCGGGCGCGTGGATAGTGGCCTGCGGCATAGGCTTCGCTGATGTGGATCGAGGCCGCGTGGGAAATCCCCGCAGAGAACATGAAGACGATGTAGATGATCTGGTTGAGCACGGTCTGCGCGGCCAGTGCCTCCATGCCCAAGGTGCCGATCAGCAGGGTCAGCACGCTGAAGAAGCCCGCTTCCGAAGCATAGGTCCCGGCGATGGGCAGGCCGAGTTTCCACACCGCGTGCAGGGTCGCCCAGGAGCAGCGCAGTTGCCTGGGGGCGAGGTACTGCGCCAGCGTGCGGTTGCTCAGCACCACCGCGAGGAACATCAGGCATGACAGCAGGAACACCAGGCTGCTGGTCAGGGCCACGCCCTCGAAACCCAGGGCCGGCAAGCCGAGCTTGCCGTACACCAGCCCATAGTTGAGGGCCACGGTGAGCCCGATGGAAACCAGGGTGATGGCCAGCAAGGGGCCGGGTTGCTTGAGGCCGACGGTGAAGTGCCGCAGGGTCTGGAACCACAAGCACGGCAGCAGGCCCGGGGCGAGGATGCTCAGGAAGCGCACAGTGTCGGCGGCCACCAGCGGGTCCTGGCCGAGCCAGATCAGCGGTCGCTCCAGAAGCAGCAGCACGCCAATGAACAGCAGGCCGCTGAGGGTGGCCCAGAACAGCCCGGCTACCAGCAGGTGGCTGATCTGCTGCGGGTCCTGGCGCGCATTGGCCTGGGCCACCAGATTGCTGACGCCAGTGACCAGGCCGGTGCCAGTGGTACGCAGTTGATTGAACAGGGCGATAGCCAGACCGCCGGCCGCGATCTCCCGGGTGCCGAGGGTGCCTAACACCAGGATATCGATGGTGGTCAGCGCGACGTGGGCCAGGTTGGTCAGGATCAAGGGCCCGGCGAGCAGCAGCAGGGGCAGGAATTCAAGTTTCCACAGCGGCCAGCCGCGCAGGTTTGCGTTCACCATAGCTTGACCCTCTGTCCACGGTTGGCGGCCAGGGCCAGGTCGGCCAGGTAGCGTCCCAGGGCGACGTCGGTGACCACCATGCCGCTGTTGTAGGCGAAGACCACATCCTGCTCGTGGCGTCGTGCCGGTGCGTGGCCAAGGAGGATGTCCGGCAGCTCGGCATCCACCGCCGGCAGGCTGCCGTCGGCGGCGGCGAGGTCGGCGCTGGTGACGCGCATCTGGGCGCTGTCGGTAGCAATGCGGTAGTCGGCGCCATGCAGCACATCGGCATCGATCCCGTAGCCCACCAGCACCGCCACGGCACCGGGCTTGAGCCAGGCACGGCGGACCTGCTGGCGGGCAGTCAGGCCGGCGACCCCAAGAATGATATCGGCGTTCGCCGCGGCTTCAGGCAGGTTGCTGACCACCTCGACGTCGCGCCCCGGGCAGTGCCGTTGCAGTTGCTCGCGCACGGCTTTGAGGCCCTCGGCGTAGTGGCCGTAGACCTGCAGTCGCTCCAGGCCGGGCAGGGCGGCGACCAGCATCGGCAAGGCCATCTGTCCTTGCACGCCCGTGCCCACCACCAGCGCGGTACGCGCTTCGGGGCAAGCGGCCCGGGCCATCAGCGCCGAGGTGGCGGAGGTGCGCATCGGCCCCAGCTGGGCCACGTCCATCAAGGCGATGGGTTGGCCGCTGTGGTCATCGCAGAGAAAGATGAAGGAGTGAAAACCATAGGCGTCGCGCTGGCGTTGCGGGTCGTGTTCGTACACCACCTTGAACCCCAAGGTCTGGCTGGCGCCGTCGCGGCCGACCATGGAGTAGCTGATGGAGCGCTGGTCGGCAGGTTCGACGATGGTCTTCAGTGGGTTTTGCGAATCGCCTTGGCGCAGGGCGATATAGGCCTGCTCCACCACTTTGAGCACATCGACATAACGTATACCCAGGTCTTCCAGGGCGGTTTGCGGCAGCACCCAGAGCTCGCCGGAGGCAGCGTATTGCGTTGAGCGGTTCATCCTGATTCCTCTTGGCAAACAAAAACTCACGCCAGCCCGTCGAGCTTCCAGCGCAGGGCGTGACCGTCGAGCTCGACGACCACCTTGTGGGGCAGCCGGGCCTCATGAAAGGGCGACTCGTTGGAGTCCATCTGGTAGCCGGCGGTATTCAGGTAGAGCAGCAGGTCGCCGGGGCGCACCGGGTGCTCGAAGCGGATCTTGCGCCAGGTCAGCATGTCGGCCTCCAGGCAGCTCGAACCGCCGATGCAGGCAACAAAGGGCGCGGGTTCGCGGGGGCTGGCGGTGAGCAGCACAGGCTCTGGCAGGTACTCGCTGTTGAACCACTGTTCCGAGAGGCTGAAGCTGCTGCCCTCGACCGTGACCATGGCGTAGCCGTGGCTGGTGCTGCGGTCCTTGACCGCCTGGACCCGGAACGCGCTGAGGCCGGCTTGGTCCAGCAGCGCGCGCCCTGGCTCGATGAGCAGTTCGATCGCCTGCCGGGCGGCCTTCTGTCCCAGGTTCAGGCCGTCGCCAACGGCGCTGGCGAGGAGGTCCGCCAAGGCCTCGGCACCGGCCCGGGGCGAGCCGTAGGGATAGAACCCGGCAAAGGCCCGAGCCGCGTGGTAATGGTCCGGGCGATTGTTTTCGCAGAAGGCTTTCCAGGCCTGCGGGTCGACATAGCGCACGGCCAGGCCACCGCCCAGGTTGACCTTGCTGCAGTGTTCCAGGCCGGCTTTGCGGGCGGCGATGCATTGCTCGAGCAATTGGTTGGCGGTGCTGGCGCGCTCTGCCACGGAGTAACCGCCGAGGTGGAAGGAAAACCCCAATAGCTTCAGCCATTGACGCTGCGCGTAGCAGTAGGCGATAGCCGCCTGGCACTCTTGTTCCTGGAGGCCGAAGCGGCTGTCGGGCTGGCTGTCGGGCTGCCAGCGCAAGAGGATGTTGACGGGCTGCTGGCGTTGTTGGGCCATCTGTTGCACGCGCTGCAACTCTGCCAGGGAGTCGATGGCCAGCAAGCACTGATGACTGATGCACAGGGCCAACAGACGGTCGCTTTTCTCCGGCCCTGAGACCCCGATGTGTTGCCCCGCAACCCCTCCGGCCAGGGCCTTTTCCAGCTCACCGACACTGGCCACGTCGACGCCGACTCGTTGCGCTGCGCAGGCCTGTACCAGGCAGTCGGCCTTATTGGCTTTCTTCGCGAACAGCAGCGAGCCGCTGGCCGGGCTCTGTGCGAAGGCTTGCTGGAAGCGTCGAAGGTTTTCCGTGAACACCTGGGGCAACATCACGTGCAAGGGCGACCCCAGGCCTGCCACCAGGCGCTGCAGTTCTTCCGGGTAGTGGCGCAAAAGTCGTTCCACCAGCGGGTGCCGCAGGCTGCTCAGTGAGACGCTGCCAGGGTCGGCGGCGATGGAGTGATCGCAGGAGGGCTGCTGCATGACTGACATGTTCATCCTTGGTTGAGTCTGGGGCCGTGCCTGGTGCTCAGGTCAGAATTCGAAGCGGGCCGAGAAGAACACCTCACGCTCGCGGCCCACCTCCAGCCCGCCCTGGTAGTAGGTGCTGGCGTAGTAATAGGTGTTGGTCAGGTTCTTGCCGTGCACCCGATAGGTCACCGGCGTCCCGCCCAGGCGGGTCTTGTAGCTGGCACCGGCGTCGAGCAAGGCGTAGCCGGGGATGTAGCCGCTGTTTTGCGGATCCACCGGGCGGCTGCCGACCATACTCAGGCTGCTGTCCACAGACAGGCCGGGCAGGCTTTGCACCTGGTACTCGGCCCCCAGGGCGCCTTTCCATTTCGGCACGCCCTCGGTGCGCTTGCCGACCACGCTGATGTCGTCCACGGCTTCGAGGCGGGTCGCCAGGTAGGCGAGGTTGGCGTTGAGGGTCAGTGAGTCGGTGAGGCGGTCGTTGAGCGTGAGTTCGATGCCGCGATGGCGATATTCGCCCTTGCTGACGAAGGTGTTGCTGGTATCCAGGTAGCTGGCGTTACGGCGGATCTCGAACAGTGCCAGGCCCAGGTTGATGCGCGAGTCGATCTCGGCCTTGAGGCCGATCTCGTATTGCTCGGACTCGATGGCGTCGGTGGGCTGGTTCTTGTTGGTGGCGTTCCAGGGCGCGTAGTCGCCTTTTTCCAGGCCGCGGGAATAGCTCACGTAGGTCATCAAGTTTTCCAGCGGGCGATAGATCAGTGCCCCGCTGGGGATAAACACGTCGTGGCTCTGGGGCTGGGCATTGGCCGACAGATGATCGGCGCGGTACCAGATGTAGCGACCGCCGAGCAGCACTTGGAACTGCTCGTTGAGGGAGATCAGGTCGCTGGCGAATACCGAGCTTTCCTTGATTCGGGAGACGAATTCGATGTCGTTTTCCGGGCCGAAATGATGCTTGGGCGGTTGCACCGGATGCAGGATATTGCCCACTGAAACATCACCGACGCTGATCCCCGGTGTAGCGCTGTTGATGTCGTCCCAGGCCGGGCTGCGGTCCTTGAACTGCTTGTAGCCGGTACCCAGGAACACATCGTGGTAGAGCGTGCCGGTGTTGAATTTGCCGGCCAGGTAGGACTGCAACGACCAGGTGCTGAACACCTCGCCGCGCGAGACGTAGAAGTCGGCCCGGCCGATATCGCCGTTGGGCTGGATGTCGAACAGGTCGTTGTAGCCTCCGTGGCGCTCGACCCGCGAGTAGTTGGCCTGGGTGATCGAGGTCCAGTTGTCGTCGAGGCTGTACTCGAACTTGGCATCAATATTCTTGCCTTCGGTCTGGTGTCGGAACCAGGAGCCGGTGAGCAGGTCGCGGCGGTTGACCCTGGGTGGCCGTACATAGCTCGAAGCATCCAGCGGGTTGGCGCGGTGGCTCTGGTCGGCTCGCAGCAAGGGGTCGGCCACCGTGGATTTCCACGACCAGTCGGTATTGAGCTGCAGCAGCGCCCGGTCGCTCAGGCGAAAGTCGGTGGCCAGGCCGATGAATTTGCGCTCCAGGTCCCGGGCGTGATCGTAGTCGCCGTTTTTCTCGTAGCCGGCATTCAAGCGGTAGCCGAACGTGTCGTCGTCGGTCGAGTTGCTGTTGTCGATGGCCACGTAGCGGCCGGTCAGCGACGAACCTTGCAGGGTGAGATTGAGCAGCGGGTCGCGGGTCGGGCGCTTGAGGATGTAGTTGATCGTGCCGCCGGGTGAGTTGACGCCGTACAGAAAGCCCGAGGGGCCCTTGAGTACGTCTATGCGCTCGACGTTTTCCAGTGGCACGTCATGGTGCGGTGCCAGCGTCAGGCCGTCGCGGCGCAGGGTGTTGAAGTTGTCCATGGCGAAGCCGCGCAAGCGGAAGTTGTCGAAGCCACTGCCGGCCGAGGCACTGAGGATCGACGGGTCCAGGCTCAGTACATCGACTGCGGTTCGCGCAGACGAATCGGCGATGGTCTTGGCTCCGTAGCTCTGGATCACCAAGGGTATTTCCAGGGTGTTCTTGGCGCCGAATGCCCCGGCATTGACTTCAAAGGCATCGTTCAGCGGTGGGGCAATGACCCGGGTTGCATCGAGGCCCAGGACCGGCGCCTTGCGCTCGTCTTCGGTCTCTTGTGCTTGGGCGGCAGGCAGGCCGGAGAAAGCTGAAACAACGCTGGCAAAAACCGTGAAGGCACAGCGTGCCGGTGATCCGTACAACTCGTTCATCTGTAGTCCCTTAACTCAACGGAGTGTGCAATTGCGCCGCTGTTCCAACCTGCAACCGCTGTGGCTAGCCGATGAGCATGGCTCTGGTACTGAGGCCGAAGGCACTGCTGGCGTCAGCTCTCAGCATGAGAACCGTTATCAATGGATACATTATAACGTTTTGTTTTATGGCGCAACGCTGCACTATGCTGTCCCTTGTCGGTGGGTCGCTCGGCGCCTGGAGGATTTTTTTCAACGGAGTTTGTTGAATTTTTGCGGAGCCATCGGCGTTTTGGCCTGTATGAATCCTGCTGCTTTGACTAAGGTGCACCCATAGTTACCGGAGCGTGCTGCATGACCGCTGTTGATTTACCTGCTGTACCTCGCGTGCTGATTGCCGAGGCCGACCCCTGGTCCCGTGATCTGCTCAAGCAAGTTCTGTTGAACGTGCGCTGTGACGCACGCCTGGACCTGTGTGCCGACGGTCAGGAGGCCATGGACCTGCTGAGCGCCATACCCTACGACCTGATCATTGCCGACTGGGAACTGCCGGGCGTTGATGGCCTCTCGGTACTGCGCGCGGTGCGCCAGCGCAAGCGCAATCCGTTGCAGCCGTTCATTCTGCTCAGTGCGCGCAACGACAGCGCCAGTGTGCGCGAGGCGCTGCCTTTGGCGCCCACTGCCTACCTGACCAAACCCTTGAACTTGGAAGGCCTGACCCAGCGCCTGCAGGGGCTGTTGCTGGCCGACGGCCAAGAGGTTTCCTGCGAGGTGCCGGCGCTGGCTCCGGGCATGACCTTGTGGGATTTTCTCGAACGCCGGCGTGAGACCGCCGACGGTGCCCCGCTGCTGACCGACGTGCAACTGGCGGTCAAGCGCAGCCTCAGTCCCAATGACCTGGACCTCAAGCTGCTGCAAGACGAACTGCACACCGACCCCCAGGTCACCGCAGTGCTGATTGCTGCGGCCAACAGCGCCGCGCAACACAATGGCGATGGCGTGCAGACCTTGTCCCAGGCCCTGCATCAGTTGGGCACCGGGCAGAGCATGAACCTGATTCTCGGCCTGGTCCTCAAGCGCAGCGCCCGTCTCAGCGATCCAGCCTTGGCCGACTACGCCGAACGTTACTGGGGCTTGTCACTGCACACCGCTGAATACGGCCGGACCCTGGCCCGCCTGCTGGATCTGGACCAGGAACGCTGTTACTGCGCCGGCCTCTTGCACCGACTCGGTGACCTGGCCTTGCTGCGTTGCCTGCAAGAGTGGAAGCAAGCCGGGGGCGAGCTGGACGACCAGGAAGAGATCGGTGACGCCCTGGAGCGCTTTGGCGCCGCCTACGGCTCAGCCCTGCGCACCCGCTGGCGCATGCCTCTGGAGCTGCGTGAACTGATCGCCTCGATCTACCAATTGGGTGGTGGTGTCTACTCCCGCGAAGCCCTGGTGATGAACCTGGCGGCGCAACTGGCGCGGCTGACACCTACCGAGGGCGTGGAGGCGGTAGCCCGCAGCAAGACTGCGCGCCTGCTGAAGATTGGCTTGCCGGAGCTGACCCGCCTGCGCAAAGGCTGATGGCAGGAGCCGGCCTGCCGGCGAAACGCCGCAGTCTAGCGCTGGCCAGCCCTCAATTTACCCTGTGACGATACGGTTCTTGCCCTGGCGCTTGGCCTCGTACATGGCGGCGTCGGCGCGGGCGAACAGGCTGTCGAGGTTTTCATCTTCCGCTAGCAGGCCGGTCAGGCCCTGGCTGATGGTGATGTTGAAGGCCTGGCCGAGGTGGCTGAAGTTCTGGCGCTGGATCTCCCGCTGCAGGCGCTCGGCGACCTGCTGTGCCATTTCCGCAGTGCAACCGGGAAACACCGCGGCGAACTCCTCGCCGCCTATGCGCCCGAACAGGTCGCCGCGGCGCAGCGCCGCGCGCCCGCTTTCAGCAATGCGTTGCAGCACGATGTCACCTTCGGGATGGCCGTAGGTGTCGTTGACCACCTTGAAGTCGTCGATGTCCAGCAGCAGGAAGGCCAGGGGCAAACCGTGCAGGCGAGAGTGTTCGAACTCGCGATTGGCGCATTCGAAGAAGTGTCGGCGGTTGCTGCTCTGGGTCAGCACATCGGTGGTCGCCAGGCGATGCAGCTCGGCTTCCAGGTGTTTCTTCTCGGTGATGTCTTCGGCGATACCGACCACGATGACCGGCTGCCCGGGCTCGGGGTTGCGATTGATGAAACACTTGTCGCTGAGCCAGCGTACCTGGCCCTCGGCGTCGATGATGCGGTACTCGCGATCTTCCACCGCGCCTTTATCCAGGACCTGGGCCAGGCTGCGCTCGGCATATTCCAGGTCATCAGGGTAAATGCTGTCGCGCCACTGGTTGCAGTCCGCCAGCAACAGCCCGGCAGCGCGGCCGAAAATCCGTTCGTAGGCCGGGCTGACGTACAGCACCTGGCGTTTCTCCCAGTCGAAGGCCCAGAGCACCGCGTTGACGCTGACCAGCAAGGAACTGAACAACTGCTCGCGCTCGGTCAGGCGAGCGACCTCGCCCTGGGCGTGCATCAGGGCCATCAGGGTTTGTGCGGCCTCGGGCCACAGGTGCAGCGAAGATGGAGTGTGTAGGTTCTTGTTGACCATCGGCACAGATCTCAAAGGGCGTGCCGCGCGAAGTTCGACGGCGGCTACAACCAAGCCCGCCTGGGTGGCGAAGTGTTGTTTGAGATAGGGGATCGGGCGCTAAGTTCCCGGCTGTGCTCGCGATACCAGAAGCGCCCGCCAGACGGTCGATCGAGTCCGGAGGGCGCCTTTTTGTCGGTGCCGGATCGCCGCCAAGCGCCCTCACCACAGGGTGGTGAGGGGCTGGACTCAGAGCGTGGGACGCAGGGAGTAGGTCTTCAACTGATGGGCGAAGTCCCGCAGGGACTGGATGCCGCTGGCTTCGGCTTCATGTACCCAATCCTTGATCGCCGCCAGCATGTCGTGGCCGTTGGAGCTGGTCTTGACCCAGATCTGTTGCAGGGCCAGGCGCTTCTCGTAGATCACTTTCAGCGCCTGGCTGTGCTCCAGGATGTTCTGGATACGCAGGTGGTGACGGTCTTCCAGCAGGCTGGTTTCCCGGGACAGCAGGCGCTTGGCCCGGTGGAACTGGTGACGCACCGAATGATCGACCTTGGCCAGTTCCTGCTTGACCAGCGGGCCGATCACCAGCTTGCGGTACTGGGCCATGATCTGGAACCGGTTGTTGAGGATGGCCATGGCGGTGTCCATGTCCAGGTGCCCCTTGCCTTCGACCCGGTGGGCGATCGGCGCCACCCGCTGGACCTTGGCCAGGCGCAGGAAGCTGAAGAGCTTGATCCAGGCCCAGCCCATGTCGAACTCCCACTTCTTCACCGAGAGCTTGGCCGAGTTGGGGTAGGTATGGTGGTTGTTATGCAGTTCTTCGCCGCCGACGATGATGCCCCAGGGCACCAGGTTGGTGGCGGCGTCGCGGCATTCGAAGTTGCGGTAGCCGACGGCGTGGCCCAGGCCGTTGATGACGCCCGCGGCCCAGAACGGAATCCACATCATCTGGATGGCCCAGATGGTGATGCCGATGGTGCCGAACAGCAGCAGGTCGATGACCGCCATCAGCGCGATGCCGCCCATCTTGTAGCGGCTGTAGAGGTTGCGCTCGATCCAGTCTTCCGGGCAGTTCTTGCCGTAGATGCGCAGGGTTTCCGGGTTCTGCGCCTCTTCGCGGTACAGTTCGGCGCCCTTGCGCAGCACGGTGGACAAGCCCTTGATCACCGGGCTGTGGGGATCGTCGACGGTCTCGCACTTGGCGTGGTGCTTGCGGTGGATGGCGGTCCACTCGCGGGTGTTCTGCGCCGTGGTCAACCACAACCAGAAACGGAAGAAATGCTTCAGCCCGGCGTTGAGTTCCAGGGCGCGGTGGGCGGAATAGCGATGCAGATAGACCGTGACCGCGACAATGGTCACGTGGGTCATCAACAGGGTGACTGCCACCAGTTGCCAGGCGGACAAGCCAAGTAAACCTTCATACCACATAGGCGATAAGGCCCTCGAAAAAGAAAAAAATAGCTCAGGCATTATCACCAAGCGCACTCAGAAAACCAGTCGCGCTTTCAGATAAGAGTGGCGGAATGTTTCTTCCTCTATAATCCCAAACTTTTCGTGTGGAAATAGACGGACTTATGTCGGTTTCTTATCGCAATGGTTTGCGTGCCGCGCTGCTCTATCTGCTGCTATCGCTGGTCTGGCTGCAGTTCAGTGGTTATTTATTAAGCAGTTTCTTCGATGAGTTAGCCGATCGGGCTCACTGGCAGTCGGTGGGTGCCTATATCTGGGCGGTGTTCAGCGCGGTGCTGATCTTCTTTGCCCGTGCCCGGCTGTTGCGGCTGATGGGGGCCGATCGCTGGTTGCGTCATCAGCAAAAGGATCGCGAGCGTCTGCGCCAGGCTGCGGCGGTGTTCGACTGTACCCGCGAAGGGGTGCTGGTGAGCGACACCCGGGGACAGATCGTCCACGTCAACCGCGCCTTCATCGAGATCACCGGCTACCAGCGCGAAGAAGTGCTGGGTCATCAGCCGAGCATGTTCAAGTCCGGGCATCATTCGGTGGACTTCTACAAGGCGATGTTCGATACCTTGCAGCAAACCGGCGAGTGGAGCGGCGAAATCTGGAATCGCCGCAAGAGCGGTGAAATCTACCCGCAGTGGCAAACCATTCGCGCGATCCACGATGACCAGGGTGAACTCTCCCATTACGTCGCGGTGTTCTCCGACATCAGCGCGATCAAGGATTCCGAGCACGAACTGGCTCACCTGGCCCACCACGACCCGCTGACCGACCTGCCCAATCGCCTGCTGTTCACCGATCGTGCCGAGCAGGCCCTGGCTTCGGCGCAGATCCACAAGCGCGGCTGCGCCATGCTGATGATCGACCTGGATCACTTCAAGATGATCAACGACAGCTTCGGCCACAACGTTGGCGACCA
This sequence comes from Pseudomonas sp. Fl4BN1, assembly GCF_009908285.1. Classification (GTDB taxonomy): domain Bacteria; phylum Pseudomonadota; class Gammaproteobacteria; order Pseudomonadales; family Pseudomonadaceae; genus Aquipseudomonas. The sequence continues at coordinate 46,817 of NZ_JAAARM010000001.1, forward strand.
ACTGCTCAAGGCCGTGGCCGAGCGCTTGGCGAGCATGTTCGGTCCGGGCATCACCCTGGCGCGCCTGGGGGGTGACGAGTTCGCCGTGCTGGCCGAGAGTTGCCCGCAACTGGTGCAGGCGGCAGCGCTGGCCCAGCGCATCATTGATGGCCTCAAGGAGCCCTTCCAGTTGGGCGAACAGCAACTGGTGACCAATGTCAGCATTGGTATCAGTCTGTTTCCCAGCGATGCCCTGAGCGCCAGCCAACTGCTGCGCAATGCCGATGCGGCGCTGTTCAAGGCCAAGAGCACCGGGCGCAATGGTTATGCCTTGTATACCGAAGAGCTCACCGCCCATGCCCAGCAGCGGGTGGAGACCGCTTTCGAACTGCGCCGGGCCCTGGACCAGCAAGAACTGCGGGTCTACTACCAGCCGGTGCACGACCTCAAGAACAGCCGGTTGATCGGCGTCGAGGCCCTGGTGCGCTGGGAGCACCCCCTGCGTGGCCTGGTGTCGCCGGCGGAGTTCATTCCGATTGCCGAACGCACCGGGATGATTGCCGAGATCGATGCCTGGGTCATGCAGCAGGCTTGCCGGCAGATGTGCCAATGGCAGGCCGAAGGCGTGGTGCTGTCGTTTATCGCGGTGAACGTCTCGACCCGGCTATTCGCCCGCAGCGAGTTGTATCAACAGGTGGCCCAGGTGCTGCACGACACCGGGCTGGACCCGGCCTACCTGGAACTTGAAGTGACTGAAAGCGCGGTGATGGATGATCCTGAGGTGGCCCTGGAGCAGATGCACCGCTTGCGCGAGTTGGGCATTCGCTTGGCCATCGACGACTTCGGCACCGGCTACTCATCGTTGTTGCGGCTCAAGCGCCTTCCGGTACAAAAACTCAAGATCGACCAGGGATTTGTCGCCGGCCTGCCGGGGGACGAAGACGACGCGGCGATTTCCCGGGTCATCATCGCCCTGGCCCAGAGCATGGGCATGCAGGTTCACGCCGAAGGCATCGAGCAGGTGGAGCAGGCGCGGTTTCTTCTCGAGCATGGCTGCGACCTGGGCCAGGGCTACTGGTTCGGCCGGCCGGTGCCGGCGCAGCAACTGGACTGGAGCAACGCGCCGCCGATCTGCTGATCGCCGGAATGGATGCATGCCCCTGTAGCCGCTACTGCAGGGGTGCGCCCCCATTACTCCGCGGATATTGCTCTTGAGGGCCTATCAAGGCCCTTCCAGCCTCATTGCAAGCTGTGGCGGCGGCCACAGGAAACCGCTAAGCCCCCGTCCCGACAGATAATTTTTCTGGTTATATAAACATTCTTAAATAGTATTTTTAAGAATATCCGCGCCTATCTACTATTGCTCCCACGCCACACGCAGTGCCGCCACTGCCAGGCACCTCTCACCCAAGGAGCAGCACCATGAGCGCATCTCTACGCAGCGTTGACGGCCAGGACGAAGCAACCATCTTGCGTGAAATCCAGAGCGCGCTGCGCGACCTGCGTTTCGGCGCGGTGGAAATCACCGTGCACAACGCCCAGGTGGTGCAGATCGAACGCAAGGAAAAATTCCGCCTGCAACAGCCCGGCAACAAACCCAGTTAATCGTCGTCTAGCCGAATCCCGCGTCACCCTCTCGACCGAGAGGCCCGACTGGTCAACCGGAGGGCGTGATCCATGACCCCCAGCATGAACCCCAGCGTTCACCCACGAATGCGGGCCTGAATCGCCATAAGAAAAAGCCAGCACCTTAAAAAATTTCAGGAGCTTCACCATGTCATCGATTCGCCGTTATGCCCTGGCCGCACTCGCCAGCGCCGTTTTTGCCGGTTCCGCCGTTGCCAAGGATTACGAGCTGCTCAACGTCTCCTACGACCCGACCCGCGAGCTGTACCAGGACTACAACGCCGAGTTCACAAGCTTCTGGAAGCAGTCGCATCCCGGCGATAACGTGAAGATCCAGCAATCCCACGGCGGTTCCGGCAAGCAAGGCCGGGCAGTGATCGATGGCTTGCGCGCTGATGTGGTGACCCTGGCCCTGGCCGGCGACATCGACGAAATCGCCAAGCTCGGCAAGACCCTGCCGGCGGACTGGCAGAAGCGCCTGCCGGACGCCAGCACCCCCTACACCTCGACCATCGTGTTCCTGGTGCGCAAGGGCAACCCCAAGGGCATCAAGGACTGGGGCGACCTGATCAAGAAAGACGTCTCGGTGATCACCCCGAACCCGAAAACCTCCGGCGGTGCGCGCTGGAACTTCCTGGCCGCCTGGGCCTACGGCCTGAAAGCCGGCGGTAGCGAAGCCAAGGCTCAGGAATACGTGAAGGAGCTGTTCAAGCACGTACCGATCCTCGACACCGGTGCGCGCGGCTCGACCATCACCTTCGTCAACAACGGGCAGGGCGACGTGCTGCTGGCCTGGGAAAACGAAGCCTTCCTGGCCCTCAAGGAAGATGGCGGCGCCGACAAATTCGACATCGTCGTGCCTTCACTGTCGATCCTCGCCGAGCCGCCCGTGGCGGTGGTGGACAAGAACGCCGAGAAAAAGGGCAACACCGAGATTGCCGAGGCCTACCTCAAACACTTGTACAGCCCGGCTGGCCAGGAAATCGCCGCGAAGAACTTCTACCGCCCGCGGGACAAGGACGTAGCCGCCAAATATGCCCAACAGTTCCCCAAACTGGACCTGGTGACTATCGACAAGGACTTCGGCGGCTGGAAAACTGCGCAACCGAAATTCTTCAATGACGGTGGTGTGTTCGACCAGATCTACACGGCGCAGTAACCCCGTAGGAGCTGGCTTGCCAGCGAAGGCGCCCCTGAGGGCAATGCACGACTTGCGGGCCCTTTCGCCGGCAAGCCGACTCCTACCAGGTAGAGCCCGCATTGAGTTGCGGGTTTTGCGTATCCGTTTCGTTAACCAAGGACTTTTATGTCGCGTCGTATCTCCCCCGTCATACCCGGCTTCGGGCTGACGCTGGGCTACACCTTGGTGTACCTCAGCCTGATTGTGCTCATCCCCCTGGCGGCGATGTTCGTGCATGCCGCGCAACTCACTTGGGACCAGTTCTGGGCCATCGTCTCGGCGCCACGGGTGCTCGCCGCCCTCAAGCTGAGTTTCGGCACCGCGCTGTGCGCGGCGATCATCAATGGCATTATCGGCACGCTGCTGGCCTGGGTCCTGGTGCGTTATACCTTCCCCGGACGCAAGATCATCGACGCGATGATCGACCTGCCGTTTGCCCTGCCCACTGCGGTGGCCGGCATCGCCCTGACCGCGTTGTATGCGCCCACCGGGCTGGTGGGCCAGTTCGCCACCGACCTGGGGTTCAAGATCGCCTACACGCCCCTGGGCATCACCCTGGCCCTGACCTTCGTCACCCTGCCGTTCGTGGTGCGCACGGTGCAGCCGGTGCTGGCGGACATTCCCCGTGAAGTGGAAGAAGCCGCCGCCTGCCTCGGCGCCAAACCGTTGCAGGTGTTCCGTTACATCCTGGTGCCGGCGTTGCTGCCAGCCTGGCTCACCGGTTTTGCCCTGGCCTTTGCCCGGGGCGTTGGTGAGTACGGCTCGGTGATCTTTATCGCCGGCAACATGCCGATGAAAACCGAGATCCTGCCGCTGCTGATCATGGTCAAGCTCGACCAGTACGATTACACCGGCGCTACCGCCATCGGCGTGCTGATGCTGGTGGTTTCCTTTGTCCTGTTGCTGCTGATCAACCTGTTGCAGCGGCGCATCGAACGACCTTAAGGAGGCGCGAACATGTCCCAATCGTCTATTTCCGCAGCCTCTTCGGCCAACGCCGCAAGGCGCGGCAGTGCAGGCTCGCGGCGTATCCTGATCGGTCTTGGCTGGCTGGTCTTCGCACTGTTCCTGCTGCTGCCCTTGTTCATCGTCGTGTCCCAGGGCCTGAAGCTCGGGCTGGGGGCGTTCTTCGAGGCGATCTTCGAACCCGACGCGCTGTCGGCACTGAAGCTCACGGTGTTCGCGGTGCTGATCTCGGTGCCGCTGAACCTGGTCTTCGGGGTGTGCGCCGCCTGGTGCGTGAGCAAGTACTCGTTTCGTGGCAAGAGCATCCTGGTGACCCTGATCGACTTGCCGTTCTCGGTTTCCCCGGTGATCGCGGGCCTGGTCTATGTGCTGATGTTCGGTGCCCAGGGCCTGTTCGGCCCGTGGCTGCAGGATCACGACATCCAGATCGTCTTCGCCCTGCCGGGCATTGTCCTGGCCACCATCTTCGTCACCGTGCCCTTCGTCGCCCGTGAACTGATCCCGCTGATGCAGGAGCAGGGCACCCAGGAAGAGGAAGCTGCGAGGCTGCTGGGGGCCAATGGCTGGCAGATGTTCTGGCACGTCACGGTGCCGAACATCAAATGGGGCCTGATCTATGGCGTGGTGCTCTGTACCGCCCGGGCCATGGGCGAGTTCGGCGCGGTGTCGGTGGTTTCCGGGCACATCCGCGGGGTGACCAACACCCTGCCGCTGCACGTGGAGATCCTCTACAACGAGTACAACCACGTTGCCGCCTTTGCCGTGGCCAGCCTGTTGCTGATCCTTGCGTTGTTCATCCTGCTGCTCAAGCAGTGGAGCGAATCCCGAATCAACCGCCTGCGCGCTAGCGCCGCGGAGGAATAAGACATGTCGATCGAAGTCCGTAACGTCAGCAAGAACTTCAACGCCTTCAAGGCTCTGAACAGCATCAACCTGGATATCCACAGCGGCGAGCTGGTGGCCCTGCTGGGTCCGTCCGGCTGCGGCAAGACCACCCTGCTGCGGATCATCGCCGGCCTGGAAACCCCCGACGACGGCAGCATCGTGTTCCATGGCGAGGACGTCTCCGGCCACGACGTGCGTGATCGCAACGTCGGTTTCGTGTTCCAGCACTACGCCCTGTTCCGTCACATGAGCGTGTTCGACAACGTTGCCTTCGGCCTGCGCATGAAGCCGAAGAACCAGCGTCCCAGCGAGAGCAAGATCGCCGAGAAGGTCCACGAGCTGCTGAACATGGTGCAACTGGACTGGCTCTCCGACCGTTACCCGGAGCAGCTGTCCGGCGGCCAGCGCCAGCGTATCGCCCTGGCCCGTGCCTTGGCGGTAGAACCCAAGGTGCTGTTGCTGGACGAGCCCTTCGGTGCCCTTGACGCCAAGGTCCGCAAGGAACTGCGGCGCTGGCTGGCGCGGTTGCACGAAGACATCAACCTGACCTCGGTGTTCGTCACCCACGACCAGGAAGAGGCGATGGAAGTGGCCGACCGCATCGTGGTGATGAACAAGGGCGTGATCGAGCAGATCGGCTCCCCGGGCGAGGTCTACGAGAACCCGGCCAGCGACTTCGTCTACCACTTCCTCGGCGACTCCAACCGCTTGCACCTGGGTGAGGACCAGCACGTGCTGTTCCGTCCCCACGAAGTGTCGCTGTCGCGCTCGGAACTGGAAGACCACCACGCCGCCGAAGTGCGCGACATCCGTCCGCTGGGCGCCACCACCCGGGTGACCCTCAAGGTCGAAGGGCAGAGCGAGCTGATCGAAGCCGAAGTGGTGAAGGATCACGACAGCCTGATCGGCCTGGCCAAGGGCGAGACCCTGTTCTTCAAGCCCAAGGTCTGGCAGAAACTCGCCAGCCTCTGACTCCAGCCGGCCCCTCCGTAGGAGCTGGCTTGCCAGCGAAAGCGTCCTCCAGGTTTGCACACGGCTCGGGGGCCCTTTCGCCGGCAAGCCGGCTCCTACGGGGATGGTGTGGGGGGCGATGGCGCCCGGCTATTACCGCTAGCTCGATTCGATCTATGGCCTGTGTACTGGCCGCAACATTCCTTATCTACGCTGGAAATTGTGCCAGGAGGGCGCGATTGAAGAGTCCATGACGGACCGGCGCTTTGTCTCCTGGCCAGCCTGATGCCAAGGAGACAAGCATGAAAAAGGAAGTCCATCGGCCCTGTCCGAGGTTCGGTTGTGCGCTATTGGGTGCACTGCTCAGCCCGCTAGCCCTCGCCGTTACACCCCCCACCCTGTCCCCGCAGATCCCTTTCGACGTCAAGGTCACCCTACCTCCGACCTTGGAAAGCCTGCAGCGCGATTTCGACGTGCTGTCCTGGCAAACCTTCATTGCCCTCAACTGGCCGGCCCAGGACGACGGCAGCCCGGCCCCCGGACTGATCGGCCAGGAAGATGGCCCCACCGTCTGGGAGAGCTGGAAAGAGAGCTACCAGATCTTCCGGCCCAAGGGCGAGAAGCCTGCGCCCTGGGATGCCCCCGCGAGCATTCCCAAGGTCTGTGAAGGGCTCAAGCCCGGGCGCCTGCTGCAGCAGATGGGCAAGGTCGCAGGTGTCCTGGACGAGTTCATCCAGCCGTTCCAGAGCGGCCCGCTGGTGGACCAGAGCGGCACCTACACCCGCAACGAAATCGTGGTCAACCGGCCGATGTTCGACGACATCCTCAACAAGGGGCTGTACAGCATCGAGGGGCAGAAAGCGTATTTTGCCGCCAGCGACAAAAACCTCGTGGCCTTCAGTTGTGGCTCCACCGAGGACAAGCAGGTCGGCGCGATCATGGTCAAGGCGTCATGGAAGGTGCTCGACGGCAATGACCAGCGCAGCCGTTTCCATACGGTCGACGCCCTGGTCTACACCCCCGGCAATATCGATCCGGCTCATGGCCCGATCGTCGAAGAGTCGTGCAAGGCCGAACCGGTGGGCCTGGTGGGCCTGCACATCGTGCACAAGACCAAGGAGGCGCCGCAGTGGGTGTGGTCGACCTTCGAACATGTGGACAACGTGCCGGAAAAAACCACCCCGCCGGACCAGCGCAAAGGGCCGTACCTGTTCTACAACGCCGCCAGCCAGGCCGAGATCAACCAGCCGCCACCGCGGCCCTGGAACCCGTCGGTGAAGGCCACGCCGTCGCAGATCGTGCGCGAAATCCCCCTGACCGCCGAGACCAAGGCGCTGAACGGCACCTTTCAGGCGTTGCTGCGCACGGCCAACCCCCAGAGCGTGTGGGCCAACTATCAACTGATCAACACCCAGTGGCCCGCCGATCGGGCCAAAGACTGTGGCGCCCCCTCGCCGACCAATCCCCTGGGCAGCCCGGCACCGACCTTCCTCGCCAACGCGACCTTGGAAACCTTTATCCAGGGCACGGTGCCCCAGGCCTCTTCCAGCTGCATGGACTGCCACAACAACGCCACCACCCGGGTCACCCAGAACCCGCGCACCACCTTTGCCGACTTCACCTATCTGCTGGAGCGTGCCCAATCCACTGGCGCCGCAGGGAGTAAACCATGAGTACTGATCGTGCGAACTTTGTCGGCCTGTCCTCGGCACTGCTGGGGATCGGTATTGATTTTCTGGCGCCGCTGATAGACCCCATCGACCTGCCCACGAAGTTCCTGGCCTACATCCGTCCACGACTCACCGATGCAGTGCTCGATGCCTTGCTGAGCCAGTACGCGACTCTGGCCGCCGATCATCTGCCATCGGACGAAATCGCCAAAGTGCTGCTCGCAGATCCCAAACATCAGGCAACCCAGGCCTGCCGCTCGATCATGAAACTGTGGCTGCTGGGGGTCTGGTACCAGCCTTATGAAGCCGGCCGCTACCAGGAAAAGCAGCAGTCGGTAGTGTCCGACCTGGCCTATCAGCAGAGTTGGGCCTGGAGGGCCGCGCAGGCCCATCCCATGGGCTATAGCCAGTTTCATTTCGGCTACTGGGGCGAGACGCCGCCCAGCCTGGAAGCCTTTACCGGCGTGCCTTCCAAGGTTCAGCAAGGAGCTTCGTCATGAGCGTGGAACAAGCGGATGTGGTGATCGTCGGTGCCGGTTTGGCGGGCAGCATTATTGCCTATCAGCTGGGCCTGGCCGGGGTCAGTGTCCTGGTGCTGGAATCCGGGCCGAGCATTCCGGCCAATCGCACTCAATACATGGAGCGTTTCTACAACGCTACCCTGAAAACACCGGAGTCGCCGTACCCGCCGGCCAGCACTCTGCAGCCGCAGCTGTACCCGGAACTGCAGCCGGCCCAGCAGAACGCGCCGCGGCCCACCATTGCCGACCTGATCAATGGCTGGCAGAACCCGCAGACCAGCTACCTGGTGCAGAAAGGCCCGCTGGCCTTCACCAGCACCTATGAGCGCGTCGGTGGTGGCACCACCTGGCACTGGGTTGCCACCTGCCTGCGCATGCTGCCGAATGATTTTCGCCTCAAATCGCAGTATGGCGTCGGGGTCGACTGGCCCATCGGTTACGAGGACTTGCAAAGCGCCTATTGCCGCGCCGAGGTGGAGATTGGCGTGGCGGCGGATGTCGCCGACCAGGGCTACCTGGGCATGACCTTTCCCGAGGACTATCAATTCCCCATGCACAGCATTCCGCTGTCCCTGGTGGACGACAGTTTCGTCAAGGCGGTGAAAGGCCGCTCGTTCGCCGGCATGCCGCTGCTGGTGAGCCCGACTCCGGCCGGGCGCAACTCCGAGCCATATGCCGGGCGCCGGGTCTGTGCGGGCAATACCAACTGCACGCCGATCTGCCCGATCCAGGCCAAGTACGACGCCACGGTGACCCTGAACAAGGCCCTGGAAACCGGCAATGTACGGGTGCTGTACAAGACCGTGGCGAGCAAGGTCCGGGTTGCCACGGATTCCAGCATCATCGGCATCGAGTTCATCCAATACCAACTGGGTGACGGTCCGCCCACCGCCAATGGCGTGGCCCAGGGCAAGCACTATGTGATTGCCGCCCACGCCATCGAGACTCCAAAACTGCTGCTCAACTCGGCCTGCCCCGAGGCGCCCCAGGGCGTCGCCAACAGCAGTGGCCAGGTCGGCCGCAGCCTCTCGGACCACCCGATCTACCTGGCCTGGGGCCTGATGCCGGAAGGTCAGTCGGTGTTTCCATACCGCGGGCCGGTGTCCACCGCGGGAATTGAAAGCCTGCGCGACGGGGCCTTCCGCAGCCAGCGTGCGGCCTGGCGCATCGAGATTGGCAACGAGGGCCTGAACTGGCCCATTGGCGATCCCTACACCACGGTGTGCGACCTGATCGATGGCGAGAACATCAGTCGGACCAATCCCTTGCCTGGAGTCCAGCAGCCGCCCAGCGCACTCTACGGACGCGATTTGATCCAGGCCCTCAACGACCGCCTGATCCGCCAGTTCCGTATCGGTTTCCTGGTGGAGCAGGTGGAGGACAATCCGGACCAGGCCGATTGCTACATCGTGCCCTCCAGCGAATACACGGACCGCCTGGGCATCCCTCGGCCGGAGATTCATTACAACCTGTCGAACTACACCAAGGAGGGCTTCAAGCAGGCCCGGCAGGCGGCCACCTACATCATCACCGAGCTGCTGGGGGCCACCGAGCTCACCGACCTCAAGCCGGATCCGGCATTCAATCCGGGGTACTTCGTCTACGACGGCGAACCCTACAGCTTCCAGGGCGCGGGGCACCTGATGGGCACCTACCGCATGGGCGACAATCGCAACACTTCGGTGGTCGACAAGCACCAGCGCAGTTGGGACCACCACAACCTGTTCCTGGTGGGGGATGGGGTGTTCCCCTCCAATGGCACTGCCAACCCGAGCCTGACCATCGCCGCCTTGTCGTTCCAGGCCGCAGATGTGCTGGCCAATGAACTCCGGGCCAGCACGGCGACGGTCCAGGCCAACCAACCGTGGCAGGGCACCGGAGTGCAGTTCAATGGCATCAGCCCGCGCCTGGTGCGCTGTGTCAGTGGGCGCTGGTCGGCCAGCCCGGCGGGGGGCATGGTCGATGGCCTGGGCAATCCGGCCTTTGTCGCCAAGCCTGGCTACACCTTGCCGGGAGCCAATGAAGGGGCGTTGATCGGGCGGGTCGGGGTGGACGGGGACCCCTTCCTGATCGGCGATCTGGCTGCGATCCCGGCTGGCCGCAAAGGCGAGCTGCAACTGTGCATCAACGACGATCTTGAGGGCCGTTACGGTGTCGGCCTGCAGGACAACCAGGGTGCGCTGACAGTGCGAGTGGAGTTCGGCACCTTGTGAATGATCCGCCCGGGAGCGTACCTGGCGCTCCCGGGCGGAGTTTCAGACCAGGGCTTTCTTGTGGCGCAGGGCGACGGGGCCGGAGCGCTGCTCGATGGCCTGTTTCAAGTCCTGGCGCAGCCCCAGCAGGAACGCCAGCTCGGCTACCACGAACAACGGGCCGATGATCAAGCCCGACAGGTCGTCGACGAAGGCCGGCTTGCGACCCTCGTAGTAATGGCCGATGAACTGGATCACCCAACCGATCACGAACAGGCCCAGGCCGCTGCTCAGCCAGAGCCCGGTGCTGTGTGCCGCCAGCGCCTGACCGATCCATACCGACAGGCCCATCAGCACACTCATCAGCAGTCCCAGGCGCAACTCCAGGCGCAGGTAGAACACCGACGCGGCAAGGGCCAGCAGCACCGCCGGCGACCATGCAATGCCCGCCATGCTCCAGGCGGGACGCGACAACAGCACCGCCACCGCCACCACGATCATCGGAATGCCGATAAAGTGGCTGGCGATATTGCGCGGGTCGCGGTGGTAGGCGGCGTATTGACTGAGATGATCAACGAGGCTTTTCATTGTTGTTCCTCCGTTAGGGTGGCTGGATCATGCCCGGTGCCCGCTCACGGCTCTGTCAGCTAGGCGACAATTATCCCGATGCCCTCAGGAACCCCCTTGTCCATGGATATGCAGCAGTGGCGTGAGTGCCTGATGACCGGCCAGTGGTTCAGCCATCTGCCGGCTTCATTACAGAATAGTTTGCTCAGCGGTGCCCGCCTGCGCCGGCTGGTGCCAGGGCAGTGCCTGTTCCTGCGTGGTGATCCGCCCTGCGGCCTGTACGCGGTGCTGGAGGGCACGGTGCGGGTCGGCGCGGTCAGCGAACAGGGCAAGGAGGCCCTGCTGAGCCTGATGGAAGCGCCCCACTGGTTCGGCGAAATCTGCCTGTTCGATGGCCAGCCGCGCACCCACGATGCTTACGCCGAGGGCGCCTGTACCCTGCTTCAGGTGCCGCAGGCAGCACTGTTGCAGCTTCTGGAGCAACAGCCGCAGTACTGGCGCCAGTTCGCCCTGTTGATGAGCCACAAACTGCGCCTGGCCTTTATCAACCTGGAGCAACTGAGCCTGATGCCAGCTCCGGCTCGGGTGGCCAGCCGCCTGCTGGCGATGGCTGCCGGCTACGGTGAAGTGGCCCAGGCCCGCCGTGTGCTGCAACTGCCCCAGGAGCAACTGGCGCTGATGCTCTCGCTGTCGCGCCAGACCACCAACCAGATCCTCAAGGATCTGCAGAACCAGGGCATTCTGCGCCTGAGCTACGGCGAGATCGAAATCCTCGACACCGAGCGCCTGCGCGCCCTCGCCGGCAAGCCGGCTCCTACAGCCCCCGCGATGTTCCGCCAGCCGTAGGAGCTGGCTTGCCAGCGAAGAGGCCCTCAAGACCGCCCTCGCCAGCAGTCAGCGCCTACGAGCCACGATAGGTCGAGAACCCATAAGGGCTGAGCAACAACGGAATGTGGTAATGCTGCTCGGTCTGCTTGACCTCGAAGATCACCGGAATCTCCGGGAAGAAGGTCTCGCGCTTGGCCTGCCTGAAGTATTCGCCCGTCTTGAACACCACTCGATATTCGCCAGCAGTCAGGGCCTGGCCGGCGGGAAACAGCTCGCTGATCCGCCCTTGTTCGTTGGTCACGCCAGTGGACAACGCTTTCCAGTCCTGGCCCACATGCTGCTCGAGGGTCACCTTGACCCCCGGCGAGGGCAAACCGTTCTCCAGGTTCAGCACATGCACGCTCAAGGGGTTGCCGGCCGCCAAGGCCAGGCTCGACAGACCGCAGAGGCCGACAGCGGCCAGAGCATTACGCAAAAAAATCATGAACGACTCCTCATTGCATTGATCAAAAAAAACCAGCCGATAGACGTCACAGCGCGGCCCGCAAACCGACCTTTTGCGCCGCCTTGAGCGCACATTCCTCGTCTTGCGCGGCACCACCGGCACCGGCAATGCCCATTGCGCCGACCAGTTCATGGCCGGCGAACAACGGAATGCCGCCACCGAGCAGCAACAGCTCCGGCAAGGTATTGAGATTGGCCGCCTCGGGGTTGCTCCGTGCCCGCTCGGCGAACAGCCGGCTCGGGGTCTTGCTGGACAGCGCGGTATAGGCCTTGCGCTGGCTGGCGAGGGTGTTGTGCGGGCCCACGCCATCACTGCGCAAAGTCACCAGCAGGTTGCCGCCACGGTCCAGCACCGAAACCACGGCCGTACACTGGGCCAGGCTGGCGTCCGCCAACTGACGGGCGGTGGCCAGGTCCAACTCGGCGTGACGGGGCAGTTCCAGCTCCGCCAGGGCGCTGCCGGCAAGGCTCAGGCCAAGGCTCAGAACAAGGGTTTTGCAAATCATGGGAAGGCTCCGCAAAGACAGGTCGCCACCTTAGCCAGCCGTCCTCGTCAGAACCTCGTCAGTTGGATTACAAGTTTGTAATGGGCAAGCGCCTGCCAGGCGCCTAGCCTGTGCCGATCATTCTTGAGGTGCGCCATGCGTTTGCTGGTAGTTGAAGACGAAGCCAAGACCGCGAATTTCCTCGCCAAGGGCCTGGGCGAGTCCGGTTTTGCCGTCGACGTGGCCTTGAACGGCCTGGACGGGCGTTACTTTATCGAGCAGCAGGCCTACGACCTGATCATCCTCGACGTGATGCTTCCCGGGCTCAACGGCTGGCAACTGCTGCAGCTGGTCCGCCAGCGTGGTGCCACCCCGGTATTGTTCCTCACCGCCCGTGACGCCATCGAAGACCGGGTCCGCGGCCTTGAATTGGGGGCCGACGACTATCTGCTCAAACCCTTCGCCTTCGCCGAATTGCTGGCCCGGGTTCGCACCCTGCTGCGTCGGGGGCCTATGCGCGAGGCTGAGTCCTACAGCATCGCCGACCTGGAAATCGATGTACTGCGTCGCCGGGTCAGTCGTGGTGGCCAGCGTATTGCCCTGACCAACAAGGAGTTCGCCCTGCTGCACTTGCTGGCCAGCCGCCAGGGCGAAGTGCTGTCGCGGACCCTGATCGCATCCCAGGTGTGGAACCTGAATTTCGACAGCGACACCAACATGGTGGAGGTGGCAGTGCGTCGGTTGCGGGCCAAGGTCGATGATCCCTACATGCCGAAACTGATCCACACCGTGCGTGGCGTCGGTTACCAGTTGGAAGCCCCGGATGAAGCGCTCTAGTTCCATTGCCTGGCGCCTGGCACTGGCGTTTGCCGCGGTCTGTGCTCTGGTGTTGAGTGTGATCGGGGTATTTCTCTACCGCTCCCTGGCCGCAGAGATTGCCTACCGCGACGACCTCGCCCTGCTGGGACGCCTGGAGCAGGTACGGGCCCTGTTGCAGGACAGCGACAGCCTTGATGCCCTGCAAGCCCGGCCGCGCCTGTACCAGAACATGCTGGGCAACCAGGACAGCCTGTTGCTGGTGCAACGGGCCGACGGTTCCACGGTGATCGATATCAACCCGCGACAACAAAGCCTGCCGGCACTGGTGCCGATCCTCCTGGCGCAACCGCCACAACGTCGCGATATCAGCGTATGGCCCGGCGCCGGCGATGTTCCGGTCGCCTTGCTGGCGGGACAGGCCCGCGGACCCCAGGGCGAAGCCTTGACCGTGGTCGCCGGCAAGGTCCTCAGCGAACGTGAGCAGATGCTTGCCAGCTATCGCCTGCGCTTGTACCTGGCGGTGGGAGTGGGGGCTCTATTGGCGTTTGCCCTGGGGCTGCTGCTGTTGCGCCGAGGCTTGCGCCCCTTGCGCCAGCTCAGCGAGTCGGTCCGCCAGATTGATTTGCGCAGCCTCGACCAGCGCCTGCAGACCACCGGCATCCCAGCGGAATTCCACGAGCCGGTACAGGCCTTGAACGCCATGCTGGCGCGGCTGGACGAGAGCTTCCAGCGCCTGTCGCAGTTCTCCGCCGACCTGGCCCACGAGATCCGCACGCCGTTGCACAACCTCCTGGGCAGCAACGGCCTGGCGTTGAACCAGCCGCGCAGCGCCGCCGAATACCAAGAGGTGCTGGCGTCGAATATGGAGGAGTTCGAGCGGCTCACGCGGATGGCCCAGAACCTGTTGTTCCTGGCGCGCACCGAACAGGCTGAACAGGCCCTGGACCTGCGTCCGCTGACATTGGCGGGGGTCGGCGCGGAGCTCTGCGACTACTTCGAAGCCCTGGCCGATGACCGGAATATCCGCCTGGAGAATGGTTTTTCCGGCGAACTGCAGGCTGACCAGCAATTGTTGCAGCGGGCCCTGGGCAACCTGTTGGCCAACGCCGTGCGGCATGCCGACCAGGGCTCGGTGATCAGCTTGCGCCGCCGCGTCGAAGCGGGCTGGTGCTGGCTGCAGGTGCACAACCAGGGGCCGGCGATTGCCCCCGAGCATGTGTCCCGGCTGTTCGACCGTTTTTATCGGGTCGATCCGTCCCGGGCCGAACCGGGAGACTCCGGGGGCCTGGGCCTGGCCATCGTTCGCTCGATCATGCTGCTGCATGGTGGCCAGGTCCGGGTGACCAGCGATCAACAGGCGACGCTATTCGAACTGGGTTTTCCATTGGCCTAGCCGCTGCCGGGTCTGCGAGGCGGTGATCGAGCGCTATGTGGGCAAGGCGCCAACCGTCAACGCATCCCGTCCCTGAACTGCCCCGGGGTCAGCCCGGTCCAGCGTTTGAACGCTCGGCTGAAGCTGCTGGCGTCGGCAAAGCCGAGCAGGTAGCTGATTTCGCTCAGGGAACATTCCAGATCTTGCAGGTGCAGCAGGGCGAGGTTCTCCCGGCATTCGTTGAGCAGGGTGTCGAAGCGCGTGCCTTCATCCGCCAAGTGCCGCTGCAGGCTGCGCAAACTCAGGTTCAGGCTCTGGGCAACCCGTTCGGCAGAGGGCTCGCCCTCCGGCAGTTGGGCTTCAATCACCCCGCGCACCTTGCGCTCCCAGGTCAGGGGCCGCAGTTGCGCCAGGGTACGCTTGAGCACCGCTTCGTTGTGTTCCGCCAGCTCCGGGTTGGCGTCGTCCAGGTGGCTGTCGAAATCGTGCAGGCCGAACTCCAGGCAGTCGTCGGCGGCGTCGAATTGCACCGGGCAGCGAAACACCTTGTGCCACTGGCTCGGGTCTTGTGGTGCCGGGCGCCGCAGTTGCACCGCCAGTGGCGCATAGTCGCGGCCCAGGCGATTGCGGCAGGTGCGCACATAGATCGCGGCAAACGCGTCGATGGCCTCGAACGCCGGCTGTGGCGAACCTGGCGGCACCTTGAGGAAGAACCGATAGCGATCCGTCTCTCGAGTCAGGGCCAGTTCCAGGGCGTCGCTGACCACTTGGTGATAGCGCACGATGCGCTCGAACACTTCCCGCAGGCTGCCGCTGGCCACCAGGGCGTAGCCCAGGGCATGGAAGGTGGTGGGGCTGACAAAGCGCGACACCCGCAAGCCAATGGCCGGATCGCCGCTCGCCTGTACCGCCAGGTGCCACAGGCGGGTAGTGGCCGACAGCGGATAGCGGGCGTTGGGGTCGTCCATCAATTGCGGGTCGAGCCCGGCTTCACGGCACAGCGCGCCGCTGTCGAGGTCGAGGGCATCCAGTTGTTTGCGCAAGGCGCGGGTCCAACTGGCGAGGGAAGTGGCTTCAGTCATGCGATTTGGCGCGTCCGGTCAACAGGTTGGCGTTTACGGCTAGCGCCCGGAGCCAGGGCTCGGGGCAGGATGCACAGATCACTGAACAGAGGATGGAATCATGCAAGGTACTTGCGCAAGCCCCGAGGAGATGAATACACAGCAACGCGCCGCGCATGTTCGCCAAGTGGTGCTGGCCCGGGGCGATGAATTGCGCAGACGCTACCCGTTACTAAAGCACCAGGATGCCCTGGGCGCAGGAATTCTGGCCTTCGCCCTGGCCGCGATGGTCGGATCGGCAGTGCTCTACATCGAGGGTTACCTGGCCTGGTGGGGGTGTCTGCTGCTCAATGCGTTCTTCGCCTCGCTGACCCACGAGCTGGAGCACGACCTGATCCACAGCCAGTATTTTCGCAAGCGGCGGTTGCCCCACAATCTGATGCTGGCATTGGTCTGGCTGGCGCGGCCGAGCACCATCAACCCCTGGATACGGCGCCATCTTCACCTCAATCACCACAAAGTCTCGGGCAGTGAGGCCGATATCGAAGAGCGGGCCATCACCAA
The DNA here is from genome assembly GCF_009908285.1 of Pseudomonas sp. Fl4BN1. Lineage (GTDB taxonomy): Bacteria > Pseudomonadota > Gammaproteobacteria > Pseudomonadales > Pseudomonadaceae > Aquipseudomonas. Next base: position 62,987 of record NZ_JAAARM010000001.1, read on the forward strand.
TGGCGAACCCTGGGGCTTCACCCGGCTGCTGATGGTGGGCGACAACATGATGGCGGCCTTGATCCGCCTGCTGCGCGCGCCAGGCGCCAGGCGCAAGCTGGGCATCCTCGTGCGCACCCTGGCCGTGTACGCGCCGCTGGCCCTGCTGCACTGGGGCGCCTGGTATGTATTCCTGGGCTTTCACGGGGCCAACGGCGTTGCCGCCCTGCTGGGGAGTCCGATCCCGTGGTCCCAGGACACCCTGTGGCTGATGCACCTGATCGACATCGCGGTGGTGGTGATCATCGGCCCCAACGTGCTGCGCACCTTCTGCCTGCACTTTGTCAGTTCCAACATGCACTACTACGGCGATATCGAGCCGGGCAACGTGGTCCAGCAGACCCAGGTGCTCAACCCCTGGTGGCTGTGGCCGTTGCAGGCCTTCTGCTGCAATTTCGGCAGCACCCACGGCATCCACCATTTCGTGGTCAAGGAGCCCTTCTACATTCGCCAGATGACGGCGCCGGTGGCGCACAGGGTGATGGCTGAGATGGGGGTGCGTTTCAACGACTTCGGCACCTTTGCCCGGGCCAATCGGTTTCATCCCGTGGAGCAGGCGCAGGAGGATGCAGGCGCTGGTGTGCGGGCCTAAGCCTGTAGGAGCCGGCTTGCCGGCGAAAGGGCCCTGGCGTCTTGCATCGCCCCGGAGGACGCCTTCGCTGGCAAGCCAGCTCCTACACGTGCAGCGGCCGGTTCATGAGCGGGCCAGCGTTTGTGCTGTCAGTCGGGCTGGAACGGCGATTCGCTGAGGATCACCCCGGTTTCATCCACATAACGCTGCCACTCTTCCAGCAACGTGCGCAGTTTCTCCGGCTGGCTCTGGGCCAGGTCATGAATCTCTCCCGGGTCCTGGCCGAGGTCGTACAGCTGCCAGGTCGCCGGCCCCACCGGGCCCGGGATATACACCGCTTTCCACTGCCCCTGTCGAATCGCCCGGCGGCCGAACAGCTCCCAGCCAGTCACCGTGTGTTCGTCATGCACCTGGGCGGTTTCCCCGGAGAGAAAGCCCAGCCACGACTTGCCCCGCAGCGGCGCCACCTCACGGCCGTGCCAGCGCTTGCCCGGGTGGCGCACGCCGGCCAGGTCGAGCAGGGTCGGGGTAATGTCCATCACGGTGCCGAAGCCATGGCTGATCTGGCCCTTGAGCGACAGCTGCGGGTAGTGCAGCAGGGCCGGTACACGAATCCCGCCCTGGGTGGTGAACGCCTTGAATAGCCGCGACGGTGCGGTGGCCGCTTGGGCCCAGGCCGGTCCGTACCAGACGTAGGAGTTGGCTCGGCCGATGTTCTCCAGGCGGTTGTCGTAATGCTGGTTGAGGTAGGTCAAAAGCTCCGGGCCGAACTTGGGAAAGGCTTCGAGCAAGGCGCCCTCGGCGCCGTTGTCGGACATGAACAGGATCAGGGTGTTATCCAGCTGGCCCTGCTGGCGCAGGTAATCCACCACCCGGCCGATGTTCCAGTCCATGCGCTCGACCATCGCCGCATACACCTCCATGGCCCGCGCCGAAACCTGCCGTTGTTCCTCGCTGAGGGCATCCCACTCGGCGTTCAGATTGATCAGCGGATGGGGCTCGACGGCTGTATCCACCAGTCCCAGGGCCTTGAGTTTTTCCAGGCGCTCCAGGCGCAGTACCTCGGGGCCGGCATCATAGCGACCGCGGTATCTGGCAACGATTTCCTCGGGTGCCTGCAGTGGCCAGTGCGGCGCCGAAAACGGCAGGTAGGCGAAGAATGGCCGAGTCTGGTCGCGCTCCTTGAGGTACTGCAAAAGTTTGTCGCCGAAGGCGTCGGAGGAATAGAAATCCGCCGGTAGCTCATCGATGAAACGGTCGTCCTCGATGTACAGCGCCGGAGTGGATTTCAGCAGCCCGGGGGTGCGTTCGTCATAAGTCGGTTCGAAGGCGTAATGGTTGGCCGCTCCCGGCAGCAGTGAGAACGAACGCTCGAACCCACGGGCATGGGGCGCACGCTCGGTGGTCAGCCCCAGGTGCCACTTGCCGCTCATCAGGGTCTGGTAGCCGGCTTCGCGCAGCAACTCCGGCAGGGCCACCACGCGGTCGTTGAGGTAACCCTCGTAGCCGGGTTTGCCGATCAGTTCCGGGGTCAGGGCCTCGGCCATGGTGCCGATCCCGGCGATGTGGTGGTCGGTGCCGGTGAGCAGCATCGAACGGGTTGGCGAGCAGGTCGGGGCCGTGTGGAAGTCGGTCAAGCGCAGGCCGTTGAAGGCCAAGGCATCGAGGTTCGGCGTGGCGATCTCGCCGCCAAAGGCACCGAGATCGGAAAAGCCCAGGTCGTCGGCCAGGATCACCAGGAAGTTGGGACGTTGCGGCATCGGGTCACTCCTGTTCAGCAAGCAATGAAGGTCAGTGGCAGGTTGCGGATCTGCACCGGCGGCGGGGCCTGGTAGTGATCGTCGCTGGTCAGTTCGTGGAGCAGTTCTTCACGCAACTGATGGAAATCGAAACTGCTGCGTAGGCGCGGGTGGGGCAAGCCCACCTGGACCACGCGCTTGATCCGTCCCGGGCGCGGCTCCATCACCACCACCCGGTCGGCGAGGAAAATCGCTTCCTCGACATCGTGGGTCACCAGCACCGTGGTGATTTTTGCCCGCTCGCGGATCGCCAGCAGCTCGTCCTGCATCTGCTGGCGGGTCAGGGCGTCGAGGGCGCCGAAGGGTTCGTCCAGCAGCAGGATCCGTGGGCTGGCCACCAGGCCGCGGGCGATGGCCACTCGTTGCGCCATGCCGCCGGACAGCTGGTGCGGATAGGCCCGGGAAAAATCCCCCAGGCCCACCAGGTCGATGAAGTCGTCGATCCGCCGTTGCCGCTCGGCGGTGCTCAGGGCCTCGTTGACCAGGCCCAGGCCGATGTTCTCGGCCACCGTCAGCCAGGGGAACAGCCGGTGCTCCTGGAACACGATGCCGCGTTCACTGCCGATGCCGGTGACGGGCTTGCCGTCGATGCGGATCTCGCCGCGAAACTCGGTGTCCAGGCCGATCAGCAGGCGCAGCAGAGTGGACTTGCCACAGCCGCTGGAGCCGACGATGGCGACGAATTCGCCCTCGGCAATGTCCAGGTTGAACTCACGGATCGCCTCCAGCTCGCCACCGGCGACAGCGAAGGTCTTGCCCACGTGATTAAAACTGACCAGGGGTGCGTTCATGCGTGTCTCCAGCGAGTGGCGCGAATTTCCAGGCGTTGGCCAATCAGGTTCAGCAGGGCGCCAGTGAGGCCCACCAAGAGCATGCCGGCCATGATCAGGTCCATGCGCAGCAGCTGTTGGGCGCTGATCATTTGGCTACCGATACCGCCGTTGGACGGCATGAAATATTCGGCGCCGATGGTGCCCAGCCAGGCGTAGATCAGGCTGATGCGCAGGCCGGCGAAAATCCCCGCAGCGGCGCCGGGCAGCACCAGCCGTCGCAGCCGCTGCCAGAGGTTGAGGCGCAGTACCTGGGCGGCTTCCGCCAGTTGTGGTGACAGTTGCGCGACGCTGCGCTGGGTGGCGATGAACAGTGGGAAGAAGGCTGCCAGGGCGACGAACACCCACTTGGCCAATTCGCCAAGGCCGAACCAGGCGGTGAGCAGCGGCACCCAGGCGAAGATGGCGATCTGGCGGATAGCGGCCAGGGTCGGCCCCAGCAGACGTTCACTGAACCGCGACAGGCCCAGCAGCAGGCCAAAGGCAAAGCCCAGGCCGCCACCCAGGAGCAGCCCACCGAGGGTGCGGCCCAGGCTCAGGCCCATGCCCCCCAGCAGGCTGCCGTCCAGCAGGCCGTCGAAGGTAGTGGCGAGCACCTGCAGCGGGCTTGCCAGGATGTTCGCGTCGACCCACTGCTGATCGCTTGCCAGTTGCCACAGGGCCAGCAAGGCCAGGGGCAGCAGCCAGGGTTGCAGGCGTTGCCAGCCCTCATAGCGTGGACCACGGCGGAATTCGGCAGTGGCCGGGTGTGGCCAGTGCACCAGCCGGCGGTCCAGCCAGCCGATACCACGGTCCATGAACACTCCCAGCAGGCCGATCACCAGGATGCAGACAAATACGATGTCCAGCATGAACAGCTGGCGCGCCCAGACCATCAGGTAGCCGATGCCTTCGCTGGAGGCCAGCAGTTCCACTGCCAGCAACGAGGTCCAGCCGGTGGCCAGGGCCAGGCGCACCCCGGCCATGAACGCCGGCAGCGCGGCGGGCAGCACCAGGCGGCGAATCAGTAGCCGCGGCGGCAGGCGCAGCACGGCGGCGGCTTCGCGCAACTTGGGTTGTGCATCCCGCACGCCCACCAGGGTGTGCAGGGTCACGGGCACCACGATGGCCTTGATCAGCACCACCAGCTTGAGCACTTCACCGATGCCGAAAAACACCATGAACAGTGGAATCCAGGCCAGGGTCGGAATCTGCGCCAGGGCGCCGAAGGTCGGAAAGACCAAGCGCTCCAGGCGTTGGCTGAAACCCAGGGCGCCGCCCAGCAGGGCACCGGCGGTGATACCCGCCAGCAAGCCCCAGAACAGCCGTTGCAGGCTGATCGCCAGGTGGCTCCACAGTTCGCCGTGAGCCAGTTCCAGGGCGCTGCTCCAGACCAGCGCCGGGGACGGCAGGATCTGCTCGCTCATCCATTGATTACGACTGGCCAGCCACCACAGGCTGAACAGTCCCAGGGGCAGCAGCCAGGGCAGCAGGCGCTGACTGACCAGGGGCCAGCCCGGGCGTCCGTTGGACGGCGCCGCCAGGGGCAGGCTGAGCAGGGAAACACGGGCCATGGATGACCTCCGTTGTCGGGTACTGCATGGCGTTGGTCGATGCCGTAGGAGCTGGCATGCCAGCGAAACAGCCCTTGAGAGCGCTGCAGGGTCTGTGGGCCTCTTAGCCGGCAAGTCGGCCCTGCTTTATATTCGTTTATGGTCTATTAAAATTCTTATCGATTCTTTTTAGGGATAAGAGCAGCCATTTAAGGCTTCTCGCCAACCGGCATCCAATGCATTTGAAGAATATTTTTCATGCATTTCATGCATGTCCCCGGGGACGCCCGTGGCAGCTGGTTTATTCAATATGGTTATTAAAATGTGAATTTATAGTATTTAAATGTTGATCAATTCCGTGCCTACCTTCTGCTCCTCACAGCCTTTGCCACCAGGAGCCGCACCCATGAACCTTCCCTTCAAACGCGTGATCAGCCTGTTCGCCGCACCGGCCCTGGCGGGACTGCTGGGCTACCTGCCGCTGCTGGCCCAGGCTGGCGAGCTCAAGGAAATCCGGATTGCCGTGCCCGACCTCAGTGCCGGCACCCAGCACAGCGGCGGCGGGGTGGTGGATGTGCTGCGCCAGCAACAGATCTTCGAAAAGGCCTTCGCTGACCAGGGCATCAAGATCCAGTGGAATTTCTTCAAGGGTGCGGGGCCGGTGATCAACGAGGCCTTTGCCAACGGCCAGGTGGACCTGGCCTACCTGGGGGACTTGGCGGCCATCATCGGCAAGTCCAACGGCCTGGACACGCGCCTGCTCAGTGCCTCGGCGCGTGGGGTCAAACACTACTTGGGAGTGGTTCCGGGTTCCGGGATCAAGACCCTGGAAGACCTCAAGGGCAAGCGTGTGGCGGTGTTCCGTGGCACCGCCACCCAGCTGTCCTTTGATGCGGCCCTGGCCAGCCGAGGCCTGAGCGAGAAGGACCTGAAGGTGGTCAATCTCGATTTCAACGCGGCGGTGGCAGCCTTGGCGGCCAAGCAGATCGACGCCTCATGGGGCAGCACCGGGCTTTCGGCTCTGCGTAGCAAAGGGCTGGCCGAGCTGCCGTTGAGCACCAAGGATCTGGGCGGCGCCGGCAGCGTGCAGAGCGTGCTGGTGGGCGCGGGCAAGTTTGTCGACGAGCATCCAGAGGCGGTGGAGAAGTTGCTCAAGGCTCAACAGCAGGCCGTGCAATGGCTGACCCAGGACAGCAACAAGGACGCCTACATCCAGCTGGTGTCCGGCTTGGCCAGCTACCCGCCGGTGATCTTGCAGGATGACCTCAAGGACCAGCGCCTGAGCGAGATCTTCCCCTCGACCCTGGACCCGGTATTTCTCGGCAAACTGCAGGACTCGGTAGACCTGGCGGCCAAGGAACGGTTGATCCGCAAGCCGTTCAAGGTGGACGCCTGGGTTGCGCCGCAATTGGCGGCTGCCGGTCTTTGAGGTCGACGCCATTCGCCGGCAAGCCGGCTCCTACGTAACCCTGGAGCCGGCTTGTCGGCGAGGGCGGTCTTGAGGGCCTCTTCGCTGGCAAGCCAGCTCCTACGGTCGGTGGGGATATCGTGCGGGATCTTGTAGGAGCCGGCTTGCCGGCGAAGCTGTGCTAGACGGCGATGGCGTGGTTCTGCTGATCCACCGCCACCAGCACCTCGATCATCTTGCGCGCCGCCGGTGACAGGCGGAATCCGCTGCGGCTGACGATGCCGCAGCGGGCGTTCAGGCTGTCGATATTCTGCGGCAGGTTGCGCCAGTGCAGCAGCACCAGCGAACCCTGCTCGATGTCTTCGGCAAAGGCTTCGGCGGTGCCCACGCCAATCGCGTTGGACTGGCGGACAATCTTCACCAGGGCCGGAAAATGCTCGGTCTCGATGCTCGGCGAAAAATCGATGCGCCCACTCAGGTTGGCCAGCAGCTTGCGGATGCCCGGGGGGATCAGGGTGGTGGCCAGGGGGTAGTCGAACATGTCGTTGGTGGACAGGCTTTCCTTGGCCAGCAACGGGTGCCCCGGGCGGCAGAAGAACACCCCGCGCTTGGGCGTCAGGGCCTGGGTCTGGTAGTTCGGGTCGGCCTCGAAATGACGGATGTCGGCGATAAAGAATTCGATCTCCTCGCGGTTCAGGCTGCGGCTGAGTTTTTCCCAGTTATCCACGGCAAAACAGGTGCGCACTTTCGGGTGTGCACTGGTGAATTGCGCCACGGCGTCGGGCACCAGTTTCACCGCCGGCGCCGGGCCGCAACCGAAGCGTAATTCGCCGGCGTCGAGCTTGGTCATCCGTGTCACTTCACTGCTCAGCAACGCTGCGCCCTGGACCAGGCTCAAGGCGTGCTGCAGCACCACCTGGCCTTCCGGCGTGGGGCGCAGATCCTTGTGCGCACGGTCCACCAGCACGCAACCGAACTCCTGTTCCAGGCCCTGGATACTGCGGCTAAAGGCCGGCTGGGTGATGCCCATGGCGTCGGCGGCGCGGACAAAACTGCGGTGCTCGTTGAGGGCGATGAAGTAACGCAATTGGCGAAGATCCATATGCTTTCCCGGCATCCGAAAAATAGCTCGAAGGCATTTGCGACGAGTAAGGAATGAGGTTTTAAATGCAAGCTCTTATTCCGTCAACGAAGCATGTGATTATCTATTAGACCTAAATAGAATATAGATAGAGCGTTGTTTCGCTGCGGCTCCAACCGCAAGCAGTCAGATGAGGGTGTCCCCGATGAGCAATGCCGCATTAGCCGTTAAACCCGCTGTCCATGCCCTTGAGATCCACCCAGTGGCCGGTCGTATCGGCGCCGAGATCCGTGGCGTGCAACTCTCTGGCGAACTCGACGCCGCCACCGTGGAAGCCATCCAGCAAGCGCTGGTGCAGTACAAGGTGATCTTCTTCCGTGGCCAGGCCCACCTCGATGACCAGAGTCAGGAAGCCTTCTCCCACCTGTTGGGCGAGCCGATAGCCCACCCCACGGTGCCGGTGCGCGATGGCACCCGCTACCTGCTGGAACTGGACGGCGCCCAAGGCCAGCGGGCCAACTCCTGGCACACCGACGTGACCTTCGTCGACGCCTACCCGAAAGCTTCGATCTTGCGTTCAGTGGTGGCCCCGACCTTCGGTGGTGACACGGTCTGGGCCAATACCGCCACGGCCTATAACGAACTGTCGGTGGAACTGCGGGAACTGGCGGACAAGCTCTGGGCGGTGCACAGCAACGAATACGACTATGCCGGGGCCAAGCCGGATGTCTCGGCGGAAAAGCTCGAGCGTTACCGCAAGATCTTCACCTCCACGGTCTTCGAGACCGAGCACCCGATCGTTCGCGTGCACCCGGAGAGTGGGGAGAAGAGCCTGGTGCTGGGGCATTTCGTGAAGCGCATCAAGGGTTATTCCCAGGCCGATTCGGCGCACCTGTTCAACCTCCTGCAAAGCCACGTCACGCGCCTGGAAAACACCGTGCGCTGGCGCTGGACCGCCGGTGACGTGGCGATCTGGGACAACCGCTCGACCCAGCATTACGCGGTCGATGACTACGGCACCCAGGACCGCATCGTGCGCCGCGTGACCCTCAAGGGCGATGTGCCGGTGGGCGTGCATGGCCAGCGCAGCCAGACCACCAAGGGCCTCTGAGCGCCCCAACCCCCTACCGCATGAAAGGTGCACATCGGGCCTGCCGTAGGAGCTGGCTTGCCAGCGAAAGCGCCCCCGAGAGCGATGCAAGATTCAAGGGCCTCTTCGCCGGCAAGCCGGCTCCTACGAGAATTCATGCGATGAACCTGCCCGCCGTAGGAGCTGGCTTGCCAGCGAAAGCGCCCCCGAGAGCGATGCAAGATTCAAGGGCCTCTTCGCCGGCAAGCCGGCTCCTACGATAATTCATGCGATGAACCTGCCCGCTGTAGGAGCTGGCTTGCCAGCGAAAGCGCCCCTGAGAGCGATGCAAGATTCAAGGGCCTCTTCGCCGGCAAGCCGGCTCCTACGAGAATTCATGGGATGAACCTGCCCGCTGTAGGAGCTGGCTTGCCAGCGAAGGCGCCCCCGAGAGCGATGCAAGATTCAAGGGCCTCTTCGCCGGCAAGCCGGCTCCTACAGGATGGAAGGTGGCCGGGGTTACCACACGCCGATCTGCACCAGCTTTTCGCTGTGCGGTTCGCCGTAGCGAAAACGCTGGCCGCGCAGGTCGATCTCTTCATGGCTGATGGTGGTGCGGCGTTTCAGGCCCCGCAGCCATTGCAGCAAATACCCCAGGTGTTCTTCGCGCACCGCGGCATAGGCCGGGTCGGCCCCCAGGTCATTCAACTCCTGGGGGTCGTTGTGCAGGTCAAACAGCTGCGGGCGGAAGCCGTCATAAGCCAGGTATTTCCAGCGTTCGCTGCGCACCATGGTCATGCGGCAGCGGTCGATGGGCTGGCCCAGGCGTTCCCGCGCCGGGGCCTGGAAGGCGTAGTCGTATTCGCTGATGGCGTAGCGGCGCCAGTCGGGTGCCGCGCCGTGCAGCAATGCAATCAATGAGCGTCCTTCCAAGCGATGTTCGGCCCCTGGCAGGCCCAGGGCATCGAGAAAGGTCGGCAGGGCGTCGATGGTTTCCACCAGGCGTTCATCCACGCTGCCGCGGCTGATGTCCGCCGCCGCGCGCGGGTCGCGGACAATCAGCGGTACGCCCACCGCCGGTTCCAGCAGGAACTCCTTTTCCCCCAGGTAATGGTCGCCGAGAAAGTCGCCGTGGTCGCTGGTGAAGACGATCAGGGTGTCGTCCCAGCGGCCGTTGCTCTGCAGGAAATCAAACAGCCGGCCAAGCTGGTCGTCCACTTGCTTGATCAGGCCCATGTAGGTGGGCACCACGTTCAGGCGCACCTCATCCCGGGAGAAATTCAGGCTTTCTTCATGCTGGCGAAAGGCGTGATAGACCGGGTGGTCGCTGAGCTGCCCAGGCTCGGCGCGCACGGCTGGGATGACCTGCTGCGGGCCATACAGGGCGTGGTACGGAGCCGGCGCGATATAGGGCCAGTGGGGCTTGATGTAGGACAGGTGCAGGCACCAGGGCTGCTCGCCCTGTTCCTGGATGAAGTCGATGGCGCGGTCGGTTGTGTAGACGGTTTCCGAATGTTTTTCAGCGACCCGGGCCGGCAGGTGGGCGTTGCGCATCTTCCAGCCGCTGCGGATTTCCCCCTGCTCGCCGGCGCCGGCGTTGGCCCAGTCGTGCCAGGGGTTGCGCCCGTCGTAGCCGAGGTCGCGCAGGTAGTGGGTGTAGGGCGCCGACTCGCGCTTGTCGTCGAACACCGGGTCGTCGGGGTAGATGCCGTCATGGCGGAAATAGGGCTCGAAGCCGACTTCGTTGAGCGCCTCGGCCTGTTGGCTGTCGGGGTTGATGGCCAGGCGTTGCAGGGCGTCGAGGTTGGGCGTGGCGTGGGTCTTGCCTACCAGCGCGGTGCGGATGCCGTGGGGCCGCAGGTAGTCCCCCAGGGTCAGTTCTTCCAGGGGCAGGGGCACGGCGTTCCAGGCCACCTGGTGGCTGCTGACGTAGCGTCCGGTGTAGGCCGACATCCGCGACGGACCGCAGATGGTGCCCTGGGTATAGGCGCGGCTGAAGCGCACCCCGGCGGCGGCCAGGCGGTCGATGTTGGGGGTATGCAGGTGTGGGTAGCCGTAGCACGACAGGTAATCCCGGCGCAGTTGGTCGCACATGATGTAGAGCACGTTGCGCACGGGTTTGGGGGTATTGGACATGGGGCTCACCGAAGACAGGACAGGCGAGGTTTTTCGCCTTCGGCGGGGGCTTCCGGCAAGCGCATTTGCCGAATAGTTTCGATGCGTTTCATGCAATGCGAAGGCCCCCGCGGTCCTATGGTGCCTGTAGGAGCTGGCTTGCCAGCGAAGGCGGCCACGCGGGCGGTGCAGAGCTTGAGGGCCGCTTCGCCGGCAAGCCGGCTCCTACGGTGGGAGGCGGCCACGCGGGCGGTGCAGGGCTTGGGGGCCTGTTCGCCGGCAAGCCGGCGGGCGGGCAGTTCACACGGCGAGGTTGTCCAGGTTGCATACCTCTTCGTCCTGTTCGTCGATGCGCTTGATCTCGTCGATCATCGCCGCGGCCAGGGGCGACAGGCGATAGCCGGCGCGGCTGACGATGCCGTAGCGGGTGTAGAGCTCTTCCAGGTCATCGGCCAGGCCGTCGATCCTCAGGCACACCAGTTCGCCCTTGGCGTGGTGCAGGGCGTCGCTGTAGGAGCCGACGATGCCGATGGCGTCCGAGCGCAGCACCACCCCCAGCAGGCTGTAGCTGTTTTCGCATTCCACGTTGGGGGTGAAGTCCGCCTTGCCGCTCAGGTCGACAATCACCTTGCGCAGGTTCGGCGGGCGGATGGTTACCGCCAGCGGGTAGCTCATCAGTTCCCCGGCGCTGACGCTTTCGCGCTGGGCCAGGGGGTGCCCGGCGCGGCAGCAGAAATGCCATTTGCGCGGGCGCAGGCGCTGGGTCAGGTAGTCCGGGTCGGCTTCGAAGTGGCGGGTGTCGGCGACGAAAAATTCGAACTCTTCGCTCAGCAGGCGTTTGCTCAGGCTTTGCCAGTCATCCACCTGGAACTGCACCCGGGCCTTGGGGTAGCGCCCGATAAAACTGCCGATGGCCCGGGGGATCAGCCCCGCGGCCGGCGCCGGGCCACAGCCGAAACGCAACTCCCCCGCCTCCAGGCCATTGAACTGGCTGATCTCGTTGGCCATCTGCTGGGCGCCGCTGACCAGCCGGCGCGCGTGCTCCAGCAACAGCTGGCCCTGTTTGGTCGGCGCCAGGTCCTTGCGCCCGCGATCCACCAACTGGCAGCCGACGCTGTGTTCCAGGGCCTGGATGCTGCGGCTGAAGGCCGATTGCGAGAGGTTCACCGCCGTCGCGGCCGCGACAAAGCTGCGCTGTTCGGCGAGGGCGATGAAGTGACGGAGCTGGCGCAGGTCGATATGCATTTTTCACATAAAAAATATCGGGGAAATGCATTGGCTATGCATTAGGTCGACTCCTTATAAAGGCAATCTCTTATGCAGTAAATCTTTGTAAAAACATAAATAAATAACTTTAAGGAATATACGAGGCTGTATATTTTCTGACCAGGAGCCGCCCATGAGTCCGTTTTCCACTGCGTCACCCCTCTCCCCCCGGCGGCTCCAGCGCTTGCCGCTGGCACTGTTGCTGGCCGGCAGCGCCAGTTGGACGCCGAGCTGGGCCGAGGACGCCCCGGCGGCTCCAGCACCGCCGGCCAAGAGCAGCGCGAACAAAACCAAGGCCGACGACGGCCAGTTGCAGACGGTGACCGTCACCGCGCGCCGGCGCGAAGAAAGTTCGCAGAACGTGCCCACGCCGATGAGTGTGATCGGTGGCCAGGCTCTGGAAAGCCAGCGGGTCTATCGTATCCAGGACCTGCAGCAGCTGGTGCCCAGCGTCAACGTCGCCTATATGCATGCGCGCCAGTCCAGCGTGTCGATCCGTGGCCTGGGCAACAACCCGGCCAGCGATGGCCTGGAAGGCAGCGTCGGGTTGTACATCGACAACGTCTACCTGGGGCGGCCGGGAATGGCGGTGTTCGACCTGATGGACATCGAGCAGCTGGAAGTGCTGCGTGGTCCCCAGGGCACGTTGTTCGGCAAGAACACCACCGCCGGGGTGATCAACATCAGCACCCGGGCGCCGAGTTTCACCCCGGAGCGCAGCATTGAGACTTCCCTGGGCGAGGATGGTTATTTCCAGACCAAGGGCACCATTTCCGGGCCGTTGAGCGATGAGCTGGCCGGGCGCTTCTCGGCCTACCGGACCCGCAGCGACGGCGACATCAAGAACGAATACGACGGCCACGACCTCAATGGCGGATCGCGCCAGGGCTTTCGCGGGCAACTGCTGTACAAGCCCAACGACAGCTTCAACCTGCGCTGGATCGGCGACTACAACGAAGAGGATTCCAGTGCCGGCACCCGGGTGCTGTACAGCACCGGGCCGACCATCAACGGCACCAACATCTATGAGTCGCGGGCCGCGGCCGCCGGGGCGACCCTGGTCAACGGTTCGCACCGCAAGGTCAACCTCGACAGCGACCAGCATGTGACGGTGTTCCAGGGCGGCACTTCGCTGGAGGCCAATTGGACCCTGCCCAGCGACTTCACCCTGACCTCGGTCAGCGCCTACCGCTGGTGGAATTTCACCCCGCGCAACGACGATGGCCTCAACGTTCCGGCCAGCTACAACGCCGGGGTCTCGGTGGAAGATAAACAGTGGTCCCAGGAATTTCGCCTGGCCTCGCCCACCGGCGGCTTCTTCGACTACGTGCTGGGCGCCTACTACTTCGGCTCCGACCTGGACAACAAGTCCTTCGCCTATTACGGGCCCAAGGCGGACATCTGGAACGGCACGCCCAATGGCGCCTTGAGCAATGTCACCAGCATCGGCAACGGGCACATCCAGACCAACAGTTTTGCGCTGTTCGCCCAAGGCACCTGGCACCTCACCGACCGCTTGGATTTCACCGCCGGACTGCGTGGCACCTATGAAGAGAAAAGCGCCTGGGTCACCCGCAATGCGCCGCTTGGTGGAGCGACGGTCAGCGGCGCCGCCGCCAACGCGCGGCGTGGGCGCAGCGGCGCCTATGATTCCGGCGATTTGAACCAGTACAGCACCAGCCCCTCGGGCCTGCTCAACCTCAGCTACCGCTTCACCGATGATTTGCTGGGCTACGCCACCTTGTCCCACGGTGAGAAGTCTGGTGGGGTCAACCTGGCCGTGGGCTCGGCACCCACCGCCGGAGCCGACTCGCTGTTGATCGGCACCGAACGCGCCAACAACGCCGAACTGGGTTTCAAGAGCACCCTGTGGGACAAGCGCCTGCAACTCAACGCCAACCTGTTCTGGACCCAGGTCAACGGCTACCAGACCAACGCCTACGACTATGGCAACCGCGTGCAGTACCTGACCAACGCCGGTTCGGTGCGCTCGCGCGGGGTGGAAGTGGAAAGCACCCTGGTGCCGATTCGCGGCCTGACCCTGAACCTCAACGGCTCCTATAACGACGTGCGCTACCTGTCTTACAAGGATGCGCCGTGCCCGCCGGAAGTCAGCCTGCGTCCTGGCGCCCCGGCCTCCTGCGACCTCAGCGGCCACCAGGTGGTGGGCGCCTCGAAATGGATCGGCAACGCCAACGGCGAGTACAAGTGGAACCTCGACAACGGCCTGGAAGAGTACGTCACCGCCAGTTACGCGTTCCGTTCCAAGGCGGTGGGCACCGTGGAGGATTCCGAGTACGGGCAGATCCCCAGCTACGCCGTGGTCAACCTTTCTACCGGCCTGCGCGGCAACTACGAACAAGGTCAGTGGGACGTTTCGCTGTGGCTGAAAAACGCCTTCGACAAGACCTACTACACCACCCTCTGGACCGGCGGCAACGGCGGCTATGAGGGGCTGTTGGGCACACCGCGAACCTTGGGCGTGACTGGTCGCTACGATTTCTGACACCTGGCTTTACGCACCTCGCGCCGGGTTTGCCGGCGCGCTTCGACCTGAACAGGAGTACTTGTCATGCTGCGCGTCAACACCGCTTTGCCCCTGCTGCTGTCCGCCACCTTGCTGGCCTCGGCGGTGCAGGCCGCCCCCAGCGTCTATCCCACGGGGGTGACCCGCTACGACCCGGACAAGGCCTATAACCAGTACGTGATTTTCAGTGGTGCCGATAAACAGACCCACCTGATCGACATGAACGGCAACGAGGTCAAGAACTGGCCGCAAGCGGGTTTTCCCTCGGCGATCATCGACCCGCAACTGGTGGGCGGCGAGCGTGGTCGGGTGCTGTTGCAGCTCAAGGACAAGGAGCCGGGCCCGCTCGGCTCGGCGGGCAATGGCCTGGGCAACCAGAGCGTCGGCGAGCTCGACTGGAACGGCAAGGTGCTCTGGCAATGGGGCGACCAGGCGCCAGGCGGTGCGGCCCAGCAGCATCATGACCAGCGTCGCCTGAGCAACGGCAACACCCTGGTGCTGGCCAACAAGGTGCACAAGGTAGCCGGGTTCAAGGTGCCCCAGGTGATCGACGACGCGATATATGAAGTCAGCCCCCAAGGCCAGGTGCAATGGCAGTGGCTGGCGTCGGCACATCTCAAGGAATTCGGCTTTACCCCGGCACAGTTGAAGCTGGTGTATGGCACCGACAACCCGGACTACCTGCACATCAACAACCTCAGTGTGGTGGGGCCGAACCGTTGGTTCGATGCCGGTGATAAACGCTTCGCCCCGGACAACCTGCTGATCGATTCACGCAACGCCAACTTCATCGCCATCCTCGACAAACACAGTGGCAAGGTGGTCTGGCGCCTGGGGCCGAACCTGGCGCCGAGCAACCCCAAGACCGCGAACAAGGTGCCGCGTCCGGTGGATCAGTTCGTCGGCCAGCACGACGCCCACATCATTCCCGCCGGCTTGCCGGGGGCCGGGCATTTACTGGTGTTCGACAATCAGGGCACGGCGGGTTACCCCTCGGTGCCTCTGGGGCTGATCGCCGGGTCGCGGGTGCTGGAGATCGACCCGATCAAGAATGAAATCGTCTGGCAGTACAGCGCCGCCAGTTCCAAACAACCGGGCTGGGCCTTCTACAGCTCGTTCATCAGCAGCGCGCGGCGCTTGCCCAACGGCAACACCCTGATCGACGAAGGCATGAACGGGCGTTTCTTCCAGGTCACCGCGGCTGGCGAGATCGTTTGGGAATACGTCAGCCCTTACCTGGGCAAGGCCCCAGGCAGCGAGGCCATCAGCAACTGGGTGTATCGCGCGTTGCCGGTGAGCTACGACTGGGTGCCCAAGGACACGCCACGCTCGGAAACCGCCGTGAGCGTGCCGGAGTCGGGGTTGAAACAGGCCAGCGCAACGCCCGGAATCTGAGGGCTGTGCCTGAGGGCGTGGACACGGCGCTCAGAAGTAAAAGAACAGCCCGGTGTCCTGTGCCAGAGCCAGTTGATTGAGCGCGATCAGCCTGTGGATAACTCCATCCCCGGGCATCGCGGCCTCCGTCAGGATCGAAAGGGTCATGGCCAGGGCTTCCCGGCCCTGGATGGAGGCGTCCTCGTAGTCGTCGATCAGGGTTCCCAGGGCGTGGTTCAAGCGTGGCAGGAGGTTGCTGCGGCACAGGGCGGACCATTGCTCTGCGCACAGGGCCAATTCCTCCAGGTCGCCCGGCAGGCATTGGTCCAGATCCAGGCGCTGCATGGCGGCTTTGCTGGTGGGCACGACTATCCATTTCAGCGGCGCGTTCATGGCTGCCACAACTCGACGAAGGCCTTGAAGTCGGGAGCGACCGGGTAGCGGCTGGCGCTGTCGGGATCGAAGACTTCCACCGCCACGCTCGGGCTGTTGAAGTCCAGGCAGATCAGCAGGCCACCGGCATCCCGGGCAATCGGCAGGCAACCTTTGGCCAACCCTGGCACGCGGCCGGCGCTGGCGTACCAGAGCAGGGTCCAGGGTTCGTTGCCCAGGGAGAAGTCAAAGAACTCACTGATGCAGGCGTAGCCGCTGCCATGGGGGAAGGTGCCGACCCCCGGTGTGGCGGCTTCGGCGTACCTGACCAGATCCAGATACAGCGCTGGAAACTCGACCCCGATGCGTTGCTGCACCTGGCTGATGATCTGCTCATCGACCGCTGATCCGGGCTCTATTTCCCAGGCACTCCAGTCCATGCTCATGGTCGGCACTCTTGTTCCCGTTGGTGGGTTGCGCCTGCTCGGTGGGTGATCGAACAGGCGCCGGGGGCCGATTGTAGGCGTGCCGCCAAGGGCTGTGCAAAGCCGGCGGTAGCGGGCTATTTACAGCTGTGGCCTTCGGGCAGGGTGACGGTGTATTTGCGTTGCACCCGGTTGCGAAAATCCAGGTTGTCCAGGCTTTCCTGCACCAGGAAATCCTCGACCTTGGCGTCCTGGCAGTCTTCGTTGTAGGACGAGGCCCGCAGCAGGAACACCGTGCGCCGACTCAGCTCATCCTTGGCCTTGATATTGAAGGTCGAGAGGGTGGTATAGCCGGTGCGCTCCGAGCTGCCGATCGCGCCGTAGGACATCGTTGGGGTGCTGGTGCACACGGTCTGCTGCTTCTTGCCGGGAATGCACGTGGTTTTGGTGCTGCTGGGCACCTGGCCGTAGTCGGTGGCGGTGTAGCGGTAGCTGGTCTTTTCACTGCCCACGTCGAGGGTGAAGTTCATGCGCAACGGCGGGTGGTTCTTTGGCAGCGACGTTTCCGTGTAGACCTGCTTGAAGCCCATGCCGTGGAGGGCGGCGACCATGTCGCGCAGGTAGTAGGTGGCGTTGAGGCCGTGGGCATCGTTGGCGCCGTTGACGGTCACCAGCACGGGAGCCTTTGGGTCGAAGTAGTAGTCGGGGGCGGGAGTGGCGGCGATCGCCACTTCGAGTTTATTGGCGCAGCCGGTCAAAAAACAGGCAAGCAAAAGCAGCGGGCAGAGCAGGTAGCGAGTCATGAATAAGCCAACGTGCAACGTGATGAATGGATAAGGCTTTAACGAACGGGACTCGGATCAAACAAACGCGGGGGCGTTACGCGGGCTCGCTCGCCTGGTATTCCAGGAGGTCGCCGGGTTGGCAGTCGAGTGCGGCGCAGAGTTTGTCGAGGGTCTCGATTTTCATCCCCTTGACCTTGCCATTTTTCAGCAACGACAGATTCGCCTCGGTAATGCCCAGGATGGCGGCGAGCTCTTTCGAGCGAATCTTGTTTTTAGCCATGACAACGTCAAGCCGAACGATAATGGTCATCTCATTGTTCTATATGTAGTGACTGTGCTCATCACTGAGGACTTTGGCGTCGCGCATGATAATGGAAAATGAGCAGAGCAAGATTCCTTTGACCACCTCATAGGCGGCGTAGGACGAGAAACCGGCGGAAATCTGCAGGATGCGTTGGCCCGGGGGCAGGTCGAAGGACAGTGCCAGGCCTTGCAGGGTCTCCACCATGGGGAACGTCGCGGGTGCGATGATCCATAGCATGCCGACGCGCCAGAGGATGCTGATGTTGCGATCGCTCCAGGTTTCACCTCGGGACAGGCGCAGGAAGAATACGCCGGTCAGCCAGAGGGCGAAGCTCGATACCAGCAGCGGCAGGAAGTCGAGGATCACCAATAGGGTGAAGCTCAGGGAGGAGAGTTTGAAGTCGGCTTCCATCAGGCGCGGCGAGTGTTCGGCGAATACGCTGAGCAGGGCACCCAGGACCTGGTCCTTGCTGTAGATCCAGAGGCCGGCGTTGCCGCCCAGCTCCACCACGCCCATGACCCAGGCCAGGATCGCGGCCAGCAGGCCGACCCTTCGTAAGCGGTATTGGGCTGAGCCATTTATTTGGAGGTTCATGCGTCATTCCTTGCAAAACTTGGGGGGTGGCGAATTATTGATAAGTAATTATCGAATTACAATAATTTATTTCTCTGGGATTGTGTTCGGCTAATAGCCCGGAATGATGTTGTGGCGAGGGAGCTTGCTCCCGCTCGGGCGGCTTTGGTTTTTGCCCTCCCGGTCAACCCTGGGAGCAGCGTCTCTTTGATTTTCTGCAATGTCTGCTATACGTTACATTCAATCAATTTTGTTGCGTATACAGAACATGGACTACTTTCTGATCACCGTGCGCCTTGGCGAGCAGGTTCGCCAGCGTCGTCTGCATCGTGGCCAGACCCAGGCCAGCCTGGCCGCCTTGGCCGGCGTGACCCGGCAGAAGGTCATCGCCATCGAGCGGGGCGACTTGTCGGTGGGCATGGCGGCCTATGCGCGAGTGCTGGGCGCCCTGGACTGTGAATTCACCCTGGTGCCTGCTGCCATGCCTACATTGGACGAGATCCAGGGAGTATTCGACTGATGACCGCGGTACTGCAGGTCGCAACCCCTGCCGGTGAGAGTGGGAGAATCCACCGTGGCGCTGGCGATTATCTGTTTCGCTACCACGATGACGCCCGGGCACAGGCAGCGATCAGTTTGCTGATGCCCGTGCGTCTGGATGAATACCGTTATCGGGAGTTGCACCCGATCTTCCAGATGAACCTGCCCGAAGGCTATGTCCTGGAGCAACTGCGCAACCGCCTGGCCAAGGTGGTGAAGGTCGACCCGATGTTGCTGCTGGCGCTGTCCGGCAGCAGCGCGCCTATCGGGCGGGTCGCGGTGAGTTCGCCGCAAGTCGATGGGCTGTTGCAACGACAGCGGTTCCCCGGGGAGAAACTGCAAGAAATCCTTGCGTGGGATGGCACCGAGGACATCTTTGCCGACCTGGTGGACCGCTACATCCTGCGTGCGGGGATATCCGGCGTGCAGCCCAAGGTGATGGTGCCGGAGCGGCATGACGCCGCGTTGCAGCGTTTTACCTCGAACACCTCGGAGTTGATCATCAAGAGCGGCCGGGACGAGTTTCCGGGGTTGGCGATCAACGAGTTTCTATGCATGTCGGTGGCCAGGGAGTCGGGGATTGCGGTGCCCGAGTTCTACCTGTCCGATAACGCCAAGCTGTTCGTCATGCGCCGCTTCGACCGGGACGAGCAGCTCGATTGCCTGGGGTTTGAAGACATGGCGGCGTTGATGGGGCTGGGTGCGGAGCAGAAATACAGCAAGAGCTATTCGGCCATTGCCAAGGCCGTCCGGCTGTTCTGTCCGCCTGAGCATGTGCCGGGTTCACTGGCGCAGTTGTTTGCCATGGTGAGCTTGAGCTGCATCGTGGGTAATGGCGATGCCCACCTGAAGAACTTCGGGCTGTTGTATTCCGACCCTGGCCAGCGCGATGCGCGGCTGGCGCCGGCCTACGACATCGTCAACACCACGGCGTACATCCCGCAGGACGTGCTGGCCCTGGATCTGCTGGGCAACAAGTCTCTGTTTGCTTCGCGGCAGGGGTTGCTGGAGTTTGCCAAGGTTTGTGATGTGGCTCGTCCGCAGGAGGTTATTCGTGGGCAGTTGCAAGCACTGGAAAGGGTGTTGAGCCGATCGGCTGAATGGGGCGAACGGGCACCGCATGTCGTCGCGGCGATCCGGCAATGTGCCGAGCCCTTTATGAAAACCTTTGGCTAGTACCCGCCTGTACGCTGCGTCGGAGTGCCGCCCAACTTGTTCTGGGCTTTCGGCAACTCCTGTAAAGAGCTCAAGCCACGATTTTTCTGATCCTTTGACGGTGACGAGGGAACTTGCCTCGCTGGGGCGCGTGCGATCCTGAATCATCTGTAGGGGGGCATATCCGTTGCTGCGGTTACGGCGGCGGGCGGTTTCGCCCTTACGGCGAGTCACTTTGGAAAGAGCCCAAAGTAACCAAAGGCTCTTGCCCCTCCACTCGGTGCCTCGCCTAGGCTCGGCATGCCCGAACTCCGGCATTGATCCGTGGGCCGCCGCCACAGGCCATCCATGGCCTGGGGCGGCTAACCCGGCATCCTTGCCGGGTTACCCACGGCTCAATGCCTGCGTTCGGCCATCGTGGTTAAGGGGGCAGGAAGATCAAGATCAAAAGCCAAAGCAAGACGGCGGCCTTGCGGCCGGCCTGAGGATGGGGTCGGCGTACTCCCTGTAGGAGCTGCCGAAGGCTGCGAACGGGTTGGGCGGCACTCCGACAGGGCTCACGGCCAGAAGCCGCGGTGTAGCAGGCCAAACATGGGCGCAGGTTTTGCGGCTGCTTCGCAGCCGTTCGCAGCCTGCGGCAGCTCCTACGAGAAGCCAGAGCCGGTCAGTCGCGTATCGGTTCGAGCAAGGTGAATGACAGGTTTTTAATCCGCATGTCGGTGCTGTAGCTGAAACCGACCCGGGCCTTGGGATGCAGATTGGCGGGCAAGCGATAGCTCTCCCAGGCGTTGAGCATGCGTTGCCCATCCGCTGATGGCCTGCGCTCCTCCGATTGCAGGGGCGTGCCCAGCAGGGCGCGAATGTCTGCGCGGCTCATGGTGCGTGAGAAGGGCGCCGGCAATTCACCGGTATAGAACCTGCGTCCCTCTTCAAGTGGCAGCACATCGATAATCACCTTCTCCAGCACCAGGTTGTCTTCCCAGAAGTCCAGTACCAGGCCGGGCTCGACGAACACGGTGAGCCATTCGAATTCGTCGTAGATCTTGTCCGTCGGGCGCTCGATGCTGGCGCCTTGGGCGAGCAGTTGTTCGTAGGTGAGGCCCATGCCCTGTACCAGGCGGCTGATGGTTGCGGCGTCCATTGGTGCTGCGTGTCCTTGATTGAGTGTGCGCTGTTTGTCGCGAGGGGATTCTACGTGGCGCCGGGGCGAAACTCTCCAGGAGCTGTCGGTGATGAGTCGGCGACAGGTCCGGGTCTCAACCCGGTCTGATAGCTGGCGGGGCTGAAGATTCGGGTCAACAGCAGCATCGCCAGGACGCCGACGATCAGCACCCACCAGGCGCTGACAAAGCTGCCGGTGACTTGCCGCAGCCAGCCGCTCAGCCACGGCGAGACGGCGTTGATCAGAAAGCCCACGCCCTGGACAAAGGCCGCCAGTTGCCCGGCTTCCCGAGGGTCGCGGCGGTGATCCAGGGTCAGGATCAGGCTCAGGGCAAAACACGCCCCCAGGCCGAAGCCGATCAGCGCCACCCACAGGTGCGGGCTCTGCAATGGCCACAGCACCAGCCCGAGAAAACCCACGGCCTGGGCCGTGAGGCTGATGCCCAGTAGTGGTCGGCGGTCGCTGCTGCGCTGGGCCAGGGCCGGCATCAGCAGGGCGGCGGTCACTTGGAAAAGGGTCATGAAGGCCAGCAGCGAGCCGCTCTGGGTGGCGCTCCAGCCCATCTGCAGGTAGTAGGCCGGTAGCCAGGCCACCATGCTCATGTAGCCGCAGTTCACCAGGCCGAAATACAACGCCAGCAGCCAGGCGCGACGGTTGCTCCAGAGCCCGGTCGTGGAGGTCAGCTTGCCATGGCGACGCCCGGCACCCAGGGGCAGGCATACCCAGAGCAGCAGCGCGGCCATGGCCGGCAACAGCCAGATACCCAGCCCCACTTGCCAGTTGGCGAAGTGGTTGGCCACTTGCGGGCTGAGCAGGGCGGCAATGCCACCACCGCCCATCAGCGCAGCCGAGTAGACGCCCATGGCCAGGGCCACACGCTGCTGGAATTGGCGTTTGATCAACGCCGGTAGCAAGGCTTGGATCAGCGCCACGCCGGCACCACCCAATAAAGCCGTGGCCAATAATGCTGCTGCTTGGCCGAAGAACAGCCGCATCAGGCAGGCCAGCAGTACCAGCAACAGTCCCAGGGAGACGCCGCGTCGTTCACCCAGTCGCGCTTCGATCCGTACGCCCAGCAACGCCACCAGGCCCATGCAGATCACCGGCAGGCTGGTGAGCCAGGCGCTGCTCTGGAAGCTCAAGCCGGTGGCGCCACGAATCTCGTTGAGCAGCGGGCTGACCGAGCTGAGGATCGGTCGCAGGTTGAGGCCCAGGCACACCAGCAAGGCCCAGCCGGCCCAGCGCTGGAACGGAGATTCAGTTCGCTGCATGGCGCTCCTGCCAATCCTGATAGAGGGCGGTCATTGCTGCCTGGGGCAGGTGCAGCACTGGCAGGCGCTGGGCTTCCAGGGGCTTGCTCAGTTGCTGGTAGATGGCTGCGGTGGACAGGCCGAAAGGCTGCGCCTGTTGATTGCTGGCGGCGAACACTGCGCGGGATACGCCGCACAGGTACATGGCGGCCAGGCACATGGGGCAGGGCTGGCCGCTGGCGTAGATCACGCAGTCGTCCAGGCGTGGCCCCAGGTGCTGGCTGGCGCTGCGGATGGCGAGCATCTCGGCGTGGGCGGTGGGGTCCTGGCTGAGGTGGATTTCATTCACCGCCTCGGCCAGCACTTGACCGTTGCGCACCAGCAGCGCGCCGAACGGGCGACCGCCCTGTTCGACATTGCGCCGGGCCAGGGCCACGGCCTGTTGCAGGAAGTGTTGGTCGTCGTTCATGAAGGACTCCGTTAGGGGCTGGGGATATCAGGAGGCTCCGGCGTCCCGCAGCAGTTTGGCGATGGCCTCTTGGCCTCGTTGGCGAGCTTGCTGCAGCGGGCTGATTCCGGCGCGGTCCGGCAGGTTGAGGTCGGCCCCGGCGGTGATCAGCCGGCTGACGATCTGCTGGTGCGCAGGGCCGCCGTCGGACAGCACAATGGCTTCCATCAGGCAGGTCCAGCCCAGGCGGTTGACGTGATTCAACTCGACCCCGGCCTTGATCAGCAGGTCCACGGTTTCTACATGGCCGCGCTCGCAGGCGGGGATCAAGGCGGTGCCGCCGTAGCGGTTGGTGCTCTTGAGGTCGGCGCCGTGGGCCAGGGTCAACTTGAGGATTTCGTTGTGGCCGCTGGCACCGGCCAGCAGGTAGGGGCTGTCCTGGATCAGGTTCTTCTGGTTCACATTGGCTCCGGCTTCGATCAGCGCCCGGGCGATCTCGATCCGGTTGTCCCGGGTGGCCAGGAGCAGCGCACTGCTGCCATCCAGGCCGCGATCGTCGATGGCCGCGCCTTGCTGGATCAGTTGCTCAACCTGCTGCAACTGCCCTTTGCGCACCGCGTCCAGCAGTGAGTTGTCGCTGGCCATCACGACTCCCGCGGTGAGCAGTCCGAGGGCGATCAGGCCGCGCTTGAAGGACAACTTGAGCGTCATGGAAACCTCCCGTTCCGATTGATGAAAGGGGAGTATGGTGAGGTGCCTGTGTATTCTGAAATTAAATATAATCATGCCAATCAGTGGCTATAAGGATGGTTAGGCCGGATGCTCGATCCCGTGTTGTTGCGCAGTTTTGTCGCGGTTGCCGACTGCCAGAATTTCACCCGTGCCGCTGAGCGGCTGCACCTGACTCAGTCCACCGTGAGCCAGCAAGTGCGACGCCTGGAGGAAAGCCTGGGCTGCCAGTTGCTGGACCGCGATCAGCGCCAGGTAGTGGCCACGGTGGAGGGCGAGCGCCTGCTGGCTTATGCCCGGCGCATCCTGGCCCTGCATGAAGAGGCCAGCGATGTGCTGATCAACCAGCGCAGCGAAGAGGTGCTGCGTCTCGGGGTACCGGAAGACTTTGCCGCCGAGCGCCTGATGCCGCTGCTCTCGCGTTTTGGCCGCGATTACCCAACGGTGCGCCTGGAGGTCGCCAGCGGCCTGGGGCCGGAGTTGCTGCGCCAGTATCGACGTGGCGAGTTCGACCTGCTGCTGGTCAAGCAGATGGGGCATAGCGATGACTGTCTGGACTCCTGGCCCGAACCCTTGTGCTGGGTCGACAGCCATCGGCAGCCGGCCTTTGGTCGAGATCCGTTGCCCCTGGTGGCGTTTCCGGTCGGTGGTCTGTACCGCCAGGAAATGCTCCATCACTTGGAAGTTGGTGGCTGGCCTTGGCGCATCGCCTATTCCAGCGCCAGCCTGGCCAGTGTCTGTTCGGCGGTGGCGGCGGGATTGGGCATCAGCCTGTTGCCGGTGCGGGTGCTGGGCAAGGGGCACCGGATTCTCGATGGGCACAGCGGCTTGCCGGATATCCAGGGCGTGCGCCTGGCGCTGTACGCCGGCAGTGGCTTGAGCCGGGCCGGCAAGGAATTGCAAGAGCAGTTAAGAACAGTGGCAAGCGGAAAACTGCAGGTTTGAACGTTTGGGTAGTTATAAGTTCTTTTACTTTGGACATAAGTTATAGAGGCTGGATTGCCAGCTATAGCTATTTAGTTAGTTGTTCTGCAGGTTTATTTTGGACAGGGTTGTAAATGCCAACCATGCTGGGTTTGTGAGTTCCAGGAGGAACTTGCTTCATTGGACGAAACATTCAACCGCATAAGGAAACCCGCATCATGTCGAGCATCAATGGAACCTATGTAAACTCCAACGCTGACGCCCGTCTGGTCGTGACCGACGGCAACGACTCCAACGGTTCGTTCAGCGGTGAGTTGACCCAGGCCGGGGTCAAGTACGGCGTTACCGGCCATTACCACTTCCAGAACAGCACCGGCCAGCCGACCATCATCAATGTCTCGGGCTACAACGACGGCTATGGCTATCAGGCCTGGGCGCTGTTCTCTCCCGACCACAACTACTCCCGACTGCGTGCCTCCGGTGCACGCAGCAACTTCAGCGGCGATGTGGTCGGCCTGAGTGGTGAGTTCGTCAAGCAGTAACAAGTTCGATAAATACCAGCCGCTGAATACTCGCTGTTTTATTTAAAGGCAGTGCGGTATTTCAGCGGCTTTGTCGTGCTCGTCAGTAAATCACTGTTGAATGTTAAGTGTTGATGATTAGTTGTGATTTTTTGTCTGGTTGTAATAGGAGATATGTTGTTTTCTCCATCTGACAGGCTTGTTTCCATGCTTTAAGGGAATATTTTCAATGCCTGTAAAGCATGGTTTTTTCCGCTCTTGGTTGCAGCCCTTGATTCACGGGGGCTGGGACGATTCTTGCGGATCAAGTATTCCATTTTGATCTATGTATAACTTGAAAGATTACTTTCAGAGATAAGCACGGCGCGCTGATCATTGGCCCCGCGGCACCGATGTGTGGGGGCAGTTGATACGCCGGTGCCGGGTTATTCAAAAGATCGTAGGGAGTAAATCCATGGGCAATGTCCAGACCGCCGCCGGTGCACACGAGGTGCTGTGGCGCCAGGCACCGAGCGGCGAGTTGGTCGACCTCGGCCGGCCTCACCGCTTGCCGTTGGGCCAATCACGTCTGCAACGCACGCCCAAGGGCATATTGCGCCGTCGTGAGGCGATCCTCCTGGGGGTTGTTGCCCTGGTACTGCACGGTGCGGTGCTCTACTGGCTGAGCCAGAAGCCGACCCCGGTGCTGCCGATCGTGCCGCCGGAAATTCCGCCCATGACCATCGAATTCTCGCGTCCGGCGCCACCCGTGGTCGAGCCGCCTCCACCGCAGCCGGTCCAGCCGGTGGTGGAGCCGCCGCCTCCAGTGGAGGACGAGTTGGCGGTGAAGCCGCCACCGCCCAAACCGGTGCCTAAACCCAAGCCCAAGCCGGTACCCAAGCCTGAGCCGAAACCGGCGCCCAAGCCGGTTCAGCAAACGCCCGCACCGTCAGTACCCGCCGCTCCGGTAGCGGCTCCAACAGCGCCTGCGCCACCGGCCCCGGCTCCGGTGACCCCGGCGTCCGCCAGCGCGGCGTACCTGAAGAACCCGGCGCCGGAATACCCGTCCCTGGCCCAGCGCCGAGGCTGGGAGGGCACGGTGCTGTTGCGGGTGCATGTGTTGGCCAGCGGCAAGCCGGGCGAGATCCAGATCCAGAAAAGCAGTGGTCGCCAGCAGCTTGATGATGCGGCCCTGGCCGCGGTCAAGCGCTGGAGTTTCGTACCGGCCAAGCAGGGTGACGTGGCCCAGGACGGCTGGGTCAGCGTACCCATCGATTTCAAGATTCATTGAGCCGCAAGGCCGATCAAATAACGCGCGCTAAACGCTTACACAGAGGGAACACATCATGACGTTACTGGCATCTCCACTGGAATCCATCGAAAGCGCGGTGATCTGGCTGTTAGTGGTCTTCTCCGTCGCCACCTGGGGCCTGGCCCTGGTCAAGGGCGTGCAGTTCGCTCGCCTCAAGGTCCAGGATCGCAAGTTCCACAATCAGTTCTGGGCGGCCTCGAGTCTCGACTCTGCGGCCGCCTTGAGTGAAACCCAGCCTGGCGCAGCGGCGCGGGTGGCCCAGGCCGGCTACGCGGCGATCCAGGTGGGTGAAGCGCCCCAGGCGGCGGACCTGAGTCAGGCGATCAACCACCAGGACCGTCTTGAACGTGCCCTGCGCCAACAGATCGTGCGTGAGCGTCGCTCCCTGGAAACCGGCTTGGCGGTGGTCGCCAGTATTGGCAGCACCTCGCCCTTCATCGGCCTGTTCGGCACCGTGTGGGGGATCATGGAAGCCTTGAAAGGCATCAGCGCCGCAGGTTCGGCGAGCCTGGAAACCGTGGCCGGCCCGATTGGCGCAGCCCTGGTGGCTACCGGTGTGGGGATCGCCGTCGCGGTGCCTGCGGTGCTGGTTTACAACTACTTTTTACGCCGCCTGAAACTCACCGTTGCCGACCTCGATGACTTTGCCCATGACTTCTACAGCCTGGCGCAGAAGAGCTCGTTCCGCGTGCTGATCCACCCGAGCGCGCACAAGGTTGCGGCCCAGGGCAGCGTGCAGAAAGTCAAGGAGGCGTCCTGATATGGCCTTTTCAACCCAGGACAGCGATGAGGTGCTGAGCGAGATCAACGTCACGCCGCTGGTGGACGTGATGCTGGTGCTGCTGGTGGTGTTTATCGTCACCGCGCCGCTGCTGACCAACGCGATTCCGATCAACCTGCCCAAGACCGAGGCCGTGGCCCCGGTGGAGCAGAAGGATCCGCTGGTGGTGAGCATCGACGGTGCCGGCAAACTGTTTATCAACAAGGACGAGATCCAGCCGGACCTGCTGGAAACCAACTTGCAAGCGGCCAAGGCCAAGGACCCCGAAGTGCGGGTCCAGCTGCAGGCCGATGATGGGGTCAACTACGGGGAAGTGGCCCGGGCCATGGCGTCCATCGAGCGTGCGGGCATCACCAAACTGTCGGTGATCACCGCCCGCTGACAACGAGCAACAAAGCCACGACTTTTCAGGCCGTCTCCTTGGCAGGGTGCGGCCTTTTTTTTGCCTGACGAAAACCCACCTGCAAAGCCCCAGCGAAATTGCGCCAGCTCATGCAAAAAACTCCACTGCGCTCACCTCGTAGGAGCTGGCTTGCCAGCGAAGGCGTCCTCAAGGTTGCACAAGAGCTGATGGCCCTTTCGCCGGCAAGCCGGCTCCTACGAAGAGGGGATGTTTGATATTCATTTAAGGCATTAACAAATAGCTTCTTATTCCTTAACGAATATAACTCCCCTCCCTATACTCGTTCGGGAACAGACACGCAGCAGGAGGGTTCCCCATGCGCAACGCATCCATTCGCTACTTGATTGTGCCGGGCTGGCAAGGATCGCCAGAAGATCATTGGCAAACCCACTGGCAGAACAGCCTGCCCAACAGTGCGCGGGTGGAGCAGGCCGACTGGCTGACGCCGCGCCGTGAAGACTGGGTGGCGGCCCTGGCCGAAGCCATCGCCGCCGATGACACGCCGGTGATCCTGATTGCCCACAGCCTGGGCTGCGTCACCGTGGCCCATTGGGCGGCTCGCGCGCCCGTGGCAGCGTTGCGCCAGGTGCGCGGTGCCTTGCTGGTGGCGCCGGCGGATGTCGAGCGTGCGGCCTGTGCGCCGGCGCTGCGCAACTTCGCACCGATCCCCCGGGACTTGCTGCCCTTTCCCAGCCAGGTGGTCAGCTCCGATAACGACAGCGCCGTGAGCGCGCCACGGGCCATGGAGCTGGCCCGTGATTGGGGCGCTGAAGCGGGGATTCTGGCGGGCGCCGGGCACATCAACGTCAAGTCTGGCCACCATCGCTGGGAACAGGGTTTCGCCTATCTCTATCGTCTGCAGAACCGCATGGAACAACACGCCCTGCGCCGTGCCTGATGACCTTTTTTCTGTTTAAACGCCCCGCCCCCAGGCGGGCTGGGGCGGGAGTCTGCCATGAGCCCTCATACCCCTTTCGGTCAGCCGTTGCTGACCTTTCCCGATGCCGAGAAAAGCCCCCTGAGCATCCGTGCCAAGGCACTGGTGTTCGTCGACCCGCGTTCACGGCAACTGCGTGAAGAGCTGGAACAACTGGCGCCGCGCTCGATCTCGGTGCTGATCCGCGGCGAAACCGGCACCGGCAAGGAACTGCTGGCGCGGCATATCCACCGTGCCAGCGACCGCGGCGGGTTATTTGTCTCGGTCAACTGCGGCGCCATCAGCCCGACCTACGCCGACGCCGAGCTGTTCGGTTATGCCGCCGGCAGTTTCAGCGGCTCCGCCAGCAGCCGCGCCGGCTGGTTCGGTTCGGCCAATGGCGGGACCCTGTACCTGGACGAAATCGGCGACCTGCCGCTGCCGATCCAGACCAAGTTGCTGGCGGCCCTGGAGAACCATGAAGTGACCCGGGTTGGTGCCCAGCAACCGAGCCCGGTGGACGTGCGCCTGGTGGCAGCCACCAGCATCGACCTGGCCCAGGCGGTGGCGGCGGGCAAGTTTCATCAGCGCCTGTACCGCTATCTCAGCGAAGGCCAGCTGGAGTTGCCGGCGCTGCGTGAGCGGGTGGGCGACATCGAGTCGTTGGCCGAGTACTTCCTGGGCATCTACAGCCAGCGCCTGGAACTGCCGGTGCCGCTGATCAGCGAAGCTGCGCAGCAGGCCCTGGATCGCCACAGTTGGCCGGGCAACACCCGGGAGCTGGAGAACGTCATTCACTTTGCCCTGCTGGTCAGTAGTGGCGAGGAGATCCTGCCGGAGCACCTCAACCTGCCGCCGACCCCTTCGCCGCTGGAGCAGATTCAGCAATTGCTGGAGCAGATTGTCCAGAGTGGTTCGGCGGGGGAGCGCCATGCCCTGCAACAACTGCTGCAGCGCACCGGCTTGTCCTGACCCCACCTCCTCCTACACACGACCATTTCAGATCCGGCCCGTAGGAGCTGGCTTGCCAGCGAAGGCGCGCGTGGGGGCGATGCAAGGCCTGAGGGCCTCTTCGCCGGCAAGCCGGCTCCTACACATGACCATTTCAGATCTGGCCCGTAGGAGCTGGCTTGCCAGCGAAGGCGTTCGTGAGGGCGATGCAGGGCTTGAGGGCCTCTTCGCCGGCAAGCCGGCTCCTACACACGACCATTTCAGATCCGGCCCGTAGGAGCTGGCTTGCCAGCGAAGGCATTCGTGAGGGGCGATGCAGGGCTTGAGGGCCTCTTCGCCGGCAAGCCGGCTCCTACACACGACCATTTCAGATCCGGCCCGTAGGAGCTGGCTTGCCAGCGAAGGCATTCGTGAGGGCGATGCAGGGCTTGAGGGCCTCTTCGCCGGCAAGCCGGCTCCTACACATGACCATTTCAGATCCGGCCCGTAGGAGCTGGCTTGCCAGCGAAGGCATTCGTGAGGGCGATGCAGGGCTTGAGGGCCTCTTCGCCGGCAAGCCGGCTCCTACACACAACCATTTCAGATCCGGCCCGTAGGAGCTGGCTTGCCAGCGAAGGCGTTCGTGAGGGCGATGCAGGGCTTGAGGGCCTCTTCGCCGGCAAGCCGGCTCCTACACACGACCATTTCAGATCCGGCCCGTAGGAGCTGGCTTGCCAGCGAAGGCGTTCGTGGGGGCGATGCAAGGCCTGAGGGCCTCTTCGCCGGCAAGCCGGCTCCTACACATGACCATTTCAGATCCGGTCCGTAGGAGCTGGCTTGCCAGCGAAGGCGTTCGTGAGGGCGATGCAGGGCTTGAGGGCCTCTTCGCCGGCAAGCCGGCTCCTGGAAAAAAGCTGGCGGGCGCGGGTTAGAGCGTTGGGATGCTGTATGAACAAAATGGAATATGAAAGTGAATAAAAGATATTGTTCGGGAATAAAAAATCTCGGTATTGTCCGCTTCACGCCAGCAGTGGCACATCACTGGCACCCTGATAAGCACCTCATTTGAAGCCGTCGTCGATTCCGACACTTAAGGACCTTGCATGAAAAAAGTTCTGTTGTTCACCGCACTGGCGGCAGCTCTGAGCGCCGGCATCGCCCAAGCCGGCGAGAAGCTGGTGGTCGCCGCGACCCCGGTGCCCCACGCCGAGATCCTTGAGCTGATCAAGCCAACCCTGGCCAAGGAAGGCGTGGACCTGGAAATCAAGGTCTTCACCGACTACGTGCAACCCAACGTACAGGTCGACCAGAAGCGTCTGGATGCCAACTACTTCCAGACCCTGCCGTACCTCAAGAGCTTCAACGAAGGCAAAGGCACTCACTTGGTGACCGTGATCGGCGTGCACGTCGAACCCTTCGGCGGCTACTCGAAGAAAGTCAAAACCCTGGCCGAGCTGAAAGACGGCGCGACCATTGCCATCCCCAACGAAGGCAGCAACAGCGGCCGTGCCCTGATCCTGTTGCAGAAGGCAGGCCTGATCGAGCTCAAGGACCCGAAGAACGCCGTCGCCACGCCCAAGGACATCGCCAAGAACCCGCACAACTTCAAGTTCAAGGAACTTGAGTCGGCCATGCTGCCACGGGTCCTGGACCAGGTTGACCTGGACATGATCAACACCAACTACGCCCTGGAAGCCGGTCTGAACCCGGCGAAGGATGCGCTGATCATCGAAGGTTCCGATTCGCCTTACGTGAACTACCTGGTGGCCCGTCCGGACAACAAGGACAGCCCGGCGATCCAGAAGCTGGCGAAGGCCTTGACCAGCCCTGAGGTGAAAGCCTTCATCGAGAAAAAGTACAGCGGTGCGGTACTGCCAGCGTTTTGATGAACTAGGCTACTGACGCACTAAACCCCTTCAAGGTTTGAACGCCGACGGCTATGACAGCGTCGGCGTTTTTTATTGCGCCCGCGAAAGCCGCAGGAGCCCGGCGAGGCGAGCTTGGGGGATGCATCGCTTTTTGGACGCCATCGCTCAGTCACGGTAGGAGCCGGCTTGCCGGCGAAGAGGCCTTCGAGATTTGTATCGCTCTTACGGGCGCCTTCGCTGGCAAGCCAGCTCCTACACAAGCCCGCTCCTGCACAAGCCAACTGCTACAGCGGAGCGCTCTTGGCCGTGGGTTGGGTGGCCCGGCGCAACGCCGTCAGCCACTTCATCAGTTCGTGGGGGTCCAGCGGTTGCGGGGTCTTTGCATCAGCCATGGCAATCGTCCTTGAGAGGTGCAGCGTCCGGTAGGGCTGTACGAGCGCGAAAGAACCCGGCAGGCCCGACGGAAAAGGTAGTAGCTGGGCGCCAGCCCGGCAAATCCGCGGGTTAGGTTTTTGGGTGATATCAATATGCTTTAACGGTATTTAAATTCTGCTTTTTATAGCTATAAAGTCGTAACAGCCGGGCGATTACCCATCGCCCCATGGACTGCACCACCGCCGCTGTACCCCAGCGGCGTCCAGGACTCTCAATGACCCTCGATTACGCTTTTATCCTCAGCACCCTGCCGGCGTTTCTCAAAGCCGTGGGGGTAACCCTGCAGGTCGGCCTGATTGCCATCGGCACTTCCTTGCTGGTGGCCTTGATCAACGCCACGCTCCTGGTGTTTCGCACCCCCTACCTGCACCGGCTGATCGGCCTGTACGTGGAACTGGCGCGCAATACCCCACTGTTGATCCAGCTGTTTTTCGTCTACTTCGCCTTGCCGGCCCTGGGCATCAAGGTTTCGGGGTTTACCGCAGCGATCATCACCATGACCTTTCTTGGCGGTGCCTATCTCACGGAAGTGCTGCGCGCTGGCGTCGAGGCGGTGCCCCAGGCGCAGCTGGAGTCGGGACGTTCCATCGGCTTGTCCCAATGGCAGTTGCTGCGCTACGTGATCCTGCCCCAGGCCGGAATCCTCAGCCTGCCGTCGTTGTTTGCCAACTTCATTTTCCTGCTCAAGGAAACCACCGTGGTCTCGGCGGTGGCGGTGCCGGAAATCCTCTACACCACCAAGAGCTACATCGCCCTGTACTACAAGACCTACGAGATGCTGGCGGTGCTGACGCTGATCTGCGTCTTGCTGTTCCTGCCACTGTCGCTGTTGCTCAGCCGTCTGGAAAGGAGGCTTCAGCATGGCCAGTTCGGGTCTTGAGTTGCTGCTGGTGTCCCTGCCGCAATTGGCCCGGGGTGCTGCGCAAACCTTGTCGATTTCTTTGCTGAGCATTGTCTTCAGCACCTTGGGCGGCGCGCTCTACGGCGTGCTGCGCAGCCTGCAGCGCAAGGTCCTGGAGGTACCACTGAGGATCTACCTGGAACTGTTCCGGGCGATCCCGGTGCTGGTCTGGCTGTACCTGCTGTTTTTCGGCTTCCCGATCTTTTTCGGCATCAGCATTCCCAGCTTCACCTGCGCGGTGCTGGTGCTGTCGCTGTGGGGCGCCAGCGAGGTCGGCGAGGTGGTGCGCGGGGCCCTGCAATCGCTGCCCCGGGGCCAGCGCGAAGCGGGCTTGTCGATTGGCCTGTCGAGTGCCCAGCTGTACGGCTACGTGCTGTTGCCCCAGGCGCTGAAACGCATGACGCCACCGACCATCAATGTCTACACGCGGATCATCAAGACCAGTTCCCTGGCGGTGCTGATCGGCGTGGTGGACGTGATCAAGGTTGGCCAGCAGATCATCGAGCGTACCTACGAATCGGTGCTGATCTACGGCGTTTTGTTCCTGTTTTTCTTTTTCATCTGCTACCCGCTGTCGGCCGCCTCCCGCGTGCTGGAGCGGCGCTGGACGCAAGCATGAGCGCATTGATCGAGTTCAAGGGTTTCAACAAGTTCTTCGGCCCGCAGCAGGTGCTCAAGGAGGTCGACCTCAGCGTTGCGGCCGGGGAGGTGATCGTCATCCTCGGCCCCAGCGGTTGCGGCAAGAGCACTTTGCTGCGCTGCCTCAATGGCCTGGAAAGTGCCCATAGCGGACATCTGCGCTTCGCCGGGCGCGAATTGCTGGACCCGGCCACCGACTGGCGGCAGGTACGCCAGCAGATCGGCATGGTGTTCCAGAGCTATCACCTGTTCCCGCACATGAAGGTGCTGGACAACATCCTGCTTGGCCCGCTGAAGGTGCAGAAGCGCCAGCGCCGTGAAGCCCAGGCCCAGGCCGAAGCGCTGTTGGAACGGGTCGGCCTGTTGGACAAGCGCGAGGCGTTTCCCCGACAACTGTCAGGTGGCCAGCAGCAACGCATCGCCATTGTTCGTTCACTGTGCATGAACCCCCAGGTGATGCTGTTCGACGAGGTCACCGCGGCCCTTGATCCGGAGATGGTCAAGGAGGTACTGCAAGTGATCCAGGGCCTGGCCCGGGACGGCATGACCCTGTTGATCGTTACCCATGAGATGGCCTTTGCCCGGGCCGTGGCTGACCGCGTGGTGTTCATGGACGGCGGCCGCATCGTGGAACAGAACACCCCCGAGGCATTCTTCACGAACCCGCAGAGCGCACGCGCGCAGCAGTTCCTGGAGAAGTTCTCGTTTGTTGAAGCACTGCCCAAGAAAGCCCCTAAAAAGGAACTGGAGCTCTTATGAAAACTGCCAAGTCTTCGCTGTTGTTACTGCCACTGTTCGGTCTGGCCCTGCTGGCCGGCTGCGATAAAGCCAATGATCCGCCCAAGCCGGCGGCCAGCACTGCCAGCGCCGCGCCGGCGGCTGGCTACCTGGACAAGATCAAGGCCCGTGACAAGCTGATCGTCGGCGTGTTCACCGACAAGCCGCCGTTTGGTTTCGTCGATGAGGCTGGGCGCTACGTGGGTTTCGATACTGACATCGGCCGCCAATTCGCCAAGGACCTGCTGGGCGACGAGAACAAGGTGGAGTTCGTCGCGGTGGAACCGGCCAGCCGCATTCCCTTCCTGCAGAGCGACAAGGTCGACCTGATCCTGGCCAACATGACCGTGACCCCGGAGCGCAAGGAAGCGGTGGAATTCACCAATCCCAACCTCAAGGTGGCGGTCCAGGCCCTGGTGCCCGAAGGCAGCGAAGTGAAGAGCCTGGATGACCTGGCGAGCCGCACCACCATTGTCACCACCGGCACTACTGCGGATATCTGGCTGACCCAGAACCATCCGGACTGGAAACTGCTGAAGTTCGAAAAGAACACCGAGTCCCTGCAGGCCCTGGCCAATGGCCGTGGCGATGCCTATGCCCAGGACAACCTGATCCTGTTCAGCTGGTCCAAGCAGAACCCGGGCTACCGTGTGCTGCCGCAGACCCTGGGCGAGCAGGCGCCGATTGCCCCGGCGGTGAAGAAAGGCAACATCGAACTGCGTGACTGGGTGAATGCCGAACTGGCCAAGCTGGGCGAAGAGAAATACCTGCTCAAGCTGTATGACCAGTACGTGCGTAAAGAGCTGAGCGATGACACCGCGCCCGACAGCGTGATTGTCGAAGGCGGCAAATGGCAGGGCTGACCCTCCGCGACCTGTAGGAGCTGGCTTGCCAGCGAAGGCGTCCGCGAGGGCGATGCAGGGCTGAGGGCCTCTTCGCCAGCAAGCTGGCTCCTACGGTGGGCGTATTGCGCTTGAGCCATGTAGGAGCTGGCTTGCCAGCGAAGGCGTCCGCGAGGGCGATGTAGGGCCTGAGGGCCTCTTCGCCAGCAAGCTGGCTCCTACGGTGGGTGTATTGCGCTTGAGCCGTGTAGGAGCTGGCTTGCCAGCGAAGGCGTCCGCGAGGGCGATGCAGGGCTTGAGGGCCTCTTCGCCAGCAAGCTGGCTCCTACGGTGGGCGTATTGCGTTTGAGCCGTGTAGGAGCTGGCTTGCCAGCGAAGGCGCCCGTGAGGGCGATGCAGGGCTGGGGCCTTTTCGCCAGCAAGCTGGCTCCTACGGTGGGCGTATTGCGTTTGAGCCGTGTAGGAGCTGGCTTGCCAGCGAAGGCGTCCGTGAGGGCGATGCAGGGTCTGAGGGCCTCTTCGCCAGCAAGCTGGCTCCTACGGTGGGCGTATTGCGTTTGAGCCGTGTAGGAGCTGGCTTGCCAGCGAAGGCGTCCGTGAGGGCGATGCAGGGCTTGAGGGCCTCTTCGCCAGCAAGCTGGCTCCTACGGTGGAGGCATGGCAATCGGGGCTGGCGGGGATGGTTAATCCGGCCAGTACCACGCCGGTTCGTCGAGCATGCGCTGACCGACGATGCCGGTCTGGCCCAGCTCTTTCTCCAGCACGATACAGTTGCATTCGGGGTCTTCCTGCAAGGCTGCGATCAGGCGCCGGGCGTGGGACACCACCCACACCTGGCACTGCATTGAGGCCCCGATGATCAAGCGCGCCAGGGCCGGCAACAGGTCCGGGTGCAGGCTGGTTTCCGGTTCGTTGAGCACCATCAGGCTCGGCGGGCGCGGGGTCAGCAACGCCGCCACCAGCAACAGGTAGCGCAAGGTGCCGTCCGATAACTCCGCTGCCGACAACGGCCGCAGCAATCCTTCCTGATAGAACTCGATGGCGAAACGTCCACCCGGTAGCGGAGCGATATTCAGTCGTGCGCCAGGAAAGGCGTCGCTGATGGCCGCCTGCAAGGCCTCGGGGTCGCCGATCTCGCGGATGGTCTGCAACGCCGCAGCCAGGTCGCGGCCGTCGTGGTGCAGCACCGGCGTCCGGGTGCCCAGTTGCGGTTGGCGTACCGGGGCTTCACTGTCGCTGCGAAAGTGATCGTAGAAGCGCCAGCGGCGGATGAACTCGCGCATTTGCAGCACTTCCGGCGAGCTGCGCAGGCTGCCGACCTGATCGAACAGGCTGTCGAAGTTCGGCGTGTGCTGGGCCAGCACCTCCCAGCTGCGACCCTGGCGGGCGCGAATCAGCGGGCCGTGGCGATCCACCAGCAGGCTGGCCGGACGGTAGAACGGTCCGGACCAGATGCATTCCTTCTTGATTTCCGGGTCCAGGGAGAATTCCGACGTGCTGGGTTCCGGCAGGCCCAGGGCAATCGCGTAGCTGAAGTCCTCGCCGGCAAACCCCAGGCGCAGGCGCTTGCTCGACGAGCGCACGCTGGCCTGGACGGGCACTTCGCCGTTGCGCATGCGCCGGCTGATTTTCTCCGGCCCGGCCCAGAAGGTCGAATCCAGCCCGCCTTCCCGGGCCAGGGCATTGACCACGCCGCCCTGGGCGGTTTCCGCCAGCAGGCGCAGGGCCCGGTACAGGTTGGACTTGCCGCTGCCGTTGGGCCCGGTGATCAGGTTCAGCCGGCCAAGGGGAATCAGCAGGGAGTTGATGGAGCGGTAATTGGCCACCGCCAGGGTCTTGAGCATGCCGGGTCTCCTGTTGCGTGCTGGGCAGTGTGCCGAATTCGCGGTGTCTTTGTCGCTGGGTGTCGGCCCTGCCGCAGGCTGCAATATACCCCGAGGGACCTTCGCGGAGGCTCAAGAACGGTGTCTCCAGCGCCACCCTCGGCAGCCTTGCAGACGGCTGCGTGGAGGCGTTGCCGCGGCTCGAATCCAGGCGCTCACAGCCATCGACAGCGACGACAGTGCAACGCGTGAACCCTGTTCTAAGCTCACAGTCGTAACGTCACTGGCGCGACGATCAAGCACAAGGAGCCTGCATGGCTGGTCTCAATTCGAAATGGATAGTGGGGCTGAGCCTGCTGGCTCTGCTCTGCGGCTGCGGGGCGGAAAAGCCCACGGAAAAGGAGCGCCCGCGGGTGCGCGTCCAGGAAGTGCAAAGCAGCGATTTTGCGCCTTCGGTAACCCTCACCGGTGATGTGCAGGCACGGGTGCAGACCGAGTTGTCGTTCCGCGTCGGCGGTAAGATCATCCAGCGCATGGTGGACATCGGCGACCGGGTCTCGGCCCAGCAAGTGCTGGCCAAGCTCGATCCCAAGGACCTGCAGACCAATGTCGATACCGCTGCCGCCTCGGTGTTCGCCGAGCAGGCCCGGGTCAAGCAGACCAGCGCCGCCTTCGTCCGCCAGCAGAAACTGTTGCCCAAGGGCTATACCAGCCAGAGCGAATACGATTCGGCCCAGGCCGCCTTGCGCAGCAGCCAGAGCGCCCTGAGCGCGGCCCAGGCGCAGTTGGCCAATGCCCGGGAGCAATTGAGCTACACCGAACTGATGGCCGAGGCGCCGGGGGTGATCACCGCGCGCCAGGCCGAAGTGGGCCAGGTGGTGCAAGCGACGATGCCGATCTTCAGCCTGGCCAGGGACGGTGAGCGCGATGCGGTATTCAACGTCTACGAGTCACTGCTGATGGAGCCCCCGGGCCAGGAAACCATCCACATCAGCCTGCTGGACAATCCCCAGGTGAAGACCACCGGTAAGGTCCGCGAAATCACCCCGGTGGTTTCGGCCCAGAGCGGCACGGTGCAGGTCAAGGTGATGCTTGACTCACTGCCTGCCGGCATGGACCTGGGGTCAGTGGTCAGCGCCACGGCTCGGGCCAATGGCAAGGCCAGCGTGATGCTGCCCTGGTCGGCGCTGACCAAGGACCTCAGCGAGCCGGCGGTGTGGTTGGTGGGCGAGGACGGCAAGACCGCGCTGCACACGGTCAAGGTCGGGCGCTACCTGACCGGCAAGGTGCTCATCAGTGATGGCCTCAAGGGCGGCGAGAAAGTCGTGGTGGCCGGCGGGCAGCTGTTGCACCCGGGGATGCTCGTCGAGATCGTCGAACCGACCAAGAACCCTGGAGCCAAGCCATGAAGCGCCTGCCGCTGCTGCTGTGTGCCAGTGCCTTGCTGCTGGGCTGCTCCAAGGAGGCGCCGGCGCCTGCGCCGGTGCGTCCAGTGCTGTCGATCGAGGCCAGCCCGCAATCCCAGGAGAGCCTGGGACGTTTTGCCGGCAACATCCAGGCCCGCTATGAAACCAACCTGGGGTTCCGGGTGCCGGGGCGGATTGCCAATCGCAGTGTCGATGTAGGGGCTGAAGTGGGGCCGGGCGCGTTGCTTGCGACCCTCGATCCCACCGACCAGCAGAACCAGTTGCGCGCCGCCCAGGGTGATCTGGCCAAGGTCGAGGCGCAGTGGATCAATGCCCAGGCCAATGCCCGACGCCAGCAGGAACTGTTCGACCGTGGAGTGGGTGCCCAGGCGCAACTGGACATCGCCCAGACTGACCTGAAAACCACCGGAGCGTCCCTGGCGCAGGCCAAGGCGGCGGTGCGCCAGGCCCAGGACCAGCTGACCTACAGCGAGCTGCGCAGCGATCATGGCGGGGTGATCACTGCCTGGAATGCCGAGGCCGGGCAAGTGGTGACCGCCGGCCAGCAGGTCGTGACCCTGGCCCGGCCGGAAATCAAGGAAGCGGTAATCGATCTGCCGGCGAACCTGGTGGACCAGTTGCCGGCGGATGTGGTGTTCAAGGTTGCGGCGCAACTGGACCCGAGCATCAGCACCACTGCCACCGTGCGCGAGATCGAACCCCAGGCCCAGAGTGCCACCCGCACCCGGCGCGCGCGCCTGACCCTCAAGGACACCCCGCAGGCCTTTCGCCTGGGCACCGCCATCAGCGTGACCCTGAGCTCGGCCATCGAGCCACGCACCGAACTGCCGCTGAGTGCCTTGCAGGAAGTGGATGGCAAGACCCGGGTCTGGGTCATCGACAGACAGAGCCAGACAGTCGCCCCGCGTGAGGTCACGGTGCTCAGCCGCGACAGCGATTCGGCGCTGATCGGCCAGGGTATCAAGCCCGGTGAGCGGATCGTCAGCGCCGGTGTGAACAGCCTCAAGCCGGGGCAAAAAGTCAAAATCGACGAGGACCGCGTACCATGACGCCTGCCACGAAAGGGAGCTTCAATTTATCCGAGTGGGCGATCAAGCATCAGTCGTTCGTCTGGTACCTGATGTTCATCGCGCTGCTGATGGGCGTGTTCTCCTATCTGAACCTGGGACGTGAGGAAGACCCTTCGTTCACCATCAAGACCATGGTCATCCAGACCCGTTGGCCGGGTGCGACCCAGGAGGAAACCCTCAAGCAGGTCACTGACCGCATCGAGAAAAAGCTCGAAGAGCTGGATTCCCTCGATTACGTGAAGAGCTATACGCGCCCCGGCGAGTCGACGGTGTTCGTCAACCTGCGTGATACCACCAGTGCCAAGGACATCCCGCAGATCTGGTACCAGGTGCGCAAGAAGATCGATGACATCCGTGGCGACTTCCCCCAGGGTTTGCAGGGGCCGGGCTTCAACGATGAGTTCGGCGATGTGTACGGTTCCATCTACGCCTTTACCGCCGACGGCCTGACCATGCGCCAACTGCGCGACTACGTGGAGCAGGCGCGCGCCGAGATCCGCGAGGTGCCGAACCTGGGCAAGGTGGAGATGATCGGCGCACAGGATGAGGTCATCTACCTGAACGTCTCCACGCGCAAGCTGGCGGCCCTGGGCATTGACCAGCGCGACGTCCTGCAAAGCCTGCAGTCGCAGAATGCGGTGATCCCGGCCGGGGTGATCGAGGCCGGGCCGGAACGGATTTCCGTGCGCACCTCGGGGCAGTTCGCGTCGGAGAAGGACCTGGCGAACGTCAACCTGCGACTCAATGACCGCTTCTATCGGCTGGCGGATATCGCCGAGATCAGCCGCGGTTATGTCGACCCACCGAGCACCCAGTTCCGTTTCAATGGCCAGCCCGCCATCGGCCTGGCGATTGCCATGAAGGCCGGCGGCAATATCCAGGCGTTCGGCAAGGCGTTGCATGCGCGGATGACCGAGTTGACCGCCGACCTGCCAGTGGGGGTCGGTGTGCACAATGTCTCGGACCAGGCCGAAGTGGTGGCGGAGGCGGTCGGCGGGTTCACCAGTGCCTTGTTCGAGGCGGTGGTGATTGTGTTGCTGGTGAGCTTCGTCAGCCTCGGGGTGCGTCCCGGGTTGGTGGTGGCCTTGACCATCCCGCTGGTGCTGGCGCTGGTCTTCGTGTTCATGGAATACAGCGGCATTACCATGCAGCGGATCTCCCTTGGCGCATTGATCATTTCTCTGGGGTTGATGGTGGACGATGCCATGATCACCGTGGAGATGATGGTCACGCGCCTGGAGCTGGGAGAGACCAAGGAGCAGGCGGCGACCTTTGCCTACACCTCGACGGCTTTCCCGATGCTCACCGGGACCCTGGTGACGGTCGCCGGTTTCGTGCCCATTGGCCTCAACGCCAGTTCTGCCGGCGAATACACCTTCACCCTGTTTGCGGTGATCGCGGTGGCGATGCTGGTGTCCTGGCTGGTGGCGGTGGTGTTTGCGCCGGTGATCGGCCTGCACATTCTCAGTGCCAAGGTGAAACCCCATTCCGAAGAACCCGGGCGCATTGGCCGTGCTTTCAACGCTGGCCTGCTGTGGTGCATGCGCTACCGCTGGTGGGCGATCGGCATCACGGTGTTGCTGTTCGTGCTCTCGGTGTTTGGCATGCGGTTTGTGCAGAACCAGTTCTTCCCGTCCTCGGACCGCCCGGAGATCCTCGTTGACCTCAACCTGCCGCAGAACGCCTCGATCAGCGAGACACGGCTGGCGGTGGACCGTCTGGAAGCCACGCTCAAGGACGATCCGTCCATCGAGCGTTGGAGCACCTACATCGGCGAGGGCGCGATTCGCTTCTACCTGCCCCTGGACCAGCAACTGCAGAACCCCTACTACGCCCAGCTGGTGATTGTCAGCAAGGGCCTGAAGGAGCGCTCGGCGTTGATCAAGACCTTGCAGAAACGCCTGCGAGAAGACTTCGTCGGAATTGGCGGTTATGTGCAGGCTCTGGAAATGGGCCCGCCGGTAGGGCGTCCGATCCAGTACCGAGTCAGCGGCAAGGACATCGATCTGGTGCGCAAGCACGCCATTGAACTGGCCAGCGAACTCGACAAGAACTCGCACATCGGCGAGATCATTTACGACTGGAACGAGCCGGGCAAGGTCCTGCGTATCGACATCGCCCAGGACAAGGCCCGGCAATTGGGCCTGTCCTCCGAAGACGTGGCGCGGCTGATGAACAGCATTGTCAGCGGTGCGACCGTGACCCAGGTGGATGACGATATCTACCTGATCAATGTGGTCAGCCGCGCCGTCGACAGTGAGCGCGGCACGCCGGAAACCCTGCAGAACCTGCAGATACTCTCGCCCAACGGCATTTCGATCCCACTCCTGGCCTTCGCCACGATCCGCTACGAACTGGAGCAGCCACTGGTTTGGCGGCGTGACCGCAAGCCGACCATCACCATCAAGGCCGCGGTGCGTGATGAAATCCAGCCCACGGACCTGGTCGAGGACCTCAAGCCGGTCATCGAGCGCTTCGCTGCCAGCTTGCCGGCCGGTTACTCGGTGGCCACCGGCGGGACCGTGGAGGAGAGCGGCAAGGCCCAGGGGCCGATTGCCAAGGTAGTGCCGCTGATGCTGTTCCTGATGGCAACCTTCCTGATGATCCAGTTGCACAGCGTGCAGAAGCTGTTCCTGGTGGTCAGTGTGGCGCCGTTGGGGCTGATCGGTGTGGTCCTGGCCCTGGTGCCCACGGGCACGCCCATGGGGTTTGTGGCGATCCTCGGGATTCTCGCGTTGATCGGCATCATCATCCGCAACTCGGTGATCCTGGTGACCCAGATCGATTCACACGAGAAGGAGGGTTATCACCCCTGGGACGCAGTACTGGAAGCCACTCACCACCGTCGCCGGCCGATCCTGTTGACCGCCGCGGCGGCCAGTCTGGGGATGATCCCGATTGCCCGGGAGGTGTTCTGGGGGCCGATGGCCTACGCGATGATCGGCGGCATCATCGTCGCCACCTTGCTGACCCTGCTGTTCCTGCCGGCGCTGTACGTGGCCTGGTACAAGATCAAGGAGCCGAGCAACGACACCGCCCCCCCCGCCTCGTAGGAGCTGGCTTGCCAGCGAAGAGGCCCGTAAGGCAGGCGCTTGATCCGCAATCGCCTTCGCCGGCAAGCCGGCTCCTACGGAGGATCTGTGCAGTGCCTACGGGGGGCGGGATCAGGCCTTGCGCCAGACGCTGGCCAGCCACGGTTGTTGTTTCCGTGGCAGGCCAGCGGGGCGGTAATAGTGCTCCAGCTCGACAAACCCGGCGTCAGTCAATAGCGCCTGCCACGCCGCCAGGTCGTGGTAGGAACCGTAGCGCGGGCCGTTCCAGCCTTCCTGGTTGTCGCCCCGGGGGTTGGAGCTGAACAGCACGCCACCTTCCTTGAGGCTGGCATGCAGCTGCTTGAGCACTCGCGGCAGCTCCTGGCGGGGAATGTGGAACAGCACCGCGTTGGCGAAGATCCCATCAAAACGCCCAGCGGGCAGTTCGAGCTTGAGGAAGTCCTGCTGCCAGACCTCGCACCCGCTGTCTTCCCGGGCCATCTGCGCGAAGCGTTCGGAACCGTCGAGGCCGACGGCGACATGGCCCAGGTGGGTGAAGGCTTGCAGGTCGCGGCCGGGGCCGCAGCCGAAATCCAGCACGGTGAATGGCGCCGGGCCCTGGATATGCCGCAGCAGCGCCTCGATGTTCTGGCTCACATCGTGGTCGCGAGTGCCCTCGCGAAAGCCTTCGGCCACCTGGTTGTAGTGGCCGAGAGTGGTTGCGGTGATGGTTTCGAGATCGTCGGGGGCGAGTTTCATGGCGGGCTACGGGCGTTGAGGGCGGGGTGGCCAATATAACGCCAATGGTGGTCTTGAGGGCCCTGTCGCGAGCAAGCTCGCTCCTACGGCGGGCGGTGATCGACCCGTAGGAGCGAGCTTGCTCGCGAAGGCGCCCGAACCGCCACCACAGCCCTCAACGCTTGTTCAGCACCCGTGCCAGACGGTCGCCACCCAGCTGGATCGCCGCCACCAGAATCACCAGCAACACGATCACCGTGAGCATGATCTGGCTGTCGAAACGCTGGTAACCGTAGCGGTAGGCAATGTCCCCCAGCCCACCCGCGCCAATCGCTCCGGCCATGGCCGAGGAGTTGATCATGGTCACCAGGGTGATAGTGAAACCACCGACGATCCCCGGCAACGCCTCCGGCAGCAGCACGTGCCAGACGATGTGCCAGCGCCGGCAGCCCATGGCCTGGGCCGCTTCGATCAGGCCGTGGTCGACTTCCCGCAGGCTCACCTCGGCGATCCGTGCAAAGAACGGCGTGGCGGCGATGGTCAGCGGCACCACCGCCGCCCAGACGCCGTAGGTGGTGCCGACGATCAGTCGGGTAAAGGGGATCAGCGCCACCATCAGGATCAGGAACGGGATCGAGCGGAACAGGTTGACGAATGCCCCGAGGGCGCGGTTCAGGTTCGGCGCTTCATAGATCCCGCCCTTGCCGCTGGTGACCAGGATCACTGCCAGGGGAATCCCCGCCAGCAGGGCGATCAGCGAAGACACGCCGACCATCAGCAGGGTGTCGAGAATGCCCTGCAACAAACGCTCAAACCACATAGCCCAGTACCTCCACCTGTTGTGCCCAGTGCTCGGCCCGCTGGCGCAGTTCCGCCGTGCCCAGGGACGAGCCCTGGACGGCCAGGAGCAATTGTCCCAGGGCATGCCCCTGGATGCGTTCGACGCCGCCCTGGAGCAACCGCACGCGCCCGCCGAGGGCACTGAACAATGCCGCCAGGTCTGGTTCGTCGCGGCTGTTGCCAGTGAAACGCAGGCTCAGCACCACCGCGGCATCGGACGACTGGGGATGATCGCGCAAACGGTTTTGCAGTTCTTCGGGCAAGCCGTGCTGCAACGGCGCCAGTAGAGTCTTGCTGACCTCATGCTGCGGGTTGCCGAAGACCTCCCAAACCGGCCCCTGCTCGACAATGCGGCCGTGTTCCAGCACCACCACCCGGTCGCAGATATCGCGGATCACCGCCATTTCATGGGTGATCAGAATGATGGTCAGGCCCAGGCGCTGGTTGATCTCTTTCAGCAGGCCAAGGATCGATTGGGTGGTTTCCGGGTCGAGGGCCGAGGTGGCTTCGTCGCACAGCAGGATCTCGGGGTCGTGGACCAGCGCCCGGGCTATCCCCACGCGCTGCTTCTGGCCGCCGGACAGCTGTGCCGGGTAGGCCTGGTGCTTGTCCTTGAGGCCCACCAGTTCCAGCAGTTCGCCGACCTTGCGCTGGCGCTCGGCCTTGGGCACCCCGGCCACCTTCAGTGGCAGCTCAACGTTGTGCCACACGGTCTTGGCCGACATCAGGTTGAAGTGCTGGAAGATCATGCCGATGCGTCGGCGCAGGGCCACCAGGCGGTCCTCGTCGAAGTCGCCGATGTCCACCTGGTCAATCAGCACTCGGCCGCTGCTGGGTTGTTCCAGGCGATTGATGGTGCGGATCAGCGACGACTTGCCGGCGCCGCTGCGGCCGATGATGCCGAACACTTCACCGCGCTGGATCGCCAGGTCGATGCCGTGCAGCGCCTGCACCGGGCCCTGCCGACCCTGGTAGGTCTTGCCCAGGCCGATAAAACGCACCTGGGCGCGGTTCAGGTCCGGGTGCAGTTGGGTCTGTTCGGCGCTGTGGGGCGCCGGCTCGGGCCGTGTGCGCTGGAG
The DNA here is from genome assembly GCF_009908285.1 of Pseudomonas sp. Fl4BN1. Lineage (GTDB taxonomy): Bacteria > Pseudomonadota > Gammaproteobacteria > Pseudomonadales > Pseudomonadaceae > Aquipseudomonas. The sequence continues at coordinate 107,578 of NZ_JAAARM010000001.1, forward strand.
CGTCGAGGCACTCATTTCAACCTTCCCAGCCGGCTTGGTAGAGCTTGCCGTGAGCCTGGTCCAGGGCGGCGCGCACGGCCGGCGAATGCTGGTAGATATCGACGAACTTGATCAGCCGCGGGTCGTTCTTGCTCTTGGGCTGGATCACGAACTGGATCACGTATTCCTTGTGGTCCAGGCCGTCGAACAGCAAGGCTGAACCGGCATCGAAGGTCTTGGCCAGGCGGATGTAGGCCGGGTAGCCCTGGACCAGGTCGGCGTCGTCATAGGCGCGTACCAGTTGCACGGCTTCCACTTGGAGGATCTTGATCTTCTTCGGGTTGGCGACGATGTCTTCTTCGGTGGCCTTGTAGCCGACCCCGGGCTTGAGGGTGATCAGCCCGGCCTTGGCCAGCAGTTGCAGGCCGCGCCCGCTGTTGATCGGGTCGTTGGCGATGGCCACGCTGGCGCCGACTGGCAGCTCGTCGAAACTTTTGTATTTCTTCGAGTACAGGCCGACGTTGTTGATGATGCCCGGGGCGAAGGGCACCAGGTCGAAACCGGCGGCGGCCTTGGCGTTTTCCAGGAAGGGAATGTGCTGGAAGTAGTTCACGTCGATGTCGCCGGCGGCCAGGCTGACGTTGGGCGCGATCCAGTCGGTGAACTCCACCAGCTCGACCTTCAGGCCCTGTTTACCGGCTTCGACGACGGCGGCTTCCAGGGGGATGGCGAAGGCCGCGGTGGTGCCGACCTTGAGCGGCGCATCGGCGGCGAAGACGGCGCTGCTGAACAGGCCGAGGGCGAGGGCCAGGGCTTTGACCGGGTGGCGCAGGCGTGTGGTTTTCATGTGGGTCAGGGTCCAGGTCGGGGCGAGGGAATGGGCAGGTTGTGCTGGCCTCTTCGCTGGCAAGCCAGCGCCTACAGGAGCGTGTAGGAGCCGGCTTGCCGGCGAAGCTGTTAGCGGCGGTAAGCCGCTCCGGTGTGTTGTTCGGGCAGCTTGCGGTCCTGGCGAAAGAGCTTTTCGCGCAGGGTGCCCTGGTCGTAGGCGGTCTTGTACGAGCCCCGGCGTTGCAGCTCCGGGATCACCAGATCGATGAAGTCGACATAGCTTTCCGGGGTGACGATGCGGGTCAGGTTGAAGCCGTCCAGGCCGGTTTCGGCAATCCAGGATTCCAGCTCATCGGCCACCTGTTGCGGTGATCCGACCACGGTGAAGTAGCGGCCGCCCAGGGCGTGCTGGTCCAGCAGCTTGCGCCGGGTCCAGTCGTTGTTCTGCAGGTTCTTGGTGGCCGATTGGATCGCGTTGCTCTTCACGTACTGGATCGGCTCGTCGATCTCGTACTGGGCGAAATCGATCCCGGTGGAGGCGGAGAAATGCGCCACACCGGCTTCGGCGCTGGCATGACTGCGATACTCGGCGTGTTTCTTCCAGGCCAGCTCCTCGGTCGCGGCGACGATCACGTTGAGCCCCATGAACACCTTGATGTCCTCAGGGTTGCGCCCGGCGGCCACGGCGCTGGCGCGGACCTTGTCCACCTGGGCCTTGGTCGCGGCCTTGTTCTGCCCGCTGATGAACACGCACTCGGCGTGGCGCCCGGCGAACACCAGGCCGCGGTCCGAGCTGCCGGCCTGGAACAGCACCGGGGTGCGTTGCGGCGACGGCTCGCACAGGTGATAACCGCTGACCTGGTAGAACTCGCCCTGGTGCTCGACCTTGTGCACCTTGTCCGGTTGGGCGTAGATGCGCTGCTCGCGGTCGTTGATCACCGCGTCGTCTTCCCAGCTGCCTTCCCAGAGTTTGTACAGCACCTCCAGGTACTCGTCGGCCTGGTCGTAGCGGCGGTCGTGTTCGATCTGCTGCTTGAGGCCCATGGCCTGGGCGGCGCTGTCCAGGTAGCCGGTGACGATGTTCCAGCCGACCCGGCCACGGCTCAGGTGATCGAGGGTGGAGAGGCGTCGGGCGAACAGGTACGGCGCTTCGTAAGTGAGGTTGGCGGTCAGGCCGAAGCCGAGGTTCCTGGTCACCGCGGCCATGGCCGAGACCAGCAGCAGCGGGTCGTTGACCGGTAGTTGGATCGACTCCTTGAGCGTCACGTCCAGGGAGTTCTGGTAGACGTCGTAGACCCCGACGATGTCGGCGATGAACAGCCCGTCGAACAGCCCGCGTTCCAGCAACTGGGCCAGCTCGGTCCAGTATTCGATGGTCTGGTACTGGGTCGAGGTGTCCCGTGGGTGAGTCCACAGGCCGTGGTTGATATGACCGACGCAGTTCATGTTGAAGGCGTTGAGCAGGATCTTCTTTTTCGCGGCCATCAAATAGTCCCCCGCAACGGCGGGTTGGTCTGGTTCAGGTAGTAGTTGCCCACCGCGTGGTACTTCCAGCGCACCGGGTCGTGCAGGGTGTGTACCCGGGCGTTGCGCCAGTGGCGGTCCAGGCCGTGCTCGGCCAGGGTCGCCTGGCTGCCCGCCAGTTCGAACAGGGTGCTGCCGGCGGCCAGGGAAATTTCCGTGCTCAGGGCGCGGACTTCGGCCACGGCGATGGAGGCGGCGGCCACGGTGTCGGCGTTGCTGTCGGCTTGGGCTGCGTCGAGGAATTCACCGGCGCGTTCCAGCAGCGCTTCGGTGGCGTGCAGGCGGATGCTCAGGTGGCCGAAGCTCTTGATCGTCAGCGGGTCGGCGGTGGCCTGCTCCAGGCCGGAGTCGATCCAGGGCCGGGTCTTGGTGCGCACAAAGTGCAGGGCGTCCTCGTAGGCGGCGCGGGCAATGCCGGTGTCGATGGCCGCGTGAAGGATCTGCGCCAGGGGGCCAACCGTGGTCGGGCGCTCGAAGGCGCTCTGGAACGGCACCACGTCGTCGGCGTCCACCCACACATTTTCGAACAGCACCGAGCCGCTGCCGGTGGTGCGCTGGCCGAAGCCGCTCCAGTCGTCGATCACGCTCAGGCCCTGGCTGTCCGCGGGGACGAAGGCCAGTTGCAGCACGCCGTATTCATCCACCACCGATGTCGGGATGCGTTGGGCGTAGATCGCTCCGGTGGCGTAGAACTTGCGCCCGTCGATGCGGTAGCCATCGCCGTCACGGCTCAGGCGGGTGGTGCGGTCGTGGGCGGTCTTGGTGCCCAGCTCGGCCAGGGCGTTGCCGAAGCGCCGGCCGGCGAGGACTTCGGCGTACAGGCGTTGTTTCTGCTGCGGGCTGCCATTCACCCGCAGTACTTCGAGGGCATAGAAATGGTTCTGCGGGATCTGCCCCAGGGAGGCGTCGGCCTGGGCGATCAGGGCGATGACCTTGGCCAGGGTGACATTGGAGACACCGGCGCCGCCGTATTCCCTGGGCACGCTGATGCCCCACAGGCCGGAGCGCGAGAAGGCTTCCAGTTCCGGGTGTGGCAGGCGCCGCTCGCGGTCGCGCAGGGCACTGTCGCGTTGGAAATCTTCCGCCAGGTCGCTGGCGACAATCAGGGCTTGTTCATCGCTGGTGATGACCGCGACGTGTTGAGAAAGGCTCATGTGTTTCTCCAGAGGTCTGGTCGGTTAAATCCAGGAATGACGAGCAGGCAAAGTGCCGTTCAGGTGATAGGCGCCGACGGCGTGGTACTTCCAGCGCACTGGATCGTGCAGCGTATGCACCCGGGCGTTGCGCCAGTGTCGGTCGAGGTTGAATTCGGCGAGGGTGGCGCGGCTGCCGGCCAGCTCGAAGAGTTTTTCGCTGGCCAGCAGCGAGATCTCGGTGGTCAGCACCTTGGCTTCGGCCACGGCGATGGAGGCGCGGGCCGCGGACTCGGCGGTGATCGGCGCTGAGCTGACCTGGTCCAGCACCTGGCCAGCCTTGCGCAGCAGGGCCTCGGCGGCGTGCAGTTCGATCTGCAGCTTGCCGATGTCGGCGATCACATACAGGTCGTCGCTGGCCCGCTCGACGTTGGCATCGATCCACGGCCGGGCGCGTTCCCGGACAAAGGCGATGGCGTCGGCCACGGCTTCCCGGGCGATGCCGGCGTCGATGGCGGCCTGGATCAGTTGCGACACGGCGCCCTGGATATTCGGCGTGTCGTTGATCCGCCAGTTATCCAGCACCAGCTCGGACTCGACCCGCACACTGTTGAGCAGGATGGTGCCGCTGGCGGTGGTGCGCTGGCCGAAGCCCGACCAGTCATCGACGATGCGTAAACCCTGGGTGCCGCGGCGGACGAAGGCCAGCACCTGGCGGCCGTCATCGTTGAGTGCCTTGACCGCTACCCAGTGGGCGAACAGGGCGCCGGTGGAGTAGAACTTCTGGCCATTGATCACATGGCCCTCGGCGTCGGCGGTGATCCGCGCCTTGAGTTCCAGGGTGTTCTTGGTGCCGCGTTCCGGGCCGGCATTGCCGATGCGCCAGCCTTCCAGCACGCTCTGCAACAGTTGTTTTTTCTGCCGCTCGGTGCCGCAGCCGAGAATCAGGCCGAGGATACCGAACTGGTTCTGCGGGATCTGGCCCAGGGCTGGGTCCGCCGCGGAAATGATCGCGAAGACTTCGGCCAGGGTGACGAAGGAAACCTGTGGCCCGCCGTAGGCGCGGGGAATGGAAATACTGCCTAGGCCGCTGCGGGTGAACTGTTCGATCTGCGCCCACGGCAGCTTGCGCTGACGGTCACGTTGGGCGGCTTGCTGGCGAGCAACGTCCGCCAGTTCATGGGCGGCCTGAAGGGCTTCGGCGTCGTTGCGCAGAACCCGTGCGGGCAACAAAAGGGGAGCAATATCCAGGTCACTCTGGACCTGAGCTTCGACCAGACTGGACATCAGCGCCACTCCTTGGCTGCACGCAATGCCCTGGCGATCTGCACTGGGGTGATTGTGTTCCGGACCATACCTACCTCACATCTCATGGATATGCCGCGTTCGTGCGGCGAAATCAGAATCAAGAATGTCCGGTGGTCCGGTGCATATACCCTATGCGCGTATAAAAATTAAATAAACTAACTTTTAGGAATATCAATAGAAGGGTTGAATTGGAGCCCGCAGGCGTTATGGATCAAGGCCTTAGGTGGCTTGAGCGGGCACTGATTGAGTGACGAACGCCCCTGGCATTTCGTTGGTCGGGTAGGAGCTGGCTTGCCAGCGAAGACGTCCGTGAGGGCGATGCAAGGCTTGCGGCCTCTTCGCCGGCAAGCCGGCTCCTACGGGGGGGTGGTGTGGCGAAGGGAGGAACATCAGCTGATGTAGGAGCTGGCTTGCCAGCGAAGGCGTCCGTGAGGGCGATGCAAGGCTTGCAGGCCTCTTCGCCGGCAAGCCGGCTCCTACGGGGGTGTGGTGTGGCGAAGGGAGGAACATCAGCTGTTGTAGGAGCTGGCTTGCCAGCGAAGACGGCCGTGAGGGCGATGCAAGGCTTGCAGGCCTTTTCGCCGGCAAGCCGGCTCCTACGGGGGGGGCGAAGGGAGGAACATCAGCTGTAGGAGCTGGCTTGCCAGCGAAGACGGCCGTGAGGGCGATGCAAGGCTTGCAGGCCTCTTCGCCGGCCAGCCGGCTCCTACAAGGCGTGGCCGGGGTGGAGAAACTTGCTCAGGAACTGTCGCGTGCGCTCTTGCTGAGGGTTGGCGAACAGCGCCTTGGCTTCGCCCTGTTCGACGATCACCCCCTTGTCGAAGAAGATCACCCGGTTGGCCACGTCCCGGGCGAAGCTCATCTCGTGGGTGACGATGACCATGGTGCGTTTCTCTTCGGCCAGGCTGCGGATGGTGGCCAGCACTTCACCCACTAGCTCGGGGTCGAGGGCCGAGGTGGGTTCGTCGAACAGGATCACCCCAGGCTCCATGGCCAGGGCCCGGGCAATCGCCACCCGCTGTTGCTGGCCACCGGACAGGCGCCTCGGGTAGGCGTCTTCCTTGCCCGCCAGGCCGACCTTGGCCAGCAGCGCGCGACCCAGGGCGATGGCTTGTTCGCGTGGGGTTTTCTTCACCACCAGCGGGCCTTCGATGACGTTCTCCAGGGCGGTGCGGTGGGGGAACAGGTTGAAGTTCTGGAACACGAAACCCACTTGCTGGCGCAACTGGCGTATCCGGCTTTGTTGCTGGTTGAGGGGGATGCTGCTGTCGATGGCAATGTCGCCGATCCTGATCCGCCCGCTGGTAGGTTCTTCCAGAAAGTTGAGGCAACGCAGGAAGGTGGTCTTGCCCGAGCCGCTGGGGCCGATGATGGCAACCACTTCGCCTTCCTTGACCTCCAGGTCGATGCCGTTGAGTACGGTCTGGCCCTTGAACTGCTTGGTCAGTTTTTCCACCACAATCATGGCTTCAAGACTCCTGGTCATGCCGATTGACCCGCTCTTCCAGACGGTTCTGCAGGTGCGCGAGCACGCTGGCGAGAATCCAGTAGATCAGCGCGGCGGCAAGATACATGGTGAAGATTTCGAAGGTGCGCGCGGTGATCAGCTGCGCTTGGCGGAACAGTTCCGGTACCTGGATCGTGGCGGCCAGGGCCGTGTCCTTGACCAGTGAAATGAAGCTGTTGCCCAGCGGCGGCAGAGCGGTGCGCATGGCTTGTGGCAGGATCGCCCGGCGCAGGGTCTGGGCTCGGGTCATGCCGATGCTGGCGGCGGCTTCCCATTGGCCGCGCTCGATGGAACCGATGGCGGCCCTGAGGATTTCACAGGCGTAGGCCGCCATGTTCAGGGAAAAGCCGATCAGCGCTGCGGGCAACGGGTCCAGTTCCAGCCCCAGTTGCGGCAGGCCGTAGTAGATCACGAAGAGTTGCACCAGCAGCGGCGTGCCGCGAAAGAACGACACGTAGACCCGGGCAATCCAGCTCACCAGCCTCAGGTGCGACAGGCGCATCAAGGCCAGGCCGAAGCCCAGCAGCAGTCCGAAGAACATGCCGCCAAGGCTGAGGATGACCGTGTAATACGCGCCCTTGAGGAGAAATGGCGCTGAATCCAGCGCCAGTTGCAGGCCTGCTTCCATTACTGGGTGACGTCAGCGTTGAAGTATTTCTCCGAGAGCTTTTTCAGCGTGCCGTCGGCCCGCAGTTCCTCGATCGCTTTGTTCACCGCGGCCAGCAGTTCAGGTTCGCCCTTGCGCAGGGCCACACCGGCTTCCTGGCGGGAGAAGGGTTCGCCGGATACCACCAGGGTGTCCTTGGTCTTCTTGATCAGCTCGAAGGCTGCCAGGCGGTCCACCAGGATCGCGTCGATACGGCCTACGCGCAGGTCCTGGTACTTGGTCGGATCATCGTCGTAGGTCTTGATGATGGCGCTGGGGACGTTGTCCTTGAGCCATTGCTCGTAGTTGGTGCCCAGGCCGACACCGACCTTGTGGCCACCCAGGTCGGCGGCAGTCTTGAACTTGCCGTCATCCTTCTTCTGGGTCAGGGCCTGGATCCCGGAGACGGTGTAGGGGATGGAGAAATCGTACTTTTTCTTGCGCTCTTCAGAGATGGTCACCTGGTTGACGACCGCGTCCAGGCGCTTGGACTCCAGGGCTGCGAGAATGCCGTCCCACTTGGTCGGTTGCAGCTTGACCTTGACCCCGAGCTTGTTCGCCAGGGCTTCTGAGAACTCCACTTCGAAGCCGGCCAGCTTGCCGTTTTCATCGACGAAGCTGAACGGTGGATAGGTGCCTTCCAGGCCAACGTTGATCACTCCCGCATCCTTGATTTTCTGCAGTTGCTCGCCGGCAACCGCTTGCCCCATCAATCCGGCACCGAGGGCCAGGCCCAGTGTGCCGATCAGCAGATTTCGACGCAGTACGGAAAAATTCATGACAAGCCCCTGTGATTTCTTATGCACGATGCGGGTGGGAGATGCAGGCCAATCGGTGAGCCGAAAGTAACGCTTTATCCTGCCTTAAATGCAGCTTATGCGCCTCATGGCAAATGAGCCTGCGGCGCGACTATAAAGTGATGTTTATAGGTTTAAAAATAATATAAATTAACGTTGTTATTCCATTTGGTTTGGTTGTCGCTGCGCCACTACCTCCTACAAAAAACGCCACGGCACTCAACCCGTAGGAGCTGGCTTGCCAGCGAAGGCGTCCCCGAGAGCGATGCAGGACTTGCGGGCCTCTTCGCCGGCAAGCCGGCTCCTACACAAAACTTCACGGCATTCACCTTCTACGAGAAGGCCCCGGCATAGGCGAACAGCGCTGGGGCGCCGCCGGTGTGCAGGAAGATGATCGGGCCATCGTCGAAACGCTGGCGCCCGACGCCGTCCAGCAGGCCGGCCATGGCCTTGCCGGTGTACACCGGGTCCAGCAACAGGCCTTCCTGGCTGGCCAGCAATTTGACTGCGGCCAGGGTGCCGGCATTGGGTTCGCCGTAACGGGGGGCGAAGTATTCGTCCCACAGTTGCACGTTGAACGCCGCCGGCAGATTCACCCCCAGCAGTTCGGCGGTGCGTTCGGCCAGGCCCTGGACCTTGGGCCGCTGGTCTTCTTCGCTGCGCGATACCGTGACGCCGATCACCGGCAGTTGCGGCAGCACTTCGCTCAACGCCAGGGCCAGGCCGCTGTGGGTGCCGGCGCTGCCGGAGGCCAGCACCACCGCGGAAAAATGCAGGCCGCTGTCTTCGATCTGCTGCGCCAGCTCCAGGCCGGCGCGGACATAACCCAGGGCGCCCAGTGCATTGGAGCCGCCGATGGGCACCAGATAGGGTCTCTTGCCGTTGTTGCGCAGGCGCGCGGCCAGGGCCTGCAATTGCTCGTCGGCTTGATCCAGGTTTTCCACCAGTTCGACCTTGGCATCGAACAGATCCAGCAGCAGGCGGTTGCCGTTGTTCAGGTAGTTGGGGTCTTCGGTGCCGATGGGGTTTTCCAGCAGGGCCACGCAACCCAATCCCAGCCGGGCGGCCAGGGCCGCAGTCTGGCGCACGTGGTTGGACTGGATGGCACCGGCGGTGATCAGGGTATCGGCACCCTGGGCCAGGGCGTCGGCGGCCAGGTATTCGAGCTTGCGCAGCTTATTGCCGCCCATGGCCAGGGGCGTGGTGTCATCGCGCTTGACGTAGACATCACGGCCGATCCAGGCCGACAGGCGTTCGAGTTTTTCCAGGGCAGTGGCGTGACCGAGCAGGTCGAGGCGGTCAAAGCGGGCAAGCTGTTGTTTGATCATGAGTTCGCACGGAACAGGGAAGGTGCAAGGACTATAGGCAGCGATATTTGCCCGGGCAACCGCCAATCGCTTATGCGAAAAAGTGCTTGGCGCTGAACAATTAGTTCTTAAAGCTGGCCCTGGCGGGGCGTAAAGTGATCGCCGTTTGTGCGGCCCGATTGTCCGGCCGCCCGAGTAAGGAGTCTTATCGTGAGCGAGCGTTCCAGCCATTGGCAATTGCAGACCATCGTCGGCCAACTGCGCGATGCCCGTGACCAGTGGCGTACCCGCAACGGTCGGGTCAGCGGCGAGCAGGGCGGCCGTGAACTGCCGTCGCGGGCGGCCATGGCGGAGATACTTGAAGCCCTGTGCGGCGCGCTGTTTCCCATGCGCCTGGGGCCAGTGGACCTGCGCGAGGAAAGCGAGGACTTCTACGTTGGCCACACTCTGGATGCGGCGCTCAATGCCTTGCTGGCCCAGGCGCGCCTGGAGCTGCGTTACGTGGCCCGGCAAAACGGCGAGGCGGATGCCGAGGTGAACGCCCGGGCGATCCGCCTGATCCAGGACTTCGCCCTGGCCCTGCCGGGCCTGCGGGTGCTGCTGGATACTGACGTGCTGGCCGCCTATCACGGTGACCCGGCGGCGCGCAGCGTCGATGAGGTGCTGCTGTGCTACCCGGGCATCCTGGCGGTGATTCATCACCGTCTGGCGCACCATTTGTATCGCGCCGGCCTACCGTTGCTGGCACGGATCAGTTCGGAAATCGCTCACTCGGCCACCGGCATCGACATTCACCCGGGCGCGCAAATCGGCCGCAGTTTCTTCATCGATCACGGGACCGGCGTGGTGATCGGCGAGACCGCGATCATTGGCGAGCGGGTACGGATCTACCAGGCGGTGACCCTGGGGGCCAAGCGCTTCCCGGCGGACGAAGATGGTCAGTTGCAGAAGGGCCACCCACGTCACCCGATCGTCGAGGACGACGTAGTGATCTATGCCGGCGCGACCATCCTGGGGCGCATCACCATCGGCCAGGGCTCGACGATCGGCGGCAACGTCTGGCTGACCCGCAGCGTGCCGGCCGGCTGCAACCTGACCCAGGCCAACCTGCAGCACGACGACGGCTCGCAAAAGTAGAGCTGGCTTGTGTAGGAGCTGGCTTGCCAGCGAAGGCGCCCCCGAGGGCGATACAGGACTTGCGGGCCTCTTCGCCGGCAAGCCGGCTCCTACGGAAGAAGGTGTACGGCGGCCTGCTGTAGGAGCTGGCTTGCCAGCGAAGGCGTCCCCGAGAGCGATGCAGGACTTGCGGGCCTCTTCGCCGGCAAGCCGGCTCCTACGGAAGAAGGTGTACGGCGGCCTGTTGTAGGAGCTGGCTTGCCAGCGAAGGCGTCCCCGAGGGCGATACAGAACCCGCGGGCCTCTTCGCCGGCAAGCCGGCTCCTACGGAAGAAGGTGCACGGCGGCCTGTTGTAGGAGCTGGCTTGCCAGCGAAGGCGTCCCCGAGGGCGATGCAGGACTTGCGGGCCTCTTCGCCGGCAAGCCGGCTCCTACGGAAGAAGGTGTACGGCGGCCTGCTGTAGGAGCTGGCTTGCCAGCGAAGGCGTCCCCGAGGGCGATGCAGGACTTGCGGGCCTCTTCGCCGGCAAGCCGGCTCCTACGGAAGAAGGTGTACGGTGGCCTGCTGTAGGAGCTGGCTTGCCAGCGAAGGCGTCCCTGAGGGTGATTCAGGACCCGCGGGCCTCTTCGCCGGCAAGCCGGCTCCCACGGGCGAGAGGCCGGTTCCGAGCAGGGGCGGGCTGAACGATTCCGTCCGACATCCGTCATACCCTTCCTTGAGCTAGCGTACGAGAGGTACCGCTGAGCCTTGCAATTAGTCCTGAGCCCCTATCCATGTTTAACTTGAACGCTCGTTCAAGTTAAACCGGTGGTTCGCTGCCCGCTCACAACAGGAGGCTTGCCTTTGCTGAGTCCGTACATTTCAGCCATGTTTCATCCCTTCGAGGTGCACCCTGCATGAGTGCGCCATCCAGCTCCGCGAATAGCCTTATTCGCATGAACCCGCCGGTGTTCTACTTCGCCGCGAGCTTTATCCTGATCTTCGGCCTGGTGGTGATTTCCATGCCGGAACAGGCCGGCGCCTGGCTCCTGGCGGCGCAAAACTGGGCGGCCAACACGGTCGGCTGGTACTACATGCTGGCGATGACCCTGTACCTGGTCTTCGTGGTGGTCACCGCCTTGTCCGGCTACGGCAAGATCAAGCTCGGTGCCGACCACGACGAACCCGAGTTCAGTTACCTGTCCTGGGCCGGCATGCTGTTTGCTGCCGGGATCAGCATCACGCTGTTCTTCTTCTGTGTTTCCGAACCTTTGACCCACATGCTGCAACCGCCCCAGGGCGAGGCCGGTACCGCCGAGGCGGCGCGCCAGGGCATGCAGTTGCTGTTCCTGCACTGGGGCCTGCACGGTTGGGGTGTTTTCGCTTTCGTCGGCATGGCCCTGGCGTACTTCGCCTACCGGCATAACCTGCCGCTGGCCCTGCGCTCGGCGCTGTATCCACTGATCGGCAAGCGCATCAATGGCCCCATCGGCTACGCGGTGGATGGCTTCGGCATCATCGCTACGGTGTTCGGTCTCGGTGCCGACATGGGTTTTGGCGTGCTGCACCTCAACTCCGGCCTCGACTACCTGTTCGGCATTGCCCACACGCAGTGGATCCAGGTCGGGTTGATCACCCTGATGATGGGCGCGGCGATCCTGGTCGCAATCGCCGGAGTCGACAAGGGCGTGCGGGTGATGTCCGACATCAACATGTTGCTGGCAGTGGCGCTGCTGCTGTTCGTGCTGTTCGCCGGCCCCACCCAGCACCTGCTCAATACCTTGATCCAGAACCTCGGGGATTACCTGGGGGCCTTGCCGGTCAAGAGCTTTGATGTCTACGCCTACAACAAACCCAGCGACTGGCTGGGTGGCTGGACGGTGTTCTACTGGGCCTGGTGGATCGCCTGGTCGCCGTTCGTGGGCTTGTTCATCGCGCGGATTTCCCGTGGCCGGACCATCCGCGAGTTCGTCTTCGGCGTGCTCCTGATTCCGCTGGGTTTCACCCTGGCGTGGATGTCGATCTTCGGTAACAGCGCCATCGACCAGGTGCTCAACCACGGCATGAGCGCCCTGGGCATGTCGGCCATCGAAAACCCGTCGATGACCCTCTATCTGCTGCTGGAAACCTACCCGTGGAGTAAAACCGTCATCGCGGTGACGGTGTTCATCAGCTTCGTGTTCTTCGTCACCTCGGCGGACTCCGGCACGGTGGTGCTTTCGACCCTCTCGGCCAGGGGCGGCAATGCCGACGAGGACGGGCCGAAATGGCTGCGGGTGTTCTGGGGCGCGATGACCGCGCTGATCACCAGTGCCTTGCTGTTCGCCGGCAGCATCGATTCGCTGAAGTCGGCGGTGGTCCTGACCTCGTTGCCGTTCTCGCTGATCCTGCTGTTGATGATGTGGGGGTTGCACAAGGCGTTCTACCTGGAATCGCAACGACGCATTGCCCAGTTGCATTCCCTGGCACCGGTGGCGCCGTCTCGTCGTGGCAAGGGCGGCTGGCGCCAGCGCTTGAGCCAGGCAGTGCATTTCCCCTCGCGGGACGAGGTGTATCGCTTCCTTGAGCAGACGGTGCGCCCGGCCATCGAAGAGGTGACGGCGGTGTTCGTCGAGAAGGGCTTGAACGTGGTGACCCAGCCGGACCCGGTCAACGACAGCGTCAGCCTGGAGATCGGCCACGGCGATCAGCATCCGTTCATCTATCAGGTGCAGATGCGGGGTTACTTCACCCCGTCCTTCGCCCGTGGCGGCATGGGCCCGAAAGAGCTGCGCAACCGCCGTTACTACCGAGCCGAGGTGCATCTGGCTGAGGGCAGTCAGGATTACGATCTGATGGGCTACACCAAGGAGCAGATCATCAACGACATCCTCGACCAGTACGAACGCCATATGCAGTTCCTGCACTTGGTGCGCTGAGCCAGCCGCTCAAGCCTTGGTGAGCACCAAGTAGCACACCAGGGCCAGCACCGGCACGGCAAACACCAGGCTGCCGACCGCCAGCTCCTCACGCAGGGGCTGGTGGGCGGTGACCATGCCCACCGCACCGTTGATCACCGTCAGCGCCAGCCACAGCCCGATAAAGCCGTAGCTCAGGGCCTGGCGCCCGAAACCCAGGCGTTCGCCGATAAACAACACCAGGGCCAGCAGGATCAGGCCGAAGGTGATGATGATGGTGGTATGCATGATGGGCACTCCCCGAGAGCCGGTTTGCCGGCGCATGTAACGAGCATAGGCGTCAAACCGCCCCGCCATTGGCCAGCAGGACCTGGCCGTTGACCCAGGCCGCCGCCGGGCTTGCCAGGAAGGCGATGATGCTGGCGATATCCTCTGGTTGTCCCAGGCGTTCCGGGGTCGGCATCCTGGCAAAGTTGTGGATCTGCTCCTCACTCCTGCCCTGCAGGAACAGCTCGGTGGCCACCGGTCCCGGCGCCACGGCTTGGCTGTCACGGGCCAGCTGGCGGGCAATCACCGTGCCGCTGCCTCGGGAGGCTCCGGTGACGATGGCGACTTTTGCCGTTTGAGTGATCGTGGTGAGCGCCCTTCTACTGAGGATAAATGGCGTGCAGTTGGGCAAGGAACTCTGATCGTTCCTGGTCCGTAGGGGCCGGCTTGCCGGGGGGCATTCTTGAGAGCGCCTTCGCTGGCAGGCCCGCGTCTGTAGTGACCCTGCGGGTGTCTCTTTTGCAGCATGAAACAAGGAGTCATCCATGTTTCGTACCACTCGCCAGATCAAGCTCGGCGCCTTTCTCATGGCCACCGATCACCACGTTGCCGCTTAGCGCCATCCGCATGTACCGGCCCAGGCAGGACTGGACTTTGCGGTCTATAAAGAACTGGCACAAGTCGCCGAGGCTGCTCGTTGCGACGCACTGTTTGTCGCTGACAGTCTGGCGGCCGCTACTGGCCCCATCGCCAGCCACATGGCCCGGTCTGATTACTTCGCGCCCATGACTTTGCTCTCTGCACTGGCGGCTGTGAGCGAGCGGATAGGGCTTATTGCCACTGCCACTGCGAACTATAACGTACCGTGCCATGTGGTACGTAAATTCGCGTAATTGGACCCTTTTCTGCTGGGGGAGCCGGGTGGAATCTGGTGACTTCCGACAATGCTGCCGAGGCGCGGAATTTTGCTCGCGACGAGTATTTCGGACATGCCGAACGTTATCGTCGGGCCCGGGAGTTCTATCCGGTGGTCGCCGGGCTTTGGGACAGCTGGCAGGACGATGCCTTTGTTCGGAACAAGGCCGGTGGCGAGTACTACACCCAAAATAAGCCGTATTTGCTGGGGAATTCCGGGGGACTCTTCCGGGTCAAAGGGCCATTAAGCGTTGCTCGGCCACCTCAGGGTCATCCGGTGACCGTCCAGGCTGGCTCTTCGGAGAGCGGGCGCGACCTCACGGCGCACATGGCTGAAGTGGTGTTCACCGCGCAGTCTTTCCTGGCCAGTGCCCAAGATTTTTATGCTGACCTAAAAGGGCGCCTCGGGCAGTACGGATGTAGTACGAAATTTTTGAAAAACATGTCCGGGGTGTTCGTAGTGGTCGGCGATAGCGAAAGTCAGTCCCGGGAGAAATTCGAATCCTTCCAGGAGCTGGTGGAACCTGAAGTGGGCGCGGGCTTGTGTGGGTGCTGGCTTGTCAGTGAAGGCGCCCGCTATGGTGCGGCAAGGCTCGAAGGCCTCTGCGCCGACAAGCCGGCTTCTGCATGAATGTTTCTGCGAGCCAGGGCGGCCATGTGCAGGTGCCAACGTTGTGTGTTTCAGAGAGACCCTAACCAAGAGAGGATCCGATGACTTATATAGCTGCCGAAAATCGCTATGACGCCATGCCCTATCGTCGTGTCGGTCGCAGTGGCCTGGTGCTGCCGGCATTGTCCCTGGGGCTTTGGCACAACTTCGGCGACAGCACGCCGATTGATACCCAGCGCGCTTTGCTGCGCACGGCCTTCGACTTGGGGATCAATCACTTCGACCTGGCCAATAACTATGGCCCGCCCTATGGCAGTGCTGAGATCAATTTCGGCCGTCTGTTGCGTGAGGACTTCAAGTCGTATCGCGACGAGCTGATCATTTCCAGCAAGGCCGGTTGGGACATGTGGCCCGGGCCTTATGGCCAGGGCGGGGGCTCGCGCAAGTATGTGCTGGCCAGCCTGGATCAGAGCCTACAGCGCCTGGGCCTGGATTATGTGGATATCTTCTATTCCCACCGTTTCGACCCCGATACGCCGCTGGAGGAAACCGCTAGCGCCCTGGCCAGTGCGGTGCAGCAGGGCAAGGCGTTGTACATCGGCATTTCTTCCTACTCGGGGCTCAAGACCCGGGAGATTGCCGGATTGCTCAAGGAGTGGAAGGTGCCGCTGCTGATTCATCAGCCGGCCTACAACATGCTCAACCGCTGGATCGAGAAGGACTTGCTGGACACCACCGAGGCGTTGGGTGCCGGGGTGATCGCCTTTACCCCGCTGGCCCAGGGCTTGCTCACCGATAAGTACCTCAATGGCATTCCCAAGGATGCGCGGGTCAATCGTCCTGGTGGCGGATCGCTGCAGGCCGCGCATTTGTCCGAGGCCAATATCGCCCATGTGCGCGCCCTCAATGAGATCGCCAGGAATCGTGGCCAGAGCCTGGCGCAGTTGGCCCTGGCCTGGACCCTGCGGGATCCGCGAGTGACCTCGGCGTTGATTGGCGCGAGCCGGCCGGAGCAGATCATCGAGAACGTCGGTGCGTTGCAGAACCTGAGGTTCAGCGTGGAAGAGCTGGTGCAAATCGATCATTTCGCCAAAGAAGGGCAGATCAATCTCTGGGAAAAACCCTCGATGGCAGAGTAAGGGCGTTGAGCCGTTCAGCCATTAAAAAACCCCCTGCAAAGTGAGGTGCAGGGGGAGGGGGCCGCCTGGAGCAAGAGCGGCGGAAGGAGCGGTTGCTGATCCAGCTATTTCGTCGTGACGGATGTGTTGGCGCTGACCTTTAATGCGGGGTTGCGTGGGGTGCTGGCAAGGGTGCGCTCCTCTGAGTCATCGAGGTGGACTTTCGCGGTTACCGAGAGGCCTGGCCGCAGGCGTTCAAGGCCCGGTTGGTCGGCATCGAAGCGAATGCGTACCGGAACCCGTTGCACGATCTTGGTGAAGTTGCCGGTGCCCGGTTCGAAGGGCAGGAGGGCAAAGGTCGAGCCCGAGCCTGGCGCCAAACTTTCCACGGTGCCGACAATGCTGACACCCGGCAGCGCATCGATCTTGATCCGGGTCGTTTGGCCGGGATACATGTGTTGGGTCTGGGTTTCCTTGAAGTTGGCCAGTACATACAGGTCGTGCAGCGGCACCAGGGTCAGCAGGCGTGAGCCCGGTTGCACGTAATCCCCCACCTGAATCTGCCGATTGCCAACGGTGCCGTCCATCGGCGCATAGATCGTGGCGTGACGCAGGTCTTGCTGAGCCAGCTCCAGCCTGGCCTTGGCGGTCACCACCTTGGCCTTGGCTATTTGCAGTTGTGCCTGCAGGCGCTGGCGTTGGGCAGACGTCACGGCCTGGTCGTTTTCCGCGACTTGCAACATGGCTTGGGCATAGGCGTGACCTTGTTCCGCAGAGATCGCCTGGGTGCTGTATTTCTCGACCTCGTTACGCGCTACGGCACCGGTGGTGACCAGAGTATCGAAGCGATTGCGCTCGGCCCCGGCGCGCTTGGATTCCGCCTGGGTGGTGCGAATCGAAGTGCGCGCCGCCAGCACTCTGGCACTGGCCAGGTGCTGTTCTGCATCCTGAATCGTCAAGGCTGCTTCAGCCAGGGCGACCTGGGCCTGGTTGTCGGCCAGATCGCCTTCGGCCAGGGCGACTCGGCTGTCGAACTCTTCGCTGTTGATGCGTACCAGTGGTTGCCCGGCGGTGACGGTCTGGTGGTCCTTGACCAGGACCTCGGTGACCAGGCCATGTACCCGTGGCGCGACGGAAGTGGCGTCGGCGGCGATATAGGCATCGTCCGTGGCCTCGGTTAACGGCGTCATCAGCACCCAGCCCACCCCGACGGCCACCAGTGTCAACGCGATTGCGCCAGCGATCAGCGGGCGTTTGGAGCGTCTACGCGGCTTTTCCGGCTCTTGAGCGGCTTGCAGGATGGCGTTTTGAGTCTGGGTGCTCTGCTCCATGTTGATGCTCCGTGCGGTTTTGAATTACGATCATAATATTAATATGTCGGTCGCAATACTACAGGGAAGTACCTACCGTGACGACAAGCGCATCTGACCTCCCTGACGTGGGCGCCCAGCCTGCTCAGCAGTCCACTCGACGAAAATTTCTGGTCTTCACGATCATGGCTTTCGGCATGTTCATGGCCTTGATCGATATCCAGATCGTTGCAGCTTCGCTCAATGATGTGCAGGCCGGACTCAGTGCCGGTCCCGATGAAGTGAGTTGGGTGCAGACCGCCTATCTGATCGCCGAACTGATCATGATTCCTTTCTCGGCCTTCCTCGCCCAGGCGATTTCCACTCGCTGGCTGTTCTCCGCCAGCGCGGCGTTTTTTACCTTGTTCAGTATTGGCTGCGGCATGGCCTGGAACATTGAGTCGATGATTGTGCTGCGGGCGCTGCAGGGCTTTGCCGGTGGAGCCATGGTGCCCACGGTGTTTGCCGTGGGCTTCGTCCTGTTCGAAGGCAAGCAGCGGGCGATGGTTCCAGCCATTCTCGGGATGACGGCGGTACTGGCGCCGACCCTGGGGCCCACGGTGGGCGGGCTGGTGACCTTCTACCTGGACTGGCGCTGGATCTTTTTCATCAACGTGCTGCCTGGGTTGCTGATCTGCATTGGCGCTGCGCTGCTGATCGATGTGGATCGTCCCGACCTGTCCATGCTGCGGCGTATCGACTGGTTGCACTTTGCGGCCATGGCATTGGCGCTGGGATGTTTCGAATACGTGCTGGAAGAGGGACCGCGCAAGGACTGGTTCAGTGATGACGGCATTCTCATCGCGGCCTGGGTTTCCATCGTCTCCTTTGGTTTGTTTATCGAGCGCTCGCTGTATTCGAACAATCCGATTGTGTCGTTGGTGCCGTTTCGCAATCGGACCTTTTCCATCGCCTGCCTGCTGAACCTGGTGATCGGTTTCGGCCTGTACTCATCGACTTATCTGGTGCCGGTATTCCTCGGGCGAGTACGCGACTTCAACAGCCTGGAAATCGGTACCACCGTGTTTGTCGTGGGTATCGGGCAGTTGGTCAGTACGATCATTGCGGCGCGGGCTTCGGAGAAAGTTGATCGACGCCTGATCATTTCGGTGGGCTTCCTGGGGTTGGCGTTGAGCTTGTGGCTGACTTCCCGGATCACTTCCAATTGGGGTTTCGATGAACTACTGGTTCCCCAGGTTGCGCGCGGCCTGTTCCTGATGCTGTGTATTGTTCCCAGCGTCAACATGGCCTTGAGTTCATTCCAGGGGGCCGAGTTGCGCCAGGCTTCCGGGTTGTTCAACTTGATGCGCAACCTGGGCGGGGCCATTGGTATCGCCACGGTCAATACCTGGCTGCAGGACGATGCCCGGACCCAGGTGCTGCGCCTGTCCGAGTCACTGGGGGCCAAGGCTGTGGCCGCACAGGAACTCATGGGGCAGTTGGCCCTGAAGATTGCCGCAGAGACTCCGGATTCCACCCATGCCTTCCTGATGGCCCAAGGGATACTTGGCCGGCTGGTGGGACGTGAAGCCCTGACGCTGGCATTTGGCGATGTGTTCCGCCTGATGGCGATGATGTTCGTGGTGGCGCTGCTGCTGGTGCCACTGTGCAAAGTGCCCCCGGCCGAACCAGGTGTGGCCGAGGATGACAAGTGACTCGCCGCCGACGTTGCCGTTGCCAGGGGTCTACATGATCGGCGGACCGGACCTGGCCTTACGCAGTTGGCTGGGGGTGCAGCCCATGCTTTTCCACATCAAGCGGCGCAAGGCGGTTGAGTCTGCATAGCCCACTTTGAAGGCAACTTCTTCAATGCTCATATTGGTGGTCTCCAATAAGCTTTGAACATGTTGCAGGCGAACTTTCTGAATGAAGGCCATGGGCGGCTTGCCCGTGGCACTGCGAATTCTTCGGGATAAAGTTTTCTCGGTGATCCGTAAATGTTCGGCAATGGTGCTGAGGGCCGGAACGTTGGGCAGGCAATCTTCGATGAACTTTTCCAGCAGAAGCACTTCGCGATTTTCTGTCTGCAAGTTGGATAAGGCCATGTAGTGATATTGTGCGGGGCGGCCATCTATCAGCAGGTAGCGCATGGTCAGCTCCGCAACTTGATTGCCCATCTTATTACGCAATATATAGAGCATCAGGTCCATTTGTGACATGCCTGCGCCTGCTGTAATCATATTTCCGTCATGAATAAGCATGCGTTTGGTATCAAGTATCGCCTCGGGATAACGCTGCTTGAAGGTGTCGTACAACTGCCAGTGAGTAGTGACGGTCTGGCCTTCGAGAATCCCCGCTTCCCCCAGGACGAAAACCGCCGAGCAAGAGGCTGCCGTCTGCTGCCCCCGCAGGTGGTGTTCGTGCACCAGTTTGCTGAGTTTGCGAATGTCGTTGTGCCCTAGCCGGGTAACCAGTTCCGTGGACAAGCTCAGGCCCGGTTGCCTTTTTTCCGTGCGGCAGCCAAAGAAATCCAGCTCCTGGGTGTTCTCCAGGCCCAGCCCCGGTATGACCAGCATGCTGCCTTCAATGGCCTGGACCTTATCCAGTGGCAGTGCATCCAGGCGCATGCCGTTCCTCATGCGTACCGATTCACTGCTGCCGATGATCTTCCAGGTAATGGTGGGTCGTCCCATGACTTCGGCAATCTGGTTGGCGGTACGCAGCACGTCCAGGGTGATCGCGACACTTGACCCCATGGCACCTTCCAGCGCGATAAGCGTGAGCACATCCATGTCCATTTTCTCCCTGTAAGTGTCCATTTGTGCATTAGCAAAATATACAAGCTAGTGGCAGACTTCTCAACGCATCCAGATTCCACTTTCGCAGCCCGCGTTATTCTCTGTGGGACATAAAAAAGATGCATTCATCAAGTGAATGCGCTGTTCTGTCAATAAAATGACATCTTTAATACTGCCTAGTAAAAGCTCCCCTGCTTAGGGGTGTTTGTTCGGTTCCTTAGTGCTGAAAATAATAAACGACCATTAGGTCGATATATGGCTCTCCATTTAAAAAGGATTTTGAATGAACTACGCCGTGCCTCGTGATTATCTAAATGACGTCAATCAGACCTTCTCAGCGCATCTAGCAGTTGATGATCTGTCATTGGCCGAACTCCTGGGTGTCGAATGTTTAAGTTCGGTTACCGAAGTGCTGGCTTATCGCGCCTGGCGCCAACCGGATGCGACGGCCTTCATCCACTTGCTCGATGGTGAGCAGGATGAGGCGCCGATCAGCTACGCCCAACTGTGGGAGCGTAGTCAACAATTGGCCGCTGCGCTGCAGATCTTCGAGCCCCGGGAAAAGCGCGTGTTGATGCTGTTCGAGACGGGCATCGACTACATCGTTTCGCTGTTTGGTCTGCTCCTGGCCGGAGCGGTGGCGATCCCGGCGTTTCCGCCCGTCGGGACTCGGGGCCTGGAGCGCCTGGCGTTGATTTGTGCCGATGCTCACCCGCAGATTGTGCTCACCAGTGCGCGGTTCATGCGCAGTCGGGAGCGGGTCAACGCACTGCTGCAAGGCGACCTGCCAGAGCCGCAATGGGTCGACCCGGAAGAACTGCCTAGCGCCGACTCATCTTGGCAGGCCCAGGGTGTCGCTCCCGGTCAGTTGGCCCTGCTGCAATACACCTCGGGTTCCACCTCGGCGCCCAAGGGTGTGATGTTGACCCACGCCAACCTCTACAGTAATTGCCGCAGTGCCAGCCAGTGGATGGGCGAGGCCAAGGACCGCGTGGGCTGCAGTTGGCTGCCGCCGTATCACGACATGGGCCTGATGGGCGGGATATTGCAGCCGATCTACGATGCTTTTCCTACCGTGCTCATCAGCCCCGGACATTTTGTCCAGCGCCCTTTGCGCTGGCTGGACGCAGTGTCCAGGTATGGTGCCGACGTCACCATCGCACCGAACTTCGCCTTCGATCTGTGTGTTGAAAACATTACCGATAGTGAGTTGGCCGCTCTGGATCTGAGCAAGCTCAAGGCGATTTATTGTGGGGCCGAACCGGTCCGGCAAAGCACCCTGGTGCGTTTCTCCGAACGCTTCGCCGCCGCGGGTTTCAACCCGGCGGCCCTGGGCCCCTGCTATGGGCTGGCCGAAGCGACCGTGTTGGTGTCGGGCAAGCGCCATGATGAGGCGGCATTCAGCACCCAGGTGGATCGGGACCAACTCGCCCGCGGCACCCTGGCCATCGTCGAGGCCGACGATGGGTTCGCATTGCCATTGGTCAGCAGCGGTCGGGTGGCTCCGGGCCTGCGCCTGGCGATTGTCGATCCCGTCAGCCTGCAGCCGGTCGGCGCCGGCCAGATCGGCGAGATCTGGGTCCAGGGGGACAACGTGGGTGCCGGTTACTGGGGCAAGGAGGCGCTCAGCGAGCAGGTATTCCGGGCCACTGTGCCGGGTGTCGACGGGCACTTCATGCGCACTGGCGATCTGGGGGCGTTGTATCGGGAGGAACTGTTCGTCACCGGTCGCCTCAAGGACCTGATCATCATTGCCGGGCGCAACCTCTATCCCCAGGACCTCGAACTGGCGGTCGAAACGGCCGACCCGCGTATCCGCAGCAATGGCTGCGTGGCGGTTGGGCTGGACAATGGCCAGCAGGAGCAGTTGGCAATCGTGGCCGAGATCAAGCGCAGTGAAAAGCTTGACGAGGCCCAGCAGGAACAACTGCGTCAACTGATCACCAGCACCCTGGTCAGCCAGTTTGGCGTGGCCCCGGCACGGATCCACCTGGCGCCCATGGGTGGCATTCCGCTGACCACCAGCGGCAAGGTCCAGCGCCAGGCCACCCGCCAGGCGCTGCTCAACGACAGTTTGTCGCGTTATGGCGCCGGGCGTTCCGCGACAGCCACCTCGGCACAACCCCTCAAAACTCCTACGGATGCCCTGTCATGACGGCCATGAATCCCCCTATCGACCGTACCGGTCAGCGCGAGCGTCAACTGGCCTGGCTGACGGTCGGTGTTCCGGCAGTGGGCACCGTAGTGGCCCTGGTCCTGGCCTGGCATCAGGGCATCGGCTGGCTGGAGGTCGGTGCGCTGGCCAGCATGTACCTGCTGACCGCCCTGGGTGTGGAAGTCGGGATGCACCGCTTCTTTTCCCATCACGCGTTCAAGGCCGGTCCGGTGGTCACGGCGTTCTTCGGCATTGCCGGTTCGATGGCGGCCCAGGGGCCGATCCTGTTCTGGGCGGCGACCCATCGCCAGCACCACGCATTCACCGACAAGGAGGGCGACCCGCACTCTCCCAGGCCGCTGAAGGAAGGCTTTGTAGCCAACATCCAGGGCTGGTGGCACGCCCACCTGGGCTGGCTGTTCAGCTTGCGCAAGCAGAACTGGAGCCAGTTCGTTCCCGACCTGCTGCGTGACCGCCTGACCATGCAGATCAACCAGCGCTACTACCTGTGGATCATCCTCGGCCTGCTGATTCCGGCCGCAGTGTGCGGGCTGATTACCCGCAGCTGGGAAGGTGCACTCAGCGGCCTGCTCTGGGGCGGTTTCGTGCGGATCTTTCTGGTGGACCACGCCACGTGGTGCATCAACTCCTTTGCTCACCGCACCGGCTCCCGTGATCACCCGACCCGGGACACCAGTCGCAATGTGTTCTGGCTGGCGATTCCAACGGTAGGCGGCGGTTGGCACAACAACCACCATGCCTTCCCGGCGCTGGCTCATGCCGGGCTCAAACCCTGGCAGCTGGACTTGGGCGGGTTGTTCATCGAACTGCTCGCTCTCTGCGGCCTGGCCTGGGATGTAAAGCGGCCCGGTTCGCCAGCGGCTGTGGAACCTTCAGAAAGCTGATTGCCGGTACTCACCTCACAGGAAGCTATTCATGGACGAACTAGTCACAACCACAGCGACTCCAGAGATCGGCGGGATCGCTCAGCTGAGTCCGAGTGCGGCGAAAACCAAGGCCCGGATTGCGCTTGCGGTGATGCTGGTGCCGCTGTTCGGTGCCATCGAGGCGATTCGCTTGTGGGTCACCGGACAGGCGCACGCCCTGGACTTCATCCTCTTCGGGGTGTTCTACGTGATCCAGATGTTCGGGGTTTCGATGGGCTACCACCGTTACCTGGCGCACCGGGCGTTCAAGACCTCGCGACTGATGAGCAGCCTGATGTTGATCGCCGGTTCCATGGCGGCGCAGGGCCCGATTCTGTTCTGGGTCACCACCCATCGTCGGCACCATACCTACAGCGATCAGCACGGCGACCCGCATTCGCCGAATCTGATGGGCCAGAGCCGCTGGGAACGGGCCAAGGGCCTCTGGCATGCCCACATGCCCTGGATGCTGGCGCCAGATATGTCGAGCTGGAATTTCTTTGCGCCGGACATCCTGCGTGACCGTCGCTTGTTCTTCTACAACCAGACCTACCTGCTCTGGGTCGCCCTGGGCGTGATCCTGCCGGGGCTGATCGGCGGCCTGGTGACCCAGAGCTGGTCCGGTGCCTGGAACGGGATGATTTTCGGCGGCCTGGCGCGGATCTTCGTCGCCAACCAGGCGGCCTGGTGCGTGGGTTCCATCTGCCACCGCTATGGCGGCCGGCCTTTTGTAACCAACGACCAGAGCACCAACAACTGGCTTATCGCGTTCCTCACCTTTGGCGAGGGGTTGCAAAACAATCACCACGCATTCCCTGCCTGGTACCGGCATGGCGTGCATTGGTGGGAGCCCGACTTGTCGGGCTGGACACTGGCGTTAATGGGCAAGCTGAGACTGGTCTCAGATCTGCGTTCACCGTCCCAGGCAATGATCGACAAAGTCCGTAAGCGTCAGGCCGCATCCTGAGCAGCTGGATCGTTAGGTCGCTACATCAACCCAACTCATCAAGGAAGATCCCATGTCCAACTTCATTTCCAACTTGCTCAGCACTCTGAGCTTCTCAGAGAAAAAACAGGCGGCGGTCGAACTCAACGAGGAAAGCATCAAGCAGTGGCTGGTGCAGAAAATGGGCACGCTGCTGAAGATCGACCCCGCCCAGGTCGATACGGCCCGCAGCTTCGAGTCCTATGGCCTCGACTCGCTGGTGGCGGTGAAAGTGGCGGGCGACCTGGAAAAGTTCATGGAGCAGCGCCTGTCCCCGGCCCTGCTGTTCGAATACTCGAGCATCGATGACTTGTCCAAATACTTGGCCAATGAACTGACCACATCCGAAGTCTGACTTCACTTCGCAGGAGCTTGGCCATGGCTTTCTTACAGATGCCTACGCAAAAAACGGACAAATTCAACGACTTGCTCCGACGCTCACAGGAGATCGAAGGCTTGCGTCTGACCGACGCAATCCCCAAGCACCTGTACCAGCCACGGGTATGGCGCGGAATGCTCAGCTTTGTCGTCAGCTACATGCTCTACATCGGTGCGGTGGTAGCAGTCGCTCATGTGCACTGGATTTTCTACCTGCCGTTGTGGCTGATTGCCGGCCTGGGTGGCTGGGGCCTGTTCTGCGTTGCTCACGATTGCGGGCACAACTCGTTTTCG
Organism: Pseudomonas sp. Fl4BN1; assembly: GCF_009908285.1. Classification (GTDB taxonomy): domain Bacteria; phylum Pseudomonadota; class Gammaproteobacteria; order Pseudomonadales; family Pseudomonadaceae; genus Aquipseudomonas. The sequence goes on from NZ_JAAARM010000001.1 coordinate 132,335, forward strand.
CGCAATCGCACTTTCAACCACATCCTCGGGCATATCGCCTTGCTGCCGTTGCTGTACCCGTTCCACGGCTGGCGTCATATGCACAACATGCACCACGCCAACACCAACAACCTGGAAATGGACGTCGACTGGCGCCCGGTGCTGCGTGTGCAATATGACGCCATGCCATGGTGGGACAAGCTGGTCTACAGCAGCACCCGCACCTGGCTGTTCTGGCTGGGCACGGTGAACTATCAGCGTCATTCGGGCTTTCGCCCGTCGATGTTCCACAAGCTCGAGGCGCGCAACGAAGTGCGCCGTTCGATCCTGTTCATGGCCGTGGCCGCGCTGATCTATCTGCCGACCCTGGTGTATTTCACCGGCTTCACTGGTCTGTTCCTCTACTTCATCGCCCCGTGGCTGGCGATTCATGCCTGGTTCAGCCTGACCACCATGATGCATCACATCAGCGATGAGACGCCGTTCCTGACCAAGGAGCACTGGAGCTTCAACAGCAGCCGGCTGCTGTTGACCACCGACTACATGTACCCCAAGTGGCTGCTGTTTCTGACCCACTATATTTCCGTGCACACCGCGCACCACGTGGCACCGATCATTCCGCACTACAACCTGACTGAAGCCCAGGCCGCGTTGAAGACGGCCTTCCCGGGCATGGTCAGGGAGAAGCCTTTGACCGTGCAGGACGTGTGGCATGTGACGCGCAATTGCCACCTGTACGATCCGGTCAACGGCTTCTATGAGTCCTTCGATCAGCCGGCCCAGGCGACGGGCGACCAGAGCACGCCAGGTGCCAGGGCTGCCAACAGTCCCCTGACCATGAAGCAGCAGCTGCTGCGCAGCTACATGGGCGTACTGGGTTCGATCTCGCTGGACACCGCCGGCTCCAAGGCCACGGACCTGTTCGGCTATACCCGCGAATACATCAAGCAGCCAGACAAGGAAATGAGCCCACTGGGCGCCCAGCGTTTCCATATCAAGGGTGTTCCGGGCGTTCCCCACGGCTATCAGTGGGGCACGGGCAACCAGACCATTCTCCTGGTGCATGGCTGGGGTGCGGACAGTCGCAGCCTGTATTCCTTCACTCGCGCCCTGCAGCGCCAAGGCTTCAAGGTCGCGACCTTCGACGCCCCGGCCCACGGCATCTCGCCGGGCTCGCTGAGCACCATGACCGAGTTCAAGGACGCGGTGAAAGCGGCGATTGTCGCTCTGGGTGATGTGGTCGGGATCGTGGCCCACTCGCTGGGCGGCATCGCAGCCACCGGTGCCCTGGCCGAACTGGCCGAGACCCATCGGATCAAGGCCCTGTGCCTGCTGGGGTCGCCTGCCAACCTGCCGGTGGTCATCGAGCGCTGGGCCAATGGTTACCTGAAGCTCAAGCCGCAGGTGGTCCAGGCCATGCACCGCGAACTGTGGAAGCGCAACGGCGTGCCGGTTCAGCACTGGGACATCCCGGCATTGGGCAATGCCCTGCAATTGCCGATGTTGGTGCTGCATGACCTCAACGACCCGATCGTGCCGTTCTGCGAAGCGCAACAGATCACCACGCTGATGCCGTGGGCGAAGCTGGAACCGGTGTCCGGTCTCGGCCATGTGCGGATTCTTTCCGATGCCGCGGTGGTGGAGCAGGTGGCGCAGTTCCTCGCCGAGAACATCAAGGTGGCCGAAGCGGCTCAGGTCAGCGCATGAGCACAATGCACAACCTTTGGATGATGGTTACCCACCCATGACGACCTATGCTGAAAGCGCTGTGGCCGAGTCCGGCCTGTGGATGTGCCTGATTTGCGGCTGGATCTACAACCAACGGCTGGGTGATCCCGATTCGGGGGTGCCTCCGGGCACCGCCTGGGATGACATTGCCGACGACTGGACCTGTCCGGAATGTGGCGTGAGCAAGTTGGACTTCAACATGGTGAAGCTGTAACCCAACGCTTGAAATCTGTAGTCGATGAGGAAGCAAGATGGCGACCCAAGAGCAACCGTCGGCGCCAGCCAGGGGCCGGCGCGGCAGCTTCAGGAAAATGCTCTTCAAGGGCATTTATAACGGGGTTCTGGGAGTGCTTCGTTGCAGCTTCTGGATTGAGTCGCGGCTTGTTCCTCAGCGTGCCGCGGTGCGGGCGTTGAAGATGTTCACCACGCCACAACGGCTGCGCCAGCATTTTCCGCTGACCCTGCCCAGTGCCACGGTGCAGGACCTGGAAACCGAGGAAGGGCGGCTGCGTTGCTTCCGCTGGACCCCGCAACAGGTTCGTCGCCGGGTGGTGCTGGTGCACGGCTGGAGCGGCGCCAGTACCCAGTGGCAGTACCTGATTCCGCTGCTGCTGGAGGAAGGCTGCGAAGTCCTTTCCTTCGATTGCATCGGGCATGGCGGCAGTGGCGGTCGGCAGGCCTCGCTGCCGACCTTCGTCAGCATGCTCGATCAGGTGCAGAAGCAACTGGGCCCTTTCGATACCGTGATCGGCCACTCCCTTGGGGGGGCCGCTGCCGGTTATGCCTTGAGCACCCAGGTCGGCAAGGCTTTCCAGCGAGCGGTGCTGGTGGCTGCGCCGGCCGACATCGAAAACGTGGTCCGGCGATTTGCGGCATTTCTCTGGATCAATGATGACGTCAGACAACGCATGCAACTTCTGGTTGAGCAACGCTATCAGAAGGACATGACCAGCCTGGCGGTCAGCCGTTATGGTCACCAGGTGGATATCCCGGTGCTGCTGGTGCATGACCAGCAGGACCAGGAAGTCCCGGCAGATGACCTGCAATCCTTCGCCGAAGGATTGCGCCACCGGCAGGTCCTGCAAACTCGCGGGCTTGGCCACCTGAAAATTCTCAAGGACAGCGCGACCATGGAGGCCGTGGTCGATTTTGTCTGTGCAAAGGACGGCAACGTATGAGCGAAAGTTACGATTTGATCGTTATCGGCGCGGGGCCCGGTGGCTATGTCGCCGCTATCCGGGCTGCGCAACTGGGACTGAAGACGGTCTGTATCGAACGCTACAAGGGCAAGGACGGCAAAACCGCCCTGGGTGGCACCTGTTTGAACGTCGGCTGTATTCCGTCCAAGGCGCTACTCGACAGCTCCCAGCACTATTACGAAGCGCGCAACGGTTTCGAAGTGCACGGTATCGGCATCAGCAATCCGCAGATGGATGTGCCGGCCATGTTGGCGCGCAAGGACACCGTGGTGCGCAACTTCAACGGCGGCATTGCCTCGCTGTTCAAGGCCAATGGCGTGGCGCTGCTGGAAGGTCATGGCAAGTTGCTGGCCAGCAAGCAGGTGGAGGTCACCGCCGCCGATGGCAGCACGCAGCGCATCAGTGCCAAGCACATCATCCTGGCCCCCGGTTCGCGACCGATCGATATCTCCGCCGCGCCGCTGACGGGCAAGGTGATCGTCGATTCCACCGGCGCCCTGGAATTCACCAGCGTGCCAAAACGCCTTGGGGTGATTGGCGCCGGGGTCATTGGCCTGGAGCTGGGTTCGGTCTGGGCTCGCCTGGGAGCTGAAGTCACCGTTCTGGAAGCCCTCGACAGTTTTCTCCCGGCAGTGGACGTGCAGATCGCCAAGGAGGCGCAGAAGATCCTCGGCAAGCAAGGCCTGGATATCCGCCTGGGGGCTCGGGTCACCGGCTCTGAAGTGCAGGGTGACAGCGTCAAGGTCAGCCTCAGTGAGGCCGGCGAGGACAAGCAGCAAACCTTCGACCGGCTGATTGTCGCCGTCGGCCGCCGGCCTTTGACCACCGACCTGCTGGCCACCGACAGTGGCGTGCACTTGGACGAACGGGGCTTCATCCATGTCGATGGCGAGTGCCGTACCAGTGTTCCCGGGGTATTTGCGATTGGTGACGTGGTGCGTGGTCCGATGTTGGCGCACAAGGCTTCGGAAGAGGGGGTGATGGTGGCCGAGAGTCTTGCCGGTCATCAGCATCCGCTCAATTACGAGCTGATTCCGTCAGTGATCTACACCCACCCGGAAATCGCCTGGGTCGGCCAGACCGAACAGGCCCTCAAGGCCCAGGGTGTCGAGCTGAACATCGGTACCTTTCCATTCGCCGCCAGCAGTCGAGCGATGGCCGCCAACGACACTGCCGGGCTGGTCAAGGTGATAGCTGATGCCCGCACCGACCGGGTTCTTGGCGTGCATGTAGTCGGGCCAGGCGCGGCGGAGCTGGTCCAGGAAGGGGCCATCGGTATGGAATTCGGCACCAGCGCCGAAGACCTGGGCATGATGGTCTTCTCTCACCCGACCCTGTCCGAAGCCCTGCATGAAGCCGCACTGTCGGTGAATGGCCAGGCGATCCATATCGTCAATCGCAAGAAGAAACCGGTGGCGAGTTCTACTGCCAAGTAATGCTTGGCAAATGGTAGGAGCGAGCTTGCTCGCGATGAGTTTGAGAGCGCCGCACGCTTTCGTCGAGCGCGTTATCGTTAACGTCCATCGCGAGCAAGCTCGCTCCTACAAGGGATTATTTTTTATTTGGAAAGCCGAGGATTTTTGCGGTTTCACTGAAGAGCTGATCCTGTGCCGAGCGCTTTCTGAGTTGCATATTGATGACCTGTGACTGGTCTGGAAGGTCAAAGTAGCCCTCATCCAGGCTGCACAGGCTTTCCAGAATGGACACAGGCAAGCCCAGCAGTTGCCTGACCTGGGACCTGGAAAGCACTTTGTTTTCCACCAGCATTCTCACGCCACGTGCAATCAGCTGTGGTCGTTCAAAATCAAAGTCGCCATCCATCGGCTCACCTTTGACCCAGCCTCTTGCTGATTTGGCTTTCCACAGCCGGGTTGTCGTGGTGTCGTTGATGATTTCCAGATCCACACAGCGATGCACCATGGCCGCTACAGAGACTTTCCAGCGTGATTTCAACGCTAGCAAAGTATCCAGAGTGGGCCAGCGAATCTCCCTGAGAAAACTTTCTGCAGGCATCAGGAAGGCGCTTGCGAAGCGGTGTGCCTGGGACTCAAGCAGCGCGTGGTTGGCCTCGTATTGCTCCTTGGAAACATGTCGATGGAGAACGATATGTCCGAGCTCATGGGCCGCGTCGAAACGGTTTCTGATGCCATTTGCCTTATCGGCTACGAGTAGCACGTAGGGACGCTGGTCCAGTTCATACCAGTTGGAAACACCGTCCATTTTCAAATGGCCCAATGTGGTCCGGGCACAGATGATTCCGGCGCTCTCAAGTGCTTGAACGACATTGGGAATAGGCGCGATTCCCAACCCCCAGGCTTGCCGGCATGCGCTGGCCATCTGCTCGATTTCCTGGTCGGAAATCATCTGGCAGTTAGTCTCCGTCAAATGCGGGACATTGACCGCCGCGAACTCAAGGCTTTCCTGAAGCTTGTAAGAAATGTCCTGAAGCCACTCCAGGCGTACCTCGGCAATGTCTCGTGCATTATTGGTGGTACTGACTTGGGAGCGAAAGAAAAAGGGAGTGTTCTGGGCGGTTTCAACCGGCTCTTCAAGCAGCCAGTTTTCGCTCACGCCAAACACTTCACACAAGCGCTGGAAGGCTTCAGCCTCGGGCTCCTGCAATCCATTTTCCCATTTTGAGATGTTTCCAGAGGCACGCCCCACCCTTTCGGCCAATGCTGTTTGGGTCATCCCAAAAGCAAGGCGCACCTGTTTGAGGCGCTCTGACTGAAAGCCCGCGACTCCAGTTTTCATGGTTTACCTCTTGGAAATAGACTCATCGGTGGCTTGATTTTCGGCTTCTTCGGCTCGGCGCATTTTATCTCGCAATATCACCAGCTCCATGGATTTCTGTTGGGTGACATCCTCACCAGAGTAGCCTTCAAGTAATTCTTCGAGCGGGCAATCAAGGTGAAACCCTCTGCCGTTGAAATAGGGCACAGCCAAGGTAACTGCCCTGGGTTCTGATTGATTGGCTTCGTTGGGGTGGGGGGCATGGACGATGACAAGGGCGTGAATCAGCTGTTCGTCCACCGTTTGTTGCACGCCGTCTATCCAGTCCAGTTGGATGGGGGAGAGGGACTCATTGAGTGCTTTCAACTCGCGCCGATGTTTCGCCTCGCGCACCTCCTTCTGCCACGGGAGGACGACAGCCGTGATTCGCACACAGCCAATCTTCAACAGAACGTAGTGATGCCCACTTGGATCTGTAGCCAGGACGACCGGGCTCCAGCGTTGCAGGCTGGCCAGCGCATCCTGGATTAGCGAATGCCGCAAGTGACCTCGCAGGTATTCGGCAGGGGTGTGAGTCAATAGTGCCCGGGTTTCTTTCACTGCTTTCTGAAAGGTTTGTGGAAGCAGAACCTCCAGCTCATCAAAAAAATCCTGATGAATCTGCGTTCTGATAAAACTCTGGATTTCTTCTTTGGTCACCATGGCCGTGCACCGCAATCGATTTGATAGGCGGACTTTTAGGACAGTTTCATTGGTTATCCAAGCCTTTTTACTGTGTTTTTGCACAGTCTTCTGGCGGATTGCGAAAATAGATTTTCCTTACGCCTTTCACCGTCTTTTCCTGATTGTGAGTATCGATCTCAACTGTCTATAGTCTTGCTAGCGCTGTAATCAGTGCTCGGGTGTGCAAGCTCGTTGCTTTCAGAAGTGCAGTGTTTTTTAGCGCCTTGAGAAGGAGTAACGAGCATGGATCAGCCTCTCCCGCTTACCGATAGCAGCGCTCTGCTAATCAATACCCGAGCCAGTAACCTCGATTTTTTCGCCTGTGCCGATCGAAGATTTCGAGCGGTCAAGAATCTGATGAAAAGTCTTTCCTACATGGATGTGAGGGCCGTCGAAAGTGCGGATTTGAACAGCGTTACTGAAGCGGCATACCTCCTGTTGCAGGAAGGTTGTGACCTCATGGGGGCCATGGAGCCGTGTCAGTGATTGCGTCCTGAAACGGTCCCCCGCGTATTCGCGGGAGACTGCTGTTTGTCGAGAGGAGTCGAAGGGACGGCAAGCGGCGCGGGCAGATATTGCTCAGCGGAAGAACGGCACATCCCCCAGAATCGTTGCGCGCTGCATCACGCGGCGCTGCGGACGGTAATCGTCCACAGCGTAGTGCTGGGTCACGCGGTTATCCCAGAACGCCACGTCGTTTTCCTGCCAGCGCCAGCGGATGGTGAATTCTGGGCGGGTGGCATGGGCGAACAGCAGGTTGAGGATGGCGGCGCTTTCCGTCTCCGACAGTTCGTTGATGCGGGTGGTGAAGCCGTCGTTGACGAACAGCGCCTTGCGCCCGCTCACCGGGTGGGTGCGGATTACCGGGTGCGACAGCGGTGGGTTGTTGCGTCGGGTTTCCTCCCAGCGTGCCAAGTCTTCCGGGGTATTGCCAAAGCGCTCCAGGGGGAAGGACTTGATGAATTCATGGGTCGCGGTCAGGCCCTGGAGCAGGTTCTTCATCGGCTCGGACAGCGCCTCGTAGGCGGCGATGCCGCTGGCCCACAGGGTGTCGCCGCCAAACTCCGGCAACAGCTTGGCGCTGAGCACCGCGCCCAGGGCCGGGGTCGGCAGGAAGGTCACGTCGGTGTGCCAGATGGCGTTGTCGCGCACGTCGGTTTCGGCGGTATCGAGGATCAGCACTTCCGGCTGTTCCGGCACGTTGGGGTAGATCGGGTGAATGTGCAGGTCACCGAAGTTGGCGGCGAAGCGCGCCTGCTGCTGCGGGGTGATCGGCTGGTCGCGGAAGAACAGCACCTGGTGCTTGAGCAGCGCCTGCTCGATGGCGTCGCGTAGCTCGATGCTCAATGGCTGGCTGATGTCGACGCCACTGATCTGGGCGCCGAGGGCGGAGCTTAAAGGGGTGATGGTCAGGCTCATGGTCATTCTCGTAGTCGCTGTGTGTAGGAGCCGGCCGGGCGGCGTTGCGCTTGCTGGGCTGGGGGCCTCTTCGCTGGCAAGCCAGCTCCTACGCAGGAGAGGGGGATCTGTTGTTAGTGGGATTGGCCGTGCCAGGGCACCAGCTTGCGTTGCAGGGCGCGCAGGCCCATCTCCATGGCGAAGGCGATCAGGGCAATCACCAATATCCCCAGCAGCACCACGTCGGTGACCAGGAACTGCGCGGCGGACTGCACCATGAAACCCAGGCCGCTGGTGGCGGCAATCAGCTCCGCCGCCACTAGGGTCGACCAGCCGACCCCGAGGCCGATGCGCACCCCGGTGAGGATGTCCGGCAAGGCGCTAGGCAGGATCACGTGGCGAATCAGTTGCGCCCGGGTCGCGCCCAGGGACTGCGCGGCGCGCAGCTTGGCCGGGTCAACGGTGCGCACGCCGGTGGCGGTGGCGATGGCGATCGGGGCGAAGATCGCCAGGTAGATCAGCAGCACCTTGGACAGTTCGCCAATGCCGCACCAGATGACGATCAGCGGCAGATAGGCCAGGGGTGGAATCGGTCGGTAGAACTCGATCAAGGGGTCGAGCACGCCACGGGCGATGCGGTTGGCGCCGATGGCGATGCCCACCGGAATCGCCGTCAGAACGGCAAAGCCCAGGGCCAGGCCGATGCGTTGCAGGCTCGCCGCCAGGTGCTGCCAGAGGGTGGAATCCATGTAGCCGCTGGTGGCCAGCAACCAACCCTTTTGCAGCACCGCAGAAGGGGGCGGCAGGAACAGCGGTTCGATCAGGCCGGTGGCGGTGACGGCCCACCACAGGGCCAGCAGGGTGGCCAGGGTCAGCACGCTGATCCAGCGCGTGCTCAGGCTGCGGCGCACCGGCAGTGGTGCTTTCGGGGTGGCATCGCGGGTCGCGGTGGCGGGAATCTCATAGCTGCTCATGGGCGCTCCTGCTGCTGGGTGGCGCTGCGTTGGGAGAACACCCGGGACAGCACATGCTCACGGGTCTCGATGAACAGCGGGTCGGACTTGATCGACCGGGCCGACTCGCCGGCGGCGTAGCGCTGGCCGAAGTCCAGGTTCAGGCGTTCGACGATCTGCCCCGGGTTGGGCGCCAGAAGGATCAGGTCGGTGGCGAGGAATACCGCTTCCTCGATGTCGTGGGTGATCAGGAACACCGGCTTGGCGGTGCGCCGCCAGACTTGCAGCAGCAGCTCCTGCATCTGTTCGCGGGTGAAGGCATCCAGGGCACCGAAGGGTTCATCCATCAACAGCACCCGCGGCTCGGCCGCCAGGGCACGGGCCAGGCCCACGCGCTGCTTCTGCCCGCCGGAGAGCTGCCAGACACGGCGCTTTTCGAAACCGGCAAGGTCCACCAGGGCGAGCATCTCCCGAGCCCGGGCTTCACGCTTGTCCCGGGCCACACCGGCCAGTTCCAGACCGAAGGCAACATTGGCCAGCACGTCCTGCCAGGGCAGCAGGGCGTCGTCCTGGAACACCACGCCACGCTCGGCGCTGGGACCCTTGACCGGCACGCCGTCGAGGCTGATGCGCCCGGCACTGGGGTCGACGAACCCGGCAATCAGGTTCAGCAACGAGGTCTTGCCGCTGCCGGAAGGGCCCAGGGCGACCAGCAGTTGCTGTGGCCCCAGGGTCAGGGAAATATCCGCCAGCACCGGCTCGGCGGCGCCGGGGTACTGTGCGCTGATGCGCTCCAGTTGTAGCAAGGCCATGACGGCTATCTCCTGTCCTGTCGCGGATTATTCAGTGATGAACTTGGCGCTGACGTAGGGGGCGTAGTCCGGCAGTACCGCTTCGACCTTGCCTTGCTCCTTGAGGAACACCGCGGTGTCGGTGATGGCCTTGGTGGTCGGCGCGCCGAGGCTGACCACCTGGTCGGCGGCCAGCGGGTAGACGTTGCCTTGCAGCAGCAGCGGGATATCGCTGGCCTTGGCCCCGGAGAGCTTCACCAGCTTGTCGACGTTGCCCTGATTGGCCAGCCAGGCTTGCGGGTCCTTGCGGTACTGGGCGTAGGCATCCAGGGTCACCTTGGCGAAGGCGGTGACCACTTCCGGGTGCTTCTCGGCAAAGTCCTTGCGCACGATCCAGGCATCGAAGGTCGGCGCGCCGAACTTGGCCAGTTCACCGGAGGTGATCAGCACCTTGCCGTTTTCCTTGGCCACGCCGAGGGCCGGGTCCCAGACGTAGGTGGCATCGATATCGCCGCGTTTCCAGGCAGCAATGATCGCCGGTGGCGCGAGGTTGAGGATCTGCACTTTCGAAGGGTCGATGTTCCAGTGTTTCAGTGCTGCCAGCAGGCTGTAGTGGCCGGTGGAAACGAACGGCACGGCGACTTTTTTACCGATCAGGTCCTGAGGGCTCTTGATCCCGGAACCGTCCCGAGCCACCAGGGCTTCGGCGGCGCCGATCTGGGTGGCGATGAGGAAGGTTTCTACCGGCACCTTGCGGGTGATGGCGGCGGTCAGCGGGCTGGAACCCAGGTAGCCGATCTGCACATCGCCGGAAGCGATGGCGGCGATGACATCGGCACCGTTATCGAATTTGCGCCAGTTGATCTTGGCCTGGGTGGCTTTTTCGTAGCTGCCGTCGGCCTGGGCCACTTTGGCCGGGTCGACGGTGGTCTGGTAGGCGACGGTGACGTCGGCCGCCTGGGCAAAGAAACTCGCTGCGGCCAGGGATGCGGCCGCCAGGAGGCGAAGGGGGAAGTGCAGTTTCATTGGGGAGCTCCTCATAGGCGGCCGGTGATCGGCGTCGGAGGAGACTAAATGATCTAAGAATGCAGAAATAAATAACTTATTTGCATTAGCTTATGAGGGGAAATATGCAGCGCGCTGTTCGCCGGCAAGCCGGCTCCTACGGGATGGGTGTAGGAGCCGGTTGGCCGGCGAAGCGTCAGTTGCTGATGGCCAGGATGCTGGCCTGGTAGGCGCCGACGAAGACGTCGAAATCACCCACTTCGTTCTGTTCCAGTTCGGTTTGCTGCTCCAGGGATTTGCGCGCCGCCTCTTCGAAGGCGGTTTGTTCTTCCTTGGCCAGTGGCTGGCCGCGGAAGTACTCGGCATGGACCTGGCTCTGGCGCAGGGAGAACTGGCTGAAGCTTTCCTTGTGCTCGCTCATGGCCGCCAGCACCTGGGCCGAAGGGGTCAGGGACGAGTCCTTGACCTTGGCCAGCTGGGCGTCCAGCGCCTTGCTGTGCACGTCGCTGCCATGACTCTGGTCCAGCAGCGCGGCCAACGGCGCGATCTGCTCCAGCAACTCGGCCGCCCATTCCTTCATCTCCACCGGCTGGCCCCGGCGTTGCAGCTGCAGGCCCGGGCGCCGACCTTCCTTGACCACCGCGAGGAAGTTCGAGGTGGCGTTGCCGCATTCGTTGTTCTCGAACAGCGGGCTGTCGTTCAGCGCGCAATACAGCAGGAAGGCGTCGAGGAAGCGGGCTTCCTGGACATCGATGCCCAGGGGCAGGAACGGGTTGATGTCCAGGCAACGGACTTCGACGTACTGGATACCCCGGGCCATCAGTGCCTGGATCGGCCGCTCGCCGGTATAGGTCACGCGTTTCGGGCGGATGTTGGAGTAGTACTCGTTTTCGATCTGCAGGATGTTGGTGTTGAGCTGCACCCACTCGCCATCCTTGTGGGTACCGACTTCCACGTAAGGCGCGTAGGGCGTGGCCACGGCCTTGCGCAGGCTGTCGGTGTAGCTGTTCAGGTCGTTGTAGCAAGGGGTCAGGCCGGCCTGGGCCTGGCTCTGGTAGCCCAGGTCGCTCATGCGCAGGCTGGTGGCGTAGGGCAGGTACAGCGTCTCGGCGTCCAGCTGTTCCAGCTGGTGCGAGCGGCCGCGCAGGAAGCCTGCATCCAGGGCCGGCGAGGCACCGAACAGGTACATCAGCAGCCAGCTGTAGCGGCGGAAATTGCGGATCAGCGCGATGTAGGCCGAGGACTGGTAGTCACGGTCGCTGCCGACGAAGCCTTCGGCTTGCTTGAGCAGTGGCCAGAGCTGTTCCGGCAGGGAAAAGTTGTAGTGGATCCCGGCAATGCATTGCATGGTCTTGCCGTAGCGCAGGGCCAGGCCCTTGCGGTACACGTACTTGAGCTGGCCGATATTGGAGGTGCCGTAATAGGCGATCGGGATATCTTCCTCGGCCGGCAACGGGCACGGCATCGATGGACTCCACAGGTACTCGTTGCCGAGCTTGCTGTAGGCGAAGCGATGAATCTTGTCGAGGCTGGCCAGGGTATCCGCCGGGTCCGCGAGGGCCGGGGTGATGAATTCCAGCAGCGACTCGGAATAGTCGGTGGTGATCTGTTCGTTGGTCAGCGCGGAACCCAGTTCTTCCGGGTGCGGGGTCTGTGCCAGTCGGCCTTCGTCGGTGACACGCAGGCATTCACGTTCGATACCGTGCAGGCACTGCTCGAGCAGGGAGAGGTTAGCGCGCTCGCCGAGCAGAGCCAGGCGGCGGTTGAGAAGTTCGCTCAAGTTGGATTCCTTCACGCGTCAGTCGCCCCAATATGGGGGTGGGCAGGACGGTCTACAAGGGTGAAGTTGAAACTGGCGTTTTCGCCTTGTTTTTGAGTCAAGTCGACTCGTTTGAAAACGCCAATGCTCCATCCCTGAATCTGGCTTCAGTGCCGCCAGGAAACCTCGGCACCGCTTTCGCAGCGCCGAAATTAACCCAGATTCATGACAGGGAGCTATAGGACAGCGAAGGTGCCTTGCGCTTTTGCGACCAGTTTGTCGCCCTGTACCACGTCCGCTTCCACCACCAGGGTGCGGCGGCCGGGATGGATCACCCTGGCCCGGCACAGCACCTCACCCTCGGCCACGGCGCGGATGTAGTTGATCTTGCACTCGATGGTCGCGCTCTGCTGATCGAAGCCATGGGAGCTGGAGCAGGCCAGCCCCATGGCAATGTCCACCAGGCTGAAGATCGCCCCGCCGTGAAGCTTCTGCCCGCGATTGCGCAACTGTGGGGTCAGTTCCAGGGCGACGTCCGCTTCGCCGGTTTCCAGGCGTTGCAGACGGCAGCCGAGCAGTTGGCTGAAGGCGCTTTCGGTCAGGCCGGCAGGGATCTCCATCAGCGCTTCTTCAATTGCTTGGCGTTGGCGAACAGCGAGGCCATGGCGTTGTTGCTCGGGGCCGCAGGGGCGGCTTCCTTGCGCGGTGCACTGCCTTGGGAGGCGCGTGGCGTCGAGCCTGGGCGGGCGCCACGGGCACCGTCGATCTTCTCGCCCGGGGTGTCGCCCATGCGCATCGACAGGCCCACGCGTTTACGCGGGATGTCGACTTCCATGACCTTGACCTTGACCACGTCGCCGGCTTTCACCGCCTCACGTGGGTCCTTGATGAACTTCTCCGACAGCGCCGAGATGTGCACCAGGCCGTCCTGGTGCACGCCGATGTCGACGAAGGCCCCGAAGTTGGTGACGTTGGTCACCACGCCTTCGAGGATCATCCCCAACTGCAGGTCCTTGAGGTCTTCGACGCCGTCCTGGAACTCGGCGGTCTTGAACTCGGGGCGCGGGTCGCGGCCGGGCTTGTCCAGTTCCTGGAGGATGTCGGTGACGGTGGGCAGGCCGAAGGTTTCGTCGGTGAATTTCTTCGGGTCCAGGCGCTTGAGGAAGCCGCTGTCGCCGATCAGCGAGCGAATGTCCCGGTCGGTATCGGCGGCAATGCGCTGTACCAGCGGATAGGCTTCCGGGTGCACGGCCGAGGCGTCCAGCGGGTTGTCGCCGTTCATCACGCGCAGGAAGCCGGCAGCCTGTTCAAAGGTTTTCTCACCCAGGCGGGCGACCTTTTTCAGCGCGGCGCGGGTCTTGAACGCACCGTGCTCGTCACGGTGGCTGACGATGTTCTGCGCCAGGGTCGCGTTGAGGCCGGAGATCCGCGCCAGCAGCGCCACGGAAGCGGTGTTGACGTCGACGCCCACGGCGTTCACGCAATCCACCACCACCGCATCCAGGCCGCGTGCCAGTTTCAGCTGCGAGACGTCGTGCTGATACTGGCCGACGCCGATGGATTTCGGATCGATCTTCACCAGTTCCGCCAGTGGGTCCTGCAGGCGCCGGGCGATGGACACCGCGCCACGGATCGATACGTCCAGATCCGGGAATTCCTTGGATGCCAGTTCCGAAGCCGAGTACACCGATGCACCGGCTTCCGACACCATGACCTTGGTCATTTTCATGGCCGGGTATTTCTTGATCAGCTCGGCGGCCAGCTTGTCGGTTTCCCGGCTGGCAGTGCCGTTGCCGATGGCGATCAGGTCCACCGAGTGCTTGGCGCACAGGGCGGCCAGCACGGCCAGGGTCTGGTCCCATTTGTTGTGCGGTACATGGGGGTAGACGGTCGCGTGGTCGAGCATCTTGCCGGTGGCATCCACCACTGCCACCTTGCAGCCGGTACGCAGGCCTGGGTCGAGGCCCAGGGTGGCGCGCGGGCCGGCCGGAGCGGCCAGCAGCAGGTCATGCAGGTTGTGGGCAAAGACGTTGATCGCCTCGGTTTCCGCGCCGTCGCGCAGCTCGCCCAGGAGGTCGGTTTCCAGGTGGGTGTAAAGCTTGACCTTCCAGGTCCAGCGCACTACTTCGCCCAGCCACTTGTCGGCGGGACGGTTCTGGTTCTGGATGCCGAACTGCTGGCCGATCATGCCTTCGCAGGGGTGCATGGTGCCCGGCAGCTCGTCACCGACCTTCAGCGCGGAGCTGAGAATACCTTCGTTGCGGCCACGGAAAATCGCCAGGGCGCGGTGCGACGGCATGCTTTTCAGCGGCTCGTCGTGTTCGAAGTAGTCGCGGAACTTGGCGCCTTCCTCTTCCTTGCCAGCGATCACGCGGGCACTGAGGGTGGCTTCCTGCTTGAGGTAGCTGCGCAGTTTTTCCAGGAGGCTGGCGTTTTCGGCGAAGCGCTCCATCAGGATGTACTTGGCGCCTTCCAGGGCCGCCTTGACGTCGGCCACGCCTTTTTCGGCGTCGACGAAACGTGCGGCTTCGGCTTCCGGGGCCAGGTTCGGGTCGTTGAACAGGCCGTCCGCCAGCTCGCCAAGGCCGGCTTCCAGGGCGATCTGGCCCTTGGTGCGGCGCTTCTGCTTGTACGGCAGGTAGAGGTCTTCGAGGCGGGTCTTGGTGTCGGCCAGCTTGATGTCGCGGGCCAGTTCCGGGGTCAGTTTGCCTTGCTCTTCGATGCTGGCGAGGATGCTGATCCGCCGTTCGTCGAGTTCTCGCAGGTAGCGCAGGCGCTCTTCCAGATGACGCAGCTGGGTGTCATCGAGGCTGCCGGTGACTTCTTTCCGGTAGCGGGCGATGAAGGGCACGGTGGAGCCTTCATCCAATAGAGCGACGGCCGCTTCGACCTGTTGTGGGCGTACACCGAGTTCCTCGGCAATGCGGCTGTTGATGCTGTCCATAAAACCACCTGACAAATTGTGAAAGCAGGCCCGCGGGCGCGAAATTAAAGGCCCGGCGAGTCTGGTTGAGCGGCCTGGCCCGCGCCGCCACCTGGATCAATAGGCTGCCTGTTGACCCGTGAAATCGAAAAAATACTGCCGGCCGAGGCAAATAAATAAACCGGCCGAAGTCGTACTGATCAGATATTGCCCAACACAAAAGGCGGCGCATTATAACCAGCGTTACTGTCTTCTGGGTGATCGCGGGCCTCAGGCCGACGGCGGGTTTGCTGGCGACAGAGGAAAAATCTGCTAACAATGCACACGGTGCGTATAACGGCAGCTACGCCATAATGCGCACCGAGATTAGAGGAGCATCCAATGAGCAGCACTGCACAAACTGCTGAAGGCGAAAAAATTCTTATTGTTGACGACGATCCGGGGCTGAGCAGCCTGCTGGAGCGCTTTTTCGTCAGCAAGGGCTACCGTGCCCGCGCAGTCCCGAACACCGAGCAAATGGACCGTCTACTGGGTCGCGAAGTGTTCAACCTGGTGGTACTCGACCTGATGCTGCCCGGCGAAGACGGCTTGACCGCCTGCCGCCGCCTGCGCAGTGCCAACAACCAGATCCCGATCATCATGCTCACCGCCAAGGGCGACGAATTGAGCCGGATCAAGGGCCTGGAACTGGGTGCCGACGATTACCTGGCCAAGCCGTTCAACCCCGATGAGCTGATGGCCCGGGTCAAGGCTGTGCTGCGTCGCCAGTCGGCACCGGTGCCAGGCGCGCCGGGCAGCGAAGACGAAAGCGTGACCTTCGGTGACTACGAGCTGTCCTTGGCAACCCGTGAGCTCAAGCGTGGCGATGAAATTCATATGCTCACCACCGGTGAGTTCGCGGTGCTCAAGGCGCTGGTGATGAATGCCCGGCAACCGCTGACCCGGGACAAATTGATGAACCTGGCCCGTGGCCGCGAGTGGGACGCCCTGGAGCGCTCCATCGACGTGCAGATCTCGCGCCTGCGCCGGATGATCGAGCCCGATCCTTCCAAGCCGCGCTATATCCAGACCGTCTGGGGCGTGGGTTATGTCTTTGTGCCGGATGGCACTGCGACCAAGTGATCAGTGATTGGTAGGAGCGAACGCCCGGGCCGGTAACGACCCGGGCGTTCGCATTCCACAACGCTGCGAGCGCGACTCGCTCCTGCAAAGTGTGTATTGGCTGTTATGAAAACCCCGCTGTGGTTCCCCCAGAGTTTCTTCTCCCGCACCCTGTGGCTGGTGCTGATCGTGGTGCTGTTTTCCAAGGCGCTGACCCTGGTTTATCTGTTGATGAACGAGGACGTGTTGGTGGACCGCCAGTACAGCCACGGCGTGGCCTTGACCCTGCGCGCCTACTGGGCTGCCGATGAGTCCAACCGCGACCAGATCGCCGAGGCCGCCGGCCTGATCAAGGTGGTGGGCAGCGGTGTGCCGGCCGGTGAACAGCACTGGCCCTACAGCGAGATCTACCAGCGCCAGATGCAGGCCGAGCTGGGCGCCGACACCGAAGTGCGGCTGCGCATGCACGCACCGCCGGCGTTGTGGGTGAGAGCGCCGAGCCTGGGCGATGGCTGGCTCAAGGTGCCGTTGTACCCGCATCCATTGCGCGGGCAGAAAATCTGGAGCGTGCTGGGCTGGTTCCTGGCCATCGGCCTGTTGTCCACTGCCTCGGCGTGGATCTTCGTCAGTCAGCTCAACCAGCCCCTCAAACGCCTGGTGTATGCCGCCCGGCAACTGGGCCAGGGGCGCAGCGTGCGCCTGCCGATCAGCGACACCCCGAGCGAGATGACCGAGGTGTACCGCGCCTTCAACCAGATGGCCGAGGACGTGGAGCAGGCGGGTCGCGAGCGCGAGTTGATGCTGGCGGGGGTTTCCCATGACTTGCGCACGCCGTTGACCCGCTTGCGCCTGTCATTGGAGTTGATGGGCGAGCACACCGACCTGACCGACGACATGGTGCGGGATATCGAGGACATGGACGCCATCCTCGATCAGTTCCTGGCGTTCATCCGCGACGGTCGCGACGAGTCGGTGGAAGAGGTGGACCTGAGCGACCTGGTGCGGGAAGTGGCGGCGCCGTACAACCAGAATGAGGAACGGGTGCATCTGCGCCTGGAGCCGATCCAGCCATTCCCGCTGCGCCGGGTGTCGATGAAGCGCCTGCTGAACAACCTGATCGGTAACGCCTTGAATCATGCGGGCACGGAAGTTGAAGTGGCGGCTTATGTATCAGGCGATACCAATGCCCCTTACGTGGTGCTGAGCGTGATGGACCGTGGTGCCGGGATCGATCCTTCGGAGCTGGAGGCGATCTTCAACCCCTTCACCCGTGGCGACCGCGCCCGAGGCGGCAAGGGCACCGGCCTGGGCCTGGCCATCGTCAAGCGGATTGCCGCCATGCACGGCGGCAACGTCGAGTTGCGTAACCGTCCGGATGGCGGACTGGAGGCAAGGGTACGCCTGCCGTTGGGCCTGCTGCTGCCCCGCGACGCAGATTGATCAGGGCTTCGCTCCTACTGGCAGTACATAGCCCGTAGGAGCTGGCTTGCCAGCGAAAGGCCGGCAACGCAATCCCTAGCCCTTGCCCTTGGTGCGGGTCATGTTCGGCCCGCCGTTCTTCTCGATATGCTCGATGATGATCCCCGCCACGTTCTTGCCGGTGGTGGTCTCGATCCCTTCCAGGCCCGGAGAGGAATTGACTTCCATCACCAACGGCCCGTGATTGGAACGCAGGATATCCACCCCCGCCACGCTCAGGCCCATGACCTTGGCCGCGCGCAGTGCAGTCATGCGTTCTTCCGGGGTGATCTTGATCAGGCTGGCGCTGCCGCCACGATGCAGGTTGGAGCGAAATTCCCCCGGCTTGGCCTGGCGTTTCATCGCCGCAATCACTTTGTCACCCACCACGAAGCAGCGGATATCGGCGCCGCCGGCTTCCTTGATGTACTCCTGGACCATGATGTTCTGCTTCAGGCCCATGAACGCCTCGATCACCGATTCCGCGGCGGTGGCGGTTTCACACAGCACCACGCCGATGCCCTGGGTGCCTTCCAGTACCTTGATCACCAGGGGCGCGCCGTTGACCATTTCGATCAGGTCGGGAATGTCGTCCGGCGAGTGGGCAAAGCCGGTCACCGGCAGGCCGATGCCGCGCCGTGACAGCAACTGCAGCGAGCGCAGTTTGTCCCGGGAGCGGGCAATGGCCACGGATTCGTTGAGGGGGAACACCCCCATCATTTCGAATTGGCGCAGCACCGCGCAGCCATAGAACGTCACTGAGGCACCGATCCGCGGGATCACTGCATCGAAGCCTTCCAGTGGCTTGCCGCGGTAATGGATCTGCGGCTTGTGGCTGGCGATGTTCATATAGGCGCGCAGGGTATCGACCACTACCATTTCATGGCCACGCTCGGTGCCGGCCTCGACCAGACGACGAGTGGAATACAGACGCGGGTTACGCGACAGCACAGCGATCTTCATGCAACACCTGTGGCAGAGGTAGTGGATACCGGGAACACCGGCTTGTCTTGTACGTATTTGATGCCCGGATTGACCACCAGTTGGCCGTCGATCAAGGCTTTGGAACCCAGCAGCAGGCGATAGCGCATGGCCTTGCGACAAGCGAGGGTGAATTCCACCCGCCATACGCGGTCACCCAGGGCCAGGGTAGTGCTGATCACGTAGCGTACCTGGGCATGGCCGTTGGAGCTTTTAATGGTTTTCATCGTCACCAGCGGCGCTTCGCAACGCCGATGACGCAACTGCAGCACACTGCCCAGGTGGGCAGTGAAGCGCACCCACTGCTCACCGTCGCGCTCGAAGGGCTCGATCTCGGTGGCATGCAGGCTGGAGGTACTGGCCCCGGTATCGATCTTGGCGCGCAGGCCAGCCACTCCCAGATCAGGCAGCGCCACCCACTCGCGTAGACCGACAACGGTCAAATGGTCAAAAGTCTTCAATAAGGGAAATCCGCAATTAGCCTTGCCAAGCCGAGGCCGGAACCTCGGCCAGGGCTTTGAATGCAGGTTTGGCGAACCAGTAACCCTGCATCAGATAAATTCCACAGTCGCTGAGAAAGTCCCGTTCACCGGCACTTTCAATGCCTTCGGCAATGACTGTAACGCCCAACTCCGCACAGATTGTGACAATCCCGCGGATGATCGCCTGGCGTACGCGATCCTGGTGGACATCGCGCACCAGCGCCATGTCGAGCTTGATCAGGTCAGGTTGGAAATCCGCCAGCAGGTTCAGCCCCGAGTACCCCGCACCGAAGTCATCGATGGCGGTCTTGAAGCCGAATTCGCGGTATTCACGCAGAATATGGGTCAAATGGCGACTGTTATCTACGTGCTGGCTTTCCAGGGTTTCGAAAATCAGCCGATCCAGGGGAAAGTGCTGGGCGCGGGCGGCTTCCAGGGTGCTGCGAATGCACAGTTCCGGCCGGTATACGGCGTTGGGCATGAAGTTGATCGACAGGTGGCTTTGCATCCCCAACTGCGTTGCCATGGTGATGGCCTGGGTGCGGCAGCGCTGGTCGAAACGGTAGCGGTTGTGGTCGTCGACCTGATCCAGCACGGTGTTGGCGCCTTCGCCATTGACCCCGCGCACCAGCGCTTCATGGGCAAAGATCGAGCGGTCGCGCAGATCGACTATGGGTTGATAGGCGAAGGAAAAATCGAAGCCCAGTGGCTGGCTTTGCTGGCAACCTTCGCAACGGCTGTTGGGCGAGGTCAGGGAAGTGGGGAAATCAGTCACGGGGACTCCTCGCGTATCAGGGCGCAACCTGGGTTATTTTAGGTGAGTGGCAGAGTTTATGAGAGCTCGCTTGCAGGCTGTACAGTTGCGACATTTTTCAGCAAGAGGAATTCCAGTGGCGCATAAGCAGGAAGAAGAGGACAAGGTTCGTCTGGATAAATGGCTATGGGCGGCGCGCTTCTACAAGACTCGCGCCCTGGCCAAGGCCGCCATTGAAAGTGGCAAGGTGCATCACCGCGGCGAGCGCTGCAAGCCGGGCAAGGAGCCGCGCATCGGCGACGAATATCAGGTCCGTACCGGTTTCGATGAGCGCAGCGTGGTGGTCCAGGCCCTGTCAATCGTGCGCCGTGGCGCTCCCGAGGCGCAGGCCCTGTACGCGGAAACCGAAGCGAGCATCGCCAAGCGCGAAACCGCCGCGGCCCAGCGCAAGGCCGGCGCCCTTGGCGTCAGCACCGACGGCAAGCCGAGCAAGAAACAGCGCCGTGACCTGTTCAAGTTCCATGGCAGCAGCCACGAATGAAACCGTAGGAGCCGGCTTGCCGGCGAATGGGCCCTTGAGGACGCCTTCGCCGGCAAGCCGGCTCCTACAGGCCTGATCAGCGCAACAGGTTGCTGGAACGGACCACGTTCATGCGTGAGAGCACCGGCGTTTGGCTTAGCAGCTTGAACAGCGGATGAGTCAGGCGCAGCAGAGCGTTGGACATCCGCGCCGCGTACGGGGTGTAGTAGCCCCAGCCCAGGGCCAGCACCGCCAGCAGCACGCCGCCGATGTAGTCGTCCTGGCCCCAATGGGCACCGGCTACCAGGCGCGGCATCATGAACAGCAGGGTCAGGCCCCAGATAATCACGAACTGGCCAATGCTACGGCTGAAGATGCCCATGAACAGGCCCCAGATCAGCAAGACCGAAGCGTGATCGCCAGGGAAGCTCTGGCTGGAGCGATCCTTGAGCTCCCAGGTTTTTTCCCAGCCCGGGAAGTAGTCGCTCATGTGCACGGAGCCTTCGAGCACCATGGACGGACTGTTGTGTTGCCAGCCCATGAAGGCCACCAGCTTGGAAAACAGCGCGCGAATCACCACCATAAGAATCAGGATCGACAGGAAGCCGAAAAATGCCCGGCGCACGTCCACGGCCTTGAACACCCAGTCGCCGCGAATCAGCAGGCCGAGCATGATCAGGCCGATCACGATGTCGAAGGGGCGCAGGCTGGCCACGGCCCAGATGTGCAGCCAGGTGGCGTTGGTCGCCAGGGGAGTGTTGAGCAAGCGGAACAGCCATTCGTCGAAGAGCACGCAGAGCATTTGCCCGGTAGGCCACAACCAGAAACCCAACAGGGCCAAAGGGAGTAAATTGCACAGAGCCAGTTTGCCGAGGTTCCACCTTGCTTGGAACAAACCCGGATTGTTCATAAAATATCTCCAAACACAGCAAAAAAATTGCACCTTAATGGTGCAAGCGTCGTAATTTTCGGTGCTTGTAACCTTTTTGTCATCATTCAGATACCCAGACCTATGACTGATTTGCCGGATACCGACTTCACTCAACGCTTCATCTTTGATGAGAGCGATGCCCGCGGCGAGCTAGTGGCGCTGGAGCGCAGTTACGCTGAGGTCCTCGCCAAACACCCCTATCCCGAGCCGGTGGCGCAGCTGCTTGGCGAACTGATGGCTGCGGCGTCGTTGCTGGTCGGCACCTTGAAGTTCGATGGCTTGCTGATTCTCCAGGCCCGCTCCGAAGGTCCGGTGCCGTTGCTGATGATCGAGTGCTCCAGCGAGCGCGAGATCCGTGGCCTGGCCCGCTACGACGCGGACCGCATCGCCGCCGATGCGACCCTTGCCGACATGATGCCCGACGGCGTCCTGGCGCTGACCGTCGACCCGGCCCAGGGCCAGCGCTACCAAGGCATCGTTGACCTGGATGGCGCTACGCTTTCGGAATGCTTCACCAACTACTTCGTCATGTCGCAACAGGTCGGGACCCGCTTCTGGCTCTACGCCGATGGCCGCAATGCCCGTGGCCTGCTCCTGCAACAGCTGCCTGCCGACCGCCTGCGCGATCCGCAAGATCGCGAAGACAACTGGCAGCACCTTACCGCCCTGGCCGGTACCCTGACGGCTGATGAACTGCTGAGCCTGGACAATGAAACCGTGCTCCACCGCCTGTACCACGAAGAGGCCGTGCGCCTGTTCGATGTGCAACCGCTGCGCTTCCGTTGCAGTTGCTCGCGGGAACGCTCGGGCAATGCGCTGGTCAGCCTGGGTCTGGAGGATGCGCAGGAACTGGTGGTGGAACATGGTGGCAGCATCGAGATCGACTGCCAGTTCTGCAACGAGCGCTACCTGTTCGATGCCGCCGATATTGCTCAATTGTTCGCCGGAGCGGGCGTCGACACACCGTCAGATACTCGTCACTAAAACGATTCAGCGCAGGTAAATCACCTGACAAACGCCGGAATTACGCCGTGCTGACGGGAGGACCCTACTATTTTTGGGCTTTTCTGGCATAATCCGGCGCACTTTTTTCGCGGTAGTAGTGCGCGAGTTTCTACTACAAAACGTTTGGAGCACTCGGCCAATGGCCGACGGGGAACCTCATGACGCAAGCCAATAACGCCGTGTACACCGATCTGAGTGTGGATGATCTGGTCAAAGAAGCCCTGAACCGCGGTGAGGGCGAGCTTGCCGATACCGGCGCTCTGGTGGTTCGCACCGGTCATCGTACCGGCCGTTCGCCAGTGGATCGTTTCATCGTAGAAGAGCCCAGCACCCAGGACGCTATTGCCTGGGGCCCAATCAACCGCAAGTTCCCGGCCGCCAAGTTCGACGCCCTGTGGGACCGCGTTGAAGCCTACCTGGGCGAGCGCGAGCGTTTTGTTTCCCACGTGCATGTAGGTTCCGACCCGGCTCACTACCTGCCAGTGAAAATGACCACCGAGACTGCCTGGCACAACCTGTTCGGCCGTTGCCTGTTCATCAACCCCGAGCAATACAACGCCGGTGGCAAGGGTGAATGGCAGATCCTCAATGCACCGAACTTCGTTTGCGAACCTGAGCGTGACGGCACCAACTCCGACGGCACCGTGATCCTCAACTTCGCGGCCAAGAAAGTGCTGATCGCGGGCATGCGTTACGCTGGCGAAATGAAGAAAGCCCTGTTCTCCGTACAGAACTTCCTGTTGCCGGCTGTGGACGTGCTGCCAATGCACTGCGCCGCCAACATGGGCGAAGAAGGCGACGTGACTCTGTTCTTCGGCCTGTCGGGTACTGGCAAGACCACCCTGTCGGCCGACGAAAGCCGTTACCTGATCGGTGACGACGAACACGGCTGGGGCGTTGGCGTGGTGTTCAACATCGAAGGCGGTTGCTATGCCAAGTGCATCGACCTGTCGGAGAAGAACGAGCCGGTGATCTGGAAAGCCATCCAGCACGGCGCGGTCCTGGAAAACGTCGTACTCGATGCCAACAAAAAGGCCGACTACGCCGACGACAGCCTGACCCAGAACAGCCGCGCCGCCTACCCGCGCGAGCTGATCGAAAAACGTGCACCGAAGAACCTCGGTGGCGAGCCTAACGCCGTGATCTTCCTGACCTGCGACCTGACCGGCGTACTGCCACCGGTGTCGATCCTCAGCGAAGAACAAGCCGCCTACCACTTCCTGTCCGGCTACACCGCGCTGGTGGGCTCGACTGAAATGGGTTCGGGCTCGGGCATCAAGTCGACCTTCTCCACCTGCTTCGGCGCACCGTTCTTCCCGCGTCCGGCTGGCGAATACGCAGAGCTGCTGATCAAGCGCATCCGCGGCTTCGGCTCCAAGGTCTACCTGGTCAACACCGGCTGGACCGGCGGTGGCTACGGCGTTGGCAAGCGCTTCAACATCCCCACCACCCGTGGCGTGATCGCAGCGATCCAGAGCGGCGCGCTGATCGGTGCCGAGACCGAGCACCTGGACATCGTCAACCTGGACGTGCCAAAAGCCGTTCCTGGCGTCGAGACTGGCCTGCTCAACCCACGCAACACCTGGGCTGACAAAGCCGCCTACGACGAAGCGGCCAAGGCCTTGGCTGGCCTGTTCACCGAGAACTTCAAGAAGTTCGACGTGAGCGACGCGATCAAGGCTGCTGGTCCGAAGCTGTAAGCCTCGACCAGAAGTAAAAAAGCCGCCTTTCGGGGCGGCTTTTTTGTGCGCTGGAAATCTTCTAGCGGCTGCTGTAGGAGGCTTACGTCTTCAGGTGCAGCACTAACGCTCCAGCCAACACCAGCACCACTCCCGTCACCTGCAGCGGCGACAACCGCTCCTTGAAGAACACATAGCCCAGCACCGCGGCGATGCCGCCGGACAGGGTGCTGATCACCGTCACCACCGACACCGAGCCGCTCATGGCGCCCCAGGAAAAGGCGAAGAAGGCGCCGAGGTTCATCAGGCTGGTGGAGGCCAGCAGGCCGCAGTTTTTCAACGGCGGAATTTTCAGTCCGTCCGCGATTTTCAGCACCATCAGCAGCATCACGCTGCTGCCCACCGCATACCCCAGCCAGAGCATGCCGATCGGCCCCAGTTGCGGCAGGGTGTAGCGGCCCTGCAGCCAGAAACTGGTGCCGTACAGGGTCGCCGACAACAGGGCGTAGAAGATCGAGCGGCCGGCGTCGGTACTGTGGGGCAGCTTGGGCCCGGGGTGGATGCCGGAGAAGATCACGCCGACCACGCATACGAGGATGCACAGCAGCTGGATCAGGTTGATCTGTTCGCCACTGGCCCAGGACAGCAAGGTGGTGACTACGCCGTAGGAGGTCACCAATGGCGCGACGATGGAGGCTTTGCCCAGGGCAAAAGCCTTGCCCAGGGCCAGGGCGCCAGAGACGATAAAGGCCGCGGCAACCACGCCCATCAGCCAGACCTCCAGCGGGGCGGTCATGGCCTTGAGGAGGAAGGCGGGGAAGACCGCCAGCAGCAGGCACATCAAGGTAAAGCCCAGGGCCTGGCTGAAGAACACCGCGCGTTTCACGCCCACGGCGCGGACGTTGAGGCCCACGAGAAAATCGGTGACGCCCCAGAGCAGGGCGGCGAGCAGACCCATCAGTACGTCCACGGCATTTCCTTGTGTACTGCCGTGAACCTTAGAGGCCTTCCAGCTCCTGAGTGTCCCAGCGTTGCTCCTTGAGCGCCCGGTACAGCATGCCAATGGTCAGCGGGAGCTTGTCTCCCCGGCCCTTGGCGCGGCGCTTGAGGGACACATCGTAGCCTTCGGGCTGGAAGTAGCGATAGCTGTCGAAGTCGACAAAGTCGATCACGAATTGCTCTTCCAGGGCCTGCAGCAAATGCCGGGCATCGGCGCCGTCGCAGCCCAGGTCGAGGTTGATCGCGGTGCTCAGGCGCAGGGTCTTGCGCTCGGGCAAGCCGATTTCCTCATGCAGCAATTGCATCAGTTGGCGCATGGTCGCATCGTCGGGAAAATCGGAGGCCAGGTGCATGTTCGAGGTTCGTTCGCTGATCGTGGAGGCTTTAGTGTACGGCGATTTAGCGGGCCCGGGCCGAGCATTGGCGGGCAAAACTGTGTATGGTTCGCCGCTGGCGGATGGGCTGGGACAGCGCTTCGGCCATCTTCATCTACAGGGATTTTGTTATGGCAGTTTTGCGCCTGGTGGCGGGGTTGTGGCTGGGGCTGGTGGCGAGTGCAGCACAGGCCCAGTCGTTGTCGATCGTAGTACTGGACGCGGTGGTCAAGGGCGGCGTGCTCGCCGATGCCGAAGTGCTGGTGCAGCAAGGCACGCTCAAGAGTTCCGGGCGGACTGACGCCCAGGGCCGACTGAGCCTGGCGACGGACGTTGTCGAGGCTCCCACCAGCGAGCTGCTGATTCGCAAGCTTGGCTACGCCGACCTGCGGGTCAAGTGTCCGTGCCTGGGCTTGAACTATGCCTTGAGCCCGGTGTTGGCCAACCCTGACAGCCGGCGCGTGGTGCTGAGCTGGAGTGCGCCGGGGGAGGACCTCGATGCGTATCTGGCCTATCCCCACAAGCTGCTGTTTTTCGCCACCGGCAAGGGGCCGGGAACCCGCCTGGACGTTGAAAGCAGTGACAGCCATGGCCCGGAAACCGTCACCATCGACGAGCCATTGCCCGGTGACAACTACGTCTTTGCCGTGCATGACTTCACCAACGGCAACAACCCCGACTCCCTGCGCCTGGGCCGCAGTCAGGCACGGGTCGACGTCTATAGAGGCCCGACGCTGATGCGCAGCTATCAGGTGCCGCAGAATCGCCAGGGCAATCTGTGGGCGGTCTTTCGCCTGACCGCCGATGGCCGCTTGCAGGACATCGATCGGGTGCTGCAAAGCAATCTGGAGCCAGGCTCGGTGATGAATGACCTGGACGTCTTGCTCGATCCAGCCAAGTCGATCGACCAGGTGGTGGCCAAGGACAGCGGGCCGGTGGATGCCAAGAGCCTCAACCAGCAAGGCGAGGAACGCTACCGCAAGGGCGACTTCGGTGGTTCGACCATCTACTACCGGTACGCCATCGAGATGGACCCCAACTACGCCCAGGCCTACAGCAACCTGGCCTTGGCGTTGCGCAAGAACAGCCGGCCGGACGAGGCGATTGTCGCCGACCGTCAGGCCATTGCCCTGGCCAGTGGCCCGGCGGCGTCCACAGTGCGCGCCAGCGCCTATTACGACATGGGACGTATCTACGAAGACGCCGGCTTGTTGCCCACGGCCCTGGAGCATTACCAGAAGGCCAGGGAGCAAAAGGCCAATGAGGTCTATGACAAGGCGATAGAGCGGCTACAGACCCGCTGATCACACAGGTAGAAGTTATCTCCACAACGCGCCAGCAGTGGCGCGTTGTGCATTTATGGAGGTTGATATGCGAATTCGTGTTTTCCCCTGGCTGCTGGCGCTGTGCCTGTCCGCGGGCGTGGCCCAGGCAGCCGGGCCGCTGGTCTTCGCCACCATCGACCGCAGTGGCTGGCCGAACCCTCTGACTAGCGCGGCGGATTTCGACACCGCCTCACGGGGGGAGATTCTGATGTTCGGCAAGGCCTTGCTGGCCAGTGAGGCATTGGACGAGAAGGCCTTGAAGCAGCGGCTTGGAGTCCGGCAACTGCACCTCAAGTCGCTCAACCAGGTACGTCAACGCTTCTGGGAACTGCTGCTGGGCAACTACCGACTGGCCAGCCAGGACTGCGACGGTGCACCGTTCTGCCTGCCGGTGCGCAACCTCGGGGAGCTGCGGCAACTGGTGGCCAGTTTCACCGGTGAGAGCAAATCCACCTACGGTGCTTGGGCTCAGGCCAGTGCTCAGTTCCATCAGCAATATCTGAACGAGCAACTGCGACTGGCAGCCCTGTTCCCAACGGTCAGCAGTGAAATTCAACGTTTTGACCCGGCCGAGAAACTGGGAGATGAGTTGGCGGACCGACAGTTTCTGCTGACCTTCGACGACGGTCCGAGCCTCCGTGGCGGGCACACGGATGAACTGGTCAATGTGCTGCGGGGCCACGATCTGCATAGCCTGTTTTTTGTCCTGGGGGACTCGTTTCAGGTGCGCCTGAGTCAATCTTCGGCAGAGCAGATGCAGACGCTATACGACGGCCAATGCGTGGGCGTACATGGCTGGGAACACAAATCCCATTCCTCGTGGAGCGAGTGGCAGAATTCGGTGATCCACAGCGCGAACCTGGCCAGCCGCACCCTGGCGGATGAATACTTGCCGCTGTTTCGTCCGCCTTATGGGCAGCGTCGCAGTGATAGCGCCGGGTTCTTCAAGGCCCAGGGGCAACAACTGATGCTGTGGAACATCGACTCCCAAGACTGGAGCAAGAAAATCAGCGCTGGGGCCGCTACCCAGCGGGTACAGACGCTGATGCTGCTCTGGCGGCGCGGCATCATCCTGTTCCATGACACCCACGCCAAGGCGGCTCAGGCAGTGCCGGTGCTGGTCGAGAACAATCGGCACAATGGCGTGCACTGGCTGGACTGCCGAAGCCTGCGCTAGGTTCTGCGGTGCTTCGCCGGCAAGCGGCGGAGCACCCTCACCGGTATCATCCAGTAGCCCTTTTCCCGCGACCTTTTCTCGACCCGCCGACCCGTCACGCTAGTCTTGAATGACCGGTCAGCGGTCAAAGGAGTGACCCTTATGCACAGCACCCTCGAACAGGTCTTCGGTTATCCACAGTTTCGCCCTGGCCAGGAGGCGGCGGTCAGCGCGGTGCTGGCCGGGCGCTCGGCGGCGGCGATCTTTCCCACCGGTTCCGGCAAGTCGCTGTGCTATCAGTTGCCGGCCGTGCTGTTGCCGCACCTGACCTTGGTGGTCTCGCCGTTGCTGGCATTGATGCAAGACCAATTGGCCTTCCTGCAGCGTCACGGCATCGCTGCTGCCAGCATCGATTCGGCCCAGAGCCGGGATGACGCCAACGAGGTCATGACCCGGGCGCGCTCCGGGGAACTGAAGATCTTGATGATCTCCGTGGAGCGTTTGAAGAACGAACGCTTTCGCAACTTTTTGCAGCAGGTACCCATCTCCCTGCTGGTGGTGGATGAGGCGCACTGCATTTCCGAGTGGGGTCACAACTTCCGGCCCGACTACCTGAAATTGCCGGACTACCAGCGCCAGTTCAACATTCCCCAGGTCCTGTTGTTGACGGCCACGGCCACCCCCAAGGTGATCGCCGACATGCAGGGCAAGTTCGCCATTGCCGCCACCGATGTGGTGACTACCGGCTTCTACCGGCCCAACCTCAACCTGTTGGTGGAGCCGGTGCGCGGTGCCGACAAGCGCCGGCGCCTGGTGCAGTGGATGGGCGAGCGGGCCGGTCAGCCCAGCATCGTCTATGTGACCCTGCAGAAGACCGCCGAGCAGGTGGCCGAGCACCTGAGCCGGCAGGGCATCGCTGCCGAGGCGTATCACGCCGGCCTGCCCCATGAGCAGCGTGAGTCGATCCAGCGGCGTTTCATGGAGGGCCGGAGCAATTGCATCGTCGCCACCATTGCCTTCGGCATGGGCATCGACAAGAGCGACATCCGTAATGTGGTGCACTTCGACCTGCCCAAGTCCATCGAGAACTACAGCCAGGAAATTGGCCGCGCCGGGCGTGACGGCCAGCCTTCGGACTGCCTGGTGCTGGCTAACCGCGACAGCCTCAACGTGCTGGAGAACTTCGTCTATGGTGACACCCCGGAGCTGAGCGGCATCCGCTGCGTGCTGGATGAACTGCAGGCATCGGTGGCGGAAGGGCAGTGGGAGTTCCTGCTCGGCCCACTGGCGGACCAGAGCAACATTCGCCAACTGCCGCTCAAGACCTTGCTGGTGCAGTTGGAGCTGCGTGGCCTGATCGCTCCGCGTTACGCCTATTTCGCCGAGTACCGCTTTAAGTTCCTTCTGGAGCCGGAGGCCCTGCTGGCGCGTTTCGAAGGTGAGCGGCGAGACTTTGTCGAAGCCGTCATCCACACCTCCAGCCGTGCGCGGACCTGGGCCACGGTGAATTTCGACGCGCTCTACGAGCAGTACCAGGCGCCGCGCAACCGGGTGGTCAAGGCACTGGATTACTTCCAGGAAAAGGGCTGGGTGGAGTTGGAAAGCAAGCAGATGACCGAGGTCTACAGCCTGTTGCGCACGGACTTCGATGCGGCGGCCTTGAGTGCGGATCTGCACGCATACTTCACCCGGCATGAGGCTGGCGAAATTGCGCGGATCCACGCCATGCTCGACCTGTTCGCCACCGAGCAATGCCTGGGCTTTCGCCTGGCGCAGTACTTTGCCGATGAGCAGGCCCCTCGGCGCTGCGGGCACTGCTCGGTCTGTCATGGCCAAGTGGCGCGCTTGCCGGAGCCTCCGGTTTTGCCGGCGCTTGTGGATAAAAACTTCAATGGCCTGTGTGGCGACTTTATCCACAGGCACCAACAGCACACGGGAGATGTGCCCGGGGCGGAGCGGCTGACGCGCTTCCTCTGTGGCATCAGCGTGCCGCTGTTCACCAAACTCAAGGCGCGGAGCATTCCCGGTTTCGCTGCGCTGGAGGATTATCCTTACGCCGCTGTGCGGGAGTGGTGCGAGGGGTATCTGCTGGGCGATCAACCGATCGTCCCGCCTTCAATCGATGGGAGAGAGCCCTGATGTCCGAGCCTATGCCGCAACGCGGTGACTATCGTCACTTCCAGCCAATCATTACCCGTTGGCACGACAATGACCTCTACGGCCATGTGAACAACGTTACCTACTACAGCTTCTTCGACACGGCGGTGAACACCTACCTGATCGAGCAGGGCGGCCTGGATATCCATGATGGCGAGGTGGTGGGATTGGTGGTCAGCTCGGCCTGCGACTACTTCGCCTCCATCGCCTTTCCCGAGCGTATCGAAATCGGCTTGCGAGTCGGCAAGCTGGGTAATAGTTCGGTGCAATACGAACTGGCGGTGTTCAAGACGGGAGACGCGGATGCCTGTGCGGCGGGGCGTTTTGTCCACGTGTTCGTGGATCGTGCCTCGAACCAGCCGGTGCCGATTCCGCCCGCATTGCGGGCGGCCCTGGAAGACTTGCTGGTGGCATGAGTCAGACGGGTGGTGCGATCGGTGGGGCGGTCCCGCGCTTGTAGGAGACGCTGTACCGTCAAGGGCCTCGGAAGGCCCTTCGAGCAGCGTGGCCCGGGATTGTCGCGACTACGGCGGTGATCAGTCGCGATAGTGACGATGCTTGCGATGCCCATAGGCATGGCCACGGCCACGGTGGTCGTCGCGGTAGTAGCGACGGTCATCACGGCCTCGGTAGTTGCGATCTTCACGGGCGCTTTCATTGCCCATGTAGTTGCCCAGCGCGCCGCCGGCGCCACCACCTGCCGCTGCGCCGATCAAACTGCCGGTGTTGCCGCCCATGCTGCGGCCCACGACGTTGCCGCCGGCTGCGCCCAGAGCGCCACCAATGGCCGCCTGGCCACGGCTGCGTTTGTCGGCACCCACCGCACTGCCGCCCGCGCCGCCCAAGGCTGCGCCGATGGCCGAGCCGGTATTGCCGCCGATCTGCTGGCCGACCACCGAGCCTAGAACCCCGCCCAATGCGCCGCCCACACCTGCTTCAGTAGTGCCGCCGGCAGTGGCAACGCCGCTGATCAGGCCAAGGGACAACAAGAGAATCGAGGAGAACTTCATAGGGGAGCCTCAAAGGGATGACGGCGCGATCCTGAGGCTGTACCGCAATGCTTACAAACGAAATCCGACGAATAGCACGAGTTGTACACAATCTCGTAACCTATTGTTTTGATTGCGGAACTTAAGTGGTTTTTGCAGGTCTTTAGCTACTTCGGACAGGCCGCTTTTATCTAAAAGCGGCCTTTTTTGTGCCCGCGATTCAAGACCGCCCTGTCAAGCGTAGGAGCTGGCTTGCCAGCGAAGAGGCCCTCAAGCCAGGGATCAGGCCGAACGAGCCATGATCAGGCCGCTGTCGCTGGCCGCCTCCAGGCGGATGGCGATGAACTTCGACGTCGGGGTGTGGCTGCCGTCACCGGTACTTTCCAATGGCACCAGGGGGTTCACCTCCGGGTAGTAGGCCGCAGCCTGGCCCGCCGGAATATCGAACGCCAGCAGGGTGAAACCCTTGACCCGGCGTTCGCGGCCGTCATCCCACAAGGACACGATGTCGGCTTTCTGCCCCGGCTTGAAGCCCAGGCGGATGATGTCCGCCTCGTTGGCGAACAGCACGTCGCGCTGGCCCTTGACCCCGCGATAGCGGTCATCGAGGCCGTAGATAGTGGTGTTGTACTGGTCATGGGAACGCATTGATTGCAGGATCAGGTCCGGTAGTTGGCCGGTGGCCCGGGTGCGCTCATGGACCAGGTCCTTGGGCAGCAGGTTGGCGCGGAAGTTGGCGCGCCCCGACGGCGTGTTCCACTGGCGGGCACCAGCGCTATTGCCCAGGTAGAAACCACCTGGGTGCTTGAGCCGTTCGTTGAAGTCCTTGAAGCCGGGAATGGTGTCGGCGATCAGGTCGCGGATGCGCCCGTAGTCCGCTGCCAGCCAGTTCCAGTCCACCGGCTGAGTACCCAGCGTCGCGGCGGCAATGCCCGCGACGATCCACGGCTCGGAGCGCATGAGCGACGACAGAGGCTGCAACTGGCCGTTGGAAGCGTGGACCATGCTGAAAGAGTCCTCCACGGTCACCGCTTGTGGACCACCGGCCTGCTGGTCGATATCGGTACGTCCCAGGCACGGCAGGATCAGCGCGTCCTTGCCGTGGGCCAGGTGGCTGCGGTTGAGCTTGGTGCTGATCTGCACCGTGAGGTCGCAGTTGTTCAGGGCCTGGAAGGTCCGCGGGCTGTCCGGGGTGGCTTGGGCGAAGTTGCCTCCCAGGCCGATGAACACCTTGGAGCGCCCTTCGAGCATCGCGTGGATCGCCTCGACCACGTTGTGGCCTTCATCCCTGGGCACCTTGAACTGAAAGCGTCGTTCCAGGGAGTCGAGGAAGGCCAGCGGTGGGCGTTCGTTGATGCCCATGGTGCGGTCGCCCTGCACGTTGCTGTGGCCGCGCACCGGGCACAGGCCGGCGCCGGGTCTGCCGATGTTGCCCCGCAGCAGCATCAGGTTGGCGATTTCCTGGATGGTCGGCACCGAGTGGCGGTGCTGGGTGATGCCCATGGCCCAGCACATGATCACGTTCTTGCTTTTGGCGTACATGCGCGCCGCTTGTTCAATCTCTACCAGGGCCAGGCCGGACTGCTCGACGATATGCGCCCACGGGGTGTCGTCGATGCTGCCCAGGTAGTCGAGCACCTGAGCTGTGTGAGCGTTGAGGAAGTCGTGGTCGAACACCGCTGGGGCGCCGGTTTTCTGCGCGTCGCGCTCCCACTGCAGAAGGAACTTGGCCATGCCTCGCAGCAGCGCCATGTCGCCGCCCAAGGCTGGGCGCAAGTAGGCGGTGTTGGTTGGGCGATTGCCGTTGGTGAGCATCTCGATGGGGCTTTGCGGGTGCTGGAAACGTTCCAGGCCGCGCTCTTTCAGCGGGTTGATGCACACCACCTGGGCGCCGCGCTTCACTGCTTCACGCAGTGGTTCGAGCATCCGTGGATGGTTGGTGCCGGGGTTCTGGCCCAAGACGAAAATCGCATCTGCGTGCTCGAAGTCATCGAAGGTCACGGTGCCTTTGCCGACGCCAACGCTTTGCGCCAGGGCCACGCCGCTGGCCTCGTGGCACATGTTCGAACAGTCGGGGAAGTTGTTGGTGCCGTAGGCGCGGACGAACAGCTGGTAGAGATAGGCCGCTTCATTGCTGGCCCGGCCCGAGGTATAGAACTCGGCCATGCCCGGGCTTGGCAGGTTGTGCAGATGCTTGGCGATCAGGCTGAAAGCCTGCTCCCAACTGATGGGTTGGTAGCGATCGGTTGCGGCGTTGTAGCTCATCGGCTCGGTCAGCCGGCCCTGGTACTCAAGCCAGTAGTCGCTCTGTTCCAGCAGCGAGGTGACGCTGTGCTTGGCGAAGAACGCCCCGTCCACCCGACGCTTGGTGGCTTCCCAGTTCACTGCCTTGGCGCCGTTCTCGCAGAACTTGACCAGGCCGCTTTCCGGCGAGTCGCCCCAGGCACAACCCGGGCAGTCGAAGCCGCCATTCTGGTTGGTCTTGAGCATCATGCGCAGGTTCTTCAGGGCGTTGTCGCTGGTCAGCCAGGCCTGGGCCACGCTGATCAGGGCACCCCAGCCACCGGCAGGACCCTTGTAGGGCTTGTAGCGGGCAACGGGTTTCTGATCGGCTTGGTTGTGTGTACTCACGGGCGACTCTCCATAGCGGGGCTGTGGACCCGCGGCGCACTGTTCTGCGGCAGGTGGACAAGGTTGGGGCGGTGATGACGCGGCCATAGCACGGCCAGGCGGGTGCTATCCGCTTGCGAGCGCTCAGGGGTGCTGTGGGTCTGGCTGGCGGCGAGCGCCGGTGTGCGCGTTGCAAGGGCTGGTGCCGCGCAGGCCCGGCATTTGGCATTGATTGCGGGGCCGGCGCCTATCGGGGCCCAAGACTAAGCGCGGCAATCTGTCGCGTCTAATTGCTAGTACTGATCCCTTGATAGATGGCGTCGATCAAGAGCCGCTGAAGGATTTCTGATACAGGGCGAAGCAGGCTTCTGCCAGGGCTGAGCGCGGCGCGGCGCGCCGCATGATCAGGCCCAGGCGGGCCAGGGTCTGGGCATTTTCGATGGGTTGCAGGCGCAGGTGCTCGGTCAGCGCCTCCAGGCCGCTGTTCAGGGGCATGATTGCGCAGCACAGGCCACCATGGACCATCTGCACCAACTGATGGACGGCGTCGGTCTGCAACACCGGCTGTGGGTGAAGCCCGCGTATGTGGAAGTTGTGGTCGATGGACTGGCGAAAGTGCATGCCGCTGGTGAGCAGGCCCAGGGGTAACTCGATCAGCGACTCCCAGCTCAGGGGCTGCTCGCCGAAGCTGAAGTGTCGCTGGTCATAGAGCAGGCCCATGTGGGTCGGGTCCAGGGTCAGTGAGTCGAAGTGCTCACTGTCCAGGCGCTCCAGGTAAGACACCCCGAGGTCCAGGCGGTTGCTCGCCAGTTGCTCGAGAATCTGCTCCGAACTCAGCGACGACAGCTCGAAACGCAGGTTCGGGTGTTCGGCGTGGAGGCGCTGCATCAATGGCAATGGATCGAAGCTCGACAACGGCACCACCCCCAGGCGCAGGGTGCCCACCAGGTTGCCCCGGCAGGCAGCGGCTTCGGCCAGCAACCCGTCGTAGGCGCTGAGGACGGTGCGGGCCCAGGCCAGGACCCGTTCGCCAGGGGCGGTAAAGCCTTCGAAGCGCTGGCCGCGGTTGACCAACTGCAGGTCGAGCTCTTCCTCGAGGCTGCGCAGGCGCATGGACAGGGTCGGCTGGGTGATATGGCAGAGCGCGGCGGCCTGGCCGAAGTGGCGGGTTTCGTCGAGGGCGATGAGGAATTTCAGCTGCTTGAGGTCCATCTTCGCTCCAGAACGCCAAAAGGCCGGGATTCTACCGCGCCTGTGCGACCTTGAGTCACTGGTCGCTTGGGAACCTCATGGGGCCATGCTGGTCTAGTCTTTCGCGTCTGGATCTATCAACCAAGGAGTGTGTGACATGAGTCTTTTCAGCTTTGTGAAAGAAGCCGGTGAAAAACTGATCGGTCTGGTAACCCCGGGTAATGCCAATGCCAGTGAGCAACTCAAGGAGCACATCGCCAAGGTCGGCCTGGGCAATCCCAATGTTCATGCCACCGTGGAGGGTGACAAGGTCATCGTAAGCGGTGAAGTGGCAACCCAGGAAGAAAAGGAAAAGATCCTCCTGGCCCTGGGCAACATCGCCGGTGTCGAGTCCGTTGAGGACCAGATCAGCGTGACCGGTCCAGTGGTGGTGTCGGCGGTGTTCGTTACCGTGAAGAAGGGCGACACCCTGAGCGCGATCGCCAAGGTGCAGTACGGCGACGCCAACAAGTACAACAAGATTTTCGAGGCCAACAAGCCGCTGCTGTCTCATCCGGACAAGATCTACCCGGGGCAGGTCCTGCGTATTCCCGAGTAACCGGCCAGTGGTTGCCGGGAGTAGCAGCGGGCTTGCCCGCGAGTGGTGTCACAGCCCTTCGATCAACTCCCGGTAGCCTTTCACTGCAGCGAACTCCGCCGTGTCCTTCGGCCCTTTGCGGCTGTCCGGCTGGCTCACCGCCAGCAACTGCGCCACACCAAAGTCCCGCGCACTGCGCAGGATCGGCAAGGTGTCATCGATGAACAGGCTGCGGGCCGGGTCGAATCGGATGTCGGCCTGCAGCGCATCCCAGAATTGCGGGTTCTCCTTGGGGAACCCGTAATCGTGTGAGCTGATCAGGCGCTCGAAGTATGGCGCCAGTTCAATCCGTTCCAGCTTCAACGACAAGGAATCACGGTGGGCGTTGGTGATCAGGATCACCCGCTTGCCGGCCTGTCTGATCGCCGCGAGAAAGGTGTCGGCGTCCGGACGCAGGGCGATCAGGTGGGCTGTCTCCAGCTTCAGCTCGCGCAGCGACAGCTTCAGCTCGGCGCTCCAGAAATCCAGGCAATACCATTGCAACTGACCGGCGTTACGCTCGAACAGCGGTTGCAGTTCCAGCTCGGCCATGGCCCGGCTGACCCCGTGCAACTCGGCGTAGCGCTGGGGCAGGTGCTCCATCCAGAAATGGTTGTCGTAATGCAAGTCCAGCAAGGTGCCGTCCATATCCAACAGGACGGTATCGATATCGCGCCAGGGCAGCAGGGCCATTGAACACTTCTCCAGCGGTAAGAAAACAGCCGACCGGCAGGGTCGACAAGGTCAGTGAGGCAGGGGGAACCGGTCACTGGAAGGATAGAGGAAAGCCACTCTGCACAAGGCGGTCACACGCAGTAAACAATAGGTGTTGGAGCGGGGCTGTGCTCCTGCAATCTGCAACCCAGTCACTTTCAAACAGGCTGTATAGTAACCCGCTATCGCCAAGGAGCCCGTTATGCGCCAGAAACCCACCGTACTTGCCCGCGAGATCGTCGCCACCAGTCGTCTGTTCTGTGTCGAAGAGGTGCAGTTGCGGTTCTCCAATGGCGTAGAGCGCACTTATGAACGCCTGGTGGGCAAGGGTGCGGGTTACGGTGCGGTGATGATCGTGGCGATGCTCGATGCGGAGCACGCGGTGCTGGTAGAAGAATACTGCGGTGGCACCGATGCCTACGAGTTGTCCCTGCCCAAGGGCCTGATCGAACCCGGGGAAGATGTGCTGGCAGCCGCCGAGCGTGAACTCAAGGAAGAGGCCGGGTTTGGCGCACGGCAACTGGAGCACCTGACCGAGCTGTCACTGTCCCCGGGCTATATGAGCCAGAAGATCCAGGTGGTGTTGGCCACCGATCTGTATGAGGAGCGCCTGGAGGGCGATGAGCCCGAGCCAATGCGGGTCGACAAGATCAACCTGCGAGAGCTGGTCAGCCTAGCGCAGAATCCGCAATTTACTGAAGGCCGGGCCCTGGCTGCGCTGTACCTGGCCCGCGACCTGTTGAGCCAGCGTGGAGTTTTTCCAGCATGAGCAGTATCTCGATGAATTTTCCCCATCCCTTGCTGGCACCAGTGGCGGAGCTGGCGTTGCGTGCCGGTGAAGCGATCCTGCCGTTCTGGCGCGCCGACGTGGCGGTCAATCATAAGGCCGACGAGTCGCCGGTGACTGCCGCTGACCTCGCGGCCCATCACTTGATCGTGGCCGGCCTGACGGCCTTGGATCCGAGCATTCCGGTGCTGTCCGAAGAGGACGCCGACATTCCCCAGGCCACTCGGGCCAGCTGGCAGCGCTGGTGGTTGGTGGACCCGTTGGACGGCACCAAGGAGTTCATTTCCGGCAGTGAAGAGTTCACCGTCAACATCGCCCTGATCGAACAGGGGCGCGTGGTATTCGGTGTGGTATCAATGCCCACCAATGGTCGTTGCTACTTGGGTGGCGCCGGTCTGGGCGCCTGGCGCGTTGATCAAGGGCAGCCGCCGCAAGCGATCCAGGTGCGTGAGCAGCCGGGCGTTGGTGAGGCCTTTACCGTGGTGGCCAGCCGACGCCATTCGAGCCCGGAGCAGGAGCACCTGCTCAGTGGTCTGGGGGCGGCTCTGGGCGAGTTGCAATTGGCCAATATCGGCAGTTCGCTGAAGTTCTGCCTGCTGGCCGAAGGGGCGGCGGATTGTTATCCGCGCCTGGCACCTACCTCCCAGTGGGACACGGCTGCAGCCCAGGGCGTGCTCGAGGGGGCAGGGGGCGAGGTGGTGGATCTTCAGGGCTCGCCATTCTGTTATCCGCCGCGGGAGTCGTTGCTCAACGGCTTCTTCCTGGCGCTGCCGGCCAAGGCGCCCTGGCGCAGCAAACTGCTGGAACTGGCGCGTTCCTGATCATCCCGCGCACGGGCGGGCCTCTTCGCTGGCAAGCCAGCTCCTACAGGGATGCGCGTTCCGGGGTCTTGTAGGAGCCGGCTTGCCGGCGAATGGGCCCTTGAGCCTTGCGCGCACGGGCGGGCCTCTTCGCTGGCAAGCCAGCTCCTACGGGGATGTGCATTCCGGGGTCTTGTAGGAGCCGGCTTGCCGGCGAATGGGCCCTTGAGCCTTGCGCGCACGGGCGGGCCTCTTCGCTGGCAAGCCAGCTCCTACAGGGATGCGCGTTCCGGGGTCTTGTAGGAGCCGGCTTGCCGGCGAATGGGCCCTTGAGCCTTGCACGCACGGGCGGGCCTCTTCGCTGGCAAGCCAGCTCCTACGGGGATGTGCGTTCCGGGGTCTTGTAGGAGCAGGCTTGCCGGCGAATGGGCCCTTGAGCCTTGCGCGCATGGGCGGGCCTCTTCGCTGGCAAGCCAGCTCCTACAGGGATGCGCGTTCCGGGGTCTTGTAGGGGCCTGCCATAGGCAATGGGCTCAGCGATGCAGGACGTACTGGCCGGCAAAGCGTACGGCGTCTTCATTCTGGCCCGCATTCACCACCCGGGTGTGCAAGGTCAGCCGGGCCCGGCCGTAGCGCTGGTACATCGAGAGAAATTTCTTCCAGGTCTTTTCATCCGGGGCCGCACAGATCGCCACGGCAGTGCCGGTGACTGGCAGTGGGTAACTGATCTGTCCTTCCTGGATGACAATATGCCCGTCATTTATCCCTTCCTCCTTGAGTCGCAGGTGCAACCAGCCCCAGCCGGCCAGTACGGCGCCGCAGTACAGGCTGCCGCCGAACATGGTGCTCTTGTGGTTGACGTTGGCGTCCAGGGGCAGTTGCAGGCG
The DNA here is from genome assembly GCF_009908285.1 of Pseudomonas sp. Fl4BN1. Classification (GTDB taxonomy): domain Bacteria; phylum Pseudomonadota; class Gammaproteobacteria; order Pseudomonadales; family Pseudomonadaceae; genus Aquipseudomonas. The sequence continues at coordinate 171,042 of NZ_JAAARM010000001.1, forward strand.
CAGTTGCTGCGCCTGCCAGTCGAGCACCTTCAGCCCCATGTCCCGGGTCAGGGGAATATCGTGGTGGAGGATGGATTCCAGGTATCGACTGTCGCGGTTCATGCATGGGCCTCAAGGGTCAAGGGAGTCACGGTGCGGCTCATTCGGCTTCATCGCCAGGATGGCTGCCGCCGTCGGCGAAGTTCAGGCCATGCTTGCGCAATTTGTCGTGCAGGGTTTTGCGCGGTATGCCGAGGGCTTCGGCAAGGCTGCGCATCGAGCTGTGGGGCTGTGCCAGTTCGGCAGCGATCAGGGCCTTTTCGAAGTGCTCCACCTGCTCGCTCAGACCGCCTTCGATCACCGTCGGTGCGATAGCGGCGCCGTGAGCGGGGTCGTGGTGGTCCAGGGCCAGTTCCAGGCCCAGGGCAAAGCGTTCGGCGGCGTTCTGCAGTTCACGCACATTACCCGGCCAGCTGTGGCGCAACAGCAGGGCGCGATGCCCGGGTTGCAATTCCTGGGGCGGCAGGCCGTGGCGGGCACTGGCTTCGTCGGCGAAATGCTGGAACAGCATCAGTACATCTTCGCCCCGTTCACGCAGGGGGGGGATGCGCAGCGGGGCGACATTCAGGCGGTAGTAGAGGTCGGCGCGGAAGCGGCCTTGGTCCGCCGCCTGGCGCAGGTCCTCCTTGGTTGCGGCGATGATGCGGATGTCCAGGGGGATCAGCTGGTTGCCTCCGAGGCGCTCAACCACCCGCTCCTGAAGCAGGCGTAGCAGCTTGACCTGGACATCCAGGCTCATGCTTTCGATTTCATCGAGGAACAAGGTGCCGCCGTTGGCGAACTCGAACTTGCCGATGCGGCGTTTCTGCGCGCCGGTGAAGGCCCCCGGCTCGTGGCCGAACAGTTCGCTTTCCACCACCGACTCGGCCAGGGCGCCGGCGTTGATCGCCACGAACGGTCCGTTGCGCCGTGCCGAAAGGTCGTGCAGCGCGCGAGCCACCACTTCCTTGCCGGCGCCGGTCTCACCGAGGATCAGCACATCGGCCCGGGTCGCTGCCAAGGCGCCGATCTGCTGGCGCAGACGCAGCATCGGTGCCGACTGGCCCACCAGCCGTGCGCTCAATTCCTGGCGGTCGCTGAGGGCCAGGCGCAGGCTGCGGTTGTCCAGTACCAGGCGCCGCCAGTCCAGGGCGCGCCGCACACTGTCCAGCAAGGCATCGCTGGCGAAGGGTTTCTCCAGAAAGTCATAGGCACCGGCACGCATCGCCTGCACCGCCAGGGGCACATCGCCGTGACCGGTGATCAACAGCACCGGCAGTTCCGAATCCTGGGCATGCAGTTGGTTGAGCAGCTCCAGGCCGTCCATGCCGGGCATGCGGATGTCACTGACCACCACTCCTGGCCAGTCCCGCTCCAGGCGTGGGGCCAGGCCCTGGGCTTCAGCCAGGGACAGCACCTTGAGTCCCGCCAGGTCCAGGGTCTGGCTCAGGGCCTGGCGCAGATGGGGATCGTCATCGATCAACACCACTTGCAGCTGAGGGTCGAGGGTCTCGGGACGAGTCATCGGTCACTTTCCAGGTCGTGTCAGGGCCGGCAACGCCGGTTCGGGCCAGTGGATTGAGAGCTTGCACAGCCTGTTGCAGCGCTTCATACCCCGCGGTCCTCGGAGGGTTGCAGGTTCACCCCTGGTGCCCCGGCCCGCAGGCGCAGAGTGATCAGGGCCCCACCTTCGCGGTGGTTGGCAAACGACAGTTCACCCCCGAAGGCGCGCATCAGGGTGTCGCAGATCGCCAGGCCCAGCCCCAGTCCCTGGGTCCGCGTCTTGGTGGTGTAGAACGGCTCTCCGGCGCGTCCCAGGGCTTCCATGCAGAAGCCCGGGCCGTTATCGCGAATGTACAGATTGACGCCCGTGGCGGTGGATTCGGCACTCAGCCAGAGTTTACGCGGCGGGCCTTTTTCGGTCAGGGCGTCCAGGGCATTGGCCAGCAGGTTGCCCAGCACCTGGCGCAGGCGGGTTTCCCCGGCTTCTACCCACAGGGTGGCGGCCGGCAGGTCGCGGATCAGTTCCACTTCCATGGCCCGGCGACGTTTGGCCAGCAAGGCCAGGGCATCGTCCAGGGCCGGTTGCAGGGCGACGCTTTCCGGGGCGTGGTGATCGCGCCGGGCGAAGGCCCGCAGGTGGGCGATGATCGAGGCCATGCGTCCGGTCAGTTCGCTGATCAGCTTGAGGTTGCCCCGGGCGTCATCGGTGCGTTGGTGGTCGAGCAGTACTTCGGCGTTTTCCGCATAGCTGCGGATCGCCGCCAGGGGCTGGTTGAGTTCGTGGCTGATGCTCGCGGACATGGTGCCCAGGGCCGAGAGCTTGCCCGCCTGGACCAGGTTGTCCTGGGCGCGCACCAGTTCCTGCTGGGCGGTTTCACGCTCCAGCACTTCCTGTTTCAGGCGCCGGTTGAGGCTCTCCAGGTCGCTGGTCCGTTCGGCCACGCGCATTTCCAGCTCCCGGCGGGCCTTGGCTTCGAAGGCGATCCGCTCCAGATAGTGGCGGCGGCGTTGCATCATCAGTCCGAGCAGCAGCATCAGCACCAGTAGCGTCGCGGCGCCCACCGCCACCACAGTGCGCACCGGGCGATCGATCAGGGTGCGTGGGGCAAGAATACTGACACTCCAGCCCGTTTCCTCGATCTGCTGGGTTTGGGTCAGCCAGGCATTGGGGTCGAGGTTCAGCGGCCGAGGATCGCGGGTTGGGTAGGGCTGGATGGCGACGATGGCCTGGCGCTCCTCTTCGCTCAGTGGGCGGGTCGAGCGAAAGCGCCATTCCGGGCGCGAGGTGAGGATCACCACGCCGTTGTGGTCGGTCATCAGCAGCTGTTCCGGGGTCTTGCCCCACAGGCTTTCGGTGTGGTCCAGGTCGACCTTGACCACCAGTACGCCGAGGATCTTTTCGCCATTGCGGACCGCGGCGGCGAAGAAGTAGCCGCGTTTGGCCGAGGTGGTGCCCAGGCCGAAGAAGCGCCCGAGGCGCCCGGCCATGGCTTCGCTGAAATAGGGGCGAAAGGAGAAGTTGCGGCCGACGAAACTGTCGTGCTTGTCCCAGTTTGAGGCCGCCAGGGTTTTGCCGCTGGTGTCCATCAGGTACATGACTTCGGCGCCGGTCTGGGCGCTGATGTTCTTCAACAGGCGGTTGGCGTTGCCCTGGCTCACGCCATCGTCCGGGGCGCCCAGTACCGAGCGCAGCGCCGGCAGGTCGCCAAGAATCTGCGGCAGTACTTCGTAGCGGTGCAGGGTGCCCAGCAGGTTGGCCACGTAGAGGTCGAGGGTCTGGCGGTTCTGGCTGGTCAGCTCGTTGCGGTAGTAGCGCTCGGCCAGGTGTTCCAGCGGCCATAGCAACGGCGCCAGGCACAGCGCCAGCAAGGCCAGGCTGCGCCAGCGGGGACGACGGGGAAGGGGTGCAGTCATGGGAGCGGCGCCTATGGAGATAGACGCATTATGCCAGTGTCATGCACGAAAGCCCGCGGTCAGGCGGGCTTTCGGACAAAGCCCTAGCCCTGCTCGGCAAGACACTCGCGCAGTGCGGTGTGCCAGTCCGGCTGGATGACTCCCCACTCCCGGGCCAGGCGGCTGCAGTCCAGGCGCGAGTTCAGTGGCCGGGGGGCCGGAGTCGGATAGGCGCTGGAAGGAATGGCTTCGAGCACCGCACAGGGCTTGCCCATGGCCAGCAGTTGCTCGCCGATGGCTTGGGCGAAACCGAACCAGGACGTCTCGCCATTGGCCGTGAGGTGGTAAGTGCCCCAGGTGCCAGGCGCTCCAGCCCGCCAGCGTTCAATCAGCGCCCGGGTGCTGTTGGCGATGGTGCCGGCCCAGGTCGGTGCACCGATCTGGTCGGCCACTATCCGTAGCTCCGGTTTTTCCTGCAGCAGGCGCTGCATGGTCAGCAGGAAATTTTTGCCGTGGCTGGAATAGACCCAACTGGTGCGCAGGATCAGGTGTTGTCCTTGCACCAGGTTGATGGCCCGCTCGCCGGCCAGCTTGCTCTCGCCGTAGACGCTCAGCGGATTGGGCTCGTCGTCCTCCACATAAGGCGACTCCTTGCTGCCATCGAACACATAGTCGGTGGAGTAGTGAATCAGCGGGACGCCCAGCTCGAAGGCTTCTTGGGCCAGGATCCCGGGGGCAACCGCGTTGATCGCAAAGGCCAGGTCAGGCTCGCTCTGGGCCTGGTCGACGGCCGTATGGGCGGCGGCGTTGATAATCAGGCCTGGGCGAATGGCCCGGACCTGCTGGCGGATTTGCTCCGGGTGACTCAGGTCCAACTGGTCACGGCCAAGCACTACCAACTCCCCCAGGTCGCCGAGCCGCTGCTGCAGTTCGCGGGAGACTTGGCCGTACTGGCCAATGATGAGCGTTTTCAGGGGAGTGTTCATGGGAACAGGTCGGCTTCTTTCAGACTCTTGCCATTCTGGTCCTTGGTTGAGAGTGTTGGCAGTCCCTGCAACTGCCAATCGATAGCCAGAGTCTGGTCATCCCAGCGAATGCAACGCTCAGCGGATGGCGTGTAGTAATCGGTGGTTTTATAGAGGAACTCGGCGAACTTGCTGAGCACCACAAAACCGTGGGCGAAGCCCTCTGGAATCCATAGTTGACGGTTGTTCTCCGCGGATAAGCGGACGCTGGCCCAGCGGCCGAAGTTAGGCGAGCTGCGGCGGATATCGACCGCCACGTCCAGCACGTCACCGGCAATGACTCGGACAAGTTTCCCTTGGGGGTGCTCGATCTGATAATGCAAGCCGCGCAAGACGTTCTTGGCTGAGCGTGAATGGTTGTCCTGGACAAACTGCTTGCTCAGGCCGGTGGCTTCTTCGAACGCCTTGGCATTGAAGCTTTCATAGAAAAAACCACGCTCGTCGCCAAAGACCTTGGGTTCGATAATGAGGACGCCAGGGAGTTCAGTCTGAATGACGTTCATTGGGTCTCTCCGGCCAGAGTGAAGAGGTATTGGCCATAGCCGGTCTTGCCGAAGTAGGCAGCGCGCTCCAGCAGGTGCTCACGGCTGATCCAGCGATTCTCGTAGGCAATCTCTTCCAGGCAAGCGACCTTCAAACCTTGGCGGTGCTCGATGGTCTGCACATACTGAGAGGCCTCCAGCAGGCTGTCGTGGGTGCCGGTGTCGAGCCAGGCGAAACCACGGCCAAAACGCTCCACATGCAGGTCACCGCGTTTGAGGTAGGCATTGTTGACGTCAGTGATCTCCAACTCGCCACGGGGGGAGGGCTTGACCTCCTTGGCGATCTGCAGCACATCGTTGTCGTAGAAGTACAGGCCGGTCACAGCGTAGCTGGACTTCGGGTTCTTGGGCTTCTCCTCGATGGACAGGGCACGGCCCTCGCTGTCGAAGTCGATGACCCCGAAGCGCTCCGGATCCTTGACCCAATAGCCGAACACGGTGGCGCCGGAGGTGCGCTTGGCGGCATCGCGCAGTTGTTCGCCGAAGTACTGGCCGTGAAAGATGTTGTCGCCGAGGATCAGGCACACCGGGTCATTGCCGATGAACGCTTCGCCAATCAGGAACGCCTGGGCCAGGCCGTCCGGCGAAGGCTGTTCGGCATAGCTGAAGCGCACCCCGAACTGGCTGCCGTCACCCAGCAGGTTGCGGTATTGCGGCAGGTCCTGAGGCGTGGAGATGATCAGGATGTCCTGGATACCGGCCAGCATCAGGACCGAGATCGGATAGTAGATCATCGGTTTGTCGTAGATCGGCAGCAGCTGCTTGGAAACGCCGAGGGTGATGGGGTGCAGACGGGTACCGGAGCCGCCCGCCAGAACAATGCCTTTGATCATGCAATCATATCCTTGATGTTGGTGGAGCCCAGTCGTTCGCCTTGATAGCTGCCATCCTGTACCCGGCCGCACCATTCCAGGTTTTCCAGGTACCACTGCACGGTCTTGCGCAGGCCGCTGGTGAAGGTTTCTTCCGGCACCCAGCCCAGCTCGCGTTCGATCTTGCCGGCATCGATGGCATAGCGCAGATCGTGGCCGGGACGGTCCTGAACGAAGGTGATCAGGTCGGCGTAATGTTCAACCCCCTGGGGTTTCTGCGGGGCGAGCTCTTCCAGCAGGCTGCAGATGCCCCGCACTACATCGATGTTCTTCTGCTCGTTATGGCCGCCGATGTTGTAGGTCTCGCCCACTACGCCTTCGGTCACTACCTTGAACAGGGCCCGGGCGTGATCTTCGACATACAGCCAGTCGCGAACCTGCAGGCCGTTGCCGTAGACCGGCAGCGGTTTACCAGCGAGGGCGTTGAGAATCACCAGTGGAATCAGCTTCTCGGGGAAATGGAACGGGCCATAGTTGTTGGAGCAGTTGGTGATCAGCACCGGTAGGCCATAGGTGCGCTGCCAGGCGCGGACCAGGTGGTCGGACGCGGCCTTGCTGGCGGAGTAGGGCGAGCTGGGTGCATAAGGCGTGGTTTCGGTGAACAGATCATCGACGCCATGCAGGTCGCCGTAGACCTCATCGGTGGAGATGTGGTGGAAGCGGAAGGCGGTCTTTTCCGCTTCGGGCAGTTTATGCCAGTAGGCACGGGTGGCCTCCAGCAGGCTGTAGGTGCCGACGATATTGGTCTGGATGAAATCGGCCGGCCCGTCGATGGAGCGGTCGACATGGGACTCGGCTGCCAGGTGCATGATCGCATGGGGCTGGAAGCGTGCCAGCACGGCGCTGACGGTGGCCTGGTCGACGATGTCGGCCTGGACGAATTCGTAGCGGCTGTTGCTGGCGATACTGTGCAGTGACTCCAGATTGCCGGCGTAGGTCAGCTTGTCCAGATTGAGCACTTCGTGTTCCGTGTGCTCAATCAAGTGGCGGATCAGGGCCGAACCAATAAAACCGGCTCCGCCGGTGACGAGAATGCGCATGTGAGGTGGCCTGTATCCTTAAAACGGTCATTTACTACAACCAATGCAGCATAGCTTGTCGGCACGGCGCTTGCGGTGCAATAGGGACTGCAGAGCGATTTGTCCGAGAAGTGTGTGGAATGTTGGTGGGGAACCGTTCACGACCTGCTGGAGTTCTTTGGGTCGGTCACCTTTCGAGGGGGTTGCGTATCGCCTTGCGCAGTGGCGATATAAGCGGCCAATAACAGTTCCAGGGGTCGTTGTATGTTGCTCGCCACCTTGATCCACCGTGCCAGCCTGCCCAGTCCACAGGTCACTGCGCAGCAAGCGCTGGAGATACTGGAAACCCATTACGGCCTGCACGCCACCGTGCATTCCCTGGGTAGCCAGCAGGATCTCAACTTTCGTGTCGACAGCCCCCAGGGACGTTTTGTCCTGAAAATCTGTCGAGGTGATTACTCCACCCTGGAATTGCAGGCACAGCACGCAGGCCTCAAGCACCTGCAGCACTGCGCAGTGCGGGTGCCCAAGGTCATTGCGGCGAAAAGCGGTGCGGACCTGCTGTCCCTGGAAATTGCCGGGCAAGCGCTGCACGTACGCTTGCTGGACTATATAGACGGGCGCTCGCTGACTCACCTGCCACACCTGGGGCCGGAGTTGGCGGCGAGCCTGGGCCGACTCTGCGGGCAGATGGACCGAGCCCTGGAGGATTTCCAGCACCCGGGCCTCGAGCGCACCCTGCAATGGGATGCTCGCCATGCCCCCGCGCTAATCGAGCATTTGCTTGCGGTGGTCGAGGACCCGCAGCAACAGGCCCTGATCGCCACGGCCGCGCAACACGCCGAGCGCCGTTTGCAGCCGCTGCTGGAGCGGTTGCCGGTGCAGGCGATCCATATGGATATTACCGATGACAACGTGGTCTGCCAGCGGGATGCGGCGCGCCATTGGCAATTGCAGGGCGTCATCGATTTCGGCGACCTGATCCGCACCTGGCGTGTCACCGATCTGTCGGTAACCTGCGCTGCATTGCTACATCACGTCGAAGGCGATCCGCTGCGCATCCTGCCGGCGATCCAGGCCTACCATCAGGTGAACCCGTTGCAACCTGCGGAGCTGGCGGCGCTCTGGCCATTGATCGTGACCCGGGCCGCGGTACTGGTGCTCAGTGGCGAGCAGCAGGTCAGCATCGATCCTGGCAACGAGTACTCGCGCGCCAATCTGACTCATGAATGGGAGATCTTCCGGGTCGCCAACTCCGTGGCGTTCGAACTGATGGAGGCGGCAATCCTCAGCGCCGTCGGGCAGTCACTGCCGGCCATCGGCAGTGAAGGCTTCGCTCCGTTGTTGCCAAGCCTGGTGGGCCGCGAGTTTGCCCTGATCGACCTGGGAGTGCTCAGCCCCCACTTCGAAGCCGGTAACTGGGAGCAGCCCGGGATCGACGATCGTTTGCTGGCTGAGGCCGGTGCCACCCATGACCTGGCTGCCAGCCGCTACGGCCAATACCGTTTGTCGCGCACCTGCCCGGACAGTGCGCTGGAGCCGGAAACCTGCCCTCTGCATGTCCAGTTGCAAGTACCGGCGGGTACCGCGGTAGAGGCGCCGTTTGCCGGGGTCCTGCACCGGGCCGAGAATGGCCTGTTACGTCTGGATGGCCCGGCATTGAGTATGCACCTGTGGGGCGTCGATCCCTCGCTGCGAGCCGGCGCCGCCCTGGTCAAGGGGCAGGTGCTGGGTGAAGTGGCGGCCGACGGCCGGCTCAAGGTGCAGTTGTGTCGAGTTGCCGAGCTTGATCCACCCCTGTTCTGCACGCCTTCCCGGGCCCCGGCCTGGCAGGCCTTGTGCCCCTCTCCGGCGGCGCTGCTGGGACTGGCCTGCGATGCCGAGCAGGAGTTGGATCCACAGGCTCTGCTGGAGCGTCGTGATGCCAGCTTTGCCCGCTCGCAAAAGCACTATTACGTCGACCCGCCACGGATCGAGCGGGGCTGGCGCAATCACCTGATCGACATGCAGGGGCGTTCCTACCTGGACATGCTCAACAATGTCGCGGTGCTGGGGCATGGTCATCCGCGCATGGCTGCCGAGGCCGCGCGCCAGTGGTCGCTGCTCAACACCAACTCGCGCTTTCACTATGCAGCCATCGCCGAGTTTTCCGAGCGCTTGCTGGCCCTGGCGCCGGACTCCATGGACCGGGTATTCCTGGTCAACAGCGGCACCGAGGCCAATGACCTGGCGATTCGCCTGGCCTGGGCCTACAGCGGCGGGCGCGACACGCTCAGCGTGCTGGAGGCCTATCACGGCTGGTCGGTGGCGGCCGATGCGATCTCCACCTCCATTGCCGACAATCCCCAGGCCCTCACCAGCCGCCCGGACTGGGTGCACCCGGTGACGGCGCCCAACACTTATCGTGGCGAGTTCCGCGGGCTGGACAGCACCCCGCAGTACCTGCGCAGCGTCGATCAGCAACTGCACAAGCTGGATGCGCAGGGCCGCCAGTTGGCCGGTTTCATCTGCGAGCCTGTGTATGGCAATGCCGGGGGTATTTCGCTGCCACCGGGCTACCTGAGCGAGGTTTATGCCCGGGTCCGGGCCCGTGGCGGTGTGTGTATCGCCGATGAGATCCAGGTGGGCTACGGGCGCATGGGCAAGTTCTTCTGGGGGTTCGAAGAGCAGGGCGTGGTGCCGGACATCATCACCATGGCCAAGGGCATGGGCAACGGCCAGCCCCTGGGCGCAGTGATCACCCGGCGCGAAATTGCCGAGGCGTTGGAGGCCGAGGGCTACTTCTTCTCTTCATCAGGCGGCAGCCCGGTCAGTTGTCGCATCGGCATTGCGGTGCTGGATGTGATGCAGGAAGAGCGGCTCTGGGAAAACGCCCAGGTAGTCGGCGAGCACTTCAAGCAGCGCTTGGAGGCACTCAAGGATGTTCACCCGCTGGTAGGCGCGGTGCACGGTTCCGGTTTCTACCTGGGGCTGGAGTTGATCCGTAATCATCAGACCCTGGAGCCGGCCACCGAGGAAACCACCCTGCTGTGCGATCGCCTGCGGCAGCTGGGTATTTTCATGCAGCCCACTGGCGATCACCTGAACATCCTCAAGATCAAGCCGCCGATGGTCACCACCCGACAGAGCGTGGACTTCTTCGTCGACATGCTGTCGAAGGTACTGGGCGAAGATCTCTAGGCGCGGGCCTTGGGTCCCCATTAGCCGGTGAGCCGGCTAATGGGTTGCATAATCCCGATGGTTATCGGTCTTTTTTTGGTTGTTTTACTAAATATGTATTTTTTAAGCTTCTAAAGTCGATATTTATCGGATATAAATTGGCCGTTGTCGGGTAGGGTCCTACCGTGCCCGGCTCTTTTCCGATCCGTTGTCATCGACCGCTGCGCATTTGCCCAGGAGTTGCTCCATGAGCCGTACCGTTACCGTCGCCGCTACCCAGATGGCCTGTTCCTGGGACCTTGAAGCCAACCTCGAAACCGCTGAGAAGCTGGTGCGGGAAGCCGCCGCCAAGGGCGCGCAGATCATCCTGATCCAGGAGTTGTTCGAAACCCCGTACTTCTGCCAGAAACCCAACCCGGACTACCTGCAGTTGGCCACTCCGGTGGCAGCCAACGCGGCCATCGCGCACTTCCAGAAAGTCGCCAGGGAACTGCAGGTGGTACTGCCCATCAGCTTCTTCGAGCTGGCCGGTCGCGCGCGCTTCAACAGCATTGCGATCATCGATGCGGACGGCAGCAACCTCGGGATTTATCGGAAAAGCCACATTCCGGATGGCCCCGGCTATCACGAGAAGTACTACTTCAACCCGGGTGATACCGGCTTCAAGGTGTGGAACACCCGCTACGCGAAGATCGGCGTGGGCATCTGCTGGGACCAGTGGTTTCCTGAGTGCGCCCGCAGCATGGCCCTGCAAGGCGCGGAGATTCTGTTCTATCCCACCGCCATCGGCAGCGAGCCCCACGACCAGAGCATCTCGTCTCGCGATCACTGGCAGCGTGTGCAGCAAGGCCACGCCGGTGCCAACCTGATGCCGCTGATCGCCAGCAACCGTATCGGCAATGAAGAGCAGGATGGCTCCGACATCACCTTCTATGGTTCATCTTTCATTGCCAACCAGTTCGGCGAGAAGGTTCAGGAGCTCAACCAAAGCGAAGAAGGTATTCTTGTGCACAGTTTCGACCTCGACGAGCTCGAGCACATCCGCAGCGCCTGGGGCAGTTTCCGTGACCGCCGTCCGAACCTCTATGGCGCGTTGAAAACCCTCGACGGTTCCCTGGAGTCCTGAACACTATGAGCACTTTGCACAGCACGCCTCGCGCCGACGGTTTCTACATGCCGGCTGAATGGGCAACGCAGACCCAGACCTGGATGATCTGGCCCGAGCGCCCGGACAACTGGCGCCTGGGTGGCAAGCCGGCCCAAGCCGCTCACGCCGCAGTGGCCAAGGCCATTGCACGCTTTGAACCGGTGACCGTGGCAGTCTCTGCGGCCCAGTATGAAAACGCCCGGGTCCGCCTGGACGTGGCCAATATCCGGGTCGTCGAGATGTCCAGCGACGACGCCTGGGTGCGTGACACCGGTCCGACCTTCGTCATCAATGACAGCGGCGAAGTGCGCGGCGTGCACTGGGGCTTCAATTCCTGGGGCGGTTTCGAAGGCGGACTGTATTCGCCCTGGAACCGTGACGAACAGGTGGCCAGCAAAGTGTTGGAGATCGAGCGTTGCCAGGAATACCGCACCGAGGGCTTCGTGCTTGAAGGCGGCTCGATTCATGTCGATGGCGAAGGCACCCTGATCACCACCGAGGAGTGCCTGCTCAACCACAACCGCAACCCGCACCTGTCCCGCGAGCAGATCGAGGCGGTGCTGCGTGAACAACTGGCGGTGGAGCAGATCGTCTGGCTGCCGGACGGCCTGTATAACGACGAAACCGACGGGCATGTGGATAACTTCTGTTGCTACGTGCGCCCGGGTGAAGTGTTGCTGGCCTGGACCGATGATCCACAGGACCCGAACTACCCCCGCTGCCAGGCGGCCATGCAGGTATTGGAAAATACCCGTGACGCCAAGGGCCGCACTTTCAAAGTGCACAAGATGCCGATTCCCGGGCCGCTGTACGCCACCGAAGAGGAGTGTGCCGGTGTCGACGCGGTGGACGGTACCCAGGAGCGCAACCCTTCGGTACGTCTGGCGGGTTCCTACGTGAACTTCCTGATCGTCAATGGCGGGATCATCGCGCCGAGTTTCGACGACCCGATGGACGCCCAGGCCAAGGCCATCCTGCAGGCGCTGTTCCCTGAACACGAAGTGGTGATGGTGCCGGGGCGTGAACTGTTACTGGGGGGCGGGAATATCCATTGCCTTACTCAACAACAGCCTGCACCGCGGCGGGTTTGAGTGCCGTTGTAACAGAAATTGTCGATTGTTTGAGACAGGTGAGCCGACGCCAGCGTTGACACCACTCAACGAGCCCGCAGCCCAGAAGGTCTGCGGGCTTTTTCATGCTTGTCTGTTGGCGCGCTGGATACATTGGCACAGCTTTTGTATCTGTTCTGGGGTGATTCTGAGACATGTGGAACTCTGTTGTTCTGTCATAAACCTTGGATAAGTTAGGCCGCTCAGGAACCAGGAGAGAGCGCTGGAATGAATAGTGTCAGCGAGCGGGTAGCGCATCCCTTGGCAGTCAATAACCAGTCGCTGCAGGTTCTGGTGCAATGGTTGAAGTCCAATGGAACGCGTCAGATCAGGGAACCTGATCCGCGCCGGATCATCATTGAGCGTTACCCCGCTGGATTGCTCAGCGAGGCGGAACTGCAAGCATTGTGGGATGTGGTGAAAGGATAGAAAGACAACGGATTGTTAAAAGCGCTGCCGGGAGGGCGGCGCTTTTTTTTGCCTGTTCTTTAGAAGCGGTAGTTACCGGTGACCACCAGGCTGCGTGGATCCCCGGGCTGGATCTGGAAGGCACTGGTGGCGGAGCTGTAGTACTCGCGATCGGCAATGTTGTTCAACGCCGCGCGCACATCCCAGTCCTTGTGCCGATACCCGGCCAGGGCATCCCAGCGACCGTAGCCCGGCAGCACCACGGTATTGGCGCTATCGGCGAAGCGGTCGCCGACCAGGGTCAGGCCGGTCTCGGCGTACCAGCCCAATTCAGGTTTCCAGGTGATGAACAGGCTGCCATTGCGCTTGGCCACGTTATTCACGCGCTTGTCTTCGAAACCGTTGTTGTCCTTGACCACGACGGCATCCTGCAAGCCGATGCCGCCACGCAGGTACCAGTTGCCGATGATCTTGCCGCTGCTGGTCAGCTCGATGCCTCGGGAGCGTTGCAGCCCGGTAAGCAGGACGATGTTGCGGTCGAGCGGGTCGGTGGTACGACGGTTGTAGAGTTCCAGTTCATACACGGCCAGGGTGGTACTCAAGCGTTCGTCGAGCCAGTCGCTCTTGACCCCGACTTCCTTCTGCCGGGTGAGCTCCGGGCTCAGGTCGTTGCCGTTGCCGGCAGCGTTCGGGGTGATGCCGATCAGGCCGCCACCCACGGGCGAGAACGACTTGCTCCATGAGGCATAGAACGAATGGTGCTCCAGTGGCGTCCAGACCACCCCCAGGCGCGGGCTGACGCTATGGCTGTCGCGGCTGTCGGAGACCCCGGTGCGGCGGTTGGTGGTTTCGATATCGAAGTTGTCGAAGCGCAGGCCAGCGAGCAATTGCCATTGATCGTTGAGGCGCAGTTGGTCCTGCAGGTAGAGGGCCCGGCTTTGTACTTCGGTGTGGTTGTTGCTGGACACCTGCAGGCGGCCGGTGTGGCTCTGGTACGGATTGGGGTTGTACAAGTCCACCGCGGGCACCGCCTGGCTGCCGGGGCCGGAGGTGGCAGCGTTGTAGAGGATCGGGTCGCGGCGCTGGCTGCCGATCTCGATGCCGGTGAGCAGGCGATGTTCCAGGCCGAAGGTGTCGAAACGGCCTTCCAGCTCGGTGTTGTTGTAGATGTTGCGAGTCTTCAGGTCCTGCTGCCAGCGTTGGCGTAACACTTTTGCGGTTTTCGCGTTGTAGCCATATTGGTAGGTGTTGTCGAAATCGCTGTCGAGCTTGAACACCCCTAGGGTATGGCGCAGTTGCCAGCTGTCGTTGAGCTCGTAGGTCAGCTTGGAGCGCAGGGACTGGGACTTGTCGTCAATGTAGTCGCGCTTGTCGCCGTAGGTGGTTTCACGACTGACATCCGCCGGGCGCCCGTTGACCCCGGGAATGCCGCGATCCGGGGTGCGGTTGTAGCGGCTGTATTCGTACTGCACCAGCCAGTTCAGCTCCGGCGTCAATTGCCAGCTCATGGAGGGCGCGAACAATTGCCGATTGCCACTGACGCCATCGCGAAAACTGTTCTTGTCCTGGTTGCCCAGGTTCAGGCGCAGGCTGATGTTTTCGGTCGCGTCGGCGCTCAAGTCCGCGTACAGGCTGCGCAAGTCTTCGCTGCCGCCCTGGACTTCGACGCTGGAGCGCCGGCCGAACTCCGGCAGCTTGCTCACCCGGTTGACGATCCCGCCCTGGCTGCCGCGGCCGTAGAGTACTGCAGCCGGGCCCTTGAGCACTTCGATGCGCTCGATATTGTGCAAGTCGCGCACGTACTGGCTGTCGTCGCGGATGCCGTCCAGGTAGAAGTCGTTGCTGGCGTCGAAACCGCGAATCCGCAGGCTGTCGAAACGTGTGTCGGCGCCACTGCTGACGTTGGGGATGCCGCTCAGGGCGCTGCCCAAGTCATTGTTGCGTAGTCCAGTGCATTGGCGGTCTTGATTGTGTCGATGGCCTGGGGCACGTAGCGCGCGGGCGTCGCGGTGCGGGTTGCAGTGCTGACCTCCTTGACCCGGGGATCGTCAGGGTCGGCCTCGGCTTGGGCGCTGATGGAGGTCATCGGCAGTGTGGTGCCGGCGGCACAGGCGAAACCGGCAGACAGCAGGGTGCAAAGTCCCAGGGACAGGGGCGTAAGGCGGAAATGGGCAGGCATCTGAAACGCATCCGAGAGAGGGGGGTAATTCTAGGATGCGAATGATAATGAGTGCTATTTGCTTATGCTTGTTATTTTCCGGAAGTTCCTCGCAGCTATTATTACAAAATATTTCATCGGGGTATCTGCCCTGATACAAGGGCTAAGCAGACAGATTCGACCGGTTACAGAAACAGACTAAAAGCCATTTCGAGGTTTTTCCCGTGGCATGCGCGGCATAGTCTGCAAACCATCAAATTCTCATGATCTTGCTGGAGTCCCGTATGTCCTCGGCCACCCTTCACTACATTTATGACCCGCTGTGCGGCTGGTGCTATGGCGCCAAGCCGCTGGTGCAGGCCGCCCAGGCGGTGGTTCCGGTGCAGGCCCACGCCGGCGGCATGATGACCGGTCGCAACCGCCAAGCGGTCTCGTCGCAGCTACGTGACTACGTCATGCCCCACGACCGGCGGATTGCCGAGTACACCGGGCAACCTTTCGGCCAGGCCTACTTCGAGGGGTTGCTGCGGGATCACTCGGCGGTCTTCGACTCGGCACCACCGATTGCCGCAGTGCTGGCGGCCGAAGCCCTCGGTGGTCGCGGTCTGGAGCTACTGGGGCGCCTGCAAACTGCTCATTACCTGGAGGGGCGGCGCATCGCCGATCGGGATGTATTGCTGGAACTCGCACAGGCCCTGGGTTTTGCCACGGTAGAGTTCGAGGCAGCATTCGACCAGGTTATCGGGCATGAGCTGGATGAGCATATAAAGGCCAGCCGGGCCTTGCTGGCCAAGGTCGGCGGGCAGGGCTTTCCGACCCTGGCCCTGGAGCGCGATGGCCGCTACCAGTTGCTCGATATCAGCTCCTGGCTGGGCAAACCCGAGGCCTTTGCCGAGTGGCTGAAGACTTCTCTGGGCGCGGACAGCGGCCCTCATGATGGCGCGATCCAGGCCTGTGGCCTGGACGGTTGTGCGCTTTGATCTCACTTGACCTGCGTGGAGTCACCCATGGATAACCTAGCGTTGATCAGAAGCACCTATGAAGGTGCCAACTCCCAGGAAAATGCGAAAAATACCGCAGCCGCCCTGGCCCCCGATGCTCGCTGGACCGAGGCGGCGGGTTTTCCCTATGCCGGTACCTACGTCGGTTTCGAGGCGGTGCTGGAGCATGTCTTCAAGCGCCTGGGCTCGGAGTGGCACGACTTCACGTTCAAGGTCGAAAACTACGTGGCCCAAGGCGACAAGGTATTTGCCTATGGCAATTACCAGGGCATCTACAAGGATTCAGGTAAGCCCATTGATGTACGAGTGGCCCACCTTTGGACGCTGAAAGACGGCCAGGTCACCCATTTCGAGCAATTTGTCGACAGCCACAGTGTGCAGCTGGCGATGCTCTAACCCGGTGTTCTTAGAACATTTTCAGCTATTCAAAGACGATTCACGAAATTGACACGTTGTTAAGGGCGCAGATAGGATTCGCCCCAACGCCTGTGGCCACGAGCCATAAATCAGAATAATAAAAGGCCCGCCGCGATCACTCGTGGGCGGGCTTTTTTGTTTCGGCGGTAAAAGAGCGTTCAAACGCCATAGCCGCAAGAGCTCACAGCGCGTCACCAAACCGTAATAAGGAAAATAAAATGTTGAAACAGCGGATCTGCTTGGTTGCACTGGGGATTTTGAGCGCTACACAGGCCATGGCCGACGGCCAGGCTGATGCCAAGGGTTTTGTCGAAGACAGCAGCCTGAAAGTGCTGCTGCGCAATGCCTACATCAATCGTGATTACAAAGACGGTAACGATGACAAGGCCGAATGGGGCCAAGCGGCCATCGGTACTTTCTCCTCCGGCTTCACTCAGGGCACCGTCGGCGTGGGCGTTGACGCCTTTGGCCTGTACGCACTGCGTCTGGATGGCGGCAAGGGCCGCAGCGGCGCCGGCGGCATCGACTTCTTCAAGCAGGGTGACAGCGGCAGTGCCGCCGATGACCTGAGCAAGTTCGGTGCGGCGGTCAAGTTCCGCCTGTCCAACACTGTACTGACCTACGGTGACCAGATGCCGGCGCTGCCGGTGCTGAACTACGACAACTCGCGCCTGCTGCCGGAAAGCTATACCGGTACCCTGATCACCTCCAAGGAGATCAAGGGCCTGGAGCTGAACGCCGGTCACTTCACCGCCGAGTCGCGTAAAAGCGCTGAAGGCCGTGACAGTGGTGGCCTGAAGTCGATCGACGTGTTGGGCGGTAGCTACCAGTTCACCGAACAGTTCAAGGCTGCACTGTATGCTTCCGACGTCGAAGACGTGCTGAAGAAGCAGTACGTGAACCTGAACTACGTGTTCCCTCTGGCCACCGACCAGTCCCTGACCCTGGACTTCAACGGCTACCGCACCAAGCTGGACAAGTCCTACGCCAAGGACTCCGGCGCCGGCGGCCAGGACAACAAGATCTGGAGCCTGGCAGCGACTTTCGCCACAGGTCCGCACTCGTTCACTCTGGCTCACCAGCGCAGCACCGGCGACAGCCACCTGGGTTACGCCTACGGCGGCTACCAGCGTGGTCAGAACCGTGTGGGTGACGGTGGCAACACCATCTACCTGGCCAACTCCTACTGGTCCGACTTCAATGCTGAAGACGAGCGCAGCTGGCAGCTGGGTTACGGTCTGGACTTCGGCGCCTTTGGCGTACCTGGCCTGAGCTACAACGTGGCCTACATCCGTGGCGACAACATCACCACGTCCACCTCGAGCGGCGGCAGCGAGCGCGAAATCTTCAACCAGTTGAAGTACGTGGTTCAGAGCGGTCCGGCCAAGGACTTGAGCGTGAAAGTACGCAGCTCGGTACTGCGCGTGTCGCAGAAGTCTTCCGAGTACAACGTGGGTGGCAACGAACTGCGTGTGTTCGTCGACTACCCGATCAACGTGTTCTGATAAACGTCTGATCGTGACCTGACCGCAGGTTGCTGCACTGGAAAAAGCCCCGACTGGTTCGGGGCTTTTTCATGCCTGTGGTACGGCTGGAAAAACCTCCGTTGGAACAACTTTCTGGGCTGTCAGCCGGCGCTGGAGTCGACAGGCTGGACCTGGCTGGAATGGATAGCGGCGGCGCGTTGCTTTCCGGGTATTTCCCACTAGCTTTATGCCATCAGGGATGAGGTTCCAGCCGTAATGGATGCGGGAGAAATTGCGGCGTGCCGCCCATCCCTGTGCTTGGCCGATGTTGTTGCGCCCTGCCGCCGCTCTGCTGCGGGTCGCTTGGTCCTTACCTTCCTGGAGCACAGGAGATCACCATGAAAGTAACCCTGCCGATAACCGCCTATGGCGGATGTATCCTGCTGTCTGTGGCTTGCAGTATCCCCCCTGTCGCGGCCGAAGAAGTCACACGAATATTCGAGAACCCCAGCAGCCTGGAGCAGCAGGTGCCGGAGCAGGAAACCACGGAAACCACACAGTTGATGTCGTCCAAGGCGACGACCTTGAGCCCCTTGGCGCTACCGCCCCACGGCGGTACCGAACGCGCCCTGGTGCTGAACATCGACTACACCCAGAGCACGCTTTTCGATCCGGCGACCGGGCGCAAGGTACCGGTCAGATTGCGCAGCTACCGTGGCACAGGCGTGAACCCCTTGGCCCCCTTCGTGGCTCCGACCATCAACGTGACGCCGGGCGACACCGTGCGCATCACCCTCAACAACAAGCTCAAGCCCAAGGATGAACAGCCCTGCAACGCACACTCCGGCGAACCGGACAAGCCGCAGTGTTTCAACAGCACCAACCTGCACTCCCATGGCTTGTGGGTCAGTCCCGCCGGTAACAGCGACAACGTGATGCTGTCGATCAATCCCGGTGTCAGCTTCCAGTACGAGTACAACATTCCCGCCGACCATCCGGCCGGGACCTTCTGGTACCACCCCCACCGCCATGGCTCCACCGCCCTGCAGGTCGCCAGTGGCATGGCCGGTGCGCTGATCATCCGTGGCAGCCGTCTTCCAGGCAAGAGGGCCAACGGCGACCTCGACACCCTGCTCAAGTCGGCCGATGGCAAGGCCTTTCCTGAACGCCTGCTAGTGCTGCAGCAGATCCCCTATGCCTGCAAGGGGGTCAAGACCGACCCTGTGACCGGCGACAAGAGCGTGAACTGGAACTGCGATGCGGGCGAGGTGGGCGTGGTCGAGGACTTTGCCCAGTTCACGCCGCAGAGCTGGGGCCAGTCGGGTCGCTACACCAGCATCAATGGCCTGGTGCAGCCGATCTTTCGCAAGGCCCGTGCCGGCCAGGTGGAGCGCTGGCGCCTGGTGCATGCGGGCATCCGCGACACCATCAAACTGGAGTTTCGCAAGCTCGCCGACAGCGGTCTGCAAAAGAGTAACGCGGGCGTTGCCGCGGTCGACGCCGATGCTTTTGTCAGCCAGCAATGCGTGGGCGAACCGGTGGACTACCAAGTGGTCGCCGCCGATGGCCTGACCCTGGGCAAGGCGCAGAAACTCAGCCAGGTCACCCTGCAGCCTGGTTACCGTAACGACCTGCTGATGGTCTTCCCGCAAACCGGACGCTATTGCGTGGTGGATGCCGCGCAGTCCGCCGACGGCGGCGTGGCCCAGGCGGCAAGCGGTCGGCAGATACTGGGGTTTGTCGATGTGGTGGGCGGCACCGAGGTCAAGGACACCAGCGCCTACCTGACTCAGCTGCTGGTCGACTCGGCCCGTCGCAACATGCCGGACAGTGTGCAGAACCAGATCATCGGCGACCTCAACAACGGTCTGCTGCTGACCAAGTTCGTGCCTCATAAAAGCATCGGTGACGATGAAGTGAAGGGTAAGCCTGTGGAGTCGCTGATGTTCTTCATCAACCGCGACGACAAGAAAAATCCCAAGTTTGAAGTCGGTACCAGCATGGACGACGTCAAACCCTATGAGCCCGGCAAGATCAATCGCCACCTGACCCTGGGCACGGCGCAAACCTGGATGCTGAGCTCGGGTTTTGCCAGCCACCCGTTCCATATCCATGTCAATCCGTTCCAGGTGGAGAAGATCATCGGCCCGGACGGCACGGATCTCAGCGAGCCAGGAGCGATCGACAAAGCCGACCCAGACGACAAGCAATACGCCGGACTCAAGGGGGTGTGGAAAGACACGCTGTTCGTCAAGGGACCGGACAAGGATGGCCGGCGCTACACCTTGTACGTGCGCACTCGCTATGAACGTTACATCGGCGAATTCGTGCTGCACTGTCACATCCTCGACCACGAGGACCAGGGCATGATGCAGAACGTCAGCATCGAGCTGTCCGACGGCCAGGGCGGAACCGCGCCTATGCACCATTGAGCCGTTGAAGGAAAAGGAGGGCGCCTTGCTCGGCGCTTTCCGATGGCACGTGAGGGGCGTGACTTTGATAGAGTCACGCCCCTCACTTTTCCATCACGGATGATCTCGATGTTCCGTTCCCTGTTGTCCGGCCTGTGCCTGCTGAGCGTCGCCAGCATCGCCCATGGCCAGCAAGCAACCTCGCCCGAGCAGTTGCTGGCCGACTTCTCCCGTTGTGACGCGCAATTCTTCCAAACCCTGAACACGGCCCAACTGCCGGCCGGTACCCTGAGCCTGGCCCAGTATGGTGCGGTGAAGGCGCCCAAGGTCATCAACCCCTTGCAGGAAGGCGGCCGTTACCAAGCCTTCGAGCAACCGCTGACGGTCAATGGCGTGCGCCTGGTGGGTTATTACAACGAGGCCCAGTCGCTGAAGTCGGTGGGCAACTTGCTGTTCTGGGGATTCATCGCCGAGGGTGAACCTAAAGCGGTGGCCGCGAGCCTCAAACCATTGTTGATGGACAACGCCCGCTTGCAGGCGGATCGCAGCGCCATGACCCGGGTGGAGATCCGTCGCGTCGGCGACCCGATCCAGCAATGGCGCACCGAAGGTCTGGCGGGCGGTGGCGTGGCCACGCCGTTCGGTTACGTCGAGCGCATATTGAGCATCGACAACGGTACCAGCAGCGCGCCGATCTCTGGTCGCACCACGATCTTCTGCAGCTTGCAGGGCACGGTTACTGCGCCGCTGCTGCAAGTGTATCGCCCTGACCTCAACGCTCACCTGCTGGATTGAAAAACATGCCTTCATTGTCTATTCGCGGGTTGCTCCTGCTCTTGTGTGCTCTGGCTGTGACCGGCTGCGCCAGCCTGCAGAGCCAGGATCAGATCAACTTCGCCCATTGCCGTCTGGCGAGCCAGGCTTCCAAAGCCGAGAAGTTTGATGTGGTGCTGCAAGAGGCGGATCTGTGCCTGTCCAGGAACCAGCTGTCCAAGTCCACACAAAGCCTGGTGTACTGGTTGAAGTCCGACGCCTACGCCAGCTTCAAGCGTTACCCGGAAGCCATCAGCGCCAAGGAAAAGTCCATCGAGCTGGGAGCCAAGCCCGATGCTCGAGCAGTGCTGGACCTGAGCCGTCTGTACCGCGAGGCGGGCAACCCGCAAAAGGCCCTGCAACTGGTGCAGTCCAACCTCGATGCCAACCTTGGCGAGGCGGGCAAGGGCAGTGGCTTCAACATGCCGACCTACTACCATCTGGGCCAGGCCCTCTATGACCTGGGGCAATATCGCGAGGCCGCCGAAGCCTACAGCGCCGGCCTGCAGAAACAGCCGGACTATGCCTGGGCCTTCTACCATCGGGGCCTGGCTTACGACAAACTCGACCTGACCGATGACGCCCGCAGCGACTTCAGCCAGTTCGCCAAGTTGGTAAACCAGAAGTACGTCGAGCCACAGCACCAGGCCAAACTGACCGAGTACAAGATCACCCTGCCCTGAGCAAGGCGCTGATTACGCCACAGGCTCGCCTGAGCGCGAGCCTTCTTTAGCAAGATCGGTTGTCCTCAATCATCGGGATTGAGGGCGAACTTCAGTTGATTCCGCTCCAGGTACACCACCGCCTCGCGGCCATGGATATCCACCGGGCGCGCCGATACCGCTTCATGCTCCGGGACGATCTTGGACAGCAGCTTGCGCTGTACGTCGACCCGCCAGATACAGGCCCTGGGTCCTTCGTTGTCGAAATACATCACCGGACGAGTTTCGCTCCAGGTCGGGTTGACGATGCTCCAGCCCGAGTCGACTTCGTTGTGCTCGGTGACGTTCTCGGAGTAAGTGCCGTTGCTCTGCTGGTCGTAGTCCAGGGACAGGCTGTAGTTCTCCTGGTTGAGGTCATGCGCCACCCGCGCCCGCGCATGGCGCAGGGTGTTGGTCGGCGACTGGAACAGCTGCTGGCTGGCTTCGGGTGCCCGGCGTGAGCCCAGGTGGTAAGTCATGCTTTGCTGCAGATCGCCGCCGCTGCGCTGGCGGTAGTAGAACAACCCGTCAGCGATGCCGGCAAAGCGCATGCCCTGATCGTTGGAGCCCGGCGAGGACCAGCCGACGAAGCCAATATCCTGGGCGATGGGGTGCAGGCCTGGCTGGTCATCGGCGTACTCGTACAGCGTGCCGATATACCCCGTCTGGCCCTGCTGGTACTGGCCGACAAACAGCACCACATGCAACACCCCGGCAATCACCTGGGTATCGACGATCTGCTGATCGCCCTGCGGGGGCGCAGCGTTGAAGGTTGCGAGGGGATAGCGCTGCCAGCCGTCGGGGTCCAGCAGGCTGTATTGGCTCGTAGGCGCCATCGGCCGCAGTTGCTCCTTGCTCGGTGCCGGCGGGATTGGCAGCGGCTGCGGCGCAAGCATCTTCAACTGGGCCCGATAGGCGCCTTCCAGGCAGTCCGTGGAGTTACAGGTGTTGCGCTCCTGCAGCCAGCGCACCTGCAACAGGCGAAACACCTGCAAGTGCTTCAGTGCCTTGTAGCGGCGGTTCAGCTCTTCGTCCTGGGCGGACAGGCTCGGCGTATCGCAGACAGTCTTTTCCACCTGGGTCGAGGCCTTGCTGCAGTCGAAACCAGCGGCCTGCACATTAGGCATGAGCGCGGCCAGGGCAAGAGCCGTAGCTGCCAGCGACAGTAAAGGGAGCTTCATCAAAACATCCTTGTAGGAAGGTGAGGCAGGGGTCAGTTCGTCTGGAACGTCTGCAGGTAGGTCAGCAGGTTGTCGATTTTTTCCTCATCGCTCAGCCCCCAGAAAATCATCCGGGTGCCGGGAACCACGGCTTTCGGATCCTCGAGGTACTGGATGAGTTTTTCTCGGGTCCAGACAATGCCCGACGACTTCATGGCCGCCGAGTATTGATAGTCCTGGGCACTACCGGCCGGTCTCCCGATGATGCCGTTGAGCTGCGGTCCGAATGAACTACGCACCGCAGGGCCAATGTTGTGGCAGCCGCTGCACAGCCGCTTGAACAGCTTGGCGCCGGCTTCGGCATCACCGGCTGTGGCGGGGGAGGTGAGTAGCACTGAGCTGACCAGCAGGGCCAGGGTCGAGACGGCGATTCGCTTCATGTTCTGCTCCAGACCGGATAACGCGTACAGCTGAAATCGGCGGCTATTTGATCATGAAGTGCATCGGCCCGGGAGGCATTGCGGCAACTTTCAGTGGGGTGGGAAGATTGTCCAGAAACAACAAAGCCCTGGCATTTCTGCGAGGGCTTCGTCTTGCAGGGTACGGCACCAGAGGTCGACCCCGGGAGCGAGTGATTACAGTGCGAGGACGCGCGCAATCAGGAGCAGGTGCTGGGAAAAACTACTCATGGGCCGCCATCGCTACGCATTGAGCAACCAGAAGACAGCCACTGACCTGACAGACAAAAATAAAAAAAGGACTCATCTGGCAGAGTCCCTTTTTCACATCTTGAAAATTAAAGCAGAGCGCAAGAGCCAGACATTGGGATCTTGGCTACATCACCCTTGCCTACGCAGAGCAATGTCACCTTTGTCCCTTTCTTAAGCGAAGCGAGGGAGTCGGCATCAGACTTCTCAAATGAGAATTGTGGCTCCATAAACTGATTCACCCCACCGCGCAGCGTGAGATACGGATTACCCATGAAGTCCGTATTGATGTCTGCCACAGTACCCGACACCTTGAACTTCTTGCCTTTGAACTTCTGATCGGCAGCGACTGTATTCTCGTTGTAAGCAACAGCAATATCACCAGCCGTTACGGTTGGCGTTGCAGCCAGTTCCTGTTTGGATTTTTCCAGCTCTGCCTGTGCACGAGCCTTATTCGCCTCAGCAACCGCAACCGCATCTGCTTGCTTCTGCTCTGGAGATTTCATCGCATTGCTGATGAATCCAATAACGAACAGAACACCGATGATGATGCCAACCCACTTGAACAGTTTTTTCACACCCTTCTTCCTCTGATAGTCCATTTGTCCATTACCGCATCGCAGGCGTAGGTCTTTTTTGCCCGACGACTCGAAGCAACGTGATTGTCCAGAACAGGTGCAAGCGAAGCAAGCAGGTTGACGAAATGGCAGGGAGTTCAGGCAATCGCTTTCATCTGCTGCTCAGCTTGTGCTGGCCTGGACTGCTCTGCTGGAAGGGAAAAGCGCAAGCCAAAAGCGGGCCGCTGAGCCCCCCGCCAAGCTTGATAACTGCAGATACTGAGTGGTACGTCATTGCGCCAAAAAAATCTAAATCCATCCTATTGTTTCTACGACGTTTAACCATTCATTGCTGGAGTTTTCCTATTGCCGGCTTTGGCATGGCTACCAGCGAACTAAACTACTTCTTGTGTCTCTGGAGCAGATGCCTCCAGAGAGGCAAGGAGGTGTCAAATGGCCATTCATGATACTTATCGGGAGATTGAACAGACCCTGGGTCTGGTACCGGAGTGGATTAAGCAGATGCCGGAAGGCGCCGCGAATGGATTCTGGGGCGTGGCCCGGGACTTCTGGCTGGCGGAGACTCAGATTCCCAACAAGTACAAGGAGTTGATAGGTCTGGCGGTGTCCGGGGCGACCCGTTGTAAGTATTGCGCTCTGTTCCATACCGAAGCCGCGCGTTTGTTTGGCGCGAGTGACGAGGAAATTTCCGAAGCCAGCTTTATGGGCTCGCTGACCATGATGGGCAGCACCTTTATTAATGCCCAGCAGATTGACTACGAGCAGTTCCGGCAAGAGACGCTGAGTATCGTCCGGTATGTCAAAGATCACTCGCAAGCCAAAGCCGCATGAGCTGTTGCGCGAACCAGCCCTTCGCCAGCTGACGAAGGATAAGTTGATTGCAATCACCAGCGATGGTCCGAGGACCACCGCTCGGTGGCAAGCGGCTGTGCTGCGAGCCATCGGCGAACTGATGCAATACAGCGACACCGCCCGCGAAGAGAACCAGGACCTGCGCATTCCTTTCGCCAAGGCACTGCATGATCTCTATACGGGACAGAAGTCCGACGCCGAGTTGACGGAAATGGTGTTGCTGATGCTTGAAGTGGAAACTGCCCCCTTTCTCGGCAAAGGCCCACAGGCGGGAGCGGCCCCCGGGAACAATGACCTCTGAGAAGTGGCTGCAGCCAACGGCGTCGTAGTGATTTTCCGTCCATTCTGTTTACAGTTGGCCATGGCAGGTTCTTGAGCGGCGTGGGAGCTTTATTCTGAAAACCTCAGAATCGCCCACTAATACCCAACAGTGGCCCCTTCTGGACAATGTCGTAGACAAAGCCATCATGGCGGTAATTAACCCCCATGGCCCGGTAACCGGCCACCGCCGAAAATCCGGGCAAAAACTCCCAGCCTGCCAGCGCTGCCAGGTCCCAGTCTTCCCGGGACTGCCCGGCGCCCACCATCCCCCAGGATGACAACCAGAATCGGTCATTCACGGCATAGTACCCACGCAGCCCCGTCATGGCGTCGGCCCAGGTAGCCTTGTCGGAGCCAGACAGGCCGCCAACAGGCCCACCATGCAGGCTGATGGCGGTGCTGCTGTACCAGACGCGCACGCCGCCAGCGACGTCCAAGCGACGATTTTCATCACCCCAAACCGTGTATCCGCCCCCCAGGAATCCGGAGGCCGTCTTGCTTTCTACCTCAAGTTTGGACTCAGAGAGGCCCCCAGGCAGACGGTTGCGGGTGTCGGTGTCGATGTACATCAGGTCGGCGAGTACGCTGTATGGGCCCCGTCGAGCCTCGCCCATCAGCATCACCGACATATCGACAGTCCGCGCGATATCAGAGAAATCGGACTTTATAAACTGGGTCCCGGTGCTGCGGTGGCCTACGTGTCCACGAATGCCAGCGCCCCACACGTAAGGCCCGCCGTTGAACGTCCATTCATCGCCGTCTGCCGCCTCGGCCCCCGTCGGCAAACTGGCCGCGGCTGCCGCAAAGGCGCCAGCCATCAGTGCCAGGCGTGCGTGCTTGCGCCGCAAAACCGAGCGTGGGTTGTCACTGTGCATGATGCTGTTTCTCCGATCAGTGCTGAGTCAGCGAGAGCGCCACGCCCTCGGCCGCACAGTCCTCTGTAGGCTTGAGGCCCGCTTTTTGAGCCGCCTTGACCTCTTCCTTCGCGGCTGCCAGGTCCGCCAGGAACGTCGGATTGCTATGCAAGCTCGCCACAGTCGCAGCCCCCATGATGCGGCCTGCATCCACATCGCTCTGCCAATGTGCATCGCAGATGACCCGGCTCTGGCCGAATGACAATCCGCGGGTCATCAGTTCAGTGGCGCGCGCTGGTTGAATCTCGGCCAGCAACAGCCCCCAGGCCCAACCTGCAGCGGAGTGGCCGGACGGCCAGGAGCCATCCGTGCGCAGCACCGGCTCCATGTCTTTGCGACAGGTCCCTTCGTTGTGCGCCACGAATGGACGGGTGCGGTTGTAGGCATTTTTCCCGGCATAGGTAGAACCGCCTGCATCCGTCAGGGTGCGCTGCATCAGGGTATAAAGATGCGGTGTGCTTTTCTCGGTGATCGGCGTGCCCATCGCGCAGGAGAATGCTTTCGCCGGGCCTGGGAATGACAGCTCCGCATCCGCTGCCGCGAGCTTCTCCCGGGCGGTTCCACGTAGCGACAGCGCCGTACGCCGTGCTTCCTCATCCCGCGCAAGCGCCGCAGAGTCGGGCTTTGGTGGGGCGCCAAGCAACGCCAGGCGCAGTGGCAGGTCTGCCGAGTCAAGATAGCCTGGGGCTAGTTTGAAGTGAGGGTCCGTGACCTTGGTGGCGGCATCGTCGGCAAGCACCAGCCCCGACCAGAGCAAGCTGGCCAGCCCCAACTGCTTATGTACTGTTTTCATCGAGTGTTCCTTTATCTATCCCGGTATTGCCGGCTGATCAAAACTGGTAGAGGGCATTCAGATAGGCGCCTGCGCCCAGTTTTTCACCCGTCAGCGGGCTGTTGCGGGCATCGGAGACCAGGGCGTAGGTCTTGATGCCACCCTCCAGTGCCACCTGTGGTTGCCATTGCCAAGTGAGGCCCAGTTTCAAGGTCACATCCCGCATCCCACCACCCGGGTGGTATTCGTCGAACCGGGTGCGTGCAGCCTGTTGGGCAGTGACACCGAAGCGGGCCATCATGTCGTTCTCATTGCTCCAGGTGCCGTACAGGGTCGAGTCCAGGGTCAATGTCGAAGACAGTGCATATGCAGTGGCTACCCCGGCCTCCAGGTACGCGGTACGCCCCAGGCTTTCGCCACCGTAATCGCGGCTCTGGCTTGATTGCAGGCCTCGAACAAACAGGCGGCCGGCCGGCAGGACCCAATACGCTTCTGCGCCGACCAAGGCAGTGCTGTCCAGGTTGCCCATTCCCCTCAAGTAGCTATCACGACCGTCGAGGGTGTGAATCCTTTCCTTGCGTCCTGGGTCGTAGCCAATCAGCAGGGCCACGCCGAAAGGAGAAAGTCCGGGCAGGTCCCAACGCAGCCCTTCCGGGAAGGCTGCGGTAAATTTGCCCCAGTCTTCGGTAGGCAAGACCGCTTTGAGTTTCAGTGAGGGGAACGCGGCGTATCGGGAAGAACCTTCGTACAAAGGACCAACGGCAACTCCGCCGCCTACTGTTACCGAGGGAGAGCTGTTTGCATCGTCTGCATGTGCAGGCAACACCGTCGCAAAGGCGAGGGTCGCGCCTGTAATGAGCATCGCTTGATGCTTAAAAAAGCTTGAACCACCTATGGCTGTCATTGTTACTTTCCTTTGGTGTGAAACTCAGTAGTTCAGGGGAGTCCCCGACTTATTAGCGCGTGCGTTTACTTATAAGG
Source organism: Pseudomonas sp. Fl4BN1 (assembly GCF_009908285.1). GTDB lineage: Bacteria > Pseudomonadota > Gammaproteobacteria > Pseudomonadales > Pseudomonadaceae > Aquipseudomonas. The sequence goes on from NZ_JAAARM010000001.1 coordinate 198,989, forward strand.
GTCGAAAATTTTTGGCTTGTGTTGTTAATCAGAGTGCGACGGGCTGCGGCTGTGGAAAACTCCATTTGCCATTCAGTATTTGTTCGCTCGGCTGATAAAGTCTGACCGTATAGTTCCAGCCAGGCGTAGTAGGCAGGCAATTAGCGATCTTTCCGTCACACCCGCCGAACTGAATAACAATCGAGCCATCATCACTTTTCTTGGCTGTAAGGTTATTCAACGAATAGGCGTCATATGGGTTCTTTTGGAAGTAACCGTCCGCGTTGTAAACACTCACAGACCAGAAGCTGTTGACCGGAACATCTCCAACTTTGAGCTGGTATACGGCTTTCCCATCGTTCTTCGACATCACACCGCCGAGGTAGATGGCGTCCTTTGCCGGGTTTCCGCCCCACCCCGTCGCAGTGCCGATTAGGTGATGGATCGGATTGACCGTGCCCTTGGGGCCAAAGGACTGGTTGTAGTCGGGAATCGTCGAGCCCAGCACAGCCAGGGCATCACGCATCGCTTTCTGGCTCGCCGGATCCCACTTCGGTACTACGAATTCCCCCGCCTTGGCCTGGCTGACTTTGATTGCGTCCTGCAGTGCATGCACCTGCTCAAGGTCCTTGCGATCTGTGGGGTCGAAGAATATGCGGATAGCGACAAATACATAGCGTGTGCCGATAGCCTGTTTCGTCAGCGTACGGCGGCCGGCGCCGTAAACGACGGCGGGTACGTAGTGATCTTCATTGACCATCGCCATCGACATGAACCTTCCACCGGCCTCAGGCAACGTGATCGTGACTGGACCGGCATCGAGATCGAACACCGCTGACGAGTAGAGTGTGTCCCGATTCATCCGGATGACATTCTGAGCGTCGATGGGTACAGGTTCGCGGCTATGCACAAACCGAGCAAAGCCTCCACTCGCTACCATCTTGCCCATGTAGAGATCGGACTCAGCACGGATAAAGTTATTCACGCCAACCGCTATCGATGCATCTGAGGATGACTGAGCGTTCGCACTTCCAAACGCTGCCAGCGCCATGGCGATGATGCAGGCCGTGGATGAATGGGACATTTAAACCTCTTGGACTTATAAGTTGGCGTTAACTTTTTGACTGTATAAGAACGCCTCGGCGGAAACTTGCCATTTGGTGCCAAAAGCAAAGCGAGCGCGTACCTGAAGGCCGCTCTTGAGAGGGGCCAAATGATTAGGCTGGAGGGGGCGAGGGGTTAGGCGAGGATGTTAACGATCATGTTTCAAGACGGAGCGATAGCGCGACGGCGTGCTCCCGGTCCAGCGCTTGAAGGCCCGCGTAAAGTGCGCTGGATCGCTGTAGCCGACCATATAGGCAATTTCAGTCGAGCTGTATTTACCGCTGGCCAGTAACTGAAAGGCCTCGCTGCGACGTGTCTCGTCACGTAACGCGTCGAAGTCGATGCCGCAATGTTCGAGGCGACGTTGCAAGGTTCGAGCAGACAGTCCAATCGTCCTTGAAATAGTCAGAAGTTTGGATTGCTCCTGATCCGCTATCTGCTTGATGAGCACGTCAGCTGCGTCAGAGGTCGAATTCAAGGCTTGGGTGGTTTTCCAGGCATTGTCTCGAACATGTTGCAGGGGGATTTCGAGCAACTCACGATCGAATTCGATCATGTTGTACTCAGCGTTCATTTCGAGGTTCGGGCCCAGGAATTCTTCAAGCGCCTCGTCTCCACGCTCTCTCGAATTTTTTAGATGTACGCGTATGGCGCCAGCCTCGCCGGACAGCAGCGGGACTTTTCTAAGAACCGCCAGGGTGCCGAAAATGACTTGCTTCGGATCGGCCCCGTGCTGCCCGGTAAATTGTTGGATCAGTTTCGTCGTACGACCTTCGGTGAGGATTTTTACTTCTGCTCCCTGATGCAGTAAAGCCGTATGGACCGCCGCCGCCGCACAAGCCTGAGCGAGGTTGGTTGAGCCCAATATCAATTCGCCCCATACACCGGTTGAGCGCACTTCGGTCAGGTGCCCCACAGTCGCACCGCCGAAGGGGTCCTGTGCGATAGCTGCCATTTCGTTGGCTATATGAAAACAGGCCGCGCGTGGTACCCATGCATCAGGGCTCTGAAAAACATTCGGGGAAATACCAAAGCGCCGAAAGAACTCCAGCGGCAACACCCCGCGCATGCTCAGATAGGGGGCTATTTGCCGAAGAGTGCTGAGTTTGATGGCTGGCGTAGCATTCGTCATGGGGGGTCGCACCTGTTTTTAAAGGCAATGCACTTGAAACCGTCTTGGCTCGCAGGGAAACACTAGCAAAGCTTTTACCAAAGCCGCGCTATGACAGCACAGTACCTGCGCGCTTTGTTCAACGAGTTGGACCGTCTGGGAGAGTTTCAGGGTGAAACCCGCTGGGCAAAGTGCGGGGATTGAAATGTGACGAAGCCGAGATGGCTTACCTGGAGCCGGAGCAGACCAAACCGCTGCTCGATCGCCAGCTGCGGGTGTTGTTGCGCGGATCTGCCTCGCGACAGGTACTCGATGGTCTGAGGCGGAATGCGTTCTTGGCCATGACGATGAAGTTCGCACACTTCAGCCCTGGTCACCTTGCAGATGTGGTCAATCTCAACCCTTTGGCAAAGGGGTGTGGACATTCTGTGGACGTTGTCAGGAATTTAAGCGAGTCGGGAGCAAAGCCCAGAAACAACAAAGCCCCGCATCGCTGCGAGGCCTTGTTTTGTATGGTGCCGGCACCAGGAGTCGAACCCGGGACCTACTGATTACAAGTCAGTTGCTCTACCAACTGAGCTATACCGGCGTGTTAGGGCGACGATTATAGCGATTGGCGAGGTTCTGTAAACCCCTGAAATCTGACTATTTTTGTGCAGGCTTCAGGTTTCTGTTCGCAAGGGCGCAGTTGGGCTCCTGACGCCTGAGCAAGGCAGGTGGCTCAGGGGCTTTTTTGATCCGTGGAGGCAGGAGGCTGTTCATCGCCGTTGAGGAGGTTGCCTGGTCGTCAGGCCAAGGCTGGTATCACAGACCCATCAGGCACTTTTTGCAGTTTTTTAAATTCTGTTTTTATATCTTCGGTTAAATATAGAAATCTGATTTTGTTATTGGTCATTGCGACCGTACATCCCAATGGCTTGAATTATAAATTAACTGGACTAAGTTTGATTGGAGCCCTCGTACAGCAGGGCTTTATCTTTCCGGGCTTTTATGGTCCGTGCAAATAAATGGAGAAACTCATGTCGAAGGAAGCTATCAAACACCATCACCTAACTGCGATCCAGCATCATGAGGCGGCGAAAAAGCACGAGGAGGCGGCGATTCACCATAAACACCTGGCTGAGCGCCACCAGTCTGCGGTACACGCTCATGAGCACTCGAGGGATGGGGTTATTTCCAAGCTCAAAGGTGACTGGCGCAAGCATCTGGATGAGTCCAAGAGCAAAGTTGAAGCGGCCTATAAGACTTCAGCGCGCGCGCATAAAAAAACCAAGGAGGTAGCCAAGTAATAATGCGGTTGAAGTTTTGGGTTTGACCAAACTTTATTTGTATTTGCAAGTTCCAGGTCAAACCTGCTGCAGATTGGCTTTCTGTGGTAGATCCCCCCTCTAATAATCGTGAAACATGTCACTCACGATGATGAAGAGGGGGGATGTCTTGAATAAGTTCTGGCGTGATCGGCCAGCCCTCTTTGTCTATTCCTGCTTGAGGTACCAGCCCCACGCGTCCTGGCTGCGGTACTCGGTCACTTGCTTGACCTCCAGATAGTTTTCCAGCCCCCAACGTCCCAGCTCACGGCCGATGCCGCTCTGCTTCATCCCGCCCCAGGGGGCCTGGGTGAAGGTGGGTTGCGAGCAGTTGACCCAGACGATGCCGGCCCGCAGGCCATTGGCCACGCGGGCGCTGCGCTCCAGGTCGGCGGACATCACCGCTGCGGCCAGGCCGAAGCGACTGTCGTTGGCTTGCTGCAAGGCTTCAGCCTCGGTCTTGAAACGTCTTATGCACAGCACCGGGCCAAAAATCTCCTCGCGCCATAGGCGGCTGTCGGTCGCTGGTTCGGCGAAGATCGTCGGCTCTAGAAAGTAGCCTTCAGGCAGATGCCCCGGACGTTTGCCTCCCGTGAGCAGGGTCGCCTCCTGCTTGCCTTGTTCAATCATCGACAGGACTTTGCGGTGCTGGCCGGCGCTCACCAACGGCCCCAGTTGAACCCCAGGCTCCAGGCCCGGGCCGATCCGGATGCGACGGGCCGCGTCCACCAAGCGTTCGGTCAAGCGCGGGGCGATGCCTTCCTGTACCAACAGGCGCGAGGTGGCGCTGCATACCTGGCCCTGGTTCCAGAAGATACCGAACATGATCCATTCCACCGCCGCCTCGACGTCGGCATCATCGAAGACGATGAAGGCCGATTTTCCTCCCAGTTCCAGGCTGATGTTCTTGATCTCGGCCGCTGCCGCCGACATGATTTTCGCCCCGGTGGGCACGCTGCCGGTAAAGGCCATCTTGTCTACGTCCGGGTGTGCGCCGAGCGCTGCGCCGGCCTCGTTGCCAAGGCCGGTGACGATGTTGAGTACCCCGGCGGGCAGGCCGACATCGCTGGCGGCCACGGCCAGTTCCAGGGCCGTCAGTGAGGTCAATTCCGAGGGCTTGAGCACGCAGGTGGCGCCTGCCGCCAAGGCCGGGGCGACTTTCCATGCCGCCATCAATAGTGGGTAGTTCCAGGGAATGATCTGTCCGGCGACGCCCACGGGTTCATGACGAATGCGGCAGCTGAAGCGTGGGTCAGGCAGCTCCAGCGGCTGGTCCTGGCGTTGGTCCAGTTCCCTCGCCAAGCCTGCGTAATAGCGAAAGCAATCGATGGCGTCGCTGATGTCCCACTGTGCTTCGGGCAAGGGTTTGCCGTTGTCGCACACTTCGAGAATGGCCAATGCATCCTGCTTGCTGGCCAACTTGTCAGCCAGCGCCTCGAGCCAGTCGGCACGTTCGGCACCGCGGGTCTGGCTCCAGCCCTGGTTGAATGCCTTGCGCGCGGCCTGGACTGCCAGGTCGACGTCTTGCGCCGTGGCTGCGGCCACGTGCTGCAAGGTTTCTTCGGTGGCCGGGTCGATGCAGGAGAATTGGCCGCCTTGGGCCGGTGTCACCCACTGCCCATCGATATAGAGCTGCTTAAGCATGAGAACTCCTTGTTTCAGCCTGATGTAAGGGGTGCCGAGAGCGCCGCAGTTAGGCGATCTTCAGCACCTTGCGGCCGACTACTGCGCCGGTGCGGATCTGCTCGAATACCTGGTTGATCTCCTCCAGATGAGTCATCGCCACGGTGGCCTTGACCAGGCCGTTGGTGGCGAACTCCACCGCCTCGTGCAGATCCTGGCGGGTGCCGACGTTGGAGCCACGGATCGACAACTCCCAGTTGACCACCCGGTCGATGGAACTGCGCACCTGATCGGCCTTGCCACCGGGCTGGCCGATATAGATCGCCGTGCCACCCGGGCGCAGCAAACCCACCGCCAGCTCGAAGGCCTGGTTGGCCACCGCCGTTACCAGCACCGCATGCACGCCACCGAGTTCTTCCTGGATCGCGCCTTGTGGATCCTGCCTGGCGTCATACAGGCGCTCGGCGCCAAGAGTGCGGGCCAACTCGAGCTTCTCCGGCGAGACATCCACTGCTGCCACCCGCAATCCCATGGCCCGGGCATATTGCACCGCCACGTGGCCAAGGCCGCCGATGCCAATGATCGCCACCCACTGGCCAGGCCGGGCGCCGGAACGCTTGAGGCCGCGATAAGTGGTCACCCCGGCGCAAAGAATCGGTGCCAGTGCATACAGGTCGGCCTTAGGGTCGACCTTGGCGACAAAGGCCGCCGGCGCCACCATGTATTCGGCGTAACCTCCCGGCTTGCTGTAGCCGGTGGCTTCGCCATGCTTGCAGATGGTTTCCATCCCTGCCCGGCAGTACTCGCAAGCGCCGCAGGCGCTGAACATCCAGGGCACGCCCACCGCGTCACCCAGTTCAAGGCCGCTCACCGCCTTGCCCAACTGCACCACATGCCCGGTCACTTCATGGCCGGGAATCAACGGCAGGTTGGGTGGACTGGGCCAGTCACCGTCGCAGGCGTGTACGTCACTGTGGCAGACGCCGCAGGCGACCACCTTGATCAGCACTTCACCGTCACCGGGCTGTGGAATCGCTACGTGTTCAAGCTGGAGCTGGCCACCCAGCTCACGCAGAACGGCGGCTTTCATGGTTTTCGACTGCAGGTCGTTCATGGTGCTACTCCTGGTTTTTGTTCGGTTTGCGGACAGCAGGCTGCCCTGGGAGCCGATGACGCGGCGGCCGGCTCCTGGTGAGTGGTGCAAGGTGCTTGGCGACGAATCAGCCGTGGCCGCGCAAGGGCTTCTCGATGCTGTTGCGCAGCAGGGTCGAGAGTTCATGGATCAGCAGCATGGTGCTGTCGACTTCGGCCACCGAGGGCTGGCGGATGTATTTCAGCGGCGGCATCAACAGCCAGATGAAGTCGCCGTAGTTGGGCCGCAGCATCGCTTCGCAGCGTCGCTCCTGGGCCCGATAGCGAATCTCCAGGCCTCCCAATTCCATGGCCAGGCACAGGGGCCGCAACACCTCGCTGTGATTGAGCATGTCGAGCATCCGCGGTGGACAATTCTTGCCGACAAACAGCGCCTGGCGTGTTTTGCGGCGCCAGCCCCGGTAAGCCAGGTGGATGTCCATGGAGCACTGGCCCAGATCCATGGGTACGCTCCAGTTCCAACTGAGGCTGTAGATCCGGCCGAACAACTTGCTGGCCAGTTGTTGGCGCAGGGACAGGTTGTCTGCCGCCAGCTTGTGCCCATGGCTTTCCAGGCAATAGGGTTGCTCCGAGCAACGCTGCTTGAGATAAGCGTCGAAGCGCCCAGCCGTGCACTGCAAGGCCTGCTGGGCATGGCGGTCGATGGCGGCATAGAGGTTCATCGCGTTATCCCCTTCGGTTATTGCAGCTTCAGCTGGGCGGTTTGCCCGCCGGCGCTGCTCAAGGACGATTCATGCGTGGACTCGGCGCGCTCTTCGATGCGCCGCAGCACCTCTTCCAGAGACAGTGGCGTGAACAGCGCCTGCCCGGTGCCCTTCAAATAGAGGGTGGCGAACAGAATGATCAAGCCTGAACACACCGTGGCAATGGTCAGTACCTGCGGGTCGCTGATCAGTGTGGCGACCATGTACAGGCAGGCGCCGATGCCGATCACCTGCGGCAGGGGATAGAACGGTGTCTTGAACGGGCGCCGGGCTTGGGGATAACGCTTGCGCAGCACCAGCACATCGACTTGGGCGATCACGTAGCTGAGCAGCCAGGTGGTACAGGCGACGCTGATCATCATGGTGATCAGGGCGATATCCGCGCGTTTGGCCATGGCGTACAGCAGCACGATCATGATCAGACCGACCACGAAAAAAATCCCGAACCAGGGGGTGCGTGCGCTCGGGTGCAGCCAGCAGAAAATCTTTGGCAGCAGGCCTTCCCGGGACAGTCCATAGAGCATTCTCGGCACCGCCACTAGATAGGTATCGCAAGTAGTGACCGCCGCCAGGATGGAGATCCCGCCCATGATGATCAGGCCGGGCGCACCGAGCATTGCCGCCGCGCCGTCGACGTGGGGAATGGTCGAGGCCGCCAGTGCATCCAGGCTGATGTAGCGGGTGATGCTCAGACCGAACAGCAGGTCGACCAACCAGATGCTGGCGCAGCCGACGATCATCGCCAAGGGAATGGTGCGCCCCGGGTTCTTCACTTCCTCGGCCAGCGGCGCGACGAACTCCATGCCGATGAACAGCCAGATGGCCAGGCTCAGGTGGCTGAATTGCTGGCCCACCGGCACAGGGGAAAATGCCGGTTGCACCGCCAACTGCTGCAACGTGCCGAAGCCGCTCAGGCCCCAGACGCCGACCGCACCGAGCATCAGCATCATGGCGATGGCCAGGGTGGTCTGCACCCGTCCGAAGACCTCGACGCCCTTGAGGTTGATCGCCACCAGCAGTGCCAGGATGCCGAATGAAAACAAGTACCAGGGGGCGCCGGTCAAGCGCTCCAGGGACTGGCCGCCAATGATCATGTTGGTCCCGCCGTCGGTGCCCACCAGAACGATGTAGCCGGCCAGCACGGCAAACAGTGCCGGTAGTTTGCCCAGGGCGGGCAAGGTGTATTCACCGACCATGCCGGCACCGGGCAGCATTGCCGCCAGCTCCGAATAGGACAGGGCGACGCAGAGAATCACCAGCAGCGCGCCGAGTGCGACGATGCTGAAAGCCGGTCCCGAGACTCCGTAGCCGTTGGCCAGTGCGACCATCGCCGTGCCCGAGACCACCAGCCCGACCGAGGTCGAATAGGCGGCCCAGAAACCCAGGCTGCGGTTCAGTTTCAAGTTGCTCATGTGCCTACCTCAGTGGATGTTTATTCTTGTCTTTGGTGACAATCCAACTTCAGTTGCAGCCCCGGACGACTGGATGACGGGGTGCATGGACGCTATCAGCAGGGCTTTCGCGCTGTACATATCCCTAAAGGGATAGATTTCCCCCGGCCGGGCTTGGCGGAAACGGCCGAGGGTTGTTGCGAGCCGGTGCGGCTTCAGCAACCGGCGAGCTTGTCGATGAACAGGGCGAGCAGTTCCGACTGGCTGCCGATGCCCAGCTTGGTATAGAGATTCTTGCGATGAATCTTCACCGTGCCGCTGCTGATGAACAGCTGCCGGGCGATCGAATCGTTGGAGTGCCCGCGTAGCAACAGCCTGGCGACCTCGCACTCACGGGCGGTGAGCAGGCCTTCGCCGAAGCGTTCGAAGGCCTGGCGAATGGCATGATCCATTTCCAGGGCCGGGCGTGGATGAGACTGCTGACGCTGCTCCCAGGCAACCTTGACCACCCGCGCCACCACCTGCTCGGCGCATTCGAGCAACTGTCGCTCCTGATCATTGAAATCGCTGCACTCGCTGCCGCGCATCAGCGACAGTACCCCGATGCTGCTGTCACCCAGATCGACGAAGAAGGCGATCTCCTCGGTGAGCCCCAGGCGGTGGTAGTAGCTCAGGAAGTACTCGCTGAAATAGAAGTGATCGGGCGCCAGCTCCTTGAGGCTGTGCAGCCCCTGGTGCAGGTGATTGCTGCAGGCCAGGTAGAACGGGTCGAGCAGGTAGGCGCCGGTTTGATACTCATCGACGAAGAACAGTCGGTTGTGGGCCGAGAAAGTGTCGAACAGCGACAGCGGACGGTAGTTGCCCTGGTAGATGAACAGCACGAAGTGATCCACCCGACACAGCCGCTGCAACCATTGACTGGTCGCCAGCAGCTGTGGGGTGCCGGGAGGGCAGGCGAGGATCGAGGTGATCTCCTGGGCCCAGGTTTTGAGTTCGCTGTACTGCATGGCGTTCACCTTGAGGCGGTTGTGCCTGGCCAGGAAGAGGCTTTGCAGTGTGCACAGGAACTCGTCGTTGAACTATCGGACGGGTTCAAAAACTCGTGGACGCTTCAGGTTCTCCCGGCCACCGATTCGGCGAGGATGCACAGCAGCTCGAACATCAGGGTTGCCCCCACCAGGGACGTGGCGCCGCCGACGTCGAAGGGCGGCGAGACCTCCACCACATCGGCACCGATCAGGTTCAGGCCGCGCAGGCCACGGATCATCTGTTGCGCCTGGAGAGTGGTCATGCCGCCAATTTCCGGGGTACCGGTGCCGGGTGCGAAGGCCGGGTCGAGCACATCGACGTCAAAGCTGATGTAGGTCGGGCCATCGCCCACCACGCGTCGAGCTTCGGCCAGGGTGGCTTCGACGCCGATGTCGGCGAACTCCTCCATGTGGATCACGCGGATCCCGCAATCCTTGGCAAAGTCCTCGTCGTCGGCGGAGTAGATCGAGCCGCGGATGCCGATCTGCACCGTGCGTTTCGGGTCCAGCAGGCCCTCTTCGATGGCGCGGCGAAAGGGCGTGCCATGGGTGTAGAGGTTGTCGCCGAAGTAACGGTCGTTGGTATCGGAATGGGCGTCGAAGTGCACCATGCCGATGGGGCGCTGGCGGGCCAGGGCGCGGAAGATCGGCAGGGTCACCAGGTGATCGCCGCCTACCGCCAGGGGCACTGCGCCGGCGTTATGCAGCTGGCTGAAGAAACCTTCGATCTGTTTCAGCGAGTCCAGCAGATCGATGGGGTTGACCGGTGCATCCCCCAGGTCGCCGACTCGCACCAGGTCATACGGGGCGATGCGGCTGACGTGGTGCACCTTGCGCATCAGGCTCGACTGGTTGCGTACCTCCCGCGGGCCGTGACGGGCACCGGCGCGGTTGGTGGTGCCGCCGTCCCAGGGCACGCCCACCAGGGCGATCTGCACCTGGGCGGGGTCGTCGAACAGCGGCAGGCGCATGAAGCTGGGGATGCCGGCGAAGCGCGGGACCAGGGCGGCATCCACAGGTTGGGGAAAGGGCTTGGGCATGGTGTGGTTCCTTTATGATTTTTATTGGATACAACCGGCCGCATCAGAGTAGGTGGGGTAGCCGCCAGGTGACATAACCGCAGCCGCAAGCTGGTTTACGTTTTGTGGTAAGTGATGTGCAGGGGCGCGCGAGTCTGCAGGGCAGGTCCGCGGGTTTGCAAAAAGAGCAGGACTGCCAAGGTGATGCAGGCACCTTGGCGAAGTGTGTTGTGCCAGGAAACGGCCGGCCCTGTTGGTTTGACTACGACTCACCCTGCTTGTCCAGCCCGTGCTGGGCGTCATAGAACACATGGTCGGGGTAGGGGTACCACCAGCTTTGGATACGAGGTTTGTGATCGATGATGACCATCTTTGAGCGGCGAAACGCGTCGAGCCCCTGGCGGCCCAATTCGCTGCCTAGCCCCGACATTTTCCAACCACTCAACGGTAGGGCGTCGTTATCCACCAACGGGTTGTTGACCCATACCATGCCCGCCTCAAGGCGCTCTGCGGCTTCCATCGACTCGGTCAGGTTGGTGGAAAACAACGAGGCTCCAAGACCGAAAGGTGAATCGTTGGCCAGGCGGATCGCCTCGTCGAAATCCGCGACTCGACAGATCGCCGCTACGGGGCCGAAGCATTCTTCCTGCAGGATCGCCATGTCACCGGTGACTCCGCTGAGGATGGTCGGCTCATAGAACCAGCCCACGGGCCGGTCTTGCGGGATGCGTCCACCGCAAAGTACCTGCGCACCTTTGGCTACGGCGTCTTCCACCAGGCGTATGACTTTGGCTCTAGCGACTTCGCTGATCAGTGGGCCGATCTCCGAGCGCTCCAGGCCATGACCAATACGTAGCTGGCGGGTACGCTCGACGAAGCGTTCGACAAATGCCTCGTAGATATCATCGACCACATAAAAGCGCTCGGCTGAGGTGCAGATCTGTCCGCTCAGGTGGAAGGCGGCGGTCACCGCACCCGCTACCGCGACATCCAGTGGGGCATGCCTGGAGATGATCATCGGATCGCTGCCTCCAGCCTCGATCACACAGGGCTTCATCAGGTCGGCACAGGTCACCGCCACGGCATGCGCTGCGGCGATACCTCCGGTAAAGGCGACTGCGTGGGTACCTGGCGATTGCACCAGGAGCTGGGCGGTCAACGCATCCCCGGGTAGGCAGCACACCAGCCCTGGCAACAGATTCATGAAGTGGCTGAGAAATTTCAGGGTGCTGAGGGTGGCTGTTTCCGCAGGTTTGACGATGCAGGCATTGCCTGCTGCCAGGGAGGCCGCAACCGTCCAGCACATCAGCAGAATGGGATAGTTGAAAGGCATGATATGCACGCTGACCCCGTAAGGCTCATAACGCACATGCTGAAATGAGCCGGTCTGCGTGGTGCCTGCAACCTTGCCGGCATCATCCCGTGCCATCTCCGCGTAATAGCGGAAAACCGATGCGCAGTTGGCCAGCTCACCCATGGCCTCCGGAAAAGGCTTGCCCGTCTCCAGAGTCATTAGCCGCGCCACTTCACGGTTGAACTCTGTTGCCTTTTCGATCGTGTTGGCCAGTTCATGCAGGCACGCTGCACGGCTTTTGGCATCCACTTTGGCCCAGTGTCGCTGTGCGGTATTGGCGGCGTCGACTGCCGTCTGCACATCAGACTTTTCGCAGAGACTTATGCGTCCGACCCGTAACAGTGTCGCTGGGTCGAAGACCTCGCGCAGCCTGCCACTGGCAGGAGTCAGGTAGTTCGGATTGATAAAGTAAAAAGCTTTTTCACAGGTGAAGCTGGTCATCGGTCTGTCCTTGACGCATGGGGGGAACCGCCATTGGCATCGGTAACCCAGGTTGCCAACCCTGGCTGAGCCGGCTGCTTTAGAGGCCGGCTCCCAGTGCGAACGGGGGCTGGAGACGGCTGTTTAGCGAATCATGTAGACCTTCTTGATCGTCTGATGGACGGTGCAGGTACCTTTCCAACCCTGGCGAAAGAAGGCGATGCAGCCAGGGCTGATCTCGATGACCTCGCCGGACTCATGGACATAGGTGCAGCGCCCCTCAAGAAAGTGGCAGAACTCATCGCTGGTCACGTGACACAACCACTTGCCGGGGGTACAGCGCCACAGGCCGCACTCTGATTGGCCTTGCGCACCCTTGTGCAGGAGCACTCCGGCAACTCGTGACTGGCCCTCCAGACTTTCCGGTATTTCACCCCAATCCTTCAGGTCGGTGATCTGCAGCGGGTCTTGCAGGACGGGTGTGTTCATCTGTCTTGCTTCTTGAGGGGCATGCCCTCTTGATGAAGCGGTAGTGCTTCCTGCCTAAGGATTGCATCGAGCACTTTCGCGGCCTCTACGGTGCCTTTGCGTGCTTGCATCTGCGTGCTGGTGCGCTGCAGACGCTGATGCAAAGTTTGGTCGCTCAGGCAGGCGCTCAGAGTGTCGGCCAGTTGCGCCTCGGTCCATTGATAGCGGTCGAGCATGAAACCGTGTCCGGTCTCCTGGGCACGCATAGCGTTGTCGTGGCCATCCCAGACATAAGGCATGACGATGGCCGGCTTACCGAAGAACAGGCACTCGGTGAAACTGTTATTGCCACCGTGGTGGATGACTACGTCCACCTGAGCGATAACCGAGGGTTGTGGCAGCCAGTTGGCGATCAGTACGTTGTCTGGCAACACTGGGTACTCGTGCAGATGCTCACCGACATTGACCAGGGCGCGATAGGGCAACTTGCCCAGGGCGGCGATCAGCCGCTTGAGCAGAAAAGTGTCGCTGGCGCCCAGGCTACCGAAGCTCACATACAGCAGTGGCTGGTGGCGATTCACTGGAAAGTCGGGGATTGTGTAGGGGCGGTCCTTGCGCACGCTGCCTTGCAGGTAGTGGAAGCGTTCGGCTGGCAGTGGATGGCGCCTTTTGAACCGGACTGCATCGGGGTAGAGCAACAGGTTCATGTAAGGAGAGGGTTCGCAAAAAGTGCCCAGCGGATAGGGTTGTTCGCCATGCTCCTGGAGAAACCGGTTGAAGTCCTCATGAATCGGCTGGATCACTTCCTCGAAGCGTGCACGGAAGCGTGCATGGCCTGCAGTGTCATGAACGCTCATTCCGGAAAGATGCGGCGGGATGTCCGGGTCGCCGATTTCATTTTCCGAGCAGGAGATGATGCGTACCCAGGGCGCACCATATTGCTTGATCGCGGGAAACAGGATGACGTTGTCGACGCACACAAGATCGGGTTTGAGTCGCTCCAGAGCCTCGGGCAACTCCTTCTGGGCCCATTTTGCGGTGTCGACGATTGCCGCCCAGCACTCCTTTACATAGTTGTCGATCTGCGCCAGGGGCGGTTTGCGAAAGTTCGTCAGGTGTCCGTTAATGAAATCGACCCAGTAGCGGGCCATTTCTTCAGCGGGCATCGGTGCTGACATATTCAGCATGTGTTCCTCAAAGCCAAAGTCGGCATAGACGCCTTGCATGCCTGGGTCGGTCAGGAATACCGCTTTGTGCCCGAGGGCCTCACAGGCCTGTGCAATCCCGACCGAGTTCAAGGCTGGTCCGTAGGCAGCTTCTGGAAAGAAGGCGATCACTTTTTGTTGCATGAGTGTGTGCTCCCGCCTGGACTTCAATGCGTTCAGCGCATCAGCCAGGCTCGCTAGTCCTTTAGGGGTTCCTATTCAGCACGGCATCGCTCTCCAGAGCGGGCGTCCTAGGGGTGTAGGCGACGATCAGTACGGGCTCAAGGGCGGACGCAGCGGTTCGCCCTGAACGTGGCACTCAACAGGGCCGGGCGAGATGCAGGGGGGCTCGTCATGCGGCGGCAGCGAATACGGCGAGTGGTGTGGCTGTGGGAGAGGGGGATAGCGTGAGGGCAGTAGATTGAGGGCAATGCCGGCAGAATGAACAGCGCATTGCCGGTGTGATGGCATCGGGAGGGCTTGGCTGCCAAGCGGGGAGGAGGTGTGCAGTGATGCAGGGAGGTCGGCTTGCTCATGATGTTCACCTAGATCCTTCTGGTGTTATTTAGAGTCACGGGCTTGGAAACTAATGCCGACTCGGGGGCCTGTCAAATCAGCCCCTGGTGTGTCCGGCCGGAACCTGTGCCACAGCGCGTCATGCCGGTGCGCTGTGGCATGAGTCTATTTGTCAGTCGCTGGCCGTACGCAACGCTGGCGCCGCCTGGCTCATCAGGCTGACCCCGACGAACGTCACCAGGCTGACCCCCAGGCCGTAGTAGATCGGGGTGTTGGCCAGGATGCCGTCCCGGGCCATGAAGCCGATCACTGTCAGGCTGCCGGTAACCATGCAGGCGATGGCACCTTTGGCCGAGGCACGACGCCACAGCAGGGCGCCCATGATCGGCACCAGCAGGCCGCCCACCAGCAGGTTGTAGGCGATGCTCAACCCGGCAATCACGTCGTTCACCAGGCAGGCCATCACCAGCATCGCCAGGCCCAGCCCCAGGGTGATCCAGCGGCTGCTGGCCAAGTGGTTTTCCCGGCCGCGGTTGAGGAAGCGGCTGTAGATGTCTTCCTTGAGCACCGTGGCCGAGGCCAGCAGGCAGGCGCTGGCGGTGGACATGATGGCGGCCAGGGCCGCGGCCACCACCAGCCCGCGCAGGCCGGCGGGAAGCACGTTGCGGGTGATTTCGGCGAAGGCGTTCTCGGCCACCGCAAGGTCAGGCAACAGCAGCTTGGCGGCGGCACCCACCAGGGCGCAGGCGGCGCCGTAGAACATGCAGTAGACGCCTGCGCCAAGGCCGGCGTAGCGCACCACGGTTTCGCTGCGCGCGGTGAACAGCCGCTGCCAGATGTCCTGGCCGATCAGGGCGCCGAAGAAGTACAGCAGGAAGTAGGTGAGGATCGTATCCAGGCCGATGTTGCCCAGTTCGAAGAAGCCCGCCGGCAGGTTGGCCTGCAGCGCTTCAAACCCGCCGGCCTGACCGACGCTCATGGGCAGCAGGATGAAGAAGATGCCCACGGTCATGATCACGAACTGGATAATGTCGGTGAGGGTCAGCGACCACATGCCACCGATCACCGAATAGAAGATCACCAGCCCGCCGCCGCAGAGAATCGCCGGGATCCGCGGGATGTCGAACACCACTTCGGTAATCGAACCGATGGCGATGGTCGCAGTGACGGCCACCATCAGGTCGTAGGCGACCATCACACAGCCGCCGATCAGTCGTGAGGAGGCCTGGTACCGCTGTTCGAGGATCTGGGTCACGGTGAATACCCGCAACTGGGCAATCTGCCGGGAGAACACCAGGCTCAGGATGATGATCCCCAGGCCCAGCATGAACACCAGCCACATCCCGGAAATGCCGTAGCTGTACCCCAGGCGCACCGAGCCTATGGTGGACGCGCCGCCGAGCATCACCGCCGACAGCGTGCCCAGGTACAGCGCCGGCCCCAGGCGCCGTCCGGCGACCATGAAGTCGTCCTGGTTCTTCACTTTGCGCATGCCCCACCAGCCGAGGCCGGCCATCAGCAGGACGTAGATCGCCATTACCAGATAATCGAGTGTCATAACCGTTGCTCCTCATTTGTTCTTGTTGTTGAAGGCAGGTCGGCGCAGCGTAGGTTGCAGGCGTTGCCGGGTACATCCCGGCGGGCACAAGCTGGCTTGTGCTTTGTGGAAAGTGCCCGGGCGGCAGTGAAGGCTGCGGGCACTCGGCCGATAGCCTGTGCAGGCCCGGTGGCCGCCTCAGTCAAAGGAAACTTCAGTGATGAAACTCACAACCCCCTCCCTGCTGGCTGCGTTGGCGCTGCTCAGCGCCTGCAGTGTCAAACCGGTACAGCCCTATTCGGAACCGCCCCTGAACGTGCCGACTGCGCAGTTGCGGGTGATCACCAACGGCGAAGTGCGCGGGGATGCCTATGCCGGTTGCCTGGGGGACAGCAAGCGCCTGGCCAAGGCCGGGCGCTTCGGCAGTGACCAGCAGGCCAATATCAACTACCCGCAGTTCCCAGTGCAGCCCCGAGAGATCGACATGCAGCCCCGGTTCGCGCCGAAACTGCCGGCCTACGCAGGCGCAATCCGCATGGGCGAGGGCGCCTACAACGAGATCGCTACCGAATACCGGGTACCGGCCGGGCGGCCTTTCCTGCTGGAAGGCGGGGGGGTGGCGGCGGGTGGCTATGGCAGCACCTATCGCACCTGTCCCGAGGTGAGGAAGGTGGTGGTGTTCGAGCCGGGCAAGAGCTATGAGGCCTATGTCGGCCTGAACTACATCCCCCAGGCGAACGGCGAAACCGCAGCGATGTGTGCCTTTGCGGTGTACCAGTTGTTGCCCCTGGGCAAGCCGGGGGCGGTCATGCCGCTGGCGGTCCAGACCAAACCGCCAGTGGACAGCAAGTGCCCGGGTAGCTGAGCCTCTGGAGGGTTGCCCCGGCCTGCGGTAACAGGCCGGGGGGATTGCTGGTTTAGGCCTCCCAGCCCGCGTCACGCACCGCTTGCTGCACCAGTGGATGCAGTTCGGCGCCTTGCTGCTGCGTCTGCCAGGCCAGTAGCTCCTTGCGCATGCCCGGGGTCCAGTACATCTGCATGTGGTTGCGCACGCTGAGCACGGCTTGATCCTGATTCGGCTCATTGGCGAAGTACGAGGCAATCTGGTTGGCCATCTTGATCAGGTTGGCGGTACTCATCGTGGCACCTCCGCCTTGCCACCCCGGGAGCGACCACGCTTATCCAACAGGCGATGCTGTTCGTCGCTGAACTCCTGGTAGCGCTTCTGCCATTCGGAAGGGTGATAGACGCGGCTGACTTCCACTGCCGTGACCTTGTACTCCGGACAGTTGGTGGCCCAGTCGGAGTTGTCGGTGGTGATCACGTTGGCCCCCGATTCGGGGAAGTGGAAGGTGGTGTAGACCACCCCCGGCGCCACTCGCTCGGTCACCCGGGCGCGCAACACAGTCTGCCCGGCGCGGCTGCCGATGCCCACCCAGTCGCCTTCGTTGATGCCCCGGCTCTCGGCATCGGTCGGGTGGATCTCCAGGCGGTCCTCGGCATGCCAGGCGACGTTGTCGGTGCGGCGGGTCTGGGCGCCGACGTTGTACTGGCTGAGGATGCGGCCAGTGGTCAGCAACAGCGGGTAGCGGCCATTGACCTTCTCGTCGGTGGGCACATAGCCGGTGAGCATGAAGCGCCCCTTGCCGCGCACGAACTCATCGATGTGCATGGTCGGCGTGCCGTCCGGCGCGGCCTCGTTGCACGGCCATTGCAGGCTGCCGTGCCGATCCAGGCTGGCGTAGCTGACACCGGTGAAGGTCGGGGTCAGGCGGGCGATCTCATCCATGATTTCCGCCGGGTGGCTGTAGTGCATCGGATAGCCCAGCGCTGCCGCCAGGGCCAGGGTGCCTTCCCAGTCGGCCTTGCCGCCCAGGGGCTCCATGACCTTGCGCACTCGGGAGATACGCCGTTCGGCGTTGGTAAAGGTGCCGTCCTTCTCCAGGAACGAGGAGCCCGGCAGGAACACGTGGGCGAACTTGGCGGTTTCGTTGAGGAAGATGTCCTGCACCACCACGCATTCCATGGCTGACAGCGCCGCAGTCACGTGCTGGGTGTTGGGGTCGCTCTGGGCGATGTCCTCGCCCTGGCAGTACAGGCCCTTGAAGCTGCCGCCCAGGGCCGCTTCGAACATGTTGGGAATGCGCAGCCCGGGATCGGCTTGCAGGGTGACGTTCCAGGCCTGCTCGAACTCCTGGCGCACGGCCTGGTTGGAGATGTGCCGGTAGCCTGGCAGTTCGTGGGGAAAGGAACCCATGTCGCAGGAACCCTGGACGTTGTTCTGGCCCCGCAGCGGGTTCACTCCAACCCCTTCGCGGCCGATGTTGCCGGTGGCCATGGCCAGGTTGGCGATGCCCATCACCGCGGTGCTGCCCTGGCTGTGTTCGGTGACTCCCAGGCCGTAGTAGATCGCCGCGTTGCCGCCGGTGGCGTACAGGCGGGCGGCGGCGCGGATATCGGCGGCGGGTACGCCGCAGATGGCGCCGAGCACTTCCGGCGAGTTGTCGGCGCGGCTGACGAAGGCGCTCCACTGGGCGAAGGCCTCCGATTCGCAGCGCGCGTCGACGAACGCCTGATTGACCAGCCCTTCAGTGACGATCACATGGGCCAGGGCGTTGAGCATGGCCACGTTGGTGCCCGGCCGCAGGGCCAGGTGCAGCTCGGCGCGGGCGTGTACCGAATCCACCAGGTCGATGCGCCGTGGGTCGATGACGATCAGCCGCGCCCCTTCACGCAGACGGCGCTTGAGCTGGGAGCCGAACACCGGGTGCGCATCGCTGGGGTTGGCACCCATCACCAGGATCACGTCGGCCTGCATCACCGAGTCGAAGCTCTGGGTCCCGGCCGATTCCCCCAGGGTCTGCTTGAGGCCGTAGCCGGTGGGCGAGTGGCAGACCCGGGCGCAGGTGTCGACGTTGTTGTTGCCGAAGGCCGCCCGCACCAGTTTTTGCACCAGGTAGGTTTCTTCATTGGTGCAGCGGCTGGAGGTGATGCCGCCAATGGAATCGCGGCCATATTTGAACTGGATCCGCCGCAGTTCGCTGGCGGCGTAGGTCACCGCTTCGTCCCAGCTGACCTCTTGCCAGGGGTCGCTGATGTGCTTGCGAATCATCGGCTTGGTGATGCGGTCCGGGTGAGTGGCGTAGCCCCAGGCAAAGCGGCCCTTGACGCAGGAATGGCCGTGGTTGGCCTGGCCGTTCTTGTCCGGGACCATGCGCACCAGCTGGTCGCCCTTCATCTCGGCGCGGAACGAACAGCCGACGCCGCAGTAGGCGCAAGTGGTGATCACCGCCCGTTCCGGCTGGCCCAGTTCGACCACGCTTTTTTCCATCAGGGTGGCGGTGGGGCAGGCTTGCACGCAGGCGCCGCAGGACACGCATTCGGAGTCGAGGAAGTTATCGCCGCCGGCGGCCGCGACCCGGGATTCGAAGCCACGCCCGCTGATGGTCAGGGCGAAGGTGCCCTGGACTTCTTCGCAGGCGCGCACGCAGCGGTTGCAGACGATGCACTTGCTCGGGTCGTAGTCGAAGTAGGGGTTGGAGGTGTCCTTCTGGTCCTGCAGGTGGTTGGCGCCGTCGTAGCCGTAGCGCACCTCCCGCAAGCCGACTTGGCCGGCCACAGTCTGCAGCTCGCAGTTGCCGTTGGCCGAGCAGGTCAGGCAGTCCAGTGGGTGGTCGGAGATGTACAGCTCCATGACGTTGCGGCGCAGGGTCGCCAGCTTTGGTGTCTGGGTGTGCACCACCATGCCTTCGCTGACCGGAGTGGTACAGGAGGCCGGGTAGCCGCGCATGCCGGCGATCTCCACCAGGCACATGCGGCAGGAACCGAAGGCTTCCAGGCTGTCGGTGGCACAGAGCTTGGGAATGGTGGTGCCCATCAGTGCGGCGGCGCGCATCACCGAGGTGCCCTGGGGCACGCTGATGCTGCGGCCGTCGATGTTCAGGCTGATCTGCACCTGGCTGTCGCGGGCCGGGGTGCCAAGGTCGATGTCTGTGGCAGGGTCGAAAATACTGATCATTGGTCAGCCTCCGAGGGCTGCAGACCGAAGTCGGCGGGGAAGTGCTTCAGGGCGCTGGCCACCGGGTAGGAAGTCATCCCGCCCAGGGCGCATAGCGAGCCGTATTGCAGGGTGTCGCACAGGTCCTTGAGGATGATTGCCTGATATTGGCGATCCGCGGATTGCGGGGCGGCCAGCAGGCGGTCGATGACCTCCACGCCCCGGGTCGAGCCGATGCGGCACGGGGTGCATTTGCCGCAGGATTCCTCGGCGCAGAATTGCAGGGCAAAGCGCGCCATGTGGGCCATGTCCAGGCGGTCATCGGCGACCACCACGCCGCCGTGGCCAAGCATTGCACCGATGGCGGCGAAGGCTTCGTAATCCAGCGGTGTATCGAACTGCGCAGGCGGCACCCAGGCGCCCAGAGGGCCACCCACTTGCGCGGCCTTCAGCGGCCGGCCGCTGGCGGTGCCGCCGCCATAGCCTTCCACCAGCTCGCGCAGGGTCAGGCCGAAGGCCCGTTCCACCAGGCCGCCGTGAAGCACGTTGCCGGCCAGTTGGAAGGGCATGGTGCCCAGGGAGCGACCCATGCCGTAGTCGCGATAGAACGGCGCGCCCTTTTCCAGGATCAGCGGCACCGAGGCCAGGGTCAGCACGTTGTGCACCAGGGTCGGCTGGCCGAACAGGCCCTGCAGCGCCGGTATCGGCGGCTTGGCGCGGACGATGCCGCGCTTGCCTTCCAGGGAGTCCAGCAGGGCGGTTTCCTCGCCGCAGATATAGGCCCCGGCGCCGACCCGTACCTCCATGTCGAAGGCCTGGCCGCTACCGCCGGCATTGGCCCCGAGGTAGCCGGCATCCCGGGCGATTTCCAGGGCCTCGCGCAGGGTCGCCACCGCCTGTGGATATTCCGAGCGCACGTAGATGTAGCCGTAGCTGGCGCCTACCGCGATGCCGGCAATGGCCATGCCTTCGATCAGCAGGAACGGGTCGCCTTCCATCAGCATGCGGTCGGCGAAGGTGCCGGAGTCGCCTTCGTCGGCGTTGCACACCACGTATTTCGGTTGCTGCGGCGTGTCGCGCACGGTGCGCCATTTGATCCCGGCAGGGAACGCCGCGCCGCCACGGCCACGCAGGCCGGAGTCGAGCACTGCGGCCACGGTCTGCTCACCGCCCAGGGCGATGGAGCGGCTCAGGCCCTCGAAGCCGCCGTGGGCCCGATAGTCCGCCAGGGACAGCGGCCGGGTAATGCCGGCACGGGCGAACAGCAGACGTTGCTGGCTTTTCAGATAGGGCAGGTCTTCCACCCGGCCCAGGGCCAGGGGATGGCTGGCGGGATCAGCCTGCAGGGCATCCAGCAGTGCGGGTACGTCGGCGGCGCTCAGCGGGCCGAAGCCCAGGCGCCCGTCCGGAGTGTCGACTTCCAGTAACGGTTCCAGCCAGTACAGACCGCGGGAACTGGTGCGTTGCAATTGCACCGGGAGCTGGCGCTGTTCGGCCTGGGCGGCGATGGCGCTGGCCACTGCGTCGGCACCTACGGCACGGGCCAGGGAATCACAGGGCAGGTAGAGGCTGGGCATCATGCGTCCTCCCGGCAGGTGGCGAGCAGCGCATCCAGGCGTTCGGCGCTGACGCGGGCATGCAGTTGGCCATCCAGTTCCAGGGCCGGCGAGCAGGCACAAGCGCCCAGGCAATACACCGGTCGCAGGCTGATGCTGCCGTCGGCGCTGCTGCCGTGGTCGTCCAGTTGCAGGCGCTCGCGCAAGTGCGCAGCCAGTTGCTCGGAGCCGTGGCTCTGGCAGGACTCGGCGCGACACAGGCGCAGGATGTGCCGCGCCGGCGGCGCGGTCCGAAAGTCGTGGTAGAAGCTGATGACCCCGCGCACTTCCGCCTGGCTCTGATTGAGCGCGTGGGCGATTTCGGGGACGGCCAGGTCGGGGATGTAGCCCAGCCCTTCCTGGATCTCATGGAGAATCGGCAACAGCGCACCCGGGGAGCCCTTGTGGCGCTCCAGCAGGGTGTGGATCAAAGGCAGGTGCAATGTTTCATCAGGCATACAGCATTCCTCACGGTCACGGACGAACCTGGTGGTTGTCGGTTGTCCGAAAGTGTCGGCTGCGGCACTGGTTGCCACGTCACGGTAGCGCGGCGTTTCAGACCGTTGGCCATGCACCCTGAATGGGCATCTTGTCGTACCCGATGCGGTCATTGCCGCACCTGTTCAGGGCATAAAGGGCAGCTTGACACGCTGCCTCTGATTGATCCGCACGAAAGCGACTTGTTCAGTTCCGAATACGACCACCTATTGAGTCTAGAAGAGCCTGTGCAACCGGGTGGGTGAGCTGCGCACTATCGGATAAAACGCGGGGGGCGGGGGATGACTTCGGTCAGCTCAGTGGCGAATAGCCAGGGGCAGTTGGGGAGGATTGCTATGGCGACGGCGCTTGCTCGCGTTCAGGGGCTCAAGACCGTAAACCCGAGTCCGCGATTCACTTGCAGGAACCGGAACTCAGCCATGGTGGCGGCTGCGTCCCGGCGACAGTGAGCTTCCTCACCGCCGCATCAAGGGCGGGCCCGGCGCTGGGCGGCGTATTGCAGGGCCAGGCGGCCCATGAGCACCAGCAGGGTCAGGCCGATCAACAGCACGGAAATCGCCGCCACACTCGGGTCGACGTTGTCCCGCAGCCCGCTCCAGATGCGTCGGGGCAGGGTGTTGACGTCGACGCTGGTGATGAACAGGGTCACCGCCACTTCCTCCCAGGACAGGGCAAAGCTCAGCAGCGCGGTGGAAAAAATCCCCAGCTTGAGGTTCGGCAGCATCACCAGGAAGGTGGTCTGCATCAGGCTCGCCCCCAGGTTGCGCGAGGCCAGTTCGATGCGCCGGTCCACCTGGCTCAGGGCCACCAGCATGGTCACCACGCCATAGGGCACCACCATTATCACGTGGGCGATCACCACCCCGGGCAAGGTGTCGTAGCCCCAGCCCGGGGCGATGCGTCCGAGGTTGGTTTCCATGAAGTACAGCACCAGCGCCGAGATCACCGGCGGGATCGCCATGGGCAGCAACACCAGGCCGATCAGCAGCGTTGCCAGGCGCGAGCGCAGGTACCAGATGCCAAGGCTGAAACTCACCGCCAGCAAGGTCGCGATAACGCTGGTTGCACTGGCAATGGCCAGGCTCTGGCCGATGCTCGACAGCCAGTCGGGGTTGCTCAGCAGCGCCTCGTAGTGACGCAACGACCAGTTGCCATCGGGCATCGACAGGTAGCGTTTGGCGGTGAAGGAAACCGGGATCACCGTCAGCAGCGGGAACAGCATGAAAACCATGGCGAGCACGGCGATCAGCCGGGTACTCAGGGCAGTGCGATGTGTATTCATAGTGATCTCAACCCACCAGTCGATTGACACGGGTGATACGCAGCAGCAGCCAGATCAGCGCGCTGACCAGGGTCAGCAGCACCAGGCTCAGGGCCGCGCCCAAGCCCCAGTTGCTGGTCTGGAACATCTGCAGGAACACGTACTCGGCAATCATCACCGTCTGCCCGCCACCCAGCAGCACCGGGGTGATGAAGAAGCCCAGGCAGAACACGAAGACCATGATGAAGGCCCCCAGCAGCCCGGGCAGGGTCTGCGGCAGCAGCACCTGCCAGAAGGTCCGCAGGGCGCCGGCGCCCAGGCCGCGGGAGGCCAGCAGTACCCGCTGGTCCAGCTGGCGCATGCTCGACAGCAGCGGGAACAGGGCATAGGGAATCATGAAGTGCAGCATGCCGATCACCACCCCCAGCTCGTTGCGGGTCAGCTGCAACGGATGCTCGATCCAGCCCAGGGACAGCAGGCTGTCGTTGACCACGCCATTGCTGCGCAGGGCGATCAGCCAGCCGAAGGCCCGCACCAGCACCGAGATCCAGAACGGGATGAACACGCAGATCTCCACCATGCGCTGCCAGAACGGCGGGCTGAACACCCAGCAGTAGGCCAGCAGGTAGCCGATCACCAGGGCCAGCAGGCTTACGGTCAGGCACAGGCGCAGGGTGCGCAGGAGCATGTCGTGGATTGCCGGGTCCGTGGCAATGCGCTGGTACTGCTCGATCCCGGGCTCGGGCAGGGTGAAACTCCAGCTCACCACGCCGAAGAACGGCAACAGGTAGAACACCACCAGCAGCAACGGCAGTGGAAACAGCAGCAGGCTGCGTTCCAGGCGTGCGGTTCGGGTTGCACTCATGGTCGACGGCTCACTTGGAGAGGTGGGTCAGGTACTGCTCCAGGGTGCTGGAGTAGTGGTCGGCGTACCACTGGGTGTTGAGGAAGATCTGCTTTTTCATGTTGGCTTCAGAGGCGCAGTTGATCTCCCGCTGTTCAGCGCTCATCAGTTGTTGAGTGGCGGTGTTGGAGGGGCCGTTGCCCAGGGCTTTGAACAGCGTCAACTGGCCGGCCGGCTGCAAGGCGTGCTGGATGAACTGCATGGCTGGCGCGGTGCCCGCCGGGTTGTCCTTGAGCACGCCCCAACTGCTGGCGTTGAGGAAGGCATTGTCGAAGCCCCATTTGATGCGTCCCTCGCTGTCCTCGTGCAGCAGGGTGGCGCGGGTGTGCCAGATGGCGCCCATGGAGGCTTCGCCTTCGATCATCAGCTGCTGACTTTCGGCGCCCGAGCCCCAGAACGACAGGACATGGGGCTTGAGTTCGTCGATCTTGCGCAAGGCCCGGGGCACGTCCAGCGGATACAGCTGGTCGGCGCTCACGCCGTCGGCCAGCAGTGCGGCTTCGAGCATGCCGTTCATCCATTTGTACAGGGTGCGCTTGCCGGGGAATTTCTCCACGTTCCAGAAATCTGCCCAGTTCTTCGGGCCGTTGTCGCCGAATTTCTGACTGTCCCAGGCGATCACATAGCTGAATAGATAACCGGCGATGCCGTGTTCATGGGACAGCTCCGGGGCCACCAGATCGCGTTGCACCACGCTGTAGTCCAGCGGCTGCAGGACCTTGTCGCGGCCCAGGGTCATGGCGCTGTAGCTGTCCACATCCACCACGTCCCAGCTTGGTCGGCCGCTGGCCAACTGCGAGCGGATTGCCCCTTCGGTGGGGCCGGCGCCGTCGATGCGCACCGGGATGCCGGTGCTCTTGGTGAAGCTGTCGGTCCAGGCGCTGCGGAAGGCGTTGAGCGCGTCGCCGCCCCAGTTGACCACCACCAGGGGCTTGTCCGCCGACCAGCTGATGCCACTGCGCAGCGCCAGGGGCACCGCCGCCAGCAGACCCATGGCCTGGAGGAAGGTGCGGCGACTGACCTGTCCGCCACGGGCTTTTTCGATGAGGATTTCAATGCAGTCGCGTTGATGGTGCTGGCTCATGGGGCAAGTCCTCGCGAGGCCGACGTGCTAGGCGCCGGCCGATATTGTTATTGGCTTTCTACGAAAACGCTCGACAGCGGGCGTGGCCGGCTCAGGCTTCCAGGAGGAAGCTGTGGCGCACCGGCCAGCTCAGCCACACCGGGGTGCCACTGGGCAAGCGGGCGCCGGGGTGATCGCCAGGCACCGAAAGGTTGACCGGCGCCAGTTCCGGGCTGATGTTCAGCGCCAGATGGGTGCTGGAACCCTGGTAGACCCGATCGCCGAGGCAGGCCGGCAGCACGTTGTGATCCCCCGCCAGGGGGCGCTCGGTGTGCAGGGTCATGTGTTCCGGGCGCACCGCCAGCAACTGCGGCTGGTTACTGATTTCCCCGGCCGTCGTGGCCTGTAGCGGGCTGTCGCCAAAGCGCCCGCTGGCCTGGCTGCCATGGCGCGAAATGCCCTGCAGCGGCAACAGGTTCATCTTGCCGAGGAACTCGGCGACGAAGCGGTTTTTTGGCCGGTCGTAGATGTTTTCCGGGGTGTCGATCTGCGCCAGCCGCCCCTGGTTGAAGATGGCGATGCGAGTCGACAGGGCCAGGGCTTCACCCTGGTCGTGGGTGACGAAGACGAAGCTGGTACCGACCTGGCGATGGATGCGCTGCAACTCGGTCTGCAACTGCTCGCGCAGGTTCTTGTCCAGGGCCGACAGTGGCTCGTCGAGCAGCAGCATGTCCGGCTCGAACACCAGGGCGCGGGCGATGGCGACTCGTTGTTGCTGGCCGCCGGACAGCTCTGAGGGTTTCTTGTGCAGGTGCGCGCCCAGGCCCACCACGTCGAGGATGTGCTTGACCCGGCGCTGGCGCTCCTCGGCCTTCACGCCACGGATGCGCAGCGGGTAGGCAACGTTGTCGGCCACGCTCATGTGCGGGAACAGCGCGTAGCCCTGGAACACCATGCCGTAGTTGCGCTTTTCTGCCGGTCGCCGGCTGATGTCCACGCCATGCTCCAGCAGTTTGCCGGCGCTGGGGGTGAGGAAGCCCGCGAGGATCATCAACAGGGTGGTCTTGCCTGAGCCGGAGGGGCCCAGCAGGGTGAGGAATTCGCCTTGGCGAACGTCCAGGTCAATGCCATCCAGGGCGGTGAAGTTGCCGTAGAACTGGCTGATTCCTTGGGCACTGAGTTGAGTCGAGGGGCTGCTGGACACTACAGAAATCTCCCGCAAAGCCGGCCTGCGCTATGGGATTTTTATTGTCGGAACAGCAGGCGGTCGGCTCATTATTGTGAAAAGCAACGCCACATCAATGGAATAATTTTTGCCTCATTGGTGAGTGAAATTTCCCAGTCGCGAGCTCTTCAGGGATCGATCAACGGGCTGTCAGTGATGCCCTGGGCGCTGACCTGCAGCTGGTTTTTCAACCAGGCGCTGAAGGCCTGGACTACCGGCCGCTCGGCTTTGGCCGGATCGATTACCAGGAAGTAGCCACGCAAGGCGCTGATGGCGATGTCGAAGGGTCGCACCAGCAGGCCCCTGGCCAGAGCGTCGCCGCTGAGCAGATTGTCGCCAATGGCCACGCCCTGGGCGGCGATGCAGGCCGACTGCGCGCAGTGGGCATCGGAGAAGGTGATGCCGCCATCGGCATTGACCTGGCTGGCACCGGCCGCCGCCAGCCAGACTCGCCAGTCGCTGGTGTCGCTCATGTGGATCAACGGGAAGTCCTTGAGGTCCAGCGGGGTCTTCAGGCCGCCGATGGCGTTGATCAGGCGCGGACTGCACACCGGCGAGAAGCGCAGGGTGACGATCTGCTCCACCAGCAGCCCCGGCCAGTCGCCAATGCCGTAGGCGATGAACAGGTCGGCTTCGGCGTCGCTGGTGTCGTCCTGGGAGCGCGGGCTGACCACGTGCAGTTGCACCTGGGGATATTGGCGCAGGAAGCCGTTGATGTGATTGCACAGCCAGAAACTGGCGAACCCCGGGTTGCAGCTGATGCGCAATTTGCCAGACACCGCGAGGCCGTCGAAGCGCCTCCCGGCGTCCTGGATATCCGCCAGGATCCGCCGGACTTCGCGGGCATAACACTCACCCTGATAGGTCAGGCCGATACCGCGCCCGACGCGCTCGGTGAGGGCGAAGCCGAGGCTCTGTTCAAGGCTGATGATCTGGTGGCTGATGGCGCTTCGGGTCAGGCTCAGTTGCTGCGCGGCAGCAGTCACGCTGCCCAGCCGGGCCACCGCGTCGAGGGCACGCAGGGCGGTGATCGAGGGATAACGCATAGCACCTCCGGGTCGGGGAAACCGCTTTTCGAGTGTGTCCGGCTGCGCGTTGTTGTCGGGCCCTGGCAGGGCGTCGATCCAGCGGCTGCCGCGCCGCAGTATGGGCCGCCGTGCCGGCAGACTGGTCAATTTTCTTTGACATTAGTGGCGAAAAAATTCGATTGATGTAAACCACGCTTCACCAATACTGAGCCTCGATCCGGCCCGCAGCCGACCGGACCATTCCCATAACAACAACAGGTTCCGCAGGCCCGGAGCTGGCGCTGAGGCGTCCTGGTGCCGGCCGGCGGGAACCTGGATAAACAGGAGTGCCGCGGATGTCCCGCTACAAAGAATTCGCTCTCGATTGGGTTGAACGCCACCGCCAGCAACTGTCGGACTGGCACCAGATCATCTGGCATTACGCTGAACCGGCGTTCCGTGAATACAAGTCCTGCGCCTGGTATGTCCAGTTGCTGGAGGCTGAGGGTTTCACCGTCGAGCGCGCCAGTGGTGGCATGCCTACAGCCTTTTGCGCGACCTTCACCCAGGGCCAGGGGCCGGTACTGGCCACCTACGGCGAGTACGACGCGGTGCCCGGTAACTGCCAGGCGGCGACCACCCGCAAGCAACCGCGGGACGGCCTGTCGCGCTTCGCTCCGGGGCACACCGATCCGCACTCGGCCCTGGGCATCAGTGCCCTGGGCGGCGCCTTGGCGGCGAAGGCGACCATGGTCGAATTCGGCCTTCAGGGCAGCATCAGGTTTTTCGGTGAGCCGGCGGAAAAACTCCGCGCCTCCAAGCCGGTGCACGCGGCCAAGGGCTACTACGACGACCTGGACGCGGCCATCAGCTTTCACCCCACCTACATGCTGCCGCTGAACAACACCACCACCTGGGATACCCACTGCGGCATCGCCTACGCCTACATCTACAGCTTCACCTGCGAGGACCCGCAGAACTGGATCGCCGCCGACCGCTACAGCCCCATTCCGCAGAATCACTTGGCAGCCCGGGCCCCGGGGGCCAACGATGCCCTGGTGCATTTCTACACCCTCAACGAAAGCCTGCGCCGCTCGACCCTGCCGTTCACCGGCCTGTGGAGCTACAACGAGGCGATCCTCACCGCCGGCCAGGCCACGGCGGACAACCTGCCGCCGCACTTGTCACAGATCCAGTACCTG
Source organism: Pseudomonas sp. Fl4BN1 (assembly GCF_009908285.1). Classification (GTDB taxonomy): domain Bacteria; phylum Pseudomonadota; class Gammaproteobacteria; order Pseudomonadales; family Pseudomonadaceae; genus Aquipseudomonas. The sequence goes on from NZ_JAAARM010000001.1 coordinate 227,659, forward strand.
TTGCGTTGCGACTCCATCGAACAGGCCGAGACCATCTCCCAGGTGATGGACAACAACGCTGCGGCGGCCGCCATGGCCACCGGCTGCCAGTGGAAAAAGACCTGGGTGTGCAAGTCCCGGGGCGGCTTGGCGAACCACGTGATGGCCCAGGCCACCTACGACAACCTGGCGGCAGTAGGTGCCCCGCAGTGGGATGAAGAGGCCCGGGAAATTGCTCGCGAGATCCAGCGCAACCTGGGACTTGAGGCCATGGACAGGCCTTTCCTGCCGGCCACTGAAACCCTGATCGAACCCCAGGAATGCGAACGGCAAATGCGCCTGCAAATGCCGGCCTGGCAGAACTACCTGACCTCCGACGACTACCCGGAATACACCTGGCACTGCCCCACCGTGCGCCTGTTGGTGGCCCGGCCGATGCTCAGCGCACCGCAAGGCACGGTCTATCCGGACTGGGTATCCAACGCCCTGGGGGGGATTCGCCAGACCATCGACCCGATGATCGAGGTCGCTGCCAAGACCATCGCCGCCACCCTGGTGGACCTGCTGACTGACGAGGCACTGCTCGGCGCGGCCAAGGCCGAGTTCGTCGAGCGCACCGGCGGTGGCATCGGTGGTACCCGCTGGCAGGCGCCGCTGCTGCCGGTGGACTTTCAGGTACCCCACGATTTCCGCTGGCCGGAGTACATCAGCACGGCGCGGGGGGAAGAGTGGTGGATTCCGGCAAGGGTGGATGAGTAGAGTCGTTTGTATCAAGCGTGCGCAAGTTACCGGCAGCTCATGCATGAGTCGTCGGTTTGTATCTCTTTCGTAGTTCTACTCCGCCTTCTCGGATACTATGCCGCCGGCCTAAGGACCTGATCGCGGATAGTGACATGCAGTTCAGAAAAAATATCAATGCACTACGTGCAATCGCCGTTATTTCAGTTGTGTTGTTCCACTTCAAAGTTTCAGGCTTTGCTGGAGGATTTGCCGGGGTCGATATTTTTTTTGTGATTTCCGGCTATCTGATGACCGGAATCATCTTTTCCGGACTCCAGGAACAACGCTTTTCCTTGTTGGGTTTCTATGCTGCCCGGGCGCGTCGGATCATTCCCGCCCTGGCGGTTCTGTGTCTGGCCTTGTTGGTCTTCGGCTTTATCTTCCTGTCTCTGGATGACTATCGCGACACCATCAGGACTATCAAGAGCAGCTTGCTGTTCAGTTCCAATTTCGACTTCGCCAAGAGCGGCAATTACTTCGATGCGCCACTGCATGAGAACTGGCTGTTGCATACCTGGTCGTTGTCTGTGGAATGGCAGTTCTATCTGATCTACCCGTTGCTGTTGATGGCCCTCGGCAAATCCCTTGGGTTGCAGAAGACTAAGTGGGCGTTGCTGTTGGTGGCTGCCGCTTTTCTGTTGACCTCTGCGATCGTTACCCAGACCCATCCGGTTTTTGCCTTCTACATGTTGCCAACCCGTGCCTGGGAACTGATCGCCGGCGGCCTGGTATTCCTGTTTCCGCTGCAACTGAGCAAACGCCAGGGGCAGTTGTTCGAGCTACTTGGGCTGGGGCTGATATTGGGCAGTATCCTGGGGTTCTCCGAGGGCGATCTGTGGCCAGGCTATCTGGCCTTGCTGCCGGTGCTCGGGACTGTGCTGGTGATCTATGGCAATACTCAGTCGCTGTTTAGCGATAACAGATTATTGCAGTTTTTTGGAAGAACTTCTTATTCGGTTTACTTATGGCATTGGCCAATCGTGGTGTTTCTGTATATCTGCGGTCTATTGACTGAGTGGGTTGCAGTTGTGTTGGCGATTGTTATTTCTTTCGTACTAGGTGCAGTCTCTTATTATCTGGTGGAGTCGAAAGTCAGAAAGAGCAGCTCGGCACGAAATACACTGTTAAAATATGCCGGTGTGACTGTTGCGTTAGTGGCTCTTTCGGCGATTACTGCCTCTGTTGTCAAAGACTATCCTCAGGTCCGATTCGCCTTTGTCGACCTCGGCCAGCCGCAATATGGCAGCAAGTTGTATACCCAAGAGTGCAAGCCGAATGACTACAGTGCCGCCACCTGCAAGTTCGGCAGCGGTGATGTCTCGGTCATTCTCTTTGGCGATAGTCATGCTCAGTCCACTGGTGCCGCAGTGATGTTGGAGAGCAAGCAGGCGGCAATATCCTGGGCACGTGGCGGCTGTCCGACCCTGTGGCACTTTGAGATGCGGGACAAGAAGCAGCAGAGCCAGTGCCTGGGGTTCAACAATGAATTTCTGACACGTCTGAATGAGGAGTATCACGGCGTTCCGGTCATTCTCTTCAGTCGCGCCGCGATGTATTCCGATACCAATCGGGACAACAGCTACCGAGTCTTCTTCAACGGAAATGAGCATCAGGACCAGGCAGCCTTCGCCCGCGATTACACGGCCGAGTACACACGAACCGTGTGTTCTGTTGCCAAGAATCATCCGGTCTACATCGTCAAACCCATTCCCGAGATGCCTTTCAGTGTCTACAAAGGCCTGAATCTGCATAAGCGGATCTTTGGGCGGACCTCTGACATCAGCACCTCTCTTGAGGACTACCAGCGCCGCAATCAGCTGGCAATCCAGGCCATTGAAACGGCCGCTCAAGCGTGCAACGCCCAGGTCCTCGATCCCACGCCTTATCTGTGTCCCAATGGCCGTTGCAAGGGCTCGAAGGACGGCATACCGCTGTACTTCGATGACAACCATTTGGTCGACTCCGGAAACCAGTTACTTAGGGGGCTGTTCAAGGGCTTGATCAAGGACAGTTGAGTGTTGCGCAGAGGGTGCAAGCGCTGAGGGCATAGATTGAATAATGCTTTGTTTATGCCCTTTGCTAGGGGGTTATGCACAACAGATGGGTGGGCTTGCGTGAAGGCCGCTGATTTTGTGGAGCGCTTCTCTTTTTTTTGCAACTGGCTGTTTTTTCGAAGATTTATTTTGTGAGCAAAAAATGATCAGTCGCTGTTTTGGGTTTCAGGCCAGGCTTTAAAAGGGTTTCATGGAATTCCATCAACAGACTTGTCCACAGGTCGCGACAGGCCGTCGCAGAGCGTCAACGCTCTGCCAGGAGTAGCAAATTGCGTGGTGTCAGGGGCGCAGGGCAAAAGGTGCCCAGGCGTACCTGGTAGCCCTGTTGCAGCAGAAACAATGCCCGGTCGAGCACCAGCCACAATTCCAGGGGGCGGCGAAACAGGCCGCGCAGCAGTTCCAGGTTGCGCACCTGGGCCAGGCGCTGCCAGCCGGCGGCTTCGAGGGCGGCCCAATCCTGGCAATCGACTGTGGATAACTCCTTGAGCCCGGCGAGATCGCGGCAGTAGTCGGCGAAGGGTTTGTCCAGCCAGTGGCTGGGCAGGGAGGGCGTCGGCAGGTATTCGTCGATGCCGCGCACTTGCCGTTGCAGCAGATCGAATGCCAGGCGCCGGGCCATGGAAGTGTCGCGCTGGCGCCGGACCCGGGCGCCGGCCGTGACGGTTTCGCTCAGTGCCAAGCCCAGGTCGTCCCGGTGCAGGCGCAGCGCCGAGGTTTGTCCTGCTGTGGATAACCCCGAGTACTGGCTGCTTTGCGTGCGGTTGTAGCAGCACGGGGCGATGGCCAGCTGACGGCAGCCCTGGAGGCTGGCCAGTTGCATCAGCCGCACATGCAGGTCGCCGCAGGCGTGCAGGGCCACCGGGGTGTGCCGGGCGTCGAGTTGCCGGGCGGCGTCGGCGGCCAGCACATCCTGCTGCAGGTGCTGGGCAGGCAGGCGGTGGTGCAGGCTCAGTTGCTCGCCACTGGCCACCAGCACCGGGTCGTATTCCAGGCAGGTCAGCTGTTGCCCGGGTTGCAGCAGGCGTCGTCCCAGGTGGCCTTTACCCGAACACCAGTCGAGCCAGTGCCCGGGTGCCTGGTTGAATTGCAGGCTGGCGGCGAAGGCTTCGATCTGCTGCCATTTGCGCCCCGGGACGTCGACGCTGAGGCGCTGGCGCAGGGGTGGCAATGCCTGGCCAGGCAATTCAGCCACGGCAGACAGGGCCAGGGATTGAGCGGCCAGTTCGCCGAAGGGGGCGGGCGCCTGGAATTGTCCCGGATGGTTGTGTGCCGCTTCGGCGTCTTCCAGGGAGCGCTGGCGCAGGCACTGCGCCAGTTCGGGATGAGCGGTTTCCCAAGGCAGTTGCAGATGGTTGAACGGACGCGGGCGCCAGAGCGCCTGGTGCTCCAGCAAAAAAATGTCCAGGGCCTGGAAGCGGCTGAGGAGCGCAGGGCCTTGGAGAGTCGCAGGCATGGTCATGGCGTCCGGGGCAAGCCCGCTCCCTGGTGGGAGCGGGAGAGGATCAGCGTCCCTGGCAGGCGTCGACCCGCAGCCAGCGTTCCAGTTGCCGGAAGACCTGAACCAGGACGAAGGACATCACCAGGTAGAACACCCCGGCGGTGAAGAACATGTCCACGGTCAGGTAGTTGCGGGCAATGATGGTGCGCGCCATGCCGGTCAGTTCGAGCATGGTCACGGTGCTGGCCAGGGAGCTGGCCTTGAGCATCAGGATCACTTCGTTGCTGTAGGCCGGTAGGCCGATCCGCGCCGCCCGGGGCAGGATGATGTAGAACAGGGTCTTGGGCTTGGACATGCCCAGGGCCCGTGCGGCTTCGATCTCACCCGGTGGAATGGCCTGGATCGCGCCCCGCAGGATCTCGGCGATATAGGCCGCGGTGTGCAGGGTCATGGTCGCCACGGCGCACCAGAACGGATCGCGCAGATAGGGCCACAGGGCGCTCTCGCGCACCGCGTCGAACTGCGCCAGGCCGTAGTAGACCAGGAACAGTTGCACCAGCAGCGGGGTCCCGCGGAAGAAGAAAATGTAGCCGTACGGCAGGGCACGCACGTACCACAACTTCGACGAACGGGCGATGCCCAGGGGAATCGCCAGCAGCAGCCCCAGGGTCACGGCCAGGCCCACCAGTTCCAGGGTCAGCGTGGCGCCCTGGATGAACTTCGGCAGCCATTTGTAGATGACTTCCCATTCCATTTACGTGGTCCTCACAAAGCCGCGCGCTGCGCGTTTTTCCAGATAGTGCAGGCCGGTCATGGAGATGATCGTCAGGCCCAGGTACATCACCGCTGCCACCATGTAGAAGGTGAACGGCTGCTTGGACACGGTCACTGCGATCTGCGCGTGGCGCATGATTTCTTCCAGGCCGATCACCGACACCAGCGCGGTGTCCTTCATCAGGATCATGAACAGGTTGCCCAGGCCGGGCAGGGCGATGCGCCACATCTGCGGCAGGATCAGCCGAATGAAAATCCGCGGCCGCGACAGGCCGAGGGCGACACCGGCTTCTCGGTGGCCCTTGGGGATCGCCAGGATCGCACCACGGAACACCTCGGTGGCGTAGGCGCCAAAGCACAGGCCGAGGGCGATGACCCCGGCGGCGAAGGCGTTGAGTTCAAGTTCGGGGTTGCCGAAGAACTCGCCCAAGGCCCGCATCAGGTTGACCGTGCCGTAGTAGATCAGCAGCACCCAGAGCAGCTCGGGCACGCCACGGACGATGGTCGAATAGGTTTCGCCAAGCCAGCGCAGGGGCTTGTGCGAGGAAGTCTTGGCCAGTGCGCCGAGCAGGCCGAGCACCAATCCCAGGCACAAGGCCAGGAGGGCCAGTTTGACGGTCATCAGCGCGCCGACAGCAAGCGCCGGGCCGAATCCGTGAAGGTCGATAGTCATGGGGAGGCCAGGTGTTGCCCGGCCGGCGCCCGGGGGGCGGGCGCGGCCGAGCGAGTCAGATCAATAGATGTTGAACGGGAAGTACTTGTCGTTGATCTTCTTGTAGGTGCCGTCAGCGACGATTTCTTTCAGCGCGGCATTGAGCTTCGCACGGATCGGATCACCCTTGCGCACGGCGATGCCGATCTTGTCGCTTTCTTCCACAGGCTCGCCCTTGAACTCGTAAGGCTTGCCGGCTTCGCTCTTGAGCCACTCATAGTTGACGTACTTGTCGGCCAGGATTGCGTCCAGGCGGCCGGACGTCAGGTCCAGGTAAGCGTTTTCCTGGGTGTCATAGAGCTTGATGGTGATGTCATCGCCCATCTGGTCTTCCAGCCAGGTGCCGGACAGGGTGGCGCGTTGGGCACCGATGACCTTGCCCTTGAGGTAGGCCTTGTCGGTCTTGAAGTCGGCTTTGCTTTTCGGCGCGATGAACTGCAGCTTGTTCGAATAGTAGGGGTCGGTGAAGTCCACCGCCTGCTTGCGCTCGTCGGTGATCGACATCGAGGAGATCAGGAAGTCGAACTTCTTCGCGTTCAGGGCCGGGATGATGCCGTCCCAGTCAGAGGTGACCACGCTGCATTCGACTTTCATCTTGGCGCACAGGGCGTCGCCGATGTCTTTGTCGAAGCCCACGACCTGGCCGCTGGCATCCTTGTTATTGAACGGCGGGTAGGCTGCTTCGATGCCCATCTTCAGGGTCTCGGCGGCAGCGCTGGCGCTGAAGGCCAGGGTGACGGCAGCGGCCAGGAGGATTTTCTTATAGCTCTGCATGCGTGTAGCTCCGTTAGCGGTTGCTGGACATGAATTGTTTGCAGCGCGCCGAAAGCGGGTTTTCGAAGACCTGCTGTGGCGATCCCTGCTCTTCTATGAGGCCCTGGTGAAGGAACACCACTTCACTGGAAACCTGACGGGCAAAGCTCATTTCATGGGTGACCAGCAGCATGGTACGGCCTTCTTCGGCCAGGGCGCGGATCACATTGAGGACTTCCTGGACCATTTCCGGGTCCAGCGCCGAAGTCGGCTCGTCGAACAGGATGACTTTGGGCTGCATCGCCAGGGTCCGGGCGATGGCCGCACGTTGCTGCTGGCCGCCGGACAACTGGGAAGGGTAGGCATGGCGCTTGTCGGAGATGCCGACCTTGGCCAGCAGTGCCTCGGCCACTTCGGTGGCCTCGGCTTTGCTCTGGCCCAGCACTCGGCGTGGAGCCTCGATGATGTTGTCGAGCACGCTCATATGGGGCCAGAGATTGAAATTCTGGAAGACGAAACCGATTTCGCTGCGCATGCGGTTGATCTGCTTGCCGTCGGCCGCCACCAGCTCACCGTTTTTCGCGGGTTTGAGCTTGAGCTCTTCACCGGCTACCAGGATCTGGCCCTGGTGCGGGTTTTCCAGCAGGTTGATGCAGCGCAGGAAAGTGGACTTGCCGGAGCCGGAGGAACCCAGGATCGATATCACGTCACCGTCGCGAGCGGTCAGCGAGATACCTTTGAGTACCTCCTGAGTGCCGTAGCGTTTGTGCAAGTTGCGGATTTCAAGCGCGGGCGTGGCCTCAGCCATGTGCGGTCCTCATTGAGTTCATTGTGCTCCTGCTGTTGGCGGCCTTCCTGGCGAGGCGCCAAGCTAGCATAGGGTTCAAAGCGCAGCCAACAGCGCTACCGGAGGTAAGCAGGCGGTGTGTGGCAGGTTGTCGCATCAGCACAGAAGACTGTCGCCCCATCAACAACCGAACGCCTGTTTTAACCCTGGATCCGGCGGGTGTCGCGTAAAAAAAGGCGCGATGGTGCCAGCTTTGGCCGGGTGTTGGAAGGGTTAACGGGTCAAAGGCCATGGTTCTGCACTCTATTTGCACATCCCCTACTTTTTGGGTGTGTTTTTGGTGCACTGTTTCGTCCTACAAAGTGAGTCGGCCAGTAACGATCTGGCGAAATGCCATTAATCTCAATGACTTGAGATTTCCGTTGGTCGGTTCGCCAGCCCGCGGAGTCCGGGAGCCTGTAACATTTTGGCGCAATTCTTGCGTACGAAATAAAGAACGCCCTGTTGGATTCTTTTTACGAGAACGAATGCAGACCGGGTGGAGTGACTCTTTTTTCGTTGCAAAGGTGCTTTTCATGAGCGGTACGCAACTCTCCAATGACCTCGAACAGGGGCTCAAACCACGGCATGTGACCATGCTGTCGATTGCCGGCGTGATCGGTGCGGGTCTCTTCGTCGGCTCCGGCCACGCCATTGCCGAGGCCGGCCCGGCCGTCCTGCTGGCCTACGCGGCCGCCGGTACCCTGGTAGTGCTGGTGATGCGCATGCTGGCGGAGATGGCCGTAGCCTCGCCGGACACCGGGTCGTTCTCGACCTACGCCGATCGCGCCATCGGCCACTGGGCCGGTTTCACCATCGGTTGGCTGTACTGGTGGTTCTGGGTGTTGGTGATCCCGTTGGAGGCCAACGCCGCGGCAACCATCCTCCACGCCTGGTTCCCCAACGTGGCGATCTGGGCCTTCACCCTGGTGATCACTCTGCTGCTGACCGCCACCAACCTGTTCAGCGTGAAGCACTACGGCGAGTTCGAGTTCTGGTTCGCCTTGATCAAGGTGGTGGCCATTATCGGTTTCGTGATTCTCGGTCTGGCGGCGATCTTCGGCTTCCTGCCCAACAGCCAGGTCAGCGGCGTCGCGCATCTGGTGGATACCCAGGGCTTCATGCCCAACGGCATGGGAGCCGTGTTGGCAGCGATGCTGACCACCATGTTCTCTTTCATGGGCACCGAGATTGTCACCATTGCGGCGGCGGAATCGAAGAACCCGGGCCAGCAGATCTCCAAGGCCACCAATTCGGTGATCTGGCGTATCGGCTTGTTCTACCTGGTGTCGATCTTCATTGTCGTGGCCCTGGTGCCGTGGAACGACCCGAGCCTGGCCCAGGTCGGCTCCTACCAGACCGTGCTTGATCGCATGGGTATCCCCAACGCCAAGCTGATCGTTGACCTGGTGGTGCTGGTGGCCGTGACCAGTTGCCTGAACTCGGCGCTCTACACCGCCTCGCGCATGCTCTTCTCCCTGGGCAAGCGCGGCGATGCTCCGGCCGCAGCCAAGCGCACCAACGCCAGTGGCACCCCTTACTGGGCGGTGATCCTGTCCACTGCTGCGGCGTTCCTTGCGGTGTTCGCCAACTACGTAGCGCCGGCTGCAGTGTTCGAGTTCCTGCTGGCCAGTTCCGGTGCCATCGCCTTGCTGGTGTACCTGGTGATCGCGGTTTCGCAACTGCGCATGCGCCAGAAGCGCATGGCCGCCGGTGAGAAGATCGCTTTTCGCATGTGGCTGTTCCCCGGCCTGACCTACGCGGTGATTGTGTTCATCGTCGCGATCCTGAGCATCATGCTGTTCCAGGAAGAGCACCGGGTGGAGATCCTCGCCACCGGCTTGCTGAGCGTGGTGGTGATTGTCGCCGGCCTGCTAGTGGCACGGCGGCGCAAGGCTGAACGCAGGGGAGCACTGGTTCTGAACTGACGGTTCGACCCATTGCTACCGAAAAGGCCGCTGTCAGTGATGACCGCGGCCTTTTTCATCCCCGGATCAAACCCGGCGCCTGGCCCTGTGGCGCGTCTGGGGTTCCCCGTTGGTGGGGCTGCCGGTGGCTTTACTGACTGTGGACTCCTGCTGATAATCCGCCACTCGGTCAGCTTGGGAGGTTGCGATGAAGCATCTGGATATGGACTCTGCCGAGTGGGAAATACTCGACCTTGAATGGCATCAAGGGTTTGCCTTCATGGACGCTGCGCTGCTGGTGGACGCGTGTGCGCGGGACGTCTACCTGATGCTCCAGCTCGACGGGCAGACACCCTCTGAGCAGGCGCGCCAGGCGGCGGCCCAGCACTTTCCGGTTTCCCCCCTGGTGCCTGGCGAACCGCTCTGGCGGCATCGGACCCAGCGGCAACTGCTGCGGGATGCCCGGGCTGATTACTATGGGTTGCCCCGCTACTTCGAGCGTTATGGCTACTACCCTTTGCAGGCGTTGCCGATGCGCGTGTGCCGAAGGCTGCAGAGCCTGGGTCATGACCATTGGCGCGACCATGAGCGCGCCTATTTCTGCCACGACTATGGGTTCAATGTGATCGAGGGCGTGCGTCATGAACGCCTGGCGCTCCTGCAGCCGGTAGCGGACAGCTGGCCTTCGGCCGCGGTGCTGTTCAGCGACGGGGCCAAGGTCTTTCTCGGCGGGCGAGCGATCGCCAGTGCGGCGGACCAGGTGCGTGGCACCAACCACCCGGCTTATCAGGTGATCAACGGCCAGGTCTGTCGGGGCGGTACACCGTTGCACCAGAAGGACGGATCGGTGTTGCCCATCATCAATCCGGACGGCTTTCAGATGCTGGCCCGGCGCTGGGGCACGGATGGGCATTCGGTAATCGTCCAGGCGCAGCAGGGCTCAAAAACGACCTACGAATACTTCTACCGCATCGATAAGGTCGACCTGACGACCTTCAGTGTGCTCAACGAACGCTACGCCAAGGATGCCCAGCGGGCCTACTACCTGACTGGCAAGACCGTGCGTTTTGTCGGCGACTTTCGCCTGCTGAACCGCTGTCAGCCGTTGTTCGATGCCGGTGGCCGAGTGCTGGGCCATAGTGCAAGCCCGGACCAGTACTTTGCCGTGGACGACCAGTTCGTCTACTGCGCTGGCACCCGCTTGCGGGGAGCCCACGGCCCGAGCTTCCGCCACCTGGGGTTCGACTACTACGCCGATGAGCATCGCGCCTACCTGCGCAACAAACCGCTGGAGCTGGATGTGCAGAGCTTTGTGGTCGCCCAGCTCAATCGCGGTGAGTACGAGTATTCGCCGGTGCTGGTGGGCGACAGGCATGGCCCCCTGGGCTCGGGTGGGGTGATTGACCAGGGGATGCTGCAAGAGTGGGCAGCGTTCTTCGAGGCCCATCCACAGTTGCAGGATTACTGGTGGCACCGCCTGCAGGCGCGACCTGAGCCGGTGCCTGAGCCGCAACCCCTGCGGGCCATTGGCCTGGGCTTTGAGCTGGGGCGTCAGGTGCACTTCCATGGCCGCGTGATCAATGGCCTGGATGCAGCCAGCTTCAAGCTGCTGGACACCCATCTGTGCGGCGATGCCAATGGCTTGTACCTGATCCCTTTCCACAATGCCCAGACGGATGTGCCCGAGCGTTTCTCCTCGGCTCCTGTCGAGCATTACCGCGCCCTGGGCGGGCCCTACCTGACGGATGGCCAGACGCTGTTCTGCCACACGATTTTCTACCTGGTGCCTGAGCCGATGGGCAAGGCGGATCTGGCCAGCTTCGAGTCCTGTGGGTATGGCTGGGGTAGGGACAAGGGTGCGGTGTATTACTACCGCGAGAGCAAAAAACGCCTCGACCCGGCTCACACCCGTTTCATGGGCAACTACGCCTTCTGCGCGACACAGATGTTCTCTGCCGGCAAACCGCTGGAGGTGGCGTTCAGCCCGGAAGAGGTGAGGGTGCCGCATCCGGACTTTTTGCAGTTGGGCACGCGCAAGCTGTTCTGTGGCCGGCGGCCGCTGAGTGCCAAGCGCATCGACCTGGCGAGCTTGGAGTTTCTCGGCGCGCGCCATGCCCGGGACAAGCAGCGGTTCTACCAGTACGACGGCTACGCGACTCTCACCGAAGTCAGTGCGGAGCAGTACCGCCAGGCGCTGGTCAAGGAACTTGAGCAGCAACCGGAGGCCGGTGCCGAGGGTGTGACCTTCTGAAGGACAAAAGGCCGTTGTCAGCATTTACAGCGGCCTTTCTACTGGGTTTGCGACGCGTTGGAGGGCGTTTCATGGACAGCCCCCCAGACGAAATAGTAGCCTGCGCATTCTTCGATAAGAGCTCTTGCGTGGCAACGTGAGAGGAGCCGGGGAATGGCGCTGTATTGCAAGGGATTGAACACTTGTCGGGACTCTGAATCCGTCTTCTGCCTCTCTCCCTTGATCCATCCGCGCCGGCCCTTGCTCCTGCTTGGCCGCGCCTGCCTCAGGCATGGCCGACAGTCCCGGCTCGAAGAGCGAGCATTCAGGAGCCAACGGTGATCGCCCGATCATTGGTTCCTCAAAATGGGGCGGCAAGGAGACGCGCATGGCATTCACTAAAATCATCTTCAAAAACCCGAACACCGGAGCCATGAAAGTTGCGCCTATCGGCTTTTCCTGGACCGTGTTCTTTTTTGGTTTCATCCCGGCACTGTTTCGTTCCGACTGGAAATGGGCGGCGATCATGTTCGCGGTGGGCTTCTTCACCTTCGGCCTGAGCAACTTCGTGTTCTGCTTCATCTACAACAAGTTTTATGCCCGCGATCTGATCGGCGAAGGCTACAAGGCTCAGTCCATCGCTAGCGGCGACCTGGGTTTCGCCAGCGCCAGTGTCGGCATGGAAATCCCCCGGCTGGAAGCTGCCTGAGTTTCAGGTCGGCTCCCGTAGCGGAAATGGAAAAGGGCGCATTCATTGCTGAATGCGCCCTTTTTTCATCCGCGGTCGAGGCTCAGCCTTCGGCGCTGAACAAGGCCTGGGAAGCGGCCATGTAGTCGGCCTGGAAGGCCTCTGACTCGATCCAGGCCAGCGCCGTGGCCTCGTCAGCCTCGGTGGACCAATTGCGGTATTCGATCAGGGCCGCAAGGATGAAGTCCGTGGCGCCCTGTTCGCCCTCCTGTTCATACACCAGCTCCAGTAACGGATCCTGCAGGAACACCGTGCACAGGGCCTGCTGGCTGGTTTTCTCGGCGTCGCGCATTTTCACGAACAGCTCGGTCAGGTCCACCGATTCGAAGTCGAGGCGGCTGTCGTTGGGGTCCAGCTCCAGTTCCGAGGTCGGGGCGCTGCGCTTGGCGCGGTTTTGCTTGGCCTTGGCTTTGGCCCGGGCGGCACGTTTGTGTTGTTTGTCCAGAGAGGCCATGGGCGTCTTACCTTGCTGCGAAATGGTTCAGCGCGCGCCTGATGGCAGGCGTGCGGCATGTCAGGCGCGCAAGGATGCCAGTAAATCCGCGATCCGGCATCTGCTGCCGGACCGCGGGCACCGCCGAAGTCTTGCCCGGGAGTGCCTTGGAAGCGAGCGCGTGGGTCTTTTGTCGGGTTTTTCCCACTCAGTGGGAATCTGATTTCATTCGGCGGGAAACTCCATGCACCATGGCTGCAAGAGGCCGCTATGAACTACCACACGCCGACTGATCGCTTACTGCAAATCCTCGTGGCCTTGGGGCAATCCCCCGAGGCGATGTCCGCCAAGGCCTTGTCGCAAGACTTGCAACAGCCGTTGAGCAGCACCTATCGCCACCTCAAGACCCTGTTGCGCTGGGGCTTGGCCGAAGACAACGGCCAGGGTCGCTATGTGCCCGGGCCGACCTGCCTGCAACTGGCGAAGAAATTCGACCGTGAAGGGTTGCTGGTGACCCTGGCCAAGCCGGAGTTGAAACGCCTGGCCGAGCTCACTCAGGAAAGTGTCGCGCTGATGGTACCCAGCAACGGGCAGGCCATCTGCATCGAGCTGGTGGACAGCCCCCAGCCCCTGCGCTGCTGCTATCAAAAAGGCCTGGCCCAACCGTTATTGCTGGGGGCCTCGGCCAGGGTCCTGCTGGCCTATATGGAGCCTGAGCGCAGCCTGCCGATCCTGCGTCTGCAGGGCGTCGATGAAGGTGAATTCGCGGGCTACCTGCAGGGCTTCGAGCAAATCCGCCAGGCCGGTCATGCGGTCAGCCTGAGTGAAATCGATGAGGGTATCTGGGGCGTCAGCGCGCCTTTGCTGGACAGCCGCGAGCGCTTGCAGGGCGCCATCAGCCTCATGGCCCCGGCCTTTCGTGCCGGGCAGAACAGCGAGCGGCTGATCCGCTGGACCCGCGAAGCGGCGCAGCGCCTGAGCGCCCGACTTGACTGAGTTGACTGGAGCAAACCCATGACTGTCCATCCCCCCATGCATCTGTGGCAGGGCCGTAGCGACCTGGCCGAAGGCGCGGCGGCCTTGCGCTGGCACCAATGGGTGCAGCCCGAGGCACCAGGCCAGGCCGCAGGTATCGCCTTGCTGGGGCTGGCTTGTGATGAGGGGGTCAAGCGCAACCAGGGGCGTACCGGTGCCCGCCAGGGGCCCGAGGCCTTGCGCGGCGCCTTGGCCAACCTGGCCTGGCATGGCAGCTGTGGCTTGTACGACGCGGGTGATGTGAGCTGCCAGGGTGCTCAACTGGAAGCGGCGCAACAGGCCTACGCCCAGCGGCTCAGCCGGTTGCTGGATCAAGGGCATCTGCCCTTGGGTCTCGGCGGTGGCCATGAAATCGCTTTCGCCAGCTTCAGCGGCCTGGCCGACCACCTTGAGCGCCAGGCGCAGCGCCCGCGGATCGGCATCCTGAATTTCGACGCGCATTTCGACCTGCGCCATGCCCAGCACAGCAGCTCGGGAACGCCCTTTCGGCAGATCGCCGAGTATTGCCAGGCGGCGGACCTGCCCTTCAACTACTGCTGCCTGGGGGTCAGTGAGTTGAGCAATACCCAGGCACTGTTCGATCAGGCCCGCCAGCTCAAGGTGCGCTATCTGCTGGACCGGCAGATGCAGGGCTGGAACATGACGGCCATCGAGGCATTCGTCGATGATTTTCTAGACCGCATCGATGTGCTCTACATGACCCTGTGCCTGGACGTATTGCCCGCCAGCCAAGCGCCAGGGGTCAGTGCGCCTTCGGCCCACGGCGTCGATGTCCAGGTGGTCGAGCACCTGGCGCGGCGGGCCCGTGCCAGCGGCAAGCTGCGGGTCGCCGATATCGCCGAACTCAATCCCGGGCTCGATCATGACCAGCGTACCGCCCGTGTGGCAGCACGCTTGCTGGCCAGCCTGATTCACTGACGGGGCGTTGACCCCCGCTGAACGACACCACAACGACAAAAAGAAGAGATACCACGCATGCTGACTTTTGAACTGGACGCGCTGACTACGCTGGCGCTGGCCTTGATCCTTCTGGGGGTGGGCGCGCAGCTGAAAAAGCGCAGCCGCTGGCTGACCCAGCTTTGTGTGCCGTCACCGGTCATCGGCGGATTTGGCTTTGCCCTGATCGTCTGGCTGCTGCGGGACCAGCAGTTGCTCAGCCTCAAGCTCGATACGGCGATCCAGGGCCCGTTGATGGTGGCGTTCTTCACCACAGTCGGCCTGGGTGGCAGCCTCGGGCTACTGCGTCGGGGGGGCAAGATTCTGTTTGTCTATCTGGGAGCCTGCTGGTCCCTGGCCCTGCTGCAGAACCTGGTAGGGGTTGGCACGGCCAAGGCGCTGGGGATCGATCCGCTGCTGGGCATCATGGCGGGCGCGGTGTCCCTGGAAGGCGGCTTTGGCGCGGCGGCGGCGTTCGGGCCGATTGCCGAGAACCTCGGTGCCGTCGGCGCCACCACCGCAGCGCTGGCGGCGGCGACTTTCGGCATGGTGGCTGGCGGCCTGCTGGGCAGCCCGTTGGCGCGCTGGTTGATCGAACGCAACAAGCTGGTGATCCAGGCCGATCAGGTCAGTAGCCTGCAACACCTGGAAAGTGCCGCCACTACGCCGCTCGCGCCGCTGGATGCGCCCACCCTGCTGCGCCTGCTGACCTGCATCCTGGTGATCATGGTGCTGGGGTTCTGGATGGGCAGCGCTCTCAACCAGCACTTGGGGATTGTCCTGCCCAGCTACGTCGGGGCGATGTTCGTGGCGATCATCCTGCGCAATCTCAACGACCGCACGCAGATCATCGAGATCCCCGACAGTGCCGTGAGCACCGTCGGCGATGTGTGCCTAGGGGTATTCCTGACTATGGCGATGATGAGCCTGAAGTTCTGGGAGCTGGAGCAACTGGGCCTGCCGCTGCTGGTGATCCTGGTGGTGCAGGTGTTGATCATGATCCTGCTGTGCGTGTTCGTGCTGTTTCGCCTGTTTGGCGGCAACTACGACGCCGCGGTGCTGTGTGCCGGCTTCATGGGCCATGGCCTGGGCGCGACGCCCAATGCGGTGGCCAACATGGGGGCGATCTGTGATCACTACAAAGTATTTTCCTACAAGGCGTTCATCATCGTGCCGCTGTGTGGCGCGGTATTGATCGACATCGTGGCGATCCCGATCATCACCTGGTTCATCAACGCCTTTGCCTGAGTCGCAGGCTTAGCGAGGCCCTGGCACCTGGTGCCCCGGGCCCTGGCTATCCAGTGCGCCGTGGCGCAGCCAGGCCAGGGTCACGGGCCAGAGCCGGGTCTGGAAGCGGCTGTGGAAAAACGCGAAATGCCCGATCTCGGTTTCGCCGATGTCCTCGGGGTTGATGCGCAGATGGGTGCGTGGGCTGTTGCTGTAGTAGCCCAGCAGCCGCTCGATGGCCGGGATGGTGCCAAAGGGGTCGTCGCTAACACTGATGGCGAGCATTGGCGCGGTGACCCGGCTGAACGCCAGAGAGTCCTCCCGGCTGTTGAGTGTCCTGCCACTGGGGCGGCCCTCGTAGCGTGAGTGCGGGGTGCACCAGTCGCTGACCACGCCGGCCGGGGTGTCTTCCATCCAGCCCAGGCGCTTGCCGGGAAAGTAGCCATAGAACCGCGTCAGCAGCGGCATCAGCAGATGCCACTTGGCGAGCATTCGCCAGCGCAGTTGCGGAGTGTAGTCACGCCAGTAGGCAAACTGCGCGCCCATGGTCACCACCCTGCGAACTATCCCTGAGGAGGCTCCCAGGCCCACTGCGCAGCCGCCAAAGCTGTGGCCGACGACATCGATCGGCTGGCCGGGGAACTCGCGCTGGGCGCGCTTGAGCATGGCCTCGTAGTCCAGCGAGCCCCAATCCGACCAGGAGGCCTTGAAGCCTTTGAGCGAGGCCGGGCGCGACTCGCCGATGCCGCGATAGTCGTAGGTCATGACATCGAAGCCGTTGGCGAACAGGTAGTCGGCAAAGCGGAAGTAATAGCGGCAGCGCACCGAGGTGGCGGCGTTGATGATCACCACGGCGCGTGCCGGGTCCGGCTGGGCGTGTCGCCAGGCAAAGCCGCCCAGAACCACGCCATCTGCCGTGGGCTCGCTGAAGGTTTCGCTGGGACCGGCCACAGGTCCGGTGATGGCGGGGCGGGTGGCTGGCAGGTCGGATGGGGACAACAGGGACATGGGCGGTTGTTCCTGGTTGGCTGGAGTGAGTCAGGGAACTGACGGTGCTCAGCGACGGTTTTCTTGTGCGCTCATTAATACCCGGCCGATCCACAGCACGGCAACCGCCAATGCTCCCAGCAGCAGCGTAGAGGTGCCTTGCCAGAGCAGCTCGAAATAGAACGGGGTGGGTTGCAGCTCCTGGTTGTAGGTGAGCTTCGGGCCGGCGCGGTTGCTGGTGACAATCTGGCCATCGAGCAGTGCAGCGATCAGCGTCCAGGCCAGCAGCCCGGTCAGTGCCAGCAGCACCATGCCGATCAACAGGAATAGCCAGGCCCCGCTGCGGTGGTTTGCGGGCTTGGGATGGGGCCGGGGAATACGGGTTCTCTTCTGATTCACGCAGGGCAGTTCCATTGCAGCCTTGGGGGCGGGTGGTGACAACTTTACTCCCGGGCAGCGCCATGGGAATAATCCGTGGCCATGGTTTTTCGTGGCGGCATTGACTGACGAATAGAGTGTCGAGCATGGACGTGAAGAATCAGCTGGGCGCGGAACAATGCTGGGGCATGGGGGAGATCCGGCGTGCAATCGACACCCTGGAGCGGTCGCTCATCAAGCTGCTGGGGGCGCGTTTCAAGTACGTGCTGGTCGCCTCGAGGTTCAAGAGTGCCTGAGTACAACCTGAGTGCCGACGATGCGCGCATCAAGCTGTTTCCCGAGCACGTCAGCCTGTGGGCCGACTGCTTGGAGCTTACGACACTGGCCATGCCCGAGAAGCGCCCCTTTCGGGCGCTGCGCTATGGCTGGGTGGTGCTGGTGGTGGGGTTGCTTGGCGCGGTGGCGCTGGGCAACCAGGCACTGGCGCTTGGCTTTGGCGCCTTGATCCTGTTTGTGCCGCTGATGGTCTTGGCTATCGTCAGGCTGCTGCGCCCGCCTGCTCGTGCCGATGCCTGGTTCGATGCCCACGGCTTGCACCTGATGCGCGGCACGAAAAAGGCCCCGGGCGCGGTTTACCAGTACTTCATTCCCTTTGCGGACATTACCCGCGTGGCGACTCTGGAGCAGTCCATCGACCTTGGACGGCGAGGGCATGTGCAGTGCCGCACCTACCTCGTCGAGAGCCGACGGTTCTTCGCTGGGCCGACCAGCATCCACATCAGCACCCGAGGCAGCCTGGAGGCGCTGCGTTCGGTGCTCGAACGTCTGGGGCGGTTGCCTGCGGCGGTGCATATTGTCGTACCGTCGACGAGGCACTACCCCGCGCCGTCCGACTCGGAGCTCACCTAGGCGCCAGCACCTCATCGTCGGCGCGCAGTTCGTCTTTCAGCCACGGCCGCTGGATAACTTTACTCCCGGGCAGGCCCATGGGAATAATCTGTGGCCATGGTTTTCCGTGGCGGCCCTAACTGACGACTGGAGTGTCGAGCATGGAAGTGAAGAATCAGCTGAGCCCGGAACAGTGCCAGGGTATGGAAGACATCCGGCGCGAGATCGACACCCTGGATCGAGCCGTCATCGAGTTGCTGGGGGCGCGTTTCAAGTACGTGCTGGCGGCCTCTAAGTTCAAGACCTCGGCGGCGTCGGTGCGCGCCGATGAGCGCTTCAAGGCGATGCTCGCCACCCGGCGTGAATGGGCCCAGGCCGAGGGCCTGGACCCGGATGCCATCGAAAGACTCTATGCCGACCTGGTGCAGCATTTCATCGCGCAGGAGATGCGTCATTGGCAGGCCGCGCAAGCTCCGGCCTGAGGGCTGAATCCTCTTCGTTGAACTCCTGTTCAAGCCATTCCAGCAGGGCCTGGACCTGCTGCCGAGGGTGCTCCTCGGGATGGCTGTAGACCGAGAGCGCCGTGGGCAATGACACGCTTTCAACACAAGGCCTGAACAGCGCGCCATGGTCGATCAAGCGGTCGGCGGTACGGCGCCAGCCCATGGCGATACCGTGCCCCTGGACTGCGGCCTGGAGCACCATCGGGTAGTTATCGAAGAACTGGCCGCGGGTGCTTTCGGCCAGGTGCGCTTCGAATCTGCGTAGCCAGCTGCTCCACTCCATCAAGTGCGGGGTGCTGGAGCGGTAGTGCAACAGGACATGCCGCTGCAGTTCATCGATCGCCAGGGAGCCCGGGGCGATGGCCAGATACTCGGGGCTGCATACCGGGAACACTTCGTCCGAGGCGGTGAACATCAACTGGTGGGAACCGCTGTCGCGCCCGGTGCTTTGCAGGGCGACATCAAAATGGCCGTCGAATCGGCTCAGGGGCTGTGTGGTGGTGACCACCTGGATCTCGATCTGCGGATGGCGCAGATGGAACCTCGACAGTCGTGGCATCAGCCAATAGAAGCCCTCGCACAGCTGGCACAGCAGCACCACCTGATGGCTTTGCGGCCGGCCGCGCATGGCCTCGGCAGTGCTGCCTATCGCTCCCAGGGCGCTGCTGACCACCCGGGCCAGCTCGATGCCTTCCGGGGTCAGGAACACCGAGCGATTGCGCCGGCTGAACAGCTTCAGCCCGAGGTTCTCCTCCAGCCCGCGAATCTGCCGGCTGACGGCGGCCTGGGTGATGTGCAGCTCTTCGGCCGCGCGGGAAAAACTGCCCAGGCGTGCGGCGGCTTCGAAGGGCAGCAGGGTGGCGAGCGGAGGTAGTGCCTTGCCGAGTAGATTCATGATCTGTGGTTATGCATCGACGGCCGAGAACTCGTTTGTAGCACAGGTTGAGGATTGCGCAGTATGGCCCCGAATTATCGATGGAGGCCGGTCATGAACAACCACACTACGAGCCTGGCCCTGGGCGTGGCGTTTGCCGTTTTCGCCACCTTGAGTTGGTCAGTGAATTTCATCGCGCCGTATATCACCGGCAATTACAGCCTGTACGACCTGATGGCCCTGCGCTTTCTAATGGCCGGAGCAATCGGTGCCTGCCTGTTGTGGGTCAATCGTACTCATCTGCGCGGCATCAGCCGGGGGCTGCGCTGCCTTGGTCTGGGCCTGGGAGTGATCGGTTACCTGGGCTACAGCGCCTGTATCGCCGGTGGTGTGCTGCTCGCCGGCCCGGTGCTGACCCCGGCGTTGATTGGCCTGGTGCCGGTGCTGATGGCCCTGCTGGGCAATAGCCGTAGCCGGACCTTGCCTTGGGGGCGGCTGGCCTTGCCGCTGGGGTTCCTGCTGGCCGGTCTGGGGCTGATCCATCTGGGCAGCCTGGGGCAGGCGACAGTCGAGGGTTCATCCCTGGGTGTCGGGCTGCTGTTCTCCCTGGGAGCGATAGCCGTGTGGCTGATTTTCAGCCTGCTCAATCAGCGGGCGATGGAAAGCCTGTCTGTGCGGGCACTCGGCGCCTGGACCGGATTGATGATGAGTGGGGGGGCGCTGGCGATGCTGCTTCTGCTGCCCTTGGGCCTGCACCTGGAGTTGTTCCGGTTACCGACCCTGGGCTTTTCCTGGGCACAGGCCGGATCGTTGTATCTCTGGGCGCTGATGATTGCCCTGTGCTCCTCGGTGGCCGGCGCCTGGGCCTGGAATCTTGCCACCCGACATCTGCCGATGGTGCTCTCGGGGCAATTGGTGGCGTTGGAGTCCTTGTTCGCGACCCTGCTCGGCCTGCTGTTCCATGGGCGCTGGCCAACCCTGTTCGAAGGCCTGGGCCTGATGGCGGTGCTGACGGGGACAGTGCTGGCGGTGCGAGTGATCATGCTTCGTGGTGAGCCAGGGATTGGAACGCTGCGTACCGGAGCAGGCGAGCATGCTTCGGTGCGCGAGCCCTGAAAACTGTGCTAGTCACGTGTTGCGTGAAGCCTGGCGACTCTCTCCATTTTTCGAATGCCGCCGGACCACCCGCAGGGCAGTAAAAACGCCGACGATCGGCGCGAGCGCGAAGACTGCAAACAGCCAGCTGGCAGCGCTCGCGGTGCCGGGGATGCCTCCGGGATCAGTTAGGCCGGCGACGTTCGCGATCATGCCGGCCAGGGCGGCGCCGAGCGCGGTGGCGAACAACTGCACGGTCGTAATAGACGCAGCAGCCAAGTCTTGCTCGCCAACTGACGCGACCTGAAACACCTGGGTCAGCAGATGCGGCCAAGCGAGTCCCACGCCCAATCCGATGGCGACCAACCCAATGCATATCGGCGTGAGTGACAGCCAGCCACCAGCGCTCTCGGTTGGCATCAAAACGGCAAGCACCACCATGCCGAACGCTCCAAGGATCGGGCCGGCGAGGATCGCGTGCCTGATGCCTGTGCCGCTCGCCCCAGAGCTTGCGATTGACCCCAGTGTCCATCCAGCGGCCATGAGCGCTGCGAGATAGCCTGCGACGAGCGGGGACTGATGGTGGAGGACCTGGAGAAACAGCGGAACGAATATTTCGCCACTGGTCACGGCGACCGCAAGCAGCGACATGGTTGCATACAGCACCCCCAGTGCCGTTGTGATCCGGAACGCGCCTGCCGGCAGCAGTCTATGGCGGGCGCGGTTTTCCGTGCCGATCAGCAGCGCGGTCAGGATGGCGGCGGCTGCCAGGCCGGCGATGTTCCAGGAGAGGACCGAGGAGACACTGGCGAAAGAAACCGCGAGCACCGCCGACGTCAAGAACACCAGCTGGGCGAGTGCAAGCGGCGAGCGTTCGGCTTTGTCAGCGCTGCGTTTCGGCAGCATGCCTACAGCCAGCAGGGCAAACAGTACCGCGACTGGAATGAGCGACCAGAACGCCGCTCGCCAGACGCCGAGTTCAGCGAAGATGCCGCCTACGGCAGGACCGACCAGCGTTGCCACGCCCCACATGCCGGAGACTAACGCCATTGCGCGCGGCCACAAGGCTTCATCGAAAACCAGCCGGATCATGGCATAGGAGAGCGCGAACAAAAAACCGCCGCCTAGTCCCTGAACAAGACGCCCCGTGAGCATTACCGGCATTGACGGGGCAAGTGCGCAGATGAACGCTCCGCTCGCAAACACCAATGCGGCAATAACGTACGCGCCGCGTGGCCCCGCGCTGGTGAGCAGCCTCGCCGACAGCGCCGAACCGAGGATGGAAGCCGCGACGAACAGGGTGGTATTCCAGGCGTAATAGTCAATGCCGCCGATGTCCTTGATCACCGACGGCAGAATCGTGGTGGCGATGTAGACATTGATTGCATGGAGGACCACGCCACCTGCGAGTGCGAGCGCGCGTACTCCATTAGAGCCAGACAGCAGGGCGATCCAACCCGCTCCTGGCGCGGAGTGGCAATATTGATCGGATGAGGCGTGACGCTTGTCCATGTTAGCTCCACTTCGAGAGGTCTCACGCGGCAGTGCATGAGGGCTTGCGAAGGCAAACCGACACTCGTTATAAAACCTCATGTATAGATGAGGTCAAGAGGGGTCAAGAATCCATGATTGATGTACGCGTGCCTTTATCGGTAGGAGAGTTGGCCCACCGATGCGGTGTGACAATTGCGACCGTCCACTTCTACGAGGCCAAAGGCCTCATCCAGGGGCAGCGCAGCGTGGGCAATCAGCGTCGCTATGCCCGCGATACTCTCCGGCGCATTGCCATTATCAAGGTCGCGAAGCTCGCGGGTATCCCGTTGATGACCATCAAGGCTGCGCTCGACGAGCTTCCATCCGGGCGACCGCTGACGGCAAAAGACTGGACGCATCTCTCCACGATCTGGAGGAACACGCTGACCGAGCGGATTCGCAGCCTCACCCAGCTTCGCGATCAGCTTGACGGTTGTATCGGCTGTGGGTGTCTCTCTATGGACGACTGTCCTCTTCGTAACCCGGGTGATCATTTGGGCCAGCTCGGAAAGGGCGCCGTTTTGCTCGAGAAAGACACCATGCCCACAGCGTGAGTGAATCGCTTTCAGTTTTGTCGACAGCCAGGGCCTGGCCCTTCTGAGCGTGTTTGAGGGGTTTCTTCCACTCGCCGGGATCGATGCCCTCAATCGGTAGTTGACGGCTTTATTGAGGCTCTGGCGAGCGTTGAGCTGGGTGACTGCTGGGTATGCGCCAAGCGCCAGCATCTAGGGGAATGGTTTGGAACCGTAGAAAGCAAAAAACCCGCACTAGGCGGGTTTTTTGGTTGCTTTCACGTGATGTAAACACCACCTGAAAGCTGAAGGTGGTGCCCAGAGACGGAATCGAACCGCCGACACGGGGATTTTCAATCCCCTGCTCTACCGACTGAGCTATCTGGGCAACGGGGCGCATTAAACGGGTTTTTCGGGGGGTCGTCAAGCAAGTTTTGAAAAAAAGTTTAATTATTACCGCCGCTTACGTTCCCGCCCCGATTTTCCGCGGGTTTACTCGGTCGGTGGCACGTAGCCGTCGGCCTTGGCGTATTCCTCGCCGGAGAAAAACTTGTCCATCTCGCCCTGCAGATATTTGCGGTCTTCGGCATTCATCATGTTCAGGCGCTTTTCGTTGATCAGCAGGGTCTGGTGTTTCTGCCAGTCGGCCCAGGCCTTGGCCGAGATGTGTTCGAAAATATCCTGGCCCTTGGCGCCCGGATACGGAGGGCGCTCCAAACCTGGCAGTTCTTCTTGGTACTTGCGGCACATTACGCTGCGGGTCATGCGGACTCTCCTGCATTCAATACTTCGGCCGCGCGTTTCAGCAGTTTCTTCACCGGGGCGGCAAGGCCCAGGCGCGGCGGGGTGGCGAGGTTATACCAGAGCCAGTCGGCCTCGGCGACGTGCAGGGCCGACTCTTCGACCCGGATCAGCCAAGGTTCGATGGCCAGCTGGAAGTGGCTGAAGGTGTGTACCAGTCCCGGCATCTCTTGCTGTTGGCCCAGTTCCAGAGAGTGCTGCAGGGCCAGGTGCTGGATGTCTTCCAGGTCATCCAGCTCCGGCAGGCTCCAGAGGCCGCCCCAGAGCCCCGTGGAGGGCCTTCGGTAAAGCAGGATGGCGCCTTCGCGGTTGGCCAGCAGCGGCATCAGGGTGCGCTTGCGCGGCACTTCCTTGCGCGGCTTGGGAATCGGGTAGCGGGTCTCCAGGCCGAGCATGTGGGCTTCGCAGCCTCGCTCCAGGGGACACAGCAGGCAGCTGGGTTTGCTCCGGGTACAGAGGGTGGCCCCCAGGTCCATCATCGCCTGGGTGTAGTGGTTGACCCGGCTGTGGGGCGTGAAGCGTTCGGCGGCGGCCCACAGCTGCTTGGCCACTTTGGGTTCCCCGGGGTAGCCCTCCTGGGCGGTGAAGCGCGCCAGCACCCGCTTGACGTTGCCGTCGAGGATCGGCGCCCGCAGGCCCATGCTGATGCTGGCGATGGCGCCGGCCGTGGACAGGCCGATGCCCGGCAGCTCGGTGAGCTTTTCCACGTCTTGGGGAAACTCGCCGCCATACTCGGCGACGACGATCTTCGCGGTCTTCTGCAGGTTGCGTGCGCGGGTGTAGTAACCCAGGCCGGTCCACAGGTGCAGCACTTCGTCTTCCGGGGCTTCGGCCAGGGCCTGCACCGTGGGCAGGGAGGCCATGAAGCGGTCGAAGTAGTTGAGCACGGTGCTGACCTGGGTCTGCTGCAGCATGATCTCCGAGACCCATACCCGATACGGGTTGATGCCCTGTTGCCAGGGCAGGTCATGGCGGCCGTGATGGTCGTACCAGTCCAGCACCGCCGGTGCAAACGCCTCGGCTCTCATCGCTTGAACAGCCCCTTGAGTGCGTTCTTCAGTTCCGGGCTGACCTTGTCACCGAGCTTCTCGTCGATCTTTTGCTGCAGGCGGTCACCGGCCAGCTTGGCCGCGACCTGGCCCAGGCCGTCCTTGTCCAGGCGGCAGGCCTTGGCCCCGAGCTCCAGCGGGCCACGGCAACGCAGCGGCAGTTCGATGCCCTTGAAGCGGTCGCCGACCTGGCAGGCCGGGTCCGGGTTAGTGCTCAGGTCGCCCTCGACAATGATGCCGACCCGATAGTCCATGCCCAGCACCCGCAAGTCGATATCGCCATTGCCGTTGACGCTCAGGCCGGGGATCCGCACCTTCAGGTCCGGGTTGCTGGCGACGCCATTACGGAACGTCAGGTTGCCCTTGAGCTCCTGGAACGGGGTGTCCTTGCCGCGTGGGGTGCTGCCAAGGTTCTTGCGATTGAGTACGGCGATGCCCTGGCATAGCTGCTGTTCCAGGTTGGCATTGATCAGCACGCCGTTGTTGATGGCGAAACTGGCATTGCCGTTGAGGCTGTCGATCAGCGCCTTCTGGCTGTTGCCGCTGCCGGTCAGATTGCTGTTCAAGGTCACCAGGCCCTTGATCGGAGGTGTCTGGCCCTGGCTTTCGAGGATGCGTTCCACCGGCACCCGGCTGATCTTGGTCTGCAGGCTCAGTTGCGGGGTGTTCGGGCGCAGATCGAGATTGCCGCTGGCGTCGAAGCTGCCGTTGTACAACTCACCGCGCAGGCTCGAGAGCGTCAGCAGGCCGCCCTGGCCGGAGGCCTTGAGCGCGGCGTTGTGGATCGGCAGCTTGTCCAGGGTCAATTGGCCGAAGCTCAGGTCGGCATCGACGTCGAGTTTGCTCAGGCGCTCCACCGGCAGCAGCTTGTCGGTGCTCCAGGCGCCCTTGGTCGGTGCATTGGGCAGTGGCGTGGTACCGGCCCCTGCCATGGCATCGGCTTCGCTGCTTTGTACTTCAGCCTTGCGCGCCGAGGTGGCGCTATTGGCCGCGGCGGATTTTGGCGGCAGGTAGCGGTCGACATTGAAGGTGTCGGCCTTGAGCTGGGCACGCAGGGATTGCTTGTCGAAGTCTTCGATGGCCAGGCGGCCGCTGAAGGTGCTGTCGTCGAGCTTCAGGTTCAGGTCTTCCAGGGCCAGGCTGGTGGGCGTGCCTTGCAGGCGGCTGACCAGTTCGACCTTGCTCAGGCTGCCTTCAGCCATGGCCGGCAGGGTCTGGCCGATGCTGTCGACGAATTTTGCCAGGTCGAACTGGGCAATGGAGATCCCGCCGCTGATCTGCGGGGTCTTGTCCAGGTCATTGACCTTGAGCTCGCCCAGGGCGCGCAGTTGGTTGAGGGAGACTTTCAGGCCGGTCCACTGGCCGACGTTGGCGGCCTGGTCCAGCAGCAGTTGGCCCTGGGCAGCGAAGGTGACGGTCTTGCCTTGCAGCGGATCGCCGGCCACTTCGCCGGACAGGCGCATGTCTTCGAACTGGTAGCGCTGCAGGGCGCGATCGAAACGCAATTCGCCATTGAGCTCGGTGCGCACGCGCACGGCGGGCTGGGTGCTGGCGAGGAAGGCGGTGAGCTTGACCGGGGTGTTGCTGGCTTCGTGAATCGGCCCGGTGCTCAGCTGGATGCTTTCGGCGGTGAACTGCTTGTCGGTCTGTTCATCGTTGTACTCGATCCGGGCGTTGTTCACGGTCAGGCTGTCGATGTCCAGGCGGATCGGCTGCGAGGGCTTCTCCGTGCCGGCGCTGGCCTGGCCGGTTTCACCGGTGCTGGTGGCAGGCGTCTCGCCCTGCTTTTCGGCAGGGGCGGCCTTGCCGATGTCTTGCCAGTTGCCGTGGCCGTCCTTGTTGCGTGTCAGGCGCAGGTTCAGGCCTTCGACCCGTACATCGCTCATCTGCACTTCGCGGCGCAGCAGCGGCAGCACGCGCACCGAGAGGCCGAGCATTTGCAGGTCGGCGAAAGGTTGGGTCGGGTTGGCCAGGGTGGCTACCCCGGCATCGTGCAGTTCCAGGCCAAGCCAGGGGAACAGGCTCCAGCCGATGTCGCCATTGAGCGTCAGCTCGATGTGGGCCTTGTCGCGGGCAATCTGGCGAATCTCGTCTTTGTAGTCGTTGGGATCAAACAGGTGGGTCAGGGCAAAGCCCAGAGCCACGATGATCAGCAACAGCCCGAGAATTACCAGACCCAGGATTTTGCCGAACGCTTTCATGGGCGAGTCCTTGTATGTCGAATTCAAAATTTAGCCGGGGAGTATAGCGCTCTGAACCAGACGACTGGTCAGCCAATCCGCTTACAGTTTTTTCAGCGGCAGATGCAGTTTGGCCGCCAGGGCCTGAGCCTCCAGGTGCCCGGCGGGGGCCAGCAAATGCAAGGTTGCGCCCTGGTCCCGAGCCATTTTCCGTGCCTCGTTCAGCAGTCGCTCGGCCACCCCGCGGCGCCGGGTGATCCTGCGGACGCAGAGTTGGGACAGGTGCCAGCCATCCGAGTGCCGTTGCAGGCGCGCGGCGCCCAGCAAGCGATCATTGAAGCGGGCGGTGAGCAGCTCGCCTTCGCGCAGGCCGCTGTCGATCAGGTCCTGAGCGTCGCGCTGGGGCGCAAACAGCCAGTCCGGGGCGTCCTGGTAAATCTTCTGCAGGTCTTGCTGGTCCTGATAACTGGCGTTGCGCAGTGATTCGACAAGAATGGGCATGGGATTTCCTGTTTGGGGGGCCTTGGCTTGGGCCTTCGCCGGCAGGCCGGCTCCTGCGGGAGTAGCGTTTTCAGCTAGGTGCCGGCTTGCCGGCGAACAGGGCCGACTGCAGGCTCAGGTCAGCACTTTGGCGAGGCCGGGCGAAGCAGACGCGGCAAAAAAGGTCATAGCAGTCTGGTTTTTTAGCGCGTCGCAAATGGTAACCTCTCGCGGTTCGTTCGTCCTTCTGCGACTTAATGTCGCGCCTGCCAAAATGGAGCTTTACTCAATAAAACGACCGCGCCTGCGTGCCAAGGTCGTCGCAGAGGAGTGGCCGATGAACAATTCTAATAATTGGGGGAAACATCCATGAGCACTAGCATCGCGTCCGCCAGTTCGGCCGCTCAGCCAGCGTTCTTGTCCAAAGAACGCATCATCGCCAAGCCCGGTTTCAACCGTTGGCTGGTACCGCCGGCCGCGCTGGCCATTCACCTGTGCATCGGCATGGCCTACGGTTTCTCGGTGTTCTGGCTGCCACTGTCCAAGGCCCTGGGCATCGGCGCGCCGGTGGCTTGCGCACCGGACATGAGCTTTGTCGCGCAGATATTTTCATCCCAGTGTGACTGGCCGATCTCCATGCTTGGCTGGATCTACACCCTGTTTTTCATCTTCCTCGGCTGCTCGGCGGCGATCTGGGGTGGCTGGCTGGAACATGCCGGTCCACGCAAGGCTGGTGTGGTCTCGGCCCTGTGCTGGTGTGGCGGTCTGCTGATCTCCGCGCTGGGGATCTACACCCACCAGATCTGGTTGATGTGGACCGGCTCGGGGGTGATCGGCGGTATCGGCTTGGGGCTGGGCTACATCTCCCCGGTGTCGACCCTGATCAAGTGGTTCCCGGACAAGCGCGGCATGGCTACCGGCATGGCGATCATGGGTTTCGGCGGTGGCGCCATGGTTGGCGCGCCCCTGGCGGCAGCGCTGATGGGCCACTTCGCGACCCCTACCAGCGTTGGCGTGTGGCAGAGCTTCCTGGTGATGGCGGCGATCTACTTCGTGTTCATGATCGGTGGCGCCCTGGCCTATCGGGTTCCGCCTACCGGCTGGAAGCCTGAGGGCTGGAATGCACCGGCGAAGAAAACCGCCAATGCGATGATCACTCACCGCCATGTGCATGTGAACGTGGCCTGGAAGACCCCGCAGTTCCGCCTGGTGTGGCTGGTGCTGTGCCTCAACGTGTCGGCGGGTATCGGCATTCTCGGCATGGCCTCGCCACTGCTGCAGGAAGTCTTTGCCGGCAAGTTGTTGGGCAATAGCCTGACCTTCAGTCAACTGGATGCCGGGCAACTGGCGCAGATTGCCGCGATCGCCGCCGGTTTCACCGGACTGTTGAGCCTGTTCAACATTGGTGGGCGGTTCTTCTGGGCGTCGTTCTCCGACTACCTGGGACGCAAGAACACCTACTTTGTGTTCTTCGCCCTGGGCTTTGCCCTGTATGCGCTGATTCCGAACCTCGGCCACTTGGGCAATATCGCCCTGTTCGTGGCGGCGTTCTGCATCATCCTGTCGATGTACGGCGGCGGTTTTGCCACCGTGCCGGCGTATCTGGCGGACCTGTTCGGTACGCAGATGGTGGGGGCGATCCACGGCCGCCTGCTGACGGCCTGGGCGGCGGCCGGGGTGCTGGGCCCGGTACTGGTGAACTACCTGCGTGAGTACCAGCTGAGCATCGGTGTCGAGCGTGCGGCTGCTTACGACATCACCTTGTACATCCTCGCCGGCCTGCTGGTGCTGGGGTTCCTGTGCAACTTGCTGGTACGTCCGGTGGCGGACAAGTACTTCATGACCGACGAGCAACTGGCCGCTGAACAGGCC
This sequence comes from Pseudomonas sp. Fl4BN1, assembly GCF_009908285.1. Taxonomy (GTDB): domain Bacteria; phylum Pseudomonadota; class Gammaproteobacteria; order Pseudomonadales; family Pseudomonadaceae; genus Aquipseudomonas. Next base: position 256,643 of record NZ_JAAARM010000001.1, read on the forward strand.
CTGGGCCACGACAAAGGTGCTGACAGCAGTGTCGTGCTGGAGTGGAAAGCTTCGTCCGCGAGCCTGCCGGTGGTGATCGCCGCCTGGTTGGCGGTGGGCATTCCCCTGGCGTGGGGCGTGTGGGTCACCCTGCAAAAGACCGCGGTGCTGTTTCACTGAGTCAATGTCTGAGGTTCACGGAACAGGGCGCATGCGCCCTGTTCTGCGTTCTGGCCACCGCAGATGACTGCTTGTCATGACAGGTATAGCCCCGGAGCCATTGGCTGGCGCTTGTCTGGATATTGTCCGACGTGTTTCTGTTTAGCCGTCCTCGGGCCTATACTATTCGCCTTTTTCGCCCAATGATTTTGCGGAGCTGGTGATGGCCGAACGTAAGGCATCTGTCGAGCGCGACACTCTGGAAACCCAGATCAAAGCCTCGATCAACCTGGATGGCACCGGAAAGGCCCGATTCGATATCGGCGTGCCCTTCCTTGAGCACATGCTGGACCAGATCGCCCGGCACGGGCTGATCGACCTGGACATCGAAAGCAAGGGCGACCTGCATATCGACGACCACCACACCGTGGAGGATGTCGGTATCACCCTCGGCCAGGCTTTCGCCAAAGCCATCGGCGACAAGAAAGGCATTCGTCGCTACGGTCACGCCTATGTGCCCCTCGATGAAGCCCTGTCTCGTGTGGTGATCGACTTCTCCGGCCGCCCCGGCCTGCAGATGCACGTGCCTTTCACCCGCGCCACCGTTGGCGGTTTCGACGTTGACCTGTTCCAGGAGTTCTTCCAGGGCTTCGTCAACCACGCGTTGGTCAGCCTGCACATCGACACTCTGCGTGGCACCAACACCCACCACCAGATCGAAACCGTGTTCAAGGCCTTCGGCCGCGCGCTGCGCATGGCCGTCGAGCTGGATGAGCGTATGGCCGGCCAGATGCCGTCGACCAAGGGCGTGCTGTAATGCAGACCGTCGCCGTTATCGACTACGGCATGGGCAACCTGCACTCGGTGGCCAAGGCCCTGGAGCACGTGGGTGCCGGCAAGGTCCTGATCACCAGCGATGCCAGTGTGATTCGTGAAGCCGACCGGGTGGTGTTTCCCGGCGTCGGCGCGATCCGCGATTGCATGGCCGAGATCCGTCGCCTGGGCTTCGACACCCTGGTGCGCGAAGTCAGCCAGGACCGTCCCTTCCTGGGCATTTGTGTGGGCATGCAAGCCCTGCTGGACCACAGCGAAGAGAACGCTGGCGTCGACTGCATCGGCCTGTTCCCGGGCCAGGTGAAGTTCTTCGGCAAGGGCCTGATCGAGGATGGCGAGCACCTCAAGGTGCCGCACATGGGCTGGAACGAAGTGCAGCAGGCGGTGGAACACCCGCTGTGGCACAACATTCCGGACCTGGCGCGCTTCTACTTCGTGCACAGTTACTACATCGCGGCCGGCAATGCCCGGCAGGTGGTGGGTAGTGGTCACTATGGCGTGGACTTCGCTGCGGCGTTGGCCGACGGCTCGCGTTTCGCCGTGCAGTTCCACCCGGAGAAGAGCCATACCCATGGCCTGCAGTTACTGCAGAACTTCGCCGCCTGGGACGGTCGCTGGTAAATGGCGATCAAGAAATCCAAGCCGCCGATCCTGACCCTCACCACCGAACAGGAGAGTGAGGCGACACACAAGATCAAGCGCTTCATGGAAGACCGCTTCGAACTCGATCTGGGTTCGTTCGAAGCAGCGGAGATTCTTGAGCTGTTTACCCGTGAAATTGCTCCGCACTATTACAACAGGGCGATTTTCGATGTGCAGACGCACCTCAAAGAGAGGTTCGAGAGCATCGAAAGCGACCTGTGGGCGCTCGAGAAAAACTGATTTTCGAGTGAAGCTGAACAATCGAATTTGAAGGTTTGCCAGATGCTGATTATTCCCGCTATCGATCTTAAAGACGGTGCCTGTGTACGTCTGCGCCAGGGCCGCATGGAAGATTCCACGGTGTTCTCCGATGACCCGGTGAGCATGGCTGCCAAGTGGGTTGAGGGGGGCTGCCGTCGTCTGCATCTGGTGGACCTGAACGGTGCCTTTGAAGGCCAGCCGGTCAACGGCGAGGTGGTCACCGCGATCGCCAAGCGCTACCCCAACCTGCCGATCCAGATCGGTGGCGGTATCCGTTCCCTGGAAACCATCGAGCACTACGTCAAGGCTGGCGTCAGCTACGTGATCATCGGCACTAAAGCGGTGAAAGATCCGGCCTTCGTCGCCGAAGCCTGCCGCGCGTTTCCGGGCAAGGTGATTGTTGGCCTGGACGCCAAGGATGGTTTTGTCGCCACCGACGGCTGGGCTGAAATCAGCACCGTGCAGGTGATCGACCTGGCCAAGCAGTTCGAAGCTGACGGCGTGTCCGCCATCGTTTATACCGACATCGCCAAAGACGGCATGATGCAGGGCTGCAACGTACCCTTCACCGCAGCCCTGGCGGCGGCCACCAAGATTCCGGTGATCGCTTCCGGCGGTATCCACAACCTGGGTGATATCAAGGCCCTGCTGGATGCCAAGGCTCCGGGAATCATCGGCGCCATTACCGGGCGCGCGATCTACGAAGGCACTCTCGACGTCGCAGAAGCCCAGGCTTTCTGCGATTCGTATCCAGGCTGAGGACTCGTCATGGCATTGGCCAAACGCATCATCCCTTGCCTGGACGTGGACAACGGCCGGGTGGTCAAGGGCGTCAAGTTCGAGAACATCCGTGACGCCGGCGACCCGGTGGAAATCGCCCGTCGTTATGACGAGCAGGGCGCTGACGAGATTACTTTTCTCGACATCACCGCCAGCGTCGACGGGCGCGACACCACGCTGCATACCGTCGAGCGCATGGCCAGCCAGGTGTTCATCCCGCTGACCGTGGGCGGTGGCGTGCGTACCGTGCAGGACATCCGCAACCTGCTCAATGCCGGCGCGGACAAGGTCTCGATCAACACCGCTGCGGTGTTCAACCCCGAGTTCGTTGGCGAAGCGGCGCAGCATTTCGGTTCCCAGTGCATCGTGGTTGCCATCGACGCGAAGAAGGTCTCCGGCCCGGGTGAAATTCCGCGTTGGGAAATCTTCACCCACGGCGGGCGCAAGCCCACGGGGCTGGACGCAGTGGAATGGGCAAAGAAGATGGAAGGCCTGGGGGCCGGCGAGATCCTGCTCACCAGCATGGACCAGGACGGCATGAAGAACGGCTTTGACCTGGGCGTGACCCGGGCCATCAGCGATGCATTGGGCATTCCAGTGATCGCCTCCGGCGGTGTCGGCAATCTCCAGCATCTGGCCGACGGCATCATTGAAGGCCACGCCAGCGCAGTGCTGGCGGCGAGCATCTTCCACTTCGGTGAGTACACGGTTCCCGAGGCCAAGGCTTACATGGCCCAGCGCGGGATTGTTGTGCGATAGCCACTGGACAGCATGGCGGGCTCACGGCACTCTTGAGCACGCCATGGATTCCGGTAGCCCGTTATGCTCAAACGTCTTCTTGTGGTTGTTGCCAGCGCCTCGTTCCTCCTTGGCGGTATTGCCCGCGCCGCTGAAACCGCCGACACCTCCCTGGTGTTGCTGACAGAAAACTTCCCCCCCTACAACATGGCCAAGAACGGCAAGAACTTCGCTCAGGGCGAAAATATCGACGGCATCGCCGTGGATATCGTCCGCGAAATGTTCAAGCGTGCCGGAATCAATTACAGCCTGACCCTGCGCTTTCCCTGGGAACGCATCTACAAGCTGGCCCTGAAGCAACCGGGCTATGGGGTGTTTGTCATGGCGCGCCTGCCGGACCGCGAACCGCTGTTCAAGTGGGTCGGACCTATCGGTCCGGATGACTGGATCATGCTGGCCAAGGGTGACAGCAAGATCAACCTCCAATCCCTGGAGCAGGCGCGCAAGTACAAGATCGGCGCCTACAAGGGCGATGCGATTGCCGAAACCCTGACCAAGCAGGGGCTGGCGCCGCAAGTGGTACTGCGCGATCAGGACAACGCCAGGAAGCTGGTGGCTGGGCAGATCGATCTGTGGGCCACCGGCGACCCGGCCGGCCGCTACCTGGCCAAGCAGGAAGGCATCGGCGGCCTCAAGACCGTGCTGCGTTTCAACAGCGCCGAGCTGTACCTGGCCTTGAACAAGGACGTGTCCGACGAGGTAGTGGCCAAGCTCCAGGCGGCCCTGGACGAGATGCGCAAAGAAGGGCTGGTGGAAGAGATCATGGGGCGCTATCTCTAAACGCTTGGTTGGCAGGCCAGTACCTACAAAGCCCCAGCAGGAACTGGCCTAACGATACACACCATCCTTGCCATGCCCGGCCATGGCCTTGTTGCTGCGCAGGCTGATCATCGACTTGATATCAATCCACTCGATGCCCTGGGCCTTGAGCTTGGGCAACTCGCGCTCGAGCACCGCCAGGCTCTGCGGATAGGGATGGCCGATGATCACCACCGACCCTTGCTTGTGGGCCAGCTTGATGGCGGTCTGCAACTGCTGGGCAATCGCCGTTTCGGTGCGCTCGTCGTCGAGGAACACGTCCCGGGAAACACTGGCCAGGCCGATCTTCTGCGCCTCGGCGGCAGCCACGGTCTGCGCGCTGGTGCGGCTGTCGACGAAGAACTTGTGGCGCCGTTGCAACTCACCCATCAACCAGGCCATGGCTTGCGGCTGGGCGGTCATGCGGCTGCCCATATGGTTGTTGATGCCACTGGTGTAGGGCACGACCTGGAAGGCCGCCTCCAGGCGTTTTTGCAGCTCTTCGATGGGTAGGTCGGGGTGCCAGGCGAAAGGCCCGGTGGCTGGGTCCATGGGCATGTGCAGCATGACGATCTTGCCAGCGCGGTGGGCCTCGCGGGCGAATTCGCCAGCGTGGGGGGTGTCGGGCATGATCGCCGTGGTCACCGGGCCGGGCAGGGCCAGTACGCGGCGGTCACGGGGCAAATTCTGGCCGAGGTCGTCGATGATCAGGCTCAGGTAGGCCTTGGGTGCAGCGGCTGTGGGTTCGGCGGCTTGGCTCGCAAGGGGCAAGAGGCACAGCAGGCTGAGCAGCGGGGCCCGGAATGAGCGGAACAGGGGGGAGCAGCGGGAAATCATCGGATCGGGATCAGGCCTTTAGGGGGGATGGGCGCCCTGGCGGGCGCTTCGCTGGCGAGCCAGCTCCTACACAAGCCAGCTCCTGTAGGAGCCGGCTTGCCGGCGAAGGGTTCAATCATTTGCCGCGGGTGATGCTCAACCCTTTGAGCAGGCTCAGGGCCTGGGCCAACTGGTAGTCGTCATCCTGCGGCATCGGCTTGGCCTTGCCCGTCGAACTGCTCGGTTTGTCGGCGCCGCCGTTGCCGTTGCCCAGGTGGCCCTGGAGGTCGGCTTCCTTGAAGTACTCGCCGTCCTGAGCTTCGCTGGTGATCTTGGCGCGACGCACTTCGATGTCCGGGACAATGCCCTGGGCCTGGATCGAGCGCCCGTTGGGAGTGAAGTACAACGCAGTGGTGATCTTCAGTGCACGGTCGTTGTTCAGCGGCAGCACGGTCTGCACCGAGCCCTTGCCGAAGCTGGTGGTGCCCATCAGCACCGCGCGTTTCTGGTCCTGCAGGGCGCCGGCGACGATTTCCGAGGCCGAGGCGCTGCCGCCGTTGATCAGCACTACCATCGGCACGGCTTCGCTTTCGTCCTTGCCGGTGGCGGAGAAGCGCAGCTCGGAGTTGGCGATGCGGCCCTTGGTGTAGACGATCAGGCCCTTGGTGATGAAGTGGTCGACCACTTCCACCGCCGCCTGCAGCACGCCGCCCGGGTTGTTACGCAGGTCGAGGACGATGCCGTTGAGCTTCTTGCCGTTGTCCTTGCGCAGCTTGGCCAGGGCCTTGGAGACTTCCTCGCCGGTCTTGACCTGGAACTGGGTAATGCGGATGTAGCCGTAGCCCGATTCCAGCAGCTGGCTCTTCACGCTTTTGACCTGGATGGTGGCGCGGGCCAGGGTCACGTCGAACGGTGTACCGCCGTCGCGTACCAGGGTCAGGGTGATCTTCTGGCCGATCTTGCCGCGCATCTTGTCCACGGCTTCGGTCATGGTCTGGCCGCGGGTCGGCTGGCCGTTGATCTTGACGATCAGGTCGCCGGCCTGGATCCCGGCCTTGGACGCCGGAGTGTCGTCGATCGGCGAGACCACCTTGATGAAGCCGTCTTCGGCGCCGACTTCGATACCCAGGCCGCCGAATTCGCCGCTGGTGCTTTCCTGCAGTTCGGCAAAGTCTTCCGGCCCCAGGTAGGCCGAGTGCGGATCAAGGTTGCTGAGCATGCCCTTGATCGCATTTTCCAGTAGGGTCTTGTCGTCGACAGGTTCGACATACGCGGCCTTGATGCGGTCCATGACCTCGGCAAAGGTGCGCAGTTCTTCCAGCGGCAAGGGCGCCTTGGTGGTCGCGGCGGTGGCCGATTGAGCGGTTTCGGCGGCAAACGCCAGTGGCGCTCCGATCACCAGGGCGATCGTCAGGGCCAGCGAGGTAAGGCGGGACAAATGCAGCATGTCGAACGAACTCCTAATTTAGATGCAGCGCTTATCCTTGCGCGTGGCACCACTGTGCCGGGTCGCTGGGGCGGCCCTGCTGACGAATAGCAAAGTACAGCGCAGGAGTGTCCTGTCCGCCACTATTACCCACTGTGGAGATGGACTCTCCGGCCTTGACCACATCGCCGGCTTCTTTAAGCAGCGTCTGATTGTGTCCATAGAGACTCAGGTAACCGTTGCCGTGATCGAGGATCACCAGCAGGCCGGCGCCCCGCAGCCAGTCGGCAAACACCACCCGGCCGCCGTGCACGGCGTGCACCTGGCTGCCGGCGGTGGCGCTGATCATCACCCCGTCCCATTTGGAACGGGAGTCGTCGCCACGGGTTTCACCAAAGCGTGCCAGCAGTCGACCATCAACGGGCCATGGAAGTTTTCCCCGGGATGAAGCAAAAGCCCCGCCGTAGGAGGGGCCGCTGCTCGAGACCAGGGCACCAGGGCTTGATCTGACTGGCTTGCGCGGCTCATCGCTGGTGTTGGCCTGGGCCTCACGTAAACGCTTTTTTTCGGCTTCCTGCTGGGCGATCAGCGCTTTCTGGCGCGCTTCCTCTGCCTCGCGGGCCTGGCGTGCCAGGGTTTCCTCAATGGTTTTCAGGACTTTGCCCAGGTCGGCTTGGTCCTGTTCACGCGCCTTGAGCTTGTCGTCGCGGGCCTTGACGTCGTTGTTGAGCTTGGCCAAGGCCAGTTGACGTTCCTTGCGGACCTTGTCGAGTTCTTCACGCTGGGTGTCGAGGCTGCTTTTCTGCACCAGCAACTGGGCTTGCTGCAGGGAAATGTCTTTTTCCACATTGGCCAGTTGGCGCAGGGTCTCGTTGAAATTCTTCAGCTGCTCCAGGCGGGCCTGGCTCAGGTAGTCGTAATAAGTGAGGGTGCGGGCGAATTTTTCCGGATTCTGCTGGTTGAGCAGTAGCTTGAGGTATTCCTGGCGCCCGTTCTGATAGGCCGCGCGGGCCTGGATGGCGATCAGTCGTTGCTGTTCAGTGCGCGCGCTCTGGAGTTTTTTTTTCTCCTCATCGAGGCGCTGCAGCTCGGATTCGCTTTTCTTCAGCTCTTTTTGCAGGGCTTCGACCTGTTTCTCCAGCTTGCCCATCTCGGTCTCGGTGCCGCGCAGTTCTTTCTGCACGCCGGACTTTTCTTCCTGCAGCTTGCCCAGCAGCTTCTTCAGCTCGGTAATGTCCTGACGCGTGGCGTCCAACTGTTGTTGGGTTTGCGCGCGCTCGTCGGCAAAGGCCGGTTGGAGCAGGCAGGTCAGAGCAAGGGCAATCAGGGCGCGAAGCATAGAGGCGGGCGACACCAGGGAAAGGGACGGCCTAGTATGCCCGCCCATCGCTGCAAAAAAAACGCCTCAAAGCCAACTGCTTTGAGGCGTTCGTCATAAAAAGCCGTTTCCGGGCCGTTATTGGGCCTTTTGCTATCAGAGCAGGGACTGTTACTGCCGCGGGCGGTGATCCAGTCCGGCCTGTTGTCTTGCCTGGGTAGCGGCTGATCGCGGGCGGTATCAGCCGTGGGCGAGCGTCTTGTCTGGATGTTGTGCGGATGATGCGCCGGTTTCCGATACGGATGGTTCTTCGAGTGCCTGGCGGTCTTGCCGCGTGCGCAGTACGACGATGCCCGGGATGTTCTGGACATACTCCATGAAAGGTGCGTCCATGACCTCGCGGTACATCTTCTTGGAAGATGCATTGCGCAGCACGGGGCCGGCGGCGGTTTGGATGAAGAGCCCGGTATGGGTGACGTCCAGGCCCGGAAGGTGGGTGTAGATGCCAATGTAGTCGCCGGTCTTGAGGCGGCTGAGCAACTTCTCGTCAATCGACGAACTGGGTATGTAGGTAATGTCGCGCTCGACCAGGGGCAGGCCTGGCAGGTAAAGATCCCCGTCAGCCTTTTGATTGAGCTTTTTAGTCACGGTCACTGAGTGGGCGCTCAGTTGTGCAGTCAGATCATTGGTCAGCGGTTGTCCGGCATACGCCCAGTCCGTGAAGAAGTGCCGGCGGTTGGCAAACTGGACATCGGTGTTCACGTAGCGGGTCTGGATGAGGTTCTTGATGAAGCTGTCCTGGTCGGTGGATTTACGCAATGTCTCGACGTAATCCATATAGGTGAAGCAATCCAGGCCCCTGAAGTCGACAACCAGCTTCTCTGCCATGCTCGCCGAGCCCTGCAACATGTCCGCTGCATAAGGTGTATGCATGAACTCGCGGGAGATCTGCTCGCTCAGTTGTCCTGGCTGGTCGGCTCCGAGCTGGTTGCGGACCTTGAGCAGGGCGGTGAGTTTTTCGGCGGTGTAGGTGTCCATCTCTAGCTGGGTGCGCTGATCCTCGAGCGCACCCACTTCGGCTTGGGTCTTGTGTTCGACGTGGGTCGGGTTTGCGCAGCCTGCCAGGACAGAGGCTAAAAAAAATACGGCGGCCTTGTTCATTCGATTTCTCCATGCTGCCATTAAATGGAATTGATAATTATTACCATTTATAAGGCGATGTTGCAGAACGCGCTATCTGAATTTGCTCATCAGAGGGAGACACTGCGGGGGGATTAGTGTTCCAGGGGGCGATGGATACTGTCACAGCGGGTACTTGCATTGCACGCCGCGGGTCTGTGTCAGGCGTTGGTCTCGTTGCCCATCAGGCAGGACTGATGCACAAACGCCCGACACGGTGTATCGGGCGTTTGCGCAGGCAACAGGGGGCAACCTGCTTCAGTCTCAGGCGTCCAGCAGGATCGACTTGCCGGTCATTTCCTTGGGTTGTGCCAGGCCCAGCAGCTTGAGCATGGTCGGTGCCACATCCGCCAGAACCCCGCCCTCTCGGACTTTCAGCGGGCGCTTGCCGACATAGATGAAGGGCACCGGCTCAGTGGTGTGAGCCGTATGGGCCTGACCAGTGGACTCGTCGGACATCTGCTCGACGTTGCCGTGGTCGGCGGTGATCAGCGCTTCGCCGCCGACCTTGTCCAGGGCGTCGACAATGCGTCCGACGCACAGGTCCAGGCATTCCACAGCTTTCACCGCGGCTTCGAACACACCGCTGTGGCCGACCATGTCGCCGTTGGCGTAGTTGACGATGATCACGTCGTAACGCTGGTGCTCGATGGCATCGACGATCTTGTCGGTGACTTCCGGAGCGCTCATTTCCGGCTGCAGGTCATAGGTGGCGACTTTCGGCGACGGGATCAGGATGCGCTCTTCCCCCGGGAACGGCTCTTCACGGCCACCGGAGAAGAAGAAGGTCACGTGGGCGTATTTCTCGGTTTCGGCGATGCGCAGCTGGGTCTTGCCGTTTTTCGCCAGATAATCGCCCAGCACGTTTTCCAGGCTGCCCGGGGCAAAGGCCGACGGCGCGGGGATGCTGGCGGCGTACTGGGTGAGCATGACGAACCCGGCCAGTTTCGGCTGGCGCGCACGCTCGAAGTCCTTGAAGTCATTTTCGACGAACACCCGAGTCAGTTCGCGGGCACGGTCGGCGCGGAAGTTCATGAACACCACGGCGTCGCCGTCTTCGACCTTGACCGGCTCACCGATGGTGGTGGCCTTGACGAATTCGTCGCTCTCATCGCGGGCATAGGCGGCTTGCAGGCCTTCTTGGGCGGTGGCGGCGTTGAATTGCCCCTGGCCATCGACGATCAGGTTGTAGGCCTGGGCCACGCGGTCCCAGCGATTGTCGCGGTCCATGGCGAAGTAGCGACCCACCAGGCTGGCGATCCGGCCCTTGCCCAGGGCCTTGAAGGTTTCGTCCAGCAGTTCGATGGACGACTGGGCGCTTCTCGGCGGGGTGTCACGGCCGTCGAGGAAGGCGTGCAGGTAGATCTTCTCGGCGCCGCGCTTGAAGGCCAGTTCGGCCATGGCCACCAGGTGGTCCTGGTGGCTGTGCACGCCACCGTCGGACAGCAGGCCGAGGATGTGCACCGCCTTGCCGGCGGCCACGGCTTTATCCACGGCAGCGCAGATAGTCGGGTTTTCGAAGAACTCACCGTCGCGGATGGACTTGGTCACCCGGGTGAAGTCCTGGTACACCACGCGACCGGCCCCCAGGTTCATGTGGCCGACTTCAGAGTTGCCCATCTGCCCGTCCGGCAGGCCGACGTCCATGCCCGAGCCCGAGATCAGGCCGTTGGGCATGCTCGCGCACAAACGGTCCAGGACTGGCTTCTTGGCCGCATAGACGGCGTTGGATTCGTGGCTCTCGCTGTGACCGAAGCCATCCAGAATCATCAGGACCAAAGGTTTAGGCGTGGTAGTCATGGCGTCCACTCGTGGCTGGATAGGAAAGTAATGAAAAGAGAGGTGTTGAAAAAGGGAGTGGCAGTTTAAAGCGAAGTTCCGACGGCGTCACCGCCGGGCGGGGTTTGGCCGACCCGGAGGGCTGTGTATACTGGCCGACATTTTAACGCCCTGGAACCTCCTAGATGGTTGCTCACCTGATTCAATTCGCCACTGAACACTACTTGCTCGCCGGTGCCTTCGCTATCCTGCTGGCGCTATTGATCGCCCATGAATTGAGCCGCGGCGGCCGCAGCCTCAGCACCCGTGAACTGACCGCACTGGTCAATGGTGAGCAGGGCGTGGTGATCGACCTTCGCCCTTCCAAGGACTTCGCTGCCGGCCACATCGTCGGCGCGCTGAACATTCCCCAGGACAAGCTGATGTCGCGCGTCGGCGAGCTGGAGAAGCACAAGGCCAAGACCATCATCCTGGTGGATGCCCAAGGCCAGCACGCCGGCACCCACGCCCGTGAGCTGATGAAATCCGGTTTCACCGCGGCCAAGCTGTCCGGTGGTATTGCCAGCTGGAAAGCCGATAACCTGCCATTGGTGAAGTAATGTCCACGGTCATCGTCTACTCCAGTGATTACTGCCCTTACTGCTCGCGGGCCAAGCATCTGCTCACGAGCAAAGGCGTAGCCTTCGAAGAGATCAAGGTCGATGGCAAGCCGCAGGTGCGCGCCGATATGGCCCAGAAGGCCGGACGCACGTCCGTGCCGCAGATCTGGATCGGTGCCACCCACGTAGGTGGTTGTGATGATTTGTTTGCCCTGGAGCGCGTCGGCAAGCTCGACACGCTGTTGGCGGCCTGAAATTCCTAACCCTATAGACCTAAAGATCAAGAAGGATCTGAGATGACTGACCAACAGAACACTGCTGCTGCCGAAGACGAAAGCGCACCGCAATTCTCCCTGCAGCGCATCTACGTGCGTGACCTGTCCTTCGAAGCGCCGAAAAGCCCGGCGATCTTCCGCCAGCAGTGGGAGCCAAGCGTCGGCCTGGACCTGAACACCCGCCAGAAAGCCCTGGAAACCGACTTCCACGAAGTCGTGCTGACCCTGTCGGTGACCGTGAAGAACGGCGACGAAGTGGCCTTCATCGCTGAAGTGCAACAAGCCGGTATCTTCCTGATCAAGAACCTGGATGAGGCTTCGATGAGCCACACCCTGGGTGCCTTCTGCCCGAACATCCTGTTCCCTTACGCTCGCGAAGCGCTGGACAGCCTGGTGACCCGTGGTTCGTTCCCGGCGTTGATGCTGGCTCCGGTGAACTTCGACGCGCTGTACGCCCAGGAGCTGCAACGCATGCAGTCCGCTGGCGAGAACACCGTTCAATAAGAGCGTCGCCCGAGCATGAAAAAAGCGCCTGTAATGGCGCTTTTTTCATGCACGGGCGAAACCTGTAGGAGCGGGCTTGCCCGCGAATCTCCGGGCCTTACTTGAAGCCCAGTTGCCGCCAGCCTTCATAAACCGCCACCGCCACGGTGTTGGACAGGTTGAGGCTGCGGCAGCCTTCGCGCATCGGCAGGCGCAGGCGCTGTTCGCCGGGCAGGGCGTCCAGCACGTCCGCTGGCAGGCCGCGGCTTTCCGGGCCGAACAGGAAGGCGTCGCCTTCCTCGAAGCTGGCATCATGAAACGGCCGCGAGCCCTTGGTAGTGAAGGCAAACAGGCGCGGTTGGCCGAGGCTCTCCAGGCAGCTGGCGAGGTCGGCATGGCGTTGCAGGGTGGCATATTCGTGGTAGTCGAGGCCGGCGCGGCGCAGGCGCTTGTCGTCCATGTCGAAACCCAGCGGCTCGATCAAATGCAGGTGGCAGCCGCTGTTGGCGCACAGCCTGATAACGTTGCCGGTATTCGGCGGAATTTCTGGTTGAAAGAGGATGACGTGAAACATGCACGGCTCCGAAGAGAAAGACAGGCTGCATTCTACGCCTGAAGAGTACTCGCGACCGAAGCTAATGCTGCGGGTGTTCGGCTCCCTGGCGATTGTCGGGGTGATGGTGGGGCTGATGATCGGTCGCCTGACCCAGTCCGATCCTGTGGAGCTGCAGCAGGTCGAAATCGCACCTGACGGGCTGGTGGTTTGGTTCAACCAGGAACCCAAGGTTCACGGTGAGCACATCGACGGTACCGTGGCGCTGCTGTTCGATGCCCAGGGACATGCGCAGCACGGCCAATTGCAGGTCAACCAGAGGAATGTGAACTGGCGTGTCCGCCTGGCGGACCAGGGCTTGCTGCTGAACCTGGTGGCCGCCCGCGCGCTGCGCGGTGAATGGCGCGGAGGCGAGGTCGACGGGCGCTGGCGCCTGGAGATCCACCTGCGGGAGGAATAAAAGAGGGAAACCCCGGCCTGCCTGTACCAAGGCCCCCAAAAGCGGGAGGGGCCAATTGCCTCAGGGGCAATCAGTCCCGGTGTAAAGAGGGGAATTCCCGGCCTGCCTGTACCAGGGTCCCCGAAAGCGTGGCCCAGCGCGATGCGCGTGATGGGCCGGGTATTAAAGAGGGAAGCCCCAGCCTGCCTGTACTGAGGTTCCCGAAACCTTGGGCCCGTCGCGATGCGCGTGATGGGCCGGGTGTTAAAGAGGGAATTCCCGGCCTGCCTGTACCAGGGTTCCCGAAAACATGGCCGGTCACGGTGTGCGTGAAGGGCCGGCTATTAAAGAGGGAAGTCCCAGCCTGCCTGTACTGGGGTTCCCGAAACCTTGGGCTCGTCGCCATGCGTGCCGAGCTCGGTGTTAAAGAGGGGAATCCCCGGCCTGCCTGTACCAAGGTCCCCGAAACTGGGTAGTGACAGGGTTATTGCAGGTGGCGTGCCAGTTTTCGCCGCAGAGGCGTTCATGGGTTGAATAAAAAGCCGAAAGCCCCGTAATCCGGGGCTTTTGCGTTTTCGAAGCGGAGATTTTCGCAAGTGAAACCTGAAGCCGGACTGCCGCACCGGTGCCTTCGGGCAGTGCATGCAGCCCATCCTGGTGCACGCTTGACCTTGTTGTAGGAGCCGGCTTGCCGGCGAAAGCGCCTGTCAGCGCGTTGCAAGGGTCAAGGGCTTCTTCGCTGGCAAGCCAGCTCCTACGCAGGGGGGAGGGCTCAGCCTTCCTCGCTTTCGTCCTCGTCGCCGCCGTCGACCTTCATCCCCAGTTCCTTGATCTTGCGGGTCAGGGTATTGCGTCCCCAACCCAGCAGCACCGCCGCGTCACGGCGACGGCCGGCGGTGTGCTTGAGGGCGGTCTCGATCATGATCCGCTCGAAGCTTGGCACCGCACTGTCCAGCAGGCTCGATTGCCCACGGGCCAGGGCCTGGTCGGCCCATTGGCGCAGGGCCTGTTCCCAGTTGGTCACCGGCGCCGAGTCCTGAGGCAGGCTCAGCAGTTCCGGCGGCAGGTCACTGATATGCACCTCGCGCCCGGAGGCCATCACGGTGATCCAGCGGCAGGTGTTCTCCAGCTGGCGCACGTTGCCCGGCCACGGCAGGTTTTTCAGGTACTCCTCGGTTTCGCTCTTCAGCAGCTTGGGCTCCACCGCCAGCTCCTGCGCCGCACGGCTGAGGAAGTGTCGGGCCAGGGTCGGGATGTCTTCGCGACGGTCCGACAGGCGCGGGATATGAATGCGGATCACGTTGAGGCGGTGGAACAGGTCCTCGCGGAACTTGCCAGCGTGGACCAGGGTTTCCAGGTTCTGGTGGGTCGCGGCGATGATGCGCACGTCGACCTTGACCGGGGTGTGGCCGCCGACTCGGTAGAACTCGCCGTCGGCCAGTACCCGCAACAGGCGGGTCTGGGTTTCCGCCGGCATGTCGCCGATCTCGTCGAGGAACAGGGTGCCACCGTCGGCTTGCTCGAAGCGCCCACGCCGCAGGTTGGCTGCGCCGGTGAATGCGCCTTTTTCATGGCCGAACAGCTCGGACTCCATCAGATCCTTGGGAATCGCCGCCATGTTCAGGGCAATGAACGGCGAGGCCGCCCGAGGGCTGTGGCGGTGCAGGGCGTGGGCCACCAGCTCTTTGCCGGTGCCGGATTCGCCATTGATCAATACGGTGATGTTGGAGTGGCTGAGACGCCCAATGGCCCGGAACACCTCCTGCATCGCCGGTGCTTCACCGATGATTTCCGGGGTGCGGGTCAGGGTCGGTGGCACTTCCAGGCCTTGTTGCTCCTGGGCGTGCTGATTGGCGCGCTTGACCAGCGACACCGCCTCGTCGACATCGAAGGGCTTGGGCAGGTATTCGAAGGCCCCGCCCTGATAGGAGGCGACAGCGCTGTCCAGGTCGGAGTGCGCCGTCATGATGATCACCGGCAGGCGCGGATGCTGTTCGCGAATCCGCGCCAGCAGGTCGAGACCGCTGGCGCCAGGCATGCGAATGTCGGAAATGATCACGTCCGGCGCTTGGCGGGCCAGGCGGCTCATCACCCCGTCGGCACTGTCGAAGCTCTGGGTGGTCATCCCTTCCTGTTGCAGGGCTTTTTCCAGGACCCAACGGATAGAACGGTCGTCATCGACGATCCACACGGTTTCACTACGGCTCATGTCGATGGGGCTCCTTGTTCCAGAGGCAGAAAGATCGAGAAGGTGGTGTGGCCGGGATGGCTGTCACATTCGATCAGGCCCTGGTGCTGGCTGATGATGTTCTGGGTAATGGCCAGGCCCAGCCCGGTACCGTCCGGACGGCCGCTGACCATGGGGAAGAAGAGCGTGTCCTGCAGCTCGGCGGGAATGCCCGGGCCGTTGTCGATGATCTCGATCTTGGTCACCAGGCGATGGCGCACATGGCCGATGGTGAACTGGCGCATGGCGCGGCTGCGCAGGGTGATGCGCCCCAGGCGCAGTTCATTCTGGCTGCTGATGGCCTGCATGGCGTTGCGCACGATATTGAGCACTGCCTGGATCATCTGTTCGCGGTCGATCAGCACGTCGGGAATGCTCGGGTCGTAGTCCCGGACCAGGGTGATGCAACCCTGGCTTTCGGCTTCCACCAGGCTGCTGACGCGCTCCAGTACCTCATGGATATTGGTCAGTGCCAGGGACGGCAGCTTGTTCGAGCCGAGCATGCGGTCCACCAGGTTACGCAGACGGTCGGCTTCTTCGATGATGACGTTGGTGTAGTCCTTGAGGCTCTCTTCCGGCAGCTCTCGGGCCAATAACTGAGCGGCGCCGCGAATGCCTCCCAGGGGGTTCTTGATCTCATGGGCCAGGCCGCGCACCAGCATCTTGCTGGTCTCCTGCTTGGACAGCTGGGCCTCTTCCTTGGTGATCCGCAGCAAACGGTCCCGGGGGTGGACTTCCAGCAGCAACAAGGTGTCGCCATTGCTGAGGATCGGCGTCACCGCATAGTCGACGGTCAGGGTCTGGCCGGTCAGGGCGGTGAGCATGGCCTCGCGCTTGGTGAAGGGGTGCGCCTGTTCCACGGCCTGGCGCAGGGAGCTCAGGGCTTCGGCCGACTCGGTGAACAGCTCACTGATGAATTGCCCATGGCTGCGCTGGCCGCTGATGGCCAGGAGCATTTCCGCCGCCGGGTTCATGTACTCAAGGCGCAGGTCGGCATTGAGCAGGATGGTGGCAGTGGTCAGGTTGTCCAGAAGCAGACGGTGCAGTGGATCGCTGATGGTCATGGGTAAATGTTGACCTCTTTTGAAGCAAGGCAAGACCGGAACTGAACCCGGATTGCGCGCACGGGTTAAGCACTGATGTGGAGAAAATGCAAAAACCAAACCAAGGCTCCGAAAAGAAGCGCTCAAGCCCTGAAACAGGCGTTTGAAGCCCGCTTGCGTGGCGTTTTGCCAGCTCTGTTGAGTATTTTCGAACCAAAATGGGCTGGCAATGACCCGCGAGTGCAAGTTGTTGCACCAATATAGTGCATGATCTTGAGTGGTGCTTGCCCAGTGCACCGAGGCCTCGGAATCAACGCCCGTTTTTCAGCGGCAGTTGGCAAGGCGCAGGTTTAGAGTGCTCGAACCTGATGCTTCAAGGTTTAGGATACGGCCATGGAAAACCCCGCTCTGCTGTTCCAGCTCCCAGACGATGACACCCTTTACCAGGCGCTTCTGGACCGTGATCCGGCCTACGAGGGGTTTGCCTTTGTCGGAGTGAAAAGCACCGGCGTGTTTTGCCGCCTGACCTGTGCCGCGCGCAAACCCAAGCGCGAGAACAGCGTGTTTTTCAGTTCGATCAAGGGCTGTGTCGAAGCGGGATTCCGGGCCTGCCTGCGTTGCCGTCCCCTGGAGCGGGCCGGGGTCCAGGAGCCTTGGGTGCAGACCCTGCTTGAACAGCTGGAGAACAACGCCGAACGCCGTTGGTACGAGGATGACCTGATCCGCCTGGGGCTGGATCCGTCCACCGTGCGTCGCGCGTTCAAGCGTTACTTCGGGGTGACCTTCCTGGAAATGGCCCGCCTGCGGCGTATCGGCCAGGGCATGCAGCAGCTGTCTTCAGGGGAGTCGGTGATCGAGGCGCAGATCAGTGCCGGCTTTGACTCCGACAGCGGTTTTCGTCGTGCATTCAGTCGTCTGGCGGGTCAGCCGCCATCGAACCTGCGGGGACGCGAGCTACTCAAGGTGGATTGGCTGCAGACCCCCATCGGCGTGATGCTGGCGGTGGCTGACGCTCAGGTCCTGCATCTGCTGGAGTTCTTCGATCGGCCGGCCTTGGCGAGTGAGTTGCAGCACCTGCAGAAGAACAGCGGCTCGACCATCGGCTTCGGGCGTTTTGCCCCGATCGATCAGATTGAAGTCGAACTGCGTAGCTATTTCGCTGGTGAGTCAGTCCACTTCGCCACGCCGTTGGCGATGAATGCCTCGCCCTTTACCCGCACGGTCTGGCAAGCCTTGCGCGCCATTCCCCTGGGCAGCACCTGTAGCTATGCCGAGGTGGCGAACCAGATCGGTTCGCCGTCTGCGGTGCGTGCAGTGGCCCGGGCCAATGGTGCCAACCAGATCTCCATCGTCATTGCCTGCCATCGGGTCATTGGCGCCGATGGCTCCCTGACCGGCTACGGCGGCGGCCTGTGGCGCAAGCGCTGGCTGCTGGAGCATGAGCGGCGCACGCTCCAGGCCCTGCTTGAGAAACAGGCCGTGGCCTGAGGGATTCAGCGTGCGGGTTGCAGCTCGCTTTCTGCGGCTGTTTGCTGGCTGCTGGCGTCGTTATCCACAGGACGTAGCAGGGGCGTGTGGTCCTGCGCCTGTCGAGCCAGTTCGTCGGCGTCCGCCTGCTCTGCGGTGGACAGCTCGGCGGCGTTGTGGCCGATGCGCTTGAGCAGCGCCAGCATGCACACCAGCGAGACCAGGGTGTAGCAGGCCGAGGCGATGGCCACGCCGACGATGCTGCCGGTGCTGTTGAGAATGCTCTGGGCCAGCACCGGGGTGGCGCCTCCTACCAATAGCGAGCACAACTGATAGGAGATCGACAGCCCGCTGTAGCGCACCCGGGTCGGAAAGGCCCGGGCCAGGATGCCGCCCACCGCGCCATAGAACATCGAGTGCGGCACCGTGGCCAGGCACATGCCGAGCACGGC
Source organism: Pseudomonas sp. Fl4BN1 (assembly GCF_009908285.1). Taxonomy (GTDB): domain Bacteria; phylum Pseudomonadota; class Gammaproteobacteria; order Pseudomonadales; family Pseudomonadaceae; genus Aquipseudomonas. The sequence goes on from NZ_JAAARM010000001.1 coordinate 274,950, forward strand.
GATCCAGTAGTTGCCGGTCTCCACGGCGAAGAACATCGCCGGCATCAGCAGCAACTCCGGCACCACCATCAGCACCATCGCCTTGCGCATGTCGATGCGCGAAACCAGCACCGCGCCGAGGGGTTGGGTGATGAACTGCACCACCAGGGCGATGACGATCACACTGAGGAAACTGCCTTGGGAGTAGCCCAGTTCCTTGGTGGCCCAGGACAGGGCAAAGGTGCTCTTGAAATAGGTCACGTGGATGATCGGCAGCACGCCGGCGCCCAGCAGCACTAACCGCCAGTGATCGCGCAGCACTTCGAGAATCGGCAGCTTGACGGTCTTCTTCTGCTCGATCAGGCGCTTCATGTCATCAGACTCTTCGAGCTTGAGGCGAATGACCATGCCGACAATCACCAGCAGCGCCGACAGCAGGAAGGGAATGCGCCAGCCCCAGAGCAGAAAGTCCGGCGTGGGCAGGGCGCTGAGGCCGAAGAACACCAGGGTCGCCAGCAGGTTGCCGGCCGGGGAGCCTTGTTGGGCAAAGGCGGCATACAGGATGCCCTTGCCCTTGGGCGCGCTTTCGCTGGCGATCAGGATCGCCCCGCCCCATTCGCCGCCCACCGCGATGCCCTGGATGATCCGCAGCGTCACCAGGGCAATCGGCGCCCAGATGCCGACCTGCAGGTAGCTGGGCAGCAGGCCGATGCAGGTGGTGGCCACGCCCATCATGATCAGGGTGATTACCAGGGTGGTCTTGCGGCCGATCTTGTCGCCCATGTGGCCGAAGATGATGCCGCCGATGGGGCGGGCGATGAACCCGGCCCATAGGGTCAGGAAGGACAGCAGGGTGGCGGTGCCGGGAGGCAGGTCGGCGGGGAAGAACACTTTGCCGAACACCAGGGCGGCGGCGATCCCGTAGGCGTAGAAGTCATACCACTCGATGGTGGTGCCGATGAACGAGGCGATGCCCGCCTTGCGGGCTTTCTGGTGGGCGGCAGCTTCCTGGGCGGCGGTCATGTTCAACTCCTGCTTGTTATTGTTATGTGCGCCTGCGCCGGGTGCATGGCTTCGTGCACGGTCCGGCCGCTGGAGCCTATACAGGCGGGAATCGAAAAATATAATGATTAAATCTTATGGTTTGATACGTGATTTAGTATCGCGGCGCAGGGCTCAACTGCCCGTGGTTGTGGGTTGCAGCAAAGACTTGAACATCGCCAGGAAACTCTTGGCAGCGGCTGAGGGTTGGCCCGCCGGATGGATCGCCAGGATCTCGGAAGGGGCGCCGCTGCCTTCGATCTCGCAGTAACGCACGCCAGCCTGGCCGAGCATGGCCAGGGTCTGGGGTACCAGCGCCACCCCCATCTCATGCACCACCATCGCCACCACCGTTTGCCAGAGCCGGGTCTCATGGCGGATGCGCGGGCTGAAGCCGGCGGCCACGCAGCGGGCGATGATCAGGTCGTGGTAGTGCGGTGAGACCTCTCGCGGAAACAGGATGAAATCATCGTTGGCCAACAGCACCAGGTCGATTCGCGTCTGCTGTGCCAGTCGGTGGTTCAGGGGCAGGCAACAGAGGAAGGGTTCGGCCAGCAGCGGTTCGCTGTGGATACCGGCGGCGAAGGTGCCGCCGTGGACGAAGCCGATATCGATCTGGCCGCGTTGCAGGGCCTGGGCCTGATCGGCGCTGTTCATTTCCATCAGCACGATCTCGGTGTCCGGGTGATCGCGTTCGAAGGCCTTGACCGCCTGGGGCAGGCCGCGGTGCAGGATCGAGTTGACGAAGCCCACGCTCAGGCGCCCGGCAAAACCCTCGGCCGAGCGCTGGGTCAGGCGCCGAGCCTGGTCGGCCCGCAGCAGCAGGTAGCGCGCCTCGTTCAGCAGCACCTGGCCTGCGTTGGTCAGGCTCACGGACTTGTTGTTGCGATTGAGCAATTGGATATCCAGCTGCCCTTCCAGCTTCTTGATATCGAAACTCAGCGCCGGTTGCGAGATGCACAGGCGGGCTGCGGCGCGTCCGAAGTGCAGTTCTTCGGCGACCGCGACGAAGTAGCGCAGCTGTTTGAGGTCCATGATGAGCTCGGCTTCTACGATATTGTTTTCTTATCGTAGTTGATGAATTTTGTATTAGATACTTATCAATGGCGGCTCTAGTCTCGGCCTACAAAAATCAGGAGATGCGCCATGATCGCCGAGCCTCGCCCCACTGCAGACAGCCTGAATATCCCTGATAGCCGGGGCATCAACCTATTCGAATGTGATGCTGGCCTGGCCGCGTTGCTCAAGGTCTACCTGCCGTCGACGGTCTACCAGCAGTGGTTGCCCACCTTGCAGCGCCTGGGTGCTCGGGCTGGCGGTGAACTGGATGTGCTGGCCCTGTCCGCCGACAAGAACCCGCCGGTTCTGCAACCGCGCACCCGCCGTGGCGAGAACCTGCAAAGCATCGCCAAGCATCCAGACTACGTGGCCCTGGAACGAGTCGCCTACGCCGAACTGGGCCTGGCCGCCATGAGCCATCGCCCCGACAGCCCTGTGCCGTTGATCAAATATGCCCTGACCTATCTGTTCGTCCAGGCTGAATTCGGCCTGTGCTGCCCGGTCAGCATGACCGACTCCCTGACTCGCACTTTGCGCAAGTTCGGCGCACCGGAACTGGTGGAGCGCTACCTGCCGCAGTTGCAATCGCAGGATTTCGAGCAGCTGTTCCAAGGGGCGATGTTCATGACTGAACAGGCCGCTGGCTCCGATGTCTCGCGCACTGAAACCCGAGCCCGGCTGGAGGGCGGCCAATGGCGCCTGTTCGGGGAAAAGTGGTTCTGCTCCAACCCGGATGCCGACCTGGCCATGGTCCTGGCGCGCCCGGAAGACGCCCCAGAGGGCATGGCCGGGGTCAGTTTGTTCCTGCTGCCGAAAATCCTGGCGGATGGTTCGCGCAATCACTACCGGATCCAGCGCCTGAAGGACAAGCTGGGCAGCCGTTCCATGGCGAGCGGCGAGATTACCCTGGAAGGCGCTAGTGCCTACTTGATCGGTGAGGTCGGCCGCGGTTTCCAGCAGATGGCCGACATGATCAACATGTCACGGCTGTCCAACGGCGTGCGGGCGGCGGGATTGATGCGTCGCGGGCTTAATGAAGCGCTGTTCATCGCGCGCCAGCGCCGGGCCTTCGGCAAGCACCTGATAGAGATGCCGCTGATGCAGCGCCAGTTGCTGAAGATGATGCTGCCCACCGAACAGGCGCGCTCGATGTTCATGCAGATCGCCAGCTTGCTGCCCCGGGCCGATGGCGGTGACGACGCGGCGCGCAAGTGCGTGCGAATTCTCACGCCGCTGATCAAGTTCCGCGCTTGCCGGGATGCCCGACGGGTCACCGGCGATGCCATGGAAGTGCGCGGCGGGGTTGGCTACATCGAGGAGTGGAGCGATGCCCGGCTGGTGCGCGATGCACATTTGGGGTCGATCTGGGAGGGCACCAGCAACATCGTGGCCCTCGACATTGCCCGAGCGGTAACCCGTGAACAGGCACTGGAATCCTTGCAAGGCCATCTGGCCGGATTGTTGGCCGAAGCCGATTTGCCCGAGGCCAGCCGCCGGCAGTTCGACTCGGCCTTGCTGCGCACCGTGACCTGCTTTCATGCGGTGGCGCAACAACGCCGGGATGAGCAGGTGCGGCAGGCTGGCAGTGTGCTCTATCACCTGGCCAGTGCGATCTTCATGGCCTGGGAGGCCACGCGTCAGGCACCGGATTATCGCCGCCTGGCCCTGGCGCATCTGGTGCTGGTGCACAAGGTCTTGCCGCGCGATCCCCTGGGCCTGGAGCCCAGCATCGACGCCGGGCTGCTGGCGCGCCTGGCCAATGAAAGCCCGCTGTCGCAAGCCGAGGCCCTGCAGTTGCTGCCGGCCTGAATGGCCGGCCCTTTCCGATTTGCCGGAGTACATTCATGACGCTTGCCCAAGGGGCCCTGACAGGCCTGAAAGTCATCGACCTCAGCCGTGTGCTGGGCGGTCCCTACTGTTCCCAGGCGCTGGCCGACCATGGTGCGCAGGTGATCAAGCTGGAGCCGTTGAGTGGCGACGAGACCCGGGGCTGGGGGCCGCCTTTCGAAGGGGTCGATGCTGCGTATTTTCGGGGTATCAACCGCAACAAGCAGGGGATTGCCGTTGACCTGTCCCGTCCCGAAGGGCTGGCGTTGCTGATGCAATTGCTGGAAGACGCCGATGTGCTGGTCGAGAACTTCAAGCCCGGCACTCTGCTGCGCTGGGGGATCGGCTACAGCGAGGTGCTGAGCCAGCGCTTTCCAGGACTGATTCACTGCGCGATTTCCGGTTTTGGCGGTGACGGTCCCCTGGGAGGCCTGCCCGGGTATGACGCGGTGATCCAGGCCATGGCCGGCTTGATGAGTGTCAATGGCGAAGGCGAGGGCGGGCCGCTGCGGATCGGTCTGCCAATTGTCGACATGGTCACTGGCCTGAATGCTCTGGCGGGGATCCTCCTGGCGCTCAACGAGCGTCAGCGCAGCGGCCTCGGGCAGTCACTGGATATCTCCTTGTACGACTGTGGCGTATCGCTGTTGCATCCGCATTTGCCGAACTATTTTGCCTCTGGCAAAACGCCACAGCGCACCGGTAATGCCCATCCCAACATTGCTCCATACGACAGCTATCGCACTGCTGGCGAACCGATCTTCCTTGCGGTTGGCAACGATCGACAGTTCGCCAGGTTGTGTCAGGAACTGGGGGCCAGTGAGTTGCTGGAAGACCCACGCTTTACCGACAACGGCCAGCGTTCGGTCAATCGCCAGGCATTGAAGCAGGCTCTGGAGCATTATCTGGCCGCCCACGACGGTGCGTTGCTAGCGCCGCGACTGATTGGCCTGGGTGTGCCTTGCGGTTCGATCGCCACCGTTGACCAGGTGGTGGCCCATCCCCACACCCGTCATCGAGGGTTGCTGGTGGAGATCGGCGACTATCGGGGCATTGGTTCTCCAGTGAAGCTCTCGCGGACGCCGGCCAGTTATCGCAGTGCGCCGCCGACATTGGGGCAGCACACCCGCGGAGTACTGGAGGGGCTCGGGCTGGATGCGCCGACGATTGCCAAGCTATTGGCCAGCGGGGTGGTGCGCGGTTGAGGCGTGCGTGGGGTCAAGGTCGACGGGTTCGCAGCAGGGTGAAGGTGACGTCCGGACTCTGCTGCAAGACCCGTTCGCCATCGAGGACCTGGACAGCCAGGCGATGCTGGCCACGGTTGAGGTTCACCAGCTGCAGGCCTGGCCCCGGGCTGGCGCGGCCATAGGGTTTGTCGTCCAGCAACAGGCGTAGGCGATGAGGTGCCTGCAGGCCTGGTTGCAACTCCACTTGCACGCTGAAGCTGCCATTGTTGGCCCGCAAGGCCCCGTGCTCTGGCACTCCGCTCAGCTCCAGCCGGGCGTAGGGCTGCTCCGACGTGGGCGGTGCCGCTCGCGGCGTTTCCCGGGGGAGTGGCACAGGGCTCTGGATGCGATTGGGTGCGGGTGTTTCGATTGACTGGTACGCAGTCTTTGGCGGCTGGTCGCTGTAGGCGCGATGGCCCGCGGCATCGGTGTACTGGTAGATCTCGGCAATGGCTGGCAGAGCCGTTATCCACAGCAGGCAAAAGACGGTGACGCGCATGACCTTGATCCTGGCCGCCGGGGCCTTTGCTTGAAAGGCTCCAGCATAGGGCGCAGGGCCGATTGGCCCGGCCGTGGTTAACCTTTGAACACACATAACTCGGCCGTGGCCCGGACCATCGCCAGTTGGCGCAGTGGGTCGTTGCTGCTGGCCCTGTTGGCCTGGGCCAGCCATTGCGGGCATTGAGCGTCACTGCGATGAGGGCTGAAATCGGCCAGTTGCTGCAGCAGGCGTTTTTGTAACTGATCGAGTTGCGGGCGGATCTGCCCAACCAGATCCGCCCGTGGCGTATCAGGCGCCTTGCCTTGCAGATGCCAGGCGGAAAGCCTGGCGTACTGCACCAGCTTGTTGGCTTCGATCTGGGCGGCGAAGAATGGCGCGACCACCTCCTGGTTCAGGTGATAGACGGCGGCCTGGGCTGAGGCCCCGGCAATCACCTGCTGTTCCCTGGAGCGGTCTTCCACGGCTTTGTGGCTGTCCCATTTGCTCAGGGCTACTTGATCGGCAATGTCCAGACGTTCGCCAATGCTGCCCAGCAACGGGGCCAGGGAGGCTGGGGCGTCGGCGGCGCAGGCTGCTGTGGCAAACAGGCTGCAGGTCAGTGTCAGGCATAGCGTGAGGCGTGAGGTCATGGGCGAGCTCGGCTGTTCAATAGAGTGGCGCCCATGATGCACGCAACTGCCCTGGGCGGTGCAAACTTGCGTCCCTGAAAGCGCTCTCGCCACAAAAGCCTCCTGCGCTATTGCAGGCATAAAAAAAGGCCTCCCGAAGGAGGCCTTTTGATCACGCGGCTTGCGCCGGCGCTACCGGATCAGCAGCTGTAGTACAGCTCGTATTCCAGTGGGTGTACGAAGGTCCGGACCTTGATTTCTTCTTCGCTTTTCAGAGCGATGTAAGCGTCGATGAAGTCGTCGCTGAAAACGCCGCCTTTGGTCAGGAACGCCCGACCTTTGTCCAGCTCTTCCAGGGCTTCTTTCAGGCTGCCGCAAACTTGTGGGATCTCTTTGGCCTCTTCAGGCGGCAGGTCGTACAGGTTTTTGTCAGCTGCGTCGCCAGGGTGGATCTTGTTCTGGATGCCGTCCAGGCCAGCCATCAGCAGGGCAGCGAAGCCCAGGTACGGGTTGGCTGCTGGATCCGGGAAGCGGGCTTCGATACGGCGAGCGCGAGGGCTGGACACGTAAGGAATCCGGATCGAAGCGGAGCGGTTGCGCGCCGAGTAGGCCAACATTACCGGTGCTTCGAAACCTGGGACCAGACGCTTGTAGGAGTTGGTCGACGGGTTGGTGAAGCCGTTCAGGGCCTTACCGTGCTTGATGATGCCGCCGATGAAGTACAGGGCGGTATCGGACAGGCCGGCATAACCTTCGCCAGCGAAGGTGTTCTTGCCATCTTTGGCGATGGACAGGTGAACGTGCATACCCGAACCGTTGTCGCCGTACAGAGGCTTGGGCATGAAGGTCGCGGTGCGGCCGTAGGCCACGGCAACGTTGTGTACGCAGTATTTCAGGGTCTGAACTTCGTCAGCCTTGGTGACCAGGGTGTTGAACTTCACACCGATCTCGTTCTGGCCGGCAGTCGCCACTTCGTGGTGGTGAACTTCGATGACCAGGCCCATTTCTTCCATGGCGTTGCACATGGAGGTACGGATTTCGTGGTCGTGGTCGAACGGCGGAACCGGGAAGTAGCCGCCTTTGATACCTGGACGGTGGCCATGGTTGCCGCCTTCCACGTCCTGGTCGGACATCCACGAACCCTGGTCGGAGAAGATCTTGAACATCGAGCCGGAGATGTCGGACTTGAACTTCACCTGGTCGAAGATGAAGAACTCAGGCTCCGGGCCTACGAATACGGTGTCGCCGATACCGGTGGACTTCAGGTACTCCTCGGCACGCTTGGCGATCGCACGCGGGTCGCGGTCGTAGCCTTGCATGGTCGAAGGTTCGATCACGTCGCAGACCAGGATCAGGGTCGGCTCTTCGGTGAACGGGTCGAGTACGGCGGTGGTGTCGTCCGGCATCAGGATCATGTCGGAGGCTTCGATGCCTTTCCAGCCAGCGATGGAGGAACCGTCGAACATCTTGCCTTCTTCGAAGAAGGCGTCATCCAGGGCATCACGGGCCGGCATGGTCACGTGATGTTGAGTGCCCTTGGTGTCTGTGAAGCGCAGATCAATCCATTTGACGTCATGATCTTTGATGAGTTGAACCGACTTCGACATAGTGTCCTCCGGGTGGCTTCGGGCTGGTGTTGGAGTGCCCTTAGAATGTGGGTGATGCCGGCGCGAATACTCTGCCATGGCAACCTGCCTCACAAGGGAGCAAATTGCATGCCAGTGCCCCGAGATGGGTTTTCTGCCCCAAAATCACGCTTTATCGGGCGGTTTTGGCTAAATGCCGGCGTGCGACGCACTGCAATGTAGCGTCTTTGCTGATAAATGACCCGTTTTGGTGCATTGAAATCCTTCTGCACATTAACTGGTCAAACCTTGAGCAATTTCCGCTATAATCCGCGCCCCCCTTTTTCGGCTGGCCCAGCGCGCGCTGTTTTCATGAAACTAATCGTTAAAGTTTTCCCAGAAATCACTATCAAGAGCCGCCCGGTACGGACGCGTTTCATCCGTCAGCTGGCTAAAAACATCCGTGCCGTGCTCCGCGATCTGGACCCGGCTGTGGTGGTCAATGGTGTGTGGGACAACCTCGAGCTGGAAACTGCCGTCAGCGAGCCCAAGGCCCTCAAGGACATGACCGAGCGCCTGAGCTGCATGCCCGGCATCGCGCATTTCCTGCAGGTCGATGAGTACCGCCTGGGTGACTTCGACGACATCGTTGCCAAGTGTCAGCAGCACTTCGGCGACGCCCTGGCCGGGAAGGTCTTTGCCGTGCGTTGCAAGCGTGCCGGCAAGCATGAATTCAGCTCCATGGACGTGGAGAAATACGTCGGCAGCCAACTGCGTCGGCAGTGCGGCGCCGCCGGAATTTCCCTGAAAACGCCGGAAATTGAAGTGCGGATGGAAATTCGCGACCAACGGTTGTTTGTGATCCATAGCCAGCACAACGGCATCGGCGGCTATCCGCTGGGCGCCCTGGAACAGACCCTGGTACTGATGTCCGGCGGTTTCGACTCTACAGTGGCGGCCTACCAGATCATGCGCCGCGGCCTGATGGGGCATTTCTGCTTCTTCAACCTGGGCGGTCGTGCCCATGAATTGGGCGTGATGGAAGTCGCGCACTATATATGGAAGAAGTACGGCAGCTCCCAGCGGGTGCTGTTCGTCAGCGTGCCGTTCGAGGAAGTGCTGGGGGAAATCCTCGGCAAAGTCGACAACAGTCATATGGGCGTCATTTTGAAGCGTATGATGTTGCGTGCCGCGTCGAGCATTGCCGACCGTCTGAACATCGATGCGCTGGTCACCGGCGAGGCGATTTCCCAGGTGTCCAGCCAGACCCTGCCGAACCTGTCGGTAATCGACTGCGTGACCGAGAAGCTGGTGTTGCGTCCACTGATCGCCAGCCACAAGCAGGACATCATCGACCTGGCCGTGGAGATCGGCACCGCCGACTTCGCCAAGCACATGCCGGAGTACTGCGGGGTCATCTCGGTGAACCCCAAGACCCATGCCAAGCGCCATCGCGTCGAGCATGAAGAGAAAGAATTCGATATGGCGGTGCTCGAGCGTGCGATCGAGCGGGCCAAACTGGTGCCGATCGATCGGGTGATCGACGAGTTGGGCCAGGATGTGCAGATTGAAGAAGTCAGTGAAGCGCTGGCCGGTCAGATCGTCATCGACATCCGTCACCCGGATGCTCAGGAAGATGACCCGCTGGAGCTTTCTGGCATCGAAGTAAAAGCGCTGCCGTTCTATGCATTGAACGCCCGCTTCAAGGAACTGGACCCTACGCGCCAGTACCTGCTGTATTGCGACAAAGGCGTCATGAGTCGCCTGCATGCTCACCATCTGCTCAGTGAGGGACATGCCAATGTGCGCGTTTATAGACCGAGCTAAGTGCCCGGGGATGTTTGCCTGTGGCTTGCGTCACCGGCCCCCCGACGCCGCCGTCAAGCTGTAACGGCCAGGCCTGAATCTATTGTTAATCGCTGCCAGCATTTGTCAGCACACCGAATCCTCTGATCGAGATACACAAGTGATCGAAAATCTACGCAACATCGCCATCATTGCCCACGTTGACCATGGTAAGACCACCCTGGTAGACAAACTCCTGCGTCAATCCGGCACCCTGGAGCGCAACGAGCTCAACGACGAGCGCGTGATGGACTCCAACGACCAGGAAAAAGAGCGCGGTATTACCATCCTGGCGAAAAACACCGCCATCAACTGGAACGGCTACCACATCAACATCGTGGACACCCCGGGCCACGCCGACTTCGGTGGTGAAGTTGAGCGCGTAATGTCCATGGTTGACTCCGTGCTGCTGCTGGTCGACGCCCAGGACGGCCCTATGCCGCAAACCCGTTTCGTGACCAAGAAGGCTTTCGAAGCCGGCCTGCGTCCAATCGTGGTGATCAACAAGGTTGACCGTCCAGGCGCGCGTCCGGACTGGGTTCTGGACCAGATCTTCGATCTGTTCGACAACCTGGGTGCTACCGAAGAACAGCTGGACTTCAAAGTCGTCTACGCCTCGGCCCTGAACGGTATTGCCGGTCTGGACCACACCGACATGGCTGAAGACATGACCCCGCTGTACCAGTCGATCGTCGACAACGTACCCGCGCCGGCTGTTGACCGTGACGGTCCGTTCCAGATGCAGATCTCCGCACTGGACTACAACAGCTTCCTGGGTGTTATCGGCGTTGGCCGTATCGCTCGTGGTCGCGTCAAGCCGAACACCCCAGTCGTGGCTATCGACGCCACTGGCAAGAAGCGTAACGGTCGTATCCTGAAGCTGATGGGTCACCACGGTCTGCACCGCGTTGACGTTGAAGAAGCTGCTGCAGGCGACATCGTTTGCATCAGCGGCATGGACTCGCTGTTCATCTCCGACACCCTGTGCCACCCGGACACGGTCGAAGCGATGAAGCCGCTGACCGTTGACGAGCCAACCGTTTCCATGACCTTCCAGGTCAACGACTCGCCATTCTGCGGTAAAGAAGGCAAGTTCGTGACTTCCCGTAACATCAAGGAACGTCTGGACAAAGAGCTGCTGTACAACGTTGCACTGCGCGTTGAAGAAGGCGACTCGGCTGACAAGTTCAAGGTTTCCGGCCGTGGTGAGCTGCACCTCTCGGTACTGATCGAAACCATGCGTCGCGAAGGCTTCGAAATGGCTGTAGGCCGTCCGGAAGTGATCATCCGTCTGGTTGACGGCGTGAAGCACGAACCGTTCGAAAACGTCACCATCGACCTGCCGGAAGAATCCCAGGGCAAGGTGATGGAAGAGATGGGCCTGCGTAAGGGCGACCTGACCAACATGGTGCCGGATGGCAAGGGCCGTGTACGTCTGGAATACAACATCCCTGCTCGCGGTCTGATCGGTTTCCGTAACCAGTTCCTGACCCTGACCAACGGTGCTGGCATCCTGACCTCGATCTTCGACCGTTACGACGTGATGAAGTCCGGCGACATGTCCGGCCGTCAGAACGGTGTTCTGGTATCGGTTGAAACCGGTAAGGCGCTGACCTACTCCCTGGAAACCCTGCAGGCGCGTGGCAAGCTGTTCGTTGAGCACGGTCAAGAGATCTACAACGGTCAGATCGTTGGTCTGAACAGCCGTGACAACGACCTGGGCGTTAACCCTACCAAGGGCAAGAAGCTCGACAACATGCGTGCTTCGGGTAAAGACGAAACCATCGCCCTGGTTCCACCTGTTCGCTTCACCCTGGAACAGGCTCTGGAATTCATCCAGGACGACGAGCTGTGTGAAGTGACTCCTAAGTCCATCCGTCTTCGCAAGAAGATCCTGGACGAAAGCGAGCGTACCCGCGCTGCCAAGAAAGCCAAGAACTGAGTCTTTAGTTCCGGCTGAATAAAAACGCCCCCGGTCGCAAGACCGGGGGCGTTTTTTTTGCTCTGCGAAAAAGCCCGGTTGGCTGCCTGTCAGTGCCCTTGCCGAGCTTGCGTAGCAGCCGTGAAGCGACAGGGCGCGCTACATCTCGCCGGGACGGCCGCACAGCGGCTGCTGTGCAGCCGGCCGCGGCCTCGCTACCGGGCTAAAGGCGCAGGTCGGGGATCAGAAGCGTTCCAGGGTCCGACGGGTGGTGTTGGTCGGGCGTTCCAGTGGCTTGGGCTTGTAGGCGCAATGGCCGGGACGCGGGCCGATCTTCGGATGGTTGCGGCAGGTGTCCGGGCGCTTGTCATAAATGGTGCACAGGCGGCTTTTACGATCCAGATACAGGCAGTCGTTGTTGCTCATGCGCTGCAGGGTGAAGATTTCCGACTTCTGGTTGTAGCGCTCGACGATGCCTTCTTTCTGCAGGCGCTTGGCGATGTTCTTCGCCGGCTCGCCCAGTTCGAACTCATCGACGATGCCAATGCGGATCAGGTCCTTGATCTTCACTTCCACCGGCAGGGTGCAGCAGCTGGACATGCAGGAACCGCACATGGGTGCGGAGTACTTGGCCCAGGTATCGAGTCGGTCGATTTCCGCGGCGGCGATCAGAGTGGGCTTCATCAAGGTTGTTTCCGGCATGTTCCAGGGCGCGCGATCATACCGGGACTGGTGGATTTTTGAACAACTTTGTGTCGGATTTTTCTTCATGTCAGGTCGATCAACGCCTGGCGGCACGGCATCTGCATCTTTTTCCCTGCTGGCGCAGAAGGCTGCCGTTTTAGCCGAGCCATTTGAAATAGCGCCGAACCAGAGCCTTCGCCTCGTGTCAGACCGACTAGGCTCAGTCCACTCCATGCTCACTGTGTATCTCGTCAGAGGTCGTATCAATGACTCAGGAACCCCTTGTTCGCGACGCTGAGGTGGCTGCTTTTCGCGAAGCCGTCTTGACCAAGCTCACCTACGCGGTAGGCAAAGACCCGGATCACGCCTTCGACCACGACTGGTTCGAGGCTATTGCCCTGGCTGCGCGCGACCATATGGTCGACCGCTGGATGGATCACACGCGGCAGATCTACCGCAAGGGCCAGAAGCGGGTGTACTACCTGTCCCTGGAGTTCCTGATCGGCCGCCTGTTGTTCGACAGCCTGAGCAATCTCGGGCTGTTGGAGGTGGCCCGTGAAGCCCTAACCGACCTGGGGGTGGACCTGGAGCGCATTCGTTTGCTGGAGCCCGATGCGGCCTTGGGCAACGGTGGCCTCGGACGCCTGGCGGCGTGCTTCATGGAAAGCATGTCGACCCTGGGCATCGCCGGCCACGGCTACGGCATCCGTTATGAGCACGGCTTGTTCCGCCAGGCCATCGTCGACGGCTGGCAACAGGAGCAGACCGAGCACTGGCTGGATTTCGGCAACCCCTGGGAGTTCGAGCGCCCGGAGGTGATCTACTCCATCGGTTTTGGCGGCAGCGTCGACACGGTGACCGACGAGATGGGTAATCCCCGGCAAGTCTGGTGGCCGGTGGAAACGGTGCGGGCGGTGGCCTATGACACCCCAGTGGTGGGTTGGCGCGGGGCCAGCGTCAATACCCTGCGCCTGTGGCGGGCGCGGGCCATGGAAGACCTGCACCTGGAGCGTTTCAATGCCGGTGACCACCTGGGGGCGGTAGCGGAGGTGGCCCGGGCCGAGAGCATTTCCCGGGTGTTGTACCCGGCCGACAGCACCGAGGCCGGCCAGGAACTGCGCCTGCGCCAGGAGTACTTCTTCGTCTCGGCGTCGTTGCAGGACCTGCTGCGGCGCCACAAGAACATGCACGACTCGGTGCTCAGCCTCGGCGAGCACGCGGCGATCCAGCTCAACGACACCCACCCCTCGATTGCCGTGGCCGAGTTGATGCGCCAGTTGGTGGACCTGCACGGCATCGCCTGGGATGCGGCGTGGCAGATCACCGTGGAAACCCTGTCCTACACCAACCACACCCTGCTGCCCGAGGCCCTGGAAACCTGGCCGGTGGGCCTGATGGAGCGCATGCTGCCGCGGCACATGCAGATCATCTACCTGATCAATGCCCAGCACATCGATGCGCTACGGGCCAAGGGCATGCATGATTTCGACGTACTGCGGGCGGTGTCGCTGATCGAGGAAGACAATGGCCGCCGGGTGCGCATGGGCAACCTGGCATTCCTTGGCTCCCACAGCGTCAATGGTGTGTCCGGCTTGCACACCCAGTTGATGCGCAGCACGGTGTTCTCCGAGCTGCACAAGCTGTATCCCGAGCGAATCAACAACAAGACCAACGGCATCACCTTCCGCCGCTGGCTGTACCAGGCCAACCCGCAACTGACAGGCATGCTGGTCGAGGCGCTTGGTCACGAGCTGTTGGACAACCCCGAAGAGCTGCTGCTGGGGCTTGAGCCTTTTGCCGAAAAACCGGCATTTCGCAAACAGTTCGCCGAACAGCGCTTGCACAGCAAGCGCGCCCTGGCGGCGATCATCCATGAGCGCCTGGGGATTGCGGTCAACCCGGCGGCGATGTTCGATGTGCAGGTCAAGCGCATCCACGAGTACAAGCGTCAGTTGCTCAACCTGCTGCACACCGTGGCGCTGTACCAGGCGATTCGCGCCGAGCCGGAAACCGACTGGGTGCCTCGGGTGAAGATCTTCGCCGGCAAGGCCGCCGCCAGCTATCACCAGGCCAAGCTGATCATCAAGCTGACCAACGACATCGCCCGCACGGTGAACAACGATCCTACGGTACGCGGGCTGCTCAAGGTGGTGTTCCTGCCCAACTACAACGTCAGCCTGGCGGAAAGCATCATTCCCGCCGCCGACCTTTCGGAGCAGATCTCCACTGCCGGGTTCGAAGCCTCGGGCACCAGCAACATGAAGTTCGGTCTCAACGGTGCGCTGACCATCGGCACCCTGGATGGCGCCAACGTCGAGATGTGTGAGCGGGTCGGCGCCGAACACATGTTCATCTTCGGCCTTAGCGCCCAGCAGGTGGAGGCGCGCAAGCGCAATGGTGAATTCAGCGCGGTTGCGGATGTTGCTGCTTCTCATCGGCTCAACGATGTGTTGCAGGCGATCCGCGGCGGGGTGTTCTCGCCGGATGATCCGTCGCGCTACACCGGGCTGGTGGATTCGCTGATCGACCACGACCGGTTCCTGGTCTGCGCCGACTTCGATGCCTACTGGAGCGCCCAGGCCCGGGTCGAGGAGCGCTGGCACGATTCCAAGGAATGGTGGCGCTCGGCGGTACTCAACAGCGCGCGGATGGGCTGGTTCTCATCGGACCGGACCATTCGTGAATACGCAGCGGAGATCTGGAAGGCGCTGGAATGAGCCTTTTGAGAAAATTCTAGAAGTGTCTACAGGGCCCAACGTTTGTTGGGCCTTGTCGATATACTGAGCGCCGCCTTTTATCTCCCTGCTGGTGCCTTGTGCTTCGTGACTGGCTTCCAATAGGGGGTGACCTGCGCCGTCTTGCCGGCGAAAGTGTCAACACGGTTGTACCCGTCCTTCAGTGGACCGCTTAGGGATATCGACACATGCAATGGATGTTCATGCTGTTGGGGGTGGTGCTGGGCTGGATCGTTGATGAATCCTTCAGCGATGCCCTGATTGGCGCGTTCGTGGGGCTGGCCATCGGCCTGGCCTTGCGTCTCGGTGCCCTGCACAAGCAGGTTGCTGATCAGCACCGCGAGCTGGAGCTGGCGAAGAACACCCTGTCCACGCTGGGCCAGCGTCTTGCGTTGCTGGAAACCAGCGGCAGCCCGACTGTCGAGCCCACGTCGCAGCCCTTGGCCACAGCCAGCAGCGCAGCATTCCCCGAGACGGCCACTGGCTTTGCCGAGGCTCCAGAGCTTGCGCAATTGCCTGAATTCATTCTCGACCCCGTCCAGCCGGTAGAGCCTGCTCCCGTCGCTGCCGAGCTGGTTTGGGAATTGCCAGCCGCTGCCCAGTCGGCTGCCGCAGCCGAGGCCAGCCAGCCTGTGCCGGACGCGGTCTGGCAGTCGCAACCGACGTCGCAGGAGGCGCATCAGCCTGCTGCCCCTGTGCATCTGGAACCGAACCTGATCGAGCGTGCCATCAGCGGCGCACGCAACTGGTTATTTGGCGGCAACACCGTGCTGCGGGTCGGCGTGGTGCTGTTGTTCCTTGGCTTGGCCTTCCTCCTGCGTTACGCCACCGAAGGCATGGTGGTGCCCATCGAAATGCGTTACGCCGGAGTCGCGGCGTGCTCCCTGGGCTTGCTGGGGCTGGGCTGGTGGCTGCGTCGGCGCAACAGCAATTACGCCCTGATGCTGCAAGGTACCGGTATCGCGGTGCTGTACTTGACCGTGTTCGCGGCCATGCGCCTGCACCCATTGCTCGACCCTTCCGCTGCGCTAGGGCTGCTGGTGGCGGTGACGCTGTTCTCGGCAATCCTGGCCATTACCCAGGACGCCCTGGGGTTGGCGGCTGCAGCTGCCCTGGGTGGGTTTGCCGCGCCGATCCTCACGTCCACAGGCGCCGGTAGCCATGTGGCGCTGTTCAGCTACTTCGCCCTGCTCAACGCCGGGATCCTGGCCATTGCCTGGTTCAAGGCCTGGCGCCTGCTCAACCTGATCGGCTTTGTCGGTACCTTCGGCATCGGTTTCGCCTGGGGCATGCGCTCCTATGCACCGGAGCTGCTGTGGAATACCGAGCCGTTCCTGATCCTGTTCTTCCTGATGTACCTGGCCATCGGCCTGTTGTTCACCCGGCGCAAGCTGCTGGAGATGAGTGATGCGCCGCAGGACGACAGCCGGCAGGCGCTGCTGCACTGGTCCGCGCGCAAGGGCGACTATGTCGACGGCAGCATGCTTTTCGGTCCGCCGCTGGTGGGCTTCGGCCTGCAGTTGGCGCTGGTCCAGCACCTGGAATTCGCAGCGTCCTTCAGCGCCTTGGCGCTGGGTCTGATCTACATGCTGCTGGCCCGGGTGCTGATGGGTGGGCGCGCTCTGCTGTTGGGTGAAACCTGCCTGGCACTGGGAGTGATTTTCGCCAGCCTGGCGATTCCGCTGGGCCTGGATGCGCGTTGGACCGCTGCCGCGTGGGCGGTGGAGGGCGCCGGAATCTTCTGGCTCGGCCTGCGCCAGCAGCGTCCTCTGGCGCGGGCGTTCGCCTTGCTGCTGCAGGTGGGCTCGGCCCTGGCTTTCCTCAGTGAGCTGAGCCCCGGTGACACCAGCCTGCTGGCCGGTGCGCCGTTGGGCGCGCTGTTGCTCGGGGCTGCGTTGCTGTTCAGTTTTGATCAACTGCGACGGGCCGAGGCGGCCTTGTCGTCGAATTGGGAGCAGGGCATAGCGCCGATCCTGGCAGTGCTCGGGCTGGGCTTCCTGTACCTGTTGGCGCCGCTGTTCTTTTTCACTCAAGGCACCGCCATCAGCTGGGCCCTGGCAGGACTGGTGACACTGTTTGTTGGCCTGCGCCTGCAATCACGGGCGTTCCTGTTCACCGCGTTCGCCATACAGTTGCTGGGCGGCGCCCTGTTCCTGATGCGCCTGCAAGGTGCGGACGCGAATGCCAGTGGGGTGTTCAGTGCTGGCTGGAGCGGCCTGTTGAGCGCGTCGCTGATCGGCCTGACACTGATCGGCGGCATGCTCCTGGCGGCCCGCGATGACATGGTGCGCAGTGACCCGCGCCTGCTGCGTGGCCTGTCGGTGGTGCTGCTGGCGGGGTTGATGATGATCAACCTGGCGGTGTTGTTTGTCCTGCCTTGGCGCACCGCCAGCGGAGTCTGGGCGGCCAGCGGCCTGCTGATCATCTGGCTGAGCCTGTACCTGCAGCAGCGAGCGAGTTTTGTCTTCGGCCTGCTGCTGCAGGTGATTGGCGGCAGTACCTTCCTGCTGGCCGGTTCGAACGGGTTCTTCAGCGATCTGGAGGAGGGCGTGCGGCCTCTGGCCAATGGCGACTTCTGGACGCCGATGGTCCTGGCCCTGGCAGCGTTGGTGGGCGCCTGGCGCTTGCAGCGGGGCAACCACGGCTCGGCATTCGCTGCTTTGCGCCTGGGGCATCTGTCCGATCTGTTACTGGCCTGGGGTGCTTGCTGGTGGGCCTTTACCTGGTTCAAGGAAGTACTGCGTTTTGCTCCGGTCCATTGGCAGGCAAGCCTGTTGTTGCTGATCGCTGCCGCTAGTGTGTTGCTCTGGTCATTGCTGGCGCTGCGCCTGAAATGGTCGTCTCTTGGCCTGCTGTGCAGTGTGCTGATACCGGCCGGGGCCCTGGTGCTGCTGGCATCCTGGGCGCCGCGTTACCACCCGGCGGCAGATCTTGGCTGGCTGGCCTGGAGTCTGCTGTTTGCAGTGCACTTCTTCAGCCTGCGGCGCTTGGCGACATTGCTGCCGGCGCGGGTGCTGAGCGGTGCCCATGTGCTGGGGTGCTGGCTGCTGATCGGAATACTGGCGCTGGAACTGCGCTATGCCCTGCTGCTGTTGTCCGAGCAGTACAACGCCTGGCGCTGGCTGGGTTGGGCGATCCTGCCAAGCCTGTACCTGGTGTTGATGGCACTGCCGCGCAACTGGCCGTGGCCGATTTCCTCCCACTCCAGAGAGTACCGCTTGTATGCCGCACTGCCCCTGGCGGTGTTGATGCTCGGCTGGTTCTGGCTGGCGAATACCTTCAGCGACGGACGCGCCGAGCCGTTGCCGTATCTGCCGCTGCTCAACCCGCTCGAATTGGGACTGCTGTTCTCCCTGTTCGGGGTCTATGTCTGGTCCCGCAGCGCCGTGCAGCAGCTGTCGATTCGTGCCGATCATGCGCAACGTGGCCTGCAGTTGGTGACCGGGGTCTCCCTGTTCGCCTTCTTTACTGTCCTGGTGATGCGGGCGGCTCACCATTGGAGCGGCGTACCGTTCCAGCCGGATGCGCTGCTGGAATCCATGATGGTCCAGGCCGGGTTGTCCATCGTTTGGACCCTGATTGCCCTGAGCCTGATGATTGGCGGGCATTTGCGTCATCGTCGCGAAGTCTGGCTGATTGGCGCTGCGCTGATTGCCGTAGTGGTGGCCAAATTGTTCCTGGTGGAATTGAGCAACCGTGGCGGGCTGGCGCGGATCGTCTCGTTCATCGGGGTCGGCGTGCTGTTGCTGGTGGTGGGCTACTTCGCCCCGTTGCCGCCCAAGCGGGCCGAGGCCGAGCCTGAGGCTGGCAAACCGTTGAATGAAGGAGTGTCGTCTTGAGTCATAAGTTGAACCTGGGCTGGTTGGGGGCCATGGGCCTGTGTGTGGCGTTGTCCGCCGTGGCCCAGGACAAGCCGGGGGACTTTAAGTCCCTTGCACCATTGAGCCTGAGCGGCGAGGGCCCCTGGTATCGCCTCGAGTTGCCGCTAGCGGTGCAACTCCATGCCAGCCAGACCGATCTGCGCGACATCCGCGTATTCAACGCTGCCGGCGAGCCCCAAGCCTATGCCCTGGCTCGTCAGCAGGCGCAGACCAGTGAGCGGCGCAACCTCAGCGACGTGAAGTGGTTCCCGCTGTACAACTCCGAGCAGGCCAGCGACAGCACCCCAAGTGTGCGAGTGCAGTCCACTGCCAATGGCACCCTGGTGGAGGTGCAGCCAGCCACTCAGCTTGAGGCGGGCGAGGAAGTCCTGCGGGGCTGGTTGCTGGACGCCAGTGCGATCAAGGCGCCGTTGCAGCAACTGGTACTGGACTGGACCAGCGAGCGCGACGGTTTCCAGCGTTTCAGCATCGAGGCCAGCGACGACCTGCAGCATTGGCAATCCTGGGGCGAAGGCCAGGTGGCGCGTCTGTCGTTTGCCGACGAACGGATCGAGCAGCATGAAGTGGCCTTGCCCGGGCAGTCGGCGCGCTACCTGCGCCTGTTGTGGAACACCCCGCAGTCGGCACCGGCGCTGATCTCGGCACAACTGCTGAGCAGCAGCACCAGCAGCCTGCCGTCGCCGCTGGTGTGGTCGCAGCCCCTGGGCGGCAGTACGGCCAAGGCGGGTGAGTACACCTGGCAGTTGCCCATGGGGCTGAATATCGAGCGGGTGCGAGTCGAACTCAAACAGGCCAACAGCCTGGCCCCGGCGACGCTGCATGGGCGTCGCGAGAGCAGCCTGCCGTGGCAGCCCCTGGGCAGCGGCCTGCTGTATCGCCTGACCCAGAACGGCCAGGACGTGCAGCAGAACGAACTGCAATTGCCCGGGCAGACCGTGCAGCAACTGAAACTCACCGTGGATGAGCGCGGAGGTGGCTTGGGCAGCGAGGCTCCGTCGCTGCAATTTGCCGTGCGTGGCACCCAACTGGTGTTCCTGGCCCGTGGCGCCGGGCCTTACACCCTGGCCCTGGGCAATCCGAGCGCGACGGCGGCGAACCTGCCGCTGGCCACCCTGATTCCCGATTACAGTCCGCAGCGCCTCAAGGAGCTCGGTCAGGCCAAGGTCGAGGGTGCGGCGCAGTTGACGCCGTCCACTGCCGCGACCTCGGCCGCCCCGGTGGCAAGCGGGCCTGACTGGAAGAAAATCGGCCTGTGGGCGGTGCTGCTCCTGGGGGTGCTGGCATTGGGCGCAATGGCGTTCAGCCTGCTGCGCAAACCAGCGATCAAATCCTGATCCCTGTGGCGAGGGAGCAAGCGCCCTCGCCATAAATGCGACTACGCTGAAACCGGCGCCTGAACTCTATCTGCCAGTTCCCTGTCTGAGAGGAGGAAATGCGCCTCGACTCGCGTTAAACTGCGCGGGTTTTTAGCCCCCCATTCCTCCGGAGCCTTCCATGTCCCGCGTTACCCTGAGTCGCTATTTGATTGAGCAGACCCGCAGCAACAACACTCCTGCCGATCTGCGCTTCCTGATCGAAGTGGTGGCGCGTGCTTGCAAGGAGATCAGCCACGCTGTGTCCAAGGGCGCCCTGGGCGGCGTGTTGGGCAGCATGGGCACGGAAAACGTGCAGGGCGAAGTGCAGAAGAAGCTCGACGTGATCTCCAACGAGATCCTCCTCGAAGCCAACGAATGGGGCGGTCACCTGGCCGGCATGGCGTCCGAAGAAATGGACAATGCCTACCAGATCCCCGGCAAATATCCGAAGGGCGCCTACCTGCTGGTTTTCGACCCACTGGACGGCTCCTCGAACATCGATATCAACGCGCCGGTCGGCACGATCTTCTCGGTACTGCGTTGCCCGAACGAGTACCTGAGCCAGAACGAAGCCTTGAACGAAAAGGCCTTCCTGCAGCCAGGTACCGAGCAGGTTGCTGCCGGTTATGCCATCTACGGCCCGCAGACCATGCTGGTGCTGACCCTGGGCGATGGTGTGAAAGGCTTCACCCTGGACCGTGAAATGGGCAGCTTCGTACTGACCCACGAAGACATCAAGATCCCGGAATCCACTCAGGAATTCGCGATCAACATGTCCAACCAGCGTCACTGGGAAGCGCCGGTACAACGCTATGTCGACGAACTGCTGGCAGGCGAAGACGGTCCGCTGAAAAAGAACTACAACATGCGTTGGGTCGCTGCGATGGTTGCCGACGTGCACCGGATCCTGACCCGTGGTGGCTTGTTCATGTACCCACGTGACAGCCGCGAGCCGGAGAAGCCAGGCAAACTGCGCCTGATGTACGAAGCCAACCCGATGTCGTTCCTGGTTGAACAAGCCGGCGGCGCCTCCACCAACGGCCATCAGCGCATTCTCGACATCCAGCCTGAAGGCTTGCACCAGCGCGTAGCGGTGTTCCTTGGTTCGAAAGAAGAAGTCGCTCGCGCGACTTCCTACCACAGCGAGTAAACCCATGGCCGACTCCTGGCAGCCTTTGCTTGATTGGTGGTTCGGCAGCGCCGAGAAACCTTCGGACATCGTGGCTGAGAAGGGCGGCCTGTGGTTTGGCAAGCGTGACAGCCAGGACCTCGAAGCGCGCACGCGCTTCGGGGGCCAGGTCGAACAGGCGCTGGCGGGCGGCTTGACCGACTGGGCGCAAAGTCCGCAAGGCTGGCTGGCCCTGGTGATCCTGCTCGACCAACTGCCACGCATGATCTACCGCGACACCCCCAAGGCATTTGCCGGCGATAGCCGTGCCCAGGCCCTGGTAGCGCAAGGCATTGCCGCGGATCTTGATCGGCAGTTGAGCGCCATGCAGCGCAGCTTCATCTACCTGGTGTTCGAGCATTGCGAGCACCTGGCGGTGCAGAACGAAGGCGTTTCACGCTTTGCCGCCCTGCACGACCAACAGTCGCTGGAAGATCGCCCGGTATTCGCCGATCAACTGGACTATGCCGAACGGCACCAGAAGGTCATTGCCCGCTTCGGGCGCTTCCCCCATCGCAATATCATTCTTGGCCGTGAATCCACAGCCGAAGAACTGGCCTTCCTGGGTGAGCCCGGCTCGCGCTTCTGATTGTCGACAGTGTTGCTGAAGACCCCTGGCAGATCGCCTTCGTTGGCCCGCCGGCTCCTACCGGGTTTCTGTAGGGGCAGGCTGACCGGCGAAGCTGTCAGATACGGAAACTGCCCACCAACTGCTGCAGGCGCTTGGCCTGTTGCTCCAGATCGGCGCAGGCACGCAGGGTCGCTTGCAGGTTTTCCACGCCTTCCTGGTTGAGGGTGTTGATCTCGGTGATGTCGACATTGATCGACTCCACCACGGCGGTCTGTTCCTCGGTGGCGGTGGCCACTGACTGGTTCATGCCGTCGATCTCGCCGATGCGCTGGGTTACGCTGTCCAGGCGTTCGCCGGCTTGATTGGCGATGCCGACACTGCTTTCGCTCTCGCGCTGACTTTCAGTCATGGTGCCCACCGCTTCACGGGCACCCACCTGCAACTCCTCGATCATCTTCTGCACTTGCTGCGCCGAATCCTGGGTACGGTGGGCGAGGTTGCGCACTTCGTCCGCGACCACGGCAAAGCCGCGTCCGGCTTCCCCGGCCCGGGCTGCCTCGATGGCTGCGTTGAGGGCCAGCAGGTTGGTCTGCTGGGAGATGCTGGTGATGACTTCGAGGATCTGACCGATGTTCACGGTGTTGCTGTTGAGGGTCTCGATGTTGTCGCAGGAGCTGCTGATCTTCACCGAAAGCTGCTGCATGGCAGCGATGGTCTTGTCCACCACCTGCTGGCCATCTTGCGCCAGGCTGCGGGCATCGCTGGAATGCTGCGAAGCCAGGGCGGCGTTCTGGGCAATTTCCTGGGCGGCGGCGCCCAGCTGGTTGATGGCTGCAGCGACGCTGCTGGTGCGCGAGGCCTGTTGGTCGGAATTGAGCATCGACGAGTTGGAGGCGGCCACCACCCGCAGGGCAACTTCGTTGACCTGGCCGGTGGCTGAGGACACTTCGCGGATCGAACTGTGGATGCGCTCGACAAAACGGTTGAACGACAGGCCCAGGGTGCCGAACTCGTCGTGGCTGTGGATCACCAGGCGCTTGGTCAGGTCGCCTTCGCCTTCGGCGATGTCGTGCATGGCCCGGCCCATCAGGTGCAAGGGTTGCATCAGCAGGCGGATCAGCATGCCCAACAGGCTGATGATGATCACCACGGCGATCAACATGGCGATGATCGCCGAGGTGCGGAACTCGCTGAGCATGGCGAAGGCGGTGTCCTGGTCCAGGACCAGGGCCACGTACCAGTCGGCCGAGGGCACACCGTTGACGTGAGTGAAGGAGATGAACTGGGTCTTGCCGTTCAGTTGCACTTCTTTCAAGCCGGGACTGATGGTTGGCGCGCCGCTGGGATACGCCTCGGCAAGGCTTTTGAGCACCAGCTTGCTATCGGGATGGATCAGGATCTTGCCATCGGCGCTGACGATGAAGGCGTGGCCATGACCGCCGAAGTTCAGCGAGTTGATGATCGCGCTGATGCTCGACAGGTCGATGTCGGCTCCGGCGACGCCGATCATTTGCTCCTGATGCCGCACCGGCGTGGCGACGGTGATCACCAGCTTGCCGGACGAGGCGGCGATGTAGGGTTCGGTGACGATGGTCTGCTGGGCGCTGTTGGCGGCCTTGTACCAGCCACGGGCGCGGGGATCGTAGTCGGCGCTGCGGTTGCCGGCTGGCACCGAGAACATCACGCCATCCTGGCCGCCGAAGTAGCTGAGCTGGAAGTTGCTGGTATAGGCGGGCAGGCCGACGCTGCGTTTCAGGCTGTCGGCGCCGTTGCCGTCCACAGCGATCTGTTGGGCCAGGGATTGCAGGAGCTGGATGCGACTTTCCAGCCAGGTCTGGATATTGCTGGTGGTCAGGCTGCCCAGTTCTTGCATCGAGGATTCGGTGCTGCTGTGTAGAGCCTCACGCTGTCGGTAGTCATTGAACAGAATAAAACAGGCGAACGCGACGGCCACCACAAGGGCGGCGGCAAGCAGGATCTTGTGGCTGAATTTCATATTGCTGGTCATTAAATGAACTACCGCGATGGGCTGGTCAACGAGGGGCGTCAATTTGCCACAGTGGAGGGTTTTGCGCTGCAGTTATGTCGACTGGCCAGTACGTAAGATGAGGCGCCCGCGAGGAAAACCGACGAACTGCCAGGGCAGGTAGAAAGGTCATTGATTTGCGAGGAAAATGCCTGGGACATCGGGCAACAAATACCCGCCGCGATGGGGAACCAGAAGGGGGTTTTCTCTTCTAAGCTTCTGGTTGGCTGACAGGCCTTCCCCCCTTCGTCCAGGAGTTCACCATGTCCCTGCGTTCTCTCGCTCTGTTGTCGTTTTGCGTGCTGCTGGCTGCGTGCAGCAAGGTCAATCAGGAAAACTATTCCAAGCTCTCGGCGGGCATGCCCAAGGTCGAGGTTGAGCAACTCCTGGGCAAACCGACCGATTGTTCGGGCGCGCTGGGCATGTCCAGTTGCACCTGGGGCGACAAGAACAGCTTTATCAGCGTGCAGTATGCCGGTGACAAGGTCCTGATGTTTTCCGGGCAAGGCCTGAAGTAAAACCGGGGCTTCGGGCCTGCGGGAGAAAAATAATGATGCGTTTTGTTGTCACTCTTCTGGTCGGCCTGCTCTTGGCCGGCTGCGCCACGTCCCGGGACGATTCGCTGGCGCCCAAGACCGTCAATCACGTCGATCTCAAGCGTTACCAAGGGACCTGGTACGAGTTGGCGCGGTTGCCGATGTATTTCCAGCGCAACTGTGCGCAATCCGAGGCCCGTTACACCCAACTGCCGGATGGCACCGTGGCGGTGCTCAACCGCTGCCTGACTCCGGAGTGGAAGTGGGAGGAGGCTCGCGGCACGGCAACGCCTCAGGTGTCGGGTAAAACCGACAAGCTCTGGGTCGAGTTCGATAACTGGTTCTCGCGGCTGTTGCCGGGGGCGACCAAGGGTGACTACTGGGTGCTGTACGTCAGCGATGACTACAAGACCGCGATTGTTGGCAACCCGAACCGGCGCTACCTGTGGCTGCTGTCGCGGACGCCGGAAGTCACCGAGACGGTGCGTGAGGAGTTGCTGAGCAAGGCTCGCCAGCAGGGTTATGACACCACGCGGCTGATCTGGCGGGTGTCGGACTCGGCAATGGCCAAGACCTCGAAATAAGCTCATCCGTAGGAGCCGGCTTGCCGGCGAAGGCGCTCGTGAGAATGCTTTCGCCGGCAAGCCGGATCCTACGGGTTGGGGTTAGTTGAGCAGGTCGCGCAGGACCTGGGTGAAGGCCCGGCTACTGTCTTCTTCGGCAGCGTGGCGCCCGTCACGCACCACCCACTGGCCACCCACCATCACGTCCCTCACCTGGCGGTCGCCGCCGGCAAACAGCCAACGGTTGAGAATCCCGTCACCGTCGGCGGTGGCCAGGTAGGGGTCGTTGCCATCGAGCACCAGCCAGTCGGCGCGTTTGCCCACGGCCAAGGCGCCTATGGCTTGCCCCAGTGCCTGGGCGCCACCGTCCAGCGCGGCATCGTACAGCGTGCGGCCAACCATGGGCTGGTCCGCGCGATACAGGCGGTTGCGCCGCTGATCCCGCAGGCGCTGGCCGTACTCCAGCCAACGTAGTTCCTCCACCACGCTGAGTGATACATGGCTGTCGGAGCCGATGCCCAAGCGCCCGCCCTGAGCGAGGAAATCCACCGCTGGGAAGATCCCGTCACCGAGGTTGGCCTCGGTGGTCAGGCACAGGCCGGCAATGGCTTGGCTCTTGGCCATGAGACTGACTTCTTCCGGGTTGGCGTGGGTGGCGTGGACCAGGCACCAACGTTGATCCACCGTGATGTTTTCATACAGCCATTGCAGTGGGCGACGCCCACTCCAGGCCAGGCAATCGTCGACTTCCTTCTGCTGTTCGGCAATGTGCATATGCACCGGGCATTGGCGATCGCTGGCGGCCAGCACTTCGCTGATCTGCTGTGGGGTGACCGCGCGCAAGGAGTGAAAGCACAAGCCCAGTTGCTGGTTGGCCTGCTGTGCCAGCAGGGGCTGCAAACGCTGCTGTAGCTCGAGGTAGTTTTCCGTGCTGTTGATAAAGCGCCGCTGGCCGTCATTGGGTGCCTGACCGCCGAATCCGGAGTGGCTGTACAGCACTGGCAGCAGGGTCAGGCCGATACCGGTGCTGCCGGCTGCCTGGCTGATGCGTCGAGACAGCTCGGCAGGATCGGCGTAGGGCTGGCCGTCGGTGTCGTGATGCACATAGTGGAATTCCGCCACCGAGGTGTAACCGGCCTTGAGCATTTCGATGTACAGCTGGTGGGCGATGATCTCCAGCTGCTCGGGACTGATCTTGCCTACCAGGCGGTACATCAGGTCACGCCAGGTCCAGAAGCTGTCGTTGGGGTTGCCGGCAACTTCCGCCAGCCCGGCCATGGCCCGTTGGAACGCGTGGGAGTGCAGGTTGGGCATGCCTGGCAGCAGCGGGCCCTTGAGCCGCTCGGCACCTTCTGCGCTGGCGTTGGCCTGGATGTGAGTCAGTTGGCCGCTGGCGCTGACTTCAAGTCGTACATGGTTGGCCCATCCATTAGGCAGTAGCGCGCGCTCGGCAAAGAAGGCGGACATGGTTCAAAACCCCATCGTTATGTTATTTGTATATACATATACAGACGTTTGCCTGCCCGGTAAACTCCGGCAAGCTAGCCACCTTTATCGAACCACAAGGATTTCCCGTGCCGACTCCGCCTGCCAAATTGCCGCTGGCTGCCCATCTGGGCGATAGTCCGGCGCCCTTGTATGCCCGCGTCAAACAGATGATCACCCAGCAGATCGAGAGCGGGAACTGGCCGCCGCATTACCGGGTGCCGTCGGAAAGCGAGTTGGTCAATCAGCTGGGCTTCAGTCGCATGACCATCAACCGCGCGCTGCGGGAAATGACCGCCGAGGGCATGCTGGTGCGCATGCAGGGCGTGGGCACGTTCGTTGCCGAGCCCAAGAGCCAGTCGGCGCTGTTCGAGGTGCACAACATTGCCGACGAGATCGCCTCCCGCGGTCATCGCCACACCTGCCAGGTCGTCACCCTGGGCGAGGAGGCTGCCGGTTCCGAGCGCGCCCTGGCCCTGGACATGCGCGAAGGGCAGAAGGTCTTCCACTCGCTGATCGTGCATTTCGAGAACGATATTCCGGTGCAGATCGAGGATCGCTTCGTTAACGCCCTGGTGGCGCCGGAGTACCTCAAGCAGGACTTCACCCTGCAAACCCCTTATGCCTATCTGTCCCAGGTCGCGCCCCTGACCGAGGGCGAGCACGTGGTGGAGGCGATTCTCGCCGAGCCCGAAGAGTGCCGGCTGCTGCAGATCGAGCGTGGCGAGCCGTGCCTGCTGATTCGCCGCCGTACCTGGTCCGGGCGCCAGCCGGTGACTGCTGCGCGTTTGATCCACCCCGGTTCCCGTCATCGTCTGGAAGGACGCTTTCATAAATGATCCAGTCCACCCTTTTACGCGCCACCGACTACCCGCGCATGCCGTGGAAAAATGGCGGCGGCAGCACTGAAGAGATTGCTCGCGATACTGGGGCCGGCCTGGAGGGTTTCGGTTGGCGCCTGTCGATTGCCGACATCGCCGAGTCCGGCGGTTTTTCCAGCTTTGCCGGTTATCAGCGGATCATCACCGTGTTGCAAGGCACCGGCATGACGCTCAATGTCGATGGCCGGGATGCGCGGCCCTTGCTGCCCCTCGATGCCTTTGCCTTCAGTGGCGCCAGCCAGGTGAGCTGCACCCTGCTGGACGGGGCGATCCGCGACTTCAACCTGATCTATTGCCCTGAGCGTTACGTCGCCCGTTTGCAATGGCTCGATGGCCAGCAGCGGTTTTTCACCCAGGCCCACACGGTGCTGGTGTTTGGTGCCGCCGAGCAGGCGTGGGTGGACATGGGCAACACCCCGGTGCAAGCACTGGGGCGCTATGACTGCCTGCGCGTGGACGGCAACACCGAGGTCATGGAAATCGCCCTCGATGGTCTCTGCTGCGTGATCGAACTCACCGCTGTTTGATCAACCAGCGGTTGCCGCAGGCCGGGATACGGCCTGCGGATGTTTCACACTTCCCTCCTTAATCTGCACTTCGATCCCATTCGGATCGAGGCGATTGGTGCTGGGTAAAACTCCCACCTCTCGGCCGTCGAATGCGCTTCCGTTCGCGCACTGATTTGTTACCGAATGCCCCAGTACGGCGCAACCCCCGACTTTGGTAACAGCTGCGCACCTGGCAAAAAATCTTCGTTTAAAAATTACGCACTGCTGGAGACCGCATTCCACAAGGCTTGCAGATTTTTCCTGAGGCTTATCAGGTAAGTCTCAAGAGAGTTGGCCGCTTGATTGCATATGCTTGTATGTACAAGTAAATATGTGTGCGTAAGAGTCGATGGAATCCTCTTCGCACCTTGGACTCATCGCCGAGGAGTTTTTCCGTGACTGACAGCAAACCCACCACATTCCGCAACGTCGAAATTCGCGCCGCCCGCGGCAACAAGCTGACCGCCAAGAGCTGGCTGACTGAAGCGCCGCTGCGCATGCTGATGAACAACCTCGACCCGGAAGTCGCCGAGAACCCCAAGGAACTGGTGGTCTACGGTGGCATCGGTCGCGCCGCCCGCAACTGGGAGTGCTACGACAAGATCGTCGAAGCCCTGACCAACCTGAATGATGACGAAACCCTGCTGGTGCAATCCGGCAAGCCAGTGGGCGTGTTCAAGACCCACAGCAATGCGCCGCGGGTACTGATCGCCAACTCCAACCTGGTGCCGCACTGGGCTACCTGGGAACACTTCAACGAACTGGATGCCAAGGGCCTGGCCATGTACGGCCAGATGACCGCCGGCAGCTGGATCTATATCGGCAGCCAGGGCATCGTCCAAGGCACCTACGAAACCTTCGTCGAAGCCGGTCGCCAGCACTACAACGATAACCTCAAGGGCCGCTGGGTCCTGACCGCCGGCCTCGGCGGCATGGGCGGCGCCCAGCCTCTGGCCGCAACCCTGGCCGGCGCCTGCTCGCTGAACATCGAGTGCCAACAGACCAGCATCGATTTCCGCCTCAAGACCCGCTATGTCGACGAGCAGGCCAAGGACCTGGACGACGCCCTGGCGCGCATCGCCAAATACACTGCCGAAGGCCGTGCGATCTCCATTGCCTTGTGCGGTAACGCCGCCGAGATTCTTCCGGAAATGGTCCGTCGCGGCGTGCGCCCGGACATGGTCACCGACCAGACCAGCGCCCACGACCCGCTCAACGGCTACCTGCCGGCTGGCTGGACCTGGGAGCAATACCGCGAGCGCGCCAAGACCGAGCCTGCAGCGGTGGTCAAGGCGGCCAAGCAATCGATGGCCGTGCACGTCCAGGCCATGCTCGACTTCCAGAAGCAGGGCATCCCGACTTTCGACTACGGTAACAACATCCGCCAGATGGCCCAGGAAGAAGGCGTCGAGAATGCTTTCGACTTCCCAGGCTTCGTCCCGGCCTACATCCGTCCGCTGTTCTGCCGCGGCATCGGCCCGTTCCGCTGGGCGGCGCTGTCGGGTGATCCGCAAGACATCTACAAGACCGACGCCAAGGTCAAGGAGCTGATCCCCGACGACGCCCACTTGCACAACTGGCTGGACATGGCCCGCGAGCGCATCAGCTTCCAGGGCCTGCCGGCGCGGATTTGCTGGGTCGGCCTGGGCCTGCGCGCCAAGCTCGGTCTGGCGTTCAACGAAATGGTCCGTAGCGGTGAGTTGTCGGCGCCGATCGTCATCGGCCGTGATCACCTGGACTCCGGTTCCGTGGCCAGCCCGAACCGTGAAACCGAATCCATGCAGGACGGCTCCGACGCCGTGTCCGACTGGCCGTTGCTCAACGCCCTGTTGAACACCGCCAGTGGCGCAACCTGGGTTTCCCTGCACCACGGCGGCGGCGTTGGCATGGGCTTCTCCCAGCACTCGGGGATGGTGATCGTCTGCGACGGTACCGATGAAGCGGCCGAGCGTATTGCCCGCGTGCTGCACAACGATCCGGCCACCGGGGTCATGCGGCATGCCGATGCCGGTTACCAGATCGCTATCGATTGCGCCAAGGAACAGGGCCTGAATCTGCCGATGATCACCGGCAAGTAACCCCCCGTTCTCTGTAGGAGCCAGCTTGCTGGCGATGGCAACACTGCGGTGCGCGAGTCGTACCGCCTCGCGAGCAAGCTCGCTCCTACAGGGGATATCGTCTGCAGTGCCCATAGAGGTTCGACGTCCATGGCTTTAGCGAATGATCGTGCAAGCATCAAACCGTTGATCGAAAAGCGTTCGATCGACTACATCCCGGAAGCGGAAAGACACGGTCGTCTCTTGAGTCAGTTCACCCTGTGGTTGGGTGCCAACCTGCAGATCACAGCCATCGTCACTGGCGCTCTGGCGGTGGTGTTGGGCGGTGATGTGTTCTGGTCGTTGATCGGTCTGTTGATCGGGCAACTGCTGGGCGGCGGGGTGATGGCGCTGCATGCGGCGCAAGGGCCGAGGCTCGGCCTGCCGCAGATGATCTCCAGTCGGGTGCAGTTCGGAGTCTATGGCGCGGCCATCCCGATGGTGCTGGTGTGCCTGATGTACCTGGGCTTCACCGCGACCGGCACGGTGCTTTCCGGGCAGGCGCTGGGCCAGATGTTCGGCGTCAGTGACAGCACCGGCATCTTGGTCTTCGCCAGTGTCATTGTGCTGGTCACTGTGCTTGGCTATCGGGTGATTCACTATATCGGCCGAGTCGCCAGTGTGATCGGCGTGATCGCTTTCTGCTACCTGTTCAGCCGGCTGCTGAGCCAGACCGACGTCAGTGCCTTGCTGGCTATTCGTCACTTCAGCTGGAGCAGTTTCCTCCTGGCCGTGTCGTTGGCCGCATCCTGGCAGATCGCTTTCGGTCCCTACGTCGCCGACTATTCGCGCTACCTGCCGAGCACGACTTCGCCGTTGAAGACGTTCCTCGCCGCCGGTGCAGGTTCGGTGATCGGTGCTCAGGTGGCGATGGTGCTCGGGGTGTTCGCCGCGGCCATGTCCAAGGGCCAGTTCGCTGGCCGTGAAGTGGCCTACATCGTTGGCCTGGGTGGCAGTGGTGCGATAGCCGCGTTGCTCTACTTCAGCATCGCCTTCGGCAAGGTGACCATCTCGACGCTGAACTCCTACGGCAGCTTCATGTGCATTGCCACCATCATCAGCGGTTTTCGCGGCGAGCTGAAGGTGACCCGCTTGCAGCGGCTGGTCGTGGTGTTGCTGATTGTCGGTACCGCGACCCTGATCGCTCTGCTCGGCCAGCACTCGTTCCTCGGTGCGTTCAAATCCTTCATCCTGTTCCTGCTGGCGTTCTTCACGCCCTGGAGCGCGATCAACCTGGTGGACTTCTATTGCATCACCAGGGAGCGTTATGACATCCCTGCGCTGTCCGACCCGGACGGTCGCTACGGTCGTTGGAATGTCATGGGCATCAGCATTTATGTGTTCGGCGTGCTGGTCCAGATGCCGTTCATTTCCACTCACTTCTATACCGGCCCCCTGGTGGCGAGTCTTGGCGATACTGATATTTCCTGGATCATCGGCCTGGTGGTGCCCGCAGCGTTGTATTACGTCTGTGCGAAGAAGTGGCATGGGGCGGTGCCCGAGCAGTTGATCCTGCCCGCCGAGCCGCCAGCAGCCCTTGAACAAACGACCCATGAGCCTCGCCGTGTTACGGCGGTGTGAACCCCGATTTTCCATAACCAGCGTGCCAAGGCGCCAGCGACTCACTATTGAGCCTGGCGACGGACAACGGAAGCTTCCGGAGCGACTGGTCGTTATTACAAAACTCTCAAAAGGAGCATAAATGTGACTGCGCTAAACCTGATTCCCGGCCAACTGACCCTGGCCCAACTGCGGGCTATCTATCAGCAACCGCTGACCCTGAGCCTGGACCACAGCGCTTCGGCGCAGATCGACGCCAGCGTCGCCTGTGTCGAGCAGATCCTCGCCGAGAACCGCACCGCCTACGGGATCAACACCGGTTTCGGCCTGTTGGCCTCGACCCGCATCGCCAGCGCCGACCTGGAAAATCTCCAGCGCTCCCTGGTGCTGTCCCATGCCGCTGGCGTGGGCGAGCCGATCAGCGATGATCTGGTGCGG
Source organism: Pseudomonas sp. Fl4BN1 (assembly GCF_009908285.1). Lineage (GTDB taxonomy): Bacteria > Pseudomonadota > Gammaproteobacteria > Pseudomonadales > Pseudomonadaceae > Aquipseudomonas. The sequence continues at coordinate 307,050 of NZ_JAAARM010000001.1, forward strand.
TTGATCATGGTGCTCAAGGTCAACAGCCTGAGCCGTGGCTTCTCCGGTATCCGTCGCAAGGTGATCGATGCCTTGATCGCCCTGATCAACGCTGAGGTCTACCCGCATATCCCGCTCAAGGGCTCTGTGGGTGCATCCGGTGACCTGGCGCCACTGGCGCACATGTCCCTGGTGCTGCTGGGCGAGGGCAAGGCGCGCTACAAGGGGCAATGGCTGGAAGCTACGACGGCCCTGGAAGTCGCCGGCCTCAAGCCGCTGACCCTGGCCGCCAAGGAAGGCCTGGCGCTGCTCAACGGCACCCAGGTTTCGACTGCATATGCCCTGCGCGGTCTGTTCGAAGGCGAAGATCTGTTCGCCGGTGCCCTGGTCTGTGGTGGCCTGACGGTGGAAGCCGTGCTGGGTTCGCGCTCGCCGTTCGATGCGCGGATTCACGCCGCTCGCGGTCAGCGCGGGCAGATCGATACCGCTGCGGCCTACCGGGCATTGCTGGGGGACAGCACCGAGGTGTCCGCCTCGCACCAGAACTGCGACAAGGTTCAGGACCCGTACTCCCTGCGTTGCCAGCCGCAAGTGATGGGCGCTTGCCTGACTCAGTTCCGCCAGGCCGCCGAAGTGCTGGTGGTGGAAGCCAACGCCGTATCGGACAACCCGCTGGTGTTCGCTGCCGAGGGTGACGTGATCTCCGGTGGCAACTTCCACGCCGAGCCGGTGGCCATGGCCGCCGACAACATGGCCCTGGCCATCGCCGAGATCGCCTCCCTGAGCGAACGCCGTATCTCGCTGATGATGGACAAGCACATGTCCCAGCTGCCGCCGTTCCTGGTGGCCAATGGCGGGGTCAACTCCGGCTTCATGATCGCCCAGGTCACCGCGGCGGCCCTGGCCAGCGAAAACAAGGCCTTGGCCCATCCGCACTCGGTGGACAGCATCCCCACCTCCGCCAACCAGGAAGACCACGTTTCCATGGCCCCGGCCGCCGGCAAGCGCCTGTGGGAAATGGCCGAGAACACCCGCGGTGTCCTGGCTGTGGAATGGCTGGCGGCCTGCCAGGGCCTGGACCTGCGCGCAGGCCTGAAAACCTCGCCGACCCTGGAAAAAGCCCGCGCTACCCTGCGCGAAAAAGTGGCGTACTACGAGAAGGACCGTTTCTTCGCACCGGACATCAACGCCGCCAGCGAACTGTTGGCTTCACGCTGCCTGAACGATCTGTTGCCTGCCCGGTTGTTGCCGAGCCTGTGATGGGCGACGGGCCGCCCTGTCACTCCGTGTCCGGTAGGCAGGGGCGGCCCATTAGGGGGCGCGTTACCCGCAAGACAGACCTGGAGCGCCTGCTCCAGTCACCCTGCGCAGCCGCGCAGGGTGGTCTTGTCCGATAACAATAAAAGGGACAAAGACATGCAATCGCAAGAGAAAGGCTTACGCCGGGGCCTGACCGCCCGGCACATACGTTTCATGGCCCTGGGGTCGGCAATCGGCACCGGGCTGTTCTACGGCTCCGCCTCGGCGATCCAGATGGCCGGCCCGGCGGTACTGCTGGCCTACCTGATCGGTGGCGCGGCGGTATTCATGGTGATGCGCGCCCTGGGCGAGATGGCCGTGCACAACCCAGTGTCCGGCTCCTTCGGTCACTACGCCAGCCAGTACCTGGGCCCCCTGGCGGGTTTTGTGCTGGGTTGGACTTATGCGTTCGAGATGATCATCGTCTGCCTGGCCGACGTCACGGCCTTTGGCATTTATATGGGCTTCTGGTTTCCGGAGGTGGCGCGCTGGGTCTGGGTACTGGGCATCGTGTTGCTGATCGGCGGCCTGAACCTGTGCAGCGTCAAGGTCTTTGGCGAGATGGAGTTCTGGCTGTCACTGCTCAAGGTCGGGGCGATCGTTGCGATGATTCTCGGTGGTTTCGGCATCATGCTGTTCGGCCTCAGCTCGGCCACCGCCGACCAGGCGACCGGCGTCAGCAACCTTTGGGCTCATGGTGGCTTCATGCCTAACGGCGTGGGTGGGCTGATCGCTTCATTCGCCGTGGTGATGTTCGCCTTCGGCGGGATCGAGATCATTGGCGTCACCGCCGGTGAGGCCAAGGACCCGCAGCGGGTCATCCCCAAGGCGATCAACGCGGTGCCTCTGCGGATCTTGCTGTTCTACGTGCTGACCCTGTTCGTGCTGATGTCGATTTACCCTTGGCCGCAGATCGGTACCCAAGGCAGTCCGTTCGTACAGATCTTCGACAGCCTGGGAATCAGTGCGGCGGCGACCATCCTCAATATTGTGGTGATTTCGGCGGCGGTGTCGGCGATCAACAGCGATATCTTTGGCGCTGGACGTATGATGTTCGGCCTGGCCCAGCAAGGGCAGGCGCCCAAGGGCTTTGCCCAGGTGTCGAAGTATGGGGTGCCGTGGATGACCGTGCTCGTGATGGCCGTGGCCTTGCTGGGCGGGGTGGTGCTGAACTACCTGATTCCGGAAAACATCTTCCTGCTGATTGCCTCCTTGGCCACTTTCGCCACGGTCTGGGTCTGGCTGATGATTCTCCTGACCCACGTGGCCATGCGCCGCTCCATGAGCGCCGAGCAGGTGGCGCAGTTGCAGTTCAAGGTGCCGTTCTGGCCTTGGGCGCCGGCGGCGGCCATTGTTTTCATGCTGTTCATCTTCGGCGTGCTGGCCTACTTCCCGGAAACCCAGGCATCGCTGATGGTGGGCGTGGCGTGGGTCGTGTTGCTAGTGCTGGCCTATATGCTGTGGGTCAAACCGGCGGCCGCGCAGGCCCAGCGAATTCTCGCCGACACTTCTGTACCTACTGATCATTAACGGAGGCCTTGGATGAAGACTCTTTGGCAACACTGCAACGTCGCCAGCATGGCCCAGGGCACCTACTCGATCATCGAGGACGCGGCCATCGTGACGTCAGGGGCGCACATCGAGTGGATCGGCCGGCGCCAGCAGGCGCCGGTCGCCGATTACCATCAGGTACAGGACCTGGCGGGTGCCTGGGTCACCCCGGGCCTGATCGATTGCCACACTCATACCGTGTTCGGTGGCAACCGCAGCGGTGAGTTCGAACAGCGTCTGCAGGGGGTCAGCTACGCCGAAATCGCCGCCGCCGGTGGCGGTATCGCCAGCACCGTGCGGGCTACCCGTGCGGCCACCGAGGAGGAGTTGTTCGTCAGTGCGCGCAAGCGTCTACTGAGCCTGCTGCGGGATGGCGTCACCAGCGTCGAGATCAAGTCCGGCTATGGCCTGGACCTGGCCAGCGAGCGCAAGATCCTGCGGGTCATCCGCAGGCTCGGCGAGGTGCTGCCGGTCAGCGTGCGCAGCACCTGCCTGGCGGCCCACGCCCTGCCGCCGGAATACGCCGAGCGTGCGGATGACTACATCGAGCACATCTGCAGCGAGATGCTCCCGGCGCTGGCGGCCGAGGGGTTGGTGGATGCCGTGGATGCCTTCTGTGAATACCTGGCGTTTTCCCCGGCGCAGGTGGAGCGGGTGTTCATTGCCGCGCAGAAGCTTGGCCTGCCGGTCAAGCTGCATGCCGAGCAGCTGTCTTCCCTGCATGGTTCGAGCCTGGCAGCGCGCTATCAGGCACTGTCCGCCGATCACCTGGAGTTCATGACCGAGGGCGATGCCATCGCCATGGCGGCCTCCGGGACGGTTGCGGTGCTATTGCCCGGGGCCTTTTATTTCCTCCGGGAAACCCAGTTGCCGCCGATGGATGCCTTGCGCAAACACGGGGTGAAGATCGCCGTGGCCAGCGACCTCAATCCTGGCACTTCACCGGCGCTGTCAGTGCGCTTGATGTTGAACATGGCCTGCACCTGTTTTCGCATGACTCCCGAGGAGGCCCTTGCCGGGGTTACCCTGCATGCGGCCCAGGCCTTGGGCATGGAGCAAACCCATGGCTCGCTGGAAGTGGGCAAGGTGGCGGACTTCGTCGCCTGGCAGATTGATCGTCCCGCCGACCTGGCCTATTGGCTGGGCGGTGACCTGGAAAAACGCGTCGTACGACACGGCGTTGAAGTGACTGTGTAGGAGAAGGGTTGTGGATAAGGTTCTGAGTTTCAAACCTGGTCGGGTGCCGTTGCTGATCAGCATGCCCCACGCCGGCACGTGCCTGACCCCGGCGGTGGCCGCCGGGCTGGTTCCGCGGGCGCAGAGCCTGCCGGATACCGACTGGCACATCCCACGTCTGTACGAATTCGCCACGGCGCTGGGGGCCAGTACCCTGGCCGCCGAATACTCGCGCTTCGTCATCGACCTGAACCGTCCGTCCGACGATAAACCCCTTTACGTTGGCGCCACCACGGGCCTGTACCCGGAGACGCTGTTTGATGGTGAGCCCTTGTTCATCGAGGGGCAGGCGCCTTCCAAGGCCGAGCGGCAGCAGTACCTGCAAGAGGTCTGGGGGCCTTATCACCGCACCCTGCAGGAGGAGCTGGCGCGGCTCAAGGCCGAGTTCGGTTATGCCTTGCTGTTCGATGCCCACTCCATTCGCTCGCTGATCCCGCACCTGTTCGAGGGCAAGCTGCCGGACTTCAACCTCGGCACCTTCAATGGCGCCAGCTGTGATCCGCAACTGGCCAGCCACTTGGAGAGCATCTGCGCCGCTCATGGTGATTACACCCATGTGCTCAACGGTCGTTTCAAGGGCGGTCACATCACCCGGCATTACGGTAACCCGGCCGAGCACATTCACGCGGTGCAGCTGGAACTGGCGCAGAGCGCTTATATGGAGGAGTTCGAACCGTTCCGCTATCGCGAGGATCTGGCGGCACCGACCCAGGAGGTGCTCAAGGCATTGCTGCAAGGCCTGCTGGCCTGGGGGCATGAGCGCTACGGCCGCTGATCATATGGTGGCAGCCACGCCAGGCTGGAGACGACAAATGGGGTCAACAACCCCATTTTTCTCAAGGGCATGCTCATTGTGTAATTCGGGTTTATGATGCCGGACGGCAGAATAAATGAAGTCCCTTCAGGGATGAACCCGACCTCCACGGAGCGCGTAATGCAGACTTTGTACCCGCAGATCAAACCCTATGCCCGGCACGATCTGGCCGTCGACAGCCCCCACGTGCTGTATGTCGACGAAAGTGGTTCACCGGAAGGTTTGCCGGTGGTGTTCATTCATGGTGGGCCAGGTGCTGGCTGTGATGCTTCCAGCCGCTGCTATTTTGATCCGAACCTGTACCGCATTGTCACCTTCGACCAGCGCGGTTGCGGGCGCTCCACTCCCCACGCCAGCCTGGAAAACAACACCACCTGGGATCTGGTGGCCGACCTGGAACGGATCCGCCAGCACCTTGGCATCGACAAATGGGTGCTGTTCGGCGGTTCCTGGGGGTCGACCCTGGCCCTGGCCTACGCGCAAACCCACCCGGAGCGGGTGCACGGGCTGATCGTGCGGGGCATCTTTCTTGCCCGGCCCCAGGAAGTCCAGTGGTATTACCAGTGTGGTGCCAGCCGTCTGTTCCCGGACTACTGGCAGGACTACGTCGCGCCGATTCCTCTGGAGGAGCGTCATGACCTGGTCAGTGCCTTCCACAAGCGCCTGACCGGCAGTGACCAGATCGCCCAGATGCATGCAGCCAAAGCCTGGTCCGGCTGGGAAGGGCGCACCGCGACCCTGCGTCCCAATCCGCTGGTGGTGGACCGGTTCTCCGAGCCACAGCGAGCACTGTCGATTGCCCGGATCGAGTGCCACTACTTCACCAATAACGCCTTCCTCGAACCCGATCAGCTGATTCGCGACATGGGCAAGATCGCCCATTTGCCTGGGGTCATCGTCCACGGCCGCTACGATGTGATCTGTCCTCTGGACAACGCCTGGGAGTTGCATCAGGCGTGGCCCAACAGTGAGTTGCAGGTGATTCGCGATGCCGGCCACGCCGCTTCCGAGCCGGGCATCACCGATGCCCTGGTGCGTGCCACCGATCAGTTGGCCCGACGCCTGCTCGACTTGCCGCCTGAAGAAGCATGAAGGGCCTGTTGCAGCGCGTGGCCGGCGCGCGAGTGGAAGTCGCCGGGGAAATAGTCGGCGCCGTGGACCAGGGGTTACTGGTGCTGGTGGCGGTGGAGCCCGAGGACACCCGGGCCAGCGCCGACAAACTTCTGCATAAGCTGCTTAACTATCGGGTGTTCAGTGACGCCGAGGGCAAGATGAACCTGTCCTTGATGGATGTGCAGGGAGGGTTGTTGCTGGTGTCGCAGTTCACCCTGGCGGCGGACACCAAAAGCGGGTTGCGTCCGAGTTTTTCCAGCGCCGCGCCGCCCGCTCTCGGTGAGGAACTTTTCGACTACCTGGTAGTGAAGGCGCAACAGTTGCATGGCAAAGTGGCATCAGGGCGTTTTGGCGCGGACATGCAGGTGCATCTGGTCAACGATGGCCCGGTAACCTTCGTGTTACAGACCTAAAAGCGCCTGAAACATCTTTTTCCATCGATTTAGGCCGGAAACTGCTGTTTTTCGCGATAAATACTTTGTTGCCCCTGATGCGTTGTAACGCGGGCTACTAGATAATCGCGCGCTACGGGGATCAGCGTTCGTTGGTCCATTTTGACTTAAGTAGAGACTTGTCCACGGCCGTTTGGGGAATCATTTAGCCCCATCGGAGTCGGAACAATGCTCGCCAACCTGGCATATAGATAGCTGGCCGTTGGTTTTTTGATCTGTTTTCGGCGAGGGTTGCTCGTGATTGTTAGTCCCTGTAATGCACCAAATTTGTTTGCCAAACGGTTACGAAACGTACTGGTGACGGGCTCTGCGCTGTTCTGCCTGCTCGGTGCCGGTCAACTCATGGCATTCAATCTTGATGATGTGTCGGCCAAAGCCAAGGATCTTGCCGGGCAGAAGTACGAGGCCCCGCGCAGTAACCTGCCGAACGAGTTCCGTGACATGAAGTTCGCGGACTACCAGAAAATTCGCTTTCTCACCGAAAAAGCCGAATGGGCCGATCAGAAGACCCCGTTCAAGCTGTCGTTCTATCACCAGGGCATGCACTTCGACACGCCGGTGAAGATCAACCAGATCAGCGCCAACGCCGTTTCCGAGATCAAGTACGATCCGAGCCGTTTCGACTTCGGCGACGCCAAGTTCGATCCCAAGGCCACCGAAAAGCTCGGCTATGCCGGTTTCCGTGTGCTGTACCCGATCAACAAGGCTGACAAGCAAGACGAGATCATGACCATGCTCGGCGCGAGCTATTTCCGCGTCGTCGGCAAAGGCCACACGTATGGCCTGTCCGCCCGTGGCCTGGCGATCGATACCGCCTTGCCGTCCGGTGAAGAGTTCCCGCGTTTCAGCGAGTTCTGGATTCAACAGCCCAAGCCTACCGACAAGCACCTGGTGATCTACGCCCTGCTGGATTCGCCACGGGCCACCGGCGCCTATCGCCTGACCCTGCGGCCGGGCGCTGACACCATTGTCGACGTCAAGGCCCGGGTATTCCTGCGGGACAAAGTTGGCAAGCTGGGCCTGGCCCCGCTGACCAGCATGTACCTGTTCGGCGCCAACCAGCCGTCGAAAGTCCTCAACTACCGTCGCGAGCTGCACGACTCCAGTGGCCTGTCGATCCATGCCGGCAATGGCGAGTGGATCTGGCGTCCGCTGAACAATCCGAAGCACTTGGCCGTGAGCAACTTCTCGGTGGAGAACCCGCGTGGTTTCGGCCTGCTGCAACGTGGCCGCGACTTCAGCCACTATGAAGACCTCGACGACCGCTACGACAAGCGCCCAAGCGCCTGGATCGAGCCTAAGGGCGACTGGGGCAAAGGCACTGTCGACCTGGTGGAAATCCCTACCGCCGACGAAACCAACGACAACATCGTGGCGTTCTGGAACCCGGAAAAACAACCTGAGCCAGGCCAGCCGCTGGACTTCGCCTACCGTCTGCACTGGACCATGGATGAAGCCGCCCTGCATTCCCCGGACAGCGCCTGGGTGCAACAGACCCTGCGTTCCACCGGTGACGTCAAGCAGTCCAACCTGATCCGTCAGCCTGACGGCAGCGTTGCCTACCTGGTGGACTTCGAAGGCCCGTCGCTCAAGGCACTGCCGGCCGATGCACAGGTACGCAGCCAGGTCAGCGTCGGCGACAACGCCGAAGTGGTCGAGAACAGCGTGCGCTACAACGACGAAACCAAGGGCTGGCGCCTGACCCTGCGCTTGAAGATCAAGGACGCCAGCAAAGCCACCGAGATGCGTGCCGCGCTGGTTCGCGATATCCCGGTTGCCGAACCGGCCAAGGCCTCGACGCCGAACTCCAATTCCTCCGTGGCCAAGGCCGACAAGGTTGCCGCCAAGCAGCAGGAAAAAGAGAAGAAGGAAGCGGCCAAGCAGGCGGCTGCCCAGTCGGCCAAAGACGTCAAGGATACCAAGGACAAGGACCACAAAGACGCCAAGCAGCCAGTGGCTGCCGAAGCGGCCCCAGCCACACCGGAACCGGTTAAAACTGAACAAGTCCTGACCGAGACCTGGAGCTATCAGTTGCCTGCCGATGAGTAACTCTCAACTCCAGCCAGAGTCTCTTGCCGAGTACCTGGCTCACTTGCCGATGTCGGATGAGCAGCGCGCGGAACTCGCGGGCTGCCAGTCCTTCAGTGAACTGCACCAGCGTCTGTCGTCTGCCACCTTCGATGGTCCTGACGATGCCGCCCAGGCTTCGATCGGGCCGCGCTTGAGCCTGAGCACCGCGGCTGAACTGGAAGATGCCGAAATGCTCGGCGTCGACGCAGTGGGGCGAGTCTGTCTCAAGGCTACGCCACCGATCCGTCGGACCAAGGTGGTGCCCGAGCCGTGGCGTACCAATATCCTGGTGCGTGGCTGGCGGCGCCTGACCGGGCGCACCAACCCACCCGCGCCGCCCAAGGACGAGCGTGTGCTGCCGGCTGCCCGCTGGCGCACCGTGGGTTCGATCCGTCGCTATATCCTGTTGGTGCTGATGCTCGGCCAGACCATCGTTGCCGGCTGGTACATGAAAGGCATCATGCCGTATCAGGGCTGGTCCTTCGTCGATCTGGATGAGGTGATGCATCAGCCACTGATGCAGACCGCGCAGCAGGTACTGCCTTATGCATTGCAGACCAGCATCCTGATCCTGTTCGGGATCCTCTTCTGCTGGGTTTCGGCGGGTTTCTGGACAGCGCTGATGGGCTTCCTGGAACTGTTGACCGGTCGCGATAAATATCGCATCTCCGGAGCCAGCGCCGGCAACGAACCGATTGCGAAAGATGCGCGCACCGCACTGGTGATGCCGATCTGCAACGAAGACGTGCCCCGGGTATTTGCCGGTCTGCGGGCGACCTTCGAGTCGGTGGCGGCCACTGGTGACCTGGACCGCTTCGACTTCTTTGTGCTCAGTGACAGTAACGACGCCGATATCTGCATCGCCGAGCAGCAGGCCTGGCTGGATGTCTGCCGTGAAGCCAAGGGCTTCGGCAAGATCTTCTATCGCCGTCGCCGCCGTCGGGTGAAGCGCAAGAGCGGCAATCTCGACGACTTCTGCCGTCGTTGGGGCGGCGACTACAAGTACATGGTGGTGCTCGACGCCGACAGCGTGATGAGCGGCGAATGCCTGACCAGCCTGGTGCGCCTGATGGAGGCCACGCCGGATGCAGGGATCATCCAGACCGCGCCACGGGCGTCGGGCATGGACACCCTCTATGCGCGCATGCAGCAGTTCGCCACTCGGGTCTACGGTCCGCTGTTCACTGCTGGCCTGCACTTCTGGCAGTTGGGCGAGTCCCACTACTGGGGGCACAACGCAATCATCCGCATGAAGCCCTTCATCGAGCACTGCGCCCTGGCGCCACTGCCCGGTAAAGGCGCCTTTGCCGGTGCGATCCTGTCCCACGACTTCGTCGAAGCCGCGCTGATGCGCCGTGCCGGCTGGGGCGTGTGGATTGCCTACGATCTGCCCGGCAGCTATGAAGAGTTGCCGCCGAACCTGCTGGATGAACTCAAGCGTGACCGTCGCTGGTGCCACGGCAACCTGATGAACTTTCGCCTGTTCCTGGTCAAGGGCATGCACCCGGTGCACCGTGCGGTGTTCCTCACCGGGGTGATGTCCTACCTGTCGGCGCCGCTGTGGTTCTTCTTCCTGGTGCTGTCCACGGCCCTGCTGGCGGTCAATACCCTGATGGAGCCGCAGTACTTCCTCGAGCCACGGCAGCTGTATCCGCTGTGGCCGCAGTGGCATCCGGACAAGGCCATCGCGCTGTTCTCCACCACCATCGTGCTGCTGTTCCTGCCCAAGCTCTTGAGCATCATCCTGATCTGGGCCAAGGGTGCGAAGGAGTTCGGCGGCAAGTTCAAGGTGACCCTGTCGATGCTCCTGGAGATGCTGTTCTCCATGTTGCTGGCACCGGTGCGGATGATTTTCCACACCCGTTTCGTACTGGCCGCGTTCCTCGGCTGGGCCGCGACCTGGAACTCGCCACAACGTGACGATGACTCCACGCCATGGAGCGAGGCGGTGCGCCGCCATGGTCCGCAGACCCTGCTGGGCTTCTGCTGGGCATTGCTGGTGATCTGGCTGAACCCGAGCTTCCTCTGGTGGCTGGTGCCGATCGTCGGTTCGCTGATGCTGTCGATCCCGGTGTCGGTGATCTCCAGCCGTGTTGGCCTGGGCCTGAAGTCCCGTGACGAAAGCCTGTTCCTGATTCCTGAGGAATACGCTCCGCCGCAGGCGCTGCTGGCAACCGACCAGTACACCCATGAGAACCGCTGGCATGCGCTTAACGACGGTTTTGTCCGGGCCGTGGTCGATCCACAGCAGAACGCCCTGGCCTGTGCCTTGGCGACGTCCCGACACACTGAGGCCGAGCCGATTGAATGGCTGCGCCAGGAACGGGTACGGCATGCACTGAAAGTGGGTCCGGCGGCCCTGAATAACAGCGAGCGTCTGGCGCTGTTGAGTGATCCGGTAGCCCTGGGGCGCCTGCACGAGCAGGTCTGGAGCGAGGGGCACAGCGAATGGCTGAGCGCCTGGCGCCAGTCGGTGGAGGCTGATCCCCATGCTCCGCAGTTGCCGTTGCAGCCGTTGAACGCGGCGCCGCAACCGGCCTGAAGCCAACGCCCTTGAGTTCTTGCTCAAGGGCGTTTTACTTTCTGCCGTCGACCTATCGCGAATCCTCGTAGCCGTTGCCGCGGGCCTGGACTGCGTGCACACCGCCAGCGTTGCAGGGCTTTCCGGCGGTCTCCAGAATGCACGGCCTTCAGAGCCGATCGCAGGCTTTGACAGCGGCTACAGGTCGCCCCTCGGTAACAACAAAAATCCTTGTGCAAATGGCCGAGTGCGTTAGCATCGCACCCGCAAATTTCTGTGCGTAATCGACAGCGGCTTGATCTCCGAAAGTTTCCGTTCCAGGCCCGCTGCGCACAGACACCACAATAAAATGGTTTCAGGGGACTCGAGATGAAGAAGTATCTTTCGCTGCTGCTGGCAGGCGCCGCAGCTCTGCTGGCGGTCAACACGGCCCAGGCCGGCGCCATCGACGACGCGGTCAAGCGTGGCACGCTGAAGGTTGGCATGGACCCGACCTACATGCCGTTCCAGATGACCAACAAGCGCGGCGAGATCATCGGTTTCGAAGTCGACCTGCTCAAGGCCATGGCCAAGTCCATGGGGGTCAAGCTGGAGACAGTGTCCACCGGCTATGACGGCATCATCCCGGCCTTGCTGACTGATAAATTCGACATGATCGGCAGCGGCATGACCCTGACCCAGGAGCGCAACCTGCGCCTGAACTTCAGCGAGCCCTTCATCGTGGTCGGCCAGACCCTGCTGATCCGCAAGGACCTGGAAGGCACCATCAAGTCCTACAAGGACCTGAACAGCGCGGACTACCGCATCACTTCCAAGCTGGGCACCACCGGGGAAATGGTTGCCAAGAAGCTGATCGCCAAAGCCAAGTACCACGGCTACGACAACGAGCAGGAAGCCGTGCTCGACGTGGTCAACGGCAAGGCCGACGCCTTCATCTACGACGCCCCGTACAACGTGGTGGCGCTGAGCAAGGTCGGCAACGGCAAGCTTACGTTCCTCGACAAGCCGTTCACCTACGAGCCTCTGGCCTTCGGCCTGAAGAAGGGTGACTACGACAGCATCAACTTCATCAATAACTTCCTGCACCAGATCCACGAAGACGGTACTTACGATCGCATCCATGACAAGTGGTTCAAGAGCACCGAGTGGCTCAAGGACATGGAGTAACGCCGGTTGAGCGGCGCGGCGTCCTTGCAGTGACTCCGTGCCGCGGACCTTCGCCGGCAAGCCGGCTCCTACAGGCGCAAGCGCCTGGATTCGCGACACCCACTCCGGAATTTGTACAGCAATGAAACAGAAGAAAGCCCAATGGCCCTGGCACGTGCTCACCGCGCTGGTGCTGATCGGCCTGGCCGGCGCCCTGTACTACGCCACCTCGCTGATGTCCTACGAATGGCGCTGGAACCGCGTACCACAGTATTTCGCCTATCAGGCCGAAGAACCCCTGCGTGCAGCGCAGATTTCCACGGTCACCGAGGTGGTGCGCCAGGGCGGCAAGGCTGAAGTCACGCTGCGTGGCGACTCTGGTGACGAACAGCGCCTGAGTGTTGATGAAAGCAGCCTGCAGGTGGCTCGTGGCGATGATGTGGCCGAGGGCGACGTGGTCGGTGTGACCCGGCACTGGGCGGCGGGGCCGCTGTTGTGGGGTTTGTGGACTACGTTGTGGTTGTCGGTAGTGTCCGGCGTGTTGGGTTTGCTCATCGGTCTGGGCACCGGGCTGTGCCGCCTGTCGAGCAACCCGACCCTGCGTGACCTGTCGACCCTTTATGTCGAGCTGGTGCGAGGCACGCCGCTGCTGGTGCAGATCTTCATTTTCTACTTTTTTATCGGCACGGTGCTCAACCTGTCCCGGGAGTTTGCGGGGATTGCCGCGTTGTCGCTGTTCACCGGGGCCTATGTGGCGGAAATCGTCCGCGCCGGGGTGCAGTCCATTACCCGTGGACAGAACGAAGCGGCTCGCTCCCTGGGCCTGAGTGCTGGCCAGTCGATGCGCCACGTGGTGCTGCCACAGGCCTTCAAGCGAGTGCTGCCACCCCTGGCCGGGCAGTTCATCAGCCTGGTCAAGGACACTTCGCTGGTGTCGGTAATCGCTATCACCGAGTTGCTCAAGAGCGGTCGGGAAGTCATTACCACCTCGTTCTCGCCGTTTGAAATCCTGTTCTGTGTGGCGGGCCTGTATTTGTTGATCAACCTGCCGCTGTCGAAGATGGCCAGCCGGCTTGAGCGGAGGCTCGCGCAAAGTGATTGAAGTCCGCGATCTGGTAAAAGTCTTCGACACCCGTGGCCAGGTGGTGCGCGCGGTGGATAACGTCAGCACCCAGGTGGCCAAGGGCGAAGTGCTGGTGGTGATCGGTCCGTCGGGTTCCGGCAAGTCGACCTTCCTGCGCTGCCTCAATGGCCTGGAGGAATTCGATTCCGGCTCGGTAAGTATCGACGGCCTGCAACTGGCCGATCCCAAGACCGATGTGAACGCCTATCGTCGCGAGGTCGGCATGGTGTTCCAGCACTTCAACCTGTTCCCCCACATGACCGTGCTGGAGAACCTTTGCCTGGCGCAAAAGGTGGTGCGCAAGCGTGGCAAGCAGGAGCGTGAGGCCAAGGCCCTGGCGCTGCTGGAGAAGGTTGGAATCGCGCAGAAGGCCCATGAGTTTCCGTCGCGCCTTTCTGGCGGCCAGCAGCAGCGGGTGGCGATTGCCCGGGCCTTGGCCATGGAACCCAAGGTCATGCTGTTCGATGAGCCGACCTCGGCCCTGGACCCGGAAATGGTCGGCGAGGTGCTGGACGTGATGAAGACCCTGGCCCTGGAAGGTATGACCATGGTCTGTGTGACCCACGAGATGGGTTTTGCCCGGGAAGTGGCGGATCGGGTGCTGTTCTTCGACCACGGCAAGTTGCTGGAAGATGCCGCACCGGAGTTGTTTTTCGCTGCGCCGAAAGACCCGCGGGCCCAGGCATTCTTGCGCCAGGTGCTTTGATCGCTTCGCCAGCAAGCCGGCTCCTACATCATCCTTTGTAGGCGTCGGCTTGCTGGCGAGGGATGCGAGCCGCTATCAGGCTCAGACCCGGAAACGTCCCACCAGCCCTTGCAGGTGAATCCCCAGTCGCGCCAGCTCGGCGCTGGACGCTGCGGTCTCTTCACTGGCCGATGAAGTCTGTTCGGACACATCACGCACATTCAACACACTGCGGTTGATCTCTTCCGCCACGGCGCTCTGCTGCTCGGCGGCCGCGGCAATTTGCTGGTTCATCGCCTGGATCGCCGACACGGTACGGGTGATGTTTTCCAGCGAGCCGCCGGCCCGGCGGGTCAACTCGACACTGCTGTCGGACAGGCTGCGGCTGGTGTCCAGGGTGCTGGCCACTTGCTGGGTGCCACTTTGCAGGCTGATGATCAGTTCGGCGATTTCCTCGGTGGACTGCTGTGTGCGCTGAGCCAGGCTGCGTACTTCATCCGCCACCACGGCGAAACCACGTCCGGCTTCTCCGGCCCGGGCCGCTTCGATGGCGGCGTTGAGGGCCAGCAGGTTGGTTTGCTGGGCCACGGACTTGATCACGTCCAGCACACTGCCGATCTTGTCGCTTTCTTGCTTGAGGTGGCCCATGGCTTCGGTGGAATGGCCAACCTCGCTGGCCAGGCGCTCGATCTGGGCGATTGCTTCGTTCACCACCCGATCACCCTCGCGGGCTTGCTGATCTGCGGCCGCAGCGGCCTCAGAGGCTTCCTCGGCGTTGCGTGCGACTTCCTGCACCGTGGCGGCCATTTCGTTCATTGCCGTGGCCACCTGGTCGGTTTCGACTTTCTGGCTGTTGACCCCGGCACTGGTCTGCTCGGTGACCGCGGACAGTTGCTCCGCGGCGCTGGCAATCTGGGTCACGCCGTCGCTGATACCGCCAATCAGCTCCCGCAGGCCGAGGGTCATGCGCTGCATGGCCTTCTGCAATTGACCCAGCTCGTCGCGACGATCCACCACGAGGTTCTGGCTGAGATCGCCGGCGGCCACTCGCTCGGCGGCCTTGAGGGTCTGTTGCAAGGGTTGAATGATCTGCCGGGTAATAGCCCAGGCGGCAATCAGGCCGAACACCAGGGCCAGTGCGGTGGCAATCAGCAGGGTGCTCCTGGCCTGGCTGGCCTCGCTGTCGCGCTTGACGGTCTGCGCCGTGGTCAGTTGCTTGCTCAGGTCCATCAGGTGGTCGCCCTGGGCGGCCATGCGCTTGAGCGCATTGGCGCTGGCCTCCTCGGCGTCGCTAAAGGCGCTGACGGCTGCCCGGTAGGCCCGGAGCGAGTCGCTGGCCTGTTGCAGGCTGGCGATGTGCTGTTCTGGCAGCCGGGCTGGCAGGCTGGTGAGGTTGTTCAGGGCGTTGTCGATGGCATCCAGGGCCGGTTGTTTGGCTTCGGATTTGGCGCTGTAGGTGTAGCCGCGTACCTGGAAGCGTGCCTGCTGGATCAGTTTGGAGAGCTCGATGACGTTGTTGAACTGCGCCACGCTGTCGCCTTGCAGCAGCGATTTCTCGACTTCGGCCACCCGGGCCACGGCGTTGTCCGCGCTGGCGCCAAGCTGAGCCCGGGCCGTTTCGCGGCTGCTGGTGGCACGGGTCATGTCGGCAAAGGCTTTCTGGTATTCGGCTACGGCCTGCAGTTGCTGCTCGATCATGGCGAGGCTCTCGGGTTGCTGCAACTGCTCGCGGGCCGCCTGCAGGCCCTGGTCGAGCTGCTTGAGCACATCATTGACAGCGGCCGGGCCTTGCTCGCCATGGCGCATCTCAAAGTCGAGGCGGGTGATGCGCAGGTCCTTGGTCATGGCGTAGAGATTAGAAATGTTGCCCAGTTTGTCGCCGCGGTCGATCACTGCGCCCAGGCCAGTCCAGCCGGTGGCGGTGATCAGTAGGGTCAGCAGCAGTACCAGGCCGAAGCCGATGCCGAGTTTGAGGCTGACACTCACGTTTCCCAGATTTCTGGCTAGCCAACGGTACATGCTGCGAACTCCTTTTAGCAGTTTGGGCTTAACCATAGGCTATCGGCGGCCATAGGCATTCCTGTAGCAATCGGCTTGCCGGCAAAGGGCACTGCAAGAGGGTTGCCCCCGCCGGTACGGGGTTGGGGGCATGGCGCTTAGAACAGGCGTGAAAGCAGGGCAGTCACCGCAGTTTCGACCCGCAGGATGCGCTCGCCCAGCTGTACCGGTTGCAGGCCGGCCTTGCCCAGCAGATCGATTTCGTATGGGATCCAGCCACCTTCCGGACCAATGGCCAGGGTTACCGGTTCATCCAGGCCGCGAGGGCAGGGCGGGTACTGGCCGGGGTGGCCTACCAGTCCCAGGGTGCCTGCGCTCAGGGTTGGCAGGCGGTCTTCGACGAAGGGTTTGAAGCGTTTTTCGATGACGACTTCGGGCAGCACGCTGTCGCGGGCCTGTTCCAGACCGAGGACCAGTTGTTCACGAATCGCCTCGGGTTCGAGAAAGGGCGTTTGCCAGAAGCTTTTTTCCACCCGGTAGCTGTTGACCAGCACCAGCCGTGGCACGCCCATGGCTGCAACGGTCTGCAGTACTCGGCGGAGCATTTTCGGTCGCGGCAGGGCGAGGATCATGGTCAGTGGCAGCTTGGCCGGAGGCGGCAGTTCAAGCTGCACTTGCAGTTCGGCTTCGGCAGGCTCCAGGCGCAGCACCTGGGCCGAGCCCATCAGCCCACCAATGCGCCCTACCCGCAGGCTGTCGCCGACAGCCACGCGATGCACTTCCTGCATATGGGTCAGGCGCCGGTCGCGCAGCACCACACGGTCGGCCGCAATGAAATCGGCCTCCTCAAGCAGCAGCAGGTTCACGCTTGGGTCGCTGGCGGCTGGTCGTTGTGGTCGTCAGCCGGCGTATCGTCCGGGTGCTCGCCGCGCTTGCTGATCAGCCCGCCGAACAGCACGCCGATCTCGAACAGCAGCCACATGGGCACGGCCAGCAGGGTCTGGGAGAAAATGTCCGGCGGGGTGAGGATCATGCCCACCACGAAGCAGCCGATGACCACATAAGGGCGGATCTTGCGCAGGTACGTCACATTGACCACGCCGATCCATACCAGCAGGACCACGGCCACCGGGATCTCGAACGCCACGCCGAAGGCGAAGAACAAGGTCATGACGAAATCGAGGTAGCTGGTGATGTCGGTCATCATTTCCACGCCGGCCGGGGTGGCGGCAGCGAAGAACTTGAAAATCAGCGGAAACACCAGGAAGTAGGCGAAGGCCATGCCGGTGTAGAACAGCAGGATGCTCGACACCAGCAGTGGCACGGCGATGCGCTTTTCATGCTTGTACAGACCGGGTGCGATAAACCCCCAGATCTGGTGCAGGATCACTGGGATCGCCAGGAATAGCGAGACCATCATGGTCAGCTTCAGCGGCGTGAGGAACGGCGAGGCAACGTCGGTGGCGATCATAGTCGCGCCCACCGGCAGGTACTGGCGCAGTGGTGTGGAGACGATGGTGTAGATCTGCTGGGTGAAGGCGAACAACCCGGCGAAGATGATGAAGATCGCCGCTACGCAGCGCAGCAGGCGGGTACGCAACTCGGTGAGGTGCGACACCAGCGGCATATGTTGGTCGTTCTCTGGGATATCGCTCATGGTGCTCGCGGCGGCAAAGTGGGGTCGTGGGGAGCGCTGGTGGCGGCTGGCGCTGTCGGTGCGGTCGGCTCGACCGGCAGCGCAGCGGCGCTCGGCGCTGGAGCCGCAGGGGTTTCCGGTACCTGGGCCGGCACGGCGTCGGTTGCGGCTACAGGGACGGCATCCGGTGCGTGAATGGTCTGCTCGGCCACGGGCTCCACCGGAGTCGCTGGCTGCTGGGTCGGGGCGAGGATTTTCCGCGCTTCCTGCTCCAGGGACAGAATGTGCTCGTTGTGCAGTTGCCGACGGATTTCGTCGGCACCGATTTCACGTTCAACTTCCTGTTTAATCGCGTTGAAGCTGCGCTTGAGGCGCCCGACCCAGAGGCCGGCGGTGCGCGCAGCGCCGGGAAGGCGCTCGGGGCCGAGCACCAGCAGGGCCACCAGGCCCACCAGCAGCAGTTCAGAGAAGCTGATACCAAACATTATTCAGTGCTCACGAGTCTTTGCGGGTCGGCTCTTCAACTTTCTGCGCCTGCACGTCAATGGTGTGCGGCTGGTTCAACGGCGCGTTCTGCTGCGGTTGAACCGGTGGCACCGGCTGCGCTGCTGGCGGTACTACGGGGTCGGCAGGTTTTTCGTCGTCGTTCATGGCCTTGCGAAAACCCTTGATCGACTCACCGACATCGGTGCCCAGGTTCTTGAGCTTCTTGGTGCCGAATACCAGTACCACGACCACCAGGATGACGATCCAGTGTTTCCAGTCAAAAATGCCCATGCTGCGTTTCCTTTTAGAAAGTTGTTCAGGCGGACGGACGCGAGGCTTTCTCGGCGTGTCCGGACAAACCGAAGCGGCGGTCCAGCTCATCGAGCACGGCCTGGGGATGCTGCCCCAGCTGCGCCAGCATGACCATAGTGTGGAACCACAGGTCCGCGGTTTCGTAGATCACATCGCTGCAGTCACCGCTGATGGCGGCGTCCTTGGCGGCGATGATGGTTTCCACCGACTCTTCGCCGACTTTTTCCAGAATCTTGTTCAGACCCTTGTGATACAGGCTGGCGACATAAGAACTATCGGCGGCAGCATCTTTACGCTCTTCCAGCACCTGGGCCAGACGGCTGAGGGTATCGCTCATGTCAGTGTCCTGCAGAATAAATCGCGTGCGGGTCCTTGAGGACCGGTTCGACGGTTTTCCACTCGCCGTCTTCATAGACGCGGTAGAAACAGCTATGGCGGCCAGTGTGGCAGGCAATGTCGCCGATCTGCTCGACCATCAGGATGATCACATCAGCGTCACAGTCCAGGCGCATTTCGTGAAGCTGCTGTACATGCCCGGACTCTTCGCCCTTGCGCCACAGCTTGCCACGGGAACGTGACCAGTAGATTGCGCGGTGCTCGGCGGCTGTCAGGCTCAGGGCCTCGCGGTTCATCCAGGCCATCATCAGCACGCGCCCGGTCTTGTGATCCTGGGCGATGGCCGGCACCAGGCCGTCCGCATCCCATTTGATCTGGTCCAGCCAATCTTTCATTTTCGACTCCGACAACCGGGCTCAACCCGCTGGTTGCGCCTCGACGATTTCGACAGTTTGCCAGCAGGTCGCGCCACTGGCTATCGACGAACGATCAGATACAAACCCACGGCAATCATGATGCCAGCAGGCCAGTGTCCCAGCTCATTCAGTGGACCACCGGCGGCCAGGATCGCACCACCGCCCAGATGGGCGGTGCCCAGCAGGCGCAGGAACCAGTCGTCCTTGCGCTTGTGCCAGGGTGCCGGAGGGTCGGCGGCATGAGGCCGCGACATGCGTTCGAGCAGGTCACGGGTCATGTTGGCCAGGTGCGGTAGCTGCTCGATCTGGCTGTGGATATTGCCGAACACGGCCTTGGGGCTGACCCGTTCGCGCATCCAGCGTTCGAGGAAGGGTTGCGCGGTATTCCACAGGTCCAGTTCCGGGTACAGCTGGCGGCCCAGGCCTTCGATGTTGAGCAGGGTTTTCTGCAGCAATACCAACTGCGGCTGCACTTCCATGTTGAAGCGCCGAGCGGTCTGGAACAGGCGCATCAGCACCTGGCCGAAGGAAATATCCTTTAACGGTTTTTCGAAGATCGGTTCGCAGACCGTGCGGATCGCCGCTTCGAATTCGTTGAGCTTGGTCTCTGCCGGGACCCAGCCGGAGTCGATGTGCAACTGGGCCACGCGGCGATAGTCGCGCTTGAAGAAGGCGAACAGGTTGCGGGCCAGGTAGTCCTGGTCTTCCGGAGTCAGGCTGCCGACGATGCCGCAGTCGATGGCAATGTACTGCGGGCTCCAGGGCTGTACGGTGCTGACGAAGATGTTGCCGGGGTGCATGTCGGCGTGGAAGAAGCTGTCACGGAACACCTGGGTGAAGAAAATCTCCACGCCGCGTTCGGCGAGCATCTTCATGTCGGTACGCTGGTCGGCCAAGGTCGCCAGGTCGGTGACCTGGATGCCGTAGATACGCTCCATCACCAGCACTTTCGGTCGGCACCAGTCCCAGTAGACCTGAGGTACATACAGCAGCGGCGAGCCTTCGAAGTTACGCTTGAGCTGGCTGGCGTTGGCCGCCTCGCGCAGCAGGTCGAGCTCGTCGTAGATGGTTTTCTCGTAGTCGCTGACCACGTCCACCGGGTGCAGCAGGCGCGCGTCGGCGGAGACCTTTTCCGCAGCCCGGGCGAGGATGAACAGCCACGCCAGGTCCTGGGCGATGATCGGCTTGAGCCCCGGGCGGATCACCTTGACCACCACTTCTTCGCCAGTCTTGAGCTTGGCGGCGTGCACCTGGGCCACCGAGGCGGAGGCCAGGGGCTCGATGTCGAAGCGGCTGAACACGTCGCTGATCTTCTGGCCCAGTTGCTCTTCGATCAGCGCCATGGACTTTTGCGAATCGAATGGCGGGACCCGGTCCTGCAGCAGCATCAGCTCGTCGGCGATGTCTTCCGGCAACAGGTCGCGGCGGGTGGAGAGGATCTGCCCGAACTTGATGAAAATCGGCCCCAGGTCCTGCAACGCCAGGCGCAGCCGTGCACCGCGGCTCAGGTCCAGCGGCTTGCGCGGGAACCAGCGCCAGGGCAGGGCGAAGCGCAAGGCCAGGAGAAACCAGGGCAGGGGCAGTTCGAACAGCAGGTCATCGAGGCGGTAGCGGATCACGACGCGCTGGATGCGCAACAGACGGCGGACGGCAAGCAGCTTCATGCGTTATCGCTTGGGTCAAGGGATCGGGAAAGGCGCTCGAAGCGCGCCTCGAGACGTTCCAGGTCGAGTTTGGCCTGATCCAGTTCGCGAAAGCGCGCTTCGGCTTCACGCTGACCCACCAGGGTCCGCGATTCTTCAGCGAGGAATTCGGCGAGGTTCTGGTTCAGGCTGGCAAATCCTTGCTGATACCAGCGTGCGCGGCTGCGCACATGGCCGCTGAACAGCTGGGTGGCCACTGGGCCCAGCCAGCGGGAAAGTTCGTATTCCCAGTCCAGCTCCAGGTCCTGGAGGATCGCCGCCAGGTCCAACAGCACGCCGCTGTCGCCTTCCAACTCCACTTCCGGACCATGCAGGACTGCGGTCTTGTCCTTGCTCAGGGCCAGTCGCACCAGGCTTGAGGCCGGTGCCCGCAGGATGCAGTCAGGGTCTGCGGCCCACTGCGAGGCCAGCATCAGGCCTTCATCGCTGGGCAGGATGAACAGCTGCAGTGCCGGGCTGCGGCAGTCCACAGCGATCACCTTGCCGTTCAGGTGCTGCAGGCGCGGCAGGGCCGTGCTGTCCAGACGCAGCACCCGATTGATGCCGGTCTCGACGCTGGCGAGCAGGCCGCTGAGCAGCATCAGGGCTTGATGCCGCGGTGCAGGGCGACGATGCCTGCGGTCATGTTGTGATAGGTCACGCGGTCGAAACCGGCCTCGACCATCATTGACTTCAGGGTTTCCTGGTTCGGATGCATGCGGATCGATTCGGCCAGGTAGCGATAGCTTTCCGAGTCGTTGGTGATCAGCTTGCCGGCCAGAGGCATGAAGGCGAACGAATAGGCGTCGTAGACCTTGGACATCAAGGTGCTGGTGGGTTTGGAGAATTCCAGCACCAGCAGGCGGCCACCTGGCTTGAGCACCCGCAGCATGGAGCGCAGCGCGTCTTCTTTATGGGTGACATTGCGCAGGCCGAAGGCAATGGTCACGCAGTCAAAATGGTTGTCCGGGAAAGGCAGCTTTTCCGCGTCGGCCTGGACGAACTCGACGTTGCCGGCCACACCCAAGTCCAGCAGGCGGTCACGGCCGACCTTGAGCATCGACTCGTTGATGTCTGCCAGCACGACCTGGCCGGTCGGACCCACCAGATGGGAGAAACGCTTGGTCAGGTCACCGGTACCACCGGCGATGTCCAGTACGCGGTTGCCGGCGCGCACGCCCGACAACTCGATGGTGAAACGCTTCCACAAGCGGTGCATGCCACCGGACAGCACGTCGTTCATCAGGTCGTACTTGGCCGCTACCGAGTGAAATACCTCAGCGACTTTTTCCGCTTTCTGGCTTTCAGGAACGTTTTTGAAGCCGAAGTGAGTGGTGGGTTCGGCATCGCTGCCTTTGCGCTGATCAGTCATATCGCTGTCACCAAAAGAGAATGCGGGACATTCTAATGCCGGTGACGGTCTTTGTCTTGGCAAGGCTGAATGTAAGATAGTGATCCGCCGGGACGTTTTGACGCACACAGGGTCAAGATGCTCCAGGCAAGTCCCGAACCAGCAGGAGTCCTTAGATGGCCCGTATTAGTGTTGAACGTGCCCATGGCCTGGGTAAGCAGGCGGCCCGTGAAAAGGCCGACCAACTGGCGCAGAAACTCGCCGATCAATATGGCCTGGCGCCGCAGTGGGCGGGGGATACCCTGAACCTCAAGCGTTCCGGGGTCAAAGGCACGGTGCATGTAGGCGATGAGTCCATCAGGATCGATGTCGAACTGGGCCTGTTGATGTCGGCCATGAGCGGCACCATCAAGTCCGAAATCGAGAAAGCCCTGGACAAGGCGCTGGTCTGAGCCACTTGCAGGAGCTGGTTCGCCAGCGAATCACCGGGCACTGCAAGGGTGCTCATAGAGCTTCGCCGGCAAGCGCAATGCCGTCCGCTCGCTCCTGCAAGGATCCATCACGGTTTTATTGCATTCGTTAGGGTGCCGATTCTAATTTTTCTCTCTAGGTTGTGCCTCAGGTCCTCTTTTCGAGGGCAGTTCCTCAAACCTTCTGCGCGTGAGGTGCACCATGGCCAAAGTAATTCTGAAGAAAAAAGTTGATGCTCAATCGACTGCTCTGAGTGAAGTCAAAACCTATGCCCGCAAGATCTGGCTGGCAGGCCTGGGTGCCTACGCCAAAGTCGGTCAGGAAGGCAGCGAGTACTTTCAGGAGCTGATCAAGACAGGTCAATCCGTTGAAAAGAAAGGCAAAAAAGTTGTCACTGAACAACTTGAAGCAGCCAACAGTCAGATAGATAGCGTTAAAGGGGATGTCAGCACTCTTAAAGGCAAAGTCGAAGTGCAACTGGACAAGGTCGAGAAGGCTTTTGACACGCGCGTCGCCAGTGCCTTGAATCGTATCGGCATTCCGTCTAAACATGACGTCGAGACACTCTCTGCTAAGCTCGATGAGCTGACGGCGTTGCTCGAACGTGTCGCGCGTAAACATTAAGGAGAACGGGATGGCTGGTAAAAAGAATACTGAAAAAGAAGGCAGCTCGTGGATCGGGAAAGTCGAAGATTACTCCCGTAAAATTTGGCTTGCTGGTTTAGGCGTGTACTCGAAAATCGACTCTGACGGCAGCAAGCTTTTCGAGACATTGGTCAAAGATGGCGAGAAAGCCGAGAAGCTGACTAAAAGCGTAGTCGGCAAGAAAGTCGATGCCGCCAAGGATTCCGCCAGTTCGGCCAAGTCGCGTATCAGCGACGTCAAGGACCGCGCTCTGGGCAAGTGGGACGAACTGGAAGGTGCTTTCGACAAGCGCTTGAACAGTGCCATCTCGCGTCTGGGCGTGCCAAGCCGCAATGAAGTAAAGGCGCTGCATGAAAAGGTCGATACCCTGACCAAGCAGATCGAAAAACTCACAGGTGCCAAGGTCGCGCCGGTTGCGGCTAAAACCGCTGCGGCTAAGCCAGCGGTAAAATCGGCTGCCAAACCTCTGGCCAAGCCTGTTGCCAAGCCAGCAGTCAAAGCCGTGGCTAAACCTGCGGTGAAAACCGCTGCTGCCAAACCTGCAGCGAAACCTGCTGCCAAGCCTGTTGCAGCCAAGCCAGCGGCAAAACCCGCAGCCAAGCCTGCTGCAAAGCCTGCCGTGGCGAAAAAGCCTGTGGCCAAGAAGCCCGTAGCCGCCAAGCCTGCAATCAAACCTGCTGTTGCGGCCAAGCCTGCGACTCCGGCCCCGACGGCATCGGCCAGCTCGGCGAACTCCGCTGCAGCGTCAAGCCCGGCTGCAAGCCCAGCTGCCACGTCGACCTCTGCGACGCCAAGCAGCCAGTCCTGACTGAGTCAGGAACACAAAAAACGCCCGGTCTGCAAAGCCCGGGCGTTTTTTATTGAGCGGCAATCAATGCCCTGTACAACCGACTACCCCTGTTCATCCAGGTAACGCAGGGCCATCTGCTCGGTGGCCAGCTTCGCCGGTGGCAACAGGTGCGGTGCCACCAGCATCATGATCTGATAGACCACCAGGCGCACTTCCCCTTCGCGATCGAGAATTCGCTGATAGTCCAGAGAAAACAGCAAGGTCATGGTGATCTGCTCCACCAGTTGTCCCAGGGCCTGGGTGCCGCTGACCAGTTGTCCCATGGCCTTGAGCCGTGCCAACAGCGAAGCCAGGGTGCGTTTGAGGGCGTTGAGCAGGTTGCGAATGCCCTTGGCCAGCTTTGGCAGGCGCCCGGCCAGGTTGGACAGGTCCTGGAACAGAAACCGGTAGTGGGCCAGGCGCTCGACAATCAGATGCAGAAACAGCCAGTAGTCTTCCGGGGCCAGTTGCGCATCTGATGGTGGGTCCAGCAGTGGCGTCAGCTCGTTCTGGAAGCGTTCGAACAGGCCGAGCACCAGGGGCTCCTTGCCATGGAAGTGGTAGTAGAGGTTGCCGGGGCTGATCCCCATTTCATTGGCCACCTCCATGGTCGAGACATTGGGCTCACCCTTCTGGTTGAACAACTGCAGGGCACATTCGAGTATTCGGTCGCGGGTTTTCATCCTGACTTCTTGTCGGTCCATTAGGGGGCACGACTCCAGCGCGGAGTCGTGGTGCAAGGTGTCTTCAGCGCACGCGCACGTAAGTGCCAGGTGCAGCCTCCATCGGTGGATAGTTCTGGTTGCCGAGCGTGGTGAGGCTGTCCCGTTGCGCTCCCGAGCGTTCCTGGATCCAGCCCAGCCACTGGCTCCACCAGCTGCCGTCGACATGCTTGGCATCGTAGTACCAGGCCCGAGGGTCGCTGCTGAGCTTGGGGTTCTCCACATAGTTGGCCTTGGGGTTGCTCGGCGGATTGAGGATGCTCTGCACATGCCCGCTGTTGGACAGTACGAAGCGTCGTTCGCCGCCCAGCAGCAGAGTCGAGCGATACACCGCGTCCCAGGGCGTGATGTGGTCGTTGATCCCAGCCACGCTGAAGCTGTCCACCGTGACCTTCTGCAGATCGATCGGTGTGCCGCAGATTTCCAGTCCGCCGACATGGCTCAGCGGGTTGTGCTTGAAGAAGTCCAGCAAATCGCCGTGCAGGGCAGCGGGCAGTCGGGTGCTGTCGTTGTTCCAGTAGAGGATGTCGAAGACCGGCGGTTCCTTGCCCAGCAGGTAGTTGTTGATCCAGTAGTTCCAGATCAGGTCGTTGGGACGCATCCAGGCAAATACCTTGGCCATGTCGCGACCATCCAGTACGCCTTGCTGGTAGGAGCGGCGCTTGGCCGCCTCCAGGGTCTTTTCGTCGGCGAACAGGGTGGCCGGGCTGTCCAGCTGGCTGTCCAGCAGACTCACCATATAGGTGGCGCTGGAGACCCGGCGCAGTTGCCGTTTGGCCTGCAAGTGACCTTGCAAGGCGGCGATGGTCAAGCCGCCGGCACAAGCGCCAGCGAGGTTGACTTCGCGACTGCCGGTAATGGCACGGGTGACGTTCAGCGCTTCCTCGGCAGCCTCGACATAGGTCGACAGGCCCCACT
Organism: Pseudomonas sp. Fl4BN1; assembly: GCF_009908285.1. Lineage (GTDB taxonomy): Bacteria > Pseudomonadota > Gammaproteobacteria > Pseudomonadales > Pseudomonadaceae > Aquipseudomonas. The sequence continues at coordinate 332,841 of NZ_JAAARM010000001.1, forward strand.
CGCGATGGCGCACGTCCGGGTTGCGCCAGCTGATCATGAACACCTGCAGGCCGTTTTTCAGTGCGTACTGGACGAAGCTGTTGTGCGGGCTGAGGTCGAAGATGTAGTACTTGTTGATTTGTGGCGGCACGATCAACAGTGGCTTGGCGTACTGCTGTTCGCTCATGGGGTTGTACTGGATCAGTTCCAGCAGCTCGTTGCGAAACACCACCGAGCCTTGGGTCACCGCGACGTTCTTGCCCACCTCGAAGGCGTGCTTGGTCACCTGGCTGGGCATTCCGTTGTTGTGCAGCAGGTCGTCCAACAGGTTGCTGATGCCGCGCACCACGCTGTTGCCCCCGGTGTTGAAAATCTCCTTGAGGGCCAGGGGATTGAGCAGAGTGTTGGAGGGGGCCACTGCGTCATTGATCAGGGAGAAGGCAAAATGCGCCCGAGCCCGGTCGTCTTCACTCATGCCGCTGTCATCGATCCAGTGGCGGACCTGTTTCTGCCAGCTCAGGTAAGCCTGCAGACTCCGTTTGTAAAAGGGGTTGAGGCTCCAGGTCGGGTCGGAGAAACGGTTGTCCCTGGGGCTGGGTTTGTGCAGGGTTTCGCCCAGCAGCACACGTCCCAGCTGGCCACCCAGGGCCAGGGTATGGCGGGCACTGTGCAACGGGTTGCGCAGGCTGTGGGCAGCAAGGCTGCGCAATGTGGAGAACAGATCCCGGCCACGTAGACCGGTGATCGCACTCTGCGCGTTGATGTACGCGGCAGGGGAGGGCAGCGAGCCCGCCGCAGGTTTGTCTTGCATGAGTCAACACTCCTTCGTCAAACCACTAACAAGCAGACCAATCCAAGACAGATAACATAGTCGGTCCTGGCCCTTCTTGCGCGAGACGATCCTGTTGACTGAGTGGTTTTATTTCGTCGGGTGCACCGGCAGAGGGTGCGGGTGCATCACTGCCCGTTGTCGTTCTTCCTGGAGGAACTTCATGATGATCGGGGCGACGGCCTCGGCCCTGGTGATCAGGAACAGGTGACCGTCGTCGATGATGTGCAACTGGGCATTGGGAATTCGCCAGGCCAGCATGCGCATGTTGATCAGGGGAATCAGCGGATCATCGTCGCCGGCCAGCACCAGGGTTGGCTGGTGGATCTTGTGCAGCCAGTGGATGCTGGTCCAGCCCAGCCCCGCGAACAGTTGCCAGTAGTAGCCCAGCTTGCCGGCCGAGCGCACCTTGGCTGCATGTTCCGCCGCCAGGTTTGGGTCGCGGCGAAAGGCGCCGCCGTAGATCAGCGGCGCGATGCGCATCACATGGGATGGCTGCACATAGCGCCGTGGGCTGGCCATCATCCACAGCACCTTGGGTTTGCCAGGGATCATGAAGGCGCCGGCAGCAGTGGCGGCCAGCACCAGCTTCTTGCAGCGCTCGGGGTAGTCGTAGGCGAACTGTTGCGCCAGCGCCCCGCCCCAGGACACGCCCACTGCGTTGACCTGGCCGTAGTCGAGGTAGTCGAGCATTCGCGCAGTCAGCTTGGCCAGGCCGGGGAAACGATAGGGGCAGCTGGGGGTCGAGGAGCCGCCAACGCCGGGGACATCAAAGGCAATGACTTCCAGGTCCGGGTCCAGGGCCAGGACGAAGGGGAACACCAGCTCCAGGTTGGCGCCGATGCCGTTGAAGATCAGCAGTGGCGTCAAGTGAGGCTTGCCGGGGCGAACCGCGGTGCGGATGGTTTGGCCATCCAGGTCGACGGTGCGAAAGATAAAAGAGTGTGGCATGCCGTAGCCCTGTGAATTGAACCATTGGAAGCGCCGTCCTGGGCGTCCTCCAGATTTCCTGAGGCCAGGCCTCGTCTTAAGAATAGGGCGTGGCGGCACCTCCTGGTGCCGCATCGTTGGATGCCTGGACTCAGCGCTCGTGGACGTAGGTTCCCGGCGCTGCCTCGGCGGCCGCGTATTTCTTGTTGCCCAGTACGCTCGGCGCGGCTTTCAGCTCGCCCGAGCGCTCTGCCTGCCAGGCCTGCCAGTGCAACCACCAGGAGTCGGTGTGCTTGACCGAGTTTTCCTGCCATTGGTCGGGGCAAAGTGGAATCTCGGTGTTGGTCATATAACGCGCTTTCGGGTTGCCCGGTGGATTGAGGATGCTCTGGATATGACCGCTGCTGGACAGCACGAACTCCACATTGCCACCGAACAGCTGCGCCGACTTGTAACAGGACTTCCAAGGCGTGATGTGGTCGTTGGTGCCGGCCAGGGAGAAAATGTCGGCGGTTACCTGTTTCAGGTCGATCGGTGTACCGCACACTTCCAGTGCGTCGGGGCGGATCAGCGGGTTGTTTTTGAACATTTCAATCAGGTCACCGTGGAACGCCGCCGGTAGTCGCGTGGTGTCGTTGTTCCAGAACAGGATGTCGAAAACCGGCGGCTCGTTGCCCAGCAGGTAGTTGTTGACCCAGTAGTTCCAGATCAGGTCGTTGGGGCGCATCCAGGCAAACACCTTGGCCATGTCACGGCCTTCGAGGACGCCGGCCTGATAGGAGTGGCGCTTGGCCGCTTCCAGGGTTTGCTCGTCGACGAACAGCGCCACCTGGGTATCCATGGTGGTGTCGAGCACACTGACCAGCAGGGTCAGGGCGTTGACCTTCTTCTGTCCTAATGCAGCGTAATGGCCCAGCAGCGCGGTGCAGGTAATGCCACCGGAGCAGGCGCCCAGCATGTTCACGTCCTTGCTGCCGGTGATTGCAGTCACCACGTCGACGGCTTCTTTCAGGGCCTCGATGTAGGTGGACAGGCCCCATTCCCGTTGTGCCTTGGTGGGGTTGCGCCAGCTGACGATGAAGGTCTGCACGTTGTTGCGCAGGCAGAAACGCGCCAGGCTCTTGTCCGGGCTGAGGTCGAAAACATAGAACTTGTTGATTTGGGGTGGCACCACCAGCAGTGGACGCTCATGCACCTGCTCGGTAATCGGTCGGTACTGGATCAGCTCCAGTACATCGTTGCGAAACACCACCGCGCCTTCGCTGGTACCGAGGTTCTTGCCGACTTCGAAGGCGTCCATGTTGACCTGGCTGGGCATGCCGCCGTTGTGCACCAGATCCTTGGCCAGATGGGACAGGCCATCCAGCAGGCTCTTGCCGCCGGTTTCGAAGAAACGTTTGACCGCAGCGGGGTTGGCCGCGCTGTTGGTCGGGGCCATGGCTTCGGTCATCAGGTTGATGACAAAGTGCCCGCGGCTGATGTCCTGGTCCGACAAACTGCTGTCGCCGATCCAGTCGTGGAGCTCCTTGCGCCACGCCAGGTAGGTTTGCAGATAGCGTTTGTACAGCGGGTTCTGGCTCCACGCCGGGTCGTTGAAGCGACGGTCGTCACTCTCCGGTTGCAGGGTCGATTTGCCGAACATCACGTTCTTCAGCTCAAGGCCGAAATGCGCGACGTGCTTGACGCTGTGGAGGGGTTGTTTGATGGCCTGGGTGAGCACCATTCGAGCAGAGGTAAGCAGATCTTTTTTACGCAAGCCGATGACCGGATTGAGCCCCAGAGTGTTTTCCGAGGCTTGGCGTTTCAGGTCATCGTTATTCTTGTTACTCATCTACGACGCTCCATTGTCCTGAGACGAGTACCGGACCTGCTGTGCAGTCACACAGTACGATGCCAGGTACTACTGCTCGGGTGACCGTTAAGTGCGCACCACTGCTTTTTAGTTCGCAAAGCATTGCAGGGAACTTGCCAGCACCATTGGTTACCCGAGTTTAATTTTTTTCGCAAGCAGGCCATTCATTGGCCATACAGCAGCGCATTCAAGCAGATGAAATTAGAAAATGCCCTCTAAACAGTCGAAGCCTTGAGTTAGAGCATCAGCTTGACCACAGACTCATTCGGATCGCGGGTTTTTTCGGCAGCTTTCAGTTCTGCCAGATAGTCGTTCCATAAATCGTCCTGGCGCAGCGCCAACTGATACAGATAGTCCCAAGTGAACAATCCGCTGTCATGACCGTCATCGAAGGTCAATTTCAGTGCGTACTGGCCGGCCGCTTCGACCTTGCTCAGGCCGACGCCGAGCTTGCCGAATTGCAGGATGGGTTTGCCGTGGCCCTGGACCTCGGCGGAGGGGGAGTGCACGCGCAGAAACTCGGCGGGCAAGTGATAGACCTCATCCGGCCCGTAGGTCAGGGTCAGGGTTTTCGAGGCTTTGTGCAGGTTGATGCCGGTGGGGAGTTTGCTCATGAGTTGTAGTCCTTCCGGTAGGAGCCGGCTTGCCGGCGATCGGGGGTGGCCCTATCGCTGGCAAGCCAGCTCCTACATGGGTGGCGAAGGCTTACAGGATATAACGGGAAAGATCTTCGTTCTGTGCCAATTCGCCCAGGTGGCTGTTGACGTAGGCGGCGTCGATGCGGATCGGTTCTTCGCTGTGGGCGCTGGCCAGATCACCGGCGCTGAACGACACCTCTTCCAACAGGCGCTCGAGCAAGGTGTGCAGGCGACGGGCACCGATGTTCTCGGTTTTCTCGTTGACCTGCCAGGCGATCTCCGCCAGGCGCTTGATCCCGTCCGGCAGGAACTCGATGGCCAGGCCTTCGGTCTTCAGCAACTCGCGGTACTGCTCGGTCAGCGACGCGTGAGGTTCGCTGAGGATGCGCTCGAAGTCTTCCGGCGACAGCGCCTTGAGCTCTACGCGAATCGGCAGGCGGCCCTGCAGCTCAGGTACCAGGTCGCTGGGCTTGCTCAGGTGGAAGGCCCCGGAGGCAATGAACAGGATGTGGTCGGTCTTGACCATGCCCAGTTTGGTGTTGACGGTGCAACCCTCGATCAGCGGCAGCAGGTCGCGCTGCACGCCTTCGCGGGATACGTCGACGCCGCCGGAATTACCGCGCTTGGCGACCTTGTCGATCTCGTCGATGAACACGATGCCGTGCTGTTCGACGGCTTCCAGGGCCTTGGCTTTCAGTTCTTCGTCGTTGACCAGGCGGCTGGCTTCTTCGTCGCGTACCAGCTTCAGCGCTTCCTTGACCTTGAGCTTGCGGTTCTTGCGCTTGCCCTTGCCCATGTTGGCGAACAGGTTTTGCAGCTGGTTGGTCATTTCTTCCATGCCCGGAGGCGCGGAGATATCGACCCCGGCGACTTCCGCCACTTCGATCTCGATTTCCTTATCGTCCAGTTGGCCTTCGCGCAGGCGCTTGCGGAACAGCTGGCGGGTGTTGGAGTCCTGGGCCGGTGCGTCATCGCTGCTGAAACCCATGCGGGCTGGCGGCAGCAAGGCATCAAGGATGCGTTCTTCGGCGGCATCTTCGGCGCGATGGCTGACCCGGGTCATTTCCTGTTCGCGGAACATCTTGATGGCCGCGTCGGCCAGGTCGCGAATAATCGATTCAACATCGCGGCCGACATAGCCGACCTCGGTGAACTTGGTGGCTTCGACCTTGATGAACGGTGCATTGGCCAGTTTGGCCAGGCGTCGGGCGATTTCGGTCTTGCCGACACCGGTCGGGCCGATCATCAGGATGTTCTTGGGGGTCACTTCAACGCGCAGCTCGGCAGGCAGTTGCATCCGGCGCCAGCGATTACGCAGAGCGATAGCGACGGCGCGCTTGGCATCGTCCTGGCCGATGATATGGCGATTGAGTTCGTGGACGATTTCGCGGGGTGTCATGGACATAGTAATTGGCGGTTCTCAAGCAGGAATGAATGCCGTGGCACTGGGCCGAAACAGGCTTATTCCGCGAGATCCTGCTCCTCGATGGTTTGAGTGTGGTTGGTGAATACACAGATGTCGCCGGCGATGCCAAGGGCGGTCTCGACGATTTCGCGGGCCGACAAATCGGTCTTTTTCAGCAGGGCGCTGGCAGCGGCCTGGGCGTAACCGCCACCGGAACCCATGGCAATCAGGCCGTCTTCGGGTTCAACCACGTCACCGTTGCCGGTGATGATCAAGGACGCGTCCTTGTTGGCCACGGCCAGCATGGCTTCCAGGCGGCTGAGAGAGCGGTCGGTGCGCCATTCTTTGGCCAGTTCGACAGCGGCGCGAACCAGGTGGCCCTGGTGTTTCTCCAGCTGGCCTTCGAAGCGCTCGAAGAGGGTGAAGGCGTCAGCGGTGGCTCCGGCAAAACCGGCGATGACCTGGCCGTGATAGAGGCGACGGACTTTTTTCGCGTTGCCTTTCATCACGGTGTTGCCCAGAGAAACCTGGCCGTCGCCGCCCATGACGACTTTGCCGTGGCGGCGGACTGAAACGATGGTGGTCAAGGGGGAGTCTCCACGCAGCGGGGCGAAAGTGCCCTGATGGAAACTCATATGGGGGTGGCTGAGAATTTTTCAACCGGGGGCTGTGTCGAGGGACCAGCGGTATTCTCGGGGAGGGGGCAGAGCAGCGCTGGCAAGTCCGCTCCTACAGGGCAGTAGGTAGTAGGAGTGGCTTGCCCACGATCAAGCGTTTGGCGCTTGGCTTAACGGTTCTGGCGCTGTTGTAACAGCAGGTTGCTGAAGCCGGCGCCCGCCAGTTGCTTCTGCGCCACGGTGAGTTGTTCACGATTGCTGAACGGTCCCACCAAGACCCGGTACCAGGTTTCGTCTTTCACCGTGCCGGACTCAACCGAAACCGACTGGCCGAGCAGGATGATCTGCGCGCGCACCTTATCGGCATCGGCTTCCTTGCGGAACGAGCCGGCCTGGAGGAAGAACTTGGTCACAGGCGCTGCCTTGGCTACAGGCGGCGGGGGCGGCGGAGTGATACCGGCCAGGGCCGCCTGGGCCCGGGCAGTGTCGATCTTCGCGGCTTCCGCCGGGGTCACCGGAGTGGTCGGTACCGTCGGCACCTGTGGCGTCGGCAGGGTTTTTTCCGGCACCGCTTCTGGCGGCACTATGACTTCCGATTCCGGCAACAGGGTATAGAAGTCGTACTTAGGCTTCACCGGTTGCTGTGGGCTCGGCGGGGTCTTGTTGGCCTCGGCGATCTTGCTGGCTTTCTGTTGCTCGATTTTCTCGCGCTTGACGCTGTCACCGCCTTTGCCTGGCTCGAGCTTCATCAAGAACACAATGAATGCGCCGATGGTCAGGCCGATGGCCAGCCACAACCAGCCCGGAATCGGCTGCTTGGCCGGGGCCTGGTAACGGCTGGCGCCACGCTTGGGTGCAGGTTTTTTCTTGGCAGCCAACTTACATTTGCTCCAGGACTTTGAGGCCCAGCAGTTCCAGACCTTGCTTGAGGGTACGGCGAGTCAGCTCGGTGAGGCGCAGGCGGCTGTGCATCTGCGTTGGCGTCTCGGCCGACAGGATTGGGCAGTTTTCATAGAAACTGGAGAACAGCCCGGCTACGTCGTACAGGTAGGTGCAGAGAATGTGCGGGGTGCCTTTGTCGGCCACGTTGTTGAGGATTTCGCCAAACTGCGCCAGCTTGGCCGCCAGCTCCAGTTCCTGGGGGGCGTGCAGTTCGATTTGGCCCCCCACTTCGCTAAATTCCTTGCCCAGCTTGCGGAATACCCCGGCGGCGCGAGTGTAGGCGTACAGCAGGTATGGCGCGGTGTTGCCTTCGAAGTTGAGCATCAGGTCGAAGTTGAAGCTGTAGTCACTGGCACGGTGCTTGGACAGGTCGGCGTATTTCACCGAGTCGATGCCCACCACCTTGGCAATGCTGCGCAGGTCGGCTTCCGGCAGTTGCGGGTTCTTCTCTTTCACCAGGGCGTAGGCGCGCTCTTCGGCTTCGGTCAGCAAGTCGATGAGCTTCACGGTGCCGCCGTCACGGGTCTTGAACGGACGGCCATCGGCACCGTTCATGGTGCCGAAGCCCATGTGCTCCATCTCCATCGGATGGGTCACGAAGCCGGCCTTGTGGGCCACGGCAAACACTTGCTGGAAGTGCAGGGCCTGGCGCTGGTCGACAAAGTACAGCGCGCGATCAGCCTTGAGCTTGCCGCTGCGGTAGCGCACGGCGGCAAGGTCGGTGGTTGCATACAGATAGCCACCGTCGGCCTTGACGATGATCACCGGCAGCGGCTCGCCGTCGGCGTTCTTGAACTCGTCGAGGAACACGCACTGGGCGCCATTGCTCTCCACCAGCATGCCCTTGGCCTTGAGATCGTTGACCACGTTGATCAGGTCATCGTTGTAGGCGCTCTCGCCCATGACATCGGCCATGGTCAGCTTGACGTTGAGCAGCTCGTAGATCTTCTGGCAGTGCGACAGCGAGATGTCCTTGAACTTGGTCCACAGCTCCAGGCAGTCCGGGTCACCGGCCTGCAGCTTGACCACCAGGCCACGGGCGCGGTCGGCAAAGGCTTCGGACTCGTCGAAGCGTTGCTTGGCGGCGCGGTAGAAGTTCTCCAGGTCCGACAGTTCGTCGCTGGTGATGGGGTTCTCTTCCAGGTACGCCATCAGCATGCCGAACTGGGTACCCCAGTCGCCAACGTGGTTCTGGCGGATCACCGTATCGCCGAGGAACTCCAGGACCCGCGCCACGCCATCACCGATGATGGTGGAGCGCAGGTGGCCGACGTGCATCTCTTTGGCCAGGTTCGGTGCCGACATGTCGATCACGGTGCGTTGGACCGGACCAGCCTTGCGCACACCCAGGTGATCGTCGCCGAGGGCGGCATCCAGGCGCGCGGCCAGGGCCTGGGTGTTCTGGAAGAAGTTGATGAAGCCTGGGCCGGCAATTTCCGCCTTGCTCAGGTTCTCGTCGGCCGGCAGCGCGGCGATGATCTTTTCCGCCAGGTCGCGGGGTTTCATGCCGGCGGGCTTGGCCAGCATCATGGCGATGTTGCTGGCGAAGTCGCCGTGGGTCTTGTCGCGGGTGTTTTCGACCTGGATCGCCGGCGTCAGGCCTTCTGGCAACACACCTTCGGTGACGAGTTGGGTGATGGCTTGCTGGATGAGCTGGCGAATGGTGTCTTTCATGGTCTTCTCTTTCGACCGCTGGTGCGGCGGCGCTTCAGTGCGCAGGTGGAAAAACTGAGCATTATCCGTTGCTGGAACGGGCTTGCCAACTATAGAGGGCTGCTTGGGGATCGGTGGTGGCATTCGAGTGCCTTCGCCGGCAAGCCCGCCCCTACGGGTTTGATGCTGCCCATTGTAGGAGCGGGCTTGCCCGCGAAAACGCGATATCGATCAATACAAATCCACCGGATCCACATCCAGCGACCAGCGGACCTGGCGCCCGCTGGGCATCTGTTCCAGCACCAGCAGCCAGCTGCTGAGCAGCCGATGCAGTGGCGCCCGGGCGTTAGCCTGCAGCAGCAATTGCGCCCGATAACGTCCGGCGCGTCGTTCCATGGGAGCTGGCACCGGGCCCAATAGTTCGATGCCCCCCAGATTCTGTTCTGCTAGCAGGCGCTCGGCCTCGCTGCAGGCTTCATCGAGGAAGCCCTCGGCCTGGCCCGGCTTGTGCGCTTCGGCCCGGAGCAGGGCCAGATGAGCAAAAGGTGGCAGGCCCGCGGCGCGGCGCTCGCTCAGGGCCTGTTCGGCAAAGGCGAAGTAACCCTGTTCGGTCAATTGCACCAGCAACGGGTGGTCGGCCAGGTGGGTCTGGATGATCACCTTGCCCGGCTCTTCTGCACGGCCTGCACGCCCGGCGACCTGGACGATCAGCTGCGCCATGCGCTCGCTGGCGCGGAAATCACCGGAGAACAGGCCGCCATCGGCGTCGAGGATCGACACCAGGGTGACCCGGGGAAAGTGGTGACCCTTGGCCAGCATCTGGGTGCCTACCAGGATGCACGGGTGGCCTTTCTGGATGGTGGCGAACAGCTGGTTCATCGCATCTTTACGTGAGGTGCTGTCGCGATCCACCCGCAGTACCGGGTAATCGGGAAACAAGATCCCCAGGCGTTCCTCTGCTCGTTCGGTGCCGGCTCCCACAGGACGCAGGTCGACCTTGCCGCATTGCGGACAGTGCCGGGGCACCCGTTCCACGTGACCGCAATGGTGGCAGCGCAACTCGTTGGAGCGCTGGTGCACGGTCATGCGGGCGTCACAGCGCTGGCATTCGGACATCCAGCCGCAATCGTGACACAGCAGGGTCGGGGCGAAGCCGCGGCGGTTGAGGAACACCAGCACTTGTTGCCCGGCCGCCAGCGTCTGGCCGATGGCTTGTTGCATGGGGCCGGAGATGCCGCTGTCCAGGGGGCGACTCTTCACATCCAGCCTTAGGAAGCGCGGCTGCTTGGCACCGCCAGCGCGCTCATTCAGGCGCAGCAGGCCATAGCGGCCGGTGTAGGCGTTGTGCAGGCTTTCCAGGGACGGAGTGGCCGAGCCGAGGACAATCGGGATGTTTTCCTGGCGCGCGCGCACCAGGGCCAGGTCGCGCGCGTGGTAGCGCAGGCCTTCCTGCTGTTTATAGGAGCCGTCGTGTTCTTCGTCGATGATGATCAGCCCGGGGTTCTTCATTGGCGTGAACAGCGCCGAGCGGGTACCGATGATGATGTCGGCCTCGCCATCCCGGGCGGCGAGCCAGGCATCCAGGCGCTCGCGATCGTTGACCGCCGAGTGCAGTAGGGCGATGCGCGCGTTGAACCGTTGCTCGAAGCGCGCCAGGGTTTGCGGACCAAGGTTGATCTCCGGGATCAGTACCAGGGCCTGCTTGCCCGCTTCCAGGGTTTCACGGATCAGTTGCAGGTAGACCTCGGTCTTGCCGCTGCCGGTGACGCCGGCCAGGAGAAAGGCGTGATAACTGTCGAAGCCTGCGCGAATGGCTTCATAGGCGGCGCGTTGCTCGCTGTTGAGCGGCAGTTCCGGCTGGGCCAGCCAGTGTTCGTGGCGCACTCCGGGAGCGTGCTTGCGCACTTCTACCTGCACCAGGTCCTTGGCCAGCAGCAGATCCAGGCTGTCCTTGCTCAGCATCAGCTTGCTCAGCAGCGTGTGGGGTACGCCGTGAGGATGCTGGGCCAGGGTCGCGAGGGCTTCGCGCTGCCGCGGGGCGCGGGCGATGCGCGGGTCGTCCTGCCGGGCGCCTGGAGCAATCGACCAGAAACGCTCCTGGCGAGCTTCGGCCAGTTCGCCCTGGCGCAGCAGCACCGGCAAGGCCCAGCTCAGGGTGTCCCCCAGGCTGTGCTGATAGTACTGGGCGGTCCACAGGCACAGCTTGAACAATGCCGGGGGCAGCGGCGCAGTGGGGTCCAGCAGGGCCAGTGCCGGCTTGAGTTTGTCCGCCGGGACCTCGCTGTGATCCGCCACTTCCACCAGGATGCCAATCATTTCCCGGCGGCCGAAGGGCACTCGCAGACGCATGCCCGGATGCAGCTGGGCGCGCAGCACGCCGGCCGGAGCACGGTAGTCGAACAGGCGGCGCAGGGGCGAAGGCAGGGCGAGGCGCAGGATGGCGTCGGGCACGCGGGAAAATCTCGTTGAGCGGACGGTAAATAAGCCCCGGAGCCTAACAGAGGAGCGGTGGAGTGTCCTGTACAAGCGTGCGTGCCTCCCGCTGATTGGGAGGCTGGCAGAACCAGATCCGCCAAGCGCGATTCGAAGGGTGGCAAAGCGAGGGCTGTCAAGGTTATGGGCGGTTTTTCTGATGGAATGCAGTCAGGGTCTCTTGCGCGATTGATGCGGTCTGGTAGAATTCGCGCCCTAATTCGTGCGGTATTCAACAATAGTGTTGGGTGGCGGCACGCTAGCCTGAGGAATACACCATGAAAGCCAATATCCATCCAGTATACGAAGCCATTACCGCTACTTGCAGCTGCGGTAACGTCATCGAAACTCGCTCCACCCTGGCCAAGCCTCTGAGCCTGGACGTGTGCAACGAGTGCCACCCGTTCTACACCGGTAAGCAAAAAACTCTGGACGTTGGCGGTCGTGTCGACAAGTTCAAGTCGCGCTTCGGTGCTTTCGGCGCAACGAAAAAGGCCTAAGGCTGATCGTTGTGGAAAGCCGATATCGACTTTCCTCGCTGATGAAAAAGGCGTCCCAAGTGGGCGCCTTTTTTGTGGGCGCGATTTGGCTGACCGCCGCCCAGGCGTTTTGCCCAACACCAAAGGGGCTGATTCCTGCGACGGTACAGCGGGTAGTGGATGGCGACACGTTGCGCCTGAAGGATGGCCGCAGCGTGCGCATGATCGGTCTCAATGCGCCGGAGTTGGCCGGCAAGGGGCGTCCCGCAGAGCCCTATGCGCTGGCGGCACGGCAGCGCTTGCAACAGCTAGTGGCACAAAGTGGTGGCAGGGTTGGCTTGCTGGTGGGGCGCGAAAGGCGTGATCGCTATGGTCGGACCCTGGCCCATGTCTATGGCGCCAGTGGCATCAACTTTGAGGCCCGACTGATCGCTGAAGGGCTCGCCTATCAGATCGCGGTAGCGCCGAACGTCGCCCAGATCGCCTGCCAACAGGCCGCTGAAAACCATGCGCGCCGTGCTGGGCTGGGGCTTTGGCGACGTTCACCTGTACTGAAAGCGGAGCAGATCCGCCGCTCGGGTTTTGCCTTGGTCGAGGGCCGTGTGAGCAAGGTGCAGCGCAATCGTGGCGGGATTTGGATCGCATTGCAGGGCAAGGTTGTATTGCATATTGCACCCAATGTCCTGGGGCGCTTCGATCGCCAGTTGCTCAAAGGTCTTTCGGGACGGCGGATCGAGGTTCGCGGCTGGGTGATGGATCGCTCGCGCGAAGACCGCTTCAAATCTGCCGGAGCACGCTGGATGTTGTCATTGAGTGATCCCTCCGCCTTCAGACTTCTCTGATAAAGAAAAATTGTAGACATTTTTTAATCAGATTGTGAACAGTTGAAAGCCTTGTATCCCGCGGCTCTTGGCCCAAAGTCGTACGCTACAGGCCTTGACAGGGGTGACTGGCCAGTCTTGTGGGGACTATGCGACACGCGTATCCTCGGCGGTCCGTCTGTCCAACAGCAAAAAGCGGAATGCCCACATGTCTGATTTGAAAACTGCCGCTCTCGAATATCATGCCCATCCTCGTCCAGGAAAGCTGAGTGTCGAGCTCACCAAGGCCACTGCTACCGCTCGTGATCTGGCGTTGGCCTACAGCCCCGGCGTAGCCGAACCGGTACGCGAAATCGCTCGCGATCCGGAACTGGCCTACAAGTACACCGGCAAAGGCAACCTGGTTGCCGTCATTTCCGATGGCACCGCGATTCTCGGTCTGGGTAACCTCGGTCCGTTGGCCTCCAAGCCAGTGATGGAAGGCAAAGGCGTACTGTTCAAGCGTTTCGCCGGGATCGATGTATTCGACATCGAAGTCGATTCCGAAAGCCCGCAGGCCTTCATCGACACCGTCAAGCGCATCTCCATCACCTTCGGCGGTATCAACCTCGAAGACATCAAGGCACCTGAGTGCTTCGAGATCGAGCGCGCGCTGATCGAGCAGTGTGACATCCCGGTATTCCACGATGACCAGCACGGTACTGCGATCGTGACCGCAGCCGGCATGATCAACGCCCTGGAAATCGCTGGCAAAACCCTGGCCGATGCCAAGATCGTCTGCCTGGGTGCCGGTGCTGCTGCCATCTCCTGCATGAAGTTGCTGGTGAGCATGGGTGCGCAGATCGAGAACATCTTCATGGTTGACCGTACCGGTGTGATCCACTCCGGCCGTGATGACCTGAACCAGTACAAGGCAGTGTTTGCCCACACCACCGACAAGCGCACCCTGGGCGACGCCCTGCAAGGTGCTGACGTGTTCGTCGGTCTGTCCGGTCCGAACCTGCTGAGCGCTGAAGGCCTGAAGTCGATGGCGCCGAACCCGATCGTGTTCGCCTGCTCGAACCCTGATCCGGAAATCGCTCCAGAGCTGGCTCACGCCACCCGTGACGACGTGATCATGGCCACCGGTCGTTCGGACTACCCGAACCAGGTGAACAACGTGCTGGGCTTCCCATTCATCTTCCGTGGAGCCCTGGACGTACGTGCCAAGCGCATCAACGAAGAAATGAAGATCGCCGCGGCCAACGCCCTGCGTGAATTGGCCAAGCTGCCAGTGCCACAGGAAGTGTGCGATGCCTACGGCGGCATCAAGCTGGAATTCGGCCGTGAGTACATCATTCCGAAGCCAATGGATGCTCGCCTGATCACCGTGATCTCCGATGCAGTGGCCAAGGCCGCTCTCGAGACTGGCGTGGCAACCCTGCCGTATCCGAAGAACTACCCGCTGAAAAGCGTGGATGACGTGTTCAACGGTTAATCGCAGACCCATAAAAAACCCGGCCTTGGTGCCGGGTTTTTTTATGCAGAATTTTCAAGCGGCAAGAGCGCGCGGTGTCGCTCGTTCTTGCCGCCTGAGGTTGATCTAGAACAGATCGATCGGTGCCGCTTCGTCCGCTGGCAGAGGGCTGCCCGGGGCCGCGCCATTGCCCAGTTCGTTGACCGACGGTGGGCTGTCTTCGCTTTTGAACAGTTCGAAGTAGGCATTGGGCGTGCCCGGAGTAGCGGCGCGGCCACTGACCGGGTCGACCCGCAGGCTGAGGATGCCTTCCGGTTCGGGCTGGGTATGCGGCGGCTTGCCCTTGAGGGCGGCACCCATGAAGTTCATCCAGATCGGTAGCGCCACAGTGCCGCCGTATTCACGACGCCCCAGGCTTTCCGGTTGGTCGAAGCCGGTCCACACCGTGGTCACGTAGTCGGCGTTGTAGCCGGAGAACCAGGCATCCTTGGAATCGTTGGTGGTACCGGTCTTGCCGGCCAGGTCCGAGCGGCCAAGGGCCAGTGCGCGGCGCCCGGTCCCCAGCTTGATCACGTCCTCGAGCATGCTGTTGAGGATGTAGGAGGTGCGTCCGTCAATGATCCGCTCGGCCACTGCTGGAGTCTGCACCGGCGCTTGTGCTGGATTCTCGCCAGCGACTGTGTTGACCGTGAAGTTGTGCTCCGGGGCCGCGATGCCACTGCTGGCGGTATCACCGGTGGGGACGCTGGGCGGGTTGGCGCTGAACAACATCTCGCCGTTGCGGCTTTCGATCTTGTCGATGATGTACGGGCTGATCTTGTAGCCGCCGTTGGCAAAAGTGCTCCAGCCAGTGGCGATTTCCATGGGCGTCAGGGTCGCGGTGCCCAGGGCCAGGGACAGGTTGCGCGGCAGGTCCTGCTTGTTGAAGCCGAACTTGCTGATGTAGTCGATGGTGCGGTCCACGCCCATGCTTTGCAGGAGGCGGATCGACACCAGGTTGCGCGACTTGTACAGCGCTTCGCGCATACGGATCGGACCGAGGAAGGTGTTGGTGTCGTTTTTCGGACGCCAGACCTTGTCCAGGTATTCGTCGACGAACACGATCGGTGCATCGTTCACCAGGCTGGCTGGGGTGTAGCCGTTGTCCAGGGCGGCGCTATAGATGAACGGCTTGAAGCTCGAGCCGGGCTGGCGCTTGGCCTGCATCGCCCGGTTGTAGTTGCTCTGCTCGAAGGCAAAGCCGCCCACCAGGGCGCGGATGGCCCCATTCTGCGGATCCAGGGTCACCAGGGCGCCTTGAGCCACCGGGATCTGACTGAACTTCAGCGAGTTGTCCGCCTGGCGCTGCACGCGAATCAGGTCGCCGACCTGGGCTACGTCCGCTGGTTGGCGAGGGACCGGCCCCATGCTGTTGGTGTTGAGGAACGGCCGGGCCCATTTCATGGTGTCCCAGGCCACATGCTCTTCGCCGTTGCGGGTCAGCACCTGGACGCCATTCTTCTCGACCTGGGTGACGATCGCCGGTTCCAGGCCGCTGATAGTGCGCTGCTTGGTCAGCTCGGTGGTCCAGGCTGCCTGGGTCTTGCCTGGCAGGCGGGATTCCGGACCGCGATAGCCGTGGCGCTGGTCATAGGTCATCAAGCCTTCGTGGACCGCGGTATTGGCCATCTCCTGCAGGTCGCTGGGCACCGTGGTGGTGACTCGGAAACCTTCGGTATAGGCGTCGCTGCCATAGCGACCGACCATCTCGGCGCGGGCCATTTCGGCGACATACGGCGCATTCACTTCCGGGGTCGGTACGTGATAGCTGGCATTCAGCGGCTCGTTGAGCGCCTCGGTGTAGGCTGCCTCGGTGATCTTGCCGAGCTTGTACATGCGGCCGAGGATCCAGTCGCGACGTTCCTTGCTGCGCGCCGGGTTGGCCAGCGGGTTGAAGCGCGAAGGCGCCTTGGGCAGGCCGGCGATCATCGCCATCTGGGCCAGGCTCGCGTCACGAATGGACTTGCCGTAATACACCTGGGACGCTGCCTCGATACCGTAGGCGCGGTTACCCAGGTAGATCTTGTTGACGTACAGCTCGAGGATCTCGTCCTTGGTCAATTGCCGTTCGATCTGCAGGGCCAGGAGAATTTCGGTGGTCTTGCGCGAGAAGCTGCGTTCGCTGCTGAGGAAGAAGTTCTTCGCCACCTGCATGGTGATGGTGCTACCGCCCGACTGGATGTGTCCGCTCTTGACCAGCTGGGTCGCAGCGCGCATCAGGCTGCTGGGGTCAACCCCGTAATGGTTAGCGAAGTTGTCGTCTTCAGCACTTAGTAACGCATTGATGAAGTTGGGTGGAATGTCGGCGAAACGTATGGGGGTACGGCGCATTTCGCCAAATTCTGCGATCAACTTGCCGTCGCTGCTGTACACCCGCAGGGGAATCTGCAACTGGATGCTTCTCAGGGCCTCAACCGACGGCAGGCCGGGACTAAGATAGAGATACGCACCGGAAAGGGCGAGGAGCAGCCCGCAGAACACCGCGACGATGGACCACCCGAAAAACTTCAGCAGACGAATCAAGGCTTTTGGATTTCCAGAGAAAGGAATGAATTAGGCGTCAGGGCATTGACGGCAATCAGGGGCCGACCCACGCAGCAGGTAAAAGCGGAAAAAACGCTGGGCATTATAAGCATTTTCCACCGAGAGCGTCATTTGCCCGTCTGTCAAGACGCGGCGATTGAGCGCAAGGCGCCTCAAGGAGTCCGTAACTCACGGATAGTCATAGGGAATTGGTCGTGCTTGGACTCTTCAGCAAAAAGCCGAGTTCCCTTCTGGGGATCGATATCAGTGCGACCTCGGTCACGCTTCTGGCCTTGAGTCGTCAGGGGACGGGCTACCGGGTCGAGGCTTATGCCAGGGAGTGCCTGGCGCCCGAGACGTTGCTCGACCAGCGCAGCGCCGATCCCGAGGTGCTGGCCATGGCCTTGTCTCGCGCCTGGCTCAAGAGCGGCAGCCGCCTCAAGGGCGCGGTGGTGGCGGTGGCCGGTGAGGTGGTGATCAGCAAGCTGATCGAGATGCCGGCGGGGCTGCCCGCCGATGAACTGGAGAGCCAACTTGTGCTGGAGGCCGGTCAGTACATTCCCTATCCCCTGGAGGAGGTGACCATCGACTTTGAGGTGCAGGGCGCTGTGCACGGCGATCCCCGGCGGGTCCAGGTGTTGCTGGTGGCCTGTCGCAACGAACATGTTGAACACCTCGAATTGGTGCTGACCCTGGCCGGCCTGACCCCGCAGATAGTGGAGACCGCGCCCCTGGCCCTGGAGCGCTGCCTGCAGACGCTGACTGTGCATCTGCCATCTGCGTCCCGCTCGGTTGTGGCACTGCTGGAGATAGGCACGAACATGAGCACTTTCAGCGTGCTGCACGGTGGGCAGATCATCCACAGCCACGAGCAACTGTTCGGCAGTCGAGCGTTGCTGGAGACCCTTGAGCAACGTTATTCATTGACGCTGGACGAGATGCTGCTGGCGCAGCGTCAGGACGGTCTACCGGAGGGTTGTGCCGAGGAAGTACTGCGTGCGCTCGAACAAGGCGTGCTCCAGCAGTTGTCCCGCGCCTTGCAGTTGTTTGCTGCCTCGCCCCAGCAACAGCCGGTGGGCCTGTTGTTGCTGGCAGGTGATGGCAGTCGCCTGGCGGGTTTGGACCGACGGCTGGAGCAGCAACTAGGAATTAGCACGTTTGTCGCCAACCCTTTTCTCGGCATGGCGGTGAGCGACCAGGTCGATGCCCAGCTGCTTGCAGCAGAGGCTCCGAGCCTGCTGATCGCCTGCGGCCTGGCGTTGAGAGGATTTGACTGATGGCTCGGATCAATCTTCTGCCTTGGCGCGAGGCGTCGCGTGAGCTTCGACGCCGGCGTTTCCTGCGGGCGCTGGCAGCAATGATCGTGCTCGGTGGTGGGGTAGTCCTGCTGGCCGACGCCTACATCGGTCGGCTGATCGAGCGGCAGCGTCTGCGTGGCCAATATCTGGGGCAGGCGACGCTGCGACTGGACAAGCAGATCGCCAGTATTCATGAGCTCAAGGCACAGCGCCAGCAACTGCTTGAGCGCATGAGCATCATTGAAGGCCTGCAGGGCAATCGCTCGTCCAATGTGCGGGTTTTCCAGCAGTTGACCCGCAGCTTGCCCGATGGCGTGTATTTCACCGAAGTGGATCTGCAGGGGCAGAGCCTGGTCATCAGCGGGGCTGCCGAGTCGAACAACCGGGTATCGGACTTGATGCGCAATTTGCAATCTGCCGAGGGTTTTGCCGCGCCCAGCCTGACCAAGGTAAAGAGCGCTGCGGATACCAATCAGGGCCTGGGTAACCTGTTTCGGCTCAGTGTGGGGCAGACGCCCGTGTTGCCTGTGGAGCCGGGAGGATGAGCGTGGGACGCTGGTTAGTGGAGTTGCGTCGCAGCGATCTGCGGGCGCTGGACCTGGGCAACCTTGGCTCCTGGCCGGCACTGATCAAGACGTTGGTGGCGGTTCTGCTGTTGCTGTTGGTGCTGGTGTCGGGCTACAGCCTTTATCTGGCTTCGCGCCTGGAACAACTGGACCGGCAGCGCCAGGAAGAGATCCGTTTCAAGCAGCAATTCGCTGATAAGGCTCGACAGGGGGCCAATCTTGAGCGTTACTGCGAGCAGTTAGAGGCCATACAAAACAGCTTTGATCTGTTGCTGCGCCAGTTGCCCAATGACGCCGAAGTTCCAGGGCTGCTTGAAGACATCAGTCGCGTGGGGTTGGGCAGTGGCTTGGCGTTTGAAGAGATCAAGCTGCAATCGGAGGTGGCCCGGCAGTTTTATGTCGAGTTGCCGATTCAGATCACCGTCACCGGTGCCTATCACGATCTGGCGACCTTCGTCAGCGGGGTCGCCGGGTTGCCACGAATCGTCACCCTGCATGATTTTCAGATCAAGCCTGTGGAAGCAGGCAATCCCGAGCGCTTGCGCATGAGCATTGAGGCGCGAACCTACAGGTATGACCGCCTGGAGCCGCAGTCGTGAGGCGCTTGCGCTGGGCTGCGTTCGGTTGCTTGTGCATGGGCCTGTGGGGTTGTAGCGGTGGCGATGACTTCGCTGACCTGGACGCCTATATGAATGAAGTGCGCGGGCAATCAGTAGGGCCGATTGAACCAACACCGCTCATCCATTCTTACCCCTCGTTCACCTACAGCGCCAGTGCATTGCGCAGTCCGTTTCAGCCGAAGCAAACAATCGACCTGGCAGCTCGTCAGCAGGGAGTGAGTGCGGTTCGGCCCGATCCGCAGCGGGTCCGGCAATACCTCGAAGGTTTCGATATCGAGCAGTTGCAGATGGTCGGGAGCCTGTCCAACGCCTCGGGAAGCTTTGCCCTGCTGCGCGGCGCCGGTGGGGTGCATCGGCTCAAGGTCGGTGACTACCTGGGCCGCAGCGAAGGCCGGATCGTGGCCATCAGGGATTCCCAGGTGGAGGTAGTGGAAATTGTTCCCGATGGAACAGGAGCCTGGCTGGAGCGACCGCGGACTCTGCCGCTGAAAACACACTCTTAAGTGGGATCTGGAAATGAACAGGACTGTTTCAGCCTTCGGTGCTGCGCTATGGATAGCGTTGCAGGCGTCGATGGTCGGCGCTGCCGAGCCCAAGGCCGCCACTTCTGGTGGAGTAACTCAAGTGCCGGGCAAGCGCCTGGCTGAACCTGCGGATACGGTGCGCTCGACCTTCCACGCCGATGCCCGGTTGAGCGCCAGCGTCCGCCCTCTGGCGGATGCAGATGCCAGGCGCAGTGCGTCGGCTCCTGACTACAGCGGCGAAAAACTCTCGTTGAACTTCCAGGACATCGAGGTGCGTTCGGTATTGCAACTGATCGCCGATTTCACCGGCCTCAATCTGGTGACCAGCGACACCGTGCAAGGCGGCATCACCCTGCGCCTGCAGAATGTGCCCTGGGATCAGGCCCTGGACCTGGTCCTCAAGACCAAGGGCCTGGACCAGCGCAAAATCGGTAATGTACTGCTGGTGGCCCCGGTGGATGAAATCGCCGCCCGGGAACGCCAGGAGCTGGAGTCGCAGAAACACTTGGAGGATCTGGCACCCCTGCGACGGGAGCTGTTGCAGGTCAATTACGCCAAGGCTGCAGACATCGCCAAGTTGTTCCAGTCGGTGACCGGTACCGAGGAGAAAGCTGAGCAGCGTGGTTCGATCACCGTCGATGAGCGTACCAACAACATCATTGCCTACCAGATCCAGGAGCGCCTTGACGAGCTGCGGCGCATCGTCGCTCAGCTGGATATTCCGGTACGCCAGGTGATGATCGAGGCACGGATCGTCGAGGCCAATGTCGACTACGACAGGAGCCTGGGCGTGCGCTGGGGCGGGTCGGTGCAGAACAAGGGCAATTGGAACGCCTCGGGCGTGCAAAACGGGGCCAGCGGTTCGTCGACCATTGGCAGCCAAGGCAGCAGTGGCAGCAACTCGCCGTTTGTCGATCTGGGAGCCACGGCCAACACTTCGGGTATCGGCATCGCCTACATCACCAACAACGTGTTGCTGGACCTGGAACTGGCTGCAATGGAGAAGAGCGGCAATGGCGAGATTGTCTCCCAGCCCAAGGTGGTCACTTCCGACAAGGAAACCGCGAAGATCCTCAAGGGCACCGAAATTCCCTACCAGGAGGCCAGCTCCAGTGGCGCGACCTCGGTGTCATTCAAGGAGGCCTCGCTCTCCCTGGAAGTGACGCCGCAGATCACTCCGGACAATCGCATCATCATCGAGGTCAAGGTCACCAAGGATGAGCCCGACTACTTGAACAAGGTCCAGGATGTACCGCCGATCAAGAAGAGCGAAGTCAATGCCAAGGTCCTGGTCAGTGACGGTGAGACCATCGTCATTGGCGGGGTTTTTTCGAATACCCAAAGCAAGGTTGTAGATAAAGTGCCATTTCTTGGCGATGTGCCGTATCTTGGCCGCCTTTTCCGGCGTGACGTGGTGTCGGAGAAAAAATCCGAGCTGCTGGTATTTCTCACTCCACGTATCATGAACAACCAGGCGATTGCTGTGAGTCGTTGATTCTGTGCGAAATTTGATTCTTGTTGGGCCGATGGGGGCTGGAAAAAGCACCATAGGCCGCTTACTGGCCAAAGAGCTGCGCCTGCCATTCAAAGATTCCGATAAGGAAATTGAACTGCGTACAGGCGCGAATATCCCGTGGATCTTCGATAAGGAAGGCGAGCCGGGCTTTCGCGATCGCGAGCAGGCGATGATCGCCGAGCTGTGCAGTGCCGATGGCGTGGTCCTGGCTACCGGCGGCGGTGCGGTAATGCGCGAAGCCAATCGTCGGGCACTGCGTGCCGGCGGACGAGTGGTCTATCTGCATGCCTCGGTGGAGCAGCAGGTAGGGCGCACCGCTCGGGACCGCAATCGTCCCTTGCTGCGCACCGCCGATCCGGCCAAGACCCTGCGCGACCTGCTGGAGATCCGCGACCCGCTTTATCGGGAAATCGCCGATCTGGTGGTGGAAACCGATGAGCGGCCGCCACGAATGGTGGTGCTGGACATACTTGAGCGCCTGCAGCAGCTGCCACCCCGTTAATGCATCGAGCGAAATGCGCTATTCTCGGCGTCGCGCCAGACCGCCAAGGTGTGGCGCAGAGCTATCGGGCGGCGTCAGAAAACCAGACGAGGCCCATCGTCAATAAAGGCAGAACGCCTGCTTCCATCTTCACTGTGGGGACACATGCAGACACTTAAGGTCGATCTAGGCGAGCGCAGCTACCCGATTCATATTGGTGAAGGATTGTTGGACCAGCCTGAGTTGCTGGTGCCGCACATTGCCGGGCGGCAAGTGGCGATTATTTCCAATGAGACCGTCGCGCCGCTGTACCTAGAGCGCCTGACCCGCAGCCTGACGCAGTTCTCGGTGATCTCGGTGGTCTTGCCCGATGGTGAGGCCTACAAGAACTGGGAAACCCTGCAGCTGATCTTCGACGGCCTGCTGACTGCGCGTCACGACCGCCGTACTACCATCATCGCCCTGGGGGGCGGTGTGATCGGTGACATGGCCGGTTTTGCCGCGGCCTGTTATCAGCGTGGAGTGGACTTCATCCAGGTTCCCACCACCCTGTTGTCCCAGGTGGACTCCTCGGTGGGCGGCAAGACGGGTATCAACCATCCCCTGGGCAAGAATATGGTCGGCGCTTTCTATCAGCCGAATGTGGTCCTGATCGACACCACCAGCCTCAATACCCTGCCGAGCCGCGAGCTGTCGGCGGGCCTGGCGGAAGTCATCAAGTACGGCCTGATCTGCGATGAGCCGTTTCTCACCTGGCTGGAAGAAAATGTCGACCGTCTGCGGGCGTTGGACCAGCAGGCGCTGACCTATGCCATCGAGCGCTCCTGCGCGGCCAAGGCCGCCGTGGTGGGTGCCGACGAACGTGAATCGGGGGTGCGTGCCACCCTCAACCTGGGTCATACCTTCGGCCACGCCATCGAAACCCACATGGGCTACGGTGTCTGGTTGCATGGGGAGGCGGTGGCTGCCGGCACCGTAATGGCCCTGGAAATGTCCACGCGCCTGGGCTGGATCTCCAGTCAGGAGCGTGACCGCGGTATTCGCTTGTTCCAGCGCGCGGGCTTGCCGGTCATCCCTCCTGAGGAGATGACCGAAGCGGATTTTCTCGAACACATGGCAATTGACAAGAAAGTGATCGACGGTCGTTTGCGTCTGGTGCTGTTGCGCCACATGGGCGAAGCCGTAGTGACCGACGATTATCCGAAAGAGGTTTTACAGGCCACGCTGGGAGCGGATTACCGCGCCCTGGCTCAGCTTAAAGGTTAATAAGATCCCGATGACTAGTTTGCACGCCGACGAGGCTTTCCTCGGCCATTACCAGTTGAGCCATGACCCCTTCGCTCCACGGGTCCCTGGCTTCAAGTTCTTTCCTGCCCAACGCAAGCCTGTGCTGGGGCAACTGCATCACCTGGCCCGCTACAGCCAGCTGCTGCTGGTGGTCACCGGACCTCAGGGCAGCGGCAAGACCCTGCTGCGCCAGGCCCTGGTAGCCAGCACCAACAAGCAATCGGTGCAGAGCGTGGTGGTCTCCGCCCGTGGGGCTGGCGACGCTGCCGGCGTGCTGCGCCAGGTGGCTCAGGCGCTGAACGTGGCTCAGGCCGAAATCGGCGCGATCCTGGCTCAGGTGGTGCAATTGGCCCTGACCGGCCAGGAAGTCTATCTGCTGGTGGATGATGCCGAGCAGCTTGACGAATCCGCGCTTGAGGCCCTGCTGGCCCTGGCGGCTGGTGCTCCGGAAGGTCGCCCGCACGTGTTCCTGTTCGGCGAGTCGTCGCTGATTGCCGACCTGGATCAACTGAGCACCGAGGAAGAGCGCTTCCACGTCATCGAGTTGCAGCCCTATACCGAAGAGGAAACCCGCGAATATCTGGCCCAGCGACTTGAAGGCGCAGGTCAGGGTATCGAACTTTTCTCCGCAGATCAGATCAGTGATATTCACGAAAGCTCCGATGGCTGGCCGGGCAACATCAACCAGGTCGCCAGGGATGCAATGATCGAAGCCATGATCGCCAGCCGCTCTGCGGTGAAGCGTCCAAGTATGGGGTTCAACATGCCGAAGAAACACGTATTGGCCATTTCCGCTGTAGTGGTTGTGGCCGTGGCCGCGGCCTGGTTGATGCCGGGTCGCAGCAAGGCGCCAACTACCGGGGCTCCTGCCAATGAGCAGGCGCAACTGCCTCTGGGGCAAACGCCGACAGCCAATGGCAACCCAGCGGTGGAATTTGCCGGCTCATCGCAGCCGATGCCGCTGCCGTTGGTCGGTCAGTCGCAACCGGTGATGCGCGGTCCATTGGCGGAAGCCGCAGGCGGTATCAGCGAAGGCGATGACGGGGTTCCTGTGGAAGGCTCCAGCGCCGTTCCGCCGACGGTCACCACTATTGCGCCACCTAGTGGTGTAGCGGCCGGTCCGACCCCAACACCGGCAGCACGTCCAACTCCAGCACCGACCCAGGTTGCCAGCGCCAAGCCGGTTCCTGCGGCCAAGCCAGTGGAAAAACCACTGGCCGCCAAACCTGCTGCAGCCGCCAAGCCGGCAGAAAAGCCGGTCACCGTGGCCAAGGCCGCCGGTGGCAGCTGGTACGCCGGGCAGGCGCCAGGCAACTATGTGGTGCAGATCCTCGGTACCAGCTCGGAAGCCACTGCGCAGAACTTCGTCAAGGAACAGGGCGGCGAATACCGCTACTTCAAGAAAGTCCTCAACGGCAAGCCGCTGTATGTGATCACCTACGGCAACTTCTCCAGCCGCGATGCAGCGGTCAGCGCCATCAAATCCTTGCCAGCGAAGGTTCAGGCTGGTAAACCTTGGCCTCGCACTGTCGCTAGCGTTCAACAAGAACTGGCAACAACCCGCTGAAGATTCGGCGGCCTTACCCAGGCCGCCTCTCCCGGCAACCTCAAATTTCCGCATCGGCATGCTGCCTTCCAGGCCGCGTGCCTTGTGGTGTCTGCGTCACAGTAGTTTTTGAGTCGCGGCAGTCAAGATCAAAACATTTTGACTAGCACAGCGTATCGCTTTAAAACGTTCATAAATGCGACATAAATTTTCGACAAATCGTCGCTAAATTTGTGAGCCTTTGTGTCGGTGTGTACAATGACTTCCCTTTTGCCGCCACAAAGTCGACGTACGTTCGACGTGGATGACAAGTGGTTGAATTGAAAAGAAATTTGTCTCGATAAGAGGCAGCCTGGTGAGAAAGTGTCTATGAAAGCAGGTCTGTACCAACCAGATGAATTTAAGGATAACTGTGGTTTCGGCCTGATAGCCCATATGCAGGGCGAACCCAGTCACACCTTGTTAAAAACGGCCATTGAGGCCCTGACCTGCATGACCCACCGCGGTGGGATCAACGCGGACGGCAAGACCGGCGACGGTTGCGGTCTGCTGATGCAAAAGCCCGATCTGTTCCTGCGCGCGATAGCCAAGGAACACTTCGGCCATGACCTGCCCAAGCAATATGCGGTGGGCATGGTGTTCTTCAACCAGGATCCGGTGAAGGCCGAAGCCGCTCGCGAGAACATGAATCGCGAGATCCTCGCCGCCGGCCTGCAGTTGGTGGGCTGGCGCAAAGTGCCGATCGACACCCGTGTGCTCGGGCGCCTGGCCCTGGAGCGCCTGCCGCAGATCGAGCAAGTGTTCATCGGTGCCGAAGGCCTGAGCGATCAGGATTTCGCCATCAAGCTGTTCAGCTCCCGTCGGCGCTCCTCGGTGGCCAACGCCGCCGACACTGACCACTACATCTGCAGCTTTTCCCACAAGACCATCATCTATAAAGGCCTGATGATGCCGGCGGACCTCGCCGCCTTCTATCCGGACCTGGGCGATCCGCGCCTGCAAACCGCGATTTGCGTGTTCCACCAGCGCTTCTCCACCAACACCCTGCCGAAATGGCCGTTGGCCCAGCCATTTCGCTTCCTTGCCCACAACGGCGAGATCAATACCATCACCGGCAACCGCAACTGGGCGGTTGCTCGTCGCACCAAGTTCGCTAACGACCTGATCCCGGACCTGGAAGAACTCGGCCCGCTGGTCAACCGTGTGGGTTCCGACTCCTCAAGCATGGACAACATGCTCGAACTGATGGTCACCGGCGGCATCGACCTGTTCCGCGGCGTGCGCATGATCATTCCGCCAGCGTGGCAGAACGTCGAGACCATGGACCCCGACTTGCGGGCGTTCTATGAGTACAACTCGATGCACATGGAGCCGTGGGACGGCCCTGCCGGTGTGGTCATGACCGACGGCCGCTACGCCGTCTGCCTGCTGGACCGTAATGGTCTGCGTCCGGCGCGCTGGGTCACCACCAAGAATGGTTTCATCACCCTGGCTTCGGAAATCGGCGTCTGGAACTACCAGCCTGAAGACGTGATCGCCAAGGGCCGTGTCGGCCCGGGGCAGATCTTCGCCGTGGACACCGAGACCGGGCAGATCCTCGACACCGACGCCATCGACAACCGCTTGAAGTCCCGTCATCCGTACAAGCAATGGCTGCGCAAGAATGCCCTGCGTATCCAGGCCACCATGGAAGACAACGACCACGGTTCGGCTTTCTACGACGTCGACCAGCTCAAGCAGTACATGAAGATGTACCAGGTCACCTTCGAAGAGCGTGACCAGGTGCTGCGCCCACTGGGCGAGCAGGGCTACGAAGCAGTGGGCTCCATGGGCGACGACACGCCGATGGCGGTGCTGTCCCAGCGCGTGCGTACCCCCTACGACTACTTCCGCCAGCAGTTCGCCCAGGTCACCAACCCGCCGATCGACCCGCTGCGCGAAGCCATCGTCATGTCCCTGGAGATCTGCCTCGGTGCCGAGCGCAATATCTTCCAGGAGTCGCCTGAGCACGCTTCGCGGGTGATCCTCAGCTCGCCGGTGATTTCCCCGGCCAAGTGGCGTTCGCTGATGAACCTCGATCGCCCGGGCTTCGAGCGGCAGATCATCGACCTGAACTACGACGAGAGCGTCGGCCTGGAAGCGGCGATCCGCAATGTCGCCGACCAGGCTGAAGAAGCCGCCCGAGCCGGCCGCACCCAGATCGTCCTCAGTGACCGTCATATCGCTCCCGGCAAGTTGCCGATCCACGCGTCCCTGGCCACCGGCGCGGTGCATCACCGCCTGACCGAAAAGGGCCTGCGCTGCGACTCCAACATCCTGGTGGAAACCGCCACCGCCCGCGATCCGCATCATTTCGCGGTGCTGATCGGCTTTGGCGCCTCGGCGGTCTATCCGTTCCTGGCCTACGAAGTGCTGGGCGACCTGATCCGTACCGGTGAAGTCCTGGGCGACCTCTATGAGGTGTTCAAGAACTACCGCAAGGGCATCACCAAGGGCCTGTTGAAGATCCTCTCGAAGATGGGCATCTCCACCATCACCTCCTACCGTGGTGCGCAGCTGTTCGAAGCCATTGGCCTGTCAGAGGAAGTCTGCAACCTGAGCTTTCGCGGCGTACCGAGCCGGATCAAGGGCGCGCGCTTTGTCGACATCGAAGCCGAGCAGAAAGCCCTGGCGACCGAAGCCTGGAGCCCGCGCAAGCCGATCCAGCAAGGCGGCCTGCTGAAGTTCGTCCACGGTGGCGAGTACCACGCCTACAACCCGGACGTAGTCAACACCCTGCAAGCCGCCGTGCAGCAGGGCGACTACGCCAAGTTCAAGGAATACACCGCGCTGGTGGACAACCGTCCGGTGTCGATGATCCGCGACCTGTTCCAGGTGAAGACCCTGGACACGCCGATGGATCTCAGCGAAGTCGAGCCTTTGGAGTCGATCCTCAAACGCTTCGACTCCGCCGGTATCTCCCTGGGCGCCCTGTCGCCCGAGGCCCACGAAGCCCTGGCCGAAGCCATGAACCGCCTCGGTGCGCGTTCCAACTCCGGCGAAGGCGGCGAAGACCCGGCGCGCTACGGCACCATCAAGAGCTCGAAGATCAAGCAAGTGGCCACCGGTCGTTTCGGGGTAACCCCGGAATACCTGGTCAACGCCGAAGTGCTGCAGATCAAGGTGGCCCAGGGCGCCAAGCCCGGCGAGGGCGGCCAACTGCCAGGCGGCAAGGTCAATGGCCTGATCGCCAAGCTGCGCTACGCGGTTCCCGGCGTGACCCTGATCTCGCCACCGCCGCACCACGATATCTATTCCATCGAAGACTTGTCGCAACTGATCTTTGACCTCAAGCAGGTCAATCCGCAGGCGCTGGTCTCGGTGAAGCTGGTGGCGGAAGCCGGTGTCGGCACCATTGCCGCCGGTGTGGCCAAGGCTTATGCCGACCTGATCACCATCTCCGGCTACGACGGTGGCACCGGCGCCTCGCCGCTGACCTCGATCAAGTACGCCGGTGCACCGTGGGAACTGGGCCTGGCGGAAACCCACCAGACCCTGCGCGGCAACGACTTGCGCGGTAAGGTGCGGGTACAGACCGACGGTGGCTTGAAGACCGGCCTCGACGTGATCAAGGCGGCCATTCTCGGCGCCGAAAGCTTCGGCTTCGGCACCGCGCCGATGATTGCCCTGGGCTGCAAATACCTGCGTATTTGTCACCTGAACAACTGCGCCACCGGCGTCGCGACCCAGAACGAGAAGCTGCGCAAGGATCACTACATCGGCACCGTCGACATGGTGGTGAACTTCTTCACCTACGTTGCCGAAGAAACCCGTGAGTGGCTGGCCAAGCTGGGCGTGCGTTCCCTTGAGCAATTGATCGGGCGTACTGATCTGCTGGAGGTACTGGAAGGTCAGACTGCCAAGCAGCAGCACCTGGACCTGACGCCGCTGCTGGGCAGCGACCACATCCCGGCAGACAAGCCACAGTTCTGCCAGGTGCAGCGCAACCCGCCATTCGACAAAGGCCTGTTGGCCGAGAAGATGGTCGAGATGGCCCGCGCGGCGATCAATGACAAGAGCGGCGCCGACTTCGCTCTGGATATCTGCAACTGCGACCGCTCCATCGGCGCACGGATTTCCGGCGAAATCGCCAAGCTCCATGGCAACCAGGGCATGGCCCAGGCGCCGATCACCTTCCGCTTCAAAGGTACTGCGGGCCAGAGCTTCGGCGTGTGGAACGCCGGTGGCCTGAACCTGTACCTGGAAGGCGATGCCAACGACTACGTGGGCAAGGGCATGACCGGCGGCAAGCTGGTGATCGTTCCGCCCAAGGGCAGCCTCTACAAGACTCAGGACAGTGCCATTATCGGCAACACCTGCCTGTACGGTGCTACCGGCGGCAAGTTGTTCGCCGCCGGCACTGCAGGCGAGCGTTTCGCCGTGCGCAACTCCGGTGCCCACACTGTGGTGGAAGGCACGGGCGATCACTGCTGCGAGTACATGACCGGTGGTTTTGTCTGCGTACTGGGCAAGACCGGTTACAACTTCGGCTCAGGCATGACCGGCGGTTTCGCCTACGTGCTCGACCAGGACAACACCTTCGTTGACCGGGTCAACCACGAACTGGTGGAGATCCAACGGATCAGCGGCGAAGCGATGGAGTCCTATCGCAGCCACCTGCAGCGTGTGCTGAACGAGTACGTCGAGGAAACCGACAGCGAGTGGGGTCGTGAACTCGCCGAGAACCTCGATGACTATCTGCGGCGTTTCTGGTTGGTCAAGCCAAAGGCTGCCAGCTTGAAATCGTTGCTTTCCAGCACCCGTGCCAACCCGCAGTGATATGCGCCTGAGAAGTTTGATGAGGTTTTAACAATGGCTGAACGTCTGAATAACGACTTCCAGTTCATCGAGGTCGGGCGCAAGGATCCGAAGAAGAAACTGTTGCGTCAGCGCAAGAAAGAGTTCGTGGAGATCTACGAACCCTTCAAACCCCAGCAGTCGGCCGACCAGGCCCACCGTTGCCTGGGCTGCGGCAACCCGTACTGTGAATGGAAGTGCCCGGTGCACAACTTCATTCCCAACTGGCTCAAGCTGGTGGCCGAGGGCAACATCCTCGCCGCCGCCGAGCTGTCGCACCAGACCAACACCCTGCCGGAAGTCTGCGGCCGGGTTTGTCCACAGGATCGCCTGTGCGAGGGTGCTTGCACCCTCAACGACGGTTTTGGTGCAGTGACCATCGGTTCGGTGGAGAAGTACATCACCGACACCGCCTTTGCCATGGGCTGGCGTCCGGACATGTCCAAGGTCAAGCCCACCGGCAAGCGCGTGGCGATCATCGGCGCGGGCCCGGCGGGCCTGGGCTGCGCCGACGTGCTGGTGCGGGGCGGCGTGACCCCGGTGGTGTTCGACAAGAACCCGGAAATCGGCGGCTTGCTGACCTTCGGCATCCCCGAGTTCAAGCTGGAAAAGACCGTGCTGAGCAATCGTCGCGAAGTCTTCACTGGCATGGGCATCGAGTTCCGCCTCAACACCGAGGTGGGCAAGGATGTGACCATGGAGCAACTGCTGGCTGAATACGACGCGGTGTTCATGGGCATGGGCACCTACACCTACATGAAGGGTGGTTTTGCCGGTGAGGACCTGCCGGGCGTGTATGACGCGCTGGACTTCCTGATTGCCAACGTCAACCGCAACCTGGGCTTTGAAAAGTCGCCGGAAGACTTCGTCGACATGAAAGGCAAGAAGGTGGTGGTGCTAGGTGGTGGTGACACCGCGATGGACTGCAACCGGACTTCGATCCGCCAGGGTGCCAAGTCGGTGACCTGTGCTTATCGCCGTGATGAAGCCAACATGCCCGGCTCGCGCAAAGAGGTGAAGAACGCCAAGGAAGAAGGCGTGAAATTCCTCTACAACCGCCAGCCGATTGCGATTGTCGGTGAAGACAAGGTCCAAGGCGTGAAGGTGGTCGAGACCCGTCTCGGCGCGCCGGATGCCCGTGGCCGCCGCAGCCCCGAGCCGATCCCGGGTTCCGAAGAAATCATCCCGGCCGATGCCGTGGTCATCGCTTTCGGCTTCCGTCCGAGCCCGGCGCCGTGGTTTGAGCAGTTCGCCATCCAGACCGACAGCCAGGGCCGCGTAGTGGCTCCGGAGCAAGGTCAGTACAAGCACCAGACCAGTAACCCGAAGATCTTTGCCGGTGGCGACATGGTCCGCGGTTCCGACCTGGTGGTGACGGCGATCTTCGAGGGGCGCAATGCCGCCGAAGGGATCCTCGACTACCTGGGCGTCTGACCCACCTTGTAGGAGCCGGCTTGCCGGCGAACAACGATACCGCGGTGCAGTTGCTGCACCGCGTCGATCGCTTCGCCAGCAAGCTGGCTCCTACGGGGTCCGTGCCCGTCCCCGTGACAAATTGACCCCATAGACATAAAGAAACGGCTCTTGCCGTGCCTTTTATGTCGCGCTCTGAGAAAATGCCCGCACTTTTTTTCCGGATGCCGACATGACTGCCCTGAAGAACGACCGTTTCCTTCGTGCCCTGCTCAAGCAACCCGTAGACGTCACCCCGGTGTGGATGATGCGGCAAGCCGGGCGCTACTTGCCTGAATACCGTGCCAGCCGCGCCAACGCCGGTGACTTCATGAGCCTGTGCATGAACCCGGAGTTCGCCTGTGAAGTCACTCTGCAGCCTCTGGACCGCTATCCACAGCTGGATGCGGCGATCCTTTTCTCGGATATCCTGACCATCCCCGATGCCATGGGCCAAGGCCTGTACTTCGAGACCGGTGAAGGTCCGCGCTTCAAGAAAGTGGTCAGCACCCTGGCCGACATCGAGGCCTTGCCGATCCCCGATCCGCAAAAGGACCTGGGCTACGTGATGGATGCGGTCAGTACCATTCGTCGTGAACTCAACGGCCGGGTACCGCTGATCGGTTTCGCCGGCAGCCCCTGGACCCTGGCCACCTACATGGTCGAAGGCGGCTCGTCGAAAGACTTCCGCAAATCCAAGGCCATGCTCTACGACAACCCGCAAGCCATGCACCTGCTGCTGGACAAGCTGGCGCAGTCGGTCACTTCTTACCTCAACGGGCAGATCCTGGCCGGTGCGCAAGCGGTGCAGATCTTCGACAGTTGGGGCGGCAGCCTGTCGTCGGCGGCCTACCAGGAGTTCTCCCTGGCCTACATGCGCAAGATCGTCAGCGGCCTGATCCGCGAGCACGACGGGCGCAAGGTTCCGGTGATCCTGTTCACCAAGGGTGGCGGCCTGTGGCTGGAAAGCATTGCTGACGCCGGCGCCGATGCCCTGGGCCTGGACTGGACCTGCGACATCGGCGAAGCCCGTCGTCGGGTCGGCAGCAAGGTGTCGCTGCAAGGCAACATGGACCCCACGGTGCTGTACGCCAACCCGCAAGCGATTCGCACTGAAGTCGCACGCATCCTTGCCAGCTACGGCAAGGGCAGCGGCCACGTGTTCAACCTGGGCCACGGCATCACCCCTGAAGTGAAACCGGAGCATGCCGGGGCCTTCCTCGAAGCGGTTCACGAGTTGTCGGCGCAGTACCACGTATAAGCGCCACCCCATAAAAAACGCCCGGCACCTGCCGGGCGTTTTCATTGGCGAACACTTTTTTGTAGGAGCCAGCTTGCTGGCGAATGGGCCCTCGCGACTTGCACCTGCCTGACGGTCGCCTTCGCTGGCAAGCCAGCTCCTACAAGGGCCATTGGCTACGATCCGCCCTGTGTAGGAGCTGGCTTGCTGGCGAATGGGCCCTCGAGACTTGCGCCTGTCTGGCGGCCGCCTTCGCTGGCAAGCCAGCTCCTACAAGGGCCATTGGCTACGACCCGGCCTGTGTAGGAGCCAGCTTGCTGGCGAATGGGTCTTCGAGACTTGCGCCTGTCTGGCGGCCGTCTTCGCTGGCAAGCCAGCTCCTACAAGGGCCATTGGCTACGACCCGGCCTGTGTAGGAGCCAGCTTGCTGGCGAATGGGCCCTCGAGACTTGCGCCTGTCTGGCGGCCGCCTTCGCTGGCAAGCCAGCTCCTACGCAGGCTAGGCGTTACAAAGGAGGGAGTTTGGCCAGCTTCATGGCGATCAGCAGGGCTCCGATCAGCAAGGCGCCGATAAACAGGCCAATGCCGTTCCAGCCCGCCAGGTGCCAGAACACGCCGCCAGCGGTTCCGGCAATGCTCGAACCCGCGTAGTAGCTGAACAGGTACAGCGATGAGGCCTGGCCCTTGGCCTTGGTGGCCCGGCGGCCGATCCAGCTGCTGGCCACCGAGTGGGCGCCGAAGAAGCCGAAGGTGAACAGCAGCATGCCGATCAGTATCAGGGACAGTGGGCTCAGCAGGGTCAGGGCGATCCCCGCCAACATCAGCACAATGGTGCCCCACAGCACTCGGCGTCGGCCCAGTTGGTCCGCCAGGGCGCCAATCTTCGCCGAGCTGTAGATCCCCGACAGATAGACCACCGAGAGCATCCCGACCCAGGCCTGGCTCAGGTGATAGGGCTCGGCCAGCAGGCGATAGCCGATGTAGTTGAACAGGGTGACGAAGGCCCCCATCAGCAGGAAGCCTTCGAGAAACAGCCAGGGCAGCCCGGCATCGCGAAAGTGCATGGCAAAGCCGTCCAGCAGGCTGCGCGGGTGCAGCGAGCGGGGACGGAAATTGCGCGACTCGGGAAGGATTCTCCAGAACACCGCCGCGGCAATCAGCGCCAGGCCGCCGATCACCAGCATCGCCGTGTGCCAACTGACGAAGTCGATCAATACGCCAGTGATCAGCCGCCCGCTCATGCCACCAATGGCATTGCCACCGATGTACAGGCCCATGGCCAGGCCGATGTGCTGCGGGTGGATCTCTTCGCTCAGGTAAGTCATGGCCACCGCTGCCAGCCCGCTGAGGGACAGGCCCACCAGGGCGCGCATGAGCAGCACCCCGTGCCAACTGGGCATCAGCGCGCTGGCGATGGTGCACAGGGCGGCGGCCAGCAGGGCTGCCACCATTACCGGCTTGCGCCCGATGCGGTCGGAAACCGGCCCGGTGATCAACAGCCCGATGGCCAGCATGCCGGTGGCGACCGAGAGAATCAGGCTGCTCTGGGCCGCGTTGATGGAAAAGTCCCGGGACAGCAGTGGCATCATCGGTTGCACGCAGTAGAGCAAGGCGAAGGTGGCGAAGCCCCCGGAGAACAGGGCCAGCACCGTGCGCATGAACATCGGTGTGCCTTTCTCGATGTAGATCTCGTTGAGCTGGGCGACCACCTCGTCCAGGGGCGTGGCAGGGGTTTCATGGGCAGTGGGGGCAACAGCGGCAACAGCGGATTTCACGGGGGACCTCGGGGGGGAACGCAGCCGGTCAGGCAATGGAAAAAGCATATAGCTGGCTAATGATTCTTTCCAATATATTGTTCGACCTGTTTGATAGGTTTAAAGACTTGATGAGGTCCCCATGGAATTGCGTCACCTGCGCTACTTCATCGCCGTCGCCGAAGAGCTGCATTTCGGCCGCGCGGCCCAGGTGCTGGGCATCTCCCAGCCGCCCCTGAGCCAGCAGATCCAGGCACTGGAGCAGGAGGTGGGGGCACGGTTGTTCGAGCGTACCAATCGTCGGGTCGAGCTCAGCGAAGCCGGGCGGCTGTTTCTCGAAGAGGCACGCCTGGTGCTGGCCCAAGTGGACAAGGCCGCGGATGTGGCGCGGCGTGCGCAGTTGGGCGAGCTGGGGGAGTTGAAGATCGGCTTCACCTCATCGGCCCCATTCAACTCGACGATTCCTCAGGCGATCTTCGCCTTTCGCCAGCGCTTTCCAGCGGTACATCTCAAGCTCAAGGAAATGAGCAGCACCCAGGTGGCCGAAGCCCTGGTGGACCAGTCGATCCAAGTCGGCATCATGCGTCCCTTGCCGCTGCCGGATTCCTTGTCGGTGGTGGAGTTGCTGCGCGAGCCGCTGGTAGCGGTGCTCAGTTCCAAGCACCCGTTGGCCAGTGGCAGTGCAGAGGGGGTGCACCTGGTGGAACTGGCCAACGAGCCCTTTGTGTTCTTCCCTCGCAGCTATGGCAGCGGCCTGTATGCCCAGTTGCTGACGCTGTCCCGGGATGCCGGCTTCACTCCGCATTTCGCCCAGGAGGCGGCGGAAGCCATGACCATCATCGGCCTGGTGGCGGCCGGTCTTGGTGTCTCGGTGCTGCCGGCGTCCTATCAGCGCATGCGCATCGACGGTGTGGTCTATCGCCGCTTGCTGGATCCCGAGGCCATGTCGGCGGTGTGGCTGGTACAGCGCAAGGACCAGTGCTCGCCCATGGCCAAAGCGTTTGTCGAGCTACTGACGCGCAAGACCGGGGCCGCGACCTGAGCTATTGGGCCGCTCAGGGGCCTGCAGGAACACCAGGTCGCCGCGCAAGGCCACGCCCGCCATCAGCACCCCGGCGTGGCACTCGTAGGTATTGAGGTCCTTGCGCACGTGATGCTTGTAGTAGCTGACGATGTTGGTCACGGCATTGGCCCCGACCTTTTTGGCTGCGGCTTGCAGGGTGATCAGTGCCGATTGCAGGGCCCACTCGCAGGCGTCGATATCGCTCTTGTTGCTGGCATTGGTTTTCTTGTTGGTGGGCAGCTCGGTGACCTTGACTGCAAGCACTGGCGGGTGTGGGTTGCCCATCAGGTAGAAGCTCACACTGCCGTCCAGGCGCCCGGCGCGCTGGGCATCGGCGACGACTTTTTCGAAGGGCATGTACATCAGGTTGGTGGCCTGGCTGGGGACGCTCAGGCTGGATAGCAGGGCCACGGCAATCAGTGCTTTCACTTGCATGGTCGGCTCCTTGACGGACGTGAAAGGACAGCCGCCATTGCACATCGGCCGACCGGGCTGGTGCCCGACAGCATCCCGTCGCCATGCGGCTTGCGCAGGCTGCGGTGACTCAGCCTGCTGCTGCGAGTGTAGACGGGGATTGGCGCAGTTCGAGGCGCTGGCGTGCAACAAAAAAGGGCGCCCCAAGGCGCCCTTCAGCATCCGCAGGACTCAGCTCACTGGACCTTGGACAGATCACCGCGCAGGGCGACGCCCGCCATGATCGCGCCGGCGTGGCATTCGTAAGTGGTGGCATCCTTGCGCTCATGGCTCTTGTAGAAGCTGGCGATGTCGGTCACCGCATTGGCGCCGACTTTCTTCGCCGCTTCATGCAGGGTGATCAGCGCCGACTGCAGGGCCCATTCGCAGGCCACCTGGTCGGCCTTGCCGAAAGCGTTGGTCTTCTTGTTGGTGACCGCGCCCGGGCTCAGTACCGAGACCTTGCCGGTGGGCTTGTTGCCCGCCAGGTAAAACTTCACGCTGCCGTCGATCTTGCCGGTGCTGATGGCTTCGGCCACGACTTTGTCGAAGGGCAGGTACAGGGTGGTGTCGCGAGCCTGGCTGACGCCGGGCAGGGTGCAGAGCAGCAGGGTGACGGTGGCCGCCAGAGTCTTCAAACGCATCGTATTCTCCTTGACGTGCAAAGGGGGCAAAGCAGCCCTGTGAGCGGGGTCACAGGGCAGGAATCATTACGGCGCAGGGAAGGCCTTGGCCGCCGTGTCGGACAGCTGTTGCGCGGTCCGCTCATTCTGGTTGTCCCGCAGTTCGCGCAAGATACCCTTGTCCAGCAGGCGCACCCAGCGGATGTAGTTCTTGTGGATCTTGCCGTCCTTGTAGTCCATGTCGCGGCTGTCGCGGTAGACGATCTTGTAGTGGTTGGCGGAGTACTGGATATCGATCTCCGCGTGGAACTGCTGGCGCACGGTGATCTCGGCCTGGATCAGTTCCGGGCTGATGCGCTGTACGGTCCACTTGCGGGCCACCAGGTTTTTCAGGATCGCTTGTTTGACCTGCTCCTGGTCGGCCTGGATGGTGGCCGGGAGCACTCGGTTGGGGGTGTACATCCGCTTGCTGGTACAGGCAGTGACGCTGAGCAGGGCGAGGACGATGAGGGTGGCGCGAAGCAGGGAAGACATTCCATTTCTCCAGTGAAGTGAGGCATTAGGGCCAGCGGCGGAAGATCAACGAAGTGTTGACGCCGCCAAAGGCAAAGTTGTTGTTCATCACGTATTCGTGGCTCATGGCGCGAAAGCCGTCCCGCAGGTAGTCCAGCTCGCCGCAGCGGGGGTCGACCTGATCCAGGTTGCAGGTGTGCACGTACAGGTCGCGGTTGAGCATCTCGATGCTGAACCAGGATTCCAGTGCACCGCAGGCGCCCAGGGTATGGCCGAGAAAGCTCTTCTGCGAACTGATGGGCATGCGGCTGCCGAACAAGCTGCTGGTGGCCTGGGTTTCAGCGATGTCGCCCTGTTCGGTGGCGGTGCCGTGGCCGTTCACATAACCAATGGCCGTCGGTGCCAGGGTTGCGTCCTCCAGTGCCAGCTCCATGGCCCGGCGCATGGTGCTTTGTTCGGGCCGAGTGGTGTGCTGGCCATCGGCGTTGCTGCCGAAACCGACGATTTCCGCGTGGATGCGCGCGCCACGGGCCAGGGCGTGCTCCAGTTCCTCCAGCACCAGCATGCCGCCGCCTTCACCGATCACCAGGCCATCGCGATCGCAATCGTAGGGCCGGGGACTGGTGTGCGGCGCATCGTTCTTCAGGCTGGTGGCGTAGAGTGCGTCGAACACCATGGCCTCGGTGGGGCACAGCTCTTCGGCGCCGCCAGCCAGCATCAGCGGCAGGCGCCCGAACTTGATCGCCTCATAGGCGTAGCCGATGCCCTGGCTACCGCTGGTGCAGGCACTGGAGGTGGGGATCAGGCGCCCGGTGAGGCCGAAGAAGATGCTGATATTGGCTGCCGTGGTGTGGGGCATCATGCGCACGTAGGAGTTGGCGTTGAGTCCTTCTGCCACCGAGTTCAGCAGCATGTTGCCGAAGGCCTTGATCTCGTCGGTGCTGCCGGTGGACGAGCCACAGGCCACGCCCATGCGCCCGTCCTTGATCGACGGGTCGCCCAGCAACCCGGCGTCGGCCAGCGCCTGCTCGGCAGCCCCGACGGCGAGCCGCGAGACTCGACCCATGCTGCGCAGCTGCTTGCGGGTCCAGTGTGCGGGCACCTGGAAATCATCGATGGGGCCGGCCAGGCGAGTATTGAGTTCGCTGAACCGGTCCCACTCGTCCATGCGCCGGATGCCGCTGCGGTTGGCGCCAAAGCGTTCAGCGATGCTGGCCCAGTCGTTGCCCAGGGAGGTGATGCCGGCCATGCCGGTGACGACCACACGCTTCATCAGCACAGGCCCCCGTTCACCGCCAGCACCTGGCGGGTGATGTAGGACGCTTCGGCGGACATCAGGAAGTTCACCGCGCCGGCCACTTCTTCCGGGGTGCCCATGCGCTGGGCGGGAATCATTTTCAGCAGTTCTTCCACCGGCACGTTTTCATCCAGCATGGCGGTGTCGATCAGCCCCGGAGCGACACAGTTGACGGTGATCTTGCGCTTGCCCAGCTCGATGGCCAAGGCCTTGGCGGCGCCGATCACCCCGGCCTTGGAGGCGCTGTAGTTGACCTGGCCACGGTTACCGATCAGCCCCGACACCGAGGTGATGCAGACGATGCGCCCGGCTGCACGGCGGCGGATCATCGGCATCATTACTGGGTGCAGGACGTTGTAGAAACCGTCGAGGTTGGTGCGCAGCACCTGGTCCCAGTCCTCTTCGCTGAGGGCCGGGAAGGCGCCGTCGCGGGTCAGGCCGGCGTTCAGTACCACGCCGTAATAGGCGCCATGGGCTTCGACATCGGCCTCCAGGGCAGCCCGGCAGGCCTCCCGGTCCGAGACATCGAATTGCAGGACGCGGGCGCTGCGGCCCAGGGCCTCGACTTCGGCCTTGACGGCGTCGGCTTCGGTGCGGCCACTGCGGCAGTGCAGCACCAGGTCATACCCGGCCCGGGCCAGACGCAGGGCGATGGCCCGGCCAATGCCACGGCTGGAGCCGGTGACCAGTACGGAGTCAGTCATGACGGGGTTCCTGTAGAAGAGGCAGGTGTTTCATGCAGGTAGTCGGCGGCCTGGGGCGGGCGGAACACGTTCAGGCGCGCGCTGGCGGTGATGCCGGGGCCGGTGAGGTGGCACTCGAACACACCCATGCCGTTGTCGTCTTCCAGAGAGCGCAGGGCATGGATTTCCAAGGTGCTGCCGACGGCAAAGTGCTCGACATTGCATTCGAATTTACGGGTGCCGAGAAGAAAGCCCAGCTCCACCGGCAGGCCCTGCTGGCGGGCGCGGCAACCGGCGTAGGCGGCCACGCTCTGGGCCATCAGCTCGACGCCGACCCAGGCCGGCAGGCTGCCGTCGGGGCGATTGAACAGGCCACCGGGACGGACTTCGAGGCGGGTGCGGATCTGTTCTTCATCAAAGGCCAGGACTTGATCGATGAGGATCATGTCCCCGGCATGGGGCAGCAACTCGGCGAGCGGCCAGTCAATCATGGGGCGTCTCCGATTATCAGGCTGACGTTGTTGCCGCCGAAGGCGAAGGAGTTGCTCATCAGGCGGCGCGGTGCGTGCGGGTCCAGGTGGTCGGCCGGGGTGACCCAGCGCAGCACCGGCAGGGCCGGGTCGGCCTGGGCGTCCCAGAGGTGCGGCGGTAGCGCGTGGCCGGGGTTCTCGGCGCTCAGGCTGAGCCAGCAGAACGCCGCTTCCAGGGCCCCGGCGGCGCCCAGGGTGTGGCCGCTCATGGGCTTGGTCGAAGAGCAGGGCACGCCTTCGGGGAACAGCTGGGTCACGGCCAGGCTTTCCATGGCGTCGTTGTGCAGGGTGGCGGTGCCATGCAGGTTCAGGTAGCCGATCTGCTGCGGCTGCAGGCCGGCGCTGCGCAAGGCCAGGCTCATGGCCTGCAGGGCGCCGCGGCCATCGGGGGCCGGGGCGGAAATATGGTAGGCGTCGGAGCTGGCCCCTCCGCCCAGTAGGGCGATGGGGGCGTCGCCGGCGGGCTCGCGGCTCATCAGGAACAGCACCGCCGCTTCACCGATGTTGATTCCGTCGCGGTTGCGCGAAAACGGATTGCAGCGTTGCCCGGAAACCGCCTCCAGGGACCTGAAGCCGTTGAGGGTCAGCTTGCACAGGCTGTCGACCCCGCCGCACAGCACGGCGTCGCACAGGCCCAGGTCGAGCAGGCGCCGGGCACTGATCAGGGCCCGGGCGCTGGAGGTGCAGGCGGTGGAAATCACATAGGCCGGGCCACTCAATTGCAGCCAGTCGGCGAGGAAGTTCGCCGGGGCGCTGAGTTCCTGTTGGCGGTAGTCGTACTCTGCCGGGAATTGCCGGTCCTGCAGGTAGTGGGCGATGCCACGGCTGGCTTCGTCGATCCCCGAGGTACTGGTGCCCAGGACAATGCCGATGCGGCTGCGACCGTAGCGCTGGATCACCTGCTGGATATCGTCCGTGATCTGCAGCGTGGCCTCCAGCAGCAACTGGTTGTTGCGGCTGTTCTGCGCTTCAAGGCCGGCCGGCATACCGGCCAATGGGCCACGCACCGCAGCCACTGGCAGGGTGCGCTCGGGCACCCAATGGCTTTCGTCACGCATGCCCGAGCAGTCGCCGGCCAACAGGTTGCGAGCGACTTCCTGGCAATTGCGGCCCAGGGCGCAGATCACCCCCAGGGCATTCAGGTAAGCCGTCATGGCACGGCCTCGGAGCGCAGGGCGGTGATGTGGTAGTGCGGGCCTTGAGGCAGGTTCAACTCGAAATCCAGAGGTTGTTGATAGTCAATCCGCCAGCGTGGGCCGAGGGTGCGTTGGGCGCCCTGTTGTCGGGCACCGGGGTAGTTGGCCGTCAGTTCGGCTGCGGGCGTCAGGGCGAACAGCAAAGCGGCGAACAGCTCCCGGGCTTCCGGGTTGGGCGGCAGCAGGCCGTCGGCCTGCCACTGGCCATTGACCAGGCGCTGGCGGGCCTGGGGAATGCCCAGGGGGTCCATCAGCGACCAGCGCAAGCTCGGGCCTTCGGCCTGGATCACCAGCAGCCAGTCCTGGCGCTGGCCTTCAGCCTCGCGCTGCACATGCAACTGCAGAGGCAACGCCAGCGAGGGGCTGCTCTCGGGCAGCGGAGCCTGACTGACGCAAGCGCTCAGCAACAGGACACAACCGAGCAGCAGGGCGCGGATCATTCGGACAGGTCTTCCTCGGCAGCAGGGCTATTCAGGGGCTTGCGGGCCACCACGTTGACCAGGGTTTCCTCGCGCTGGCCCACCGGCGGTGGCTGGCGCAGGCCGAAGCGTTCCAGCAGGCCGAAGTCCTTGGCGCGGCTCCACCACAGGTAGGGATAAGACACGTTCTGCGGGCCGAATTCAAAGCCCTGCTGACGAATCATCTGCAAATATTCGGCGGCGCTTTTCTGCACCTGCATCGGATGGCGGAACAGCCAGCGAATCACCCAGGTATCGATGTAGGCCTCGGTGGATTCGGCGAACAGCAGGTAACCCCCGGGCTTGAGCACCCGGTAGAACTCGGCCAGGGCCTGTTGCTGCTCCACCAGATGATGGAAGGTCTGGTGGCAGAACAGCAGGTCGACGCTGGCATCAGCCAGCTCCAGGGTGGCGCAGTCGCTGCCGATCAGCTCCACCTGAAGCTGCTGGCGGCGGGCTTCTTCGGCGCTGAGCTGGAGGCTGTGGGGGTCGGCGTCGAGGCCGATCAGGCGCTGCGGAGCGAATACCTGGCGCAGGTACTGGAAGGACTTGCCCTGGCCGCAGCCGGCATCCAGCAGCACCGGGTGGCTGGGCGGCTCGCCGTCGAACAGCGAGCGCAGGTCATTGATCGCCACCCGCAGCACGTGGTGTTGCCAGGTGTGGCTGCGCAGGAACCAGAAGCCGAAGCGGGTTTCCTCGACGTAGCTGTCGCTCAGGTATTGGCTGGATTGATCGCTCATACGCAGTCCCTCGCGCAGACTTCCGACAGGGCCTTGAGCCGGCGCTTGGGTTCGCTGACGAAGGGGTTGCGCTCATCCCAGGCGTAACCGGCCAGGATCGAGCTGATCATGCGGCGGATCTCCGGCGAGCTGCCCGGGTGGTAGATCACGTCCTGGAAGGTCCCGGCGTACCAGCCCTCGACATAGCAGCGGAAGGTGTCCACGCCACGCTTGAGTGGTTCGGCGAATTCGCTATGCCAGTCGACGTGCTCGCCCTGCAACTGACGGTGCAGTACGGCGGCGGCCATGCTCGAGGAGCGCATGGCGATGGTCACTCCGGAGGAGAACACCGGGTCGAGGAATTCCGCGGCGTTGCCCAGCAGGGCGAAGCCGGGGCCGTGCAAGGTGGTGACGTTGGCCGAGTAGCCGCCGATGGTCCGTGCCGGGGTGTCCCACTCGGCGTATTGCAGGACTTTGGCGAGGCTCGGGGTTTCGGCGATGAAACCGCGCAGGCAGGCGTCCAGGTCGCCATCGCGTCCGGCGAAGTGCGCATCGGCAGCCACCACGCCCACCGAGCAGCGCCCGTTGCTGAAGGGGATGCTCCAGAACCAGATGTCACGGTGTTCCGGGTGGGTGGTGATGAGGATCTTGTTGCGGTCGAAATGCTCGCAGTCGATGCGGTCTTCGACGTGGGTGAACACGGCCCGGCGCACCGGGAAGTTCGACGGCGCCTCCAGCGCCAGCAGCCGCGGCAGGACTCGGCCGTAGCCGCTGGCGTCGAGGATGAAGTCGGCCTCGATGCGGTACTGGCTGCCGTCTTCGCGGCGGCAGTCCAGTTGCGGCAGCGCACGCTCGACGTCCACCGCGACGATCTCCTCGCCATAGCGGATCTCAACCCCTTGCAGGGCTGCCTGGTCGGCCAGCAGCTTGTCGAAATCAGCCCGCTGAACCTGGAACGCGCTGGGCTTGCCCTGGCTGAAGGTGTCGCCGAAATCGAAGGCGCTGTAGTGCTCGCCCCAGGCAAAGGCCGCGCCGTTCTTGAGTTGGAAGCCGGCGGCTTGCACCGCCTCCAGCATGCCGGCCTCTTCGACGAAATCCAGGCAGTGGGAAAGCAGGCTTTCACCGATGGAGAACCGTGGGAAATGTTGACGCTCGACGATCAGCACGTCGTGGCCCTGGCGCTTGAGCAGCGCGGCCGCGATGGCCCCCGAGGGGCCGGCACCGATCACCACGACCTGGCGACGTTGCATTTCAACTGTTGGCACTGGGGCTCCTTGCCGGTTCGGCGATGTTCAGATTCAAAGGGGCCACGTTCGTCGCAGCCACGGGGGTTTTGTGCAAACCGGCCAGGGCCGGCAGCAGGGTGGCGATCAGCCCCATGAGCATCAGCGCGAAGTACAGCGCCGGGCTGATCAGCTGTTGTTGCAGCAGCAGGTTGAGAAACACGATCTCGCTCAAGCCGCGAATGTTCAGCAGCAGGCTTTCCCGCCAGCGGCTGGCACCCTCGAAGGACGCGCCGGCCCAGGCCAGGCCCAGCCAGTTGCCCAGCAGCTTGCTGGCGATCGGCAACAGCAGCAGCGCCGCCAGCTGCACCCCGCCGAGGCTGTCCAGGGCGCTGTGCACGTTGATCTGCACGATGCCGAAGGTGAGGATCAGCGGGATGGCGATAAAGGTCTGCAAGCGGTTCATCCAGGCAGCCTTTAACGGCAGCACCAGCGCCAGCTTGAGGCTGGCCATGCACAGCAGGTAGCCGATGCCGAAAATCAGCGCATTGAGCTTGTAGTGCTCGGCCACCACCAGCAGGCCGAAGAAGCCCAGGCTGTGCAGCATCGGCTGGCGCAAACCCAGGGCCCGCAGCAGCAGCGGCAGGCAGGCGCCGGCCAGGGGCAGCAACAGGCTGCCCAGGTGCAGGCTGCCCTGGGCCAGGGCGAACAGGCTCCAGCAGGCCAGGTCGATGAGGATCGCGGTCTGCACCAGGCGCCGGGTGGCAGCGGCCGGGTACTGGATGTGCCGCAGGTACAGGTAGAGCACAGGGATCGCGGTAATGGCGAATAGCAGGCCCACGGCCAGGGAGCTCAGCCAGGGTTGCGCCGGCAGCAGCCAGAGGGCTGTCGCCAGGCCGCAGGCGAAGGGTATGCAGAAGCTCGGCACGGCGATCTTCAGGCTATGGCGATCCAGGCGCAGGTCGATCACGTCACTGAGGATGTGCCCCAGCAGCAGGGCGAAGCTCAGGCTGTAGAGGTGCTTGAGCCATTGCGGCGACACCAGTTGCGCACCGCTGAGCTGCCAGTGCGGTTCGATCCACAGCAGCATCAACAAGGGCAGGCCGAAGGTCGCCAGCAGCAGTTGGCTGACGATCGGGATCAGGCCGAAACGTCGGCCGATTTGAGTGGCCAGGGCGAACAGGGCCAGGGCCAGCAGCCAGAACAGTAAGGTCAGCATGGCGAACGCTGCGCGTCGGTTGCCGGGTGCGGCGTGTGGCCGGCCCAGGGCGCGAGGATAAAGCTGAAGGCCAGCCCCAGGCTCACCGCCAGGCCGAAGTTGCTCACCGC
Organism: Pseudomonas sp. Fl4BN1; assembly: GCF_009908285.1. Taxonomy (GTDB): domain Bacteria; phylum Pseudomonadota; class Gammaproteobacteria; order Pseudomonadales; family Pseudomonadaceae; genus Aquipseudomonas. Next base: position 376,683 of record NZ_JAAARM010000001.1, read on the forward strand.
CGGGGTGCTGGAAATGGCCAACAGGCCGAACGACAGCCAAGTGGTCAGGGCCGCGAGCAGGGTGCCCAGCAAGCTCACCGCGGCGCCGCCGATCTGCTCGCGCATGAGGATCGCGTAGTCGACGCTGATGGCGGTCACCAGCAGCAGGCCAAACAGGCTGAACAGGGTCAGCGGCTGACCCAGCCAGCCGAGGCTGGCCAGGCTGCACAGGGCTGCCAGCAACGGCAGGGCCACCAGGCGCAGGGCACCACCGAAACCGAAGGGCAGGATCAACAGCAGCACGATCAACACGCAAGAGGCCAGCTTGAGTTCGGCGGCGCTGACCTGGGTGGCGGCGAACACCCGGTTCAGGTCGCCCAGGCGATCCACCAGTTGCACGCCTGGCAGGCCCTCGGCCTGCACCCGCAGCAGGGCGGCATCGTTCAGACCTTGCAAGCTGATCATGGCGGCCACGCCGTTATCATTGCTGCCCAGCCACAGCGAACGATAGGGTTCGGCCAATGGGCCGCGCAGAGCGGCATCGATATCTTCGATGGGCAGCGCCTGGAGCTGGCTCAGCTCGTTTTGCAGTGCATCAAGAGGCACGCCCAAGTCCAGCAACGGTTGCCAGAATTTCGGCAGTTGCTTGAGGGCTTCACGCACCTGCTGCTGTACCTCGGGCTGGCTGACCAGTTGGTTCAGGGACAGGTAGCCCTTGAGCTTGCCCTGGCTCACCAACGGTTGCAGGCGCTGGTCCAGGGTGTCCAGGCGCTCCAGCAACTGTGGCTGGTTGGCGGCACGCACCAGGAAGAACTGGCTGGTGGGTTGATAGCCGGTAATCCGCGCAATGGCCTGGGCCTCTTGCAGCAGTTGCGGCGGCGCACCGACCCACTGGCGGATATCGTTCTTGCTGCTCAGTTGCCACAGGCCCGCGGCACAGAACAGTGCCAGCAGGGCCAGCAGCACCGGGCTCGGCACGCGTTTGAGCAGCGCAGCGCGGACCTTGAGCAGGGCTTCGGCTACCCGCAACGGCCACTGCGCCGGGCGCAACTCGACGCCCTTGAGCAGCGCCGGCAACAGGCACACTGCCGACAGGTAGGCCCCCACCAGGCCGGCGGCAGAAAACACCGCGATCTGGGTCAGGGCCGGGAATGGGGTCCAGGCCAGGGCCAGGTAGCCGATGCAACTGGTCACCAGGCTCAGGCTCAGCCCTGGCAGGGTCAGGCGCAGGGCCGGCCAGCTGTGCCAGGGTTTCAGGCTCCAGCTCTTGGACAGGTAATGCAGCGGGTAATCGACCGCCACGCCGATCAGGCTTGAGCCCAGTACCAGGGTCATGACATGCATACGGCCAAACAAGGCGACGCAGGCCACGGCACCGAACAGCATGCCCACCAGCACCGGAACGAAGGCCAGCAGGACACGCCAGCGGCGGAATGCCAGGAGCAACAGCAACAGAATGCCCAGGGTCGCGCCGCCACCGACCCAGGTGATTTCCCGGGTGGCCTGCTGTTGCCCGTTGGCGGCGTACAGCAGGCCGCTGGCGGCCAGCAGTTGCACCTGCTGTTGGTCGGCCTGCTGGCGACTATCACGCAGCAACTCGGCCACCTGCAGCGGCAGTTGCATGTCGAAGGCATTGCCGCTGGTGCGCGCCCGCAGCAGCACCCAGTGCTTGCCGTCGGCCTCGGCTACCAGGGCGCCGCTGCCGATATCCAGCTGCACCGCGCCGTGCTGCGGCTGACTGTTCTGGATGCGTCCGCTCAGGCCCAGCCAGTCATCCTGGCTCGGCACCAGGGTGAAGCCGCCGAAAGGGTCGAACAGGCCCTGCAGCCGTTGCTGGATGAATGCCTGGGGCTGCTCGATCAACTGCTCGCGGTCCTTGGCCGCCAGCATCGCCAGTCGGCCTTGCAGCAGTTGGCTGCGCAAGGCCGGCAGGTCGGCCTGCAGGTTCCACTGGACCTTGTCGAACAGGCCGCTGGCCTGCCATTGCCCGGCCAGTTGCTGGGCCATGGCCACGGCTTGTTGACGCTCGGCATGCCCCACCAACACCAGGATTTCCCGGTTCAGGGGTTCTTGCATGCGTTGTTCGGCCTGCAGTTCAAGGGCGTCCGGGGCAGTACCGGGCACCAGCTCCATCAGGTTGGCGGACAGCGGTGCACCGTGGCGCCATTGCCAGGCGCCCAGGGCCAGCACGGCCACCAGCAGGAGCAGGAACAATCGTGGTAGCCAGCGTTCACTCGGCAAAGTCATGTTGCTCCGCTTCGCTCAAGGGCTGGGCACTGGTGCTGTCCTGCATGATCAGCAAGGTGCGGTCGCCCTGCGCTTCCAGCAACTCGATGCGCTGCACCAGCTCGCCGCCGTCGATGTTGATCTGGGTGAAGATCTGTTTCAGCAACAGCGAGCGGGGGATCAATTGCAACTGCCACTGCTGTGCGCTGCCTTGCAACTGGAGGTCGAAGTCCCGTTGCAGGCCGCTGCTGTCGCCCTGCAGCACGGCGAGGAACAGGCGGTTCTGCTCGGCCCCGGCGCTCTTGCCGGGAAGCATCTGCCAGCCGCCGCCATCGCGCCGGGCGATGCCCTGGGCAGTGATGCGGTAGTCCTGTTGCAGTGGGGTTTGCAGCAGCCACAGCAGGCCGTGGTTTTTCGCCAGCACGAAGTGACCCTTGCTGGTCAGCGGCTGGGGCAGGGCCCGCAGGTGCTTTTCCTGGACGAAGCGGCCGTGGATCACCTCCGGCCGCGACAGCTGATCGCTCAACTGTTGCAGATCGAATGCCTGAGCCAGCCCCGGCACCAGCAACAACACCAGCACCGTAGGAGCGAGCTTGCTCGCGAACCGCCGCACCACAGTGCTCAGCACCGTGCAATGGGCAGACAGACAGACCCTCTTCGCGAGCAAGCTCGCTCCTACAGTCATGGCAGGGCCCTCGCGACGGCGTCGGTGAAGACCTTGGGCGAGGCCAGCTGCATTTCCCGGCTGGCGATTTCTACCGCCACCTGCACCGAGCTGGCGCGGGTCAGGCGTTCGCCGCTGGCCAGGTCGGTGATCAGGTAGTTGATCTTCAGGCGGTTCTCCCACTCCACCAGGCTGGCGCGCACGTTCAGGGTCTGGCCGAACACCGCGCCACGCACGTAGCGCAGCTGCAGGTCGATCACCGGCCAGGCATAGCCGGATTCGAGCATCTGGTTGTAGTTGTGGCCGAGCTGGTCCAGCAGGGCGCAACGGGCGACTTCCAGGTACTTGACGTAGTGCCCGTGCCAGACGACATGCATGGTGTCGATGTCGAAGAACGGCACGAGGATCTGGGTGTCGGCGTGGATCACTCCCTGACTACGCATGCAGCCTCCAGTGTTGTTCGGCAATGCGCTGCAGGCACAGACGCAGCTCGCGTTCCAGGGCCCGATCCTCGATCACCGGTGCAAAATCTTCGGCCAGTTGCCGGTGCATGGCATCCAGGGCCGGTGGCAGCGGCCGGGCATCGGTTTCCTGGCTGCGCAGCCAGACCCCCTGGTTGGCCGCCAGCAAGGCGGCGGCGGCCACTTGCTCGGTGAGCTCCAGCACGCGAATCGCGTCCCGGGCGGCGATGGTGCCCATGCTCACCTTGTCCTGGTTGTGGCACTCGGTGGAGCGCGAGAACACGCTGGCCGGCATCGTGTTTTTCAGGGCTTCGGCGGTCCAGGCGCTGGCGCCGATCTGCACCGCCTTGAAACCGTGGTTAAGCATGGCGCGCTCGGCGCTGGCGCCGGACAGGTTGCTCGGCAGGCCGTGGTTGTAGCGCACGTCCACCAGCAGGGCCAGTTGCCGGTCCAGCAGGTCGGCGACATTGGCCACCAGGTTCTTCAGGCTGTCCATGGCGAAGGCGATGTGCCCGCCATAGAAGTGCCCACCGTGCAGCACGCGCTCGGCCTCGGCGTCGATGATCGGGTTGTCGTTGGCGCTGTTGAGCTCGGTTTCGATGAAGCCGCGCAGCCAGTTCAGGCTGTCGGCCAGCACCCCCAGCACGTGGGGCGCGCAGCGCAGGGAGTAGCGGTCCTGCAGGCGATGCAGGGGCGCGGTAGGGGCGTCGATCGCCAGGTCCTGGCGCAGCCAGGCGGCCACTTGCATCTGCCCCGGGTGCGGCTTGGCGGCGAACAGGCGCTCGTCGAAGTGCTCCGGGTTGCCTTGCAGGGCCACCACGTTGAGGGCGGTGATGCGGGTCGCCAGGCGCAGCAGGTAGTCGGCCCGGGCGAAGGCCAGGCAGGCCAGCCCGGTCATCACCGCGGTGCCGTTCATCAACGCCAGGGCTTCCTTGGGCCGCAGCACCAGAGGCTCCCAGCCCAGTTCACGGTGTACGTCGGCAGCTTCACGACGCTCGCCACGGAACAGCACTTCGCGCTCGCCGGACAAGGTGGCGGCCACGTAGGACAGCGGCGTCAGGTCGCCACTGGCGCCCACCGAACCCTCTTCGGGGATCAGCGGCAGGATGTCCTGATCGAGGAAGGCTTGCAGGCGCTCCAGCAGTTCCACGCGGACCCCGGAGACGCCGTGGCACAGCGACTGCAAGCGCGCCGCCAGCACCGCGCGGGTGGCTTGGGCGTCCAGCAGCTTGCCCAGGCCGCAGCCGTGGAAGGTGTACAGATGACGGGGCAGGGCCTCGACGTGCTCCAGGGGCACGGCCACCACGCAGGAGTCGCCATAACCGGTGGTCACGCCGTAGATCACCCCTTCCTTGTCCAGCAGGGAGTCGAGGAACTGTGCCCCCTTGGCAATCCGCTGGCGCCAGGCGGCGTCGCTTTGCAGGCGCGTCGGCACTTGGCGGTTGGCCAGGGCCAGCACGTCTTCGATGCGCAGAGGGTGTTCGCCGAAGGTTACCGGCTCATGGGTTGAGGTCGTCATCGGTCTTCCAGAATGGGTAAAAGTTGAACCATTGTTGCGGCGCCTGCAGGCAGTACTGGCCCAGGCGTTCGGCGTAGCGGGCGGTCCACTGGGCAATCACTTGCTGGCGGTCGTTGCGTTTCCACTGCACGGCCTCGGCGAAGGGTTCGAGGATCACCCGGTAACGGCCCTGCTGTTTCAGGCACAGCAGCAGGTTGACCGGGCATTTGAGCAGCCCCGCCAGTAGCCAGGGGCCTTGCGGGAACGCCGCCTGATGGCCAAGAAAATCCACCCGCACGTTGCGTCCGCCGTGCAGCGGTACGCGGTCGCCGGCAATCGCCAGCCACTCGCCGCGGTCCAGGCGCTGGCTCAGTTGCAGCATGATCGCCGGGTCCAGCTCGCTGACCTGAATCAGCCGCAGGTTGCTGGCGCCGGCTTCGCCCAGCAGTCGGTTGAAGCGTTCGGCGTGCTTGGTGTGCACCAGCACGTTCATGGTCACCTGCTCCCCCAGCTCGGCCAGGGCGCGGCAGACTTCCAGGTTGCCCAGGTGTGCGCCCACCAGCATCTGCCCGCGCTCGCCGCGCAATTGGTGGCGCAGTGCCGCCGGATCGATGATCTCGATCTGCTCGATGCGCAGCTTGCCGTTCCACACGTCGAGCTTGTCCAGCAGGGCGTCGGCAAAGGCCATGAACTGGCGAAACACTCGCCAATGGCTGGGGCGCAATTCGTCACGCCCGCTCCATTGCGCCAGGCGCTGCTGGTACTGCCAGATGCTGCAGCGAGCGCTGCGACCGAACAGGAAGAAGTAGAACACGATGGCGTACAGCACCGGGCTCAGTACTCGGCGCCCGAGCACTCGAACGCCGAACGCGGTGAGCTTCATCAGCCAGAAGCTGCCGCGTTCCTGATGCTCGGCCCAGTGTTCGCTGGTGGGCTCCTTGGAAGGCTTCTGACTCATGAGCGCCACCGCCGCCAGAGGATCACTGGCAGGCGCGCCAACATGCCGAAGAACAGCTTGGCGTGCATCTTGGAGATCAGCGCGTTGTCGTGGAACAGGCGAAAGTGCGACAGGCCGTCCTGGGGATAATGCACCCGGGTCGGCAGCCAGAGCATGGGCTGCTTGCGCCATGACAGGCGCACTAGGATTTCCGGGTCGAAGTCCATGCGCTGGCCCAGCTGTACCGAGTCGATCAGGGCCAAGGTCGCCGGCAGGGGATAGACCCGGAAGCCGCACATCGAATCCGGGATCTGCAGCGACAGGCTGTTGATCCACACCCAGACGTGGGTCAGGTAGCGCGCGTACAGGCGGCCCTTGGGCACGCTGGCGTCGTACTGTGGATAACCGCAGATCAGTGCTTGGGGGTGCTCCTGGGAGTGGCGGATGAAGTTATCCACATCCGCCAGGTCATGCTGGCCGTCGGCGTCCACTTGCAGGGCGTGGCTGAAGCCCAGGTTCGCGGCTTCCCGCAGGCCGGCCATGACGGCACCGCCTTTGCCCTGGTTGATGGCCAGGCGGATCAGGAACACCTGATCGAGACCTGCCAGTTGCTCCAGCACACAGGCGCAGGCGGGGCTGCTGGCGTCGTCGACCAGGATGCAGGGCAGGCCTTGTGCCAAGAGGGCATTGAGCACCGCGGGCACGGCAGTTTCGTGGTTGTAGACCGGGATGACGGCGCAGGGCGTGTGGGTCGGCGTTGGACCCTTCGCTGGCAAGCCAGCTCCTACAGCCGCGAAGCGGGAAGAGTTATCCACAGCCGGCCTCCAGAACGATCCGCCCGCTGGAGCAGGGGGCCCCGTCATTCAAGTAGGCGAAATAGAGTTTCTGGCGCTGGGCATCGAAGCGCAGGTTGAGCTGGATGCGGTCGCCGGGGCGCACCAGTTGCTGGAACTTCAGCACTTCCATGCCGGCGAAGCGGCCCGGCAGTTCGAGCAGTTGCTGGCCCAGGGCCAGGGCCCAGTCCACTTGCACTACCCCCGGCAGCACCGGGGTGGCGGGGAAGTGCCCGCTGAAATACGCCAGGTCTGGCGGGATCGCCAGTTGCAGTTGCCACTCTCCCTCGTGCTGCACCTGCTGCAGTACTTCCGGGGCTTGCGGGCGTGGGGCCAGGAGCAGGGCCTGGACCTCGGCCTGGGGCAGTTTGCCCTGGCTGTTCAGGGGCATTTGTCGCACCAGGCGCCAGCGCCGCGGCAGGGCCAGGGCTTCACAGTGCTGGGCCAGGTGCTGGCGCAGAGTCTGGGTCAGGTGCCGTCGGCCCTGATTGCGCAAGGCATGCAGACCGGAGTCATTGAGCACCAGCAGGGCGCCGAGGTAGGCACGGTTTTCCTCGATCACGCCGAGCCGCGCTTGCGCCACCCAGTCGTGGTGCTCCAGAGCCTGTTCCAGCATGGGCAGGGAAATGCGTTTTTCTTCCAGTTTGACGATGCGGTCCAGGCGTCCCAGCAGTTCGAAGCGTCCATCGGCGGCAATCCGCGCGGCATCGGCGGTGTGTTCGACATGCCCGGCAGGCAGGTAGGGCGAGGCGATCAACAGCGCGCCGTCGCTGTTCTGGCTCACCCGGACGTCGGCGAAGGGCTGCCACAGGGTGTCGCCCTGGCGCCAGGCAATGCCGCCGGTCTCGGAGCTGCCAAGAATTTCCGTTGGCCATTGCTGCAAGCGATGTTGCAGGTTGCTCGCGGCATCGGCAGGCAAGGCGCCGCCGGAAGAAAACACTCGCCGCACCTGGCTCAGCGCGGGCCAGTCGAGGTTGTCGCTCATGCGCTTGAGCAGGGCAGGGCTTGCTACCCAGGCAAACGCGGGGCACTCGCGACTGGCCCGTTGCAGGTCTTCGGGGAACGGCAACTGGCGACGCACGAAAGGACGTCCGGCGCACAGCGGCCAGAGCACGCGGAACAGCAAGCCGTAGATATGCTGGGTGGCAACGCTGCCGATGATCCAGGCGTGGCCCAGGTCTGCGCCCCACAGCTGTTCCAGGGCCTGGACTTCGTTGGCCAGTTGCCGCAGGTTTTTCTCGATGCGCTTGGGTTCACCGCTGGAGCCGGAAGTGCACAGGCTCAGCCGGCAGCCGTCCAGGTCCAGTTCAGCCGCCGCCAGGGGGCTGTCCTGCAACTGTTGCAAGGGTGTGTCCTGGTCGGTCAGCCACAGGTCGACGTCCGCCGCCCAGCGCTGGCGGGTCTGGGCTTGCAGGTCGGCGGGCAACAGCACGCTGACCCCGGCACGCCAGGCGCCGAGCAGCGCCACCGCCAGTTCCACGGCATCTTCCAGGTGCAGCGCCAGGCGCTTCACGCCACGGGCTTGCAGGGCCGCGGCCAGGCTCAGGGCCTGTTCCTGCAAGCGCTCCAGGTCGATCCCGGGATGGGCACTGACCACTCGTGATGTGTGCGTCTTGAGCAACAGTTGCTCAAGGGGAATCCAGTTCATCTACGGCCTCGCACCCGTTGTCGTAATAGCCACTCAATGGCAAACAGCAAGCCCATCAGCCCGTAGGCGATCAGGCCGTTGTACAACGTCCACCAACTCAGCGGCGCCCAGAGTGTCAGGGCCGCGGCGAGCATTCCGTTACAGAGGAAAAACACACTCCAGGCAATGGTTACCTGGCGGGTATAACGCACGGCTTTTTCCGGCAGATCCGGCTCGCTGATGCGGGCCAGGCGTTCCGCTACCGGCGGGCCGTACTTCAGGCTCAGGCCGAACAGGCCGAGCATGAAGCTGCTGATCAGCACCGGATACCAGCGCAGCAGTGCCGGGTGGTCGAACCAGGCCAGCAGCAGGCAGAAGGCAATCGCCGCGGCGGCCATCCACAAGCTGCCAGGGCGACGTTCGCCGGTCAGCACCCGGGCCAGCCACAGGCCACCCAGCAGCAGGCCAAACTGCCACGGAGCGAAGTGCTCCATGCCGAAATACACCGCGAAGGGGTAAAGCAGGCCGGCCAGCAACAAGCCCAGGCCGATCAGCCGACTCATGCGGCCGGCTGGACCAGACGGTAAACCGCCTCGACCACGTCATTGACGGTGCGCACCGACTTGAATTCCTCGGCGGCGATTTTCTTGCCGGTCTGGCGTTTGATGTGGTCGATCAGGTCGACGGCGTCAATGCTGTCGATTTCCAGGTCCTGGTACAGGTTGGAGTCCAGGTTGATGCGCGCAGGCTCCAGTTCAAACAGTTCGACCAGGGCATTGCGCAGGGTGTTGAAGATATCGTCACGGGTTTGCATGGTCGGTTCTCAGGCTGCCTGTTTTGCAGTGACGAACGCCGCAAGGCTCGCCACGTTACTGAAGTGGTTGCGGGTGTCCTTGGCGTCGGCGTCGATCTTGATGCCGTACTTCTTCTGGACCGCCAGGCCCAGCTCGAGGGCGTCCACTGAGTCCAGGCCGAGGCCTTCGCCGAACAGGGTCTGGTCGTTGCCGATGTCCTGGGCGCTGATGTCTTCGAGGCCCAGGGCGTCGATGATCAGCAGTTTGATTTCAAGCATCAGGTCCGGGTTTGTATCGCTCATCTCTGGCGAGCTCCTTGATGAAATAGTGGTGCAAGTGCTCATTGAGCTTGCGCGAAGCCTGGGGCGCTGGGCCTTGGGCAGCAAAGGTCTGTGGGTCTATATCGGCCCCAACGTGAAAACTGAAGTGCACACGGCATTGCGGGATGCGATACCAGGGCTCGGCCTTGGTCAGGGTGGTGGGGCTGACCCTGATCACCACCGGGGTGATGATCTTCGCACCCCGCAGGGCAATCGCCGCCGCCCCCCGATGAAAGGCAGGGTCGCTGCCCGGCTGGGTGCGGGTGCCCTCGGGAAAGACGATCAGTGTCTGGCCCTCTTGCAGTGCCTGGGAGGCGGCATCGAGCATGTCCAGGCTGCCATCGTTGCTGATGTACTGAGTGGAGCGTACCGGGCCACGGGTAAAAGGATTGTTCCAGAGGCTTTGCTTGACCACGCAGTTGGCGTCTCGCACCAGGCCGATCAGGAACACCACGTCGATCAGCGACGGGTGATTGGCGATGATCATCTGCCCCGGACGCCCGAGCAGGTCGGCGCCCTGGACTTCATAGGTGAGAACGCCACTTTTGGCCATGAAGCGGATGAACAGCCAGAACAGCCGGCTGACGGTCTTGCGTGCTCGCAGGCGGTGGCTGCGGGCATCGCCGGGCAGGCAGCCGAGCAGGGGGAAAATCACCAGGCGCAGGCACAAACCACCTATTCCGAACAGTGTAAAACTCAGCGCTGTGGCCAGTAGACGCCAGTAGTAGGCGTTGCGGCCCTTGGTGTTCAATGGCTGCGTTGCCAGGTCCATACACGATTCATCCAGGCATGTTGGCAAAAGGTCTGCGAGCCGAGCAGGGCACGCAACAGATTCAAGGCGTGGGGCCATTGCGCCTTGGGGATTTGGCCGTCGTGGCTGTCCAGGGACAGCTGCCAGTCGTCGCCGGGTGTCAGCAACAGGCCCAAGGCATAGGGGAACGGTACGTCGTCGATCCAGCTGGCATAGGCCTCGGGCGGCTGTTCCTCGGTGATCACCAGCAGCACATGGGGGGCGCCGTCGGCGAGCAGCATGGCGGCCTCCAGCAGGCCGTGTTCCAGGCCGTCTCCGCCAGCGGCCAGGGCCGTCATTTCACTGGTTTCACCACGCATGATGGACCACAGGCCGATCACTGCGTTGTGCACTGAGAGGCTGAACTGGGTCGGCGACAGTGGCTGCTCGGCGGCCAGGTCGCTGAGTATCTCAAAGGTTCGCGGGGTTTCGCCGTGACGGGAAATGAACACCAGTGGCAACTGCTCAAGGCCCTCGGCCAATGGCCAGCCAACGCTGAACGCCATGCGTGCCAGGCGACTGAGACGGCGCCGCTGCATGGCGGGGAGGAAGGACACATCGGGGGCGGCATCGCTGTTATCAGGCCGGACCGGCTGTTGGCTCCAGGCCTGCCAGGCGTCCATGCTTTCGAGCCCAGGGGCCCACGCACGCCATTGAGCGATGTTGAACTTGATCACTTGATTTCATCCCGCCCCTGCGGGCTTCCTTGACGCGGTGTGTCGCTTCGGTCGGTGATTGACCTGGGTGACGCGAGAGCGCCAGTGGCGCGCATTATCCCGGTGCAACTGGCTTGTAGCAAATGCTGGTTGGACTGCTGGTCGTAAAAACGATAAATCTGAGTTGATCATGGATGGCGTTTTGCCTCTATCGGGTTTTGTCCCTGCTCTAATCCCCTGCTGCCAAGCCTTTGCGCCAGTTATCCCCAGGGGAGCAGGCCATGGGCAACTCTTGCGTTGCCGAGGTAGCGAAGGGGCGGTATGGCCTACTACACTCGGTGATCTTTGAAACACGGAGGTCTAGACATGCGGCGTGTGGTGTTCAATCAGAAAGGTGGCGTCGGCAAATCCAGTATTGCCTGCAATCTGGCGGCGGTCAGCGCCAGCGAGGGCTATCGCACCTTGCTGGTGGACCTGGATGCCCAGGCCAACTCGACCCAATACCTTACCGGCCTGACCGGCGAGGACATTCCCATGGGCATCGCCGACTTCTTCAAGCAGACCCTGTCGTCCGGGCCCTTCTCGAAGAAGAACCAGGTGGATATCTACGAGACGCCGTTCGACAACTTGCACGTGGTGACGGCCACCGCCGAATTGGCTGACCTGCAGCCCAAGCTTGAGGCCAAGCACAAGATCAACAGGCTGCGCAAACTGCTCGACGAGTTGGCCGAGGACTATGACCGGATCTACCTCGATACCCCGCCGGCGTTGAACTTCTACGCGGTGTCGGCGTTGATTGCCGCTGATCGGGTGTTGATCCCTTTCGACTGCGACAGTTTCTCCCGTCAGGCGCTGTATGGCCTGCTGGCGGAAATCGAAGACTTGAAGGAGGAGCACAACGAAGGCCTGGAGGTCGAGGGCATTGTGGTCAACCAATTCCAGGCCCGGGCCAGCTTGCCGCAGCAGATGCTCGACGAACTGATCAGCGAGGGTTTGCCGGTACTGCCGGTGTACCTGGCCAGTTCGGTGCGCATGCGTGAATCCCACCAGGCCAGCATGCCGCTGATCCACCTCGATCCACGGCACAAGCTGACCCAGCAATTCGTCGACCTGCACAGTCTGCTGGAAAGCGCCTGAGCTTGATGTTGCCGTGACCGCAGGGCGATGCCCTCTGGCCACGGTGTGGCTTCAGATCCCCTGGCTGCGCAACCAGCTCAACAATTGCGGTAATGGCAGGGCGCCGCTTTGTCGGGCCACTTCACGCCCGTTCTTGAACAGGATCAGGCTCGGAATCGAGCGAATGCCCAATTGCCCTGACAGCTGTGGGTTGGCCTCGCTGTCGAGCTTGGCCAGCCGGCATTTGCCGCTCAGTTGTGCCGCGGCCTGCTGGAAAATCGGCGCAAAGGATTTGCACGGCCCGCACCAGTCCGCCCACACGTCCACCAGCAACGGCAGGTCGCCCTTGATCTGGCTGGCGTAGTCGCCCTGTTTCAATTCAAAGGGTTTGCCCAGCAACACTTCGGCTTTGCAGCGCCCGCATTTGGGGGTGTCTCCCAGGCGTTCGGCGGGGATGCGGTTGAGCCCGTTGCAGTGCGGGCAGGGGATCAGCAGTGGGTCGGTCATGGTCGGGCTCCGCAAACAGGGTCGAGCGCCTTAAATGGTAGCGCCCGGAGTGAATATCAAGTTGCCGCTGCCGGGCAGGAGCCGTCGTGGCGCTGAGGGCTCACGCATTGGGCGAGGCCAGTTCGACGCTGAGCAGACGGTCCATGGAGCGGCCGATGTAAAAGGTGAAGGGGCGGCCCAGGTCCATGGCCATGCCCGTGCACCTGCCCATCAAGCCAATATGTTGCAGCGCAGAAATCTCCCCATCCTCGTGGTATTGCAGGCCCAGGCCGCCGACGCTGAAACCGATGCGGTCGGCCCGGCGATTATCTCGCGAACCCCAGGAGGTCTTGATGACGGACAGTTGGATGCGGTTGTCGAACAGCATCTGGTTGAGCGTGGGATTGGCGAAAGTGATGTTGCCGAACAAGTATTGCTCCGGTTCGTGCTTGTCGCCTTTCCACTCCAGGTACACGTTGTAATCCCCTGTTCCGCTCCCGGCCTTGCTGCCCATCTGGCTGAACAGCATGCCCGGCGCCCGGATACTGGCCTGGTATTGGCAAAGCGCCTCGTTGGGCGTGCCGGTGGCCGAGAGCTTGCCGCTGATCAACTCTTGCATCGAGTACTGAAACATCACACTGGCGTATTGCACCGGCTCCAGGGCCAGGGAGAAGTGGCGCGGCAAGGCCATGGCTCTTTTACGGTAGTCGGGAGAGGTGTATTTCCCGGTTTGCGGGGCGATCTCCAGAACGGCGTCGAAGGTGACGGCGGCACGGGCCTCGACAATCTCGTCCAACAGCGCACGCAGGCGCTGGCGCTGGGGTTCGCTCACGCTGCTGTCCAGGCTGATGTGCAGGGTCTTGTCGTCCTTGCGGTCCATCTCCAGGCCGATGTCGTCGGCTGCGATGCCGATCGTGGTGGCCATCTGGGTGATGGTCTCGACAAAGTAGGAGGCTACTTCAGCCTGTTGGGGGTCACCCACTTCCTCCTGGAAATGCAGGGTGAGGTAGGTCTGCTTGCAGCCGCAGAGCAGCATCAGCAGCAGGGCGGTGGCGTAGAGGCGGCGGTTCAATGGCAATCCTTGTCGTGCACGGGGTGTCAGCGGTAGTCGACGCGGGTCAAGCGATCCAGGGTCCGGCCCATTTGAAAGGTAAAGGGCCGACCCAGGCTCTGCATCTTCTGGTCGCACAGCGCTTGCAGTTCGTCTTTGCGGGTGTCGAAGGGCAGGGCTGAGGTCAGGGTCTGGACGCCGATGGAGCCGATGACGAAGGCAAATTCGTCAAGGGGCACCGGTGCCGGCTGGGTGATCCTCGAGCTGGATGGCCAGGCATGGACGGTATCCTGTTGCAGGTGGCGGGTCAGGTCCGGGTCATCGAAATGCACCTTGAGCTCTACCTTGGCAATGCTGCCGCTGCGGGTCAGCAAGGAGATCAGGCCGCGTGCGCTGTTGTCCTTTTCAAGGGCTTCGTAGGCGATCAGTTTCAAGGACGTGGGCATCGCCAGGCGCGCGGTGATCTTGCAACTGACCGGGCCTTCGATTTCGCTCTCGTTGACAATGGCCTGCATGCTGTCGTCGTAGCTTCGGTCCAGCAGCATGCCGAACTCCGGCTCGAACTCCAGGCTGGCGTCGATGCGGTCCGGCAGCTCGCTGGAGCCGGACGGCTTGACGCTGGCATGGGCGTTGTCCAGTTCCAGGCGCAGGTTCATCGAGCTGGCGTTACGCGCCTGGGTGACCTGCTCGAAGAGGGCCTTGAGGCTGCCGCGTTGTTCCGGGCTCAGGGAGTAGTCCACCAGGCGCAGGTGGATCACCTTGTCATCTTCCTTGTCGCGTTCCAGGGCGATGGCATCCGGGTCCAGGCCCTGGGCGCTGAGCGCGGTGTAAATGCTCTGCTTGTACGCCTCGTGCACCAACTGGTCGGAGTATTGCGGGCCGGCCTTGGGGTCGGAGCGCACCGAGTCCTGGAAGTGCAGGGTGGCGAAGTCTTCCTTGCACCCGGTCAGCGTGAGCAGCAGGGGCAATAGCAGCAGGTAGCGAGGTTTCATGGTGGACTCTTGCAGGGTATCGACGGGAGCAGGGCTCGCGGCAGGGGCGAGCGGTGAAGGTGGCAGCCGGTGCGTCACTGGGCCAGGCGATGCCCGTTGAGGCCGATGACCACCGCGAACTTCTTGCTGATGACCACTTCGGCCCTGTTACTGGTGGCCAGGAAGCTTTCCATCGGGAAGGGGAATTCCATGGGAATAGTGCCGATCGACACGTGCTTCAGCGCCTGGACAGGCAGTTCCAGCCCGTCGCTCGCGGTGCCGCCGCAAATCAGATAGACGTTGTCGCTGACCGGCTCGTAGGACATGCCGCCGCTGCCCTGGATGCGTTGCAGGCTGGCGGTCTGCTTGGCCAGTTCGTCCCGTTCAGCCTGGGTGATGGTGCGGTGCGGTTTACCGTGCAGGTGCAGGTCCTGCAGGTTCTTCCGGTACTTGGCGCGACGGCTCAGGTAGATGACGGTCGATCCCAGGCTGATGACGCCACAAGCCAGGGTGACCAGGTTGAGGAACAGGTTCATGCGCATCCTTGCCGGTACTGGAAATCAGAGCCGCGCATTATCCGCATCCGTTGGCGGCGGGTCCATGCGCAATCGCAGGTTGAGCCAGGGCTGAGCGGCAAGCGCCGGCTCAACCTGCGGCAAGTCCGCTGGTTGGCCGAGGGCTTCAAGGTGCCGATGCAAAGCTGCGCCCGACTCAGGACGAACAGCTGATTTCCAGGTGCTTGCCCCACTCCGGCGGGCGTTCGGCGTAGCTGTCCATGCCGGGCTGTTCCTCGAACGGCCGGCTCAACACCTGGTGCAGGCGGCGCACTTCGCTGTAGTCCCCCGCTTCTGCGGCATCGATGGCTTTCTGCGCCAAATAGTTGCGCAGGATGTACAGCGGGTTGACCGCGTGCATGCGCTCCCGGCGCAGGTCCTGGCCCTGGATCGGATCGCGGGCGACCCGTTGCCGGTACAACTCGGCCCAGGCATCGAAGCCGCTGCGGTCGACGAAATCGTCCCGCAGCCGCGCCAGCGACTGTTCCGGGGTTTCCTCCCCCAGGCGGCGGAAGAACAGGCTGTAGTCGACGCCGCTGCTCTGCATCAGTTGCAGCAGGCGTTCCACCAGCTTCTGATCATCGTCCTCGGCCTGGGTGAAGCCCAGGCGCCGGCGCATCAGGTCCAGGTAGTGCGCCTGGTACAGCGGCAGGAACAGACCGAGGCTTTCCCGCAGCGCCTCGACGCTGATGAACGGCGTCAGGGCCTGGGCCAGGGCGCTGAGGTTCCATTGGCCGATGGGCACCTGGTTGCTGAAGGAGTAGCGCCCCTGGTCGTCGGAGTGGTTGCAGATGAAGTGGGCGTCGAAGTCATCGAGGAAGGCGAACGGCCCGAAGTCGAAGGTGATGCCCAGGATCGACATGTTGTCGGTGTTCATCACCCCGTGGCAGAAGCCGTAGGCCTGCCATTTGGCAATCAGCTCGGCATTGCGCTCGACGATTTCGCGAAACATCGCCAGATAGGGTTCAGGCTGTTCCAGGCACTCGGGGAAATGCGCGGCCAGCACATGCTCTCCCAACTGCTTCTGCTGCTCGGGTTTCTTGGTGTAGTAGAAAAACTCGAAATGGCCGAAACGTATATGGCTTGGCGCCAGGCGCAGGACCATCGCCCCACGCTCCTGTTTCTCGCGCCATACCGGAGTGTCCGAGCCTATGACGCACAGGGCGCGGCTGCTGGGAATGCCCAGGGCATGCAGGGCTTCGGAGGCGAGGAACTCGCGGATCGAAGAGCGCAATACCGCACGGCCATCGCCCATGCGCGAATAGGGCGTCTGGCCGGCGCCCTTCAGGTGCAGGTCCCAGTGTTCCCCCGCCTGGTTGTAGACCTCGCCCAGCAGCAGCCCGCGGCCGTCTCCCAATTGCGGGTTGTAGGAGCCGAACTGATGCCCGGAATAGACCATCGCCCGCGGCTCGGCCTCGGCCCACAGCTTGTGCCCGCCGAACAGCTCGGCGAATACCGGGCTTTCGGCCACGGCCGGGTCCAGGTCCAGCAGCGCCATGGCGGCAGGGCTGGCCGCTACCAGGCGCGGATTGTCCAGAGGTTCGGGCAGTACATGGGTCGAGAAGGCATCGCCGAGGCGGGCGAAACGGTTGTCGAAGGTCAGTTCGTCGAGGGCTTTCAACGGCCATCTCCCAGCAGAATGTCCGAGTATTCTGCTGGGGAAAGGTGGCTTAGTCGAGTTTGCTTGGCGGCGGTTCCGGCAACGGCTTGCCGTCGGCTGTCTGGACTATCGTCTTGGCCTCCGGCTCGATGGGCACCATCTTGTACTCCTGGCCGTGAAGGTTCTTCAGGTAGACCTCCATCTGCCGGAACGAGATGTTGATGTGCTGTTTCTTGAACTCGCGGTTGATGAAGCGGTTGACCTCGTCGACCACCGGGTTGCGGTCCCCCAGCTCGCGCACGTGCATGCGCAGCTCATGGTCCAGGGTGCTTTCCCCGAAGTTCAGGAAGTACACGTGGGGCTCGGGTTCCTTGAGTACCCGTGGGTTCTCCCGGGCGGCCTTGAGCAGCAACTCCTTCACCAGGTCCAGGTCCGAGCCGTAGTCGACGCCGAGCTTGAGGGTCACCCGGGTGATGGTGTCGGTCAGCGACCAGTTGATCAGTTGCCCGGTGATGAAGGTCTGGTTGGGGACGATGATGTCCTTGCGGTCGAAGTCGGTGATGGTGGTGGCACGGATGCGGATCTTGCTCACGGTGCCCGACAGGTTGCCGATGGTGATGGTGTCGCCGATCCGCACCGGGCGCTCGAACAGGATGATGATGCCGGAGATGAAGTTGGCGAAGATCGCCTGCATGCCGAAACCCAGGCCAACGGACAAGGCTGCGACCAGCCACTGCAACTTGTCCCAGCTGACCCCCAGGGTCGACAGGGTGGCGACGAAACCTATCCCGGCGATGGCGTAGGACAGCAGGGTGGTGGTGGCGTAGGCGCTGCCCTGGGCCAGGTCCAGCTTGGACAGCACCAGGACCTCCAGCAGGCCTGGCAGGTTGCGCGCCAGGGCGAAGGTGATGCCGACGATGATCAGCGCGCCGACCACGTCGCCGATGCTGATGGGCACCATGCTCATGTTGGCGCCGGTGCCGCTGGTGTATTCGTAGAGGGTGACGTTGTCCAGGTAGGAGAACACCGTGATCAGGTCCGCCCAGACCCAGTACAGCGCCGCCATGAAGCCGCCCAGCAGGGCCAGGCGGATCAGGCGCAGGGACTGCTCGTTGACCTTCTCGATGTCCAGGGTCGGCTCTTCCACCACCGACTCGCCGCTTTCCCCGGCTTCCTTGGCTGCCTGGCGCTTGCTCAGGGCACGCTGGTAGGCCAGGCGCCGGGCCGCCACGCTCAGGCCGCGGACGAAGGTGGCCTCGATCACCAGCCAGAACATCAGCAGGTACAGGGTATTGATCAGCCGGTCGCTGAGTTTCAGCGCGGTGTAGTAGTAGCCGAAGCACACGGCGATGAACAAGGCGATCGGCAGCAGGGTGAACAGCACACCCACGGCCTTGCGGAACAGCGAGGTGTTCTGGTGGGTCGGGCTGCTGAGCAGCAGGCGGCTCAGCAGCCAGGCCATCAGTGCATAGCAGGTCAGCACCACGGCAATGCCCAGCACGTCCTCGGCCAGGGCCGCAGGCTGATGCTCGGCCACCGCTACCACGGCCACCAGCGCCAGGACCACCAGGCCCAGGCGCCGGACCCAGCCCTGGAGGAATTCCACCTGGGGTTTTTCCCAACGGAAATGCAGCTCGGCCACGCCGCCAGGGGCGAGGATCCGATAGGCGGTATAGAACACCAGCCAGGCCTGGGCGATCTGCAGCAGCGCCGCGCCGAGGTTGGCGTTCTGCCCGCGGGCGTCGATCTGCAGGGCATAGCCGCACAGGGCCAGGGCCAGGGTCACCGGCATCGCCAGCAGAATGTTCACCAGGATCGCCAGCGGCGTGTGCCATTGGCTGTCGCGCTTGAAGTGGCCAATGTCCTTGTGCACCTTGCTCAGGCGCCCATAGAGGGCCTTGCGCCGCCACAGCAAGGCGCCGATCAACAGCGCCAGGGGCAGGAACAGCAGCGGCCGCTGGGCCAGGCCGTCGGCCAGTTCGCTGAGGCTGGAGGCCCAGGGCAGGGTGGTGACCTGTTTCTCCAGGCGCTGGGGCACTTCCTGCAGCCACTCGGCGTCCAGGGGCTTGTTGCTGGGGATCCAGAACATCTGCTCGTCGAGGGTCGCGCGCAGGCTCTGGGAGGTGCTCAGCAGCTGCTTCTGATTCAGTTGCAGGGTAATGGATTCGTTGAGCAGTGCGCTGAGCTCACGGTTCAGGCGTTCCAGCAGGTCGGCGCGGGTCATCGCCAGGTCGGTCAGGGTCCGTCGCAGTTGCGGCGTGACCTGCTCGGCGGGCTGGGTCTTGAGCAGGTTGTCGACGTAGCCGCTGGGGCTGCTGAGCAGTTCCCGCTGCTGGTTGATCTCGAACTGGTAGAGGCGGATGTCGGCGATTTCGTCCGCCAGGTCGCGGTCCAGTTTCAGGCGCGGCAGGGCCTGCTTCTGCTTGTAGAGAATCTTCGACAGCAGCAGGCTGCCCTTGAGCACGTTGATCTGTTCGTCCAGGGCCGCATCGGTCTGGCTCACGCTATCCAGTTG
The DNA here is from genome assembly GCF_009908285.1 of Pseudomonas sp. Fl4BN1. Taxonomy (GTDB): domain Bacteria; phylum Pseudomonadota; class Gammaproteobacteria; order Pseudomonadales; family Pseudomonadaceae; genus Aquipseudomonas. Next base: position 395,761 of record NZ_JAAARM010000001.1, read on the forward strand.
CTGCTTGGTCTGCAGGTTCTGCTGGGTCAGCTCGTTGAGGCGGTCGGTGCACACCAGCAGGTAGTCGGAGAGCTTGAGGTTGGTGGCGCTCTCGGTGGCCAGCAGGCTACTGCCCCCGGCCTTCTGCGCCTCGATGGACTGCTGGGTCACGGTTTCCTGGGATTGGGCCAGGCGTTTCTGGTTGATCAGGGTCTGCAGGTCCTGGATTTCCTGTTCCAGGCGCGCGGCCTTTTCCATCAGCAGGTCGTGCTGGCTGTTGCCCAGGTCCTGGAGCTGGCTGTTGCCCGCCAGTTCCTGGCGGCGCAGGGGGATCAGGGCGTTGATCGCCGCCAGCTCGGCATTGAGCAGATTGCGCTGGTCGGCACTGAGCAGCTTGCCGCCGTCCTTGCCGGACTTGAGTGCGGCGTTGATCTGCAGGATGCGCGTCTGGCTGCTGCTGATCTCGGCCTGGGCGCGCTCGGGGCGGGTCTGGGCAGTGATGGTCAGGCTGTTGGCATCGGCCAGGGCCTTTTGCAGCTCGCCCTGGGTGCTGCTGCGTTCTGCCAGCAGTTGTTCCAGCTGGGACACCGCCAGAGTGGCATAGCGCTGGGCCACCGGCACCACTTTGCTGGCCTTGAGGCGCGCCAGTTCACGCTGGTTGTCCGCGGTCAGGCGCGGCGCGTTGCTCAGCTGTTGTTTCAGGTCCGCCAGGCGCCGTTCGTAGTCCTGCTTGTTGTTCAGCTGGCTCAGGGTGTTCTGCAGCAGGGTCTGCAGGGCCTTCTGGTCGGCTTCGGGCAGTTTGCGCTCGGCGATCTTGTCCAGGTTTTGCTGGACCGCCTCGGCGCTGGGCGGATCGCCGCCCTGTGCGGCGCCGACAGAGAGACTCAGGCCCAGCAGGGCAACAGCGATAAATTTACGCAGGGTAGGCATAGAGGTCGGTCAAGCAAGTGGAAATAGGGGGAGCGCCGCGGCGGCAGCCTGGCGCGTTCCCGAGTTTAGAGGAAGAGTCCGGGGCCGGGGCGACTTCCTTCGGGGAATCTGACGCCGACTTTGCCGATCTTGTTCCCGTCCATCACTGCCACGGTCCAGATGGTGTTGTTCCACTCCACCTGGTCGCCGACTACCGGTGCGCCACCGACTTTCTGGGCGATGAACGCCCCTAGCGGCATGTCCGCGTCCTGGCCGTCGAGTTGTAGCCCGTAGAGTGCTGAAACCGCGCCCAGCTGGGCGTCGCCCTCCAGCACGAAGTCGCCGAAGAAGCGCAGGTCGAGCCCGCGTTCCGGCGCCTGGCTGAAGAGTTTGCCGAGGGCCGGGAGGTTGTGTTCATGACCGATCACACACAGCAGGTCGTCGACTTCGAGCACCGTACTACCCGACGGATGGAGCAGTTGCTGGCCTCGGAACAGGGCCGCGATCCGCGTGCCCTCGGGCATTTTCAGCTCGCGCAGGGCGGCGCCGATGCACCACTTTTCCGCGCCCAGGCGATAGACGAACAGCTCCCACTCGCTGGTGACGTGGACTTCCAGTGCGGCACGGGAAATCGGCGCCGGCTCTGGTGGTACGGTCACTTTGAGCCACTTGGCCACCCATGGCAGGCTGGTGCCTTGCACCAGCAGCGAGATCAGCACGATAAAGAACGCCAGGTTGAAATACAGCTGGGCATTGGGCAGCCCGGCCATCAACGGGAACACCGCGAGAATGATGGGGACCGCGCCCCGCAGCCCGACCCAGGAAATAAAGGCTTTTTCCCGGGGGTGGAAGGCCTTGAACGGCAGCAGGCCCACCAGAACCGACAGCGGCCGGGCGAACAGGATCATCCACAGCGCCAGGCCCAGGGCCGGCAGGGCGATGGGCAGCAGGTCGTGGGGCGTGACCAGCAGCCCCAGCACCAGGAACATGCCGATCTGTGCCAGCCAGGCCATGCCGTCGAGCATGTGCAGGATGCCGTGGCGGCTGCGCACCGGCCGGTTGCCGATCACCAGGCCGCACAGGTACACCGCGAGGAAGCCGCTGCCGTGCAAGGCGTTGGTCAGGGCAAAGACCGCCAGGCCGCCGGCGATCACCAGGATCGGGTACAGGCCGTTGGCCAGGTGGATGCGATTGACCAGTTGCAGCATCAGCCAGCCGCCGCCGAGGCCGATCACTGCACCGATGCCGAATTCGCGGATCAGGTCGCCCAACAGGCTCCAGTGCAGGCCGGTGTGGCCGTTGGCGAGCATGTCGATCAGGGTCACGGTGAGGAACACCGCCATCGGGTCGTTGCTGCCGGATTCGATTTCCAGGCTGGCGCTGACCCGTTCGTTGAGGCCCTTGCCTCCCAGCAACGAGAACACCGCAGCGGCGTCGGTGGAGCCGACGATGGCGCCGATCAGCAGGCCCTGGATCGGGTTGAGATCGAACAGCCAGGCCGCCGCCATGCCGGTCAGCCCAGTGGTGATCAGCACCCCCACCGTGGCCAGGGACAGCGCCGGCCACAGGGCCACGCGAAAGCTCGCAACCCGGGTGCGCAGGCCACCGTCCAGCAGGATCACCGCCAGTGCCAGGTTGCCCACCAGATAGGCGGTCGGGTAGTTGTCGAAAACAATGCCGCCGCCATCGACCCCGGCGGTCATGCCCACGGCGAGGATGATCACCAGGATCGGGATGCCGAGACGGGATGAAAGTGAGCTCACCAGAATGCTCGCACCTACCAGCAACGCGCCGATCAAGAACAGGCTGTTGATGGTCGTCGCATTCAAAGGCAGTACTCCAGAGCGAAAAAGGCGGGCGCAAACTGACCATGCAGTCTACGTGCCAGCGATTCTAACCTGTTGAAATGTGCCGCTGTCAAAAAGCTTTTTGTGACAGCGGCAGATTCCCTGAAGGCGGCGTGCGCAGGGGGTTTTTCCACGCTCGCCGGGAGCTTCAGAGGCTGAAGCGCGCGACCATGCTGTTGAGGTCGACGGCCAGGCGCGACAGCTCGTTGCTGGCTGCACTGGTCTGGTTGGCGCCGGTGGCCGACTGCACCGACAAGTCGCGGATGTTGACCAGGTTGCGGTCCACTTCCCGTGCCACTTGGGCCTGTTCTTCGGCGGCGCTGGCGATCACCAGGTTGCGCTCGTTGATCTCGATGATGGCGCTGTTGATGGTGTCCAGGGACAGGCCGGCACCGCGGGCGATGTTCAGGGTCGACTCGGCGCGCTCGGTGCTGTTGCGCATGGAATCCACGGCGTGCTCGGTGCCGCTCTGGATGCTGCCGATCATGCGTTCGATTTCGCTGGTGGACTGCTGGGTACGATGGGCCAGGGCGCGGACCTCGTCGGCGACCACGGCGAAACCACGACCGGCTTCACCGGCGCGGGCGGCTTCGATGGCGGCGTTGAGGGCCAGCAGGTTGGTCTGGTCGGCCAGGCCGCGAATCACATCGAGCACCTTGCCGATGTCCCGAGATTCATTGGCCAGGTCGCCGATCAGGCTGGCGGTGCTTTGCACGTCGGAACTCATGCGCTCGATGGCGGACACGGTTTCCTGCACCAGGTCGCGACCGTCACCGGCAGAGGTGGTGGCGTTCTTCGAGGCTTCCGAGGTGCTGACGGCATTGCGCGCCACTTCTTCCACGGCGCTGGTCATTTCATTGACGGCGGTGGCTGCCTGCTCGATTTCGTTGTTCTGCTGGGTCAGGCCGCGGGCGCTTTCTTCGGTGACGCAGTTGAGCTCTTCCGCTGCAGAGGCCAGCTGGGTGGCGGAACCGGAGATGTGCTGCAGGGTGTCGCGCAGTTTTTCCTGCATTTTGGCCATGGCCTGCAACAGACGCCCGGCTTCGTCGCTGCCATCGACCTTGATGGGTCGGGTCAGGTTGCCTTCGGCGATTTCTTCGGCGGCGCTCAGGGCATTGGCGATCGGCTGGGTGATGCTGCGGGTCAGCAGCCAGGCGAACAGCAGGGTCAGGCCAGTAGCCAGTACCAGCAGGGTGACCACCAGGTTGAACGCCGAGGAGTACTGCACGGCAGCCTTCTGGTTGGTGTCTATGGTCTGCTGGGTGTTGATCTCCAGCAGGCGGTTGAGCACCGTGTTCATGGCTTCCGAGTTATTCAGCAAGTCGGTATTGAGCAGGTTGCGCAGCTCGTCCACCTGGTTGCTGCGGGACAGGGTCTTCATCCGCTCTTCGATCTGCCGGTACTGGCCCAGCAACTGGATGTACTGGTCGTAGGCGGATTTTTCCGCCGGGCTGGTGATGAGCTTCTCGTAGGTGGTCTGGGCGCTGCGGATCTGCTGGTTGCGCATCTCCAGCAGTTCGATGGTCTTTTGCTGGACATCAGGTTCACGGTTGACCAGCAAACGATAGGACAGCACCCGCAGACGCAGGGTCAGTTGGGTGAACTCGTCGAGACTCTTGATGCTCGGCACGCTGCTCAGGGTGATGTCCTCGGCGGCGCCGCGGATCTTGCTCATCTGGTTCAGGGCGAACACACCGAGGATCAGCATCAAGCCGCCGATCATGGCAAAGCCGAGGAAGGCCCGTGGTGCGATATTCATATTACGTAGGGACATGGTGGGGTACCAAAAAGGGCGCATCCGTGCGGGGCTTGAGACTGATCTACCGTGACATATCGGTCGTACGACTAAAGTCTTGAGTCTCGCCGTGGATTTAGCCTGTTGGGTACACACCTATCGGAGGGGAGTGAGCGACGGTAGCCCTCGCTCCGGCCGTGAAGCACAGGGGCCGGAGCGCGCTGGCAGGTCACTAGAGGGTGAAGCGGGTCACCAGGTTGCTCAGATCGACGGCCAGGTGTGACAACTCGTTGCTGGCGGCGCGGGTCTGGTTGGCGCCCGAGGTGGACTGCACCGACAAGTCGTGGATGTTCACCAGGTTGCGGTCCACTTCCCGGGCCACCTGGGCCTGCTCTTCAGCGGCGCTGGCGATCACCAGGTTGCGTTCGTTGATCTCGCTGATGGCACTGTTGATGGTGTCCAGGGACTGGCCGGCGCTGCGAGCGATGTTCAGGGTCGACTCGGCGCGCTCGGTGCTGTTGCGCATGGAGTCCACGGCGTGCTCGGTGCCGCTCTGGATGCTGCCGATCATGCGTTCGATTTCGCTGGTGGACTGCTGGGTGCGATGGGCCAGGGCGCGGACCTCGTCGGCGACCACGGCGAAACCACGACCGGCTTCACCGGCGCGGGCGGCTTCGATGGCGGCATTGAGGGCCAGCAGGTTGGTCTGGTCGGCCAGGCCACGAATCACGTCGAGGACCTTGCCGATGTCCCGGGATTCGTTGGCCAGGTCGCCGATCAGGCTGGCAGTGCCCTGCACATCACCGGTCATGCGCTCAATGGCCGAGACGGTTTCCTGCACCATGTCCCGCCCGTTTTCGGCTGAATGGGTCGCGCTCTGGGAGGCCTCGGAGGTGCTGACGGCATTGCGCGCCACTTCTTCCACAGCGCTGGTCATTTGATTGACCGCAGTGGCCGCTTGTTCGATTTCATTATTCTGCTGGTTCATGCCGCGAGCGCCTTCGTCGGTGACGCTGTTGAGCTCCTCGGCAGCCGAAGCCAGTTGGTGGGCGGAGCCGGAAATGCGCTGCAGGGTGTCACGCAGCTTTTCCTGCATCTTGGCCATGGCCTGCAGCAGGCGCCCGGCTTCATCGTTGCCGTCGACTTCGATCGGCCGGGACAGATTGCCTTCGGCGATTTCTTCGGCGGCGCTCAGGGCATTGGCGATCGGCTGGGTGATGCTACGGGTCAGCAGCCAGGCGAACAGCAGGGTCAGGCCGGTGGATAACACCAGCAGTATCACCACCAGGTTGACGGCTTTGTTGTACTGGCTGGCGGCTTCTTGATCACTGGTCTCGGAGTACTGGGTGTTGATTTTCACCAACTGCTCCAGGACTTTGTTGATGGTGTCGGCACTCTCCATCAGATCGCTGTTCAACAGTTTTTGCATGCCTTCGAGCTGGTTGTCCTGTGACAGCTGGATCAGCCGGTTTTCCAGTTCGCGGTGTTCGCTCAGTAGCTTGATGTATTGATCGTAGGTGGCTTGCTCTTCAGGGCTGCTGATCAGCGGTTCGTAGCTCACCCGGGCTGCTTCGATCATCTGGTTGCGCTGAGCAATGGCATCCATGGCGCGTTGTTGCGCCTCAGGTACACGGTTGATCAATAGGCGGTAGGCCTGGACCCGCTGGCGCAGGGTCAGTTGAGTGAAGTCATCGACGCTCTTGATGCTGGGAATGGTGTCCTGGGTAATTCTTTCGGTGGCTGCGCGGATCTTGCTCATCTGATTCAGGGCAAAGACCCCGAGAAACAACATCAAGCAGCCTATCAGGGCAAATCCGAGGAATGCCCTCGGAGCGATATTCATGGTGCGCAGGGACATTGAATTTACCTCGGGTGAGCGCTGTTTGCGCCTTGTGAATCGGGGACGTACCTGTGCTATCGCATTGAAGAAGTGCTTCTTGAACCGCCAGGAGCATGTTCAGAAATATCGGGATGCTTTTTGGGAAACTTCCGAAAAAAATGCAAGGTCCGACGGACCGTCAGGAACCGCAGGGGAGAAAGGCAGTCTCTAACAGCTCTCGCGGAACGGTCATCGCCAGTAAAATCAAGGCTTTGCGCCTGGATAACCCTGGCATCCAAGGTGACTTTTCTTTATCGTACGCGCCCTTTGCAAAAAGCCTGGAAGATCAAAATGTTGGAAGCATCCCTCAGCCAATTGGAACAGCTGGTCAGTGATCTGGTGGTACAGAATCAGGAACTGCTCGGTACGAACGAAGCCCTCAAGGAACAACTGGCCCAGGCCAAGGATGAAAACGACAGCTTGCAGCTGAGTCTGATGGAGCAGGAAGAAAAGCAGGGCGCTACCACCGCCCGGATCCAGGCTCTGGTTGAACGTGTCAGTGCGAGCCCGGCCAATCCATGAAGCATCACATCGATGGGGTGAAGGTCGTCTCGATCCTGGGGGAGGATTATTCGATCAAGGCGCCGGCAGGTCAGGAACAGACCCTGATGGACGCCGCGTTGATGCTCAAGGCGGCCCTGGCCGACACCAAGAAGAAGTACCCGACGCTGATTGGCGAGCGCCTGCTGGTGCTGGCAGCGATGAACCTGTGTTCGCAGCAGATCGATATGAAGAAGCAGCATGCGCAGGAGCTTGAGCGTTATCAGGAGCAGGTGAGCGCCACGGTCGAGGTGATCGCCAAGACTATCCAGCAGAATTGATGGAACTGAACACAGTTAGCGGGCAATAGGTTGGACAAACATTATTAATGTTTGTATACAACTTTCCGCGGCTGGCGCGGTATCTCAGCCTCTTATAACCATAAGAAAGAGGTGTTCCATGCAATTCTGGCGACGCAGTATTCAATGGCAGCTGATCCTCGGCATGGGATCGGCCCTGCTGGTCAGCCTGCTAGTGGTCGTAGCCCTCTACACCGTGCTGATCAATAACCTGACCCAGAACTACCTGGTGGACAGGGCGCTGCCTTCGAGCATTGAAGCCATGCGCAACGATATCGAACGCATCCTCACCCAGCCGCTGACGGTTGCCCGGGACATTGCCAGCAATGGCATGTTGCGTGACTGGCTGGCGGCCGGTGAGGACCCTTCCCAGGCCCCGGCATTTGTCGACTACCTGGAAGGCATCCGTGCCGAGAGCCAGGCCTTCACCACGCTGATGGTGGGCACCGCGAGCAATCACTACTACAACGAGAAAGGCCTGGATCGCACGCTTAGCCGGTCCAACCCGAAGGACTCCTGGTTCTACAACTTCATCGACAGCGACCAGCCACGGCTATTGAACATCGACACTGATGTGACGACTGGCGAATTGGCGATGTTCATCGATCTGCGGGTCAAGAAGGACGGCAAGCTGGTGGGCGTTGCCGGGCTTGGGCTGAAGATGAAGGCGTTGTCCGAGCTGATCCACAATTTCAGTTTCGGCGAGCGTGGCAAGGTCTACCTGGTGCGCTCGGACGGCTTGATCCAGGTGCACCCCGAGGCGCAATTCAGTGGCAAACGGCATCTGTCGGAGCAGATCGGCGCCACCGCGGCCGAGGCGGTCATGGGCCATGCAGGGCTGGCCAGCAGCCGCTTCGAGCGGGACGGTGAAGGTTTTCTCGCCTTGAGCCTGCCTTTGCGGGGCATGGGCTGGTCGCTGGTAGCGGAGGTGCCCGAAGCACAGATCTATGCTGAGGCCCGGCAAGCCCTGTGGACGACCACCGGGATTGGCTTGGCCATCGCCATGGTCTGCCTGTTGCTGGTGGTATGGCTGGCCCGTGGGCTGGTGCGTCCAGTGCGACAGGTGACCGACGGCTTGGTCGCGATCGGCAGTGGTGGCGGTGACCTGACCCTGCGCCTGGATGCCAGTCGCGCCGACGAACTGGGGGATCTGGCCCGGGGCTTCAACCGTTTCCTTGATAGCCAGCGCGGCATGATCGGCGAAGTGCTGGCCACCACCGAGCGCCTGCGCTCGTCCGTCGGGCAAGTGGCTGCGGTGGTGGAGAACACCGCCGAACGCTCCGGCCGGCAACAGCAAATGACCGACATGGTGGCCACCGCGGTGCATCAGATGGGCCTGACGGTCCAGGACATCGCGCGTAATGCCGGACAGGCGGCGGACGCTTCCCAGTCAGCCCGAGACGAAGCCCTGCAGGCCAGGGACGTGGTGGGTGGGTCAATCCGGCACATCGAGAGCATGTCCGGGGAAATCGCCCTGGCCGCCGCTGCCGTGAGCGAGCTGGCGGAACAGGTGGCTTCGATTGATCAGGTGCTGGCGGTGATTCGCGGGGTCTCCGAGCAGACCAACCTGCTGGCCCTCAACGCGGCCATCGAAGCCGCTCGGGCCGGGGACCTGGGTCGTGGTTTTGCCGTGGTGGCCGATGAAGTCCGGACCCTGGCCCAACGTACCCAGGCGTCCACCGATGAAATCCAGCAGATGATCCAAAGCCTCAAGCAAGGCGCGGAAAATGCGGTGACCTCGATGCACGCCGGGCAGGCGGCGACCGGCACGGGCGTCGAGTCGAGCCAGCAGACCGGGGCTTCGCTGACCGCGATTACCGGGCAGGTGGAACACATCAGCGAGATCAACCAGCAGGTGGCCACCGCTACCGAAGAGCAGTCGGCGGTGACCGAAGAGATCAACCGCAATGTCCAGGGTATTTCCGATCTGGCTCGGGCCACTGCCGCTGAAGTGCATGCCTGTCGTGAAGACTGTCGGACCTTGCAGCGCCTGGCCGAGGACCTCGCACGCCAGGTCGGCGGGTTCAAGTTGCGCTGATCGCCCAGCCTGTAGAAGCAGGCTTGCCAGCGAACCGCGTGCTGCGCAGTGTCAGGCCGGGCGCTTTCGCCGGCAAGCCGGCTCCTACGAGCGTGGAGTGAAGCCTCGTGTAGGAACTGACTTGCCAGCGAACCGCGTGCTGCGCAGTGTCAGGCCGGGCGCTTTCGCCGGCAAGCCGGCTCCTACAAGCGTGGAGTGAAGCCTCGTGTAGGAGCTGGCTTGCCAGCGAACCGCGTGCCGCGCAGTGTCAGGCCGGGCGCTTTCGCCGGCAAGCCGGCTCCTACGAGCGTGGAGTGAAGCCTCGTGTAGGAGCTGGCTTGCCAGCGAACCGCGTGTTGCGCAGTGTCAGGCCGGGCGCTTTCGCCGGCAAGTCGGCTCCTGCGGCGGTCGCCTCAGAACCAGGCATCCTGCATTTCCAGGCAGGTCGCGTCCCGGGTCTCCAGCAGCGTCAGTTCATGCTGGCATCCCGGCACCTCCCAGGTCAGGAAATAGCGCGCGGCCTGCAGCTTGCCCCGATAAAAATCCCGATCCCCGGCATCGCCCCGCGCCAGTCCTTCCTCGGCCTTGATGGCTTGTTCCAGCCAGCGCCAGCCAATTACCGTGTGGCCGAACGCCTTGAGATACAACGCCGAGTTGGCCAGGGTCGGCGTGACCTTGCCGCTGGCCAGGTCTCCCAACAGCCCCAGAGTCACGCTCTGCAGGCGTGTCAGCAGTTGCTCCAGCGGCATGCGCAGGGCGTTCAGGGATTCATGTGCCTGGGCCCGGGCCCCGGTTTCGGCGATCAGGCGGATCAGGCGCTTGAGCCCGGCACCGCCGTTCTGCGCCAGTTTTCGTCCCAGCAGGTCCAGGGACTGGATGCCGTGGGTGCCTTCGTGGATCGGGTTCAGGCGGTTGTCACGGTAGTACTGCTCCACCGGGTATTCCCGGGTATAGCCGTGGCCGCCGAGGATCTGGATCGCCAGCTCGTTGGCCTTGAGGCAGAACTCCGAGGGCCAGGACTTGACGATCGGGGTCAACAAGTCCAGCAGTTCGTGGGCCTGCTGGCGTTCGGCCTCAGTGCCCAGGGTGGTGGTGTCATCGAACAGCCGCGCCGCGTACAGCCCCAGGTCGAAGGCACCTTCCACATAAGCCTTCTGGGTCAGCAGCATGCGCCGCACATCGGCATGCTGGATGATCGACACCGGCGCAGTGTTCGGGTCCTTGCTGTCCGGCAGGCGGCCTTGCGGGCGTTCACGGGCATATTCCAGTGAATACAGGTAACCGGCGTAGCCGAGCATCACCGCGCCCATGCCGACGCCGATCCGCGCCTCATTCATCATCTGGAACATGTAGCTCAGGCCCTGGTGCGGCTTGCCCACCAGATAGCCTACGCAATGCCCGTTATCGCCGAAGTTCAGCGCGGTGGAGGTGGTGCCGCGCCAGCCCATCTTGTGGAACAGCCCGGCCAGCAGGACGTCGTTGCGCGGGCCCAGGCTGCCGTCGTCGTTGACCAGGAACTTGGGCACGATGAACAGCGAGATACCCTTCACTCCGGGTGGCGCATCCGGCAGCTTGGCCAGGACCATGTGCACGATGTTCTCCGACAGAGAGTGGTCGCCGCCGGAGATGAAGATCTTGTTGCCCTTGATCCGGTAGCTACCGTCGGCGGCCGGTTCGGCGCGGGTGCGGATATCCGACAGCGACGAGCCGGCATGGGGTTCGGTCAGGGCCATGGTGCCGAAGAAGCGACCGTCGATCATCGGTTGCAGGAAGCGCTGCTGCTGTTCCTGGGTGCCGAAGCTTTCGATCAGGTTGGCGGCGCCCATGGTCAGGAACGGATAGGAAGTCGTCGCCGCGTTGGCCGCCTGGAAGTGAGCGAAGCAGGCCTGGGACAGCAGGGTTGGCAGCTGCATGCCGCCGGCCTCGAAACTGCGGGCGGCATTGAGGAAGCCGGCTTCGAGAAAGGCATCCACCGCCGGTTTGACCTCGGGGATCAACACCGCCTGGCCGTCTTCGTAACGGGGTTCGTGTTCATCGCCCTTGCGGTTGTGCGGGGCGAAGAATTTCTCGGCGATGCTACGGGCGGTGCCCAGGGCTGCATCGAAGGTTTCCCGGTTGTGTTCGGCAAACCGCTCGCGTTGGGTTAGGCCCTCGGCATCGAGTACCTCATACAGTTCAAAGGCCAGATTGCGGGAACTGAGCAAGGTCTCGGACATGGCGGCTTACCTGTGGATTGGGGAGTGGGCTGAGTCTAGGCGGGTGAATAAAGGCTGGATAGCAAGATTGATCGCGGTGATGCAGGGCCCAAAAAACCTCGGTAGGAGCTGGCTTGTGTAGGAGCTGGCTTGCCAGCGAAGGCGTCATGGAGGGCGATGCAGGACTCAAGGCCTTTTCGCCGGCAAGCCGGCTCCTACAGAGGGCGGGCAAAAAAAATGGGCGCCGGTGAGGGCGCCCATCGATGCAGCCTGGCCTTCGGCGATCAGCCGATGGTCATCAGGCTGGCGTTGCCGCCGGCCGCTGCAGTGTTGACGCTCAGGGCGCGTTCGATCACCAGGCGCTCCAGGGCAATCGCGGTCTCGCCCTGGGACAGGCCCTGGACGCCGACGATGGCACCGGCACGCTGGGCCACTTGCTGGCAAACGCCGCGCAGCTGGTCAGAGTCGCCGTGGTGCAGGACCGCGTCGAACACCACGTCATCCTTGGTCCAATCCGCCACCCGTTGGATGCGCGCTTGCACATCCTTCGGCAGACGGGCGAACAGCGCCTTGCTCAGATCGCTTTCTGGCCACACCGCCGAACCGCCAACGGCCAGGACCGCTGCCAGTTGCGTCAGCAGGTCGCTTTCGATTTCCGCCAGGCACAGCACGTGCTCGCGAGGCAGGATGGCGTAGCTGTTGCGTTCGCCGGTCGGGCCGTTCAATTGACGGGTGATACCGCTTTGCGACTGGCCGGCGAACTGTTTGCACAGGCTCGCCAGTTCCGCCAGCTTGCTGCTCTCGGCCCAGGCTTGCAGGGCGTTGAGCGGCTTGCTCAGGACTTCCCGCAGGCGCAGGTCCGGAGCGTTGGCAGCATCGGCCCGAACGAAGGACTGCTCGATGGCATCCACCGGGCGGGTCGACAGCAGGCGGTACAGGTACAGCGGGCCGCCGGCTTTCGGGCCGGTGCCCGACAGGCCTTCGCCGCCGAACGGCTGCACGCCGACCACGGCACCGACGATGTTGCGGTTGACGTAGACGTTGCCGGCATGGACGTTGTCCACCACCTTGGCGATGGTTTCATCGATGCGGGTGTGCACACCCAGGGTCAGGCCGTAGCCGGACGCGTTGATCTGGGCGATCAACTGGTCGATTTCCTTGCGCTTGTAGCGCACCACGTGCAGCACCGGACCGAAGATCTCGCGTTGTAGCTCGTCGAAGCTTTCCAGCTCGATCAGGGTCGGCATGACAAAGGTGCCGCGCTTGCATTCTTCGCTGTCGGCGATAGCCATCTGGTACACGTTGCGACCTTTGTCGCGCATGGCCTGGATGTGCTTCTCGATGCCAGCCTTGGCTTCGGCGTCGATCACCGGGCCGATATCCACCGACAGGCGCTCCGGGTTGCCCAGGCGGTTTTCGGCCATGGCGCCCTTGAGCATTTCGATCACGCGGTCGGCGGAGTCTTCCTGCAGGCACAGCACGCGCAGGGCAGAGCAACGTTGGCCGGCGCTGTCGAAGGCCGAGGAGACCACGTCGATGACCACTTGTTCGGTCAGCGCCGAGGAGTCGACGATCATTGCGTTCTGGCCACCGGTTTCGGCGATCAGCGGGATCGGTCGGCCATGGTTGTCCAGGCGTCCGGCGATGTTGCGTTGCAGCAAGCGGGCGACTTCGGTGGAACCGGTGAACATCACGCCTTTGACGCGCTCGTCACCTACCAGGCGGGCACCGACGCTTTCGCCCTGGCCCGGCAGCAGTTGCAGCACGCCTTGAGGAATCCCGGCTTCCAGCAGCAGGCGCACGGCCTGGGCGGCGACCAGTGGAGTCTGTTCGGCGGGTTTGGCCAGTACCGGGTTACCGGCGGCCAGGGCTGCGGCGACTTGGCCGCTGAAGATCGCCAGCGGGAAGTTCCAAGGGCTGATGCACACCACAGGACCCAGCGGACGGTGAGCGTCGTTGCTGAAGTCATTGCGTGCCTGCACCGCGTAGTAGCGCAGGAAGTCCACGGCTTCGCGCACTTCGGCGATGGCGTTGGCGAAGGTCTTGCCGGCTTCGCGGGCCAACAGGCCCATCAGAGGCTGGATCTCGCCTTCCATCAGGTCGGCGGCACGTTCGAGGATCGCGGCACGTTCGGCCGGCGGCGTGGCCTGCCAGATCGGTGCGGCGTTGAGGGCGCACTGGATCGCGTTGTCGACGTCTTCGACCGTGGCTTCCTGGACGTGGCCCACCACATCGCGATGGTCGGAAGGGTTGAGGACTGGAGCCGGGGTTTCACTGCTGGAAGCACAGCCGAGCATCGGCGCGGCTTTCCAGTTGTTGTGCGCGGTGGCCAGCAATGCGCAGGACAGCGACGCCAGGCGGTGTTCGTTAGCCATGTCGATGCCGGCCGAGTTGGCGCGTTCGGCACCATACAAGTCACGCGGCAGTGCAATGCGCGGATGTGGCAGGCCGAGGCCGCCTTCCAGGGTGGCCATCTGCTCGATCTGGCTCACCGGATCGGCCACCAACTCTTGAATCGAGATCGACTGATCGGCGATGCGGTTGACGAACGAGGTGTTGGCGCCGTTTTCCAGCAGGCGGCGAACCAGGTAGGCCAGCAGGGTTTCGTGGGTGCCCACCGGGGCGTACACGCGGCACGGACGGTTCAGCTTGCCCTCGGCAACCTTACCCACCACTTGCTCGTACAGCGGTTCGCCCATGCCGTGCAGGCACTGGAACTCGTACTGGCCGGGGTAATAGTTCTGACCGGCAATGTGGTAGATCGCCGACAGGGTATGGGCGTTGTGGGTGGCGAACTGCGGATAGATAACTTCCGGCACCGACAGCAGCTTGCGTGCGCAGGCGATGTAGGACACGTCGGTGTACACCTTGCGGGTGTAGACCGGATAGCCTTCCAGGCCTTCGACCTGGGCGCGCTTGATTTCGCTGTCCCAGTAGGCGCCCTTCACCAGGCGGATCATCAGGCGGTGGCGGCTGCGGCGCGCCAGGTCGATGACGTAGTCGATCACGTACGGGCAGCGTTTCTGGTAAGCCTGGATCACGAAACCGATACCGTTCCAACCGGTCAGTTGCGGCTCGAAGCACAGGCGCTCCAGCAGGTCCAGGGACAGCTCCAGGCGGTCGGCTTCCTCGGCGTCGATGTTCAGGCCGATATCGTATTGCTTAGCCAGCAGGGTCAGCGACAGCAGGCGCGGGTACAGCTCATCCATCACGCGCTCGTACTGGGCGCGGCTGTAGCGCGGGTGCAGGGCCGAGAGCTTGATCGAGATGCCCGGGCCTTCATAGATGCCGCGACCGTGGGAAGCCTTGCCGATGGAGTGGATGGCCTGCTCGTAGGAGGCGAGGTATTTCTGTGCGTCGTGCTCGGTCAGTGCCGCTTCGCCGAGCATGTCGTAGGAGTAGCGGAAGCCCTTGGCTTCGAACTTGCTGGCATTGGCCAGGGCTTCGGCGATGGTTTCGCCGGTGACGAACTGTTCGCCCATCAGGCGCATGGCCATGTCGACGCCCTTGCGGATCATCGGCTCGCCGCTCTTGCCGATGATGCGGCTCAGGGACGACGTCAGGCCGGCCTCGTTGTGGGTCGACACCAGCTTGCCGGTGAGCAACAGGCCCCAGGTCGCGGCGTTGACGAACAGCGACGGGCTGTTGCCCAGGTGCGGCTGCCAGTTGCCGGTGCTGATCTTGTCGCGGATCAGCGCGTCACGGGTGCCTTTGTCCGGGATGCGCAGCAGCGCTTCGGCCAGGCACATCAGCGCCACGCCTTCCTGGGACGACAGGGAGAATTCCTGCAGCAGGCCCTGGACGATACCGGCACGGCCGCCGGCGCTCTTCTGGTTGCGCAGCTTCTCGGCGATCGAGGAGGCCAGCTTGTTGGTGGCTTCGGCGGTTTCGGCCGGCAGGCGTGCCTGCTCCAGCAGCATCGGCACCACTTCCGGTTCCGGGCGACGGTAAGCGGCAGTGATCGAGGCGCGCAGCACCGATTGCGGGAGGATGCTCTCGGCGAATTCGAGGAAGCACTGATGAGCGTGATCAGTGTGCACGTCGCCAGCATCTTCGCCTTCTTTGGCGGTGACACTGCTCAGCTCGGTCAGGGTTGCACCACCCTCGAGTTTTTCCAGGTAATTGAAAATCGCCTGCTTGATCAGCCAGTGCGGCGTACGATCGATCGAGGCCGCGGCGGCCTTGAGGCGCTCGCGGGTTGGGTCGTCGAGTTTGACCCCGAGGGTGGTGGTAGCCATATTTTTATCCTCATGTTTGCCACGCACGTGTGGCATCAGCTGGCGGCAAGATTATCCGCGCGCCGAAATAGGTGCAACCGGGTGCAACCCATTTTCAGTCGGAAAAATAGACAGCTTGTCAGGAATAAATTTCCTGCTGGGAGCTGCTTGCGTCCATATGGTGCATTTGCTTCTGAAAAAGCCGTTGCTTGCCCCAAAAAGGAGCAAAAGCGTCGTCAAAGGTGGATTAATCGACAAGGTGCAACTGATTCACCTCAAATTGGTTGCACCTTGTTCATTTTGTTGAATAGGATTCGCGCCCAAGGTGCAACCGTTCTTTCAGAGCGGTTCATCGGCTGATGGCTTTCCTGGGGAAACATCAGTCATAAATGCGCGGCCCACCTGATCGTCTCCCAAGCGTCATCGTTTGACGGCGGGTGGCAATGGCCGCCGCACCATAAAAACAAAGCCAGGGCGTAACTCAATGAGTGCAAGCAATCCAACCCTGATCACCTTCGTGATCTACATCGCGGCAATGGTGCTGATCGGCTTCATGGCCTATCGCTCCACCAACAACCTTTCCGACTACATTCTTGGCGGCCGCAGCCTCGGCAGCGTGGTCACCGCGCTTTCCGCTGGTGCCTCCGACATGAGTGGCTGGCTGCTGATGGGCCTGCCGGGCGCCATCTACATGTCCGGTCTTTCAGAAAGCTGGATCGCCATCGGCCTGATCGTGGGTGCCTACCTGAACTGGCTGTTCGTGGCCGGTCGCCTGCGGGTGCAGACCGAGCACAACGGTGATGCGCTGACTCTGCCGGACTACTTCTCCAGCCGCTTCGAAGATAAAAGCGGCCTGTTGCGGATCATCTCCGCGGTAGTGATCCTGGTGTTCTTCACCATTTACTGCGCTTCCGGCATCGTCGCCGGTGCCCGCCTGTTCGAAAGCACCTTCGGCATGTCCTACGAGACAGCGCTGTGGGCCGGCGCGGCAGCGACCATCGCCTACACCTTCGTCGGTGGTTTCCTGGCCGTGAGCTGGACTGACACCGTGCAAGCCACGCTGATGATCTTCGCCCTGATCCTGACGCCGATCATCGTGCTGCTGGCCACCGGTGGTGTCGACACCACGTTCCTGGCCATCGAGGCCCAGGACCCCAGCAACTTCAACATGCTCAAGAACACCACCTTCATCGGCGTGATCTCGCTGCTGGGCTGGGGCCTGGGCTACTTCGGCCAACCGCATATCCTGGCGCGCTTCATGGCGGCAGATTCGGTGAAGTCGATCGCCAACGCGCGTCGCATCTCCATGACCTGGATGATCCTGTGCCTGGGTGGCACCGTGGCCGTGGGCTTCTTCGGCATCGCCTACTTCTCGGCGCATCCAGAAGTGGCCGGTCCAGTGACCGAGAACCATGAGCGGGTGTTCATCGAACTGGCCAAGCTGCTGTTCAACCCATGGATCGCCGGCGTGCTGCTGTCGGCCATCCTGGCGGCCGTCATGAGTACCTTGAGCTGCCAGCTGCTGGTGTGCTCCAGTGCCTTGACCGAAGACTTCTATAAAGCCTTCCTGCGCAAGCACGCCTCTCAGATGGAGCTGGTGTGGGTCGGTCGCGCCATGGTGCTGGTGGTTGCGCTGATCGCCATCGCCATGGCCGCCAACCCGGAAAACCGCGTGCTGGGCCTGGTGAGCTATGCCTGGGCCGGTTTCGGCGCGGCCTTCGGTCCCGTGGTGCTGATTTCGGTGCTGTGGAAAGGCATGACCCGCGACGGCGCGCTGGCCGGCATCATCGTCGGTGCTGTCACCGTAATCCTGTGGAAGCACTTTGCTCTGCTGGGCCTGTACGAAATCATCCCGGGCTTCATCTTCGCCAGCCTGGCGATCCTGCTGGTGAGCAAGATGAGTGCTCCGAGCGCTGGCATGGTTCAGCGTTTCGAAGCCGCCGAGAAGGATTTCAAGCTCAATCACTGAGTAGGAAAATCCGCCCCTGATGTTTCAGGGCGCTAGAAAAAGGCCCGTTGCGTCACCGCAGCGGGCCTTTTTTGTGCCTGATCATCAGCCTCTGGCTGGATTCCTGTCGCGGTGATCCGGGGGCCGCTCAGTGCAGTTCGGCGTCAGGCTGGTTGAGGAAGATCAACACGCCAAGAATTGCCATGTAGAACTTGAACGCGGCGTCCTGACCGTTCCAGGTCGGTGACTGCCACATCATGAACCACTCGCCTCCCACCACCATGAAACCGAAGAACCATACGCAGAAGCCCAGGCAGAAACCGACAATGGCCCAGTGCTTGGCGCGGTTGAAATAGCTGGCGGCACCGCGTCTTGCCAGCCACAGGCGCAGGGCACCCAAGGTCAGGATGACGCCGGTCAGCGCTTCACCGGCAATGATCAGCCAGTAGCCGAGGTTCCACAGCAGCGGCAGGGTGAGTGCCCGGTCGGTGGCGCTGTTGCCCGGGAACACGCTGTCCATGCTCAGCACGTGCTGGACGAAGGCGAAGTTGGAGCCGTAGTCGCTGAGGTTGTTGTAGGCCACCAGCAAGGCGAAGGCGGCAACGGCCAGGGTCATGGTGATTTTTACGTAACGCACAATCATGTTGGGGTCCTTTGAGGGTGAGAAATGATCCTGGGGGCTGATGGGTGGGTGGTGCGCCGGTGCCGGCGCGGGTTGGCTCGGCCCTGGCGTTGATCGCCAGGGCCCTGGTACCCAAGGGGCCGCCGCTGTTCGGCGGCGGTCCATCGGTGGTCAGGCCTGTTTCAAGGCCTGGTCGAGGTCTTCGAGCAGGTCCTCGATGGCTTCGATACCCACCGAGAGCCGGATCATTTCCGGCTTGACCCCGGCCTTGGCCTGCTCCTCTTCGTTCATCTGTCGATGGGTGGTGGAGGCCGGGTGGCAGGCCAGGGACTTGGCGTCGCCAATATTCACCAGGCGCTTGAAGATCTGCAGCGCGTCGTAGAAGCGCACGCCCGCGGCATAGCCGCCCTTGAGGCCGAAGGAGAGGATCGCCGACGGTTTGCCCTGCATGTACTTGCGCGCCAGCTCATGGTGCGGGTGGTCGGGCAGGCCGGCGTAGCTGACCCACGCCACCAGCGGGTGGGCCTTGAGAAATTGCGCCACCTTGAGGGCGTTGTCGGTGTGGCGTTCCATGCGCAGGGCCAGGGTTTCCAGGCCTTGCAGCAGGAGGAAGGCGTTCATCGGCGCCAACGCCGCGCCGGTGTTGCGCAGCGGTACGGTGCGCGCCCGGGCGATGAAGGCCGCCGGGCCGAATTTCTCGGTGTAGACCACGCCGTGGTAGGCCGGCTCCGGGGTATTGAGGCTGGCGAACTTCTGCGGGTGGTCGGCCCAGGGGAAGTTGCCGCTGTCGACGATCACTCCACCCAGGGAGTTGCCATGGCCGCCGACGTATTTGGTCACCGAGTGCACGACGATGTCGGCACCGAACTGGATCGGCTTGCACAGGATTGGCGTGGCCACGGTGTTGTCCACCATCAACGGCACGCCACGGGCGTGAGCCGCCTGCGCCAGGCCTTCGAGGTCGACGATGTTGCCCGCCGGGTTGCCGATGCTTTCGCAGTACACCAGCTTGGTCTTGTCGTCGATCAGCTCGGCGATGGCCTCGGCGGAGTCGTCCCGGGCAAAGCGCACCTCGACCCCGAAGCTCGGCAGCAGGTGGGCGAACAGGGTGTAGGTGCCGCCGTATAGCTGCGGGGTGGAGACAATATTGTCGCCGGCCTGGGTCAGGGTCTGGATCGCGTAGTGGATCGCGGCGCTGCCGGCAGCCACCGCGAGCCCGGCGATCCCGCCTTCCAGGGCGGCCATGCGCTGTTCCAGCACATCGTTGGTGGGGTTCATGATGCGGGTGTAGATGTTGCCGGGCACATCGAGGTTGAACAGGTCAGCGCCGTGCTGGGCGTTGTCGAATTCGAAGGCGACGTTCTGGTAGATGGGCACGGCCACGGCCTTGGTGGTCGGGTCCGACTTGAATCCATGGTGCAGCGCAATCGTTGCGTCTTTCATAAAACCTCGACTCAGAGTTAATCCATTAATGAGCACAGCCAGGCAGGTCGTGTGCCCGCGCAGCAGTCAGTGGTCCCGTGTGTCTGAGTCGCCAGCAACCGCTAGGTGTCCCCGCCGCTTGGTCGCGGGCAGGCGGGCCAGTGTCCAATAGGCGTGGCGGATCGGCAAGGGGCTGTTGAGTGCGCCAGGAAGCACCGGCCGTCCGTGGCCGGTTGAGTGTTCAGCGCGGTTGCGACCAGCCCTGGGAGCGGCTGACCGCACCGCTGAAGGTCAGCCGCCAGGCCGCGGCGG
This sequence comes from Pseudomonas sp. Fl4BN1, assembly GCF_009908285.1. Lineage (GTDB taxonomy): Bacteria > Pseudomonadota > Gammaproteobacteria > Pseudomonadales > Pseudomonadaceae > Aquipseudomonas. The sequence continues at coordinate 415,682 of NZ_JAAARM010000001.1, forward strand.
TGGCCTGGTCGATGCGTGGCTGGTAGTCGGTGCGGGTGTTGTCCAGGGCCGGCAGTTCCAGGCCCAGGCCGCGGGCGGCGAGGGCGGCGCAGCCCAGGGCGGTGAGCTCGTCAAAACGCTGGGTGACGATGGTGCGCTGCAGGATGTCGGCGAGGAACTGGGCGAAATACGGGCTGCGGGCCAGGCCGCCATCAATCGACAGCTGGTCGGTGACGTTCAAGTGGTCGTCCATTGCACTGATCACTTCGGCGCTGCGCAGGGCAACGCCTTCCAGTACCGCCTGGCACAGGTCCTGGCGGCTGGTGGCCGCGTTCATGCCGATCCACACCGCGCCAGCGCTGCGGTCCCAGTGCGGGCAGGCGAGACCGGAAAGCGCCGGCACGAAGGCCAGGTCGCGGGAAATCGCCGGAGGCTGGTCGAAGGCCGCCAGCTCGGAAAAGTCGCTGAACAGGCCCAGTCGTCCGGCCCATTCCACTGCGGCACTGGCGTCGTAGACACCCCCGTCCATGGCATACACCGGTTGGCCGTCGGCCTGCCAGGCAACGGTTGCCAGCAGGCCTTTCTCTGGGGCGCGGATGATTTGTTCACCGGTAACGGTCAGGGCAAAGGCGCCGGTGCCGAAGGTGATCTTGGCGTCCCCTGGCTGTCGGCAGCCGTGGCCGTACAGCGAAGCCTGCTGGTCCACCACCGAGGCGCTGATAGGCGTCTGGCCGATGCGCCCGAAGTCACCGACTGTGTCGCGGATCTGCGGCAGCGCCTGCAGGGGCACGCCGAACAGTTCGCAGAGTTCGGGGTCCCACTGGCCAGTGCTGAGATTCATCAGCGAGGTGCGCGAGGCGGTGGTGATGTCGGTGGCGTAGACCCCGGTCAGACGGTCGAGAAAATACGCATCGGTGGTACCCAGGCGCAGGCGGCCGGCGCTGAGGGCGGCTTGCGCGGCCGGCAGGTTGTCGAGGATCCAGGCCAGCTTGCTCGCGGAAAAGTAGGCGTCCAGGGGCAGTCCGGCGCGCTCCAGGGTCAGCGCCTCGGCGTCCTTGGCGCGCAGTTCCTCGATGCGCGCGGTGGTGCGGTTGTCCTGCCAGACAATCACTGGCGACAGTGGCGTGCCGCTGACAGCGTCCCAGGCCAGGCAGCTTTCGCCCTGGTTGGCCAGGCCGATGGCGTCGACCCGGCCGGTGGCCTCCAGGCAGCGTTGCAGGTTGGCCAGCAGTTCCAGCGGATCGTGCTCGACCCAGCCCGGGCGGGGATGATGCTGCTGATGACGCAACGACAGTTGGATATCGGCTCGGCCCTGCATGTCCACCACCAATACGCGGGTGCTGGTAGTGCCCTGGTCAAGTGCGGCTATTCGCATGGTTTTCTCTCTTATTGATGGACGGGCCTACTCGATGCAAATGTCCAGTTGGTCGATGTGCTCCGGCAGCTTCAATGCCTTGAGGGGAATCAGCAGACGGCGTTCCGGCAAGGCTGACACCGGCTGGCTCCAGAGGTCCTTGCCATGGGCGCGGACCCGCAAGGTGCCGCTGACCGCCTGGCTGACCCGCAGCTGGATGTGTTGCAAGCCGGGAACGTCGCCGCGCACCAGTCTTGCCGGCACGCCGAGTTTGATGGGCGCTGCGTATTTCAGGGTCAGCGCATTGTGTGTGTCAGGTAGTTGGCCACTGAGGGCCAGCGCCATCAAGCCACCGATGCGCCGCCCTTCACGGTAGGACCAGCCAGCGGTCTCGATCGGGCGCAACAGGTTGCCGGCGGCGAAGTAGGCCGGGTCCGAGCAGCGTCCGAACTGATCGATCTTCGGCCCATCGCTACCACTGTCCAGTTGCAGGTGGCTCTGGCGCACCAGGCTCGACTCCGGAGTGAACTGGCCGCTGAGCAGCACCCCGTCACAGTCGAGGGTGCGTACCTCGCCATTGGCCATGCGCACCTGGGCCGACTCCACGCGGCCGGTGCCATTGATCGCCAGTAACTGTGCGCCGAAGTGCATGGGGATGCCGAGCACACGTGGAAACAGCGACAGCGGCCAGCGGGCCGTGGCGCGAGTGTTGGCTTCCAGTACGGCCACCGGGCGGATGCCGGCGCGACGGCAACTGAGAACGGCAGACAGGCTGACCAGTTCGGTGCCGATGATCAGCGGGCGCTCGAAGGGTTTGAGGTGCTGCACATAGAGGAAATTCTGCAGCGCCCCGGTATTGATCACGCCCACGGGCCGGTCACCGGAGAGCAGGCGGGCCGAGCGCGGGGTTTCCCGGGCCCCGGTGGCGATCAGGACCTTCTGCGCGTGGATCTGCAGCGGCCCGTCGGGACTGGCCAGTTGCAGCAGGCCGCCGGGTTCGAGGCTGACCACGGTGTGGCGCAACAGCAGGACCACGCCGGCCTTCAGGGCGGCCTCGACATTGCGCCGGGCATAGGCCGGTCCGCTGAGAATGCGCTGGTACTCGCGCATGCCGAAAGGTGGATGGGCGCAATGCCGGGGAATGCCGCCGGCCTGGCCTTCGCGCTCGATGACCAGTACCGGGCCGATGCCCTGGCGCCGCAGCTCAATGGCTGCTGCGAGGCCTGCCGGACCGCTACCGATAATGGCCACTTCGGCCTGTATGTGTTCAGTGCGGTTCATGGCAACGACCTGTGGCAAGTGGAACGGCTAGATGGCTGGCACTGAGTTCGGCCACCTGGGCCGAGCAATAGAAACCCTGGCAGCGGCCCATGCAGGCCCGGGTGCGACGCTTGAGGCCGCCGAGGTCGCCGGGGGGCAGGGGACCGATCAAGGCCGCCTCGATCTCGCGTCGGGTCACCAGTTCGCAATGGCAGACGATTTCGCCGTAGCCTGGCCGCTGCCAGTCGCGGGGCAAGTGCTCGGCGAGGTTGGGCATCTGCGGCCAGATCAACTCTCGCACCGGGTGATGCTGGCGGCGTTGGCTGTACAGCTCATAGACGTGCCGGGCGATGCCCAGGGCAGCAGTGAGTCCGGTGGAGCGGATACCGCCGACAGTGATCCAGTGCCGTGGGTGATCGGCTTGAATCCGGTATTCCTTTTTTTCACTGGCAGGGCGCAGCCCGGCATAGGTGGCGGTCACCGGGACGCCGGCGAGGGCCGGGATCCGCTCCACCGCAGCATCGATCAGGCTTTGCAGGGTGGCGCCGTCGAGGCCGGCGTGGACCCGATCTTCCTGCTCTTCGGCGGTGGGGCCCACCAGCAGGTTGCCGTACACCGTGCGGGTCAGGACGATGCCTTTGGTGCGTTCGTTGGGTACCGGCAGGACGATACGTTGCAGCAGCTTGGCCGCGGCTTTGTCGAAGACCACGAACTGGCCCTTGCGCGGCATGATCCGAAACTCGCTGTGCCCCAGCAACTGGTGTTCCAGGGTGTCGCCGAACAGCCCGGCGCAGTTGATTACCTGTGCGCAGCGCAGGGTGCCCCGGTTGGTGTGCAGGGTCCAGTGCTCGCCGTCGAACTGGCCTTGCTGCACCTCGCACTGGAGTTGTACGCGAGCGCCGTGGGCCATGGCCTGTTGCAGGTATCCCAGGGGGGCGGACCAGGGGTCGATCAAGTGTTCATCGGGCACCAGGACTGCGCCCACCGCGTGATTGGCCAGATGCGGTTCCAGCGCGAGGATCTCGCCTTGTTCCAGCAACCGTGCATTGCTCACCCCATTGGCCTGGGCCTGGGCGAGGATGCCGGGCAGTTTGGCTTGGTCCTCGGTGTTCCAGGCCACCACCAACGCGCCGCTCTTGAGCAGCGGCAGGTTCATCTGCGGGTGAATTTCCAGGTACTCCTGGTACCCGGCCTGCATGCACTGCAACTCCAGGCTGGCGCTGGGCGCATCGAAACCGGTATGCAGGATGGCGCTGTTGGCCTTGCTGGCCCCGGAGAGAATGTCGCTGCCTTTTTCCAGCAGCACCACCCGTGCGCCTTCCAGGGCAAAGCGCCGGGCCATGGCGCAACCCACGACACCGCCACCGACGATGGCCACATCGAAAGTCATACTGTTCGGATAAAGTTCGGTCATATAAACGCCTGTTTCCTGCGGTAACGCCTGAGGATCGGTGCAGAAATCAAAGCATAATATGGGCCATTGTTGTTGTTTTAATTTGTTATTCGGTCATGTATCGGTCGTTTTATGTTGTTTTTATGAGGCTTTATGGTTTTCCCAATTCTCATCAAGGCTTCAGGAGGGGGTCACCACGTGCACCTCTACCTTGGCTTTTTCCAGGGCCGCCAGCAGCTCCGGGCCAGGCTGGCGATCGATCACCAGTCGGTCGATGCGCTCCAGCGGGAACACCTTGAACAGGCCACGCCGCTCCAGCTTCGAGGAGTCGGCGATCACCGTCAGTTGGCGGGCCTGGGCAATCATGGCGCGGGCGACTTCCGTCTCTTCAATGGAGAAGTCCATGGCGCCGTCCTCATTCAGGGCGCCGATGGTGATGACCGCGTGCTCAGCGTTGAAGCGGGTGATCTGCTCGAGGGCCAGGGTGCCGACGTTCTGGGTCGAATCAGGGCGGTATTCGCCACCGATCATGAACACCCGGTTGCCCGACTCACCCATGCAGCCGGCAATCGGCAGGGAGTTGGTGATTACCGTCAGGCGCGTGTGTTGCGCCAGTTCCCGGGCGAAGAACAAGGTAGTGGTCCCGGTGTCGATGAAGATACTGTCGCCGGCGCAGAACAGTCCGGCGGCATAGCGGGCGATGGCGCGCTTCTCCTGGGCATGTTCGTTCATGCGGGTTTGAAAGGTGTTTTCGTGTTCGCCGGTGGGCGGTAGCGCGGCGCCGCCGTGAAACTTGGTAACCAGGCCGCTTTCCGCCAGTTCGCTGAGGTCGCGGCGGATGGTCTCCTGGGAGGTGGTGGTGATGCGGGCCAGCTCTTCCACGGAGATCCGCTCCCGTTGCCGCAGGAGTTCGAGAATGTGCTGTCGTCGTTCGTTGGGGCGCATGGTGGTTTTCCGTCAGTGGTACTTCGCCACACAAATGGGCAGTTCTTGTTACTTACGCACACCTTTTGCACATTGAGGTGCGGATTCGGTCAAGTCTGATGGAAAAGTTAAGCATTTACTTGCACGTTTAACAATGACCCTCAGTCATCCGCTGATTCAATGAAATAGGCTTTAAGAATCGAAATGTGGTGATTTTGTTGACTGATATTTGCTTGTTTGTATGTAAAAACCACAACTAATACACATTGTGGCACAGGAAATGCCCTGTCTTCCTTTACCTGGACTATCGACCGCCTATGCGATGGGCTGACCAGGACTGGCCTCAACAAGAACCTTCCCGGCGGGGAAACCTATAAATGACGCTCAGAGAGATGAACCAACATGGCTGAATTTGGAAACTACGTCATTTACCTGATCATGCTCGGCGCGGTAATCGGCGCCCTGTCGTCGATCATCAAGCCTGATAGCGGGCTGGGCAGGGAGTTTGTCAACGGTATCCACTCCATCGGTCCGGTGTTCCTGGCCCAGGCCGGGATCATGGTGGCAATTCCCTACCTGTCCCAAGGCATTTCCCACGCCCTGGGGCCGTTTTTCAATGCCCTGGGTTCGGATGTCTCTATTGCGGCGCTGTCGATCATTGCGGTGGACATGGGCGGTTATCAGTTGGCCAACGCCCTGACCGCCAACCGCGACCTGTGGATCACCGCGATGCTGGTGGGCTATACCTCCGGGGCGACCATCGTCTACCTGATCCCGGTGGGCCTGACCATGCTCGAACGCAAGGACCACAAGTACCTGGCGCTGGGGGCCATGGCCGGGCTGATCAGTATTCCGTTCGCGGTGCTGATGTCGCTGCTGATCATCACCGTCAGCCAATTGCCGGTGCGTGACATTGTCTCCACCAACTCCGAGGCGTTGTATTACCTGTCCCTGGGTTTCGGCGACATGCTCAAGTTGCTGGCGCCGCTGTTCGTGTTCTGCTTCTTGCTGGCGGCCGGGCTGCGCTACCGCCCGCAAATGATGGTCAGCGGCTTCCTGGTGTTCGGCAAGATCATGGACGCCGGGATCAAGCTGATCCTCGCCTTGAGCATCGTCGAACACTTCACCAAGTTCTTCAGCATCAACTTCGGCGGTTGGGGCTTCGACCCGATGTTCGCGGATGAAAAGGAGTTGTTCCGGGCCATCGAGATCGCCGGCTACATCGGCATCATGCTCGCCGGTACCTTCCCGATCTGCTACCTGTTCCAGCGCTACTGCAAGAAGCCCATGGAGTTGCTGGGGCGCCAGTTGAATCTGTCGAGCACCGGTGCGGCGGGGTTCATCATGGTGTTCGCCAACATCATTGCCACCTATCACCTGTTCAAGTACATGACCGCTCGCGACAAGGTGCTGTGCGTGGCCCTGGGTGTCTGTGCCCAGGCGTTGATCGGCGATCACCTGGCGTTCACTGCGAACTTCCAGCCGAGCCTGATCCTGCCGATCCTCATCGGCAAACTGTTCGGCGGCCTGCTGGCGGTGGCGATTGCCATCCGCATCTCGGTTCCGGCTGCCCAGCGTTATGAGCTGCAAGAGCAGGAGCAGGCCGAGGCCTTTGCCCTGCAACCCGCGCGGACCTGAACGGTCCGCTTCACTGTTCCAAGAGTCGAGGTAACCATGCGCAAGATTTTCCTGGCCTGTCCGTACAGCCATCCCGAAGCCGCGGTCGTCAACGAGCGCTTTATCCAGTGCAACCGGGTGGCGGCGGGGATTCTCCAGGCCGGGCATGCGGTGTTCAGCCAAGTGAGCATGTCCCATCCGATCAACCTGTGCCTTGAGGGCAAGGATAACGCGGCCATTGGCAAACTCTGGGCACCTGTCGATGCGCTGTACATGGCGATGATGGAAGAGCTGATCGTGCTCGACCTGCCGGGCTGGAAAGACAGCGGCGGGATCAAGCGCGAGATCGAGGTTTTCGAATCCTCCGGGCGCCGGGTCAGTCTGTGGTCCGAGGTCAGCCACGAGTTCGTCTGAGTTGCCTGTCGTACCCGTCGTCGACTGCGCCGGGTACGGCCCCCGTCCGAACTGACGACAGGCTGCACACAGGGTAAACTTGCGCTCCTGCGCAGGAGCAACCATGAACTATCGTCACGCCTTCCACGCCGGCAATCACGCCGACGTCTTCAAACACCTGACCCTGACCCGCCTCATCGCCCTGATGTCGCGCAAGGAGCAGCCGTTCGCCTATCTCGACAGCCACGCCGGCATTGGCCTGTATGACCTCAAGGGCGACCAGGCAACGCGCACCGGCGAATACCTGGAAGGCATCGCACGACTGTGGGGCGACGAGGAACTGCCGGCACTGACTGCGGACTACATGCAAGTGCTGCACAAGATGAACCCGGATGGCGAACTGCGTTACTACCCGGGCTCACCGGAGTTGGCGCGGCGCCTGACGCGCTCCCAGGACCGGGTACTGCTCAACGAAAAGCACCCGCAAGACGGTCAATTGCTCAAGGACAATATGAAGGGTGATCGCCGGGTGGCGGTGCATCTGGGGGAGGGCTGGCATGTGGCGCGGGCGCTGCTGCCGGTGGTGGAAAAGCGTGCGTTGATGCTGATCGATCCGCCTTTCGAGCAACTCGATGAGATGCAGCGCTGTGCCGCATCGTTGAAGGAAGCCATCGCCCGCATGCGCCAGACCGTGGCGGCCATCTGGTACCCGGTCAAGGACCAGCGGGCGCTACGGCGCTTCTACCAGGACCTGGCCGGCACCGGTGCGCCGAAGTTGCTGCGGGTGGAATTGCTGGTGCATCCCCTGGATACGCCCAACAGCCTCAATGGTTCGGGCCTGGCGATCGCCAACCCGCCTTGGGGGCTGGAAGAGGAGTTGCGCGAACTGTTGCCTTGGCTGTCGAAGAAGCTCGGTCAGACTCAGGGCGGCTGGCAGATGGATTGGCTGATTGCGGAATAAGCGCCTGAGGCTTTCGTTGGCAAGCCAGCTCCGGCAGGAACCGGCTTGCAACGAAAGGCTCAGATCGGGCAGGTCACGCCAGTGCCGCCGATACCGCAATACCCTTCAGGATTCTTCGCCAGGTACTGCTGGTGATAGGCCTCGGCGAAGTAGACGGTCGGGGCTTCTTCGATTTCCGTGGTGATGTTGCCCAGTCCGGCCTTGGTCAGTTCGGCCTGGAACACGTCCTTGCTGTGCAGTGCCTGCTCCAGCTGGGTCGGGTTGGTGGCGTAGATCACCGAGCGGTACTGGGTGCCGATGTCATTGCCTTGGCGCATGCCCTGGGTCGGGTTGTGCAATTCCCAGAACATCGCCAACAGCTCCTGGTAGCTGACCTTCTCAGGTTCATACACCACCAGCACCACTTCGGTATGGCCGGTCAGGCCTGAGCAGACTTCTTCGTAGGTCGGGTTCGGGGTGAAGCCGCCGGCATAACCCACGCACGTGCTGAACACGCCTTCGCGCTGCCAGAAGCGCCGTTCCGCGCCCCAGAAGCAACCCAGGCCGAAGATGGCGAAATCCACATTGCCCGGAAACGGACCCAGCAGCGGGTTGCCGTTGACGTAGTGTTCGGCAGGCAGGGCCATGGGGGTTTCACGGCCGGGCAGAGCTTGTTCTTTGGTTGGAAGCACTTTTTTGTTCACCAGAATTTCCGAGCGCAAGACCATGTGGCGGTCCTCCAGTCAGGTTGGGGAGTCGGTAAGAGGATAGACACGCAGTTTGCCCGAGTGTTACAGCGCTGTCAGGCAATTGGACCGCGAGGATAACGCTTGAGCTTGGCGATCAGTTCGGAGCCGGGAATCGGCCGGTCGAACAGGTAGCCCTGGCCGACGTCGCAGCGATGGCGGCGGAGGAAGGTCAGTTGCTCGGCGGTCTCGATGCCTTCGGCGACCACCTTGATTTTCAGGTTGTGGGCCATGGCGATCACTGCGGAGGTGATTTCCATGTCGTCCTGGTTATCGGGGATTTCGTGGATGAAGCTGCGATCGATCTTGATGATATCGATGGGGAATTTCTTCAGGTAGCTCAGGGACGAATAGCCGGTGCCGAAGTCGTCCATGGCCAGGGTCAGGCCGAGCTTTTTCAGCTGTTCAAGCTGCTGGTGGGTGTCGTCGGTGGCTTCCAGCAGCAAGCCCTCTGTCAACTCAAGTTCCAGCAGCGAGGAGGGCAGTTGTTCTTCCTTGAGGATGCTGGCGATCGAGGCTACCAGGTCCGGGTCGGAGAACTGCTTGGGTGACAGGTTGATGGCCACATGCAGGTTGCCCATGCCGGCGGCGGTCAGTTGCTTGCTCATGCGGCAGGCCTGTCGGGCAATCCACTTGCCGATGGGGATGATCAGGCCGGTTTCTTCCGCCACGCTGATGAACTGGTCCGGGCGGATCATGCCTTTTTCCGGGTGGTTCCAGCGCAGCAGTGCCTCCATTCCCAGCAAGCGACCACTGCGCAGGCACAGCTTGGGTTGGTAGAACACGTCCAGTTCGTTCTGGGTCAGGGCCCGGCGCAGGTTATTCTCGACGAACAGCTTGTAGCTGGCCTCGGCGTTCAGGGCCTCGGTGAACACCTGCAATTGGTGTTTGCCGTTGGCCTTGGCCTTGTGCAGTGCCAGCCCGGCGTTGCGCATCAGCGTCTGTGGATCACGACCGTGCAGCGGCGAGCTGGCCAGCCCCACGGAGCCGGTGACGCTGATCAACTGGTTGTCGACGAACATCGGCTTGTCGAGGGTCATCAGCAGTTGGTTGGCGATCTGTTGGCCGGTTTCCAGGTCGGTGTTGTCCAGCAGCACGGCGAATTCGTTACTGGCAAAGCGTGCCAGGCTACCGCTGGGGCTCAGGCTGTTGCGCAGGCGTCGGGCCAGGCTGATCAGCAGCTTGTCGCCGGTCTGGTGGCCGAGGCTGTCGTTGATCCGCTTGAAGTTGTCGATGTCCACCAGCAGCAGGCTGATCGGGGTATCGCTGTCTCGGGCGAACCGCTCGTCGAGGTTGCGGATGAAGGCGGGGCGGTTGCCCAGGTTGGTCAGGTTGTCGGTATAGGCCAGGCGCTCGATGCGCTGCTGGGCCAGCTTGGTCTGGGTGATGTCTTCGTAGATGCCGATGTAGTGGGTCAGCTCGCGATTGTCGCCATAGACCTTGGAGATCGACAACTGGCCCCAATAGGGTTCGAGGTTCTTGCGCCGGCTCTTGAATTCGCCCTGCCAGCTATTGCTCTTGGCCAGGCTGGAGGGGGCGTCGAACAGCAGTTCGCTGAGGTTCTCCAGGGCCGGTAGTTCGGACAAACGGTGGCCATGGACCTCTTCGGTACTGTACTGGGTGATCGCGGTGAAGCTCGGGTTGACGTACTCCACCACGCCGTCGCAGTTGACCAGCAGGAAGGCGTTGGCGCTCTGTTCCACGGCGCGCTGGAACAGGTGCAGGGCGCTGGTGGCGGCACGCCGGTTGTGATTGTTGATGACTTGGGCGAACTGGTCTGCCAGCTCGCCGGCAAAGGCGATTTCGTCCGACTGCCAGGCCCGGGTCATGCCGGTCTGCTCCAGGCACAGCACGCCGACCACCTGGCCGTCGATGCGGATGCTGGCGTCGAGCATGGCATTCACATCCCGCGGGCGCAGGCTCTCGGCCATTTCCCGGGTGCGCGGATCGCGCATGGCGTTCTGGGCGTCGATGGCGCGGCAGCTGTGCAGGGCTTCCAGGTAATCGGGAAAGTTGCTGGCGTCCACGGGCTCCGGCATGCGGTGTTCCTGGGAGCCACGATGGTAGGCGGCAATCGGCACCAGTTGCTGGTCTTCCAGGTTCCAGATGCTCGCGCAGTCGATCTGGTAGATGTCACAGGCGCAACGAGTAATCAGCTCGGCGGCTTCCTTCAAGGAGTTGCCGCTGCTGTAGCGCTGGCGGGTCAGGAGCAGGATCAGGTCTTGCTGAGCCCGTACCCGTTCCAGGTGCTGCAGTTGTTCCTGCTGGGCCCGCTGGTTGAGTTCCAGGGCGATCTGCAGGCGGGTGTTCTGGGTTTCCAGGTCCAGGATCGGCATCGTCGATCCGTCGCTGAACAGGCCTTCCACCACCAGCAGGTAACCGCGCAGCAGGTGCCGGTTGTGTTGCTTGTAGGCTTCTCCCAGCTCGAGGATGCTCAAGGGCCCCTGGCCGGTGTGCAAGGTGTAGCGGATCAGGTAGTTCGGGCTGCTGCTCAACTGCTGCTGGATGGTGTCGTGCAGTTGATAGCGGGCCTCGGGTTCCATCAGGCTGGCGTAGGGGGAACCGACCAGGGCGCAGAGTTCGACGGCGGGCAGGCCGAACTGGCGTTCGCAATTGGGATCGAGAAACAGCAACGCCCAGCTAGCTTCATTTAGCCGTTCGAAACGCAACATGCCGAGCCGCGAGGGCACAGGCAACTGCGTCACTACCTCGGCCACCATACGGCTGGCGGCATCGGGTTGGCTTTTCATGGGGGAAACTCGCTTCGAAATTGCTGATCGCGCCGGGCTCACGCCCTCTTTACTGTTGCCTGCAGCAAGGTTGCATCATGCGGCATCGACTGACAAGTAAGATGAAGGCTAAGTGCTATAAACCTGTATCGGCAGACTGAAGGATTTCTGCAAAGTAACTTTTTTGGCCATTTTCACCCTGGAATGACGGGCTATTGGCGACGTTTTCTTGGCAAAAAAAAGCCCCGCCAAATTGACGGGGTTGAGGTACGAGCGTGGCGCTCGGAAAGCATGCGTTACCGGCCCGCCCAAGATGGGAGAGCCGGTTCGCGGGTTACAGCAGAATGGTGCGGATATCCGCCAGCAGGTCGCTCAGGCGCTTGGTGAAGCGTGCAGCGGCCGCGCCGTTGATCACTCGGTGATCATAGGACAGGGACAGTGGCAGCATCAGCTTCGGCTGGAAGGCCTTGCCGTCCCAGACGGGCTGGATGGTGGCCTTGGAAACACCGAGGATCGCCACTTCCGGCGCGTTGACGATCGGCGTGAAGCCGGTACCGCCAATGTGCCCGAGGCTGGAGATGGTGAAGCAAGCGCCTTGCATCTCGTCTGCGGACAGCTTCTTGGTCCGGGCTTTTTCCGCCAGGGAAGCGGCCTCGGCCGCCAGCTGCAGCAGGCTCTTCTGATCGACGTTCTTGATCACGGGTACCAGCAGGCCATCCGGGGTGTCCACGGCGAAGCCGATGTTCACATACTTCTTGCGGATGATCGCTTTGCCACTTGGCGCCAGGGAGCTGTTGAAGTCCGGCAGTTCCTTGAGCAGGTGCGCGCAGGACTTGAGCAGCAGCGGCAGGATGGTCAGCTTGACGCCGGCCTTCTCGGCCACAGCCTTCTGCGCAACGCGGAAAGCTTCCAGCTCGGTGATGTCGGCCGAGTCGAACTGAGTCACGTGCGGTACGTTCAGCCAGCTGCGGTGCAGGTTGGCGGCGCCAGCCTGCATCAGGCGGGTCATCGGCACTTCTTCGATTTCACCGAAGCGGCTGAAGTCCACCACTGGAATCGGCGGAATGCCCGAGCCTGAGGTTGCGCCGGCAGCCGGTGCTTCCTTGGCCTTCTGCATCATCGCCTTGACGTAGACCTGCACGTCTTCCTTGAGGATGCGACCGTGTGGACCGCTTGGACTTACTGCGTTCAGTTCGACGCCGAACTCACGAGCCAGTTGACGCACGGCTGGGCCGGCATGAACTTTCGCGCCCGGCTTGGCAGGAGCAGCAACCGGAGCGGCAGCAGCAGGTACGGCGGCTGGAGCGGCAGAGGCTGGTGCCGGAGCACTTGCAGCAGCGGCAGCTGGAGCCGGGGCAACAGCAGGTGCCGCGCCTTTGACTTTCAGCTTGAGGATCAGGTCGCCGGTGCCGACTTCGTCGTCCAGCTTGATCGATACGCTTTCAACGATGCCGGCAGCTGGCGATGGAATTTCCATGCTGGCCTTGTCGGACTCGAGGGTGATCAGCGATTGGTCGGCGACGACGCTGTCGCCAGCCTTGACCAGCACTTCGATGATCTTGGCCTTGCCGGCCGAGCCGATGTCCGGAACGTGGATGTCCTGGACGCTGTCGGCCACCGGTGCTGCAGGGGCCGCTGCCGGAGCAGGCGCAGCGGCAGTGGCTGGAGCAGCCGCCTGAGCGGGCGCGGCAGCAGGGGCCGCAGCACCTGCCACTTCCAGATCCAGAATCAGATCGCCAGTGCCGACTTCGTCGTTGAGCTTGACGCTGATGGCCTTGACCACGCCAGCGGCAGGCGATGGAATTTCCATGCTGGCCTTGTCGGATTCCAGGGTGATCAACGATTGATCAGCCTCAACCTTATCGCCGACCTTGACCTGGATCTCGATGATCTGGGCCTTGCCCGACGAGCCGATATCCGGCACGTGCACTTGCTGCACCGAAGCCGCAGCAGGGGCCGCTGGCGCGGCGGCAGGAGCCGGCGCGGCAGCAGCTGTGTCAGCTTTGGCAGCAGGGGCGGCGGCAGGTGCAGGGGCCGCGGCAGCGGCGCCCTCGACTTCCAGCTCAAGCAGTTCGTCGCCTTCTTTCAGGCGGTCGCCCAGCTTCACTTTCAGGCTCTTGACCACACCGGCTTTCGGCGCAGGAATTTCCATGCTGGCCTTGTCCGATTCCAGCGTCAGGATGCTTTGGTCGGCTTCGACACGGTCGCCGACCTTCACAAACAGTTCGATTACTTCACCTTCACCGCTGCCGATGTCAGGTACGCGAATGAGTTCGCTCACAGAAAGTCTCCTCAGCAGTCCAGTGGGTTGCGTTTTTCCGGGTTGATACCGAACTTGGTGATGGCTTCAGCCACGACCTTAGGTTCGATGTCACCACGGTCAGCCAAGGCTTCCAAGGCTGCCAACACCACGAAATGACGGTCTACTTCGAAGAAGTGACGCAGTTTCTTGCGGCTGTCGCTACGGCCGAAACCGTCGGTGCCCAGGACTTTGAATTCCTTGGACGGGACCCACTGGCGAATCTGTTCGGCGAACAGCTTCATGTAGTCGGTAGAGGCAATGACCGGACCTTTACGACCGCTCAGGCATTCTTCGACATAACTCAGTTTTGGCTTCTGGCCAGGGTGCAGACGGTTGCTGCGCTCTACGGCCAGGCCATCGCGACGCAATTCGTTGAAGCTGGTAACGCTCCATACGTCAGCGCCGACGTTGAACTCTTCACGCAGGATCTTCGCCGCTTCACGGACTTCACGCAGGATGGTGCCGGAGCCCATCAGTTGCACGTGGTGCGCCGCTTCCTTGGTGTCTTCTTCGAGCAGGTACATGCCCTTGACGATGCCTTCTTCGACACCGGCCGGCATGGCTGGCTGCTGGTAGGACTCGTTCATTACGGTGATGTAGTAGAAGACGTCCTGTTGCTCTTCGGTCATCTTCTTCATGCCGTCCTGGATGATCACCGCCAGCTCGTAGCCGTAGGTTGGATCAAAGGTGCGGCAGTTCGGGATGGTGGCAGCCAGGATGTGGCTGTGACCATCTTCGTGCTGCAGGCCTTCACCGTTAAGGGTGGTACGGCCGGCGGTACCGCCGATCAGGAAGCCACGGGTGCGGCTGTCGCCAGCGGCCCAGGCCAGGTCGCCAATGCGCTGGAAGCCGAACATCGAGTAGAAGATGTAGAACGGCAGCATTGGCTGGTTGTGGCTGGAGTACGAAGTACCGGCAGCGATGAAGGAGCTCATGGCACCTGCTTCGTTGATGCCTTCTTCGAGGATCTGGCCCTTCTTGTCTTCGCGGTAGAACATCACCTGGTCTTTATCGACTGGCTCGTAGAGCTGGCCGACAGAGGAGTAGATGCCCAGTTGGCGGAACATGCCTTCCATACCAAAGGTACGGGCTTCGTCCGGGATGATCGGGACGATGCGCGGGCCGATGTCCTTGTCCTTGACCAACTGCGCGAGGATCCGCACGAAGGCCATGGTGGTGGAGATTTCACGGTCGCCCGAGCCGTCCAGGATAGCCTTGAGGGTATCGAGTGATGGGGTCGGGATGCCGAAGCTTTGGGCGCGGCGTTGTGGCACGAAACCGCCCAGTGCAGTGCGGCGCTCGCTGAGGTAGCGGGCTTCGGCGCTGTTTGGCTCCGGCTTGAAGAACGGCAGGTTCTCCAGCTCGTCGTCTTTGACCGGAATGTCGAAGCGGTCACGGAACAACTTCAGGCTGTCGACATCGACTTTCTTGGTGTTGTGCGCAGTGTTTTTCGCTTCGCCGGCACCGGTGCCATAACCTTTGATGGTCTTGGCCAGGATGACGGTAGGTTGTTCTTTGTGGTTGACCGCTTCGTGGTACGCCGCATAGACCTTGTACGGGTCGTGGCCGCCACGGTTGAGTTTCCAGATCTCGTCGTCGGACAGATCGGCAACCATCGCCTTGAGTTCAGGCGTGTTGAAGAAGTGCTCGCGAACGAACGCGCCGTCTTTGGCTTTGTAGTTCTGGTACTCGCCGTCGATGACTTCGTCCATGCGACGTTGCAGGATGCCGTCGACGTCTTTGGCCAGCAGTGGGTCCCAGAAACGGCCCCAGATGACTTTGGTGACGTTCCACTGAGCACCACGGAACACGCCTTCGAGTTCCTGGATGATCTTGCCATTGCCGCGAACCGGGCCGTCGAGGCGCTGCAGGTTGCAGTTGATGACGAAGATCAGGTTGTCCAGCTTCTCGCGGCCGGCCAGGGAGATTGCGCCCAGGGATTCGGGTTCGTCGCACTCGCCGTCGCCCAGGAAGCACCAGACTTTTTGCTTGCCTTCCGGGATGAAGCCGCGGGCTTCCAGGTACTTCATGAAGCGTGCCTGGTAGATCGCCTGGATCGGGCCAAGGCCCATGGATACAGTCGGGAACTGCCAGAAGTCAGGCATCAGCCAAGGGTGCGGGTAGGACGACAGGCCCTGACCGTCCACTTCCTGGCGGAAGTTGTTCATCTGGTCTTCGGTGATACGACCTTCCATGAACGCACGGGCGTAGACGCCTGGCGAGGTGTGACCCTGGAAGTAGATCAGGTCGCCGCCGTGTTCGTCGGTCGGGGCCTGGAAGAAGTAGTTGAAGCCGATGTCATACAGGGTTGCGCTGGAAGCGAAGCTGGAGATGTGACCGCCCAGGTCAGAATCTTTCAAGTTCGTGCGCATAACCATCGCCATCGCGTTCCAGCGAACCAACGAGCGAATGCGGCGTTCCATGAACAGGTCGCCAGGCATGCGTGCTTCGTGGGTGACGGGAATCGTATTGCGGTATGGCGTGGTGATGGCGTAGGGCAGTTGCGAGCCGCTGCGGGTCGCGAGTTCGCCCATACGGGTCATCAGATAGTGAGCACGGTCTTCGCCTTCTTTATCGAGAACCGATTCCAGGGCGTCCAGCCATTCCTGGGTTTCGACGGGATCGAGGTCTTGCATGGCTTGCTCCAGGGCGGAAAGGCTTCCAGAATCGGTTGCCTGAGTTTGCGACTGGCCTTGTGGGCAGACGATTATAAATTCTTGGATTGCCGAAGGTTGTTCCGGCGGCGTGTAGTTTTACTACAAATCGTCGGCCATTTCAGCCTTTCGAATGTATATACGAGTAGTAAAACTACAGAAGATTGGCTCGTGGCCTCCTGCTGCGTTGTGAGAATAATCGTTACTGTTGGTCGGTGACCAACGGGAATAGGTAATAAATTAATGCTGGCTGCTAAGAAAAACCTATTTTCAGCTATTTCTAACTTTTGTTCGACAGTCGACCGCGCTGCTTGCCCTTGCCAACCATCACCGCCCGCGTTTTCCACGCCGATCAAGGATAGCCCATGAGCCTGCCCGCGCTTGCCCAACTCCCCGCGATTCTCCTGCCATTGGTCAGCCGTGCTGAGCAGTCGTTGCGCAGTGTGGTGGCGACCCTGGAGGGTGACCCCGGCTTAGCGGATTGGAGTGCCGAGCGCTGGGCCGAGTTCGCCCGGGTGGCGGCGGCCAGCGACTTTGTCATTGAACAGAGCCTGCGTGACCCTTTGATGTTGCTGGAGCTGGTGCGCTCCGGCGAGCTGGAGCGCAATTTCGCCGCAGGCGAGCTGTGCGGGCAGATCGCCACGGCGGTGCAGGCGGCCGAGACCGAGGATCAGTTGGGACGGGTGCTGCGCCGCCAGCGCACCCGCCAGCAGGTACGGATTATCTGGCGCGACCTGAATCGCCAGGCGGACCTGGTGCAGACCTGTCGCGACCTTTCCGATCTGGCTGACGCCTGCATCGACCAGGCCTATCAATGGTTGTACCTGCGTCACAGCCAGCAGTTCGGAGTGCCCACCGGCGGGCGCAGCGGCGAGCCACAGCAGATGGTCATCCTCGGCATGGGCAAGCTGGGGGCGGTGGAGCTCAATCTGTCGTCGGATATCGACCTGATCTTTGCCTATCCGGAAGGCGGCGAGACGGTAGGGGTCAAGCGTCCCCTGGATAACCAGGAGTTCTTCATCCGCCTGGGGCAGCGCCTGATCAAGGCCCTGGACCCGATGACGGTCGACGGTTTTGTGTTTCGCGTCGACATGCGTCTGCGGCCTTATGGCTCTGCCGGTTCCCTGGTCCTGAGTTTCAACGCGCTGGAGCAGTACTATCAGGATCAGGGGCGCGACTGGGAGCGCTACGCCATGATCAAGTCCCGGGTGGTGGCAGGGGATCAAGTGGCCGGCGCGCAATTGCAGGATATGCTGCGGCCCTTCGTCTATCGCCGTTACCTGGACTTTTCCGCCATCGAAGCGCTGCGCACCATGAAGCAGCTGATCCAGCAGGAAGTGCGGCGCAAGGGCATGGCCGATAACATCAAGCTGGGCTCGGGGGGGATTCGTGAGGTCGAGTTCATTGCCCAGGCCTTCCAGTTGATTCACGGCGGGCGTGACCTGAGCCTGCAACAGCGTCCTTTATTAAAGGTGCTCGGCACCCTGGAAGGTCAGGGCTACCTGCCGGCGGCGGTGATCAGTGAGCTGCGCGAGGGTTACGAATTCCTGCGTTACACCGAGCATGCGATCCAGGCGATTGCCGATCGGCAGACGCAGATGCTCCCGGACAACCCCCAGGATCAGGCGCGCATTGCCTTCATGTTGGGGTTCGCCGACTGGAGTGCCTTCCACGAGCAGCTGATGTACTGGCGCGGTCGAGTGGAGTGGCACTTTCGCCAGGTCATCGCCGACCCCGATGAGGATGAAGGCGCGGAAAGTGAAGTGGTGGTGGGCGGTGAGTGGTTGCCGCTGTGGGAGGAGGCCCAGGACGAAGAGGCCGCCTGCCGCCAGTTGCAGGAGGGCGGTTTTGTTGATGCGCCCAAGGCCTTGCGAGCTCTGGCCAGCCTGCGGAGCAGCCCGCAACTGCGTGCCATGCAGCGGCTGGGGCGCGAGCGCCTGGATGCCTTTATTCCGCGCTTGCTGGCTCAGGCAGTGGAGCACGCCAATCCGGACCTGGTGTTGGAGCGGGTGCTGCCGTTGGTGGAGGCCGTGGCGCGGCGCTCGGCCTATCTGGTGCTGCTCACTGAAAACCCCGGCGCGCTGCGGCGGCTACTGACCTTGTGTGCGGCCAGTCCGTGGATAGCCGAGCAGATCACCCGCTTTCCCTTGCTGCTGGATGAGTTGCTCAACGAGGGGCGCTTGTTCAAGCCGCCCCTGGCGCCGGAGCTGGCGGCCGAGTTGCGGGAGCGCCTGACGCGGATTCCCGAGGACGACCTGGAACAGCAGATGGAGGCCTTGCGTCACTTCAAGCTGGCCCACCGTCTGCGGGTGGCGGCATCGGAGATTGCCGGCAGCCTGCCTTTAATGAAAGTCAGCGATTATCTGACCTGGCTCGCGGAGGCGATCCTGGAACAGGTGCTGGCCCTGGCCTGGCGCCAGACCGTGGCCAAGTACGGCGCGCCACAGCGCGCCGACGGCACCTTGTGCGATCCGGGATTCATCATCGTTGGCTACGGCAAGGTCGGCGGCATCGAGCTGGGGCACGGTTCCGACCTGGACCTGGTGTTCATCCATGACGGCGATCCCCAGGCGGAAACCGATGGGCCGAAACCCATCGATGGTGCGCAGTTCTTCACCCGGCTCGGACAGCGCATCATTCATCTGCTGACCACCCAGACCAACTCCGGCCAGCTGTATGAAGTGGATATGCGTTTGCGTCCTTCCGGTGCATCGGGCCTGCTGGTGAGTTCCCTGGGGGCCTTTGCCCGTTACCAGGAGAACGAGGCCTGGACCTGGGAGCACCAGGCGCTGGTGCGGGCGCGGGTGCTGGTGGGCAGCCAGGATGTGGGCCAGGCCTTTGAAAAGGTCCGCGCCGCCGTATTGGGCAAAAAGCGCGACCTGCCGAAGCTGCGCCAGGAAGTCAGCGAGATGCGCGCCAAGATGCGCGACAACCTGGGCAGTCGCCTGACTGCTGCCGGAACCGCGGCCAATGCCTTCGAAGCCACGGCGCCGTTCGACCTCAAGCAGGACGCCGGAGGTATCGTCGATATCGAATTTATGGTGCAATACGCGGCCCTGGCGTGGTCCGAAGAGCACCCGTCACTGCTGCGCTACACCGATAACATCCGCATCCTGGAAGGTCTGGAGCAAGTCGGGCTGATGCCGTCGAGCGATGCCAGCCTGCTGCGCGAGGTCTACAAGGCCTACCGTTCCGCTGCTCACCGACAGGCGTTGCAGAATGAAGCCGGGATCATTGCCGGTGATCAATTCGTGACCGAACGACGGGAAGTGTTACGGATTTGGCGCGAGCTGGGGCTAAGCTAAGCGGCCTGAGAGGGCCACCCATGTATTCGGCGAGCCTTGCGGGCTCGCCCAAACTGAACCGGCGGTGAAGGCCGCGGTGCTGGATTCTCGAGGCGGGGAGGCGTATGCCTCCCCGGTTCGTTTATGGAAACCACATGAATATTCTGATTGTTGGGCCCAGTTGGGTCGGTGACATGGTGATGGCGCAGACACTCTTCGAGTGCCTGAAACAGCGTCATCCTCAATGCGAGATCGACGTGCTGGCCCCCGAGTGGAGCCGGCCGATCCTCGAACGCATGCCCCAGGTGCGTCGGGCCTTGAGCTTTCCCCTCGGCCATGGCGCCTTCGAATTGGCCACCCGTCGCCGTATCGGCAAGTCCCTGGCCGGTCAGTACGATCAGGCCATCTTATTGCCCAACTCGCTGAAATCGGCCTTGGTGCCGTTTTTTGCCGGCATTCCCAAGCGTACCGGCTGGCGTGGCGAGTTTCGCTACGGGCTGCTCAACGACGTGCGCAAGCTCGACAAGCAGCGTTATCCGCTGATGATCGAGCGTTTCATGGCGCTGGCCTATGAGCCGGGCGCCCAATTGCCCCAGCCTTATCCGCGTCCGAAGCTGCAGATCGATCCGCAAAGCCGCGATGCGGCCCTGGCCAAGTTCGGCCTGGCCCTGGACCGTCCCGTACTGGCGCTGTGCCCGGGGGCGGAGTTCGGCGAGGCCAAGCGCTGGCCGTCCGAACATTACGCCCAGGTCGCCGAGGCCAAGATCCGCGAAGGCTGGCAGGTCTGGCTGTTCGGCTCGAAGAATGACCACGGTGTCGGCGAAGAAATTCGTGGGCGGCTGATTCCCGGTTTGCGTGAGGAATCAAGCAACCTCAGCGGCGAGACCTCCCTGGCCGAGGCCATCGATCTGCTGTCCTGCGCCGACTCGGTGGTCTCCAACGATTCCGGCTTGATGCACGTGGCTGCGGCGCTGAACCGACCGTTGGTGGCGGTGTACGGCTCGACCTCGCCGGACTTCACCCCGCCCCTGGCCGACCAGGTCGAGGTGGTACGCCTGGGGATCGAGTGCAGTCCATGTTTCGACCGCACCTGCCGTTTCGGCCATTACAACTGCCTGCGCCAGCTGTTGCCGCAGCCGGTGAACGAAGCCTTGCAGCGGTTGCAGGGCTCTGTGGTCGAGGTTCAATAAGTTGCGGGTACTGTTGATCAAGACCTCCTCCCTGGGTGATGTGATTCATGCCTTGCCGGCCCTTACCGATGCCTCGCGAGCGATCCCGGGAATCAAGTTCGACTGGGTGGTGGAAGAGGGTTTTGCCGAGATTCCTACCTGGCATCCGGCGGTGGGCAAGGTGATTCCGGTGGCGATCCGCCGCTGGCGCAAGAATATCTGGCAGACCATCAAGAGCGGCGAGTGGCGGCGCTTCAAGCAGAGCGTGCGTTCGACCAAGTACGACCTGGTGATCGACGCTCAAGGCCTGCTGAAAAGTGCCTGGCTGACCCGTTATGTTCGCGCCCCGGTGGCGGGACTGGACAAGCATTCGGCCCGCGAACCCCTGGCTTCACGCTTCTACTCTCGGCGCCTGGCGGTGGCCCGTGGGCAGCACGCGGTAGAGCGGCTGCGCCAGTTGTTTGCCGTGGCCCTGGGTTACGACCTGCCTCAAGGCTTGGGCGATTACGGCCTGAATGTCGAGAAACTGGTGGAGTTGCCGCGCAAGAAGCCCTTCGTGCTGTTCTTGCACGGGACCACCTGGGACACCAAGCACTGGCCTGAAGCCTATTGGCGCGAGCTGACCGAGCGCATGGGCATGCTCGGGGTCGAGGTCAAGCTGCCTTGGGGCAATCCTGCCGAGAAGGCTCGGGCCGAGCGCATCGCCAGCGGCCTGAAAAACGCCACGGTGCTGCCGAAACTGAATCTGGCCGGGGTCGCCAAGGTATTGGCCGACGCCCAGGCCTGTGTGGCTGTGGACACAGGGCTCGGCCATCTTGCCGCCGCCCTGGATGTGCCGACCATCTCGTTGTTCGGCCCGACCAACCCGGGCCTGACCGGTGCCTATGGCAGGTTGCAGATCCACCTGGGGAGCAACTTTCCCTGTGCGCCGTGTCTGCAGAAGAAATGCACCTACCAGCCGACTGCTGTCGATCAGCAGCGCTATGACCTCAAACGCGAGTGGCCGCTGTGCTTCACTCGCCTGAATCCCGAGCGTGTCGCCAGCCGACTGAGCACCTTGTTACTGGCTGAGGAGCCGCGCTGATGCAATTGGCTTTTGTCCTTTACAAGTATTTCCCCTTCGGTGGCTTGCAGCGTGACTTCATGCGCATTGCCCTGGAGTGTCAGCGTCGCGGTCACCAGATTCGCGTCTATACCCTGATCTGGGAGGGCGATATTCCCCCCGGTTTCGAAGTGCTGGTGGCGCCGGTCAAGGCGCTGTTCAACCATCGCCGCAACGAAAAGCTCAGTGCCTGGATGGAGGCCGACCTGGCCAAGCGTCCGGTGGACCGGCTGATCGGCTTCAACAAGATGCCGGGGCTGGACGTGTACTACGCCGCCGACGGCTGTTTTGAGGATAAGGCGCAGAACCTGCGGCATTCCCTGTACCGTCGTTGGGGCCGTTACCGGCATTTTGCCGAGTACGAGCGCGCGGTGTTCGCCAAGGACGCCAAGACCGAGATCCTGATGATCTCCGAGGTCCAGCAGCCACTGTTCATCAAGCATTACGACACCCCGCTGGAGCGCTTCCACCTGCTGCCGCCGGGGATCGCCCAGGACCGTCGGGCACCGGCCAATGCGGCCGAGATTCGCGCCGACTTCCGCAGTGAGTTCGGCTTGAAGGATGACGACCTGTTGCTGGTGCAGATCGGTTCCGGGTTCAAGACCAAGGGCGTGGATCGCAGCCTCAAGGCCCTGGCGGCGTTGCCGTCGGCGCTGAAAAAACGCACTCGGCTGTTTGTAATCGGCCAGGACGACCCCAAGGTATTCCAGGTGCAAAGTGCCGCACTGGGGTTGAGCGACCAGGTGCAGTTCATGAAAGGGCGCAGTGATATCCCGCGGTTCCTGCTGGGCGCCGACCTGTTGATTCACCCGGCCTACAACGAAAATACCGGCACCGTGTTGCTCGAGGCCCTGGTGGCCGGGCTGCCGGTGCTGGTGAGTGCGGTCTGCGGCTACGCCCATTACATCGCCGAGGCCGAGAGCGGCCTGGTGCTGGATGAGCCGTTTGAGCAGGCCCAGCTCAATCAATACCTCACCACCATGTTGACCGACGACGCTGCACGTGCGAGCTGGGGCCGAAATGGCCTGGCGTTCGCCGAGACGGCCGACCTCTATAGCATGCCGCAGCACGCTGCGGATGTGATTCTGGCGGAGCAACACCGATGAAGTTGATGCTTGCCGAACCCTTCAAGACCCTCTGGGCCGGACGCGATGCGTTCGCTGCAGTCGAGGAGCTCAAGGGCCAGGTTTACCGTGAGCTGGAAGCGCGCCGTACCTTGCGTACGGAAGTCGACGGCCGTGGTTATTTTGTGAAAATCCATCGTGGTATCGGTTGGGGCGAGATCGTCAAGAACCTGATCACCGCCAAGTTGCCGGTGCTCGGCGCTGGCCAGGAATGGCTGGCCCTGGAGCGCCTGCACCAGGTTGGCGTACCTACCATGACCGCCGTGGCCTATGGCGAACGCGGTGCCAATCCGGCGGACCAACATTCGTTTATCGTCACCGAGGAGCTGGCGCCTACCGTCAGCCTCGAAGACTTCAGCATCGACTGGATCAAGCAGCCGCCGCTGCCTGCGCTCAAGCGGGCGCTGATCGCCGAAGTGGCGCGCATGACCGGCATGATGCACCGCGCCGGGGTCAACCACCGCGACTGCTACATCTGTCACTTCCTGCTGCACACCGACCGACCGATCACCCCAGCTGAGCTCAAGCTCTCGGTGATCGACCTGCACCGCGCGCAGACCCGGTCGAAGATCACTCTGCGCTGGCGCAACAAGGATCTGGCGGCCCTGTATTTCTCGGCCCTGGACATTGGCCTGACGCGCCGCGACAAGCTGCGCTTCCTCAAGGGCTACTTCCAGCAGCCACTGCGCCAGATTCTGGCCGAGGAGGCCGCACTGTTGTCCTGGCTCGAGGGCAAGGCGGAAAAGCTCTACGCACGTAAACAGCGGTACGGAGATGCGCTCTGATGGCGAGCTGGAACCTGGACCCTGCCTATCAGGCATTGGCGCAAGATTTCGGCAGTCTGGAAGCGGTATTCGCCCTGCAGGGCGAGCACCTGACCCGTGATCCGCTGTCCGAGGTCATTCGTGTCAAGCGCGATGGCGTCAACTATTACGTCAAGCGCTACACCGGTGCTGGCAAGAACCTGCGGCGTTACCTGGGCAAGCCCCGGGTCAAGTCCGAGTGGCAGAACCTCAAGCGCTTCGCCAAGTGGGGCATTCCCACTGCCGATGTGGTGGCCTGGGGGCTGGAACGGTGTGGCCTGGCTTATTCACGCGGGGCGCTGATCACTCGGGAACTGCCGCACACCGAGGATCTTTCGGTGCTGGCCGACCGTCACGATCCACGGCTCAAGGATCGGCGCTGGGTCGATGTGGTCAGTCGTCAATTGGCGGCCTATACCCGGGTCATGCATGACCATCGCTTTACCCATAACGATTTGAAGTGGCGCAACCTGCTGATCGACGATCAGGACCGGTTGTACCTGATTGACTGTCCGAACGGCGATTTCTGGCGTGGATTCTGGCTCAAGTACCGGATCACCAAGGACCTGGCCTGCCTGGACAAGGTGGCCAAGTATCATTTGTCCGCGACTCAGCGCCTGCGCTTTTATCTGCAATATCGCCAGCGCGACCGCCTGAGTGCCGCCGACAAGGAGCGTATTCGCCACGTGGTGAGATTTTTCGAGGGGCGTGAATGAGCGATTTCCTGGCGTCCGAGGAACGTGCGCTGCTGGAGCGCAACGGCCTTGGCACTTTTGACCAGCTGTGGGCTACGCAATTGGATGCGGTGGACGAGCCTAATACCAGTCGCGGCGGTTGCAGCAGTGTTTTCCGTCTGGATGTAGAGGGGCAGGGGTTCTACCTCAAGCGGCAGACCAACTACCTGACCCGGACCCTGCATCGGCCTTTCGGCGAGCCCAGCTTTGCCCGTGAGTTCCGCAATATTCGCCGCTATCAGCAGTTGGGGATTCCCGCGTTGCAGGCGGTGTTCTTCGGTATGCGCAAGGTAGCAGGGGAATCCAGGGCGATCCTCCTGACTCGTGCCCTGGATGGCTGGGATGATCTGGATGGGTTGCTGCTGCAGTGGGACCAGCTCAGTGACCTTCAGCGTCAAGCCGTGCTCAGGGCTTGTGGGCAACTGGCCCGGCAACTGCACAGCCGGCGCCAGGTGCATGGCTGCTTCTATCCCAAGCATATTTTCCTGCGGGCCAGCGGCGACGGTTATCAAGCGCAGTTGATCGACCTGGAGAAAACCCGGCCCCTGCTGTTCGGCCAGCGTGATCGGGTCAAGGATCTCGAACCCTTGCTGCGTCGGGCTTCAGTGTGGAGTGCCGATGAGGTGCGCTGCTTGCTGGCGGCCTACCTGGATCAGCCCCTGGACAGCTCCCTGGTGGATGCCTGGGTCGCTCGTCTCAGTACTCGCAGCAGTCACAAGGAATCTCGCTGATGCGTTTGTCCGAGCTGAAAGACAGTGGGCGTAGCCCGGCGTTGCCCTTGAGCCTGGACCTGGCGGACGCCGCCGGCCCGGCGCAGTTGCAATTGTTGACCTTGCTGCGAGTGTTGCCCGGGCAACGCTATGTGGGTGCCGGGGTCTGGCGCGGCCGGCCGGTGTTGGCCAAGTTGCTGGTGGGGCCCAAGGCCGCACGCCATTTTCAGCGGGAATTGAAGGGTGTGCGCCTGCTGGCGGAGCAGGGCCTGACCACGCCTTTGCTGTTGGCGGACGGTTTGCAGGATGGCGAGGGCGGCTGGCTGCTGTTCGAGTTCCTGGAGGGCGCGCAAAGCCTCGGCGAGGCCTGGAAGCAGGTGGAAACACTGCCGGTGCTGGCGGATGAGCAGGCTGCAGTGCTGGCGCAGGCGCTTGGGGCGATCGGCCAGCTGCATGCCAAGGGCCTGTGGCAGGAAGACCTGCACTTGGACAATCTGCTGCGTCACGGCGCACAGCTGCATTTGATCGATGGTGCAGGGATCTGTGTCGAGGAGGCCGGCAAGCCGCTGTCTCGCTCCAGGGTCCTGGAGAATCTCGGGGTGTTCTTTGCTCAACTGCCCAAGAGCCTGGAGCCTTTCACCGAAGAGTTGCTGGTGCACTACCTATTGAGCAATGCCGAGCATGCCTTGCCCCTGGAAGCCCTGCAGAAGCAGGTGGACAAGGTGCGTGGCTGGCGCCTGCGGGACTTTCTCAAGAAGGTCGGCCGTGAATGCACGCTGTTCAGCGTGCAGCGTGGACCGTTTGCGTTGCGCGCGATTCGCCGTGAGGAAGAGGCGGCGATGCTGTCGGTGCTTGAACAGGCCGACACCCTGCTGGATCAGGGTCACTTGTACAAGACCGGTGGCGCAGCCAGTGTCGGTCGGGTCGAGGTGGCGGGGCGCAGCCTGGTGGTCAAGCGCTACAACATCAAGGGCTTCGCCCATTGGCTCAAGCGTTTCTGGCGCCCGAGCCGAGCCTGGCATTCCTGGTGCGAAGGCAATCGCCTGGCGTTTCTGGGGATCGCCACGCCCAAGCCCCTGGCGTTGTTGGAGACGCGTTTTCTCTGGCTGCGGCGCCGTGCCTATCTGGTCACCGAGTACCTGCCGGGACCGGACATCATCGAGCGCTTTGCTCCGTTCGTAGCCAGTGGTGATGCGCCGGAGTCGGAATTGCAGGCCCTGGACCAGCTCTTTGCCGAGTTGATCAAGGAGCGCATCAGTCATGGCGACTTCAAGGGGCACAACCTGTTCTGGCAAGAGGACCGCTGGGCACTGATCGATCTGGATTCCATGTGCCAGCACCACAGCCTGAGGAGTTTCGCGCCGGCTTATGCCCGTGATCGCGCACGTTTCATGCGCAATTGGCCAGAAAGCAGCAATTTGTATCAAGTGATTGATCGGCGCTTGCCAAAGACTGCGCAGGCCGCTGAGGCCTGACCTGCGACCTATAGCCGCTGCCGCGCTCGATATCCGGGACCTTGCATGGGCCTCAAGAGTGCATCTCCTGCGGCGCCTCGCAGGCTTTGGTGGCGGCTACAGGGATGGCTGGGGGAGCGTGTAGTACGCTGCCCCTGGGCTCGCGGCTTGCCGCTAGAGGCTTGCCCCGGCTTTTACGTTATAATCCCGCCCTTTCGTTGTTTCTCGCCCCTTGCGAGCACACTTTATTTTCAAGGCGCATTGCGCCCGCATGCAGACTAAACGAGGCTAGACCCCTGTGGCATTGACGATTCTTGGCCTGTCCGGCGCCCTTAGCCATGATCCTTCAGCAGCCCTGTACATCGATGGCAAGCTGATCGCCGCCGCTGAAGAAGAGCGTTTCGTGCGCGACAAGCATGCAAAGAACCGCATGCCCTATGAGTCGGCGAAGTTCTGCCTGGAGCAGGCCGGGATCAAACCCTCCGACGTCGATGTGGTAGCGATTCCGTTTGCCCCGATCAGCCTGTTCGGCAAGGCCCGCTGGCATTACGCCAAGCGCTACTGGTATGCCCCGGACCGTGCCCTCGATGCGATCCTGATGGGCAACCGTCGCTACAAGCGCTATCGCAACAAGATCGTCTGGTGCCTGGAGCAACTGGGTTTTGATCCGAAGAAGATCAAGATCGAGCCGGTGGAGCATCACCTGGCTCACGCCTCCAGCGCTTACCACTGTTCGGGCTTCAAGGAGAAAACCGCGATCCTCGGGATCGACGGCAAGGGTGAGTACGCCACCACGTTCTTCGGCTACGGCGAAAACGGCAAGATCCACAAGATCAAGGAATTCTTCGATCCGGACTCTCTGGGCGGCCTCTATGGCGCGATCACTGAGTTCCTCGGCTTCGAGATGCTCGATGGCGAGTTCAAGGTCATGGGCATGGCGCCGTACGGCGATGCCAGCAAGTACGACTTCTCGCGCCTGGCCAGTTTTGAAAACGGCGAGTTGGTGATCAACACCGATTACGCCAACGTCATCGGCCTGCGTCGTTACAAAGAGAAGGGCAAGGGTTTCTACTTCTCGCCAAAACTCATCGAGTGGCTGGGTCCCAAGCGCGAAGGCGACATCGCCGACGAGCCTTACATCCACTATGCGGCGAGCATGCAAGCGCTGTTCGAAAAGCTGGCCCTGCAGATGATCGACCACTACCTGGGCGACATCCTCAAGGAAACCGGCAAGCTGGCCTTCGCCGGCGGCTGCGCGCTGAACGTCAAGCTGAACCAGAAGATCATTGCCCGCCCCGAGGTCAAGGAGCTGTTCGTGCAGCCGGCTTCCGGCGACGCCGGCACCGCAGTGGGTGCCGCCGCCTACGTTTCCCATGCCCGTGGGGTGCCGGTAGAGAAGATGGAACACGTCTATCTCGGCCCGTCCTACAGCAACGAAGATGTGATTGCGGCCTGCGCCCGTCACCCGAACAAGCCAGCCTGGCGGCAGATCGACAACACTCCGGAGCGGATCGCCAAGATCATGGTCGACGGCAACCCGGTGGCCTGGTTCCAGGGGCGCATGGAGTTCGGTCCGCGTGCCTTGGGCGGTCGCTCGATCATTGGTTGCCCGAGCGCCAGCGGTGTCGCCGACCGGATCAACGAGCAGATCAAGTTCCGCGAGCGCTGGAGGCCTTTCTGCCCGTCGATGCTCGACACCGTTGGTCCGCAGATGATCAAGGTCGACCATCCGGCGCCGTTCATGACCTTCACTTTTGAAGTGTCTGAAGAGTGGAAAAGCCGGGTGCCGGAAGTGGTCCACGAGGACGGTACGTCCCGGGCCCAGGTGCTCAAGCGCGAATACAACCCGCGCTACTACGACATGATGAAGGCCCTGGAAGTCCTGACCGGCAACGGTGTGTCGCTGAACACATCGTTGAACCGCCGTGGCGAACCGATGATCTGCTCGCCGACCGATGCCCTGAACATGTTCTTTGGGTCCGATCTGCAGTACCTGATCATGGAAGACATTCTGGTGGTCAAAGACGGCGTGGACCCTTATGACACGCTCGGCTGAACGCCATGTGCTGCAGTTCTGCCACGGCTATGACGGGCCGTTCCTGGACTGTGCTCGGCAATACGCCAACCTGTTCGCGGGCAGCGGCTATCGGGTGACCACGGTGTTTCTGACCGGGGCCGCCGATGCCGATGTCGCCGCGGGCTGCGCCTCCGATGAAGTGCTGTTCATGGAGTACAGCTCCAAGGCCATTCGTGGCCTGAAGCTGGGGGCCATCCGTGACATGCGCAAGATTGCCGCCTCGCGCAATTTCAGCTTCTGCATCGCCCATCGTTTCAAGCCGATTTACATCGCCTTGCTGGGCACCCGCTTGCCGGTGATTGGTGTCCATCATGCGTTTTCCGATTACAAGCGCGGCAGCCGCAAGTTCTTTGCCCAGCTGTTCCGCAAGCGCCTGAGCCTGCTCGGGGTGTCCGATGCGGTGCGTGACGACATGCGCGCCTGCCTGCCGAAATGGCCGGCGCAGCGCATTCAGACCCTGTACAACCGCATCGACCTTGAGGCCCTGCAGGCCGAGCAACTGAGCGCTGCCCAGGCCCGCAGCGAGCTGGGCCTGTCCGCCGATGCCTGGATTGTCGGCAACGTCGGGCGCCTGCACCCGGACAAGGACCAGGCCACCTTGCTGCGTGGCTTTGCCGCGGCCGTGCCGCAGTTGCCGGCACACAGCCAACTGGCGATTCTTGGAACCGGGCGTCTGGAAAAAGACCTGAAATCCCTGGCCCGCGAACTGGGGGTTGCCGATCGCGTGCTGTTCCTTGGGCAGGTGTCCCAGGCCCGACGCTATTTCCGCGCCTTCGATGTGTTCGCCCTGAGTTCCGATCATGAGCCGTTTGGCATGGTCCTGCTGGAGGCCATGGCCGCTGGCGTGCCGCTGCTGGCCACCGCCTGTGGCGGTGCCCGGGAAGTGGTCGAGGGAGTGGGCATCCTGTTCCCTCTGGGGGACGTCGAGCATATGGCGCAAGGGCTGCAGCATCTGGCCGCGATGGACGATCACCAGCGCCGGGTCTGTGCCGAGCTGATGCTCGATCGCTTGCGCGAGCGGTTCTCCGACCGTGCGGTACGCGACGTATTC
This sequence comes from Pseudomonas sp. Fl4BN1, assembly GCF_009908285.1. GTDB lineage: Bacteria > Pseudomonadota > Gammaproteobacteria > Pseudomonadales > Pseudomonadaceae > Aquipseudomonas. The sequence goes on from NZ_JAAARM010000001.1 coordinate 445,481, forward strand.
TGGCGTTTGCCGCAAGTCACCGATCTGACCGCGAGGGGCTGATGCTCAATCGATTTCAAGGCTGGCGCGAACGTGGCTGGTCAGTCATTGACGCATCGACCTATGCCGAGGCCTGGCAGCGTTTTGGCGGCAGCGTAGCGACTCACCCGTTGGTGGTAGAGCAGTTGGCGGACCTGGCGCAGATCCCGGTGCGTTATCTGGCCTGGGAGCACAACGGCCAGTTGCAGGCCGCCATCGCTACCTGGGGCCGGGACTTGGCGTTGTCCAAGGACGTGCTCAAGCGTGCCGGCAAGAAAGGGTTGTTCGATATTGGCAATGCCGAGCTGATCCTGCCGGCTGCCGCAGATGCCCAGGCGCCGCTGCGCCATCGCGGGCGTTATCTTTCCGCGTTGAACGAAGGGCGTTTCAGCACTCTTAAGCCTCAGGCCGAACAACTGGCCATGGCTCGTACCCCGGAAGAACTGTCGAAGAAGTTTCGCTACAACCAGCGTCGTGAACTGCGCCTGCTGGAAGAGGCGGGCGGGTTGGTGCGGCCTGTCAGTGATTTCACCAGTCCTGAACTGGCGGCCATCTACTGTGATCTGTTCCAGCGTCGCTGGGGCTTTGCCGCCACTGGCGCCGAACGCATGGCCGAGGTGCTGGAACGCTTGCGCGAGCTGCTGATTGGCTCGGTAATTTTCCTCAACGATGCACCGATTGCCGTGCAGTTGATCTATCGGGTCGAAGCGCCGGAGTGGATCAGCGTCGAGTACGTCAATGGTGGTGTCGATCCGGAGACCCGCGAGTTCAGCCCGGGTAGTGTGCTGAGTTTTCTCAACACCCAGAGTGCCTGGGAGCAGGCTCGTGCGTTGAACAAGCCGTTGCGGTTTTCCTTCGGTCGCGCTGACCGTGAGTACAAGGACCGTTGGTGTAATCCTGTGCCGGTTTTCCAGGTGTGAGTCAGCCCATGAGTCGTAAGCAGCAACTGCTCAAGCGCCATCGTCGTAATAAACGCATTGCTCTGCTGGTCGGATTGGCGCTGCTGCTGCTGGTTGGTGTGCTGGTGGCCTGGTGGTTGCCGGTGCTGCTGGCTGTTCTTGGCTGGCTGGCCCATGAAGCCTGGTTTGCCGACCACTTGTTCTATTCGCCCCAAGACGACTATCGCTACGACTTCGGCAGTGACGCACAGCCAGTCGCGGTGCGCCTGGAGGCGGGGCGCCTGCTGCTGGGCTCGCCGCAGGAGTGGGCAGGGAATGAGACGCTGGTCCTTGGGGTGCAGGTCAAGAGCTCCTGGCTGGGACGTTTGCTTGATCCGGCGATTGAAGTGCGGGGCGGTTCGAGCATTGATCGTCAGGTATTCGAGCGTGGGGTCAATGGCCTGCGCTATCTCAATCTCAGTGGCCTGGCCGGTCCCTTGGCCAGCGGCGAGTTGCAATTGCGCGGGCGCTTCTGCCGGATACAGATCCAGCCACAGTTGATGGTCTGGCGTGATCCTGACTACCGGCGCCAGCGGGTGATGGTGATTGCCCCCCATGCCGACGATGCTGAATTGGCAGCATTTGGTCTGTACAGCCAGGCCGATGAAGCCTGGATCGTGACCCTGACCGCAGGGGAAATCGAGGCCGAGCATTACCAGGCCATGGGCCTGAACCCTGCAGAGGCGGCGCGGGTCAAGGGACGTCTACGGGCCTGGGACAGTATTACGGTGCCTCGTTGGGCGGGAGTCCCGGAGTCCCATTGCGTGCAACTGGGCTATTTCTGCCTGCAACTGCCCGCCATGCAGGCTGCCCCTGAGCAGCCGATGGCCTCTCGCGAGGCGCAATTGAGCGATATCCGCCTGTTCCGCCAGTTCAATCCGTTCCCGTTGCCCGCCGACCTGGATGGGCAGCCGACCTGGAACAATCTTCTAGCCGACCTGCGTGCGCTGTTGCTCAAGGCGCGCCCCGAAGTGATAGTGCTGCCGCACCCGACACTGGACCCTCATCCCGATCACATCTGTGCCCAGGCGGCGCTGATGCAGGCTCTGGAAGGGCTGGAGTGGCAGCCGACCAGCATCCTTGGTTACGCCAATCACCTGCATGACAATGACCGCTGGCCGATGGGCGATTCGGGCGCGGGCATTGCCTTGCCCCCCGTTTTTGACTCGGGCACGGTGCTGCGTCCATGGTGCCTGGCGCTTTCTCAGGTCGAGCAATATGACAAAGCCATGGCGCTGGGCATGATGCATGACCTGCAGCCGAAAATGCCGTTCAAGCGGCGCCTGCGCAGGTCGATACAGCAGCTTATGGCCCTCAGAAAACCTTCGGCCCTTGGGGAGAATGAGTTCTTTCGCAAGGCGGTCAGGCGGCATGAGCTGTTCTGGCTGTTGAAGTCGCGCTAAACCGACATAACCATAGGGGCGCTTTGTACCCCTAATTCGACAGTGAGTCCTTTGTGATCAATCCTCGCCCGCGAATCTTGTTTCTCATGCCTTACTTTGGCAGTTGGCCCTTCTGGATGCCGTTTTTCCTTGAAAGCTGCCGACGTAATCCGGATATCGACTGGCTATTTTTCAGCGACTGCGGGATCCCGGACAATCTGCCGCCGAACGTCCGCCATGAAAGCATCAGCTTTGCCGATTACTGCGCCTTGGTATCCCAGCGTCTGGATATCGATTTTGCGCCCACGGCCGCCTACAAGCTCTGTGATATCAGGCCGGCGTTTGGGCATATCCATCTTGATCGGCTGGAGGGCTACGACTTCTGGGCCTTCGGCGATATCGACCTGATCTACGGTGATCTGCGAGCCTACTTCACCGCGGATCGCCTGGCGAAGTATGACCTGTTCTCCACCCACGAGCGGCGAGTGGCCGGGCACTTGTGCCTGATACGCAACAATGTCCGCCAGCGTGAATTGTTCAGGAAGATCAAGGACTGGCAGGTGCGCTTTACCGACCAGAAGCATCATGCACTGGATGAGGGAGCCTTCAGTCGGATTTTCCTCTGGCGCAAGAATTTCCCGGAGCCGCTGTTCAAGTTGGTCGGCAAGTTCAATCCGTGGCGCCGTCGCAGTGAGTTCACCGAGGCGTTCAGCACTCCGGGCGGAGTCATCAAGTGGCATGACGGCAGTCGCGATTTTCCGTCGTGCTGGTACTGGAAGGATGGGCGTCTGACCAATGATCGCGACGCCGGCCGCGAGTTTCCGTACTTCCACTTTGTGTGCTGGAAGCGCAATGAATGGTCGGGCTTGGCGCCTGATGCACAGGCGGTCAAGGCCTTGGCCAGTGAGTCGTCCTGGCTCATCGATGCCACAGGTTTTCACCGGGGAGAGTTATGAGCCAGCGCTTCAAGGTCCTGCAATTGCAGCCGGACTACAACGTCAAATCCCACGATTTCGCGGACCTGGCAGAACAGATCGTCAAGGCCTTGCCGACTGAACGCTATGAGGTCACGGCAGCGTTTCTGAAAGGTCGCCCCGGGCCGGCCGACCCTGTAAGCCGGGCCGCCCATTCGGTGTATTTCGATTTTTCCGACAAGTCCCTCAAGGGGATGCGTCTGGGGGCCATGTGGCGGCTGTATCAGTTTTGCCGCAGGGAAAAGTTCGATGTGGTGATCTGCAATCGCTTCAAACCAGTGAACATGATGCTGACGCTCAACCGCTGGTTGAAGGTTCCGTTGTGTATCGGTATCTCCCATGGGTTCGGCGAGTACGACCGCTGGTATCGGCGGCGCCAGGCCCAGCGCCTGATCGATCGGCATTGGCGTTTTGTCGGTGTGTCGCCCGCGGTCAAGCAGTACCTGCTGGATTGCCAGTGCGGTTTCACCGAGCAGAACACCTGGGCCATCACCAACGCCATCGATCTTGAGCAGGCCGAAGCCTTGCAGCATTCGCGCGAACGCTCTCGAGAGCTGTTGGGGCTGGATCCGTCGGTGCGCCTGATTGGCGCCTTGGGGCGGTTGGTACCGGTAAAGGGCCACACCTATCTGCTACAGGCATTTGCCCAGCTCAAGGACAAGTATCCGCAGGCGCAGTTGGCGATCATTGGCGCGGGTCGTGAAGAGTCCAATCTGCGAGCCGAGATCGAGCGCCTGGGGCTGCAGGGCCGGGCCCACCTGTTGGGCTTCAAGGAAAACGCCCTGCAGTACGTGCGCGCCTTCGATATCTGGACCATGCCGTCACTGGCTGAAGGCCTTGGGCTGGCGTTGCTCGAAGGCATGAGTGGGCAGTTGCCAGTGATCGCCTCGAACGTACCGGCGATGCTGCCGCTGATCGAGGGGGCTGGTGGTCTTGCCGTGGAGCCTGCCAATGTGCAGGCCCTGCTAGAGGCCTTGGACAAGTACCTCGGGCTGTCCGACGCAGAGCTGGCGGACAAGGGGCAGCAAGCCTATCGCTATTTGCGGCAAGAACATGACATTGATGTATTCCGCCAGGAATACCTCCAACTGATCGACTCGGGCTTGAGTCAGGCGGGCAAGAGGCAGGAATGACAGACCAGCAACCTGTAGTGACGGTGATCATCGCCTCCTACAACCACGCGCCCTACATCGAACAGAGCATTCTCAGTGTGCTCAACCAGAGCTATTCGAACATCGAGTTGCTGGTGGTCGATGATGGCTCCAGCGATGACAGTGCCGAGCGTATCCGGCGCTTGCAGGAGCAGCATGGCTTCGACTTCCGGGTCCAGCAGAATCAGGGCCTGACCAACACCCTCAATGGCGCCATCGCACGATCCAAAGGCAGCCTGATCGTGCCCTTCGGCTCCGACGACATCATGTTGCCCGAGCGTATCGCGACGCAGGTGGCCTATATGGACGGCAAGCCCGAGGTTGGGATCTGCGCCGGCAATATCGAACTGATCGACAGTGAGGGCAACCTGTTTCCCGAGAAGCGCCAGCGCCGTGACGTACCGTTCCGACGCCTGGACTTTGACGACATGTTTCTTGAGCGCAAGCCTTATCCGCCGGCCCCGACGCTGATGATTCGTCGTGAGGCGCTGGAGAAGGTTGGTGGTTTCGATCCGAATATCCGCCTGGAAGACTTGTTGATCGAGTTGAAGATCACCCATGCGGGCTACTTCATCGATGGCTTGAATGTATTGATGGCGCGTTATCGCAAGCACGCCACCAACTCGTACAAAAACCACCGTTTCATGATCGACAACATCCTGCGTACCTATGCCCTGTTCAGCGACCATCCGCTGTACGACGAGGTGCGCTACAAGTTTCTCAGCTCGATGTTCCTCAAGGTCTCCAACCGTGACCGGACACTGGCCCGAGAGCTGCTGGCACAGATTCCCTTCAAGGCCTGGAACAAGAAAACCTGGCGTGGGCTGGCGCGCTTGTACTTTTCGCCGTTGGAAAAAGACTGAAGAGGCGTAGGTAATGGGCTGGATTCAACGCTTTCTTGAAAAGCGCGCCAAGCGTGCGATCCGCAAGCTGCCGAAGATCGAACGCGGCGTGGTGCGTTTCCAGCAGCATTATCCGGGGTACAGCATTGGGCGTGGCAGCTACGGCTTGCCCGAGGTGCATGACTGGCAAGAGGGCTCGACCCTGAGCATTGGGGCGTACTGCTCGATTGCCGAAGGCGTGCAGATTTTCCTCGGTGGACACCACCGGGCGGATTGGGTCAGCACTTATCCGTTCCCGGCGATGCTGCCCCAGGCCGCGCATATCAGCGGATACGCTGTCACCAATGGCGATGTGAAGGTTGGCAATGATGTCTGGCTGTGTTCCAACAGCACCCTGTTGTCAGGTGTGACCATTGGCCATGGTGCAATTATTGCGGCAGGAGCCCTGGTCACCAAGGATGTCGAGCCCTATGCGGTGGTTGGTGGCAACCCGGCACGCTTCCTGCGCTGGCGTTTTCCCGAAGAACAGCGTCTGCAACTTCTGCAGAGTGCCTGGTGGGATTGGCCTGAGGCTGAGTTGCACGGGTTGGCCGACAAGCTCTGCAGTGATGATATCGAGGGCTTTCTGGACTATGCCCGGCAACGCTCAGCCTGACTGCTGGGGCCAATAGCGGCTCTCAGCCATGACTCTTGCCTGACTTGACCCGGACAACCCTCACGGGCTGCCTGGATCAAGCGTGGGCGTTGCTGTGGCTCAGTGAGCGCCTTGACGCTCACTGCCCACAGGCAGCGCTTTCAATAGCCTTGTAGCCAGTGACGCGGAGGTCGGTAGTGCATAACCGGCCTGCAGCGCGCCCAGGTGCTCCTGGAACAACCAGCCACGGTCTTCGCTATAACGCTGCATGTGCCGCAGATTGCGCTGGCGTAGCGAGGTTCTTAGCGCAGAGGGGTAGACCCGCAGGTCGGCAAGATCGATCAGGCCGAACTCGCCATTTTCCAGCACCAGCACATTGGCCAGGTGCAGCGAGCGGAAGTACACCCCCTGCTCATGCAGCTTGGCCATGAACGTACCGAAGCTCTTGATCAGCTTCGCGCGCTGCTCGGCGGTGTCGGCCGACTGCAGGCGTTGGCGCAGGGTTTGCCCGGGCAGGGGCTGGTAGCGCACGGCATTGCTGCCGTCTGCGAGGCGGTAGAGCCCGAGGATGATCGGCACAGCAATACCCAGTTCGCGCAGTTGCTCGCTGTTGTTGGCAAAACGCTCGGAGTAGGGATTGAAACCGCCGGAGGTGTACCAGTGGCGGGGGCGGAACAGCTTGAAGAAGCTGCCGTCCTCCAGGCACAGGACTTTGGGGCCCAGGCCATCGGCCTCGATTACCTGGGCGTTGGCGGTCAACTGTTCGGCGGCGGCAGGCGTGAGCAATTGCACCGCCAGGGCAGGCGAGCGCCTGGCCCGCTGGCCTATGCACAGGGCGGCGATCAGCGCCAGGGGAATCCACAGCAGGAACCAGTGCTCCTTGGGGCGCGAGAGAATCCCGCCGCCCTCGGTCAGGCCGGCCCCTATGCCGAACATCAGCCAGGTCGAGGCCAGGATCATCAGTGGGGTCGCACGCAGCTGCCAGCTTTTGAACAGGGCCCAGGCCTGCATGAACAACCACGGCAGCAAGCCGAAGATGCCCACATAGTAGAGAACCCCCAAGGCAAAGTTGTGCGGCTCTTGCAGAAGGAAGCCGATGCCCGGGTCCAGAGACAGGCTGGCGTTATAGCCATGGCCGATCCATGGGTGGTTGGCAATCTGCTCCAGCGCCAGGCGCCAGAGATCGAAACGCGAAGAACTGCCACGCTCCAGGAGCATCTGCGAGAACAGCAGCACCACCGCCGTGCCACCTGCCAGCATGCCCGCAAGCAGCATCAGCGAGCGGCGGTTCCAGCTGATGAAACTCAGCCAGAGGGCGGCCAGAGTCAGTGCCACCAAGGGCGTTCTGGAGCCCGTAGCGATCAGCGCGGCGAACATGATGGTCATGGCTGGAACACTCAGCCAGAGCATCTGGTAGCGGCGACAAGTCATGCTCAGGCATAACCAGTACACACAGAAGAAACCGAAGACATGGGAGCTCAGCAGCGGGTTGTCAAAAGCTCCGGCGCCGATCATGCGTAAATCGGGGGTGTGATAACGAACGAAGACATACAGATTGAAGATCGAGGCGATGAGCGCAATGATCGCGGCGCAGAAGATCAGGGGCTGCAGTATTTCGCTGCGATAGCGAACCAGCAGGGCGCAGCCGGCAAACAGCATCAGGAGGTGCAGGGGGACTTTGATCTCTCCCAGCACGCTATCGACCGGAGGGCTCCAGGCAAGGCTGACAATGGCCCAGGTACAGAACAGCAGCATGGCAATAAAGATTGGCTCGCGTACCAGTCCTTTCAGCTCGCTGGGGCGTGAGCACAGGGCAATCAGTACCGGAATGCTGAACAGCCCGTAGTAGATCTTGTGCAGCATGCTTCGCCCGGGAAGAAAAAACATCGCGCAGAGAAGCAATAGATAGCCAATCGGCAAGATCCATAGGCAAATGAAATCGAATACTCGATTGGACGTGTTGCTGAGCGCATTCAGTTGCATGCTGGGAGCTTCGTTCCAGAAATGAAGTCGGCCATGATAGCGACTATTGCCAGGTACTGTCGTTTGTCAGCTGAACAATTGCTGGCACTCGGGGATTGTCAGCGTGCTTGGGAAGCTGTGCTAAAGTCAGCCTCCTTTTTGACGACATTCGCGTGATATGACCGACTCCAGTCCCAGCGCAAGCCCCTCGAGCTTGAAAATCTACTTCCGTCTGCTCGGCTATGTGCGGCCATATATTGGTCTGTTCCTCATCAGCATCGTCGGGTTCTTGATCTTCGCATCGACCCAGCCGATGCTCGGCTACATCCTCAAGTATTTTGTCGACGGCTTGTCCAATCCCGACGCTGCGTTGTTCCCCTCGGTTCCCTATCTGCGGGACATGCGCCTGCTGCAGGCGGTGCCGCTACTGATCGTATTGATCGCGGCCTGGCAGGGCCTGGGCTCCTACCTGGGCAACTACTTTCTAGCCAAGGTCTCCCTGGGGCTGGTGCATGACCTGCGAGTACAGCTGTTCAACAACTTGCTGACACTGCCCAACCGCTATTTTGACAAGCACAACTCCGGGCACCTGATCTCGCGCATCACCTTCAACGTGACCATGGTCACCGGAGCGGCCACGGACGCGATCAAGGTCGTGATCCGTGAAGGCATGACGGTGATCTTCCTGTTTGCTTCGTTGCTGTGGATGAACTGGCGCCTGACCCTGGTGATGATTGCCATCCTGCCGCTGATCGCCATCATGGTTCGCACCGCCAGCAAGAAATTCCGCAAACAGAGCAAGAAAATCCAGGTGGCCATGGGTGATGTGACCCATGTGGCCTCGGAAACCATCCAGGGCTATCGCGTGGTACGCAGCTTTGGCGGCGAGACTTATGAGCAGCAGCGCTTTCTTGCCGCAAGCCAAGGTAATACCGACAAACAACTGCGCATGACCCGCACCGGTGCCATCTACACCCCGATGCTGCAACTGGTGATCTACAGCGCCATGGCGGTGCTGATGTTCCTGGTTCTGTACCTGCGCGGTGATGCTTCTGCGGGCGAGATGGTTGCCTACATCACCATGGCCGGCCTGCTGCCCAAGCCGATCCGCCAGCTGTCCGAAGTCAGCTCTACTATCCAGAAGGGCGTGGCGGGCGCGGAAAGCATTTTCGAGCAGTTGGACGTCGAGCCGGAAATCGACCGTGGCACCGTGGAACACGCCAGCATCAGTGGGCACCTGGAAGTGCGTAATCTGAGCTTCACCTACCCGGGAACCGAGCGTCAGGTGCTCGATGACATCAGTTTCAGTGTCGAACCCGGGAAAATGGTGGCTCTGGTGGGGCGTTCCGGTAGCGGTAAATCCACCCTGGCCAACCTGATCCCGCGCTTCTATCACCACGACCAGGGCCAGATCCTCCTGGACGGCACCGAGATTGAGGACTATCGCCTGCTCAACCTGCGTCGGCATATTGCCCAGGTCACCCAGCACGTCACCCTGTTCAGCGATACCGTGGCCAACAACATCGCCTATGGCGACCTGGCTGGGGCGCCGCGTGCGGATATCGAGAAGGCCGCCGCCGATGCCTATGCCATGGATTTCATCGCCCAGTTGCCCGAGGGTCTCGACACCCAGGTGGGTGAGAACGGCGTGCTGCTTTCGGGTGGCCAGCGTCAGCGCCTGGCGATTGCCCGGGCCTTGTTGAAAAACGCGCCGCTGTTGATTCTCGACGAAGCCACCTCGGCCCTGGATACCGAGTCCGAGCGGCATATCCAGGCTGCTCTGGACAAGGTCATGAAAGGGCGTACCACCTTGGTGATCGCCCACCGCCTGTCGACCATCGAGAAGGCTGATCTGATCCTGGTCATGGATCAGGGGCGAATTGTCGAGCGCGGTACCCACGCTGAGCTGCTGGCGCAGAACGGCTATTACGCGCGGTTGAATGCCATGGGGCTGGAAGAGCCCGTACCCACTGGGATTGCCTGACCGTTAGCGGGGCGCGAGCAGGCTCGCTCCCCGCTATATCCAGGGTGTGCAAGGCACCTTGATATCATTTGTATTGCCCGCGTTACATTCTTGACCAAGCTTAAATAATTCTGCCTTTCACGCTTGTTATGGTTGCCCCCTGAATCGTCGAATTGATCGAGAGGGCCATCCTTCTCGCGTGGGTACCGGAATGTTGCAACGCTTTGTCTGGAAGTTGATCCCTAAGCCCCAGCGTAACTTTCTGCTCGGGCGCCTGTCGGTGGTGGATCGTCAGGTGGTGAACAAATCCATGTCCGCCAATGTGCGCTTCCCTGATGCCTTCGCGCGCCGTTCTTGCCTGTTCATTCATGTGCCCAAGTGTGCCGGCAGCAGCATCTGCTCGGCCTTGTTCGACGGCTGGATGCCCGGGCACCTGCCGCTGTACTGGTATGAACAGCAATTTCCCGAGGCGTTTGCCGGCAGTTTCAAGTTTGCCTTCGTCCGCGATCCCCTGGAGCGTGCCTACTCGGCCTATGCCTTTCTGCGAGGCAATCAACTGGGGCGGCGGGACCAGGCCGCGCAAAGGCTGGTGGCGCACTACCGCGACTTCGATGACTTTGTCTGCCGCTGGCTGCACGCGGAAACCATCCACAAACAGATGCACTTTGCCGCCCAGAGTGATTTTCTCACCGATTCACTGGGGCGAATGTCTCTGGATTTCCTTGGCTATCAGGAGCACCTGCAGCGAGATTTCCACCTACTCTGCGAGCACCTGGGCGCTGAAGCGCAACTGACTCATGTCAACAGCACCCAGGAGCGTCAAAGCACTCCCGTCAGGGACTTCTGCTCGGTACGTACGCGGCGCCTGGTGCGTCGGGTTTATCAACGTGACTACGAGATGCTTGGTTATGAATAAGCTTGCATATGCGCCTCTGGAACAACCGCAGATTCGCCCCTATACCCTGTCACTCTCGACAGAGGCCCGGGCAGCCCTCAAGCACCAGCAGCCAGGGTGCGTCTGGCTCACCGGATTATCGGGGGCCGGCAAGTCAACCTTGGCCAACCTGCTGGAGTTGCGACTCAACGAATTGGGAATGCATACCTTCGTCCTTGATGGCGACAACGTGCGCAGTGGTCTGTGCAGCGATCTGGGAATGGGAGTCGAGGCGCGCAAGGAAAATATCCGTCGCATGGCCGAAGTGGCGCGCTTGATGGTGGACGCCGGTCTGCTGGTGATCGTCTCGGCGATTTCTCCCTTTCGGGCGGAGCGCGATGCCGCTCGGGCGTTGTTCGGCCCCGGACAGTTCTTCGAGGTGTATGTCAGTACCCCGTTCGACACCTGTGCCCGACGCGATCCCAAAGGCTTGTATCAGGCGGCGCTGCAAGGGCGGATAAAGGATTTCACCGGAATTGACAGCCCCTATGAGGCGCCGTTGCAGGCCGATTGCGAAATCGATACAGAGGCAGTGGAACTGCCAGAGGCGATCCGTCGCCTGCTGCTGCTCCTGCAGCGGAAATAAACGGCGAAAATTCTTCGTCGGCCCCACTCAAGCCATTGAACTAGGCGGCGCCAACCCTGTGTTAATATCGCGCCCCTGTTCATTTTGTATGTGGGATGCTCCATGAAGTTGTCCATGCCGCGATTCGATCAAGCCCCTGTCTTGGTGGTCGGCGATGTCATGCTCGACCGTTACTGGCATGGTGGTACCTCACGGATTTCCCCTGAGGCGCCGGTGCCGGTGGTCAAGGTCGAGCAAATCGAGGATCGCCCCGGCGGTGCCGCCAACGTCGCCCTGAACATCGCCGCTCTCGGCGCGCCGGCCTCCCTGGTGGGCGTGACCGGCGATGATGAAGCCGCCGACAGCCTGGCCAACAGCCTGCAAGGCGCGGGCGTGCGCGCCTTGTTCCAGCGCATCAAGCACCAGCCGACCATCGTCAAGCTGCGGGTCATGAGCCGTCACCAGCAGTTACTGCGCATCGATTTCGAAGAACCCTTCGCCACCGACGCCCTGGCCTTGGCCGCCGAGGTCGAGGCTTTGCTCGACGGCATCAAGGTGCTGGTGCTATCGGACTATGGCAAAGGCGCGCTGCGCAATCACCAGGTGCTGATCGCGGCTGCGCGGGCCCGTGGCATACCGGTATTGGCTGATCCCAAGGGCAAGGATTTCTCCATCTATCGTGGCGCCAGCCTGATCACGCCGAACCTCAGCGAGTTCGAAACCATCGTTGGCGGTTGTGCCGATGAACACGAGCTGGTGAGCAAGGGCGCACAGTTGATGCATGACCTGGAGCTGGGGGCGCTGTTGGTGACCCGTGGCGAACACGGCATGACCCTGTTGCGTCCGGATCATCCGGCCCTGCATCTGCCGGCCCGTGCCCGTGAAGTGTTCGACGTCACCGGTGCCGGGGATACCGTGATCTCGACCCTGGCGGCAGCGATTGCCGCAGGCGAGGAGCTGCCTCACGCAGTGGGCCTGGCCAATCTGGCGGCGGGCATCGTGGTCGGCAAGCTGGGTACTGCGGCCATCAGTGCGCCGGAATTGCGCCGGGCGATCCAGCGCGAGGAAGGTTCCGAACGCGGTGTCCTGAGTCTCGACCAGTTATTGCTGGCCATTGATGACGCTCGGGCGCACAACGAGAGGATCGTCTTTACCAACGGCTGCTTCGACATCCTTCACGCTGGGCATGTGACCTACCTCGAGCAGGCGCGGGCCCAGGGCGACCGGCTGATCGTCGCGATCAATGACGATGCTTCGGTCAGTCGCCTCAAAGGCCCGGGCCGTCCGATCAACAGTGTTGATCGACGTATGGCCGTGCTGGCGGGGCTGGGGGCGGTGGACTGGGTGATCAGCTTCCCTGAAGGCACCCCGGAAAACCTGCTGTCCCAGGTCCGGCCGGACGTGCTGGTCAAGGGCGGCGACTACGGCATCGACCAGGTGGTGGGCGCCGATATCGTCACGGCCTATGGCGGCACCGTGAAGGTGCTGGGGCTGGTGGAGAACAGCTCGACCACCGCCATCGTCGAGAAGATCCGCAAGTCCGAGAAAGCCGAGTAACAGTGGCGTGATACCCATCGGCGCCCGTCCTGGGCGCCGATCGGTTTGCTTCATCCCTCGCGACTGGCCTTGCTGGGAACGATCTTGCGCAAGATCTGCCGTGCTTTACCGGTCAGGCGTGACAGCTTCGAAGCCTTCTCCGGCTCGCTCAAGCCCCGTTGCCTGAGCCAATCCTTCCAGCGAATACGCTCATCATTCACCACCCAGCCCTCTTGCAGGGCGAAGCTTTCCGCCAGGTACAGGCCGCGGGTGCTGGCCGGATGCAGTTGATCCTTCTTCAAGGTGTACAGCTCGGCGCAGGGCTGGCCGTTGTCCAGGGGCATCAGGTACAGGTCCGGGCGCTTGCGGTCCAGGCGCGCCACCAACTGATCACCTTCCAGGCGTTCGTCAACATGGAACAGGCTCAGGGACTTGGCCTCCTTGGGCACATCCAGGCGCAGGTCGTAGATCAGTTGCAACGAGGCGGTGGGCAAATGTACATAGGCCCGGGGGCGCTCCAGCAGTTGCAGGTTGGCGCAGCGTACCGGACGCGCCGCGCCGGACAACGGGGTCAGGCGAAAGGGCAGGGCTTCGCGGTAATGCAGTGCCCCGGCATAAGGTGCGGGCAGCCAGGTGTCGTTGAAGCGTCCGCCGAGCCAGCCTTCAGGAGTTTCCAGCAGGCATTCCTCGGCGATTTCCTGGATCGCGGTGTGCAGTGGCAGGTTCAGCTCATGGGCCGGCACGTAGCCGGAGATCAGCTTGAGCACCACGTCGCCACGATCCTGGCGCCGCTGGCGTACCAGCACCCAATAGTCGCGGTTCTGCCAGTGCAGGGTCAGGCGCACCGAGACTCCGAGGTTGGCCAGTTCCAGGGCGAAACGTTCGTTGTCGGCCACCGTTACCGGGCGTCGGCGCTGCAGGGTCTGGGCGAAGTTCAGCGGCATTCCGACGCTCTGGTAGCACAGGCCTTCGGGAGTCGCTTCGACGAACAGGGGCAGGGTCTTGAAGTTGCTGGGGTTCTTTCTAATGAGCGGTCGCGACATCTCGGCTCCTTCTTGCCTCGGGGTCGGCCGCGTCGGCGGCATCAGTTCTTGCCCAGGACCTGTGCCACGGTTGCCACGTTATGGGCCAGGTGCAGCGGATTGATGGTCCCGACAATAGCACTGGCAACACCGGGCCGGTCAAACAGCAATTCGAAGCTGGCCCGCACCGGATCGATGCCCGGGCTCAGGCATACATGGCCGCTGGCCAGGGCCTTTTTAACCAGGATGCCCTTGTGGTGGGCGGTGGCATAGTCAATGACCGCCCGCTCCGCCTGTTCGTTCAGATTGTAGGTAACCATGGCGCAATCGCCTTGCTCCAGAGCCCTCAGGCCACCTTCGACGGTCTTGCCGGAGAAGCCGAAGCCGCGGATCTTGCCCTCTTGCTTGAGCTGCGCCAGGGTCAGGTAGACCTCGCTCTGGTCGAGGATCGCCAGGTCGTTGCCGTCGGAATGTACCAGCACCAGGTCGATGAAGTCGGTTTCCAGGCGTTGCAGGCTGCGTTCCACCGACAGTCGGGTGTGAGCGGCGCTGAAGTCGTGGCGGGAGATGCCGTCGGTAAATTCTTCACCGACCTTGCTGACGATCACCCATTCCTGGCGCTGGCCGCGCAGCAGGGGGCCCAGGCGCTCTTCGCTGCGGCCGTAGGCGGGCGCGGTGTCGATCAGGTTGATGCCCAGGTCGCGGCTCAGCTTGAGCAACATGCACGCTTCCTGATCGTCCGGGATCTGGAAGCCGTTGGGGTATTTCACCCCTTGATCACGGCCCAGTTTGACGGTGCCCAGGCCCAGGGGTGAAACCATCAGGCCGGTACTGCCGATAGCTCGGTGCAGGTCGTGCAGGGTCGGCTGGCTCATGGCAGCAATTGCTCCCAGGCCGGTTGCGCCAGTGGTGGCTTGGGCAGGACGGGCAGGGCTTCAGCGTGGCCTGGCTGTATGTCATCGCGCTTTAGGGCGGCGAGCACCCGGTCGGCGAAGTCTGGCGCCAGGGCCAGTTTGGTTGGCCAACCCACCAGCAGGCGATCCTGTTCGGCGAGGAAGGCGTTGTCCGGCCGGGCCAGGCCCGATTGCGCCGGCTCGGCCCGGTCCACCCGCAAGGTGGCCCATTGCGCCTGGCTGAGATCGACCCAGGGCAGCAGGTGCCCCAGTTCTTTCTGTGCGGCGGCAATCTGCTCCGCAGGGTCTCGGGCCACGCCTTCGGCTTCGGCGATATCCCCGCCCACGTACCAAACCCATTGCCCGTCGGCAGCCGGGTGGGTGGTCACCGTGATCCGAGGCTTGGGACCGCCGCCCAGGCAATGGGCATACAGCGGTTTCAGGCTTGGGCCCTTGACCAGCACCATGTGCAGTGGGCGCCGCTGCATGGCGGGTTGGCTCAGGCCGACGGCCTGCAGCAGCTCGGCATTGCCGGCGCCAGCACTGAGGACAATGCGTTGCGCTCGGATCTCACGGTCATCGACCCGCAGGCCTGCCAGTTGGCCGTTTTCCACCAGCGGTTCGATTTTCTGCCCCGCCAGCAAGCCGTCGCCTGCCAGTTCGGCCAGGCGTTCTATGAGGCTCGGTACATCGACCACCAACTCGGCCAGGCGATAGACCTTGCCCTTGAAGCGTTTGTCCTGCAGGGCCGGGGGCAATTGCTCGCCCTTGACCTGGTCGACCCGGCCGCGCACAGCTTTGCTGGCGAAGAAACTGGTGAGGTTGCCGGCGAGGGTGCCGGGAGACCAGAGATAGTGGGCCTGTGACAGCAGGCGTACACCGGACAGGTCCAACTCTCCGGTGCCCGCCAGGGCTTCGCGCCAGCGCCGAGGCATATCGGCAATGGCCTCCGAGGCGCCGGAGAGGGCGCCATGCAGTGCGTACTTGGCTCCGCCGTGGATGATCCCCTGGGACTTCACACTCTGTCCGCCACCGAGGCTGGCGCTTTCCACCAGCACAGTGGAAAAGCCCTGACGCCGTAGGCGAGCGTTGAGCCAGAGACCGGCGACGCCTGCGCCGACAATCAGCACATCGGTGGAAATAGCGGATGGCATGCAGCGACCTCGGAGAACAAATCGAAGCCGCAAGTTTCTAGCTTCAAGCCTCAAGCTGCAAGCAACAACCGGTTGTTGCGTCTTCTTGTCGCTTGAGCCTTGCCATTGATCGCAGCATTTTTAATGCCCGGCGGTTTTCGAGAACAGCTGGATCACCACCACCCCGAGGACGATCAGCGCCATGCCCAGCATCGCCGGGATATCCAGCTTCTGGCCGTACAGGAACAGCGCGGCGATGCTCACCATGACGATGCCCATGCCAGCCCACACTGCGTAGGCCACGCCCACCGGAACCGTGCGCACCACCAGGGTCAGCATCCAGAAGGCCACGCCGTAGCCGACGATGATCAACGTCAGTGGCAGTGGTGTGCTCAGGCCCTTGACCGCTTTCATTGAAACAGTGGCGATCACTTCCGCGCAGATGGCGATGGCCAGGTAGTAGTAAGCGTTCATGGGAGGGTTCCTCGTGTCTGGGGCTGCTTTCTGAGGTCGGCATTTTAGAGATTACTCAGATGGGGTAAAGTCATTACCTATCTGAATTAGAGATGGGTTGGTTCATGAGCATGCAATGGAACCTGGAGCAGATGCGCCTGTTTGTCAGTGTTGCCGAGCTGCGTTCGTTTTCCGCGGTGGCCCGCCAGCAGCGCAAGGCCCAGTCGGCTATCAGCAATGCGATTGCCCTGCTGGAGGACGACCTGGGGGTGAGCCTGTTTGAACGTAGCAGTGGCCGTCAGCCCAAGCTGACCGAGGCCGGAAGTGCGTTGTTGCAGGAGGCGCGGGAGATTCTGCGCCAGTGCGATCGCCTTAACGGTCGGGCGCTGGCCCTGATGCGTGGTCAGGAGGCCCGACTGCGACTGGCTCAGGACGAGGCAATGCCTTATCAACCGGTACTCGACAGCCTGGAAGCACTGGCAGAACGCTTCCCCAGCCTGGAAGTGCAACTGGCCAGCGGCGCCCAGGGTGACGTCGCGCGCAAGCTGGTGGAGCGGCGCGCTGACCTAGGGTTGCTGTTCCACCATGAGCAGATGCCTGAAACCCTGGAGCGCCAGGCCCTGGGCAGTGTCGAGATGGTTACCGTCTGTGCCGTTGGGCACCCGCTGGCCACCGAGAAACGGGTCAATCGCCAGCTCCTGGCCCTGCACCGCCAGTTGCTGATCGCTCCGCAACTCAGCGGCTACCCGGGTGGCGAGCAAGTCAGCCCCCAGGTCTGGCGGGCCGACAGCTTCTACGTCATGGCCGAGTGGCTGATGCGTGGTTTGGGTTGGGCCTGGTTGCCGCGGCACGTCGTGCAATACCCGGCCTATCAGCAGCAGATGGTGGAGCTGGTCAGCGAATGGACCCCGCCGGCGCTAGTAGTGGAGCTGGCCTGGCGGCGTGATGAACCCCTGGGGCCAGCGGCGTGTTGGCTGGCGGAACGTTTTGCCGTGCATCTGAAGGCGATCGGCTAAAAAACCGATAAACTCCGCCGCCATGAATAGAACTCTCTATACCGCACTGTTTTACCTGGGGCTGCCGTTGGTGGCGATTCGGCTATGGTTGCGCTCGCGCAAGGCGCCGGCCTACGCCAAGCGCATTGGCGAGCGTTTCTCCATTGGCTTGCCGGCCATGCACAGCGGCGGCATCTGGGTGCATGCGGTGTCGGTGGGTGAAAGCATCGCCGCCGCGCCGATGATCCGCGCGCTGCTGGCGCGTTATCCGCAGTTGCCGATCACCGTGACCTGCATGACTCCCACCGGCTCTGAGAGGATCCAGGCGCTGTTCGCCAACGAGCCACGGATTCAGCATTGCTACCTGCCTTACGATTTGCCTTGTGCCGCCGCGCGGTTTCTTGACCGGGTACAGCCCAAGCTGGCGGTGATCATGGAAACCGAGCTGTGGCCCAACCATATCGACCAATGTGTCCGGCGGGGGATCCCGGTGGCCCTGGCCAACGCCCGACTGTCCGAGCGCTCGGCCAAGGGTTATGGGCGTTTTGCCGGCCTGACCGCGCCGATGCTGGCGCAGATGAGCCTGTTTGCGGTGCAGACCGCAGCTGAAGCCGAGCGTTTTCGCCAGTTGGGTGCTCGCCCCGAGACAGTGGAAGTGACCGGATCGATCAAGTTCGACCTGAGCATCGACCCGCAATTGCTCCAGCGCGCGACCGAGCTGCGCCAGCAATGGCAGGCCATGGAACGCCCGGTGTGGATAGCCGCCAGCACCCACGAGGGTGAAGACGCCGTGGTGCTCGAGGCTCACCGGCAACTGCTGGCCAGCTACCCGAACGCCTTGCTGATTCTGGTGCCTCGGCATCCGGAGCGCTTCAACTCGGTGTTCGAGTTGTGCCAGCAACAAGGTTTCGCGACGGTTCGGCGCTCTGCCGGGGAGCCGGTAGCTGCCGCCACCTCGGTGTTGCTGGGGGACACCATGGGCGAGTTGCTGTTTCTGTATGCCTTGGCCGACAGCGCCTTTGTCGGCGGCAGCCTGGTGGCCAATGGTGGGCACAACCTGCTGGAGCCGGCGGCGCTGGCCAAGCCGGTGCTCAGTGGGCCGCATCTGTTCAACTTCCTGGAAATCGCCACGCTGCTGCGTGACGCTGGAGCCCTGCAGGAAGTAGATGACGCAGACGGGTTGGCAGTGGCGGTGCAGCGCCTGTTCGAGTTGCCGCAGGATGCGCAGCGGATGGCCGAGGCCGGACTCAAGGTACTGAAGGCTAATCAGGGGGCATTGCAGCGCTTGCTTGACGGCCTCGATCGCCTGCTGGAAAAACCCTTGTCATAAGCGCCGGCGAAAGCTGCGATGTACCGTCAAGCCTGTCCAGTGATGTGCCAGGCTGGCCGCGTTGACGGACTATTTGCCTGCTCCGCAGTCGATCGGTGGTGCATACGGTTGGCAGCGCCGGTTGATGGCGACAATAGGCAGAATGTAAAAAGGCCACCCGCTTGGGTGGCCTTTTTTATTACCGCTGGCTTCAGGGGCGAGCCTTGAGTTGCTCTTGCGCGGCCTTGGCCAGGTCTGGCGGCAGGAAGTCGCGATCCGGGTTGTAGTCGGCCTTGAGGTAGCGCGACAGGTCCTGCAGGTCCCCCGGGTTGAGGGTGCCCGCGGCCTGCTTCAGGCGCAGGTTATCGAGGATGTAGTCGTAGCGGCTGTTGTTGTAGTTGCGCACCGAGGTGTACAGCTGGCGCTGGGCGTCGAGCACGTCGACGATGTTGCGCGTCCCCACCTGGTAGCCAATTTCCGTGGCTTCCACTGCGCTCTGGTTGGAGATGATCGACTGGCGTCGGGCCTGGACCTGCTCGACGTCGGTGTTCACCGCGCGGTGCAGGTTGCGGGTGTTTTCCACTACCTGGCGGCGCAGGGATTCACGTTGCTGTTCGGTCTGGTTCAGGCGCGAATAGGACTCGCGGACCTGGGAGCTGGTCAGGCCGCCACTGTAGATCGGGATATTCAACTGCAGGCCGATGGAGCGCTGTTCGACATCGCCATGATAAGACTGGCCAAAAGCGCTGGGGTTGCTGAAACCCAAGGCATCGTTGTCGCCTTTCTTGTACTGCACCACTGCATCCAGGGTCGGGGCATGTCCGGCCTTGCGCTGCTTGAGGGTTTCCTCCGCCGAACTGACCGCGTAGTTGCTGGCCAGCAGGTTGAGGTTCTGCTTGGCGGCGGTGTCGACCCAGGCCTTGGCATCGTTCGGTGCCGGTGGGAGCACTGGCAGGGTGTGAACGATGCCCTGGATCGAG
The DNA here is from genome assembly GCF_009908285.1 of Pseudomonas sp. Fl4BN1. Lineage (GTDB taxonomy): Bacteria > Pseudomonadota > Gammaproteobacteria > Pseudomonadales > Pseudomonadaceae > Aquipseudomonas. The sequence goes on from NZ_JAAARM010000001.1 coordinate 465,165, forward strand.
TTGTACTCACGGTTGGTCAGGGTGATCAACGCTTCGAAAGCGTCATCTACCTGGCGTTGGGCAACGATCCGGTTGGCCCGGGCAGTGTCGTAGCTGGCCTGGGATTGCAGCACGTCGGTCTTGTCCGAAAGCCCCACGTCGAAACGCTCGTTGGATTGGTCGAGTTGGCGCTTGAAGGCGGCTTCCTCAGCTTTGGTCGAGGCCAAGTTGTCTTGGGCGCGCAGCACCGCGAAATAATTTTCCGCGCTCTGCAGAATCAGGTTCTGCTCGGTGGCCGAAAGCTGCAGCGAGGCTTGCTCGTTGACGTCCTTGGCCGCTTGCAGTTGGAACCAGCGGTCGGCACGGAACAGCGGCTGCGCCAGGGTCGCCTGATACGAGTTGGCGCTACGGTTGGCCACTGCCGAAGGCTGGTCGATCGCGGTGCGCACACTGCTTACGTCCGCCCCGGCCGAGAGGTTCGGCAACAGGCCGGCGCGGGCCTGGGGCACCACTTCTTTCTGAGCGCCGTACTGGGCGCGCGCAGCGGCCAGATCGGCATTGTTGTCCACCGCTTCCTGGTAGACGCTGACCAGGTCGGTCTTGGTGGTCAAAGGCGCTTCTGCTGCCCATGCCATTCCATTGGACGCACAAGACACGGCAATAGCCAGTGAGAGTTTGCGCAGCATTCGGCGATCCCTAGAGTTGATATTACGGAGATAATCCAGGCGCCAAGGCTAAGGCGAGGCTCGTGGAGCGTCAAGGTTCGGCACTGGCCAGGGAGTGTAGATGCGCTGCCCTGTCGCAACAATCCTGCATTTACGCCATTCATCACGCTGATCACACGGGGGTTGGCGTTCTACGCAGGCTTTGTCTAGACTGGCCGCGTTCTTGTCGGGGTGCCTTGCTATGAGGCTGAGATCGGATAATCCGGATCCCGTTGAACCTGATCAGGTTAGCGCCTGCGTAGGGAACAAGATTTCTCGTCACCCGGCGAGTCCTCTTGTGCTTCGTCCGGGATGTTGTTCGACAATCGAACACCCCTCGCGTACCAAGCACTGCACTCACTAGTTGCTTAGACAGGGTGCGTCCGTCCGTTACAGGTTCACTCCGACAAAATTCCACCGCCTGGATGCTGTCTGGAGAGCCCGTGATGACTACAAAATTAAAAAACGCTAGCAACCTCAGTGAGTCGGCCCAAGTCGACCAACAATCGGTTCAGCCCTTTACCCGCTCGCAAAAAATCTATGTCCAGGGTTCGCGCCCGGATATCCGCGTGCCCATGCGGGAAATCACCCTGGACGTGACCCCCACCGATTTCGGCGGTGAGATCAATGCACCGGTGACCGTGTATGACACCTCTGGCCCCTACACCGACCCGAACGTGGTGATCGATGTGCGCAAGGGCCTGGGCGACGTGCGTTCCGCCTGGATCGATGATCGTGGCGACACCGAACGCCTGATGGGCCTAAGTTCCAACTTTGGCCAGCAGCGCCTGGCGGACCCGGAGCTGACCAAGCTGCGCTTTGCCCACGTCAACAACCCGCGTCGGGCCAAGGCCGGGGTCAACGTCAGCCAGATGCACTACGCGCGCCAGGGCATCATTACTGCCGAGATGGAATACGTTGCCATCCGCGAAAACATGAAGCTGCAGGAGGCTCGCGCCGCCGGCCTGCTGAAGCAGCAACACCCTGGCCACAGTTTCGGTGCCAGCATCCCCAAGGAAATAACCGCCGAGTTCGTGCGCGAGGAAATCGCCCGTGGCCGCGCGATCATTCCGGCCAACATCAACCACGTTGAACTGGAACCGATGATCATCGGCCGCAACTTCCTGGTGAAGATCAACGGCAACATCGGCAACAGCGCCCTGGGTTCGTCCATCGAAGAAGAGGTGGCGAAGCTGACCTGGGGCATCCGCTGGGGTTCGGACACGGTGATGGACCTGTCCACCGGCAAGCACATCCATGAAACCCGCGAGTGGATCATCCGCAACTCGCCGGTGCCGATCGGTACCGTGCCGATCTACCAGGCGCTGGAGAAGGTCAACGGGGCAGCGGAGGACCTGACTTGGGAACTGTTCCGCGACACCCTGATCGAGCAGGCCGAGCAGGGCGTGGACTACTTCACCATTCACGCCGGGGTATTGCTGCGCTATGTGCCGCTGACCGCCAAGCGCGTCACCGGCATTGTCTCCCGTGGCGGTTCGATCATGGCCAAGTGGTGCCTGGCGCACCACAAAGAGAACTTCCTCTACACCCACTTCGACGAAATCTGCGAAATCATGAAGGCCTACGACGTCAGCTTCTCCTTGGGAGATGGCCTGCGCCCTGGGTCGATTGCCGACGCCAACGACGAAGCCCAGTTCGGCGAGCTGGAAACCCTTGGCGAGCTGACCAAAATCGCCTGGAAGCACGATGTGCAATGCATGATCGAAGGCCCGGGACACGTGCCCATGCAGTTGATCAAGGAGAACATGGACAAGCAGCTGGAGTGCTGCGACGAGGCGCCGTTCTACACCCTTGGTCCGTTGACCACCGACATCGCTCCCGGCTACGACCACATCACCTCCGGCATCGGTGCGGCGATGATCGGCTGGTTCGGTTGCGCCATGCTCTGCTACGTCACGCCCAAGGAACACCTGGGGCTGCCGAACAAGGATGACGTGAAGACCGGGATCATCACCTACAAAATTGCCGCCCACGCCGCAGACCTGGCCAAAGGTCACCCGGGCGCGCAGATCCGCGACAACGCCCTGTCCAAGGCGCGCTTCGAGTTCCGCTGGGAAGACCAGTTCAACCTGGGCCTGGACCCGGACACCGCGCGTTCATACCACGACGAAACCCTGCCGAAGGACTCGGCCAAGGTCGCGCATTTCTGCTCCATGTGCGGGCCGAAGTTCTGCTCGATGAAGATCACCCAGGAAGTGCGTGAGTACGCGGCCAACCAGCGTATCGAAGCCGTCGACGCGGACGTCGCCAAGGGATTGGCGGAGCAGGCTGAACGCTTCAAGCAGGAAGGTAGCCAGCTGTACAAGAAAGTCTGACCCCGCTCCTCTCCTTGTAGGAGCGGGCTTGCCCGCGAACCAGGCGCCGCGTTCTCAACGAGGTGGCGCTTTCGCCGGCAAGCCGGCCCCTACAGATCTATTCCTTCGAGATATCAGCCTTGAGCAGTCCAACCAGCACCTACTCTCCCAACCTCGCGGTACCGGCCGACAAGCGTGTTTTCGGTGCTCGCGATCTGTTTTCCCTGTGGTTCTCCCTTGGCATCGGCCTGATGGTGCTGCAGACCGGTGCGCTGCTGGCGCCAGGTCTGGGGTTGTCCTATTCGTTGCTGGCGATTTTTCTTGGCACGGCAGTCGGCGTCTTGCTGCTAGCGGCGGTGGGGGTGATCGGCAGCGACACCGGCTTGTCGTCCATGGCCGCGCTCAAGCTCAGCCTGGGCCATCGTGGCGCCAGCCTGCCGGCGCTGCTGAACCTGCTGCAACTGGTGGGCTGGGGCTCGTTTGAAATCATTGTCATGCGCGATGCCGCCAGCTTGCTGGGCGCTCGGGCCTTCAGCGAGGGCAGCCTGTGGGCCAGTCCGTTGCTCTGGACCCTGATTTTCGGCGCGTTGGCTACCTTGCTGGCGGTCAGCGGGCCTCTGACCTTTGTCCGTCAGATCCTGCGCAAGTGGGGCATCTGGCTGTTGCTTGCGGCGTGCCTGTGGCTGACCTGGAACCTCTTTGCCCGGGCTGATTTGGCGGCGCTCTGGGCTCAGGCCGGGGATGGCTCGATGCCGTTTGCGGTGGGCTTCGATATTGCCATTGCCATGCCTCTGTCCTGGTTGCCGCTGATCGCCGACTACTCGCGTTTCGGCAAGCGTGCCAAGAGTGTGTTCGGCGGGACCGCGCTGGGTTTCTTCATCGGCAACTTCTGGCTGATGAGCCTGGGCGTCGCCTATGCCCTGGCGTTCGCTCCCAGCGGTGAAGTCAATGCTCTGCTATTGGCGCTGGCGGGCGCGGGGCTGGGGATTCCGCTGCTGCTGATCCTGTTGGACGAGTCGGAAAACGCCTTTGCCGACATTCATTCGGCGGCGGTCTCCAGCGGTGTTCTGCTGCGGCTCAAGGTTGAGCACCTGGCCTTGGCCATTGGCGTGCTCTGCACCCTGATCGCCTGTTTGGCACCGCTGGCCCAGTACCAGAACTTCCTGTTGTTGATCGGCTCGGTGTTTGCGCCGCTGTTTGGCGTGGTGCTGGTGGATCACTTCATCCTGCGTCGGCGCTCTGGGCAAAACCTCGCTTCTGCAATGCGCTGGACAGCGCTGCTGGCCTGGCTCGGTGGAGTGAGCACCTATCACCTGCTGGCCAATCTGTACCCGGATGTCGGTGCAACCCTGCCGTCACTGGTACTGGCAGGGCTATTGCAGTGGCTGATGGGCCGGGGTTTCAGTTACCGCCGGGAAACAGCTCAGGCTTGAGCACGCCCTTGAGACGGTCATAGGGGATCTGCAACTCGATGTGGCCCAGGACCGAAGGCGCGATAGCGGTGACATCGTACTTGAGGGTCACCGCGTTCTGGGTCAGCGCCACATTCGAGGTTTTCTGGAAGGGCCAGGTTTTCACGAATTCGGCTTCGCGATCCAGGTGGGTGCTGATCAGCCAGTTGTTGTGAGCCACCCGCGCGGCTTTCCAGAAGGCTTCCTCCTGGCCCGGCAGCAGCATATCTGCCAGGTTCAGTGCCTGGTGCTGCTGGCGCGAGTAGTTGATGAAGCCGCGTCCAGGCGTGCCGTTGGCGGCGCCGGTATCCAGGTAGCTGGCCAACTCGATGATCACCAAGCCGTCATGCTGTTCGCGTACTTTGGATTGCAGGTACATGCCGTGGCGATCCGCGGCATTGCGCAGGAATTGTTCACGGTAGGCCTCGAGGCTGGCTGGCAGTGGCGCATCGGGGCTTGTACGGGTCATCTGCAGCAGGCGTTTTTCGACGATGGCATCCAGTTGCGGCTCGCTGGGAAAGTGCACGGTGTCGAGGTTGACCAGCGGGCAGTCGGCGCCGCTGCAGCCGGGCTTGAGTTGCTCCGACTTCTCCCGCTTGGTTTCCAGCGGGGTCTTGTAGCTGGATTGAAACAGGCTTTGGCAGGCGCCCAGGGTCAGGGCGATACAGGCCACGGAGGCGATTTTGACAAGCGACATGGGCGTCCTTCATAAACCAGGGGGAGGCAAAAGTTACCGGCTTCGACTGCCTGCGAGGCAGTCGGTTCGCCACTAAGCTCAATAGAGGCAATTAGAGTAGGTTTCGCCCCTCGCCGTCTATCCCGCTGAGGGCAAAGGGGCTGCATCATCAGCCATCAGCGCGTTAGGATGGCGCGAAGTCGAGGGGGGATCCTCGGGTCGAATACGTTGTACACGAGGATTGTTATGACTGACTTTGCCAACTCCACGCCGAATGCCGTCGAGATCATCCGTCGCGAAAACTGTTACCAGGGTTTCTACCGGCTCGACCGCTTGCAGCTGCGCCACGAACTGTTCGCCGGTGGCATGGGGCGTGAAATCAATCGTGAAGTCTTTGTCCGTCACGATGCGGTCTGCGTACTGCCCTACGATCCGCAGCATGATGAAGTGGTGCTGATCGAACAGTTTCGCGTTGGCGCCATGGGCAAGACCGCCACGCCCTGGCTGGTGGAGCTGGTGGCCGGGCTGATCGACAAGGATGAACAGCCGGAAGAAGTTGCTCGGCGTGAAGCGCAGGAGGAAGCTGGCCTGGACATCTTGGCGTTGTGGCCGATGACCCAGTATTTTCCGTCGCCCGGGGGCAGCACCGAATTCGTCCATCTGTACCTGGGCCGTTGCGACAGCAGCGCCGCTGGCGGGTTGCACGGCCTGGAAGAAGAGGCGGAGGACATTCGAGTTTCGGTGATGGCTTATGAGGACGCCTTGCAGGCTATGCGTGACGGGCGGATTTGCAATGCGGCAAGCATCATTGCCTTGCAGTGGCTGGCGCTCAATCGCGCTGAAGTGAGGGGGTTATGGTCGTAAACAAGCTACGCGACCGCTATCGAGTGGATCTCGCAGGGCTACAAGCTTCCTGCGAGGCCAACTATGCCCGGCTGATGCGCCTGTTGCCCGACATGCGCAACCAGCCTGTAGCCCGGCGCATTGCGCTGACCCAGGGTGACCAGATGCTCGGCGTACTGGCCCTCGAAGTGGTGCTGGCCTGTCCCTACACCACCACCTTGCAAGTACGCCAAGAGCACAGCCTGCCCTGGCTGCCGGTGCCGCAACTGGAAGTGCAGGTCTATCACGATGCACGCATGGCGGAAGTCATCAGCGCCGAGCATGCCCGGCGTTTTCGCGGCATCTACCCTTACCCTAACGCCTTCATGCACCAGCCGGATGAAAAGGCCCAGTTGAATGTGTTCCTCGGGGAGTGGCTCAGTCACTGCCTGGCCTGTGGGCATGAGTTCGAAGCTGTACGCTAGATGTGAACTGGGTCCACTTCGGTGGTTTCCTCTTTCTCGTTTCCCCCAGCATAATTGTCGCCTTCTTCATGCCTTGTGATTTCGCTCCGGGAGAACGCCGTGCCAAGCGTATCCGCTCTGTCCACTGACGACTCCGTGTTGCTGGTACAGCTGTCTGATAGCCATCTGTTTGCCGAGACGGACGCTACGCTGCTGGGCATGAACACCGCCGATAGCCTGCAGCGAGTCATCGACCTGGTATTGGCGCAGCAGCCGCAGATCGACCTGATGTTGGCCACCGGTGATCTGTCCCAGGACGGCACCCTGGAGTCCTACCAGCGCTTTCGCCAATTGACCCGACAGATCCGTGCGCCGGGGCGCTGGCTACCTGGCAACCATGATGAGCCGCAGGTCATGCAGCAGGCGACGCGAGGCAGCGACTTGCTGGAGCCGGTGGTGGATATCGGCAACTGGCGTATCACCATGCTGGACTCGGCGGTGCCCGGCTCGGTGCCGGGCTATCTGCAAGATGATCAACTGCAATTGCTGACTCGCTCCCTGAGCGAGGCCCCGGAACGCCATCATCTGATCTGCCTGCACCACCATCCAGTGTCCATCGACTGCGCCTGGATGGAGCCCATTGGCCTGCGCAACGCTCAGGCGCTGTTTGCCGTGATCGACGGTTTTCCACAGGTTCGCGCGCTGCTCTGGGGCCACGTGCATCAAGAAATCGATCGCCTGCGGGGTGACGTGCGACTGTTGGCCTCACCCTCCACCTGCATCCAGTTCGAGCCCCGCAGCGACGATTTCAAGGTCGAGGAGCAGGCGCCAGGCTACCGCTGGCTGCGCTTGCAGCCCGATGGACGGTTGGAAACCGGCGTGCAACGGGTCGAAGGCTACGAATTCACCATCGACTACGGCAGCAACGGCTACTGAAGCGGCTTCGTTACCCGGCGCCATCCCTGTAAACTGCGGCTTTTGCCTCGGTGCACAGGGAGCTTGCATGTCCGGTTCGATCCTCTATATCCACGGCTTCAACAGTGCTCCCGCCTCGACCAAGGCCAGCCAGATGCGCAGCGTCATGGAGCAGCTAGGCCTGGGCGAGCAACTGCGCGTGCCGGCCTTGCATCACCATCCGCGCCAGGCCATTGGCCAGTTGGCACAGGCGATCGCCGAACTCGGTCGACCATTGCTGGTCGGCAGCTCGCTCGGCGGCTACTATGCGACTCACCTTGCCGAGCGCTTTGGCCTGAAAGCCCTGCTGATCAACCCTGCTGTCAGCCCGCACCGGATGTTCGACGGTTATCTGGGCACGCAGAAGAACCTGTACACCGATGAAACCTGGGAGCTGACCCACGACCATGTGGCAGCCCTGGCTGAGCTGGAAGTCGCGCCGCCCCAGGACCCACAGCGTTATCAGGTCTGGTTGCAGACCGGGGACGAGACGCTGGATTATCGCAGCGCTCAACTGTATTACCGTGCCTGCGCCTTGCGTATCCAGGCCGGCGGCGATCATAGTTTCCAAGGTTTTGCCGGACAGTTGCCGGCGATGTTGAATTTTGCCGGCATCACTGCCGATCAGTACCAGGCGATCGACTTCACTGCATTGTGAACCGTCGCCCCATATTCATTGAACGACTAACGACGAGAACCCATGGCCACTCCCAGCGCTAGCTCTTATAACGCAGACGCCATCGAAGTCCTCTCGGGACTCGACCCGGTGCGCAAACGCCCGGGCATGTATACCGACACTACGCGGCCCAACCACCTGGCCCAGGAAGTCATCGACAACAGTGTCGACGAAGCCCTGGCCGGCCATGCGAAGTCGATACAGGTCATCCTGCACGCCGACCATTCCCTGGAGGTCTCCGACGATGGCCGCGGCATGCCCGTGGACATCCACCCGGAAGAGGGCGTGTCGGGGATCGAGCTGATCCTCACCAAACTCCATGCGGGCGGCAAGTTTTCCAACAAGAACTACCAGTTCTCCGGCGGTCTGCACGGGGTGGGTATTTCCGTGGTCAACGCTCTGTCGAACCAGGTCCGGGTACGGGTCAAGCGCGACGGCAACGAATACCAGATGACCTTCGCCGACGGCTACAAGGCCACCGAGCTGGAAGTGGTCGGCACCGTAGGCAAGCGCAACACCGGTACCAGCGTGTACTTCGCGCCGGATCCGAAATACTTCGATTCACCGAAGTTCTCCGTCAGCCGCCTCAAGCACGTGCTCAAGGCCAAGGCCGTACTGTGTCCGGGACTGCTGGTCAGCTTCGAAGACAAGTCCAGCGGCGAGAAGGTCGAGTGGCATTATGAAGATGGCCTGCGTTCCTACCTGGTGGACGCGGTCAGCGAATTCGAACGCCTGCCGGACGAGCCGTTCTGCGGCAGCCTGGCAGGTAACAAGGAAGCGGTGGACTGGGCCCTGCTGTGGCTGCCCGAAGGCGGCGACAGTGTCCAGGAAAGCTACGTCAACCTGATCCCTACAGCCCAGGGCGGCACTCACGTCAACGGTCTGCGCCAGGGCTTGCTGGATGCCATGCGCGAGTTCTGCGAGTTCCGCAACCTGCTGCCCCGTGGCCTCAAGCTGGCGCCGGAAGACGTCTGGGAGCGGATTGCCTTTGTCCTGTCGATGAAGATGCAGGACGCGCAGTTCTCCGGCCAGACCAAGGAACGCTTGTCGTCCCGCGAGGCGGCGGCGTTCGTTTCCGGTGTGGTCAAGGACGCCTTCAGCCTGTGGCTCAACGCCAACCCCGAGCTGGGCATGCAACTGGCGGAACTGGCCATCAGCAACGCCGGTCGTCGTTTGAAGGCCAGCAAGAAGGTCGAACGCAAGCGCATTACCCAGGGGCCGGCACTGCCGGGCAAGCTGGCGGACTGCGCCGGCCAGGACCCGATGCGTTCCGAGCTGTTCCTGGTGGAGGGTGACTCCGCCGGTGGTTCGGCCAAGCAGGCGCGGGACAAGGAATTCCAGGCGATCCTGCCGTTGCGCGGCAAGATCCTCAACACCTGGGAAGTGGACGGCAGCGAAGTCCTGGCCAGCCAGGAAGTGCACAATATTGCAGTGGCCATTGGCGTCGATCCGGGCGCCGAGGACATGAGCCAACTGCGCTACGGCAAGATCTGCATTCTCGCCGACGCCGACTCCGACGGCCTGCACATCGCCACCTTGCTGTGTGCTCTGTTCGTCCAGCATTTCCGTCCGCTGGTGAATGCCGGCCACGTCTACGTGGCCATGCCGCCGCTGTACCGCATCGACCTGGGCAAGGACATCTACTACGCCCTGGATGACGCCGAACGCGACGGCATCCTCGACCGCCTGGTGGCCGAGAAGAAACGTGGCAAGCCGCAGGTCACCCGATTCAAGGGGCTGGGTGAAATGAACCCGCCGCAACTGCGTGAGACCACCATGGACCCGAACACCCGGCGTCTGGTGCAGTTGACCCTGGATGACGTCGAGGCCACCTCGGAAATCATGGACATGCTGCTGGCGAAAAAGCGCGCCGGTGATCGCAAGGCCTGGCTGGAGTCCAAGGGCAACCTGGCCGAGGTGCTGGGCTGATGCACAGGGGTTTTGCCCTGGCCCTGGCGCTATTGGCAACCTCGGTGGTGGCCGCGCCGGCGCCCGAACTGACCTTGCTGTCCGAGCATCCTGTGGAAGGCATGCGTGGTGGCAATCTGTCCGGGCTGGCGCTCTGTGGCCAGGCATTGTGGACGGTCTCCGACCGCGACGACGATCAGATCTATCGGCTCGATACCCGCGATACCGTCTGGCAGGCCGAGACGGTCAAGATAGAGGTGCCGCCCGTGCCGGATACGGGTCTGCCCTGGGGATTGAAATCAAGCGCCTGGGCAGCGTCCTTCGTGCGTGGCGGCAAGTTGGATTTCGAAGGCATCTCCTGTGATGCCGCCGGCAACAAGTACGTGGTCAGCGAAACCCACGCCACGGTGTTGCAGGTTCCGATGCAAGGTGCGCCGGCCTGGTTGAAGATTTCCCCAGCCATGCTTCGCGAAGCCCGTGCCAGTGGCATGCTGTTGCATTTCAATGCCTTGTTCGAGGGCCTGGCGGTGAGCCCCGCCGGGGATCGGATCTGGTTGGCGGCGGAGCGTCAGCGGCGCGGCATGCTGATGATCAAGCGTGGGCAGACCCTCTGGGACTGTGACGGCGCCTGCGTGCTGCTCAGCGAAGCCGGTATGGAAATGCAGCCGGCGCAGGTGCTCCATGCCAAGGCGGTATCTCGTGATTTCGCTGACTTGTCGCTGTTCGACGGCAAGCTGTTCACCCTTGAGCGTAATGCCTACCAGATCTGCCGCCGGGATGCGCAGACTGCCAAGGTCGAGCAGTGCTGGTCGTTTGCCGCCGAAGCTCTGGTGGAGCATCGGCGCTATGCACAGTCTTTTGGTTTGGCGGAGGCGCTGGTGGTGGATGCCAAGGGCGCTTGGGTCGGCCTGGACAACAACAATCATTGGGCCCGCGCCGATGGCGAGGCCCGTCCGATTGTCTGGCGCTTTGCGGCCCCTGAAGGCGGCTGGAGTGCCAAGCCATGAGCCAGCAACCAGGCAAGAGTGCCGGGCGCGTGATGTTGATCATGGCCTGGGCCGCGGCACTGTTTCTGGCCACGCAATTCTTTGCCGGCTGGGAGGCGCGTCAGGAGAACCCCAATACCGTCGTCAGTTCGCAACAACATGAGGGTTACATCGAAGTAAAACTGGCCGGTAATGGCCAAGGGCATTTCGTCGCCAGTGGCCATATCAATGGGCTACCGGTGCAATTCATGCTCGATACCGGAGCCACCGATGTCTCGATTCCCTCCGGGTTGGCCGAGCGCCTTGGCCTGGAGCGTGGGGCGCCGGTCACCCGGAGCACCGCCAATGGGCGCAGCGAGGGTTATCGGACCCGCATCGAGCGGCTACAGCTGGGCGACATCGTCCTCCAGGACGTCAGGGCCCTGGTAGCTCCGGGGCTCGACGGTGACCAGGTTTTGCTGGGCATGAGCGCTTTGAAGAAACTTGAATTTACTCAGCGCGGCGGCACCATGCTGCTGCGCCAGACTACGAACCAATGAGGCCCGCATGAGCGATTCCCTTGATCTCAGCCTGGATGGCGTAGAACGCCGATCACTGGCCGACTTCACCGAAAATGCCTACCTCAACTACTCCATGTACGTGATCATGGACCGTGCTCTGCCGCACATCGGCGACGGCTTGAAACCGGTACAGCGGCGTATCGTCTACGCCATGAGTGAGTTGGGGCTGGATGCCGATTCCAAGCACAAGAAATCCGCGCGTACCGTGGGTGACGTGCTCGGCAAGTTCCACCCGCACGGCGACTCGGCCTGCTACGAAGCCATGGTGCTGATGGCCCAGCCATTCAGCTATCGCTACACGCTGGTGGACGGCCAGGGCAACTGGGGCGCGCCGGACGATCCCAAGTCCTTCGCCGCCATGCGCTACACCGAAGCACGCTTGTCGCGCTATTCCGAAGTACTGCTCAGCGAGCTGGGCCAGGGCACTGCGGACTGGGGGCCGAACTTCGACGGTACGCTCCAGGAGCCGCAAGTATTGCCGGCCCGGTTGCCGAACATCCTGCTCAATGGCACCACCGGCATTGCCGTGGGCATGGCCACCGACGTGCCGCCGCACAACCTGAGGGAAGTGGCCTCGGCCTGTGTGCGTCTGCTGGACGAGCCCAAGGCCACGGTGGAGCAGCTCTGTGAACATATCCAGGGCCCGGATTATCCCACCGAAGCGGAAATCATCACCCCTCGCGCCGATCTGCTGAAGATCTATGAAACCGGTCGTGGTTCGGTGCGCATGCGTGCCGTGTACCGCATCGAGGATGGCGACATCATCGTCACCGCGCTGCCGCATCAGGTCTCCGGGGCCAAGGTGCTGGAGCAGATTGCCGCGCAGATGCAGGCCAAGAAGCTGCCGATGGTAGCCGACCTGCGAGACGAGTCGGACCACGAGAACCCGTGCCGCATGGTGATCATCCCGCGCTCCAACCGGGTCGACCCCGAGGAGCTGATGCAGCATCTGTTCGCTACCACCGAGTTGGAGTCGACCTACCGGGTCAACGTCAACATCATCGGCCTGGACGGCAAGCCGCAACTGAAGAACCTGCGGGCGCTGCTGGTGGAATGGCTGGAATTCCGGGTGACCACTGTGCGCCGTCGCCTGCAGTTCCGCCTGGACAAGGTCGAGCGTCGCCTGCACCTGTTGGACGGTTTGCTGATTGCCTACCTCAACCTGGATGAAGTGATCCACATCATCCGTACCGAGGAGCATCCGCGGGCCAAGCTGATCGAGCGCTTTGCCCTCAGTGAGATTCAGGCTGACTACATCCTCGATACTCGCTTGCGGCAATTGGCACGCCTGGAAGAAATGAAGCTGCGCGCCGAGCAGGATGAATTGCTCAAGGAGCAGGCCAAGCTGCAAGCCCTGCTCAGCAGCGAAGCCAAGCTGAAAAAGCTGGTGCGTACGGAATTGCTGCAAGACGCCGAAACCTATGGCGACGACCGCCGTTCGCCGATCGTTGCCCGGGCCGAAGCCAAGGCACTGTCGGAAAACGAGCTGATGCCTACCGAGCCGGTCACCATCGTCCTGTCGGAAAAAGGCTGGGTCCGTTGTGCCAAGGGGCACGATATTGACGCCACTGGCCTGTCCTACAAGGCCGGCGACGGTTACAAGACCGCTGCTGCCGGACGCTCCAACCAGTTTGCGGTGTTCATCGACTCCACTGGTCGCAGCTACTCGGTGGCGGCCCACACACTGCCATCGGCCCGTGGTCAGGGTGAGCCTTTGACTGGCCGTCTGACACCGCCGCCGGGCGCGACCTTCGAGTGCGTGCTACTGCCGGATGACGATGCCTTGTATGTGATTGCCTCCGACGCCGGCTACGGCTTCGTGGTCAAGGGTGAGGATCTGCAAGCCAAGAACAAGGCGGGCAAGGCGCTGTTGAGCCTGCCGAACAACGCCAAGGTACTGGCACCGCGACCGGTGGCCGATCGCGAGCAAAACTGGCTGGCCTCGGTGACTACCGAAGGTCGACTGCTGGTGTTCAAGATCAGCGACCTGCCGCAACTGGGCAAGGGCAAGGGCAACAAGATCATCGGTATCCCCGGTGAGCGAGTGGCCAGCCGCGAGGAGTACGTGACCGACATCGCCGTGTTGCCGGATGGCGCGACCTTGGTCCTGCAAGCTGGCAAGCGCACCTTGTCCCTGAAGGCCGATGACCTTGAGCACTACAAGGGCGAGCGCGGGCGTCGTGGCAACAAATTGCCCCGCGGTTTCCAACGAGTGGATGCGTTGTTGGTAGAAACTCTCAGTTAAGGCTGGGCTAGAGCGCTCGATCTGCGATTTAAGCGCCAGATCGACGCTAGAACACTGGAGTCATGGCGCATATTCACGGATGATATGCGCTTTCAAACGCAGGCGTAGCCGTGCGTTATTCATGTTTTTTTGAGTATTTACACTGTGGCTAGCCTTATGGCCGCCACCTGGATGGGATGATGACTGCTCTGCGCCTTCCTCTTGTTTTCTTGCTCGCCGGCGTTCTTGGCCTGGCGGGTTGCAGCGTACACCAACCGGTGTCGCTGTATCAGTTGGACAGCGGAAGTCCAGCTCAGCCGGCCAGCGCCGGCATGTCGGTATTGCTCGGCCCGGTGCTGATCGCGGATTACCTGCAACGTGAAACCCTCCTGCAGCGCCAGAACGATGGCAGCCTGCAGGCTTCCACTGATGGTCGTTGGGCGGGCAGCTTGTCTTCGGATATCGACCAACTGTTGCTGCGCCAGGTGGCGGGCCAACTGGACAGCCAACGGGTCGTGCTGGCACCGGCTACCAGCGGTTTCACCCCGGATGTACAAGTGCTGCTGTCGATCACTCGTCTGGATTCCGGCAAGTCGCAACCTGCGGTGCTGGATGCGCAATGGCGCTTGATCGATCGTCGTGGCCAGGTGCGGGACAACCGCATCGTCCACCTGCAGGAGCAGCACGCGGGTACCACGGCTTCCCAGGTCCAGGCTCAAGGCGTGTTGTTGCAGCGCCTGGCCGAGCAGCTGTCGGTCGCTCTCAAGCCCCTGGCCAATCAGCCGGCGGTGGCGGAGGTGCCTCGCAAGGCCGCGCCGGCACCAGCGGCCAAGCCGGCAGAGCAGGAGAAGCAGCCGAAGATTCCGATGGCCACGCCGATCCGCACGGATATGGAAGTATTCAGGTTCTGAGGTGATTGGCTGCAAGACAAGGCCCGCCCATTGGCGGGCCTTGTCGTTTCTGCAGTGGGCGTGTCTGGTCGATTGCCTTCGCCGGCAAGCCGGCTCCTACGCAGTCCGCCGGGGCTGTTGTAGGAGCTGGCTTGCCAGCGAAGGGCGCCACGCCGCCCGCCAGCCAGGCACAAAAAAGCCCGCACTGGGCGGGCGTTTTCTTGCACGGTTTCAGCCTTACAGCTTGGCCCGTGTCTCGTGCATGCGCGCCAGTTGCCGTTCCAGCATCGACGGATAAGGCTCCATCAATCGTTCGACACAGCAGGCACCTTCCGGGCTGGCGATAGGGCGGATACGTGCTCGCTGACGAATCAGTGCATCATCGTTGATCTTGCGCTCTACCAGCAGCAGGTTGCGGCTGTGTTGGGACAGTGCCAGGGCATCCTGGGCGGTCTCGGTCAGCAGCAGGTCGATCTGGCTCAGGCCGAACAATTCATCGCCCAGGGTCAGGCCCAGCTGCAGTTGCAGGGTGATGCCGCTGTCGGCCACTTCGATCTGCAGGGCATGGCCCAGGGCGCGCAGCAGCTCGCCGCAGCAGATGGCATTGGTCAGGTAGTCGTCGCCGCTGTCTTCGCTGTGGAACAGCATCAGCGTGCTGCCGTCGTTCAGGGTGTGCAGCTCGCTCTGGTACAGCGAGGCCGCCTGATCGAGGCAATCGCGATAGCGTTCCAGCAATTCCATCAGGCGCGCGCGTGGCAGGCGCCGCAGTTGTTCCTGAGCGCCCAGTTGCACCGCGAGCACCGCACTGTGCTGAGGCTGTTTCGGGGCTTGAGGTTGTGATTGCGGTTGTGGCTTGGGCGCTGGTGCCGACGAGTGATCGCGCAGGTCGGCGAACGGGTCTTCCTCGTCCAGCTGGTCTTCCTCAGCGCTGACCTGGTGCCGTGGCGCAGGCTTGAGGCCGGCCACCGGGGCGCTTTCATCAAAGCTCGGATCGCGCAGGTTGCGCACTTCGAACGCCGGTTCGTCTGCCTCGGTGTCCTGGTAATCCTCTTCTTCGTCTTCTGGCTGAGGTTCCGGCTCCGGCTTTTCCGGCACCAGGCGCGCGTGTAGTTGGCGCGCCAGGTCGCCGATTTCGTCCTGGCGCTGAGTGGCCGGAGTGTGTTCATCCAGGTCCCGCAGCCAGACTCGCAGTTGCAGCAGTGGGGTGGAGATGTGGCGTCCCAGGCGCAGGCTCAGGGCCAATGCCAGGGCCAGCAGGATGGCGCTGAGAATCCCCATGCTCTGCAGGCTGATGGTCATCGGCTGCTGGAATTGCGCCATGTCCAGGCTGATCCGCAGGTTGCCGGCAGTCACGTCCTGGAAGGTGATCTTGGTTTGGTACACACCCTCGGTTTCACCCAGCAGGCTGCTCTTTGGGCGTTGGCCGGCTTCGGCGAGGATGCGGTTGTCGACGCTATAGATTGCCGCGTGGGCTACCAGCGGGTTCTTGGTCAGGTTGTTGAGCAGGACATTGAGGCTGAGGATGTCATTGGACACCAGCAGCTCGGTGGCCGAAGTGGCGGTCTGGGTGGTCAGGCTCTGACCCAGGGCGTCGGCCTGTTCATGCATGGCTTGCTTGAACTGCAGGCCCATCACGCCGGCATAGATCACCAGGGCCAGGGCGACCAGGATCACGTTATGGCTGGCAATGCGCAATGCAATCGGCACACGGCGATGACGCAGTGCACGGAAGATCAGCAGGAAGAAGTTATCGGTTTTAACTGGCGTGGGCCGGTTCACTGAGCTCGGCTCTTTTGTCCGTGAAGTTGACGCGCAGTATAGCGATAGGCCCTAGGCCGGCAAAGCGCTGGCTGTGCCCGATGGTCACCGAAAGTGGGTAGAATGAGCTTTTTTTCCACCTCGGGGGTGCGCCTTGCGCGAAATTGTCCTGATAAACATCACCGGCGAAGATCGTCCCGGTCTGACTGCGGCCATTACCGGTGTTCTGGCCCAGGGTGGTGTGAACATTCTCGACATTGGTCAGGCGGTGATCCACGACACCCTGTCGTTCGGCATCCTGGTTGAAATTCCGAGCAACGAGCAGAGCTCGTCGGTGCTCAAGGATATTCTGTTCACCGCCTACAAGCTCGACCAGCAGGTCCGCTTCACGCCGGTGTCCGAAGAGGACTACCAGCAATGGGTGGACGGCCAAGGCAAGAAGCGCCATATCGTTACTTTGCTGACCCGCAAGGTCACCGCTGAGCAACTGCAGCGAGTAAGTTCGATTACTGCCCAATATGGCCTGAACATCGACCATATCGATCGCCTGTCCGGGCGTATGCCTCTGGACATGCCGGCGGACCAGGGCAAGGGCTGCATCGAGTTTTCGGTGCGTGGCGAAGCCGCCGACCCACAGGCCTTGCGCGCTGAGTTCCTCAGTGTGGCTCAGGAGCTAAACGTCGATATCGCCTTCCAGGAGGACTCGCTGTTCCGCCGTAACCGGCGCCTGGCGGTGTTCGACATGGATTCGACATTGATCGAGGCTGAAGTCATCGACGAGCTGGCCAAGGCCGCCGGGGTTGGCGCTCGGGTGGCGGAAATCACCGAGCGGGCAATGGCCGGCGAGCTGGATTTCCGTGCCAGCTTCAAGGAGCGCCTGGCGCTGCTCAAGGGCCTGGACGTGAGCGTTCTGGATGCCATCGGCGCCTCCCTGCGCTTGACCGAAGGTGCGGAAACCCTGTTCGCCGAGCTCAAGCGCCTGGGCTACAAGACCGCGATCCTCTCCGGTGGCTTCACTTACTTCGCCAAGCAGCTGCAGGCCAAGCTGGGCATCGACTATGTGTTCGCCAACGAGTTGGAAGTGGTGGACGGCAAGGTCACCGGCGTGGCCGTGGAGCCGATTGTCGACGCTCAGCGCAAGGCCGATCTGCTGCGTGAACTGGCCCACAAGGAAGGCTTGCGACTGGAGCAGACTATCGCGGTCGGCGACGGCGCCAATGATCTGCCGATGCTGGGCATTGCCGGCTTGGGCGTGGCCTTCCGCGCCAAGCCACTGGTCAAGCAATCGGCCAAGCAGGCGATCTCCACCCTGGGCCTGGATGGCGTGCTGTACCTGCTGGGTTTCCGTGATCGTGACGGACAGCTCTGAGTTCCTGCCATCGCGCGAGGGGTGAAACCCTCAGCCCATGAAAAACGCCGCTGATCAGCGGCGTTTTTCATTTAGCGTTGGAGCATCAGGCTTTAGGCAGGCCCATGCCTTGCCCCATCTGCACGGGTGAGCCAGCGGTCAGGTCTTCGGCCCATTTCACCTGGTCCGGGCCAAACAGCACGATGGCGGTGGAGCCCAGTTTGAAGCGGCCCATCTCGGCACCTTTTTCCAGGTGGATTGGCGCTCGGGCGGCTTCGTCGTAACGCACGGTCTTGAGTTCGCGCTTGGGCGGCGTTACCAGGCCGGCCCAGACGGTTTCAATCGACGCGACGATCATTGCACCCACCAGCACCAGTGCCATCGGCCCGCGTTCGGTGTCGAAAATGCACACTACGCGCTCGTTGCGGGCGAACAGTTCGGGAACGTTCTCGGCGGTGGTCTGGTTCACCGAGAAGATCCTCCCAGGCACGTAGACCATTTCCCGCAGGGTACCGGCCAGAGGCATGTGCACCCGGTGGTAGTCCTTGGGCGACAGGTAGATGGTGGCGAAGTCACCGCCCATGAATGGCGCGGCCAGGGCCGGGTCGCCGCCCAGCAGTTCCAGCACGCTGTAGCTGTGGCCCTTGGCCTGGAACACTCGGCCGTGTTCGATCGGGCCCAGTTGGCTGACTGCACCGTCGGCTGGGCTGAGCACTGCGCCCGGAGTCGGGTCCAGCGGCCGGACACCGTCTTTCAGGGCGCGGGTGAAGAAGGCGTTGAAGTGCTCGTAAGCGGTCACGTCCTCCACTTGGGCCTCGGACATGTCCACCTGATACTGCTTGGCGAACCAACTGGTGAAGGCATTCTTGAACCAGCGCACGCGGCACTCGGCAATGCAGCCGGCCAGGCGCGACAGCAGGTGGTGAGGCAGCAGGTACTGGCTGAGGATGAACAAACGCTTTTTCATTGACTGTCCTTAAAAACCTTAAATCTCTACGGGCGTATCGGGATGATTGCCCCATTCGCCCCAGGAACCGGCGTAGCCCTTGACCCGTGGATAACCGAGCGCCTTGGCCACCAGGTAGGTGAAGCCAGAGCGGTGGTGGGTCTGGCAGTGGGTGATCACTTCTTTGTCTTTGCTGATGCCCAGGTCCTTGAGGATCTGCGGCATGTCGAGGCGGATGCGCAGGTGGCGTGCCTGGTCCATGCCGGCGGTCCACTCGAAGTTCACCGCGCCGGGGATGTGTCCGCCTTTGGCGGCCAGGACCTTCTCGCCGGAATACTCCAACGGACCGCGGGCGTCCCAGATCGCCAGGTCGGCAGCGCCGAGGCGGCTTTGCAGGTATTCCCGGGTGGCGATGGGCTCGTCATGCAGGGTCAGCGACACCGGGTTGCCTGCCGAGGCCGGAACTTCGGTGGAAACCGGCAGGCCTTCGCCCAACCAGGCTGTAAGGCCGCCATCCAGATAGTGGTAGCGGCTGTGGCCGATCACGTCCAACAGCCAGATGAAGCGCCCGGCCCAGCCACCGCCCTCGTCGTCATAGACCACATAGACGGCGTCCGGGGTGTGTCCGAGTTCGCCAAACAGCGTTTCGAGGGTGGACTGTGACGGTAGCAGCCCAGGGGCTGGAGCCTGGCCGAGCTGGGTGCGCTTGGGGTCGACGAAGCGTGCCCCGGGAATATGCCCGGTGGCGTAGCGGGCAGCGCTGGTCAGGTCGACCAGGATCAGTTCGCGAGCGTCGAGGCGGGCGAGCAAGTCGCTCGGTTCGATGACCAGCGGCAAGCCAGAGAAGTCAGACATGTCAGGTCCCCAGGGCGCAAAGGGAGAGATTGTAGCGCAAGCGTCATTGGCTGCGGTTGGTAAAGCTGTGCAAGGCCTTTTCGATGCACTGAGCGGTCTTGCCGAACGCCTGGACGCTGATTTCCGAAAACGGTACGCCGCCCTGATCGGCGATCGCCAGCATCAGCACCCGGTCGTTGCACGATAGGGAGCGGATCAGCAGGTGTTCACCGCGGAACAGTTGGCGCAGTGCTCCTGGCAAGTGAGCGGAGAATTGTGCTTTGTTGGCCGGGGTCAGGCGCACCAGGGCGGACTTTTCCAATAGGCGCTGCAGCAGCGTGCTCTGCTTGGCTTGGAACGTCAGGCTGGCAGCTTCCTTGGGCAAGCCGAAGAGCTGTTGTACCCGCAGATGATTCAGGCTGCGATCGACCATCAGTAGCATCACCCGGTGCATGCCGCAGGCGACCAGGGCGTCCCGGGCAAAGCCGGTGAGGTGCACGGCATTGGTAAAGGGGCTGGGGTCCTGCAACAGCTCGCCGCAGAGTTTGCGCCACTTGGCCAGCTCCGCCGCAGTGGGGGCCGGTGCTGGCAGTTCGCCGTGGTGCAGGCGCCGGGTGTTCCAGGGCCAGAGCAGGGCCTGGGCCGGGTGCCAGAGGTCGGGCTGGGTGTCGTTGCGAGCGCTTTGTACCGCTTGTTGGTGCAGCTGTTGCTGGACCTGGGCAACGGGAATTTGCAGGTACAGGCTAGTGAGATTCTGCCAGCGTCGGCCGTGAGGACTGTTCCAGGATTGATGCGCGGCCAGTGCCAGGCCGTTGGCCAGCAATACGGTGTTGGCCGGCTGATTGAGCCAGCGTCGCAGGTCGGGGTCGGCGTCCAGGCGCTGTTGTTGGCGCAACGGATTGTCGCTGTCCCGAGCGATCAGCATGGCCTTGGCCAGCAGGTGTTGTTCCTGGGTCAGCACGCGATAGCCCTGCTGGACCCAGATCGGCAAGTGCCAGGCTTGTACCAGGGCCTGGCACATCTCCATCAGGCGCACACCGAACAGCTGTAGTTCGACCTCGCGGGCGGATTCGTGTTTGTAGATGACCCGCAGCTCCCACTCTTCCAGCAGCTTGGGATACACCAGGGCCATGGCCCACAGGGGTGAGAGAAACAGCAGGCTGCCCCAGTGGATGTCTTGCCAGAGCCGTGCCAGGCGTCCGGCAAAGAAGCCGTTGGCTTGCTGGCTGGCATGCTGGCTGATCAGTTGGAACTGGCGTAGCGCCTGCGGGATCTGCTGTTCGGGCAGCGTCGGCAGCTGTTCGAGCAATTCCTCGGTGCGCTTGAGACCCAGGCGGTTGACTGCGATCTCCAGGTTTTCCGCCGGTTCAGTCATGCTGCCGTGGGCGTGCCGATTGGCTTCGCGGATCACGCTCAAGGCCAGTGCCGGACTGTTTTGCATCAGGTCGGCAATATCGCGCAGTGAGCTGCGATTGTTGGCAATGGCTGCGCAGACGCGGTCATGGCTGGCTTGCGGTACGGGCAGGCGCACGCCATTAAGGAGTCTTACCCAGGCGTCGAGAGAGGCGGGCGGGGAATGTGGGACGCTGGTTTCATTAGGCATGGTTGGGCGTAATCATCGTTTGCTGTGAACGCGCCCAGAACGGGCCAAACTGGCTTTTCGCCTTAACTGGCTATAGTCTGGCGCAGTTTTGCCGATAAGTAGAAGAAGAGTTTTAAGAACTTCCGAATATGACCTTGAACCCGACTCAGTAAGTACTCCCCTACCTATGGCTAAAATTATCGGCATCATCGTCGTATTCGCGAGCGTGCTCGGCGGATACGTGCTCTCTCACGGCAAAATCGCTGCCCTGATCCAGCCCTTCGAGGTGTTGATCATCGGCGGTGCGGCCTTTGGTGCTTTCCTCCAGGCCAACCCGGGTTATATGACGATGCACGTCATCAAGAAATCCCTGGGAATGTTCAGTTCGCGCTTCACTCACACTTTCTATTTGGAAGTGTTGGGTCTGATCTACGAAATCCTCAACAAGAGCCGCCGTGAAGGCATGATGGCGATTGAGGGGGATATCGAAGACGCCGCAGCCAGCCCGATTTTCGCCAAGTACCCGGCGGTTCTGAAGGACGAGCGCATGACTGCGTTCATCTGTGATTACCTGCGCATCATGTCCTCCGGCAACATGGCTCCCCACGAGTTGGAAGGCCTGTTCGACATGGAGCTGTTCAGCCTCAAGGAAGACCTTGAGCACCCATCCCATGCGGTTACCGGGATTGCCGACGCCATGCCCGGCTTCGGTATCGTCGCGGCGGTACTGGGGATTGTGGTGACCATGGCGTCCCTGGGTGAAGGCGACCAGAAGTCCATCGGTTTGCACGTAGGTGCGGCACTGGTGGGTACCTTCTTCGGTATTCTTGCGGCCTATGGTTTCTTCGGCCCGCTTGCCACTTCGTTGTCCCATGACGCTAAGGAAGAGCTGAATGTCTACGAGGCCATCAAGGCTTCGCTCGTAGCCTCCGCTTCCGGCATGCCGCCTTCGCTGGCGGTGGAGTTCGGGCGCAAGGTCCTGTACCCGGCGCACCGTCCTAGCTTCGCCGAGCTGGAACAAGCGGTTCGCGGTCGCTAAGTCATGGAAAATAATCAGCCGATTATCATCAAGCGCGTCAAGCGCTTCGCTGGCGGGCATCACGGGGGCGCCTGGAAAATCGCCTTCGCCGACTTTGCCACGGCGATGATGGCGTTCTTCCTGGTGCTGTGGTTGCTGTCCACTGCAACTCCGGAACAGAAGATCGCCATTGCCGGTTACTTCAAGGATCCGATCGGCTTCTCTGAAAGCGGCACGCCCTACATTATTGATCTGGGCGGCTCTCCGGAGCTGGCGCCAGATACCACCCTCAACCCCGAGATCAAGTCCCAGCCACAACCGGACAAGGTCACGGTGGATGCCGATCAGGTGGAGGGCATGGCCGAGCAGGTCGAGCGCGAGCGTCTCGAGTTGCTGCTGCAAGAGTTGCAGAACAAGGTCGAAGAGAATCCCCAACTGCAGAAGTTCAAGGATCAGATCCTCTTCGAGATCACCCCGGACGGTCTGCGCATCCAGATCATGGACGCCGAGAACCGGCCGATGTTCGACTCCGGCAGCGCCCGTCTGAAGCCGTATTTCGAAGACATCCTGCTGGCCATGGCCGACACCATCAAGACGGTGCCGAACAAGATCAGCATCAGCGGTCATACCGATGCCAAGCCGTATTCGGGCACTGGCGACTTCGGTAACTGGGAGCTGTCTGCCAACCGTGCCAACGCTGCGCGGCGGGCGTTGGTGGCTGGTGGTTATCCTGATCCGCAAGTGGCACGAGTAGTGGGTTTCGCCTCCTCTGCGCTGTTCGATCGCAAGGATCCGTTCAACCCGGTCAACCGGCGTATCGATATCGTGGTGCTGACCAAGAAGGCGCAGCGCGCCATCGAGGGTGAGCAGACCGATCCGAATGCCCCGGCGCCAGCCCAGGGGAGCGGGGCTCCCGGGGCGGTGCCGGGTGCGGCAACTGATCCGAATGCCCTGCCGCCGGGCAGCGAGTCACTGCCGGCTCATGAAGTGCGCCAGCGGATGAACATCTTTGAAGATGGCGTGCTGAAGATGGATGAGCAGGGTGCGGCAGGTCAGGCGCCAGCTTCCAGGCCGGCTCCGACGGCCCCGACACCCCAGCCTGCGGCGCCACCGGCTGTACCGGGAACGGTGAAGTGACAAATGACAAGGCCGCGAAGATCGCGGCCTTGTCGTTTCTACGGTCGTTCGTTCAGTAGCTGTTGTCGGGCAGGCTGGCGAGGATCGAGCGGTAGCTGTTCATCCGTTGTTGTTGGATGCGCCCATCTTCCAGAGCCTTGAGCAGTGCGCAGCCCGGTTCGCGATCGTGCTTGCAGTCGCGGAAGCGGCAGGTGCCCAGCAAGTCGTTGAACTCGATGAAGCCGGCCTCGACATCGGCCCGGCTGACATGTCCCAGGCCGAATTCACGAATGCCTGGGGAGTCGATCAGTTCACCGCCGCCGGGGAAGTGGAACAACCGCGCGGTAGTCGTGGTGTGGGTGCCCTGCCCGGAAAGCTCGGAGAGTGGGCCGACCCGGGTTTCGACTTCCGGTAGCAGGCTGTTCACCAGGGACGACTTGCCTACCCCGGACTGACCGACGAACACACTGATGCGACCATCCAGCAGGGCTTGCAGTTGTTCCATGCCGTCGCCGTGATGGGCCGAGACTTCCAGCAGTGGATAACCCAGCTGGCGATAGACCGCGAGCAAGGCGTTGAGTGCCGGAGCGTTCTGCTCGTCGATCAGGTCGGCCTTGTTCAATAGCAGCAGTGGCCGGATACCGGCGTGCTCGGCGGCCACCAGGTAACGGTCGATGAGGTTGGCGTGGGGCTCGGGCATGGGCGCAAACACGATCACGATCATGTCGACGTTGGCGGCCACTGGCTTGAGCTGGCCGCGGCTGTCCGGGCGGCACAGCTCGGTGTTGCGCGGCAGTTGCGCGACGATCACCCCGATGCCCTGGTTGCCGGCGCGCCAGACCACTTGATCCCCAGTCACCAGGGCGGGCAGGTTGGCCCGCAAGTGGCAGCGGAACACTTGGCCGGCCAGTTCGCCTTCGCGGGCCTCGACCTCGACCTGAACGCCGAAGTGGGCAATGACCAGGCCGGTCTGTTCCGGGCCCAGGTCGCCACCTTCCAGTGCCTCTACGGCGGAGGACTCGCGTTTGGCAGCGCGAGCAGCGCGCTCACCCTGAATCTTTTCGATGCGCCAGTTTTGGCGGCGATTGAGCTGGCGTTTGGCCATTGGTGTTCCGTGTCGATAATTACGGCGGTTGGGTAAAACGGCGGCGAGTTTAGCACGCCGGGCAGGCCCGCTAGGCTAAACTGCGCAACTACGCCGAGGAGCCCACCCATGCAAAACCCGCAGAACCTGATTTGGATCGATCTGGAAATGACCGGTCTGAACCCTGACACCGACGTCATCATCGAGATGGCGACCATTGTCACCGACAGCAATCTCAACACCTTGGCTGAAGGACCGGTCATCGCCATCCACCAGAGCGACGAAATCCTTGCCGGCATGGATGAATGGAATACCCGCCAGCATGGCGGTTCCGGGCTGACCCAGCGGGTTCGCGAAAGCCGTATCAGCATGGCCGAAGCCGAAGCCCAGACCATTGCCTTCCTGGAGCAATGGGTGCCCAAGGGCAAGTCGCCGATCTGCGGCAACAGCATCTGCCAGGACCGACGCTTCCTCTATCGTCACATGAAGGCCCTGGAAAGCTACTTTCACTACCGCAATCTTGATGTCTCGACCCTCAAGGAGCTGGCTGCTCGCTGGGCTCCGGACGTGCGCGATAGCTTCAAGAAAGGCGGCACCCACCTGGCCCTGGACGATATCCGCGAGTCGATCGCTGAGCTGCAGCATTACCGCAAGCACTTCATCAAGCTCTGATCGCAGGAACCGGCTTGCCGGAGAACGGGCGCGCAGCAAACTCCGCGTCCGTACTTGCCCTCTTTTGGTGCTCGCTTCAACTGAGTAGACTGCGCGCCTTCCTGTAAGGACCGCCATCATGCTGTTGATGCTTTATCTGATTGCCATTACCGCCGAGGCCATGACCGGCGCACTGTCTGCCGGCCGTCGCGGCATGGACTGGTTCGGCGTGGTGCTGATCGCCTGTGTCACCGCGCTGGGGGGCGGTTCGGTCCGTGATGTGCTGCTGGGGCATTACCCGCTGACCTGGGTCAAGCACCCGGAATACCTGGTGCTGACCTCGGTGGCAGCCTTGGTGACGATTTTCATCGCGCCGCTGATGCGCCATCTGCGTTCGCTGTTTTTAGTGCTCGACGCCGTGGGCCTGGTGGCCTTTACCCTGATCGGCTGCATGACCGCTCTGGAGATGGGGCACGGCATGCTGGTGGCTGCGGTCAGCGGGGTGATCACCGGGGTCTTTGGCGGCATCCTCCGGGATATCTTCTGCAACGACATTCCGCTGATCTTCCGTCGCGAACTGTATGCCAGCGTGTCCTTTGCCGCCGCCTGGTGCTACATGCTGTGCATCTACCTGCAACTGCCCAGTGAGCAGTCGATCCTGATCACCCTGTTCGGCGGTTTCCTATTGCGCTTGCTGGCAATTCGTTTTCACTGGGAAATGCCCAAGTTCGTCTACAACGACGAGCATTGACGGTTGGCGTGCTGGGTCAGGGCCCATTGCACATGCTCGCGCACCAACTCCGATGGATAGTCCTGGCGGGCCTTGAGGGCCTCCAGTACCGGAATGCTCGATGGTGCATTGCCCAGGCCCACTGCCAGGTTGCGTAGCCAGCGCTCGTAACCCGCACGGCGTAGCGGTGAGCCCTCGGTGCTGCTGAGGAACTTGTCCTCGTCCCACAGGAACAGTTCCGCCAGTTCCGCGTTGTCCAGGTTGTGTCGAGGCTTGAAGTCACCTTCTCCCGAGGGGCGGGCGAAGCGGTTCCAGGGGCAGACGATCTGGCAATCGTCGCAGCCGAATACCCGATTGCCAATCAGCGGGCGCAGGTCTTCGGGGATGGCATTTTTCAGTTCGATGGTCAGGTAGGAAATGCAGCGCCGCGCATCCAGCACATAGGGGCCGACAAAGGCCTTGGTCGGGCAGATGTCCAGGCAGGCTGTGCAGCGTCCGCAATGCTCGGTGGCATGGGGCGCGTCCACTGGCAGCGGTAGGTCGACGAACAGTTCGCTGAGGAAGAAGTAGCTGCCGGCCTTACGGTTCAGCACCAGGGTGTTCTTGCCGATCCAGCCGAGCCCGGCCTGTTCGGCGATGGCCTTCTCCAGCACGGGCGCGCTGTCGACGAAGGCCCGATAGCCAAAGGGCCCGATGGCTTGCTGGATGCGCTCTGCCAGTTGTTGCACGCGTTTGCGGATCAGCTTGTGGTAGTCGCGGCCCAGGGCGTAGCGCGAGACGTAGGCTTTGGAGGGTTCGGCCAGGCGCTGGGCCATTTGGGTATCGCCGGGGAGGTAGTCCATGCGCAGCGACACCACTCGCAGAGTGCCGGGCACCAATTGGTCGGGGTGGGAGCGTTTGCTGCCGTGGGCGCCCATGTATTCCATCTCGCCGTGGTAGCCGGCGGCGAGCCAACGCTCCAGGTGCTGCTCATGCTCGGCCAGGTCCAGGCCGCTGATGCCGACTTGTTGAAAGCCCAGTTCGCGGCCCCAGTCCTTGATCGATTGGGCGAGAGCGGGGAGATCCTGGGTAATAGCGGGCATGATGCGAGAGAAACCGGGGCTGAGGTGCGTATAATTCTGCCAGACATCGGAGCTTGAAGACGCATGCCGCAGACAAAACACCCTTTACCTGACGTTCAGTTGCTGACTTCCGGCCATTTGCCGCGTCTGAACGTGCGCTCCCGAGATGCTCATAAAGGCCAGTTCGGCCATCTGTTGTTGATCGGTGGCGATCGAGGCTTTGCCGGTGCTGCTTTGTTGAGTGCTGAATGCGCTCTGCGCAGTGGCGCGGGGCTGGTGTCCCTGGCCACTCGCAGCGAACATGTGGCTGCGGCCGGTGCGCGCCTACCGGAAGTCATGACCCTGGGTACCCATTCGGCCAATCAGTTGATGGGGCTGTTGGCACAGGCCAGCGTGGTGGTGGTCGGCCCTGGCCTGGGCCAGGGCGCCTGGGGGCGTAGCCTGTTGTCCGCTGCGGCCAACGCGGCTTTGCCTCAAGTGTGGGATGCCGACGCCTTGAACCTATTGGCGCTGGGCGGTCTGCAACTGCCGACCGGCAGTGTGATCACCCCACATCCCGGGGAGGCAGCTCGTCTGTTGGGTGTTTCCATTGCCGAGGTTCAGAGTGATCGCCCTGCGGCTGTTCGAGCCTTGAGCGAGAAATACGCAGCGATTGCCGTGCTCAAGGGCGCTGGTAGCCTGATCGCCAGTCCCGACGGCCAGTTGGCCCGCTGTGATGCTGGGCATCCGGCGATGGCCACTGCGGGTTTGGGGGATGTGCTCGCGGGGTTGATCGGTGCGTTGCTGGCACAGCGGTTGCCGGCATTCGATGCTGCCTGCCTGGCAGTCTGGCTGCATGCCAGCGCCGGCGAGCTGCAAGGAAAATTGGGCCGTGGGCTGGCGGCCAGTGATCTGATCCCAGCCATTCGTCAGTTGTTGGAGGAGCAATCACCGTGTCTGAGTTAACCCTTTATCTGGCCGACGAGCAGGCCATGGTGGAATTTGGTGCACGTATTGCCCGGGTCACCGGGGGCGTGGGAGTGATTTTTCTGGAGGGCGACCTCGGGGCCGGTAAAACCACCTTGTCTCGGGGGATCATCCGGGGATTGGGGCATGTAGGCGCAGTAAAAAGCCCGACCTTTACCCTGGTAG
Organism: Pseudomonas sp. Fl4BN1; assembly: GCF_009908285.1. Lineage (GTDB taxonomy): Bacteria > Pseudomonadota > Gammaproteobacteria > Pseudomonadales > Pseudomonadaceae > Aquipseudomonas. The sequence continues at coordinate 493,033 of NZ_JAAARM010000001.1, forward strand.
AGCCCTACGAGATCGGTACGGTGCGGGCCTTTCACTTCGATCTGTACCGTTTGGTCGACCCGGAGGAGCTAGAGTTTCTGGGGATTCGCGACTACTTCGAAGGTGATGCATTGTGCCTTTTGGAATGGCCCCAGCGTGGTGCAGGCTTTTTGCCAAAGCCCGACCTGACCATTACCATTACACCGCATAACAATGGGCGTTCTGTGCATCTGTTGTCTCAGGGCTCGCGAGGCGAGTCCTGGTGTGCCGCTTTGGCGTTGGAATTCAAATAATTGATGGGGTTAGGTATGCGCATTCGCGCGTTGGTTGCTGTCGTAGGACTGTTGCTTACGGCATTGGCCGTCGATGCTGTGGCCGCTACACAGGTTCGCAGTGTCCGCCTGTGGCGGGCACCGGATAACACGCGACTGGTATTCGACTTGTCCGGCCCGGTTCAGCACAGCGTCTTTACCCTGACGGCCCCGGATCGCCTGGTGATCGATATCAATGGCGCGACTCTTGGCGGCCCGCTGAACGTTGCCACGGCCAACACGCCGATTACCGCCATGCGTTCGGCGCAGCGCACCCCCAGCGACCTGCGGGTGGTCATCGACCTGAAAAAAGCCGTCACGCCAAAAAGCTTTACCCTGGCGCCCAACGCCCAGTACGGCAATCGCCTGGTGGTCGACCTGTTCGATAATCCCGCTGACGCCGCGCCACCTGCTGCGCCTCCACCCACTGTCGCGACCGTGCCGGCAGTGCCGGTCACCCCGGTGGAACCAGCGATCAAGCTGCCTCCAGCTCCGGCGGGCAAGCGCGACATCATTGTGGTAATCGACGCCGGTCACGGCGGTGAGGACCCGGGTGCGTCCGGCTCGCGAGGGCAGCATGAGAAAGATGTAGTGTTGGCTATCGCCCGGGAACTGCAGCGTCAGGTCAATGGCCTCAAGGGCTTCCGCGCCGAACTGACCCGTACTGGCGACTACTTCATTCCGTTGCGTGGCCGTACCGAGATCGCTCGGAAGAAGGGTGCTGACCTGTTCGTTTCGATCCACGCTGACGCCGCCCCTTCGGCTGCTGCGTTTGGTGCTTCGGTGTTCGCCTTGTCCGAGCGCGGTGCCACTTCGGAAACTGCCCGCTGGCTGGCGGACAGTGAAAACCGTTCCGACCTGATCGGTGGTGCCGGCAACGTTAGTCTGGATGACAAGGACCGGATGCTGGCGGGGGTGTTGCTGGACCTGTCGATGACCGCGTCCCTGACCTCCAGCCTGAATGTCGGGCAGAAGGTCCTGAACAATATCGGCCGGGTTACGCCGCTGCACAAACAACGGGTGGAGCAGGCCGGGTTCATGGTGCTCAAGTCCCCGGACATCCCGTCGATCCTGGTGGAGACCGGCTTTATCTCCAACTCTAACGAAGCCTCGAAGCTGGCTACCGCCAGCCATCAGCAGGCCTTGGCGCGTTCCATCAGCAGCGGTGTGCGGCAGTTCTTCCAGCAAAACCCACCACCAGGGACGTATATCGCCTGGCTGCGGGATTCCGGAAAAATCGCCCAGGGGCCACGTGATCACCGGGTCAGCCCGGGTGAGACCCTGGCCATGATTGCGGTGCGCTATCAGGTCTCAGCGGCTGCCTTGCGCAACGCCAACAACCTGAAAAGCGACGAGTTGAAAGTGGGGCAGGTCCTGACCGTCCCCGGCACTGAATTGGCGGCCAAGGAATGAGTGATTCGGCAATCAGCGGCGCGCGTATCGAGCTGCTCAGCCCCCGCCTGGCCAACCAGATCGCGGCAGGCGAGGTGGTTGAACGCCCGGCCTCGGTGATCAAGGAGTTGCTGGAAAACAGCCTGGACTCTGGTGCCAAGCGCATCGATGTGGATGTTGAGCAGGCCGGGGTCAAGCTGTTGCGGGTGCGCGACGATGGCAGTGGTATTTCCTCCGACGACCTGCCGCTGGCGCTGGCCCGTCACGCCACCAGCAAGATTCGCGACCTGGAAGACCTGGAGCGGGTAATGAGCCTGGGTTTCCGCGGTGAAGCCTTGGCCTCCATCAGCTCCGTGGCTCGTCTGACCCTGACTTCCCGTACCCGGGATGCCGAGCAGGCCTGGCAGGTGGAAACCGAAGGCCGGGACATGGCTCCGCGAGTACAGCCGGCGGCGCATCCGGTGGGGACTTCGGTGGAAGTGCGTGATCTGTTCTTCAATACTCCGGCCCGGCGCAAGTTCCTCAAGGCGGAGAAGACCGAGTTCGATCACTTGCAGGAAGTGATCAAGCGCCTGGCCCTGGCGCGTTTTGACGTGGCCTTTCATCTGCGGCACAACGGCAAGAGCATCCTCAGCCTGCACGAAGCCAAGGACGACGCGGCGCGTGCCCGGCGTGTGGCAGCGGTCTGTGGCTCGGGCTTTCTGGAGCAGGCGCTGCCCATTGAGGTCGAGCGCAATGGCCTGCATCTATGGGGCTGGGTGGGCTTGCCGACCTTTTCTCGCAGCCAGGCGGACTTGCAGTATTTCTACGTCAATGGACGCGCCGTGCGGGACAAGCTGGTAGCCCACGCGGTGCGCCAGGCTTATCGCGATGTGCTGTTCAACGGCCGGCACCCGACCTTTGTGCTGTTTTTCGAAGTCGATCCTTCGGTGGTCGACGTCAACGTGCATCCGACCAAACACGAAGTGCGCTTCCGTGACGGACGCATGGTGCATGACTTCCTCTATGGCACCTTGCACAGAGCCTTGGGCGATGTGCGTCCCGAGGACCAGTTGGCGGCGCCCGCTGCGGTGGCTGGTATCGTGCGGCCGACCGGTATCGAGGCTGGAGAGTTCGGGCCCCAGGGTGAGATGCGCCTGGCGGCGAATTTGGCCCTAGAGCAGCCGCAGTCCCAGCCGAGCCTCAGTGCGCCAGGTACTGGTGCCGGCGCCGGCTACCAATATCAGTACACGCCACGCCCCCAGGCAGTGTTGCCAGCAGCGGAGGCCCAGGGGGCCTATCGCGAGTTTTTTGCGCCATTGCCGGGCGGCGCCGCTGCGGCCCTGCCAGAGGGGCAGGAGGACATTCCCCCATTGGGGTATGCCCTGGCGCAGCTCAAGGGCATCTACATTCTGGCGGAAAACGCCCAGGGCTTGGTGCTGGTGGATATGCACGCGGCCCATGAGCGGATTATGTACGAGCGCTTGAAGGTGGCGATGGCCAGCGAAGGCCTGAGTGGCCAGCCATTGCTGGTACCGGAGTCGATTGCGGTCAGCCAGCGTGAAGCCGATTGTGCTGAAGAGCATGCCAGCTGGTTCCAGCGCCTGGGCTTCGAGCTGCAGCGCCTTGGGCCCGAGACCCTGGCGATCCGGCAGATCCCGGCGCTGTTGAAGCAGGCCGAGGCCAATCGCCTGGTGCACGATGTGCTCGCAGACCTGATGGAATATGGCACCAGTGACCGGATCCAGGCTCACCTCAATGAGCTGCTGGGGACCATGGCCTGCCACGGAGCGATTCGCGCCAATCGGCGACTGGCCCTGCCGGAAATGAACGGCTTGCTGCGGGATATGGAAAACACCGAACGCAGTGGTCAATGCAACCACGGTCGACCGACCTGGACCCAGATGGGCCTGGACGACCTGGACAAACTCTTTCTGCGCGGCCGTTGATGACTCAGCTTCCTCCAGCGATTTTCCTCATGGGCCCGACCGCTGCGGGCAAGACCGATCTGGCCATCGAGCTGACCAAGGTGCTGCCTTGCGAGCTGATCAGCGTCGACTCGGCATTGGTCTATCGCGGCATGGACATTGGTACCGCCAAGCCCTCCAAGGAGTTGCTGGCGCAGTTTCCCCACCGTCTGATCGATATCCTTGACCCGTCCGAAAGTTACTCTGCGGCGGATTTTCGCACCGATGCCCTGGCGGCCATGGCGGATATCACCTCGCGGGGCAAGATCCCGCTGCTGGTGGGCGGCACCATGTTGTATTACAAGGCGCTGCTGGAAGGTTTGGCGGACATGCCTCCGGCGGATCCCAGTGTGCGCGCCGAGCTTGAAGACGAGGCTGCACGCCTTGGCTGGCAAGCGCTGCATGACCAGTTGGCGGTGGTTGATCCAGAGTCTGCGGCCAGGATCCACCCTAATGATCCCCAGCGCCTGACCCGGGCGCTGGAAGTCTATCGGGTCAGCGGCTTGACAATGACCGCCCATCGCCAGCGTCAATTGGCGCAAAGTACTGAAGCAGGCGCATCGGGACGCAGTCAATTGCCCTATACTGTCGCGAATCTGGCCATCGCTCCGGCGAATCGCCAGGTACTGCACCAGCGTATTGCACAAAGATTCACACAAATGTTGGAACAGGGATTCATTGACGAGGTCGTAGCTCTGCGTTCGAGAAGTGACCTGCATGCCGGGTTGCCGTCTATACGTGCAGTGGGCTACCGCCAAGTCTGGGATCATCTGGATGGCAAGCTGACGTCAGCCGAAATGCAGGAGCGGGGCATCATTGCCACGCGCCAATTGGCGAAGCGCCAGTTCACCTGGTTACGCAGTTGGGCTGACCTGCAATGGTTGGACAGCCTGGATTGCGACAATCTGCCACGCGCCTTGAAATACTTGGGGACGATCTCCATATTGAGCTGAGTCCTTGTAATTGCCGTCTATCCTTGGGGGTGTGACGGCTTTAGCCACCTGTTTTCCGATTTTTATTATTGATCCTTAAAGGAGTGCGGCACATGTCAAAAGGGCATTCGCTACAAGACCCTTACTTGAATACATTGCGTAAAGAGAAGGTTGGGGTTTCCATCTATTTGGTCAACGGGATCAAACTGCAAGGCACGATCGAGTCGTTTGACCAGTTCGTTATCCTGCTGAAAAACACCGTCAGCCAAATGGTTTACAAGCACGCTATCTCGACAGTAGTTCCAGTTCGCCCGATTCGTCTGCCTAGCGCATCCGAATCCGAACAGGGTGACGCTGAGCCAGGTAACGCCTGATAGGAGTCTCCTTTGTTCTTTGAGCGCCACGGTGGTGGTGAACGGGCCATTCTCGTTCACTTGGATGGTCAGGACCCTGAGGCGCGCGAAGATCCGCAGGAGTTTCAGGAGCTGGCAATATCGGCCGGCGCCGAGACCGTCGCGTTTGTAAACGTGCCGCGTCATCGGCCAACCGCCAAATACCTGGTTGGCAGCGGCAAGGTCGAGGAATTACGCGACCTGGTCAACGCCGAACAGGTAGATCTGGTGATTTTCAATCACATCCTCACGCCCAGTCAGGAACGTAACCTCGAACGTGTATTCGAGTGTCGCGTGATTGATCGCACGGGCCTGATTCTCGATATCTTCGCTCAGCGCGCACGCACTCATGAAGGCAAGCTCCAGGTTGAACTGGCCCAGCTTGAACACATGAGTACGCGATTGGTTCGCGGCTGGACTCACCTTGAACGGCAGAAAGGCGGTATTGGTCTGCGCGGTCCAGGTGAAACCCAGTTGGAAACTGACCGACGCCTGCTGCGAGTGCGTCTGCGGCAGATCAAGGCACGCCTGGAAAAGGTTCGCAGTCAGCGTGAGCAATCCCGTCGAGGGCGCAAGCGCGCCGACATTCCGACGGTATCGCTGGTGGGGTATACCAACGCCGGCAAGTCGACCCTGTTCAATGCGGTGACCGAATCCGACGTGTACGCGGCCGACCAGCTTTTCGCCACGCTCGATCCGACTTTGCGCCGGCTCGAGCTGGATGATCTGGGGCCGATCGTGCTGGCTGATACCGTGGGCTTCATCCGCCACTTGCCGCACAAATTGGTGGAAGCGTTTCGGGCTACGCTCGAAGAGTCGAGCAACTCCGACTTGCTGCTTCATGTGATCGACGCCCATGAGCCTGAGCGCATGGCCCAAATCGAGCAGGTGATGGTGGTGCTGGGGGAAATCGGGGCTCAAGACTTGCCGATCCTGGAGGTCTATAACAAACTCGATTTGCTCGAGGGCGTTGAGCCACAGATCCAGCGAGACCCCGACGGCAAGCCGCAGCGGGTCTGGTTATCGGCTCGTGACGGCCAGGGACTGGATTTGCTCAAGCAGGCCATCGCGGAGCTGTTGGGCGAAGATTTGTTCGTGGGCACCTTGCGCTTGCCTCAGCGTTTTGCTCGACTGCGAGCACAGTTTTTCCAGTTGAATGCTGTGCAGAAGGAAGAACACGACGACGAGGGTGTCAGTTTGCTGGCCGTGCGCCTGCCGCGAGCCGAGTTGAATCGGCTGGTCAGTCGCGAAGGTATGCAGCCGTCCGAATTCATCGAGCAACACACTTTGCAATAAAAGCCTGGGCAAGCGGTTGTGCCGCTGTAGCAGGCATTCTGTAGCATTGGTCGGCGCGCCGTGGGTGCGTCTTTGCTTTATCAGATGGAGAGCGCTATGGCTTGGAATGAGCCGGGTGGCAACTCGAATAATCAGGACCCTTGGGGTGGTAAACGCCGCAATAACGGCGATCGCAAGGGGCCACCAGATCTTGACGAGGCCTTCCGTAAGCTGCAGGAAAGCCTGAATGGGTTGTTCGGTGGTGGTAAGAAACGTGGTGGCGATGGCGGTAGCTCCGGCAAGGGCGGTGGTTTCGGCTTGCTGGGTATTGGCCTTGTCGTGCTGGCGGCCGTGTGGCTGTACAGCGCGGTGTATGTCGTCGACGAGCAGGAGCAGGCCGTGGTGCTGCGCCTCGGCAAATACTACGAGACTGTCGGGCCGGGTCTGAACATCTACTTCCCGCCGCTGGATCGCAAGTACATGGAGAACGTCACGCGTGAGCGTGCCTATACCAAGCAAGGGCAGATGCTCACCGAGGACGAGAACATCGTCGAAGTGCCGCTGACCGTGCAGTACAAGATCAGCAACCTGCAAGACTTCGTGCTGAACGTCGATCAGCCGGAAATCAGCTTGCAACATGCGACTGACAGTGCCTTGCGCCACGTGGTGGGTTCCACCGCAATGGACCAGGTACTGACCGAAGGCCGTGAGCTGATGGCCAGCGAGATCAAGGAGCGTCTGCAACGTTTCCTCGACAACTATCGCACCGGTATCACCGTGACTCAGGTGAACGTACAGAGCGCAGCCGCACCGCGTGAAGTGCAGGAAGCCTTTGATGACGTGATCCGTGCTCGTGAGGATGAGCAGCGTTCGCGTAACCAGGCCGAGACCTATGCCAACGGCGTTGTTCCGGAAGCTCGTGGTCAGGCCCAGCGCATCCTCGAGGATGCCAACGGTTATCGTGATGAGGTGGTATCGCGGGCCAAAGGTGAGGCGGATCGCTTTACCAAGCTGGTTGCCGAGTACCGCAAGGCTCCTGAAGTCACACGTCAGCGTTTGTACCTGGACACCATGCAGGAAGTTTTCAGCAATACCAGCAAGGTCCTGGTGACTGGCAGCAAGGGTGGGCAGAACAACCTGCTTTACCTGCCGCTGGACAAGATGATCGACAGTGGTCGTAGCGGTGGCACTCCGGTAACGGGCTCGGCTTCTGCGGCCAGCAATGAAGCGAATGCGCGTGCGGCGGCTGATCATATGCAGCAACAGCAGCAGACGCGTTCTAGGGAGAGTCGCTGATGAGCAATAAATCGCTGATCGCCCTGATCGTGGGCGTTGTCGTGGCGGTGGTTGCCTGGAACAGCTTCTACATCGTCGCTCAGACCGAGCGCGCGGTGTTGCTGCAGTTCGGTCGTGTGGTCCAGGCGGATGTCCAGCCTGGCCCGCATTGGAAAGTGCCCTACATCAACCAGGTCCGTAAGTTCGACGCGCGCCTGATGACTTTGGATGCGCCGACGCAGCGTTTCCTGACCCTGGAAAAGAAAGCCGTGATGGTTGATGCCTACGCCAAGTGGCGGGTGAAAGATGCCGAGCGCTTCTATACCGCGACTTCCGGTCTCAAGCAGATTGCCGACGAGCGTCTTTCCCGTCGTCTGGAATCGGGCCTGCGTGACCAGTTTGGTAAGCGCACCCTGCATGAGGTGGTTTCCGGTGAGCGTGATGCGCTGATGGCGGATATCACTGCTTCGCTGAACAAGATGGCGGAAAAGGAACTGGGTATCGAAGTGGTCGATGTCCGGGTCAAGGCTATCGATCTGCCGAAGGAAGTGAACCGCAGCGTGTTCGAGCGTATGAGCACCGAGCGTGAGCGTGAGGCTCGTGAGCACCGTGCCAAGGGTAACGAACTGGCGGAAGGCATCCGTGCCGACGCTGATCGTCAGCGTCGCGTGCTGCTGGCTGAAGCTTATCGTGAGTCTGAAGAGGCGCGCGGTGATGGTGATGCGCAGGCAGCGGCGATCTACGCCAAGGCCTACGGCCAGGACCAGGAGTTCTACGCGTTCTACCGTAGCCTGCGTGCCTACCGTGAAAGCTTCGCGAACAAATCCGACGTCATGGTTCTGGATCCAAGCAGCGACTTTTTCCACTATCTGGAAAAGTCCAAGCCTTGATCCGCCCCTGACCTAGGGGCACCCCGCCGGGCGGCTAAAACGCCTCGCGGGGTGATCCTTTGGAAAAACGGGTGTATGATGCGGCAGCCGGGAAATTCCCGGCTTTTTTGCGTCTGCATCTTTGATTGGTCGTGGTTCGTTCAGAGCCCGGCGAGATTTTTCGAGGAAAATGGTCTGTACAGCTGATTCCTGGCTGCCTGTCCGGCTGAGCTCGCGTCGGATGCGACTGTTTTCTGCTTCACTCTAAGGCTGGCCCCAGGCTTGCCGCCCGGACCATAGGGGAATGGCGTAATGGCAACGGTAGACCGCTGGCTGCTGCCAGATGGCATCGAAGAAGTACTGCCGCCGGAAGCGGCGCGCATCGAAGTGGCGCGTCGTCAGGTGTTGGATCTGTTTCAGAGTTGGGGTTACGAGTTCGTCGTCACTCCCCATATCGAATACCTGGAATCCCTGCTGACAGGTGCCGGCCAGGATCTGGATCTGCGTACCTTCAAGGTCATTGACCCGCAGTCGGGCCGGCAGATGGGGTTCCGTGCCGACATCACGCCACAAGTGGCGCGTATCGATGCTCACACCTTGCGCCGTGAAGGGCCGAGCCGTCTGTGCTACGCCGGCAGCGTGCTGCATGCGCAGCCGCGGGCCTTATCGTCCTCACGCAGCCCGATCCAGTTGGGCGCTGAGTTGTATGGCGATGCCAGCCCGAGCAGCGACGTCGAGGTCATCAGTCTGATGCTGGCCATGTTGCAACTGGCCGATGTGCCTGATGTGCATATGGACCTGGGGCACGTGGGTATCTACCGTGGCCTGGCCCAGGCTGCAGGCCTGTCCGGAGCCGTGGAGCAACAGTTGTTCGACGCCCTGCAGCGCAAGGCGATCGATGAAGTCATCAGCCTGACCGAAGGCCTGCCTGCCGATCTGGCGGACATGCTGCGCTCCCTGGTGGACTTGTGTGGCAGTCGCGAAGTGCTGGGCGATGCCCGCCGTCGCTTGGCCGGGGCGCCGACTTCGGTGCTGCTGGCACTGGATGAGTTGCTGACGATTGCCGAGCGCCTGTCGGTGCGGTTCCCGAATTTGCCGTTGTATTTCGATCTCGGCGAGTTGCGCGGCTACCACTACCACACCGGTGTGGTGTTCGCGGTGTTTGTACCGGGCGTGGGTCAATCCATTGCTCAGGGCGGTCGCTACGATGACATTGGCGCGGATTTCGGGCGTGCCCGTCCAGCGACTGGCTTCTCCACCGATTTGAAAACCCTGGTGACCCTGGGGCGTGCTGAAGTCGAGCTACCGTCTGGCGGTATCTGGATGCCTGACAGCACTGATGCGGCACTCTGGCAGACCGTCTGCCAGTTGCGCAGTGAGGGTCAGCGTGTCGTTCAGGCTCTGCCTGGGCAGCCTTTGGCCGCCGCCCGTGAAGCGGACTGCGACCGGCAATTGATTCAGCAGAATGGGCTTTGGCAAGTATTGCCGCTGGCTTCTTGAGTTTTCCTGCCGGCGGCTGCCGGCACCAAGTTTGCGCGAATGAGGACAAGTGTTATGGGTAAGAATGTCGTAGTCCTGGGCACCCAGTGGGGTGATGAGGGCAAAGGCAAGATCGTTGATCTGCTGACCGAACATGCTGCCGCCGTAGTGCGCTACCAAGGTGGCCACAACGCTGGCCACACCCTGGTCATCGATGGCGAAAAAACCGTCTTGCACCTGATCCCGTCGGGCGTGCTGCGCGAAGGCGTGCAGTGCCTGATCGGCAACGGCGTAGTGGTTGCACCTGACGCTCTGCTGCGTGAGATCACCAAGCTGGAAGAGAAAGGCGTACCGGTGCGCGAGCGCCTGCGTATCAGCCCGTCCTGCCCGCTGATCCTGTCCTTCCACGTTGCGCTGGACCAGGCCCGTGAAAAGGCCCGTGGCGAGCTGAAGATCGGTACGACCGGTCGCGGCATCGGCCCGGCCTACGAAGACAAGGTTGCACGTCGTGGCCTGCGTGTGGGCGATCTGCTCAACATGCCGCGCTTTGAAGACAAACTGCGTGAACTGGTGGATTACCACAACTTCATGCTGGTGGGTTACTACAAAGAGCCGGCCATCGAGTTTGAAAAGACCCTGGCTGAGTGCAAGGAATACGCCGAGCTGCTCAAGCCGTTGATGCTGGACGTCACTGCCGAGCTGCACGACCTGCGTCGCGCCGGCAAGGACATCATGTTCGAAGGCGCCCAAGGCTCCCTGCTGGACATCGACCACGGCACCTACCCGTACGTGACCAGCTCCAACACCACCGCTGGCGGCGTGGCGACCGGTTCGGGCGTTGGCCCGATGTTCCTGGACTACATCCTGGGCATCACCAAGGCCTACACCACTCGCGTAGGCTCGGGTCCGTTCCCGACTGAGCTGTTCGACGAAGTCGGCGCTCACCTGGCCAAGCAAGGTCACGAATTCGGCGCCACCACCGGCCGTGCGCGTCGTTGCGGCTGGTTCGACGCCGTTATCCTGCGTCGCGCTATCGATGTGAACAGCATCTCGGGCATCTGCCTGACCAAGCTGGATGTACTCGACGGCCTGGAAACCATCAACATCTGCATCGGTTACAAAGATGCAGAAGGCAAGGACGTTGCGCCGACCGACGCCGACAGCTACGTAGGCCTGCAGCCTGTGTACGAAGAAGTGCCGGGCTGGACCGAATCGACTGTGGGCGCCAAGACCCTGGAAGAGCTGCCGGCTAACGCCCGTGCCTACATCAAGCGTGTTGAAGAGCTGATCGGCGCGCCGATCGACATTATTTCGACAGGTCCGGACCGCAACGAAACCATCGTTCTGCGTCATCCGTTCGCTTGATAAGTTGTTGATGTAAAGAACAAAGGGCCCTTGATCGGGCCCTTTGTCATTTCTGCGTGCCGCACGGCATGACCCTTGCTGTGAAAATCTCGTCTAGAGTGCCATCAAAACAATGGCGTCAAAGCAGAGGGATTTCCTGTGTCGGCCGTTCTCTCATTGTTACAAAGCCGTTTATTGCGGCCTGTTTTCGTTACTCTCGGTATCGCCCTTTTGGTGCAGGTGCTGCTAGCTGTTGCTCTGACTCGGAGCACGGTGACTGCACTTGAGGCGGACCTGGCTGCTCGTCTGGGTGTTGATAGCCAGAAATTGTCTGGCGAGCTCGAGCAGGCCGCTAAGGAGGTCACCTCCAGCCTGGAGAGTCTGTCCAGCAACACTCGCCAGCGCCTGACTGCCGGCCTGTCTTCGCGACTGAAGGAAGAGCAGGTTCAGTTGCGTGCCGCCCTGGAAAAAGACCTGAAGGACTCCGCCAATGACATGGCTCAGTTGCTGGCATCCGTTGCGCCCAGGGCCATGTGGGACAGTGATGTGCCGACTCTGTCCGAGTTCGCGCGGCGTGCCCAGCGCAATCCCAATGTGCTGTTCGTGGTCTATGACGATGCTGCGGGTGAGCACCTGACTCGCTATTTGAATCGGGAGAACCCAATCAACAAGGCCTTGCTGGAAAAGGGCAATGGTGATCGGGCGCTGGACAAGGTCCTGGATGCGGCTAAAAACGATCCTTCGGTCTACTACCTTGAGGCGTCGATCAACCCCAACGGGGTAGAGATCGGCAAGGTGTTGATGGGGGTGTCGACGGCCTCGGTGGAGGCGGATATCGCCGCGCTGGATCAACGCTTTGGGGTCTTGATCGCCAGCAGCGATCAGTTGGTCGGTGACAGCTTGAAGGGAGCCTCTGCCGACAGTTCGGCGGCGATGCGTTCGCGTTTGCAGTCGGCGCAGGCCACTGCCACAGAAATGCAGGCCAATACTGCGAGCACGGTGCAAAAGGCTGCGGCGACCTTGCGTTGGCAGATTGGTGTTGGCCTGGCGTTGGTGGGCCTGGCCCTGTTGCTGTTGCTGGCGGTGGTGCTGGGGCGACGGGTGGTGAGCAAGCTGCATCTGCTGATCTCGGCACTCAATGATCTGGCAGCGGGCGAGGGGGATCTGACCAAGCGGGTGCCGCTCAACAGCAATGATGAGATCGGTGACATGGCATCGGCAGTGAACCGCTTTGTGGATAAGTTGCAGCCCATCGTGCGTGAGGCGGGTGATGTGGCGCAGCGTACCGGGGTCGAGATCGGTGCCATGAGTCTGCGTAATGCCGGGGCGGATGCTGTGGCCGAGGCGCAGCGCGACGAGGTGGCGGAGAGCTTGCGGGCTTTGTCGCAGATGGCCGATGAGGCTCAGGCGGAAAGCCAGGCGATGCAGGCCGCGCTGCAGCAAGTGGTGGAAATTCGCCAGGCGACTGACGAAACCACGCGCACCTCGGAACAGGTTGGCAGCTTAATCGAGGCCCTGGCGGGGCAGGTGGATACCGGGGCAAAGGTGATCGAGCGGTTGGCTCAACAGAGTGAGCAGATCGAGGTGGTGCTGACGGTGATTCACGGCATTGCCGAGCAGACCAACCTGCTGGCGCTGAACGCGGCAATCGAAGCGGCTCGGGCCGGTGAGACTGGGCGTGGATTTGCCGTGGTGGCAGACGAAGTGCGAGCCCTGGCCAGCAAGACCCAGAGTTCCACTGGCGATATCCAGGCACATATCGGTGCCTTGCAACAAGGCGCGCGGGAGGCGGTGGCGGCTATTGGTCAGGCGGGGCGTCAGGCCAGTGAAGGTTTGCTGGTGTTGCGCGACAGTGCCCGGTTGCAGCAGTCGGTGCAGTCTTCGGTGGAGCAGGTGCATGCCGCCATTGGTCTTGCCACCCAGGCTGCGGCGCATCAGGCTCAAGGCGCGCAAGCGGTGCGTGGGCGGGTGGAAACCATTCATGCCCAGGCCGAGCGCGCCGCCCAGGCCGTGGTGGAAACCACCGCCAGCGGCAAGGTGTTGGACAGCCTGGCGGCGCAGCTCAAGGCCAGCCTGGGACAGTTCCGCGCCTGAGGCTTCGCCGGCAAGTCGGCTCCTGCAGCATCGTGTCGGGGGCGGCTTGCTGGCGAAGATGCTCTCAACGACTCAAGTACATCCGCGTCGTCAACAGATAGACCGGCAGTCCCGATACCAGAATCAGCAGCGCCGCATAAGGCGCCGCAGCCGCAAACTCGACATTTGCCGTATGCGCCCAGACCTCAGTGGCCAAGGTATTCAATCCGGTTGGGCTGAGTAGCAGGGTCGCGGTCAGCTCTTTCATCGCATCCAGGAATACCAGGGCAAAAGCCGCGCCCAGTGCCGGGAAGATGATCGGCAGGGTCACTCGACAAAAGGCGCTGAACGATGACGCTCCCAAGGTTCTGGCTGCCTCTTCCAGTTGTGGTGCGGCCTTGTTCAGTGCGGTGCGAATCGGCGCTTGCGCCAGCGGCAGGAACAGCAGGGCATAGGCAATCAGCAGCAACGCCGAGGTCTGATACAGCGCCGGCACATAGTGCAAGGCGAAGTACACCAGGCTCAGCGCGATCACCAGCCCTGGCAGGGCATGCAGCAGATAGGGCAGGCGTTCGGCCCAGATTGCCAGTCGCCCTTTGTAGCGCACTACCAGCAGGCCAACCGGCATCGCCAAGGCCAGGCACAAGCCCGCGCCGCCGAGGGACAGCGCCAGCGAGGAAAGCAGGGCCTCACTGATGGCTGCGACCGGGAAGGCTGCTGATGAGCCGACTGCCAGCCAGTAGGCGAGCATCGCCAAGGGAACGCCGCTGCCAATCAGGGTCAGAATCAGGCAATACAACTGGCCGGCCATGGACCATCGCCCGAGGCGCACCTGCTCGGCGTGCCGCGCCGCTCCTTGGCCGGTGCGCACGTGTCGTCCCTTGCCGCGAGCCCGCAGCTCCAGGCCTAGCAGCATCAGGCACAGTAACAGCAGCACTGCCGAGAGCATCGCCGCATTGGCATTGCTGAATTCCAACTCGAATTGTTGATAGATCGCCGTAGTGAAGGTTTGCAGGCCGATGATCGACAGAGCGCCGAACTCCACCAGCATGTGCAGGGCAATCAGCAGTGATCCGGCCAGCAGTGAGGGCCAGAGCAGGGGGAGGGTGATCTTGAAGAACACTCCCCAGCGGTTCTGTCCGAGGGTGCGCGCCGACTCCTCCAGGGAAGGGTCGAGATTGCGCAGGGTCGCCGCCACCGGTAGGAACACCAGGGGGTATTTGGACAGGGTCATCACTAGGATTGCGCCTCCGAGCCCTTCGAATCCGGAGCTCAGAGACACCCAGGTGAAACTGCTGACGAAGGCCGGCACGGCGAAAGGCAGGCACAGCAGTACACCCCAGAACCGTCGTCCTTGTAGGTCACTGCGCTCCAGCAGCCAGGCCAGGGACAAGCCGATGACGGCGCAGGTGATGGTCACTCCGAGCATGAGCAGCAAGGTATTGCGCAGCAGGCGGAACACATACGGGCGCCATAGCAGGTGCAAGGCTTCGGCCCAGCCAGCCTGCCAGGCCTTGAGCCCGACATACAGCAGTGGCAGCAGGCTCAGACAGACCAGCAGCAGGACCGGAAGCAGCAGCCAGATAGATGGCCGCTTGCGCCGCGGGGTGTGGCGGGAGCTTGAGGCGGCGGTTAGCGATGGATTCATCAGTTCAGGCCGACGTCACGTTCCAGGTCCAGGGCTTCTTCGGCATTGCCGAGATCGGCCGGAGTTACTTTTGGCGCCTGTAATTCGCTGAACGGCTTGAGTCCGCGGTTTGATTCCATGCCTTTATGCAGTGGGTATTCTGCGGTGGTCTGGGTGATCACCCGCTGACCGTCTTCGCTGGCCATATAGGCGAGGAATTGTTGGGCTTCTTTTGGGTGTTTGCTGGATTTGAGTACTGCCGCGCTGGACACGGTAATCAGTCCACCGGCGTCACCGTCGGTAAAGTAATGCAGTTTCGAGTCCAGTTGGCCTTTTTCCCGTTGTAGGGCGAACCAGTAGTAGTTGTTCACTAGGACTGTAGCCACTTCAGCGTTTTCCACGGCTTTTAGGGCCACCATGTTGTTGCTGTAAACCTTGCCGAATGCCCGCAGGCCGGTCAGCCATTCTTCGGCGGCGTCCATCCCGTGCAACTTGATGATCGCCACAGCCTGTTCCTGGAAGGCGCCGCTGGTGGGTACGAAGCCGACCTTGCCTTGCCATTGTGGTTGGGAGAATTCCAACACTGACTTGGGCAGGTCTTTTTCGTCGATCAGTTTCGGGTTGAAGGCCACGACCCTCACGCGCGCGGTAATGCCGATCCAGGTGCCATTGCCGGCCACATATTCCTTGGGCAGCATGGCGAGGGTGGTGGCATCGCTCTGGGCTAGCAGGCCTTGCTCGCCGAGTTTGTTCAGGGGAGGGGATTCTTCGGTGTAGATCACGTCGGCGGGAGAGCGTTCGCCTTCTTCGACAATCTGGCTGGCCAGTTGATTGCTGCTGCCCTTGCGCACGTTGACGTGTATGCCGGTCTTGGCTTCGAAGGCCTTGGCGACAGCATCGCCGACTTCCTTGTGCTGCCCGTTGTATAGGGTCAGAGAGACTGGATC
>NZ_JAAARM010000020.1 GCF_009908285.1 Pseudomonas sp. Fl4BN1
GCTGCCGCCCGCCGCTCCCCCGCGCCCCACCCATCCCGGTAGGAGCTGGCTTGCCAGCGAAAGCGCCCGCAAGGGCAACACAAGGCTCAAGGGCCTCTTCGCCGGCAAGCCGGCTCCTACAGGAAACGGCACGACCTATCTGGCTGCTGTAGGAGCTGGCTTGCCAGCGAAGGCGTCCGCACGGGCAATACGAGACTCGCGACCCTCTTCGCCGGCAAGCCAGATGGCGTCCCAAAGGGGGTAGTCGTGCACGCGGGTGACGAGGCCGGCGCGGATCGGGTTGGCGATGAGGTAACGGGCAACCAGGCGCAGGTTTTCTTCGCGACGCAGGGCGCGGTCGTGGTAACCCTTTTGCCAGAGCCGACCGCTACGGTGCAGGTGGGCGTTGATGTCCCCTGCGCTGCAGGATTTGATCCTGCGCATCAGGCTCGACAGTGAGCAATGGCCCAACTCCAGCAGCCAGTGCAGATGATCCGGCATCACCACCCAGGCCAGGGAATGAGCCAGCCCGTGGAGCTCGGCCTGACGCAGTTGCTGCACCAGCAGGCGGCCGATGCGCCAATCATCGAAGATCCGCTCTCGGCGGTGGGTCACCGCGGTGAGCAGGTAGATCTGGCCGGTTTGCGAGTAGCGCCCGATGCGCAGCCGGTTGCCGTGAAAACGCTGGGGCATGCTGTTGCCCTCCAAATGCCGGGGTGACATTGGAAGGCTAATGCGTGAGGGCTATTGCGACGGCAGATTGTGGGACGGGGTGTGTCTGTGGCGCCCTGTTCGCCGGCAAGCCGGCTCCTACGGATGCGCGCAGACCCTGTAGGAGCTGGCTTGCCAGCGAAGGCGGTGCAATGGTCTCTGAAGATGTCGTTCATCCCCCAAGCCGCGGCGAGTTCTCCAGCAGGGTCCGGGTATAGGCATGTTCGGGCCGGTCCAGTACCTGGTCCACCGTGCCCTGCTCCACCACCCGTCCCTGTTTGAGCACCAGCACTCGGTCGGCAATGGCGCGCACCACGCCCAGGTCATGGGTGACGAACAGCAGGGTCAGGCCCTCTTCCTGCAGTTGCCGCAACAACGCGAGGATCGAGGCCTGCACCGACACATCCAGGGCCGAGGTCACTTCATCGCAGATCAGCAGTTTCGGTTCGCACACCAGCGCCCGGGCAATCGCCACCCGCTGGCGTTCGCCCCCCGACAGGCTGTGGGGATACTGGTCCGCCAGGGCCGGCGACAGCGACACTCGCTGCAACACCGCGTCCACTCGGGCCCGGGCCTCGGCGCCCTGGATGCCGAAGAAATGCTCCAGGGGTGCACTCAGGGTCTGGTACAGCGTGTGCCGCGGGTTCAGCGCCCGGTACGGGTTCTGGAAGATGTACTGGATCTGGTGCCGCAGGCCTTTCTCGCGCTGGCGCGCCGACAGGCTCAAGGGCCGGCCGGCATAACGCACCCGGCCTTGGGCGTTGTCGCCCAGTCCCGCCAGGGCCCGGGCCAGGCTGGTCTTGCCGGAGCCGGACTCGCCCACCAGGGCCAGGCACTCTCCAGGCGCCACCTGCAGTGACACATCAAAGAGCACCTGGCGGTCGTAGGCCAGGTTCAGGTCTTCGACCTCCAGCAAGGGCACCAGCCCGGCTCCGGGCGCCAGTTGCAGCGCGGGCCCGGGCACAGGCTCCGGCAGTGCCTGTCGATGCGGATCGACGCAGGCCACCTGGACCTCGGGGGCAAGGGTGCGCAATGGCGGTTCGAGCACGCTGCATTGCGGGCCGCGACGCGGGCACCGGGGGGCGAAGGCGCAACCCCGGGGGCGCTGCCCCGGCGCCGGGGCCTGCCCGGGGATCGCCAGCAAAGGCCGGCGCTGGCCGACATCGGGAATCGCCGCCAGCAAGCCCCGGGTATAGGGATGGGCCGGTTGGCGAAACAGCGCCTGGCGGGATGCGCTTTCAACGATCCGCCCGGCATACATCACCAGCACCCGGTCCACCAGGTCCTTGATCACCGCCAGGTCATGGGAGACGTAGATCGCCGCCACGCCCTGGCTTTTGCACAGCTGGCGCAGGGTCGCGAGGATGTGTGCCTGGGTGGTCACATCCAGGGCCGTGGTCGGCTCGTCCAGGACAATCAGCCTGGGCCGCAGGACAAAGGCCAGGGCCAGCATCACCCGTTGCTGCTGACCACCGGACAGCTGATGAGGAAAGCGCCGAAGGAACTCGGGGTCTGCCGGCAGCCCGACATTCTCCAGGGTTTCGACGATCCGCTGCTGCTGCGCACCCCGCGCCAGGTGCTGCTGATGCACGGCCAGGGTTTCCCGTAGCAGGCTGCCGATGCGCAGGGACGGATTCAAGGCGGTGGCCGGGTCCTGGGCGACGTAGCCGATCAGGCTGCCCCGGGCCCGGCGCAAGGCCTGGCCCGAGAGTTCCAGCAACGATTGACCGGCCACTTCGACCCGGCCGTCGACGATCCGCGCGCCCTGGCGAGCATGGGCCAGCAGCGCCGTGGCCAGGGTGGTCTTGCCCGATCCGGACTCCCCCACCAGGCCGAGGATCTCCCCGGCGGCGACACTGAAGGACACCCCCGATAGCACATCCACCTCGGGCGCCAGTTCCACCCGCAGGTCGTCGACCTGCAGCACCCGCACGTCCCGGGCAATTTCCGCGACCGCGTTCATGGGCGCTTCTCCCCGATCCGCGACTGGCTGCGACCAATGCCCTCGGCGAGGATGTTGGTGCCGTAGGCGAAGATCCCGATCAGCACCGCCGGGGCCAGTACCGCCCAGGGCTGGACCAGCAGCCCGGCCTGGTTTTCATTGATCATCAGCCCCCAGTCGGCGGCCGGCGGCGCCACGCCATACCCCAGGAAGCTCAGGCCCGAGAGCATGCCCACGCCCCAGGTCAGCATGTTGCCGAAATGCACCAGCAAGGGCGTGAGGATGTTGGGCAGGATCTCCCGGGACACAATCCGCCATTGCGAATACCCCATCATCTGCGCCGCCTCGACGAACTCCTGGCCGGCCACCGCCACCGCGCTGCCCCGGGCCAGGCGCACCACCCCAGGGGTGAAGGCGATGGCCACGGTGAGCACGATCAACCAGGGCGCACGCCCGAGCATGGAGACGATCAGCAGCACCAGGATCAGGTCGGGAAAGGCCAGGGACACGTCCGCCAGCCAGCTGATCAACTGGTCCAGGCGGCGCCGCGACAGGCCTGCCAGCAACCCCAGGGTGCCCCCCACCAGCAAGGCGATGGACGCCGCCGCCAGGGACATCCACAGCACCGACAGGCCACCGCTGAGCAGGCGCGACAGCACGTCATGGCCGAGAAAGTCATAGCCGAGCCAGGCGCCGGCAGCGGGCGCACCGTAGACCGGGCCGAGCATCTCGGTGCTGCCCCGGGGCGCGAGCCAGGGGCCGAACAGCGCCAGCAGCACCACCAGCAAGGTGATCAGGGCGCCCTTGCGGGTTTGCGGTTCGGCCAGCCACAGGCGCCAGCGGGAAATACGTAAATCGCTCATGGATCAGTTCTCATGCCGCAGGTTCAGGGGGCCTTGGGCGCCGAGCGGCGCCACCAGAGCTGGATACCGCGCCGGTTGCGGCGAATCAGGCCGACCCGTCTCGCGGTACGTAGTTTCGGGGTGAGCAATACCGTGGCCAGGTCCGCCAGCAGGTTGATCAGCACCACTCCCAGGGTGATCACCAGCACGATGGCCTGGATCATCGGCAGGTCGCGCATCTGGATCGCCGAGTTCAGCGAGGTGCCGATGCCCGGGTAGCTGAACACCACTTCCGCCAGCAGGGCCCCGCCAATCAGCGTGCGCAGGGTCAGGGCCAGGCCCTGGATCGCCGGCACCAGGGCATTGGGCAAGGTGTGGCGCCAGACGATGCGCCACTGCGGGATGCCCCGTAGCCGCGCGGCAATCACATAGTCGGACTCCAGGGCCTCGATCATCGCCGCACGCAGCATGCGCGTCAGGTAGGGCAAGGCCGACAGCGCCAGGGCCAGCGCCGGCAGCACCAGGAACTGCAACTGCCGCCACAGCGGCAACTGCGGGTCGAGGATCGACACCGCCGGCAGCAGGTCCATGTGAGGCATGGAGAACAGCAGCACCAGGCCAATGGCCAGGAGAAACCCCGGCGTTGCCTTGAGAAAGATCAGCAGCGACAGGCTCCAGCGATCCAGGCGGCTGTCCCGGCGCAGGGCCAGGGCCACCCCCAGGCCCAGGGCCACGGGCACCACCAGGGCCATGACCCCGGCCAGCAGCGCCAGGGTGTAGCCCAGCCGGGCAAAGAGCACCTCGGCCACGGGGGCATTGGAATCCAGGGACTGGCCCAGGTCACCGGCCAGGGTCTGCCCCAGCCAGTGCCGGTATTGCTCCAGCAGCGGCCGGTCCAGCCCCAGCTGGCGTTGCAGGGTGAGGATGCTGTCCAGGGGCGCATCCGGGCCGAGGATCACCCGCGCCGGGTCCGAGGGCAGTGCCTGGGTGGCGACGAACACCACCAGGCTGATGACCCAGGCGGTGAGCAGGCCATAGCCCAGGCGACCGATGAACCAGGACAGCCAGGCTGGGGTTCTGGAGGCTTTTGCGCAGGGTTCAGACATGGTTCAACCACAACTCGTCGAAGCGCCAGGAGGCGAAGGTGGTCTGTTCCGGCGTCAGGCCGCCGACCCGCACCGAGGCGGCGTCCAGCACATCGTTGAAGCCCCAGATCAACAGCCCGCCACGTTGGTGCTGGATGGCCTGGGCCTGGTGCACCAGGGGTTTGCGCAATTCCAGGTCGGGCTGGGCCAGGGCCTGTCGGTAGAGCTCGGTGAAACGCGGATCATGGAAATTGCTGCGGTTGTAGATGGCCTGGGGCGCGTCGTTGTGCAACGCCGAGGCAAGAAAGCCCCGGGCCGGGGTCGACCCGGGCGACAGCAGCCAGTTTTCCCGCTGGGGCCCGTTGAACACCGAGCCGTCGACCTGGGTCACCTTGATCTGCACCCCGGCTTTCTTCGCCTGCTGGGCGAACACCAGGGCCGCATTGACGCCAGGGCCCGGGGTGGTAGTCAGCTCCACCCGCAGGTCGCTGTGCCCGGCTTGGCGCAACAGCGAGCGGGCCTGGTCCAGGTCGTAGGGGCGCTGGGCAATGCCGTGGTTGTAGGTCGGGTCGTGGGGCGAATACAGGTCATTGGCGATCCGCCCGAAACCGTTGAGGCCGCGATCCACCAGTTCCTGGCGGTCGGCCAGCAGGCGAAACGCCTGGCGTACCCGCTCGTCCTGGAACGGCGCCTTGGCCAGATTGAGATTGAAGCCGGTGAACGAGGTGCTCGGCGAGGCATAGAACCTGAGCCGCGGATCGGCCTTGAACAGCGCGCTGTGCTCGGCCTGGACCCCGCTGGCCACATCGATCTGCCCGGCTCGCAGGGCGGCGGCCCGGGACACCTGATCCTTGAACTCGATGATTTCCAGCTCGTCGGCATAGGGCTGCCCCGGCTTGTAGTAGTTCTCGAAACGGCTGTACAGCGAACGCTGGCCGGGAATGAAGCGCTTGAGCCGGTAAGGGCCGGCGCCCACCGGGTTGGTCTGCGGGTGGTAGTCGGTGGGCACGATGCCGCCGAAGCTGATCAGGGTCTCGTCCAGGGGAAAGAAGCTCTGGCCCTGCTTGAAGCGGATCTCGATGGTGCGCTCGTCCAGCTTGCGCAAGGCCTGGCGGTCAATGGCCCCCACCAGCCCGGCGAAGGGTGACGCCAGCTGCGGATCGGTGAGGCGCAGGATGGAAAACAGCATGTCGTCGGCGCCGATGCTCTTGCCGTGGTGAAACTCCAGCCCCGGCTTGATGCGGATGGTCCAGGCGCTGGCATCGGCATTGGGTTCAGCGAACTCCGCCAGGGCCAGGCGGGTGCTGACGTCCGGGTTCCACTCCCAGAACTTGCTGTACAGCGCCCAACCACGAATGATCCCGCCGCCCACGGGTTTATGGGCATCGAGGTTGCCGGACTGGTCGCCATCGATGATCCCTACCCGCAGGCGTCCGCCGCGCACCGGCGTGCTGGACGCCAGCGCCGCAGCGCTTAGCGCCGCGCCACTGTCGCAGCCGCCGAGCAGGCTGGTGCCCAGCAACAGGCCGCCACCCACGGCCAGGGAATTGCCGAGAAACTCCCGGCGGGAAAACACCTCGCTCATGGCTCGCTCCTCAGGCCTGCTCGCTGGCAACCGCCGGCTCTCTGGCCGGCGCAGTGGCCCCCAGGCGCGGTACTTCGAAACCGTGATCCAGGTCCAGCAGCGGGAACAGCAGGTCCGCCACCCGATGGGCCTCGTCGATCAGCGGAAAGCCCGAGAGAATGAAGGCCGAAGTGCCCTGCTCTTCGTATTCGCGAATACGTTCGGCCACCTGCTCGGCACTGCCCACCAGGTAGGTGCCTGCAGCCGGACCGAGGATGTTGAAGCCGAACAGACTCGGGCCAAGCCAGACATTGGGGTAGATCTCCAGGTCCCGGGCCCTGGGCAGGCGCCCGGCACGGATGGCCTCGACATTGCGCTGGATCTGCGGATCGTCGCTGTGGAAGCTGTCCAGGGTTTCTCCCGGCGGCAACTGGCGCTCGATGGAGGCCCGGGCGGTCTGCAACGAGGTGCGCTGCAGCAGCTTCTCGGCGTGGGCCCAGGCCTCCTCCTCGGTTTCCCGGACGATGATCTGCAGGCGCGTGCCAAAGCTCAGCTCGCGGCCGATCTTCGCCGCTTCGGCGGCCACCTTGCGAAACTTCTCGCCAAGCTTCGGTGGGGTGTTGGCAAAGCTCAGGTACACATCCAGCAACTGCACCGAATGCGCCACTCCCGGGCCGGAAGTGCCGGCGCCCCACAGCGGGATGCCGGGGCGCTGCCGCGGCGCATGCCAGCCTCCCAGGGGATGGCTGGCGGCAGCCGGCGAGCGCGGCGCCAGCCTGACGTAGCGACCGTCGTAGCCGGCGGTATCGCCGGCGTAGAAGCCCTGAAAGGCCCGCCAATACTCCAGGCTGAAGTCATAACGTTCATCGTGGGGATAGTGCACCCCGAGGGTGGCCAGCCCGGCGTCGCTGCCGTTGACCACATTGAACAGCAGGCGACCGTTGGAGAAATGATCGAAGGTCAGCGCCCACTTGGCCAGCACCGCCGGTGACAACTCCCCCGGATGCTGGGCCACCAGAAAGCGCAAGCGCTGGGTGGCATCGATCAGCGCCGCCGAGACGGCCAGGCTTTCATTGGGGCTCGAGCCCAGCAGCGAGCCGTAGTAACCCAGGCGATCACTGGCCACCGCCAGCTGCTTGAGGTGTTGAAAATCAGTGTTCCAGCGCCCTTCCGGCTCCCAAGGATAGGGGCCATCGGGGGTGGTGAGGTACCAGAGAATCTTGACGGCCATGTGCCTGTTCCTTGAATGATTGAACGCCTTTAGCGCCTGAGCATTGCCCTTGCGTTGCCCTGGCGGACGCCTTCGCTGGCAAGCCAGCTCCTACAGCCGCCAGATAAATCCCGCAGTCCCCGTAGGAGCCGGCTTGCCGGCGAAGAGGCCCTCAGGCCTTGCATCGCCCTGGCGGACGCCTTCGCTGGCAAGCCAGCTCCTACAGCCGCCAGATAGATCCCCCAGTCCCTGTAGGAGCCGGCTTGCCGGCGAAGAGGCCCTCAGGCCTTGCATCGCTCTTGTGGGCGCCTTCGCTGGCAAGCCAGCTCCTACAGCAGTCGGATAAATCCCGTAGGGGCCCGGCGCGGTGCGATCCCGTGGGGCGTCAGATCAATTGCGCCGGTCGATGGCCGGCACCAGGCCCAATTCAGTGGCGCGCTCGTACAGGCCGCTCATTTTCCATTGCTGGGTCAGTACGCCTGGGCCATAAGGGCGGGAACCGCCCAAGGCGTCGGCCAGCAGTTGCAGTTGCGCGCCCTCTTCCAGCAGCAGGATGAATTCCGCCGTGGCCCGCAGGCCCTGCTTGCCCCATACGGTGGAGCCGCCATTGGCTTCGAGAATCGCCAGGTTGAAGGGGTTCTGGACAATGCTGTCGAGGATGAAATCCACCTCGGGCTGGCGCCGGTCGATGTACACCGGCAACTCCCTGGCCAACTGGTAGCGCTGCACCGGCACGTAGTGAAACGGCAGGCTCCGGTGGGTCTGGGCCCAGGCCCCCAGGTACGGCGAATGCACGTGGGACACCGTGGTGATGTCGGCATGTTGCTGGAACAGCTTGGTGTAGCGCCCCAGGCCGCCCTTGCCCTGGCCAAGGATGACCTTGCCGGCAAAGTCGGTGACGGTCGCCTGCAACGGCTTGTGGTAGTTCCACGGGCCGCCATAGTTCACCGACACCAGCAGTTCCTGGCCCGGCACCCGCTCGATGAAGCCCACGGTGCCGTTGGCGGTAATGGTCCGGGTTTCGCGGAACACGGTGAACGCCTGTTCGGCCTCCAGCAGCACCTGGTCGATGAAGGCCTGCAGTTCCTGGGTAATGGGTGTTTCGTTGATCAATACGGTCATGGCGATTCTCCGGGTTCAGGCGCGGCGCTTGGCCAGCAGTTCGTGGGCGGCGAGCAATGGGCGTGGATCGACCCAATCGGCAATGGCGAAATCCCGTTCCAGGAAGCCGTGCCGGTAGAGGAAGTTTTTCTGGATATCGAGAAACTCCAGACGCTGGGGCGACAGGTCCGGCGCCAGGGTGGTATGGAAATCGCCGCGGTAGGCCTCATTCACGCCGGCACTGCCGGCACGGGTTTCCTCTTCAAGAATGGCGTTCAGCGCCGGGCGGTTGTGCGCGGCCCAATCGGCGGCGCGCAGGGTCTGGGCAAGAAAGCGCACCACCAGGTCGAAGTGGTTGTCCAGCAGGCTCTGGTGCACGGTGATCGGCCGCGGGGTGCCGTTGTTGATGCGGTAGTGCGGCTCGGCGATCAGGTCCAGGTCGATGCCCACCACCAGCCCCAGGCGCCGGGCGGCATCGGCGGCAGCCGCGCCCTTGACGTAGACCGCGTCCACCTCGCCGCGCACCAGGTAGTCCAGGCCGGACCACAGGCGCTGCAAACCCTCCTGGGGGTTGGCTGCTCGCTCCTGGTCCTGCAGCGCAACCTCCACCAGTTCGACATCGTCAAACCCCAGGCCCGCCAGGCTCAGGGCGCCCTTGTAGCCGTGCAGGCTCATGGCCCGGGCAATGCTCCCCGGACGATTCTCGCCCCAGGCCGGCAGGGCCAGGCGCTTGCCCTTGAGGTCCTCGGGGCGACGGATGCCGGAGTCCGGGCGTACCAGCAGGGTCTGCCATTCCTCGATCCAGGTCAGGCCGATCAACCGGCTCGGCGAACCGGCGGCGCGGGCCGCCAGGGCCGGGACGTTACCGCCCTCGCGAAACAGCCCCGGCAGTTGGTGATCGTAGTGGTGATGGCCCAGTTGCCGGGCTTCCTGCAGGGTCGCCACCGGCAGGCCGTCGGCGGCGAACTCCTCGCTGAGCCAGCCCAGCTTGTAGGCGATTCCGGACGCGGTGGGCACCGGGCAACGGGTGAACCAGATCTGCTCCAGCTCGGGCTGGGCAGCGGATAGGGGCAATGTGGCGGCAAGGGTCATCAACGAACTCCTGGGCAATGGCTGTTGCCAGGGCCATTGCAGCGCCCGTGCCAACTGGACAAGGCCCCGGATTACGGGGCCTGCGCCGCTGCTGGCGAAATCGACGCGAGGCCGACTGCTGCCCGGCCAGCAGCATTGCGCGGCGACTGCTGCTGTTGGAGCAACGGGCCGACGGGCATTGCTGCTGGAGCAGCAATACATGCTTTGGCCGCGCCTGATCACCCGCCCGAAGGCCTTGTTGCACAAGGCCTGCAACGGATTTTTCGCCAGCTGAAAAGGCCCTGGCGCAGAACTTGCTCAAGCCCCTTTCAACACCTGCTGCAAGGGTTGGCTGGCCAGCGAAGGCGCTGCCAGGACTGGTGCAAGGCTCAAGGGCCCCTTCGCCGGCAAGCCGGCTCCTACGGACCAGGCCGATACACACGCCCCCTGTAGGAGCTGGCTTGCCAGCGAAGGCGTTGCCAGGACTGGTGCAAGGCTCAAGGGCCCCTTCGCCGGCAAGCCGGCTCCTACGGATCAGGCCGATACACACGCCCCCTGTAGGAGCTGGCTTGCCAGCGAAGGCGTCGCCAGGACTGGTGCAAGGCTCAAGGGCCTCTTCGCCGGCAAGCCGGCTCCTACGGATCAGGCCGATACACACGCCCCCTGTAGGAGCTGGCTTGCCAGCGAAGGCGTTACCAGGACTGGTGCAAGGCTCAAGGGCCTCTTCGCCGGCAAGCCGGCTCCTACAGACCAGGCCGATACACACGCCCCCTGTAGGAGCTGGCTTGCCAGCGAAGACGTCGCCAGGACTGGCGCAAGGCTCAAGGGCCCCTGCGCCGGCAAGCCGGCTCCTGCGGTGGATCGATTCCTTTGATAGAGGTAGACACATGAGTAGCGTACAAACCCTTAGCATCGCGCCGGTACGCGTCCTGCGCAGCGAGGCCGAAGCCATCGCCGCCGCGCGGGAGATCGCCACGCAAATCGCTGCAATCGCCGCCGATCCCCAGGCCAACGGCCAGTTGCCCCGGCGCCAGGCCGAGCTGCTGTCCACCAGCGGCCTGACCGCCATCGGCGTGCCCAAGGCCTTCGGTGGCCTGGGGGCCTCGGTGGCTACCATCGTCGAAACGGTGCGCCTGATCTCCGTGGCCGACGGCGGCGTCGGCCAGTTGCTGCAGATCCACAACGTGATGCTGCGGGGCATCTTCAACGGCTATCCGGATGCCGTGCGCGACCGCCTGATCGGCGATGTGCTGGCCGGCAAGCGCCTGGGCAACGCCCTGGCGGAAGTCGGCGGCAAGAACAAGTTCGCCCTCAAGACCCGCATCGAACGTCGCGCCGACGGCAAGCTGATCCTCAATGGCAGCAAGTTCTACTCCACTGGCGCTTACCTGGCCGAGTGGATTTCCCTGACCGCCGCCAGTGAGGACGGCGGTGCCGGGGTGCTGCTCAACCGCAACACCCCGGGCCTGACCCTGGTGGACGACTGGCACGCCTTCGGCCAGCAGAACTCGGTCAGCGGCACGGTGATCTTCGACAACATCGAACTGGACGAAGACTTCGTCTCGCCGCGCAAGGGCCCGATGAAGCGTACCGGCCTGACCTTCCCGCAGATCCTGCATGCGGCCATCGACACCGGGATCGCCGCCGGCGCCCTGGGAGCGGCGGTGGACTACCTCAAGCAGCACGCCCGGCCCTGGGTGGAAAGCGGCGTCGACCACGCCAGCGAAGAGCCGCACATCATCAAGCAGATCGGTGAATACGCCGTGGCCCTGCGCGCCGCCGAGTCGTTGCTGCGCGATGCCGCGCGGGTGTTCGACGAACACGAGCAGGACCCGGACAACAAGGAACTGCAGGACCAGTTGATCCTCAGCGTGGCCACCGCCCGGGCCCATTCCGATAGCGCCGCGCTGAAGATCTCCAGCGACATTTTCTCGCTGCTGGGGGCCAGTTCCTCCTTGAGCAAATGGAACCTCGACCGCTTCTGGCGCAACGCCCGGGTGCACACCACCCACGACCCGATCCGCTGGCGCCTGCACCACGTGGGCAACTACTACCTCAACGGCGTCGACCCGGGCGAATACACCTCGACCCTCAATGCCAAGGAGCAACAGGGCGCGACCCGCCCGGCGCCCTGACGGCCAACCACCGCCGCCTGTAGGAGCTGGCTTGCCAGCGAAGGCGCCCGCAAGACAGGCACAAGGCTTGGGGGCTTCTTCGCCGGCAAGCCGGCTCCTACAAAGAAGCACCGTATCACCCCGCACCGTAGGAGCTGGCTTGCCAGCGAAGGCGTTCGCAAGACCGGCACAAGGCTTGGGAGCCTCTTCGCCGGCAAGCCGGCTCCTACGAAGAAGCACCGTGTCACCCCGCACCGTAGGAGCTGGCTTGCCAGCAAAGGCGTTCGCAAGACTGGCACAAGGCTTGGGGGCCTCTTCGCCGGCAAGCCGGCTCCTACGAAGAAACACCGTATCACCCCGCACCGTAGGAGCTGGCTTGCCAGCAAAGGCGTTCGCAAGACTGGCACAAGGCTTGGGGGCCTCTTCGCCGGCAAGCCGGCTCCTACGAAGAAACACCGTGTCACCCCGCACCGTAGGAGCTGGCTTGCCAGCGAAGGCGTCCTCGAACCCGGCACAAGGTTCAAGGGCCCATTCGCCGGCAAGCCGGCTCCTACGACCAATGGCCAATATTTCCCTGAATGAGCCCTGCATGATCGAAAAACACCCTCTCTTGCGCGCGCTGGCGATCTACCGGGAAGTGCCCTGGCGCTTCGCCCTGGTGGCGCTGCTCTATGTCGCCGTCAACCTCGGGCTGGTCTGGCAGCAGTGGCTGATCGGTCATGCGGTCAACGCTGTCAGCAGTGGGCAGGCGGTAAGACGCCTGGCCGACGGCAGCCTGGATGCCAGCCTGGGCTGGTACTGGCTGTGGCTGCTGCTGGCGGTGGCCCTGGGCCGGGGCGTGTTGCAGTACGCCGCCACCGTGCTGTCCCTGGTGCTCAGCCAGGAGCTGCTGACCCGCCTGCGCGAGCGCATCCTGCAGCAGGTCCAGGGCCTGCACCTGGGCTACCACTGGCAGCACGGCATGGGCGAGATGATCACCCGCACCACCCGCGATGCAGACAAGGTCCGCGACGCCCTCATCAGCTTCTGGCGCCAGGTGGTGGAAACGCCCCTGGTGGTGCTGGCCACGGTGGGCCTGCTGGCCTGGTACAGCCCCTGGCTGGCAGTGGTGCCGCTGCTGCTCACCGCCTGCGGCTTGTGGATCTTCGTGCGCCAGACCGAGCACCTGGTCAGCCTCGATCGCGCAGTGGGCGCCGCCTACGACCGGGTCAACCAGGACCTCAGCGAAGGCATCGGTGGGGTGCGGGTGATCAAGTCCTTCGCCCTGGAACACGGCCGCATCCAGGGTTTTGCCGCCCAGGTCGGGCTGTTCGCCGAGCACGCACGCCGGGCCCTGGCCTACTCCAGTTCGCGAATCCCCCTGCCCCAGGCCGTGGTCGCCCTCAGCCATGTTTGGGTCCTGGTCTACGGCGCTCATCGGGTGGCGGCCGGGCAACTGGGGATCGGCGAGCTGGTCAGCGCCCTGCTGATCGTCACCACCCTGGTGTTTCGCATCGAAGGCATCGGCCGGGTGATGCAGACGTTTGCCGACGCCCGCTCCAGCGCCGAGCGCATCTGGCAGTTGCTGGACGAGCCGCTGCACATTCGCAGTGGCAACGCCCGGCTGCCCCAGGCGCCCCTGGGGTTACGCCTGGAGGGGGTCAGCGTCAGCGCCCCCGGCGGGGGCCGGAAGATTCTCGATGACTGCTCCCTGAGCCTTGAACCCGGCGAGGTGGTGGCCCTGGTGGGCGCCACCGGCACCGGCAAGAGCCTGCTGGCCAGCCTCCTGCCGCGCCTCACCGAGGCCGGTGCCGGCCGGGTGCTGCTGGGCTCCGAGCACAGCGGCTGGCAGGACGTGCGCGAGCTGGATCTGCAACAGCTACGGCGCCGGGTGCATGTGGTGCCCCAGGAAAGTTTCCTGTTTTCCGACACTCTGGCGGCCAACCTGCGCCTCACGGCCCCCGAGGCCAGCCACCGGCAACTGCGCCAGGGCCTGGCCCTGGCCGCCGCGGAAGATGTACTGGAACGCTTGCCCCAAGGCCTGGACAGCCGCCTCGGCGACCGCGGGGTCACTCTTTCCGGTGGCCAGCGCCAGCGCCTGAGCCTGGCCCGGGCACTGCTGGGAGAACCGGACATTCTCTGCCTCGACGACGCCACCAGTGCCCTGGACGCCATCAGCGAACGCCAGGTGCTGGACAACATCCGCCAATTGCGTCGAGACCAGGGCCGGGCCACCACCCTGCTGGTGATCTCCAGCAAGCTCTCGACCATTCTCCTGGCGGACCGGGTGTTGCTGCTGCAGGACGGGCGCATCAGTGCCAACGGCGCTCACGCCGACCTTGTGGAAACCAACGCGCACTACCGCGACCTGCTGGGAATCGATCATGGCTAATCCAATCGCCGGCAAGGCCCTGAGCGATATCGAAATCGAGGAAATGCTCGCCCGCCAGGCCCTGGACCGCAGCATGCTGTCCCGCCTGTTGCCTCTGCTGCGGCCGATCCGCGGCGCGATCCTGACGGTGATCGGCATCGAGCTGCTGCTGGTGTTCACCGTCTTCCTGCGGCCCTGGTTCGTGCGCGAACTGCTGGACCACGGGCTGGTCCCGGACCAGGGCCACTGGCTGCTGGATGAATCCCTGGTGCTGTGGCTGGGCCTGGGGCTGGCGGCCAGCTGGCTGGGGCGCTTCGTCCTGGCCGGGCTGTCGCAGTTGGTCGCCGGCAGTGCGGCGATCCGGGTGCTCAACGACCTGCGGGTCAAGGTCTTTGCCCATATCCAGGCCCTGAGCGTCAGCTACTTCGACCAGACCCGCGCCGGGCGCATCATTTCCCGCGCCGACCGCGACGTCGACAGCCTGGAGCCGCTGCTGATCCAGGGCCCGCCGGAGCTGCTGGGGGCCCTGCTGCGCTGTGGCCTGGCGGCGCTGATGCTGTGGCGCATCGACCCGCGGTTCTTCCTCAGCCTGGCGGCCACGGTGCCGCTGCTGGTGCTGGCGACCTGGGGTTTCAAGCGCATCTCCCAGCGCAACTGGGCCAGGGTCGCGGAGAACCGCAGCCGCTTCACCGCGCACCTGGTGGAAAGCGTCAGCGGCGCGCGCATGCTCCAGCAATGCGGGCAGCAGGAACCCAACCTGCAGCGCTATCGCGGCCTGCTGGATGACTTCAACCAGGCGCTGATTCGCGGCAGCCTGCGCTCCAGCTGGTTCGCCCCGTTCACCGCCCTGCTCAGTGCCGCCGGCATGGCCGTGCTGTTGCTGGTGGGCGGCTATGGGCTGGCCGGCAACCAGATCAGCGTTGGCCAGATGGCGGAAAGCCTGTTCTACGTGTTTCTGTTTCTTGGCCCGTTGCAGGAGCTCTCCGACCTGTTCGAACGCTACGCCACCGGTTCGGCCTCGGCGCAGCGGATCTTCCTGTTGCTGGACACCCGGCCCCAGGTCCTCGATCCAGCCCACCCACGGCGCGTGCCACGGGCCCGCGGCGAGGTCGGCTTCGAGCAGGTACGGTTCGCCTACGACCCCAAGAGCAACAATGCGGTGATCCAGGACCTGGACTTGCAGATCAAGGCCGGCGAAGTGCTGGCGATTGTCGGCCCCTCGGGCCATGGCAAAAGCACCCTGGTGCAGTTGCTGACCCGTTTCTACGACGTTCAGGGCGGCGCCGTGACGCTCGACGGCGTGGACATCCGCCACCTGGCCCAGCACGACCTGCGTCGGGCCGTGGGCGTGGTGCTGCAAGACAACGTGCTGTTCAGCGGCAGCATCCTCGACAACCTGCGCCTGGCGGCCCCCGGCGCCGATGATGGGACGCTGATTGCCGCGGCCCGGGAACTGGGAGCGGACGAAGTGCTGGAACGCCTGCCCCACCAGTACCACAGCGAGGTCGGCCCCCTGGGTGGACACCTGAGCCACGGCCAGCGGCAACTGGTGTGCCTGGTACGGGCCTACCTGGCCAACCCGGCGGTGCTGGTGCTGGACGAAGCCACCTCGGCGGTGGACATCCACACCGAGCGGCGCATCCAGCGCGCCCTGCGCCGGCTGTGCCAGGGGCGCACCGCGATCATCATCGCCCACCGCCTGGCGACCATCCGCGACGCCGACCGGATCGCCGTGATCCGTCATGGCCGGCTGGTGGAACAGGGCACGCACCCGCAACTGATGCAACGCGACGGCGCCTATGCAGCGCTGTACCAGGCCTACCTGCGCAGCGCCGAGACCGCCCCGGCCTGACCACCCGCCCATAAGGGCAGCGCCGATATCGCGCCAACCGTAGGAGCTGGCTTGCCAGCGAAGGCATCTTCAAGCGCGGCGCATGTCTTACGGGCCTGTTCGCCGGCAAGCCGGCTCCTACACGGGCAGCGCCGATATTGCGCCAACCGTAGGAGCTGGCTTGCCAGCGAAGGCGTCTTCAAGCGCGGCGCATGTCTTAGGGCCTCTTCGCCGGCAAGCCGGCTCCTACACGGGCAGCGTTGATATGGGGGGCGGCAAATCTGTTGCGCGCCCAGCAACCGCTGCTGACGGGGTGCTGCTACAGCAGCATTCGCTGTCGCCAGCGCATCCTGAATAGCCGCTCAAGGCCCATGCCTGCAGGCTGTGCCAGCCATGGCATGGCCGTTGCAATCGCCTCCGTCAGGCGTCTTCGCACCCGCGCGGCGCAACGCGTTACTGAATCAGGAGCACCCATGAGCACTGAATTTTTCTGGCGCCTGCCGCTGGGCACCGACGGTCCGCAGTTGAGCACCGACAAGCACAATCGCGGCAATCCCCAACCCCGCCCGGGGCATATCGCCCCCGGGCGCCTGGCCACCGGCGAGCCCGACGGTTTCACCTACATCGACTACATCGCCCAGGTGGCCAAGGCGGCCGAGCTGGCCGGCTTCGAAGGCGCCCTGCTGCCCACCGGCCCCGAGCCCTGGGTGGTGGCGGCGGCCCTGGCCCGGGAAACCCGGCGCATCCGTTTTTTGATTGCCTTCCAGGCCACCTGGACCCTACCCGCCTATGCCGCCCAGCAGGCGGCGATCCTGCAGAACCTCAGCCACGGACGCCTGGACTGGAACATCATCACCGGTGGCAATCCGATCAGCCAGCGGGCCCATGGCGACTACCTGGACCATGACCGGCGCTACCAGCGCACCGGCGAGTTCCTCGACGTCATCCAGGGCCTGTGGCAGAACGAGCGCTTCTCCTATGACGGCGATATCTACCAGCTGGAGAACGGCGCCCTGCCCCCGGGCCTGCAGCAGGAACGCAAGCCGGGGGTGTATTTCTCCGGTTTCTCCGACGCCGCCCTGGACGTGGCCGCGCGGCACGCCGACGTCTACCTCAACTGGGCCGAACCCATCGACCAGCTCAAGCCGCATATCGAGCGGGTCCGCGAGCTGGCGGACAAACAGGGGCGCACGGTGCGCTTCGGCCTGCGGGTCGATCTGTTCGCCCGGGAAACCGAAGAGCAGGCCTGGGCCGACCTGCGCCGCCAGTTCGACAAGCTCGAAGGCAAAGGCAGCCTGATCGCCAAGAACTTCACCAGCGGCTCGGATTCGGTGGGCGCTGCGCGGCAGACCGCCTACCACCAGAACGTCGACCGCTTCGATGACCTGATCCTCGGCCCCAACCTCTGGGCCGGCTTCGCCAAGGCCAAGCCGGGACCCACCGTGGGCCTAGTGGGCAGCCACCAGAACGTTGCCGAGCGCCTGGCGGAATACCGCGACGCCGGTTTCTCCACCTTCATCCTGGCGGGCAACCCGCACCTGGAGGAAGCCCTGCGCATCGGCCAGGAAGTCCTGCCCCTGGTGCAGCAACGCCCCGTCGCCCAGGCGGCGCCCCAGCAGGCACGCGCCTGAGCCCATAAGGAGCCCGTTCATGTCCCATCCTCTGGATACCCTCTGGTACACCCGCTGCCCGGTCCCCACGGGCCTGGGCATTGCCGTGCAGAAAGGCTGGCTGCAAGACAGCCTCGGCGCCCTCGGCACCCAGGTGCAGTCCCTGCGCGAGTCCAGCGACCAGGCCGTGCGCGAGTCGCACTTCGACCACAGCCTGCGCAACTCGGTGCGCCACGGCGGCAGCATCCCAGCCCTCTGGGCCCGGGCCCAGGGTCGGGAAACCCGGCTGATCGGCCTGTCCTGGGCCGATGAGGTGCAACTGCTCCTGACCCGCGCCGACAGCGGCATCCAGCGCATCCAGGACCTCAAGGGCCGGCGCTTCGGACTGCCGGACTGGGCTGGCGCGCAGATCGACTTCACCCGCGCCCAGGCCCTGCGCGGCCTGGAAAACGCCCTGAACCTGGACGGCCTGCAGGTGGGCGACCTGCAACTGGTGAACTACCGCTACGGCGGCACCTTCAGCGACCCCCAGGTGCAGACCCTGGCCGATACCCCGGTCAGCGCCCAGCCCACCGACGGCCGCAACCTGGAGCTGCAAGGCCTGCTGCGGGGCGAGGTCGACGCGATCTTCCTCAAGGGCGCCAGCGCCGCCCGCCATGCCCATGAATTCGGCCTGCGCACCCTGATCGACACCGGTGCCCATCCCGACCCGCTGATCCGCTGCAACAACGGCACCCCGCGCACCCTGACCGTCGACCTGAACCTGCTGGAGCAGCACTTCGAGGTCGCCACCGGGATTCTCGGCGCCGTGCTGCGGGCCGAAGACTGGGCCCACCGCCACCCGGAGGACACCCGCCGCTACCTGGCCCGGGAAACCAACAGCAGCGAGTACTGGATCAGCGCCGCCTATGGCGAAGATGCCCACCTGCGCCTGCGCACCGGCCTGGATGAGCGGGCCATCGACGCGCTGGAGGATTTCAGCGCCTTCCTGCGGCGCTGGCGCTTCATTGCGCAGCCGGTGGACGTGCGCCAATGGATCGACCGCCGGCCGCTGGATGCGCTGCTGGCCACCCCTACCGCTCTGGCCGGCTGACCGCGCCAGGTTTCATGGATTCGAACTGAAGACCCTTATGAGCAAACCACTCGATACCCTCTGGTACACCCACAGCCCGGTGCCCACCGGGCTTGGCATCGCGGTACAGTCCGGACGCCTGGCCGAGGCTTTCCTGCCGTTCGGCACCAACATCCAGTCCCTGCGCGAATCCAGCGAACGCGAAGTGCGCGAGGCCCACTACGACCACCACCTGCAGAACTCGGTGCGCCACGGCGGCAATATCCCGGCCATCTGGGCCTATTCCAGCGGTGTGCAGACCCGGGTCCTGGGCCTGTCCTGGAGCGACGAGGTGCAGCTGATCCTGACCACCGCGGAAAGCGGCGTGAAGAGCATCCGCGACCTGAAGAACCGGCGTTTCGGCCTGCCCAAATGGGCCAACGTGCAGATCGACTTCACCCGCGCCCAAGCCCTGCGCGGCCTGGAAAACGCCCTCAAGCTGGAAGGCCTGGAGGTCAGTGACGTCGAGCTGGTGGACTACCCCTACGGCGGCACCTACAGCGACGAACAGAAACAACACCTGTACGGCTCCGAAGTCAGCCTGGGGGTGACCCGCTTCAGCCGCCGCAACAACGAACTGATCGGCCTGCTGCGCGGCGACATCGACGCGATCTTCCTCAAGGGCGCCCACGCCGTGCACCTGGCCAACGAGTTCGGCCTGCAGGTGGTGGTGGACACCGGCTCCCACCCCGACCCGCTGATCCGCTCCAACAACGGCACCCCGCGCACCCTGACCGTGGACACCCACCTGCTGCGCGAGCACTTCGACGCCAGCGTGAAAATCGTCGACACCGTGCTGCGCACCGAACAGTGGGCCTGGGCCAACCCCGAGGAAACCCGGCGCTTTCTGGCCCGAGAGCTGAACACCAGCGAGTACTGGGTGGCAGCCGCCTACGGCGAGGATGCCCATCGACGCCTACGTACCACTTTGGATGCCCGCTCCATCGAAGCCCTGCAGGACTTCACCGATTTCCTCCATCGCTGGCAATTCATTCCCCGGCGTTTCGACGTACGGGAATGGATCGACTTCAGCGTACTGGAGACCGTCATCGGCTCCACCTCCCGAGTCGCCGTCTGACTCGCCGGCCAGCCGGCTCCTGCGCAGGGAACACCGCAATCACCTGGGACCTGTAGGAGCTGGCTTGCCAGCGAAGGCGTCCTCCAGTTCAGCGCAAGGTTCAAAGGCCTCTTCGCCGGCAAGCCGGCTCCTACGGTGGGAACGCCGCAAGCACCTGGGACCTGTAGGAGCTGGCTTGCCAGCGAAGGCGTCCTCCAGTTCGGCACAAGATTCGAAGGCCCCTTCGCCGGCAAGCCGGCTCCTACGGGGTGGGAACGCCGCAATCACATGGGACCTGTAGGTGCTGGCTTGCCAGCGAAGGCGTCCGCCAGTTCGGCACAAGGTTCAAAGGCCTCTTCGCCGGCAAGCCGGCTCTTGCGCTTGTGTTGGTGGGGCAGCATTTCGCGGGGTACGCGGTGCTGCTCCAGCAGCAGCCACCCAGCAACTTCTGCTGAATCCACCGCAGGTGTTTTACCCCCTCTCAAATGCGCCTGTTCGCCTCGGCGCAACCTGCAGTTTTCACGGGTCAAGCCTTTGAATTTAACCCTTTATTTTCAATCACCTAGCAAATCAAAACAGCCAGGAAAAACTCTTGGCACGATCTCTGCTCCTGCCCCTTTAGCGAAACTTTAAATGGGGGAGATTCACATGCATAAGCTTAATCCGATCACCAAGAGTCTATGGCTGGCACTGGCCCTCGCCGGGGGCTCATTCAGCCAGGCTTCGCTGGCCGCTGAAACCACCGAGGCCGACACCACCAGGAACAGCACCGAGCCGGCCTTGAAGACCGTGACCGTCACCGCCCAGCACCGGGAGGAAACCCTGCAAGAGGTTCCGGTGGCGGTGTCGGCGGTCCAGGGCACCAGCCTGGTGACCGACGGGGTGCGCAACATGGGCGATATCACCACCTTCATCCCCAACGCCTCGGCCAAGAACCCCGATGGCGACGGCCGGCCGCGCTGGTATATCCGTGGCCTGGGCACCGGCGATACCGGGGCCGCCACGGTGTTCCCGGTGGGCATCTACGCCGATGACGTCTACCTCAACGCGCCCATCGCCGGCGGCGGGCCGTTGTTCGATCTGGAGCGCATCGAAATCCTGCGTGGCCCCCAGGGCACCCTGTACGGCAAGAACACCACTGCCGGTGCGGTCAATGTGATTTCCAAGAAGCCCGGCTTCGACACTGACGGCTACGGCACCCTGGGCATCGGCAGCAAGAACGAGCGCATCCTCAATGGCGCCATCGGTGGAGCCCTGGTGGATGACAAGCTGGCGGCGCGGTTGTCGCTGTATTCGGAAGAACGCGACGGCTTCCAGAAGAACCTCACCGACGACCACACCTACGGTGACGTCGACAAGAAAGCCGTGCGCCTGCAGTTCCTGGCCAAGCTCAACCCGGACCTGGACGCCCTGCTGAAGATCCACGCTCGGGAATACAAGGGCGATGGCAGCAACGGCTCACTGCCGGTGGGGCGCTACTACAACGTCGGCTACCAGCGGCCCGACGGACGCAATGTCGCCCTCAACGTCAACGAGGACGCCAAGCTCGATCACGACGGCACCTCGCTGACCCTGAACTGGCGCCTGGGGGACTACACCCTGACGTCCATCAGCGCCTACGACTACATTCGCGGGCAGTCCACCAGCGACGCCGACTACACCCCTTACGAGGTCAACGGCGCGGCCATCAGCGACAACCGCTACAACCAGTACTCCCAGGAACTGCGCCTGGCCTCGCCGCAGCAGGAGACCCTGCGCTGGCTGGCGGGGGTGCACTACTTCCATGAGGACCTGGACAGCTCGGCCAAGCGCCTCATCACCCCGGGCCCCACGCCCAACGGCAGCGGTTCCAACCAGACCGGCGGTGCCACCGACTTTCGCGACCTCAACTACCAGCACACCACCGACAGCTACGCGCTGTTCGGCAACCTGACCTACGACTTCACCGACAACTTCACCGTTACCGGCGGCCTGCGCTGGACCCAGGAAAAGAAAGACATCGACCTGGACCTGACCCAGCTGACCCGGGCCACGGCCAACGGCCCGCTGATTCCCCTGGGCGCCGCCGGCAGCAACGGCAGCCGCGATGAGAGCAAGACCTGGGAAGCCTGGACCTACGACCTGACCCCGGAATACCGGATCAACGACAACGTCCGGGTGTTCTTCCGCTATGCCCACGGCTTCCGCTCCGGGGGCTTCAATACCGGGCTGTCCACCAGCCTGGCGCAGTTGACCACGGTGGACCCGGAACAGCTGGACGCCTACGAGATCGGCCTCAAGTCGGAATGGTTCAACCACCGCCTGACGGCCAACGCCAACGTCTTCTACTACGACTACTCGGACATCCAGGTGAACCTGCTGACGGTCAACAACGGCGTGCTCACCACCGCCCTGACCAACGGCGCCAAGGGCAAGGTCAAGGGCGCCGAGCTGGAGCTGGAAGGCCAGCCCACCGACTACCTGCACCTGCGGGCGGCGATCTCGTTCCTGGATACCGAGTACACCGACTTCAAGAACACCAACCCCAACACCGGCGCGATCACCGGCGACTACAGCGGCAACAGCTTCGTGCGCTCGCCGCGCAACGTGGTGTCCCTGGGGGGCGACTACACCATTCCCCTGGAGATCGGCGGCAAGCTGGTGGCCGGTGGCGACGTGAGTTTCCGCGACAAGGAATACTTCCTCGCCGACCGCCAGAGCAGCGCCGACAAGACCCTGAGCCAGCCCCACTACACCCTGGCCAACACCCGCCTGACCTGGTTCAGCCCGGATGAAAAGCTCAGCGTCACCGGTTTCGTCAACAACCTCACCGACCGCCGCTACCAGGTCCATGGCCGGCCCAACGGCACCCTGGGGCAGTACGTCATCACCTACGGCGACCCGCGCACCGTGGGCCTGAGCGTCACCAGCCGCTTCTGACGCCCGCGGCGACAACCCGAACCCTGATTTCCGGGCCGCCGGTATCGCCAACCACCCACCGCCACCTGTAGGAGCCGGCTTGCCGGCGAAGAGGCCCTCGAGCCCTGCGTTGTCCACGAGGACGCCTTCGCTGGCAAGCCAGCTCCTACGGGGTGAAACCCCGAACCCTGATTTCCGGGCCGCCGGTATCCCCAATCACCCACAGCCACCTGTAGGAGCCGGCTTGCCGGCGAAGAGGCCCTTGAGCCCTGCGTTGTCCACGAGGACGCCTTCGCTGGCAAGCCAGCTCCTACGGGGTGAAACCCGAACCCTGATTTCCGGGCCGCCGGTATCCCCAACCACCCACAGCCACCCTGTAGGAGCCGGCTTGCCGGCGAAGAGGCCCTCGAGCCCTGCGTTGTCCACGAGGACGCCTTCGCTGGCAAGCCAGCTCCTACGGGGTGAAACCCGAACCCTGATTTCCGGGCCGCCGGTATCCCCAACCACCCACAGCCACCCTGTAGGAGCCGGCTTGCCGGCGAAGAGGCCCTCGAGCCCTGCGTCGTCCACGAGGACGCCTTCGCTGGCAAGCCAGCTCCTACCCGGGTGGCCGGGCCATCCATTTCAGAAGGAATCCAACCATGTTCCATCGCCATCCGTTGGCCGGCGCCGTGGCGCTGGTCGTCGGCAGCCTTGCCGTGCCCGCGTTCGCTGCCCAAGCCTCAAGCAATGCCCCCGGCGCCAGCGCCGAGCACCTGGACACCGTGGTGGTGGTGGGCACCCGGCGCAGTGATGTCACCGCCCTGGAAAGCGCCGCGCCGGTGGACGTGCTGTCCGCCGCGCAGTTGCAGCAGACCGGCGCCAGTGACTTGTCCGGCGCCCTCACCGCCCTGTCGCCGTCGTTCAGCTACCCGCAATCGCCCCAGGGCGCCTTCGCCGGTTCCATCGCCCAGGGCGCTTCCCTGCGTGGCCTGGCATCGGACCAGGTGCTGGTGCTGGTCAACGGCAAACGCCGCCACACCAGCGCCAACGTCACCCGCCAAAGCCTGGTCAACGGCCGTGGCGCCGCCGCAGTGGACCTGAGCCTGATCCCCCTGAGCGCCATCGAGCGGGTGGAAATCCTGCGCGACGGCGCCGCGGCCCAGTACGGCTCCGACGCCATCGCCGGGGTGATCAATATCGTGCTCAAGGAAAAGGACGACGGCGGCAACCTCGGCTACCGCTTCGGCGGCTATGACAAGGGCGACGGCCTGCAGCGCAAGCTCAGCGGCTGGAAGGGTTTCAGCCTGCCCAACGACGGCTTCCTGACCCTGAGTTTCGACGCCGGCAGCCAGGACCCAGCCAGCGACACCAATCCCGACAAGCGAATCTTCTATCCCGGCTCCACCAACACCAGCACCCCCAGGGAACAGAACAACCGCTACCGCACCTGGCGCTGGGGTTCGGGCAATGTCTCGGACCAGTACAACTTCGCCGCCAACAGCGAGTTCGGCCTGAGCGAAGGGCTGACCGCCTACGGCTTTGCCACCTACTCCCACAAGAACACCGACGCCGAAGGCTTCTTCGACCCGCCCACCACCTTGCGCAACAACTACGGCAGCGACGCCCTGCAACGCTACCCCGACGGCCGCCTGCCGATCACCCGCTACGCGCTGGAGGACTACGCCCTGACCGGCGGCCTGCGCTATGAGGACGAGCGCCTGGGCAAGTTCGATCTGGCCCTGAACCACGGCGACAACAGCCTCAAGTCCACCGACCGCAACGCCATCAACCCCAGCTGGGGCGACGCCAGCCCGGCGAAGATCTACACCGGCAAGCGCGAGGCCGACCAGACCAACCTGACCCTGGACTGGGTGCGGGACTTTCCCACTGACCTGTTGTTCAAGCCCCTGATCCTGTCGGCGGGCCTGGCCTGGCGCCAGGAGAACTACGAGCTCAGCGCCGGCGAGGCTGCGGGCTGGCAGAACGGGCCGCTGTTCAATACCGCCGACCCGGTCACCGGCCGGCGCATTCCCGGCTACTACTCGGGCATCACCCAGGTCGACGCGGCCTCTCTGGAGCGCAAGGTCTGGGGCGCCTACATCGACGTCGAAGGGCAGATCACCGAGAAGTTCCAGGCCGGAGTCGCGGTGCGTACCGAGCACTATTCGGATTTTGGCGACACCACCAACGGCAAGCTGTCGCTGCGTTACGACTTCACCCCGCAACTCGCCGCCCGGGCCACCGCCAGCACCGGCTACCGGGCACCGTCCCTGGTGCAGAGCGGGCTGTCCTCGTTCAGCGTGCAGGTGGTGGAACAGCCGCCGGGCAGCGGCAACTACGTCGAGGTACAGCAACGCACCCTGAGGGCCGACAGCGCGGAGGCCAGGCTGCTGGGTGGCAAGGCACTCAAGCCGGAGGAATCCACCAACTACTCCCTGGGCCTGGTCTGGCGCCCGCTGGCCAACGCCTCGGTGACCCTGGATGCGTACCGGATCAACATCGACAATCGCATCACCCTGTCCGACCAATTGCCGGCCGCGGTGGTCACGCCGATCTTCGCCGGCACCCCGTACGCCAACATCCAGAGCGCGGCGTTCTACACCAATGTCGCCGACACCCGCACCGATGGCGTCGAGCTGACCGGCAACTACCAACTGGACCTGCAGCGATGGGGGCGCCTGAACCTGTCCAGCGGCTACAGCCAGAACGACACCAGGATCACCGCCCTGCGGGATGTGGGCGGCATCGCCGGCTCACAGATCGTCGGCCGCACCACCCAGGGCCTGATCGAGGACGGCACGCCGAAAAACAAGCTGATCCTGAGCGCCAACTGGCAGTACGACAGCTGGGGCGTGACCCTGGCCCAGCGCCGGTACGGGCAATGGAAAAGCCTCAACGCCAGCAACCCGACCCTGGACCAGACCTTCAGCGCGCAATGGGTGACCGACCTGGACATCGCCTACCGCTTCGACAAATCGCTGAAGCTGTCCGTGGGCGCCATCAACCTGTTCGACACCCACCCGGACAAAGCTGCGGGCGCGCAACTGTATGGCGTGCCCAAATACTCCATCACCAGCCCCGAGGGCGCCCAGGGCACGTTCTACTACACCAGCCTCAGCTACGACTTCTGAGGCCCGACTGCTGCCGAGGTGTTGCCCTGGCAGCAGTCACTGCTGCCCAGGCATCAGTTTCGCCGGCAAGCCAGCGCCCACAACCCACGCACAACGCCGCTCCTTGCGTAGGAGCCGGCTTGCCGGCGAACAGGTCCGCAAGCCTTGCGCCGCCCCGGCCGACGCCTTCGCTGGCAAGCCAGCTCCTACAGCAGTCAGATAAACCGTGCAGCTCCCCGTAGGAGCCGGCTTGCCGGCGAAGAGGCCCGCAAGCCTTGCACCGCCCCGGATGACGCCTTCGCTGGCAAGCCAGCTCCTACAGCAGTCAGATAAACCGTGCAGTTCCCCGTAGGAGCCGGCTTGCCGGCGAAGAGGCCCGCAAGCCTTGCACCGCACCGGCCGACACCTTCGCTGGCAAGCCAGCTCCTACAGCAGTCAGATAAACCGTGCAGTTCCCCGTAGGAGCCGGCTTGCCGGCGAAGAGGTCCGCAAGCCTTGCACCGCCCCGGATGACGCCTTCGCTGGCAAGCCAGCTCCTACGACGGGGGATGGCACAGGTCTTGCGATAGGCATCGGGTACTTCGCCGATATAAGAACCGCCATGGCTCATTCCTTGCGCTGCATCCTCACTTCCCTGACCTGGCTGATCTCGCCCCTGGCGCTGTTGCTGCTCTGGACCCTGGTGGCCCAGGCCGGGATCTTTCCGCGCAATCTGCTGGTGCCGCCGGCCCAGGTGCTGCAAACCTTCGAAACCCTGCTGGCCAGCGGCGAGTTGCTGGAGCACCTGCACAACAGCCTGTCACGCCTGGGCCTGGGCTTTGCCCTGGGGGCCCTCGGCGGCCTGGTGTTCGGGGTGCTGATGGCCCTGTCGAAAACCGTCGAGGCGTACTGCGCGCCGCTGTTCCATACCCTGCGGCAGATCCCCAGCATCGCCCTGATCCCGATGTTCGTGCTGCTGTTGGGCATCGATGAAACCTTCAAGATCGTCATCGTCGCCAAGACCGCGTTCTTCCCCGTGGCCCTGGCCGCCAGTGAGGGGGTCAAGGCCATTCCCCGCAGTTACTTCGAGGTGGCCGACGTCTACCGGCTGCGCTGGCCGACCCTGGTCCGGGAAATCGCCCTGCCCGCCGCGGCGCCGCCGATCATCACCGGGCTGCGCATCGGCCTGACCCGGTGCTGGGTGGTGCTGGTGGCCACCGAGTTGCTGGCCGCCGACAGCGGCCTGGGGCAGATGATCGAGATGGCCCGGCAGATGCTGCGCATCGATGTGGTGATGGTGGGGATAGTGGTCACCGGCGTCATCGGCTTTGCCCTGGACTTTTCCTTCCGCCGCCTGGAACAGCGCGTGCTGCGCTGGCAAACCCGATAGGAGCCCCCTGCATGACCACCCTACTGACCAAGTTTCGCGGTCTATTGCTGCCCCTGCTGCTGATCGGCGGCTGGGAATACCTGTCGCGCCAGGACGCCGCCGGGGCCTATGCCTTCGTGCCGCTGTCCACCATTGGCAGCGCCTTGCTGGAACTGCTGGGCAACGGCGAATTGTCGGTCAACCTGCTGGCCAGCCTGGGCCGGGCCAGCGGCGGCCTGCTGCTGGGCACCCTGGCCGGGGTGCTGCTGGGGGGCCTGATGGCCCTGTCAGCCCTGGCCAACCGCCTGATCGGCCCGCTGTTCCATTCAATCCGCCAAGTACCGATGCTCGGCTGGATTCCGCTGATCGCCATGTGGTTCGGCAACGGTGAGTTTTCCAAGATGCTGATCGTCAGCCTCGCGGCCTTCTACCCCATGGTGCTCAACACCTACCAGGGCTTTTGCCAGGTGGAACGGCGCTACCGCGAGGTCGGCCAGGTGCTGGTGCTCGGCCCGGTGCAGCGGCTGCGGCACATCCTGTTGCCGGCGGCCCTGCCGAGCATTGCCACCGGCCTGTTGCAGGCTCTGGCCTTTGCCTGGGTGACGGCGGTGGGCAGCGAGCTGTTCCTGTCCTCCGGTGCCGGCCTGGGCAACCTGATGATGAACGCCGAGGCCGGCTCGCGCATGGAGATCATCGTGCTCTGCGTGCTGTGCATCGGCCTGTGCGGCTACCTGATGACCCTGCTGTTGACCCTTCTGAGCCGCCGCCTGCTGCGCTGGCGCCCTACCCGTTAAGGCCCCCTCCATGAATGCAATCGCCCAACACGCCCCGCTTTACAGCCACCACCACACACCGCCCGGGGCCCTGCAGATCCGCGGCCTGAACAAGAGCTACCGGATCCAGGGCCAGGCCCTGCCGGTGCTGCAAGGCATCGACCTGGACGTCCAGCCTGGTGAATTCGTCAGCATCGTCGGCGCCAGCGGCTGCGGCAAATCCACCCTGCTGCGGCTGATCGTCGGCCTGGAGGGCGACTATCAGGGGCAGATGCTGCTGGACGGCAAGCCGGTGACCGGCACCAGCCTGGAACGGGGCATCGTGTTCCAGGACCACCGACTGTTTCCCTGGATGACCCTGGCCCAGAACATCGCCCTGGCCTTGAAGAACCACCCCTTGTCCGCCGCCGAGAAACAGCGCCGGGTGGCCGAGCACATTGCCCTGGTCAACCTGCAAGGCTTCGAGCAGGCCTACCCCCATCAACTGTCCGGCGGCATGGCCCAACGGGGGGCGATTGCCCGGGCGCTGATCAACCAGCCCAAGGTGCTGTTGCTGGATGAACCCCTGGGGGCACTGGATGCCCTGACCCGGGTGCACCTGCAGCACGAACTGCAACGGATCTGGGTGCAGCAGCGCTGCACGGTGATCATGGTCACCCATGACATTGAAGAAGCGCTGTACCTGGGGGACCGGGTGATCGTGATGGACGCCCATCCGGGGCGGATCAAGCATGAGATTCGTGTCGACCTGCCCCATCCGCGGGACCGCAGCTCCCCGGTGCTGCAGGGCTACAAGGAGCAGTTGCTGGAGGAATTGGTCGGGCATTGATGGTCGGGGTAGCACCACGATTACGTGGGGGCTGTAGGAGCTGGCTTGCCAGCGAAGGCGTCGGCCGAGGCGGTGCAAGGCTTGCGGGCCTCTTCGCCGGCAAGCCGGCTCCTACACAGGTGGCCTTGCGGTGGCGCTGGGGCTGTAGGAGCTAGCTTGCCAGCGAAGGCGTCGGCCGG
Organism: Pseudomonas sp. Fl4BN1; assembly: GCF_009908285.1. Taxonomy (GTDB): domain Bacteria; phylum Pseudomonadota; class Gammaproteobacteria; order Pseudomonadales; family Pseudomonadaceae; genus Aquipseudomonas. The sequence continues at coordinate 28,698 of NZ_JAAARM010000020.1, forward strand.
GGCGGTGCAAGGCTTGCGGGCCTCTTCGCCGGCAAGCCGGCTCCTACACAGGTGGCCTTGCGATTACGTGGGCGCTGTAGGAGCTGGCTTGCCAGCGAAGGCGCCGGTCGGGGCGGTGCAAGGCTTGCGGGCCTCTTCGCCGGCAAGCCGGCTCCTACACAGGTGGCGTTGCGATTGCGCTGGGGCTGTAGGAGCTGGCTTGCCAGCGAAGGCGTCGGCCGAGGCGGTGCAAGGCTTGCGGGCCTCTTCGCCGGCAAGCCGGCTCCTACAAGGGGAGCCGGTGTTGCGCCGGCAATACGGGGGCTCAGGCGTGGGACCAGCGCCGGTGCAGGCCGCGGGCCAGGGCGTCGAGGGCGAAACCCAATACGCCGATCAGCAGGACCATGGCCATCAGTTCCGAATAGGCCAGGCGGTCCCGGGTATCAAGAATGAAGTAGCCCAGGCCAGCGCTGACACCAAGCATTTCGCAAGGCACCAGGACGATCCACAAGATGCCGATGGATAACCGTACTCCGGTCAGCACATGCCCCAGGACACCGGGCAGGATCACCTTGCGCAGGGTCTCCCAGCGGGTGGCGCTAAGGCTGCGGCTCAGTTGCAGCCAGCGTGGGTCGAGCTGGCGTACGCCAGCCGCGGTGTTGAGCAGGATCGGCCACAGCGCGGCAAATGCCAGGAGGAAGTAGATCGGCTGGTCTCCTACCCCCATCAGCATCACCACCACCGGCATCCAGGACAGCGGCGAGATCATCCGCAGGAACTGGAACGCCGGGGTGGTGGCCGCCTCCAGGTGCCGGTAGCTGCCCACCAGCAGGCCCAGGGGCACGCCGATCAGCAGGGCCAGCAACAGCCCCACCAGGATGCGCTTGAGGCTCACCAGCACATGCTCATACAGCTCGCCGCGCCCCAGCAGTTCCACCAGGCTGGCGAAGGTCGCCTCGGGGGAGAAACGCGCCGCCAGGCCATTGCCGCCGCCCAGCAGGTGCACCCCCAGCCACCAGCCCAGCAGCAGGCTCAATAGCCCGGCCAGGCCCAGGACCCAATGGCTCAGGGAGGAAGGTTGCTTGCCCATCAAAGACCGAACTCCTCGCTGCGTTCGAAACTGTCCGCCAGGCCGAAGGCCTTGAGCCCGCCCACCGAAGCGATGGCGTTGCGCACGAAGCGATCATCCACCAGGTCCTTGGCGGTGTGCGCCGGATCAAGGCCAGCCAGGAAGCCCTTGTCGCCCTCGATCAGGGTGTCCTTGAGGCGCTTGACCAATTCCTCGGTGTAGCTGGGGAACGGATACGGCTGGAAGTCGATGCGTTGTTCGTCCCAGTGGCTGTGCTGGATCGCCCCACTGGCCAGGTAGGCCTCGCGATCCTCGGCCGCCGGGGCCAGCACCCGTTTCAGCACCTGGGGCGCATGGGGGGTGTAGCGGTTGGCGCCGTCCTTGGACAGCAACTGGGCCGCTTCGGCGCGGTGATCACGGGTCCACAGCTGGGCCTTGACGATGGCGTTGACCACCTTCTGCGACCACTCGGGACGGTTGTTCAGGTCATGCTCGTGCATGAACACCACGCAGCAGGCGTGGTTGCGCCAGACATCCCCGGTAAAGCGCTGCACCCGTCCGACCTTGAGTTCCTCGGCCAGGGCGTTGAACGGCTCGGCGACGATGTAGCCGGCAATCCGCTGGCTGGCCAGGGCTGGCGGCATATCCGAAGGCGGCAGCACCAGCAGGTTGACCTCGTTGGCACCCAGGGCACTGCCAGCGGCCTTGCTCACCGGCACCAGGCCGTGGTCGCGGAACAGCTGCTGCACCACCACGTTATGGATCGAATACCAGAACGGAATCGCCACCGACTGCCCAGCCAGTTGCTTGACCTCGGTAATGCCCGGGGCCACGGTCAGGCCGGAACCGCCGACATGATTCCAGGCCACTACCTTGGCCGGCACCTGGCTGCCATACCGAGCCCAGACGGTCATCGGCGACAGCAGGTGGATGACGTTGACCTGCCCGGAAATGAACGCCTCGATTACCTGGGCCCAGCTGCGCAACAGCACCGGGCGCTCGGCCTTGATCCCTTCGGCCTCGAACAGGCCATTGTTGTGGGCCACCAGCAACGGCGTGGCGTCGGTGATCGGCAGGTAGCCGATGCGCACCGGCGCATCCGGTTCCTGGGCAGCGCGGGCCTGCAGGCTGTTGAGCAGCGGCAAGGCGCCGCCAGCTGTCAGCAGTGCGCTGAGTTTAAGAAAGTCACGACGCGTGTGAGTGAAGTCGTCCAGGCACATGGTCAATCTCCGACGGTGCAGGCAAAGGGGAATTAAGCGGATTGCGGCTCGCCCGCCGAAGGGTTTTGAGAATCTCGATACGCAGGGCGCCCAGCTCCTCGATCCGCTCGGCACGTGGCGCCGGTAAATCGATGTGCCACTGGCCGAGGGTGCGCGCCGGGCTGTTACCCAGTAGCAGAACCCGGTCCGACAGCAGCAGGGCTTCGTCAATGTCGTGGGTGATCAGCAGCGCTGCGGTCTGGTGCTGGCCGATTACCTTGAGCAGCAGTTGTTGCATGTCGGCGCGGGTCACCTCGTCCAGCGCGCCGAAGGGTTCGTCCAGCAGCAGCACCTGGGGCTGGCGAGCCAGGCAGCGGGCCAGCGCCGTGCGCTGGGCCATGCCGCCGGAGAGCTGTGCCGGGTAGCGCTGGCGGGCGTGTTCCAGGCCCACCGCGGCAATCGCCTGGTCGATGCGCTCCTTGCGCTGCTGTGGGCTCAGGTGCGGCTGGCGGGCGAAATCCAGGCCGAAGGCGACGTTGTGCTCCAGGTTCAGCCAGGGCAGCAGGCTGGGGTCCTGGAACGCCACGGCGACCCGCGGATGAGGCCCGTCGAGGGTTTCCCCCAGCAGGCTGACCTGCCCGGCATGGGGCTTCTGCAGGCCGGCCAGGACCCGCAGCAGGCTGGACTTGCCGACCCCGCTGGGGCCAAGGATGGACACCACTTCGCCGGCCTGCAGCTGCAGGTCGAAGTCCTCCAGCACGCTGTGCCAGCCATCTGCTGCCGGGTAGCCGAGGCTGATTGCCTGTGCGTTCAACAGGCCACTCATGCTGCCGCGTTCCGCGCCTGGCGTTGCAGTTCGGCGCGCAGTTGCACCAGGCTCGGGGTAACGATGGGCACGAACGCCGACTCCCGCCAGCGCCGGGCGAAACCGCTGCCGAACTCGCTGAGGTAGGCCTTGCCGCCGCTGGCCTGCAACTCCAGCTGCACGGCGTTGGCGGTGGCTTCGGCCAAGGCGATGCGAACCCGGAACAGCGCCCCGGGCTGGCTCAGGAAGCGCCCGTCGAGCAGGCCGCTCTTGAGCTCGCCGACAGTCTGTTCCAGAAGCTGGCGCTGCTCCAGCAAGGGCTCTTGAAGGATCGAACGGGAACCCTCGACATGTTTTTCCACCTCGCTCAGGGCCCGGCGCGCCAGACCGATGGCCAGGGCGCATTGCAGGCCGAGAAAGGCCGGGCGCACCGCCGGCAGGAACACCCGGGCATCGTCGTGCAGCAGCCAGTCACGGGCCACCGCCACCTGGTTCAGTTCCAGGGCCGCGGTGTTGCTCGATTGCAGCCCCATCAGTTGCAGGTCGTCAGAACGCTGCAACCCGGGCAAGGCATCCGGGATCGTCAGGATAAAGGGGGCACCGCCCTCCTCGCGCTCGATGGCCGCCGCCACCACGAACCCGCTTTTACGCAGGTTGGTAACCCAGTGCAGGCGGCCATTGAGGCTCCAACCGTGGTCCTGCGCCTGCGCCTTGACCTGCAAGGCTTCGATCCCCGAGAGGAATTTCATGGCATTGGACAGCCCGGTGGCCCCGGCCAGTTCGCCGCTGAGCAGCGACGGCAGCAGGCGCTGGCGCAAGCCGCTGTTGGGGCTGTGCAGCAGGTATTCGATAAAGGCCCGCTGGCCCCAGCAGACAAAGGCCGCCGCCAGGGAATGGCTGGCCACCGTGGCCATGACTTCCAGGGCGTCGGTCAGGTCACCGCCGCTGCCGCCCTGGGCCGGGTCGATGCCGACCCGCAGCACCTGGGCGCCCGCCAGCCGGGCGAGAACCTGCTGCGGGTCGCACTGGCCCTGGTCGAGTGCCTGGGCCTGGGCGTCCAGCCACTCACTCAATAGCGGATTGAGCATGTCGTTTACTCCTTGAAGGGCGTTGTCGCCCTGACTCATTGACCTTGCGCGGACCAGCGATACTTGGCCAGCTCGGGGTTCAGTTCGGTGCCGGCGAACACGTTGGCAAAGTTGCACAAGGTCGCCAGGCTGATGCCCAGGATCACTTCCAGGGCGTTGCCTTCGCTGTATCCTGCGGCCTTGAACTGGGCATAGCCCGGGTCGCTGACCTTGCCCCGGGTGGCGATCACTTCACGGGCGAACGCCGCCAGGGCTTCCAGCCGGGCCTCGGGCAAGGTGCTCTGCTCACGCAGGGCGCTGACCACCGGGTCCGGGAGTTTGGCCTTGTTCAGGGCCACCGAGGTATGACCTGCGACACAGAAGTCGCAGCCATGGGTGGTGGCCGCGATCAACTGCACCACTTCGCGCTCCGCCAGGCTCAGCTCGGCCTTGCCGTTGAGCGCCGAGACCGTGACGTAGGTTTCCAGGGCCGCCGGGGCGTTGGCCAGGATACCCAGCAGATTGGGAATGAACCCGGAGTTCTTCAAGGCATTTTCAAGAAACGGCCGAGCCGCTTCTGGGGCGCTGTGCAAGGTGTGTAGAGTGACGCGGGACATGGAGTGGACTCCTGCTGTGTGGGTGTGCGTCAAGTCTGTTGGTTATAAGAATTTCGATCCATATTCTAAAGTAGCAATTACTTGCTCCTGAGTGTTTCCCTTAGATGATTTCGTCAAACCCGCTGGTTGATTGGTTATTAGAAGGACTGGAACTCGATGCCAGCCTGTTTCACATCGGTCGCTACTGCGGCGGCTGGCACGCCAGCACCCAGGGCCTGGCCCGGGCCAGCTTCCACCTGGTTGTGCAGGGTCATTGCTGGTTGCATATCGATGGCGTGCCCGAGGCCCAGTGTCTAAATGCCGGGGATGCGGTTTTCCTGCTGCAGGACCTGGGTTATCGGCTGTCCAGCGCGCAGCAGGCCGAAGTTGCCCAGCAGTTGCCACGCCTGGCCATGGGCCCGCTGGACCCGACTGCCCAGGACGGCGTCGGGCTGGTCTGCGGCTTTTTCCATTTCAAGTCCGGGCTGTCCTCGCTGATCATCGACGGTCTGCCGGGCTGGATCATCCTGCAGGCCGGTGACCCCTCGCTGAGTGCCGCGCGGGCGCTGTTCCAGCTGATTCTCGACGAATGCCAACGGCTCCCGGCACCGTCCCAGGCGTTGCTCGAACGTCTCAGTCACCTGCTGTTTCTGTATGTATTGCGCCAGCAGGTCAGCGATAACCAGGACCTCGGCGGCCTGGTGGCCCTGGCCCGGCATCCGGCGTTTGCGCCGTTGCTGGAGCAACTGATCCAGCGGCCCGGCGAGCCGTGGCCCCTGGAAAGCATGGCGGCCCTCACCGGGCTCTCGCGGTCGGCGTTTTTCAAACGCTTCAATGAGCTTGCCGGACAGTCCCCGGGGCAGGTCCTGCTGGCCCTGCGCATGCGCCATGCCTGCCAACGGCTCAAGGCCAACCAGACCGTGGAGCAAGTCGGGGCTGCCGTGGGCTATCAGTCGATTGCCGCCTTTACCCGGGCCTTCACCAAGGCGGTGGGGCTGCAACCGGGGGCCTACCGCAAGCAGCATGAAGGACGCTGAGCCACACCGGCACCAGGCTCAGCGCCGGTGAGCCAGGGCCCGCACCAGCCGGTCGCCACAGCTCTGTACGCCCTGGACCAGCAGCACCAGGACCAGCACCGTGGCCAACATGATCTGGTTGTTGAAGCGCTGATAGCCATAGCGGATCGCCAGGTCCCCCAGCCCACCTCCGCCAATGACTCCGGCCATGGAAGAGAAGCCGATCAGCATCACCAGGGTCAGGGTCAACCCTGCCAATAGCGCCGGTAAGGCTTCGGGCAGCAAGGCCTTGAAGATCACATGGCCGATGTGTCCACCCATGGCCAGGATCGCCTCGATTCGCCCCTTGTCCACTTCATCCAGGGCGTTCTCGACAATTCGCGCAAAGAACGGAAAGGCGCCGATGGTGATGGGCACCACCGCGGCGGTGCTGCCCAGGGTGGTGCCCACCACCAGCCGGGTCAGGGGAATCAGGGCAATCAACAACACCACGAAGGGCAATGAGCGGCCGAGATTGACCAGCCCGCCCAACAGGCGATTAAGGCGTGGCATCGGGCACAGCCCGCCTTTGCGGCTGACGAACAGCAACACCCCCAGCGGCAGGCCGATCAACAGGGTCAACAGCGACGCCAGGAACACCATGTACAGCGTTTCGCCGGTGGCGATCAACAGCAGTTGCGCCAGTTCCTGCCAATCAACACTGCGGTTCACAGGCGCTCACTGCGGATGCCCCGCTGGGCCAGGGAGGCCAGCAGTTGATGGAACTTCACGGCCTCGCCCGGAGCGGCAGCAATGCGCAGGCGCCCTACCCGCTGGCCCGCCACGGACTCGACACCACCGGCCAGCACCTTGAGCTCCAGCGCCTGCTGGCGGCTCAGTTGCGCAAGCAGCGGCGCCGCGCGCTGGTTGTCGAAGAAGGTCAGTTCGGCCTGGAGCTGGCCGCCGCTGAACGGCAGGTTGTAGCCCGGCAGCAACGCGCGGCCGAGTTCCGACTGTGGGTCCGCCAGCAGTTGCGCGATCGGACCGCATTCCACCAGCCGGCCCTGGGCCAGGGAAGCGGCGTGGGAACAGATCGACTTGACCACCTCCAGTTCATGGGTGATCAGCACAATGGTCAGCCCCAACTCGCGGTTGATCCGCGCCAGCAGCTGCAGGATCGACGCCGTGGTTTGCGGGTCCAGGGCGCTGGTGGCTTCATCCGACAGCAGGTACCGGGGACCGGCGGCCAGGGCTCGGGCAATGCCCACCCGTTGCTTCTGGCCGCCGGACAATTGCGAGGGAAAGGCCTGTGTCTTGTCACTCAGCCCCACCAGTTCCAGCAGCTCCAGGACCCGGGCCCGGCGTTGCTCCTTGGCCTGGCCGGCTATCTCCAGGGGCACCGCGACATTGTCGAACACCGTGCGCGAATGCAGCAGGTTGAAGCCCTGGAAAATCATGCCGATGCGCTGGCGCTGCTTGCGCAGCTGACCCGCAGACAAGGCGCCGAGGTCCTGGCCGTCGATCAGGATGCGCCCGGCACTGGGACGCTCCAGCAGGTTCAGGCAGCGCAGCAGGGTCGACTTGCCGGCGCCACTGCGCCCGAGAATGCCGTACACCGCGCCATCCGGAATGCTCAGCGAAACCTGCTGCAGTGCCGGCGGCTGGCCATCGCCATAGACCTTGCTGACTTGCTCGACCTGGATCATGGCTGACGGTCCGCCACCGGAATCACCGAACCCGAATAGGTCTCGGTGATGAACTTGGCCACTTCAGGGGAATTGAGGTCCTTGGCCAGTTGGCGGATGCGTGGATCGCCCTCCAGCTTGGGCGTGGTCACCAGGATGTTGGCGTAAGGGTTGTGCTCGGCCTTCTCCAGCCCCAGGGCATCCTTGGCCGGCAGCAGCCCCGCTTCCAGGGCGTAGTTGCCGTTGATTACGGCCAGGTCCACGTCTTCCAGGGCCCGGGGAATCTGCGGCGATTCGATTTCGAGGATCTTCAACTGCCTGGGGTTGTCGGCGATGTCCTTGGGGGTGGCCTGGTCGCGAGCCGGATCGGTGAAACCGGGCTTGAGGCGGATCAGTTGGTAATCCTGCAGCAGGTACAGGGCACGGCTGAGGTTGGTGACATTGTTGGGCACCGCCACCGTACCGCCCTGGGGCACCTGGTCGAAGCCCTGGTGCCGTTGCGAATAGATGCCCAGCGGTTCGATGTGCACGCTGGCAGCCACCGCGAAGGGTTGGCCCAGGGCCTGTTCCTGGGATTTGAGGTACGGCAGGTGCTGGAAGTAGTTGGCATCCACATCGCCGTGGGCCAGCAGTTCGTTGGAGTTCACGCCATTGGGAATCTCGATGATCTTCAGCGCCAGCTGCGGATCAAGCTTCTGCACATAGGCGAGGATCTGCGCGTGGGGCACCGGGTCGGCGGCGACCCGCAACGGCTGCGCTGCACTGGCCGGCAGGGCATGAGCCAGGCTGGCCAGCAGCGCCAGGGTGAACAGGTTTTTCTTCAACATGGCAGTGTCCTTGCTCAGCGAATGAAGGTCAGGCACCCAGGGCCTTGGGGACCAGGGCGTCGGGGTAGAAACGCCGGGCCACGTCCGGGTGCGAACGCAGCCGCCCCTTGAGGTAGTTCCAGCCGACCTCGCGAAACAACGGGTTGTCGGGATCACTGGCCGGGCCCCGGGCGGCTTGCCGCAGCGCTGCGGGTAACGGGTACAACGGCACCCGGGCATCCAGTTGCGCGCCTAGGAAAAAGGCGATGGACAAACGCTCGCGACCCGCTGGCGGCGACAGCACGCGGTGCACCGTGGCCCGCAGGTAGCCGTGGGTGGCCAGCTCCAGCAACTCGCCGATGTTCACCACCAGGGTGTGCTCCCGAGGCGGCGCGTCGATCCAGCGGCCCTCCTCCACTTCCACCTGCAGGCCGGCCTGCTGGTCCTGCAATACAAAGCTCAGGAAGCCGGAATCCTTGTGAGCGCCGACACCCTGGTTGCTTTGCCCCGGCACGTGACCGGGATAGCGGATCAGCTTGATGTGCTCATTGGGCCGCTCGCCGTACAGCGGGTCGAAGGCCTGTTCCGGCAGCGACAAGGCCTGGGCAAAACCGCGCAACAGGCGCAGGGACATGCGGGTCATTGCCTGCTGCCATTCGAGCAACAGCGGTTTCAGTGCTGGCAGTTGCGGCGGCCACTGGTTGGGGCCCTGCAGACGGGCCCAGGGCGGGCTTTGCGCATCCAGGGGCAAGGCCTCGCGCTCTGCCCCGAGGTCGAACTGCTCACGCAGGTCCGGTTGGTTCCGGGTGATTTCCGAGGCCGCACGGGTGTAGCCGCGAAAATGTGGCGAATGGATCATCCCCACCGCGGCCTTGTCAGCCTCGGGCAAGGCAAACAACTCCCGGGCCTGTTGTTGCACCCGGCGCAGCAGCCGGTGATCGATGCCGTGACCGCTGAGATAGAAGAAACCGACGTCCCGGGCGGCCTGGCGCAGGCCCTCGAGAAAGGCCTGGCGCTGGGCCGCAGTGCCATCCAGCTGGGCCAGGTCAAGAACAGGTAATGCTGTGATCTCCAGCGAATGCGGCATGTTTCACTCCCCTGTGAATGACCACGTCCGAGACTGCGCGGCTCAGAGCTTGGCGATGGACACTTCGGTGGATTTGACGAAGGCGATCACTTCGCTGCCGACCTTGAGCTCCAGGTCGCGCACTGAGCGGGTGGTGATCACCGAGGTGACGATGCCCGAGGCAGTCTGTACGTCGATTTCCGAGACCACCTGACCTTCATGAATCTCCTTGATCACACCTTTGAACTGGTTGCGCACGTTGATCGCTTTAATGGTCATGCTGGAAATCCTTTGCTGGCACCGGACTCACGAATTGAGCGGCTGGTGATTAACATGCGCCTTTGGAAAACACCTTTAAAGGAATAAATAATTAGTATTTTATACCATTATGGAATATGAGTTTTTCACCTGCTCAGCGGCTTTGCCGTTGTGGCACTCACTCCCGCGCTCTTGACCGCTACCGGCAGCTTTGTTTCCCTGTGCCCTCCACAGACAACGCTCGACAGATACCAGGAGATCGGCATGCGCACGCTCAAGCTCGCGGATCGGCAGGTTCCGGTCATTGGCCAGGGGACTTGGCGGATGGGCGAGGACCGCCAGCAACGGAACCAGGAAATCGCCGCCTTGCGTACCGGTATCGAACTGGGCATGAGCCTGATCGACACCGCGGAAATGTATGGTGAAGGCGGCGCCGAGGAAGTGGTCGGCAAGGCCATTGCGGGGCGCCGTGACGAGGTGTTCCTGGTGAGCAAGGCGTACCCCCACAACGCCAGCTGCAAAGGCCTGCCCCTGGCCTGCGAGCGCAGCCTGAAACGCTTGGGCTGCGAAGTCATCGACCTGTACCTGCTGCACTGGCGCGGCCAGTACCCGCTGGCGGAAACCATCGAAGCCTTCGAGCGCCTGCGTGAGGCCGGCAAGATCCGCCGCTGGGGTGTCTCCAATTTTGATCTGGCAGACCTGGATGAACTCGACGCACCCGCCTGCGCCACCAATCAGGTGCTGTACAACCTGGAGTCGCGGGGCATCGAGTTCGACCTGTTGCCCGCCTGCCAGCAACAGCGGATGCCGCTCATGGCCTATTGCCCGCTCGGCCAGGGTGGCGCCTTGCTGGCGCAGCCGACCCTGCAGCAAATCGCCCAGCGGCACGAGGTCAGCACGGCCCAGGTGGCCCTGGCCTGGTTGTTGCGCCAGGACCAGGTAGTGGTCATCCCCAAAGCCGTGCGCCCGGCTCATGTGCGACTCAATGCCAAGGCCTGCGAGCTGCAATTGGCAGCGGAAGACCTGCAAGCCATCGATCAGTTTTTTACTCCACCCCGACGCAAACAACGCCTGGAAATAGTCTGAAACCGCAACCGCTGGAACGAGGATAAAGAGCAATTCTCAACCTGGGAGAACGTTATTAATTATCAATTAAAACAACTAGTTATCAGTTACAAGTTGCTGTTTCAGCACTATTCGAAATAAGCAATAGAGTAGCGAGGATATAAAGCCACTTATCTTCGGTTATTTAAGAATTGTCTGATCCCTGCTTGGCATGCCCCCAATTACAGTTGGCGCATGAGATTAAAAAGCTACCTGCATCAGATCAATCCCCTTTTTTCCAGTCCTGAAGCAGCCCGTCGGCTGCTTCGTTTCGTGGCGCTGATCCTTTTGATCGGCCTGCTGGGCGCTGTCTACAACTTCCTGCGCTCAAGCATCAACAATGAACTGTCACAACGGCGCAGCTACATGAGCAGCGCCATCGCCGAAGCCCAGACCTTCTTCACCAGCCGCGAAGCCTTGCTGGAGAGCCTGAGCCTGTCCGCCGTGCATAAGTCCCGGCTGAGTGAAAGCGGCAACGGCAACGGCAAGCCCACCGGCGATCCCGGTGAGGAAATTCACCTGCTGTTGGGCATGCAAGGGGAAAATCAATGGGGGGTCTGGCTCACCCAACGCATGCGTGACTACCTCAAAAGCAAGCAATTGAACCTGCTGTATGTGCACGGCGAGGAAACACCTCAGGTGCAACGCCTGTTCAGCACCCAGCCCGAAACGGCACAGCTTCCCGAATTGTTGCTTTCCCAGTTGGCCAGCCTGAAGCTCACCGCGATTCCGGTGGGTGAAGAAGTGTGGCTGATGGATCACTCCTCCAGCGCCGCCCGGTTGTATATTTTTACCCGCCTGGACGAGCGCTTCAGCAACTCCGGCTGGCTCGGCCTGGAGATGGATGGCAAGAGTGTTTCCGCAGCCCTCAGCGACAAGAGCGCCGGGGACTTCATGATGTTCAATTCCCAAGGCGGGCTGATCTTCAGCAGCACCCCCAGCGCTCAATTGAGCGCAGCGGTGCAACAGGTCCAGGGCGGCAGTTTCTTCGGCTTTCTTGGCGGCCGCTGGTGGCCCGACCATCTGGTGATCCGCAAGCAACTGGGGTCATCGGACTGGCAACTGGTGTACTCCTTCGAGCTGCACACGCTGCTCAAGAGCCTCTTGCCGCAGTTGCTCAGCGCCTTGCTCATCAGCCTGTTCGGCATCGCCTTGATCGGCTTCCTGACTCACTGGATCGAAGTACGCCTGATCGCTCCAGCGCTGCACCGGATCCAGGCCCTGATCGAAAGCGAAGCCTTCAGTCGCGACGTGATCCAGATTGCCCCGGTGGCCTTGTGCGTGCTGCGGCGCAGCGATGGTCAGGTGGTGCTGGAGAACACCCTGTCCCAGCAATGGCTGGGCGATGGCAGCGAGCGCGATCAACTGTGCGCGGGATGGATCGAACAGGCCTTCGACCCCAACCGCCCCAACAGCTCGGACTACTTTGAAACCGCAGATGGGCGCCATCTCTACCTCAGTTCGGCGCCCACCCGATACAACGGTGAAGACGTGCTGTTCTGTGCCTTCAGCGATATCAGCACACGCAAGCAGATCGAGGCCGCCCTGGAGGAAGCCAAGCGCCTGGCCGACACCGCCAACGAAGCCAAGACGCTATTCCTGGCCACCATGAGCCATGAAATCCGCACGCCACTGTACGGTGTCCTCGGCACCCTGGAGTTGCTCTCGCGCACCCATCTGGACAACCAGCAGCAGGACTATTTACGGGCGATCGAGGGTTCCTCCGGCACCCTGCTGCAACTGATCTGCGACGTGCTCGATGTGTCCAAGATCGAAGCCGGCCAGTTGGCCCTGGAACTCAGCGAGTTCTGCTCCCTGGACCTGGTGCATGAAATCATCCATGGCTATGCCGCGGCGGCCCAGGCCAAGGGCCTGCAGTTCTATGCCTGCGTGGATCCACAGTTGCCGGAAATTCTTCTGGGCGACGTCACGCGGATCCGCCAGATCCTCAGCAACCTGTTGAACAACTCGGTCAAATTCACCGACTCCGGGCGCATCGTCCTGCGGGTCCGGGTGGACAGCCGCGATGGCGAGCGCAGCAACATCCTCTGGCAGGTATCCGACACTGGCCGAGGCATCGCCCAGGACGACCAGACACTGATCTTCGAACCCTTCTACCAGACCGAGGGCAACACCAACGTCATCGCCGGTACCGGTCTGGGCTTGCCGATCTGCCAGCGCCTGACGCAGTTGATGAACGGCAATCTGCGCATGGTCAGCGAGCTCGGGTTGGGCAGCAGCTTTACCCTCACCCTACCCCTCGAGGCCTCATCCACGCTGACCAACGCTCCGGTCATCAGCCCGCTGCTGCCGGAAATGATCTACGTGGTGTCACCGGTGCGTGAAGTGGCCGAATCGGTAGCGGGCTGGTTACGCCGCTGGGGCGCTCGAGCCCAGTTCAGCCTGCCCACCCAAACGGATCGGAGCCGTGGCAATGTGCTGATCGAGCTGCACCCTGGCGCGATAGAGCAACGCCTGGAACCCGACTGGCAGGGGCCACTGATACTGGCCAGTGGCGACGGTCACAACGAGCCGCGGATTCACGGCGGCAGCTGGCAGGTCAATACCAACAACCTGCGGGCGATTCACCAGGCCGTCAGCCAGGCACAAGGCGTCTGGGTGGCCCAGAGCGAAGAGCGCCCCGACAGCCGCGAGCTGAAAAAGCTCAGCCTGCATGTGCTGGTAGCCGAAGACAACGTGATCAATCAGTTGATCCTCAAGGATCAGTTGGAGGAACTGGGCTGCAGCGTGGAATTGGCTTCAAACGGAGAAGAAGCCCTGTCTATCTGGAGAGCAGGTCACTTCGACGTGGTGTTGACCGATGTGAACATGCCGAAGCTCAACGGCTATGAACTGGCCAAGAGGCTTCGACGTCAAGGCTGTTCGATCCCGATCATCGGGGCGACGGCCAATGCAATGCGCGGAGAAGAAGAGCTCTGTCTTGCAGCCGGGATGAACCACTGTCTGGTGAAGCCCTTTGCATTAAGAGCGTTGTTCAACTACCTGGCGCCTTATGAAAGAGCCTCTCATGAAGTCCTGTAGCATATTGATTGTTGAAGATCAGCCGTTTCAGTACATGTACCTGCAACATTTGTTCAGCGAGTTGGGCCCTTATCATCTGGAAGTCGCGAGCAATGGCATCGAAGCTCTCGAGCGTCTCAAGCAACGCCATTTCGACCTGGTACTGACAGATCTGCTGATGCCCGGCATGGATGGCGTGCAGTTCATCCAGGGCCTGGCCTCCCAGCGCGCACGCCCGGCGCTGGCGATCATGAGTGCCTCTTCCCGACGGATGTTGATGGGCGCAAGCCTGGTGGCCCGCAACCTGGGCCTGCGGGTCATCGGCCTGATTTCCAAACCGGTAAACCTCGCCGCGCTGCGTAACCTGACCGCACAGTTGCCAGACCTGGCCGCGAGCGCGTCAGCCCCGGCAATCTGGGTGGAGTGCAGCCGGGAAACCCTGCAGCAAGCCTTGGGCAACGCGCAGATTCAGGCCTGGTTCCAGCCCAAGAAGGCCCTCAACAACGGTCGGATCGTTGCCGCCGAGGCGCTGGTGCGTTGGATGCATCCGCAACACGGCATGCTGCTTCCCTGCGATTTCCTGCCGGAGCTCAACGAGGCAGGTCTTGAGGAGGAGCTGTTGTGGCTGATTCTGGAACAGGCCCTCACCGCCCAGGCATGCTGGCGCGAGGACGGTTACGACATCCCGGTGTCGATCAACCTGCCGACCCACTTGCTCAACAGCGCCGACCTGGCTGACCGCCTGTATGACTTCGTGGTCCAGCGCAACGGCATCCCGGGCAAGATCTGCTTCGAGCTCATGGAATGCTCCACCCCCGAACACATCAGCAACTTCTACGCCGGGGCCTGCCGCCTGCGCATCAAGGGTTTCGGCCTGTCCCAGGACGATTTCGGCAAGGGCTACAGCTCCTATATGAATCTGGTGTCAACGCCGTTCACCGAATTGAAGATCGACCGCGCCCTGGTCCAGGGCTGCCACAACAATGAGGAAATAGCCCAGGCGCTGACGAGCATCATTGCGTTGGGTCGGCAACTGGGCATGACGGTGGTCGCCGAAGGTGTGGAAAGCGCACAGGAGTTGGCCTTGCTGAGGAAAATCGACTGCACCCAGGTTCAGGGGTTCCTGATTTCTCACGCCGTATCCTCGCACCAGTTTCAGCAACTGCTGGTCCAAGACGGACCAGCGACAGTGTATTGATCGATGAACTATTGCCCGCCCGCGCAACAGTCGCTCATCGCTGACAGGTCTTGTTCCAGAGGTAGGACTCTCCGGTTCGAGACCCTTATATGTGTTTGGGAAATCAGTGATGACATACAGCAACAGCTTCCTGGAGAACCTGACTCGAAGCTCGATCCGGCTGAACAGGGGGCTGCTGATTCTATTGGGCCTGGCGTTGTTACTGCTCGCGACACTCTATTGGGCCACCCAACGGCTGGTCGAAGAGCAGAACAGCACGGTACGGTTTCACTTCGCCCGGCTGATGGAAAACATCCAGGAGCAGGAGTTGTTTCTCCGGCGAGTGGCAGCAAGCAGTTCAATCAATTCGCTGATGGCTGGCGATCAGCGTCCGTTGTACCTGCAACAGCCCCTGCCCGGTGAAGGACACGATAGCTATGAAGGCCAGGAGTACCCGTATTCGATTCCCTTCAGCCTCAACTTCAATCACCAGCAACTGGCCGCCAGCGAACTGCCCAAGGTCTTTACCCTGGGCATGCACCTGTCGACCTTCTACAGCGCCTTCTGGTCGACCTCGCACTATCCCGCGCCCCGTACCTTTGTGTTCAATACCTTCGGCAATTTCGACATCAGCGTGCCCGCGGCGCGGCATATGCGCGGTAATCCCTGGAGAAGCGATGCCCGCTACAACAGCGTAGTGGAACGGGTGCTACGGCATCTGGCGGTGAAGAACAATGGTTTCCCGGACAACCAGGTCTACTGGGAAAAATACCACCTGCCCTCCTCGACGGATGTCGCTCCCAAGCTCTTGGCGTACATCAACCTGCACCTGGCACCGAACCAGTTGCAGATCCGTGGGGCGAACAATTGGATGGTGGTGGCGTCGCTGCTCAACCTGGACGAAGTCAACAACATCGAACGCCTCCTGGAATGGTCGATCTACGATGAGTTCACCCTTATCGAGCCTTCCGGCATCGTCCTCACCGGCTCCCAGGACCCGGCCAAGGTCTTGCATGAGGGCCTGAACTTCGGCTTGCACGGGATGATCCTCAAGGTAACCAGCCACACGCCAGCCCTTTGGACCGGGCTCTACACCATCAGCTACAAGAGCTATTTCGACTACGCCTTGTGGGCCCTGCTGAGCCTGCTGGTCCTGGCGGTGGGCGCTGTGGCCTGCGGCTGGGCCGCCAGCCGCTGGTACCGCGACAAGGTAGTGGCGCCGGCGCAACTGGCCCACCAGACCATCGCCGAGAGCGAAGCTTTCAGCCGGGTAGTTATCGATACTGCCCCCGCGGGCTTGTGCGTGATGCGCCGCGACAACTTCAAGGTGTTGCTGGAAAACCATCAGGCCCGACAATGGCAAGGTACGGCCGAACTGTTGTCATTGCTGGAGCAAGACCCGAGCATGATCGACAGCAGCGAAACCGCCCTGGACGTCAGCGGGCGACACCTGCAGGTAGGCTTGGTCTCGACCCGCTACCAGGGCCAGGACGTTCTGCTTTGTGCCTTCAATGATGTCACCCATCACGTTGAGGACGTCCAGGCGCTGGAACAGGCAAGGCGCTCGGCGGATGCCGCCAACGAAGCCAAGACGCTGTTCCTGGCCACCATGAGCCACGAGATCCGCACGCCACTATACGGCGTGCTCGGCACCCTGGAACTGCTCGGCCTGACCCAGTTGGACCCACGCCAGAGCGATTACCTGCAAACCATTCAGCGCTCCTCCAGCACCTTGTTCCAGCTGATCAGTGATGTTCTCGATGTGTCCAAGATCGAGGCCGGCCAGATGAGCATCGAGCCGCTGGAGTTCTGCCCGCTGGACATGGTGGAGGATGCCCTGCACACCTACGCGGCCTTTGCCGAGCGTTGCGGGCTGATGCTCTATGCCTGTATCGATCCGAACCTGCCGAACCTGATGCTGGGCGACGCCACGCGGATCCGCCAGATTCTCAACAACCTGCTGAGCAATGCGATCAAGTTCACCGACAGCGGCCGGGTGGTGTTGCGCGTCCGGGTGCTGGAACTCAAAGAACAGCAAGCCCAGATCGAATGGCAAGTCACCGACACGGGCATCGGCATCTCATCCTTGCAGCAACCGCAACTGTTCGATCCCTTCTATCAGGTCCGCGACGCGTCTACCGAAGCCGGGGCTGGACTAGGGCTGGCAATTTGTCAGCGCCTCTGCGAAATGATGAATGGGCAGATGCAGGTGGTCAGCGAACCGGGACTGGGCAGTAGCTTTTCTCTGCGCCTGGGCCTGCAATACCTGCCAGGCCCCCTGCCCGGCACCCAGCCCTTGCCCGATGGGCCGCCGGTGTATGTGCGGGCCCCCGTGCCAGAGCTGATGAAAAGCACCTGCGACTGGCTCAACCGCCTGGGTATCCAGGCGTTTCCGGCACCGGTCAACTGGGAAGACAAACCGCAGGACCGGCTGCTCATCGACATGCTGCCCCGGGACACCATGCCCCGCTGGCCCGGCCCCTGCGTCAATGCAGACTCCACTGGACACTACAAACACAATGATCAAGCAACAGAATGGGCCGTCGACGCCCACGATATCCGCGCCATCGCCCTGGCTGCATCCCTGGCTCGCCAGGGGCACCCCCTGCACATGAACCGCCGGGAGAACGGCACGTTGCAACAATTGGACCTGCGCATCCTGGTGGCGGAAGACAACCCGATCAACCAAGCGATCATCAAGGAGCAACTGGAAGCCCTGGGGTGCCAGGTGACCCTGGCGGACAATGGCGAACATGCCCTGGAGCTGTGGCAACCACAGCGGTTCGACATCGCCGTGACCGACGTCAATATGCCGATCATGAACGGCTACGACCTGGCCAGGGAACTGCGCAGACGCGATCCCCGGCTGCCGATTATCGGGGTCACCGCCAATGCTCTGCGCGAGGAAGGCAGCCGCTGCCTGGCCGCGGGGATGAACACCTGGATCGTCAAACCGATGAACCTGCAGACCCTGCGTGGACAGCTGTCGAAACTCTGCGATGCCCCCACCCGGCGCAATCCAGCGCCTATCAAGGCCGCGCCGCTGGTAAAAAAACCACCTGTGGCCCAGATCAAGCCTGTGGCAGCAGGCCCCGCAGACGATAATATTCAGGTTTCAGAGAGGATGCGGCCGCTGTTCCTGAGCACCATGCACGAAGATCTGCAGCGGCTGAATGATGCCCTGGAAAGCGGCGCCGCCAAGACCGCCGCCGAGCGCCTGCACAGCATTGCCGGGGCCATGGGCGCAGTGCAGGCCGCTACGCTGGCCAAGACCTGCGCCAAACTGGAGTGTCAATTGCTGGAATCCCCGCTGACTCCGGCCCTGGAGGGGCAAGTCAGGCAACTGATGCTGCGCTTGTCCGGACTTCTGTTGCCCCTTGAATAATGGCCGCCAGGGTTTAATGTACCGGCAGCCTCACGTTTCCTTAACTAATTAGCGTATTACACGGGTGTGTTTGCCATGGAAAAACTGAAAGTAGTCATTGCTGACGATCACCCCATTGTGCTTCTCGGAGTTCGCGAGCTGATGGAGCGCAACGATCGCTTCGAGATAGTCGGTGAAGCCATGTGTTCCGAAGGCCTGATCCAGTTGCTGGAGGCGCAACCGGTCGACATCGTCATCACCGACTACAACATGCCTGGAGACTCACCTTACGGCGACGGTCTGAAGTTGGTGGAATATATCAAGCGCAACTTCCCCAGCTTGCAGATCCTGATCCTGACCATGATTTCCAATCAACTGATCCTCACTCGCCTGCACGAACTGGGGGTGGTGGGAGTGATCCAGAAGAGCCAGCTGCATGAAGAAATCCAGGTCGCCCTCAAGGCCATTGCCCAGAACGGCGTCTACCGCAGCCTGGAGCCCGCCTCCAACTCGGTCATGGAATCGAATGTAGCGATCGACGAACGTATTTCCACCCTGTCACCCAAGGAGTTCGAGATCCTCCGCCTGTTCGTGTCCGGAAAAAGCGTCAGCGATATCGCCCGGAGCCAGAACCGCAGTTCGAAAACCATCAGCGCACAAAAAATCTCCGCCATGCGTAAACTGGAAGTGCAGAGTGACCAGGATCTGCTGACCTACTGCATTGGCCGCAACATCTTCAACTGAACTGCCCCTTTGGAAACCCATCGAAAATGGATATTTCGTCATCACGCAAAACCAACGACCTTTTGGACCTCGAGCGCCTGCAAGGTGCCTGGGAGCAGACCGGCATGGAAGACAGCGGCGTCAGCAACCCACCGGACGAGCATAGTGCTCCAGGGGCCCTGACCCTGTTCGAGGGCAATCAGTTTCGCGTGATAACGGTTGAGGGTGAGTTGCTGCTGGCCGGGTGTTTCACCCTCGACAGCAGCACCACACCCAAGTCGATCACCTGGATCGACGCCATCGGGGCCGATGCGGGCAAGCCGTTGCCGGCCAGCTACCAACTGACGGGCGATGACTTCGTGTTCATCGCCGCCGATGAGGGCCAGCCACGGCCGACCCGATTCAGCACCGGCCCGGGCCAGACCCTGCGCCGCTTTGTCCGAGCCCCTCAGGGCCGCTGAACTTCGCACTCGGCCTCAAGCCCGCTGCAACCCTCCTTTGCCACCTCGTTCCAGCACCCGCGTGCTCAGGTCTCTAGCTGGAGGCCAACGGCACGCGGAGGGAATCGACTGCCCACCAGCTCGGCAAGAGCTGACGCACCCAGGGCTCGGCGAAACGGTCGTCGATCAACAGCACCACCCCGCGGTCCGCCTGGCTGCGAATGACCCGGCCTGCCGCCTGCACGACCTTCTGCAACCCGGGGTACAGGTAGGTGTAGTCATAACCCGAACCGAACAGCGCAGCCATGCGCTGCTTCATCTGCTCATTCAACGGGTTGAGCTGCGGCAGGCCGAGCGTGGCGACGAAGGCGCCAATCAGCTTCGACCCCGGCAAGTCGATACCTTCGCCAAAGGCCCCGCCAAGCACCGCGAAACCGATGCCTTGCCCATCGGCGCGAAACTGTTCGAGAAACCCCTGGCGCGACGCTTCATCCATGCCCCGCGATTGCAGCCACAAGGCAATTCCTGGGTGCTCGCGGGCCAGCAACTCGGCCACCTGCTGCAGGTAGTCGAAGCTGCTGAAGAATGCCAGGTAGTTACCCGGCCGCGCCGCGAACTGACGGGCCATCAGCTGGACAATGGGTGCCAGCGACGCCTGCCGGTGGACGTAGCGAGTGGAGATGCGGCTGACGATATGCACCTCCAGTTGCTCGGCGGCGAACGGCGATTCGACATCCAGCCACACCGTTGTCTCCGGCAGCCCCAAGAGGTCCGCGTAGTAATGCCGGGGATTGAGGGTGGCGGAAAACAGCACGGTACTGCGGGCCGCCGTCAAGCGTGGCCCGATCAACGCCGCCGGCACCACGTTGCGCAGGCTCAGGCGCGACAGGCTGCGTTTGGCACTCAGCGAGCGCTTGCTGATATCGAAGATGAATTGCTGCTCGTCGAACAACTCGGCCACCCGGGCAAACTGCAGCAGTTCGAAATACAACCCATGCAACCCACTGTCCAGGCCCTGCGGCTGTTCGTTGAAGTAATCCCCCAGGGCTGCCACACAGAGCCCTAGGGCCTTGAGCAGCGCCGTGGGTAGCTGGTCGTAGGCCTGATACGCCGCGAGCTGCTCCTTGTGCAGGGCATTCCATTCCCGGTTGAGCCGTTGCAGCGAGCTTTTCAGCGCCTGGGGCGCACTCTTGCGCACGCTGTCGAGTTGCTGCTGATCGAGGCTGGCGCTGTACATGCCACGACCGCGCTCCACCAGGTTATGCGCCTCGTCCACCAGCACCGCGACCTGCCATTGATTGGCCTGGGCCAGACTGAACAGCAAGGCGCTGAAGTCAAAATAGTAGTTGTAGTCGGCCACCAGCAGGTCGCTCCAACGGGCCATTTCCTGGCTCAGGTAGTAAGGGCAGACCTGATGCTCCAGGGCCACTTGCCGCAAGGCCTGGCGATCCAGCATCGGCACCTGGCTGGCGGCCTGGCGTGCCGCTGGCAGGCGCAGGTAGAAGCCCTTTGCCAGCGGGCAGGACTCACCGTGACAGGCTTTGTCCAGGTGCTCACAGGCCTTGTCCCGAGCCACCAACTCCAGCACTCGCAATGGCAACTCGGACTGCCCGGCGAACAGTACTCGGGCCGCATCCAGGGCCAGTTGCCGCCCCGGAGTCTTGGCGGTGAGGAACAGCAGCTTGTCCAGTTGCTGTGGGGCCATGGCCTTGAGCATCGGAAAGATCGTCCCCAGGGTCTTGCCGATCCCGGTGGGTGCCTGGGCCAGCAGGCAGCGGCCGGTGCTGACCGCCTTGTACACCGACTCGGCCAGGGGCCTTTGCCCTCGTCGAAATTCGGCGTGAGGAAAGCTCAAGCTGCGGGTGGCTTGATCCCTGGCGGCACGATGCCGCATCTCCTGCTGTGCCCACTGCAGGAACACTGCGCAGTGGTGATTGAAAAAGGCCTCCAGCGCCTGGGCGCTGCACTCCTCGACCAGCGCGGTTTCCTGTTCGCTGAGAATGTCGAAATACACCAGCGACACCCGGATGCTCGGCAGTTGCAGGCTCTGGCACAGCAACCAGCCATAGACCCTGGCCTGGGCCCAGTGCAACTGCCGGTGGTTGTCGGGCATGCGGGCCAGGTCGCCGCGGTAGGTCTTGATCTCCTCCAGCAGGTTCTGCGCCGGGTCGTAACCGTCCGCCCGGCCCTTGACCAGCAGCTCAGCGTATTGGCCCTCCAGGGCCACCTCGCTCTGGTAACCGGGATTGCGTCGGGCCGCCACGGTGCGATGCCCGGCGATTCCCTCCTGGGCGGTCGGCGACGGGGTAAAACGCAGGTCAAGGTCGCCGGTCTTGGCGCTGAACTCGCACAAGGCGCGCACCGCGATGCGGTAGCTCACGTCGCAGGGTCCTGCCATTGCACATAACACACCGCCACCGGCATCTGGTGCTCCTCGCAAAAGTCCAGCCAGCGCAGTTGGTTATCCTGCAAGCGATCCCCCGGGCCCTTGACCTCGATCATGCGGTAGGTCTTTTCCTCGGGCCAGAACTGGATCAGGTCCGGCATGCCGGCGCGATTGGCCTTGATGTCCAGCAACAAACGCTGGAACCAGAGCTTCAGATGCTCGGCCGGCAGACAATCGAGGGCCTGCTCCAGCAACGCCTCGCTCAAGGCGCCCCAGAACACGAAGGGCGATTGCAGGCCCCACTTGGCGATAAAACGCTGGCGGATACTGTCCCGATAACGGCCATCATCCAACTCCTGCAGGCAAGCCTGGAACAGTTCGCTGCGCCGCTCATGGAAGTCTTCGCTCAACAGGTCCACCGGCCCGCGTTGAAACGGGTGGAAGAAGGCCCCCGGCAAAGGCGCGAAAATTGCCGGCCAGCAAAGCAGCCCGAACAGCGAGTTGATCAGGCTGTTCTCCACGTAGTGCACCGGCACCCGGGGCTGGTGCAGATGGGCCTGGACATGCAGCTCTACCGCCCGCTCCTGCTCGTCACGGGGCAAGCACAGATCCAGCCGCGCCACTTCACGACTGACCACTCGGGGCAAGGGCGGCCCGCCCAGCTTGCGGCGCAGCCGGGGCAGCATGCGCAACAGCTGCTGGGCCTCGGCGGCGCTCTGCGGCGCGGCCGCTGCCTGCTCCGCCAACGCCAGGGCCGCCTGGTACTCGGCGCTGCGCTCCAGCACCCGGATCAGTCGCTGGCGTGCGCCGGGGTACGCGCATTGCTGATAGATCTCTCGGGCCAGTGCCCAGTCCGCCAGGCGCTCGCAATGCTGGCCCAGCAGGAACAGCAGCTTGCCACGGCGTTTTTCCAGCCAGGGGTTGGCGCTCCTGAACGCTGCGATGCGCTCCAGCACTCGGGGCAGTTCAGTACCGGCCTCGAACGCTTCCTGGCACTCATGCAAGTAGCAGAAGCCTTCAACGTCGTCCCGACTGCGCAGGCCCCGGGCGTCGGCGCTGATCTCGACGGTTTCGTAGCTGTAGATCCCCAGGTCCGCCAGCACGAACTCCGACCAGTCCTGGTAGAGGTTGCCGAAAAACATCAGCCGCAGGCGATCACACAACGGCATCAGCGTCAGGCTCAGGAGCCGGTCTGCAAGCTCGGGGCACCATTGGGAGAAAGCCTGCGGCATCGGATACAGCGCCTGCAGCGACTCCAGCCACTGGTTCTTCTTGGCCTTGGCCTGGAGTCCTGCGGCCTTGAAGCTCTGGAGGATCTCGGCTTTCTGCAGCAGGCCGAACAACTCCTCCAGGGTCAGTGGCGCCTGCTCGTCGACCCAGCCCAGTTGCAGCAGCGGTTGCAGCGCCTGGGCGCTGTCGCCGATCTCCGGGTAGCTGAGCTTGCCCAGGCGAAAATGCCGTCCCTTGCGCATCACCATGCGCACCAGCAATGCCTGGGACGGCTGGGGCAGAAGCGCGAATTCGTCGATAAAGCTCTGCTCTTCGGCGCTCAATACATCGGCATAGCGCTGCTTCAGCCAGTTCAGCACTTGCTGGAAGTTGTGCAGGTAATAGAGGGGATTTTCGAGAGGGTTGGAAGTCACTGAACGAAGACGCCACGGCTGGATCAATACTGGTTATGCGTACAGATAACAGCCGGCACCCGCCCTGGCAAACACTATTGGATAAATGGCGGGGAGAAGATTTTTCCAATGACCTGGCGAACTTTCGTCGTCTTCACTACACCAAGGGGCCATGACTATAGTGTCCGGCTAACGCGGATACCCCCACCGACAAGAGGTCTGTATGAATGTGAAGAACCTGGGATTGCTCCTGGCCACGCTCGGCGCCCTGGCCTTGGCCGGCTGTGCCTCACCGACCGTGGTGACCCTGCAGAACGGTACTCAGTACCTGACCCGGGACCAGCCCAAGACCAAGAGTGCGGATGGTTTCTATGAATTCCAGGACATCTCCGGCAAGACCATCCGGGTCAAGGCGGACGATGTGGCTACCGTCCGCCCGGGAAAATGACTGAACAACGCGCTTCAGTGCATCCAGGAAGAGGCCCCCTGCCCTGGTTCACAGAAAAAGCCCTGCAACTGGCCACGCTTTGACAGCTCGTCACGCACCTGGTGGCAGCGCTGGCGCTCGCGAGCATTGGCGTTGTCGATGCTGATGTTGCCAGTGAGGTCCGGCGCCTCGCCGTCCTTCAGGCGAAACTGCGCCCAGGGTTGTTCCGGCCCCACCTGGAAACGACTGGGGGCCGGCTCCTCGGTAATGGCTGGCGCGGGCAAGCCCTGCGGTAACTGATCCGCGGTGATCCCATAACGTTTCAAAATCGAGCTGTGAGGCAGCTCATCGGCGGATGCCATGAATGCCCACAGGGCCAGCATCAGACCGCTCGCACACCTCTTGCTATTACTCACTGTCAATACTCTCCTGCCATTACTTTGAATCGACTGTTACTGAATCCTTGTCGCCACTGCCGCAGGCAGCGGCTACAGAATCTTGCGTACCTGTAGTAACGCGCTGACCGGCTTCAGCTTTACGGGGATTGGAGTCCTTAATTGACCAAATGGTCACTTTTTTTCCCGATGGATGACGCGAGGCCCATTGCGAGCCCCACGCCACGGGTGCATCAGGCGAGGATGATGCCCGAGCCGTTGAGATGCTCGAGGCTGACGCCCACCAGGGTTACCGAATCCTGACCGAAGGTCAGGACCGTGTCATTGCCACTGCTGCTGGCATGGGCCCGATAGTCCTGGCCTGGCAGGACGCCGGTCACGCCCATGAACACCAGCTTGTCACCGCTCTGGTAGCCGAGGATCCGGTCCTGGCCAAAATGCCCGTTGAACAGGAAGGTATCGTTGCCACCTCCTGACTCCATCAGGTCATTGCCGGCGCCGCCGACAAACACATCATTGCCCTTGCCACCAATCAGGTGATCGTTGCCGTCCAGGCCAAACAGCCAGTCACCGCCGGCATGGGCCCTGAGCACATTGTCGCCGCCATCGCCTTTCACCGAAGAGGCGTACTGGGTCAGTTGGTTGCCAACCTTCAACCCCTGGTCAGTGACTTGATGCAGTACATCGTCCTTGAACAGGCCCCAGAGGAACCCCGGTTCCTTGCTCTGGATCGCCCCGATGTCGCGGGTAATGCTGATCCCGCCGTTGGCGTCGCGTACATACAGGGTCCCGGCGCCATCGCTGGCAAAGCTGTAGTTCTTCACTGACTGCTGCAGGTCCAGGGTATTGCTGCCCTTGCCGCCAAGGATGATGTTGTAGCCGCCGTCGTCGCGGAAAGTGTCATTGCCGTCACGGCCCTCCAGGTAGTCATTGCCGCGTCCGCCCTGGATCAAGTCATTGCCGTCGCTGCCAATGATGAAGGTGCTGCCCTTGTGAGGGTCGGCATTGCGGTTCAGGTCCTGGACCCAGGTACTGGCCCGGGCCGGATCTGACAGGTTAGCGACGACGATGGTCGAATCCTTGCTGGTGAAGTCGTAGAACTTCGACTCCAACACCCGAGTCAGGCCGTCGCCGTAGCCGGTGGGCAGGTGGGAAATCCAGGTAGGGATGTTGAGGATCGAAAAGGGCAGCACGTTCCACAACGTCGAGGCGTAATGGTCGTTGAAGTTGACGATGTTATTGGTCGCCGAGTCCTGATGGGCATCGTGGACCAGCAGCGACGACAGGTTGAAGGTGGAGCCGTCGAGGGCGCGGAACACCGGGTCATTTTCATAACCGATATTCAGCACCTTGTCGCTGGCGCTCTGGGTCGGCGAAGCGTAGGCGATGTAGTTGGAGTCCTTGTAGAACCCGGACCAGCGCTCAGTGCTCAGGTCCGCCAGGCTGTTGACTGCGATCCCGCCCAGGCTGTGGCCGCTGACCAGGATGTCCTTGCCGGACAGGCCATTGGCCTGGGCAAAGGCGGCAACATCCCCGAGCAGCTTGCCGAAAGCCTCACCGGCATAGTTCTTCGCGTAGTCCTTGGGTCCCAGGGCTGCCAGCAGGTCGTTGATCACATCACCGATGGAGTCGCTGATCAGCGATTCCCGCGGCCCGCTGGTGCCACGAAAGGCGATGCCAATGGAGCTCAGGTGGCCCTGGGCATCGTACTTGCCGAGGATCTCCACCTGGGCCGTGCCGTAACCGGCCTGCTCGCCGAAAAAAGTGCCCCGGGCATCCACCTTGCCGGTGTAGCCCAGTTGCTGGGCACTGAGGGTCGACCAGCCAGCCTGATGCAGGGCGTCCTGGGCGGCCTTCTCCGAGTCGGGATTCCAGGGAATACCTGGAATCACCCCCTGGGAGCTGGTGCTGCCGATCAGTGCAGTGACCAGGGTTGCCGGCAAGCCAAGGCCGAAGCCATTGTGCTGGTAGCCCTCGGCAAAGCCGTTGTCGAGGTTGTGGTAGGAGTACAGGGTGATTGCCATGGCGTCGGAAAACAGCGCCTTGGAGTCATCTGCAGTGAAGTTCTTGTAGTCAAACACACCCATGGTATTGCCTCTCTATTTGTTGGAATTGTCAGAGATAGCTCCGGCCACCCACGTCCGTTGCCGAGCGTGGGTGACGCGGTACAACACCTTTCAGCGGTTGCGCTGGATTCAGAACGCCCAGTCCAGGGTCAACCCGACCCCATGGCTCTTGTCCTTGCTGCCCAACACGCCGTTGTAATCCAGATTGACCCGGGCCCCGCGACCCAGGGCAACCCCTGCTCGTGCACCGATCACTGCGGCGTCACGCTCCAGGGACAGACTCTGTACGTTGTATTCCCCTCCTCCAGCGGCAAAGGCCAAGTGCTGATCGGACCCGGTGGCACTCAGGTTGTGCTGCCAGCCCAGGGTTGCGGACAGCTCCAGCGCTTGCCCGTTCGCCAGCGGCAGGCGCTGGCCGGCGCGCATCCCCAGGGTCGAAAGCCAGGCCTCACGTTGATCGTCAGAGCCTTTGAGCGCCGTGGCGCCGCCGCGTTCCTTGAAACTGTCACTGCTGACATGCACATAGGCCAGATTGGCAAAGGGCTCCAACAGCACCGGGGCCAGTTGCCACTGCCACGCTGCCTCACCGAACAACTGGGCGCTGCGAGCATCGCGCTTGGCCTTCTGCCGATCGGCGACTGTGTCGTACTGCAACTCACGCTTGCTCTCGATCCGGTGCCAGCTGTAGCTGCCGCCCAGGCCCAAGCGCAACGCATCGAGTTGCTGGCCCAGGTAAGCCCCCAGGTGATAGCTGTCGACCTTGGCCGAGGAATGAGTGCCATCGCCCATGTTCAGCGAACTGTCACTGTAGCCGCTGAACAGCCCCAGGCGCGTGTCGTCGTCCAGGGCGCCATCGACCCCGACCAGCAAACCGCCAATCGAGGTGCTGTAGCGCGCGTGAGCGGCGTCGCCATCAGCCTTGCCCCAGGCCCCCAGGGTCTTGAGCCAGACGCCGTTATCCTGGCCTTGCGCGCCACGTGTGAGTGCCACGGGCTGCTGTCGCAGGCGCTCACCCACGGCATCGCGCAAGTAGCGGCTGTCGTTGAGCAGCAGGCTGCCAATGGCTGGGTGAATTTCTCCAGACAACTGCTGGAAGGCTTGCTGGGCACTGGTGGCCGAGTCCACCAGCAGCAGGCTTTCATACACCGGGTTGCCGGCCCCCAGTTGCTCGGTAGCGGCGGCCACTGAACGCTGGTTCGGCGTCAGGCCGAGGCTGCTGAAGGAGGTGGCGTTGCGCACCACCGCCAGTTGCACGCCGGCGGCCGTGTAGTCCAGGTTGCCGCCAAGGAACAGCGAGTTGGCCTGGACCACGCCAAAACTGCCCTGGATGCCACCGACAGCATCAATGATCTCGAACTGATGCCCCAACAGGCTCGGCACCCGTTGCTGACTCAGCAGGCCGGGGCCACTCTCCAGCACCAGGGACAGCGTGGCCCCGCCGAGCTGCGCCTGGCCATCGGTGACCAGGCGGTCGCTGGCGCTCGGTGACAGTTCGACCGCGTAGGTCGAACCCGGCAGGAAGGTCACGTCCGAACTGACGTACAGGGTGCCGATCGAGTTGCCCGGGGCCACGGTCGCACCCGCGTTGACGGTGAGTCCGCCGACCCGCCCGGTACCACCGAGAATCCCGCCGGCGTTGACCGTCACCGCCGACACCAGCGAACCGTTGACCGCCAAGCGCCCCTGGTTGACCAGGGTCGGGCCGGAATAGCTGTTGCTGCCGCCAAGCACCAGGGTGCCGATGCCCTGCTTGGTCAGGCCGCCGTGGCCACTGATGTCGTTGTTCCAGAAGTCCAGGCCGCAACTGATGTCGTTGCAGCGGCGCTCGGTCGGCTTGCCCGCATCCACCAGGGCGCCGACCCCCGGTAGCTCGGCGACGAACTGGGTCGTGCCATAAGCGCCCGCAACCCGCAACGCCTCGGGAATATCCTGCTCGGTGACCAGCATCCCCGGGCCATGGATGCCCTTGTCCAGGTTGATCATGCCCCAGCCGTACAGCGAGTCGATGCCGGGGGCGCCGAGGTCGGTGGCGGTGGTGCGCAGCACGCTGGCGATCTGTGCGCTGTTCATGTAGGGAAAGCGCTGCATCAACACCGCGGCGGCGCCGGCGGCGTGGGGCGCGGCCATCGAGGTACCGTTCTTGTTGGCATAACCCAGGGTCATGTTCTCAAGGCTGGTACCGCCAATCACCGAGCTGTAGATCCGCGTGCCGGGGGCCGAGACGCAGAAGCTGGCGGTGTAGCCACAGCGTGAGGAAAAGCTGCTGATGACGTAGGGATCGGCACTGGCGCTATCAGGATTCTGTTGCAAGGCGGCCACGGTCAACCAGCTGGGCGCGATGTCCGGGACGAAATAGGCCAGGCCGGCGATGGCGTCCGGGTTGTTCAGGTTGTAGTCGTTGCCGGCAGCGAAAATCGTCATCACACCGCCGCGGGCGGCGGCGATGGCGCCGTCGTAGGCGCCCCCCGGCAAGGTCCCGAGCAAGGGCTGGATCTGGGTAAACTGGGCGCGCGCGTCATCCAGGGTGAAGTGCGCGAGCGCCAGGTTATGGCCGTCCCGGCTGAAACGGTCAGTAATGCCGATGCCCCAGCTGTTGTTGATGATTCGCGCGCCGCTGGCCACCAGGCCGTCCCAACCCGCCTTGTATACCGCGCCATCATTGCCCAGGACGATGCCATCCTCCGGGCCCGGGTCACCGTTGTCGGCGCTGATGATCTGCGCATCGTAGGCCACGCCGTGCATTGCCCCGCCATCGCGGCTGCCGGCGGCGATCCCGCCCACATGGGTGCCATGAGAGCCGAGCTTGCGGTCCGAGCCCAGCGAAGGGCTGCCGTCATAGCGAAAGGCATCGCCGGCATTCACCCGGATATAGGGATCGGTGTACTGGCGGATGCCGCTGGTGATCAGAGTCACCACCTTGTCCGCGCCGGAGAACTCTGGATGCCGCGCATACACCGGCTGGTCGAAGATCCCCAGCTTGATGCCCTTGCCGCTGTACCCGGCGGCATAGGCGCTGTCGGCATGAATCGCCCCCAGCCCCCAATCGGCCTTGAACTCGGCGCTGCGCCAACTGCCAGCATCACCCGAGCGGCCGGTTTCCACATAGGGTTGTGCCTGGGCCGAGCCCATCAGCGCCACCCAGCCCAGCAATGCCTGGCCAAGCGGGGTCAGCACCCAGCCCTGCCCAGCCACACCGCGATCCTTGCGTTTGACTTGCTTCACTACGACCTTCCTTAGCTGCGTTGACAAAAGTTGCGTTGGCGAAATTCCCTGGGGCGAGTTCCTTACGCCGCCGTTGATTCGAATCCCGCCTCAGAAGCGCCACTCGAGGTTGAGCCCTGCTCCGTGCTGTTGTTGGCGACTGGCCAGTTGCCCCTGGTAACTCAGGCTCAGCTCCACATCCCGGGCCAGCCCCAGACGCGCCTGCCCGGACACCAGCGCGGCATCACGCAAGGGCGGCGTGCTGCTCACCACAAAACCCGAGTCAGTACCGGCAAAGGACAATGCCTCGCTGGCCTGGGTACCGCTCAGGCGGTGCTGCCAGCCCAGGCTCGCCGACAGCTCCAGGGCTTGCCCCGAGGCCAGCCGCAAGTGCTGGCGACCGCGCAGGCCAAGGGTGCCGAGCCAGGCATCGCGCGAGTCGTTGCCCCCTTGCAGCGCTGCGGCGTCGCCCTGCTCGTGAAAGGCGTCGCGCTCCAAGTACTGGTAGGCCAGGTTGGCAAAAGGCTCCAGCACCAGCGCTGGCAGCGGCACGGCATGCGCCGCCTCGGCAAACAGCTGGGTGCTGCGGGCATCGATCCGGGCTTTCTCGCGGCCGGATACACCGCCGTAGGCCAGGTCACGCCGGACCTCGGCGTGATGCCAGCTGTAGCTGCTCCCCAGGCTTAGGCGCAGGTCGTCGAGGTCGTGCCGGGCATAGACACCCAAGTGATAGCTGTCGACCCGCGCCTTGGCCCGGGTACCGCCGCCCATGTTCAAGGAACTGTCGCTGTAGCCACCCGCCAGGCCGACGCGGGTCTGCTCGTCAAGGTCCCGGTCGATGCCCGCCAGCATCCCGCCAAGGGAGGTGTCATGGGCCGTTGTCCCACGCACGCCTTCGACCCGACCCCAGGCCCCCAAGCCCTTGAGCCAGACATTCACCGCCTCGCGCTCAGGGCCCGAGGCCTTCAAGCCGGAACGTTGCAGGCGCTCGCCCAGGGCATCGCGCACGACCGCCCCCTGGCTGACCAGCATCGCACTCAGGGCCGGGTAGATCTCCCCGGACAATTGCTCCAGCGCGCCTTGGGCCTGCTCCGTCGAAGGCAACAGCAGCAGGCTTTCATACACCGAGTTGCCCGCCGCCAACTGCTCGACCGCCGCACCGGCCGAGCGCTGGTTGGCAGTGCCACCGACACTGGCAAAGGTCGTGGCGCTACGCAGCACATTCAGTTGCACACCGGTGCCTGAATAGTCGAGGACGGGGCCGAGAAACAGCGAGCCGGGCTGGACGCTGGAAAAATGCCCGACAACCCCGCCGGCAGCTTGCAGGATGTCGTACTGGCGACCGATCAGGCTCGGCACCGGCTGCGTACTCAGCAGCTGCGGACGCTCTTGCGGCAGCAAACTGACATTGGCGCCATTGAGACTGGCCTGGCCGGTGGCAACGATACGGTCGCTGGCACTGGGGGAAAGCTCCACCACATAGGTCGAGCCCGGCTGGAAATCAACATTCCCCGCCACATTCAAAGTGCCGATGGAATTGCCCGGTGCCACCCGGGCGCCGGCCGTGGCAGTGAGCCCGGCAATTTGTCCGGAGCCGCCCAGGGTGCCACCGCCATTCACCGTCACCGCAGACGCCAACTGGCCATTGACCGCCAGCAAGCCGCCGTTGACCGTGGTCGGCCCGCGGTAGTTGCTGTCGCCGCTGAGCACCAACCAGCCGGGGCCGGACTTGATCAGGCTGCCCTGGTAATCACGCTGCGCGGCAGCCGCGTCGCGGGCCATGCCCAGGGCGTAATCGGTTTGTTCCTGCTGGCTGGCCCCGGGGCCCAATCCCTGCGTCCAGCCCCGGTCCCTCAAGGTCTGTTGCCAGGCCTGGTGCTCGGCAGCATCCTCGGCCTGGCGCTGCACCAGGGCCTGGTCCGAGATGCCATTGCTCCAGATATCCCCTTGCCCGGCACCCAGGTTGACCTTGAACTCACCGAGCAATTGCCCCGGCCCGTGCAGCGCCCGCCCCAGGTCCGGCACGCCCCAGCCAACCAGGGAAGTAGGCCCCTGGGTCTGCGCGCCATCAAGCTGCCGGGCAGTGGTCAACAACACTTGCAGGGCCTGCTGGTTGTTCAGGTAGGGATAGCGCTCCATCACCAGGGCCAGGGCGCCGGTGGCATGGGGCGCGGCCATCGAGGTGCCGTTGTAGGTGGCATAACCGCCACCGGCGATGGTGCTGGTGATGGCCGCGCCCGGAGTGGCCAGGCACCAGTATTTGGCGATCCCGCACTGGTTGTATTTCTGCTGGTTGTTCTTGTCCAGCCCCGACACCGCCAACCAGTGGCCTTCCAGCTCCGGCTGAAAGTACGGCAAGGCCGAGCGCACGCTGGCGTTGGCATAACCGCTGTTGCCGGCGCTGAACACATTGATCACCCCGCGGCGCGAGACCTCGGCGGCGGCATCGAGCCAGGTGCCCTGCTGGAAATGCTGGGCATAGGCGGCCCGCAGGTCGCCCAGGGTCTGGTAGCGGACGTCCTTGGGCTGGCTGCCCCAACTGTTGTTGATGACCCGCACGCCCGCATCGGCCAACACGCCGTACACCGCCTGGAAATACTTGGGGTCGGGGCTTGGGCCGAACAGGAAACTGTCGTTGTGATTGGTGTTGCCCACATACACCTGGGCATTGAAGGCCACCCCGTGCATGCCCATGCCATCGCGGGCCGCGCCCATGGTCCCGGTAACGTGGGTGCCGTGGTTGTCGTTGGCCGCATTGAGCACACCGGAGACGCTGAAGGGCGTGCCATCGACAAACTCGCCAGTCGCGGTGACCGGGTGAAAGCGCTCCGGGCTGGCCTCGGGATGACGGGCATCGAAACCCGAATCCAGGGCGCCGATCCTGATCCCGGCGCCGGTGATACCCGCAGCATAGGCCTGGTCCGCCTGCATGCGCTGCAGGCCCCAGTCTTGAAGGTATTCGGCCGTGCGCCAACTGCCCGGGTCGCCCAGGCGCGCACTTTCCTGATAGGTGGCCAATGCCGGCAACGGCAGACCACTGGCAAACGCCAGGCACAGGGTGCCCGTCAGCGCCTTGAGCTGATCACGCTTAACATCCATGTCGATGACTTCTCTGTTTTTGTTTTTGTTGGATCGTCCATCCGGGACAGACCAGCTTGTTGCCTGTTACTGCAGGGGACCAGCCCCCAAATCCTCCTCGTTCCCAGCCTCGCCAACCGACAGGGAGTGAAGCCTCACTCCCTGGACTGCGCGGCTATGCGGCGGCCTCTGAAGACACCGCGCTGCGGTAGTGCATTGATCAGGCGAAGACGATGCCCGAACCGTTCAGACCATCCATGCCGACCCCCACCAGAGTCACCGAAAACTCGCCGACACTGAGCAAGGTATCGTTGCCGTTCTGCGACAGGTGCTGGCTGTAGTCGTAGTGGGCATCGATCCCAGGCACGCCCATGAACACCAGCTTGTCGGTGTTCTGATAACCGTGGATCAGGTCGAAGCCGAAGTTGCCACTGAACAGGAAGGTATTGGCCCCGCCGCCGCTGGAGTGCATGACGTCGTTGCCGGTACCGCCAACGAAGGTCACGTTGGCCTTGTCGCTGCTCAACAGGTCGTCGCCGCCATGGCCGAACAGCCAGTCGCCGTCGACGCTGGCCACCAGCGCGTTACCGTAGGCATCGCCGTTGAGCGAGTGGTTGTAGGCCGTCCACTGGTTGCCGTTGAGCAGGCCGTTGTCGGTGACGCTGTAGCTCACGTCCTTGCCGAACAGCTGCCAGAAGCTCCCGGCCTCGTGACTGACCAGGGCGCCGATGTCCCGGGTCATGCTGATGCCGCCGTAGGCATCGCGGATGTACAGGGTGCCGTCGCCATCATTGGCGATGGAGAAGTTCTTCAGCGGCTGCTGCAACTCCAGGACGTTATGGCCCTTGCCGCCGAGGATGATGTTGTAGCCGCCGTCATCGCGAAAGCGGTCATCGCCGGCACCGCCGTCCAGGTAGTCGTTGCCCTTGCCGCCGTGCAGCAGGTCGTTGCCCTGGGTGCCGATGATGAAGGTGCTGCCCTGGTGCTGTTCGCTGTAGAGGTTGAGGTCCTTGACCCAGACCTGATCGCGCTTGCCCTCCGACAGGTTGGAGATTACCACCGTCGAATCGCGGCTGGTCAGGTCGTAGAAATCCGAGCCGATCAGGCGGTTGAGGCCCGCGGCGTAGTCCACCGCACTGTGCGCCGACCAGGACCAGGGGTTGAGGATGCTCTGGGGCACCAGCTTGCCGAGCAACGACGAATAGTGATCGGTGAAGCTGACGATGTTGTTGGTCGCCGAGGCCTGGGGCTGGTCATGGGTACCCAGGGAGGAGCCGTTGAAATGGGTGCCGTCCAGCACGCGGAACACTGGGTCGTTTTCATAGCCGATGTTCAGCACCTGCTGGCTGTCGGCGCTCTGGGTCGGCGAGGCGAAGGCCACATAGCTCGCGTCCTTGAAGAAACCGCCCCAGTGATCCTGGCTCATCGCCGCCAGGCTGTTGACCGCCAGCCCGCCGAGGCTGTGCCCGGTGACCAGCACATCGTTACCCGCCAAGCCCTGGGCAGCGGCGAAGGCCGCCACCTTGCCCAGCAGGTTGTCGAAGGCCAGCCGGCTGTAGTTGTCGGCAAACCCCGGGACAAAAGCCGCCTGCAAGTCATTCACCCCGTCCGCCAGGCTGTCGGTGCCGCGAAAGCTGATGCCGATGGACAACAACTGCCCGCTCGCATCGTATTTGCCCAGCACTTCGACCTGGGCATCTCTGACGCTCGCCTGCTCGCCGGAAATAGTGCCCTGGGCGCTGACGTTGCCCTGGTAACCCAGCTGTGTTGCGCTGATCGGCCGCCACGAGGTGCCCGGCAACGCTTCGCCCGTAGGCGTCGAGGCATACAAGGCCAAGGTGATGGCCTCGCTGTACTGGGCTTTGCCGGCACTGCCAAGGGCATTCTTGTAGTCAAAGATGCTCATGTTTGTAACTCCTTTATCCCTGTGGCCCGAGGTTCGCGTGAGCCGAACCTAGGGCGCTGTGCGTTGGCCGAAGGCCTCATCGACCCTGGCCAGATCTTCTTCCCGCAAGGTTCCTGCGTAATAGTGCAACTTGGTCCAGGCCATCAGATAGTCATAGCGGGCCTGGGCCAGGTCACGTCGGGTAGTGTAAAGCTGTTGTTCGGCATTCAAGGCATCCAGGTTGACCCGCTCGCCGCCGAGGATGCTCTGCTTGGTCGAAATCACCAGGGCCTCGGCCGAGGTCAGGGCCTTCTGGTAGGCGCGCAACTTGTTCACCCCTGATAGACAGGCACTGAATTGACGGCGCAGTTCAATCAGCGTCTCCCGGGTCTTGCCATCGAGTTCGTATTCGGCCTGTTCCATGTTGCGGCTGGCCTGGCGCGTCGAGGCCGAAACCCCACCCCCGGCGTACAGCGGCATGCTGACTTCGATGCCAATGGTGTTGGTGTCGTAACGCTGGTTGTAAGTGTTGCCGCTTTCCGACTCGTTCTGGCGCACCGTGGCGTAGGCACTGAGCTTGGGCAGGTGCCCGGCGCGGTTGCGCTCCACATCGAAGCGCGCCACCTCCACGCGCTGGCGCTGGGACGCCAGAACCGGGTTGTTGCTCAGGGCCAGTTCATGCCAGGTGTCGTAGTTGGCCGGGCTCAGGGAGAACGACTGGAAATGCTCCTGCAACGGATCAAGGTCACGTACATCGACCGTCGGCACCCCGATCAAGGCCCCCAGCTCGCGCAACGCGGCGTCCTGCTCGTCCCGGGCCTCGATCTCTTCGGCGGTGGCCAGCTCGTAGCGCGACTCGGCTTCGAGAATGTCGGTGCGAGTGCCCTCCCCCTGCTGGAACATGTGCTGGTTCTGTTGGAACTGCTGCTCGAAGGCCTTCTTCTTGGCTTGGGCGATGTCGATCTGGTCCTGGGCGAACAGCGCCCTGGTGTAGTAGCTCAAGACCCGTACCAGCAGCTCTTGGCTCTTGCTGCGAAAGTTCTCGTCGGCGAACAGCGCCTGGGCCACGCCCTTGCGGTAGTTGGCGTAGGCCTCGTAGTCGATCAGCGGCTGCTGCAGGTTCAGCGACGAGCCATAACTGTCGTAGTTGCGCTTGTCAGTCACGGTGCCGCGCACCGTGTCCAGGTAGGTGACCTTGGAGTTGTTATGCCCCTTGTTGTAGCTGTAGCCCAGCTTGGGCAACAACCCGGCGCGGCCGATGGCGCGGTTTTCAAGTCCGGCATCGCGCTCCTTGAGCGCACCGAGGAACACCGGGTCGTTGCGCAGGGCCTGCTCGTAGATCTGGAACGGGCCCATTGCCTGGGCCCCCTGGCACACCAGCAGGGACAAGGCTGCCGCGAGAATGGAAAGCTTACTCATACGACGCAACATCCTTATTCTTCGGTCAGTGCTGAGCCGGCCCGGTCGAGCAGTGGCTTGAACAGGTAATTGAGCAGCGAGCGTTCGCCGGTACGCACGAACATCTCCGCCGGCATCCCGGGCTTGATCACCAGCCCGTTGAGTTTTTCCATGGCCTGGTCGCTGACGCTGCTGCGTAGCACGTAGTACGGCATCCCGGTTTTCTCGTCGATCATCTGGTCCGCGGAAATCAGGCTGACTTCTCCGGGCACCCGCGGGGTACGGCTCTGGTTGAAGGCGGTGAAGAGAATATCCACCGGCAGATGGGGGCCGACCTTGTCCACCAGGTTCACCGGCAGCCGCCCTTCCACTTCCAGATGGGTGCCCTGCGGCACGATCTCCAACAGAGTCTCGCCCTGGCGCACCACGGCGCCTTCGGTGTGCACCCCAAGATTGACCGCGATGCCATCGGCGGTGGCGATGATTTCGCTGTTTTGCAAATCGAAACCGGCGGAGGTCAGTTGCTGCTCCAGGGTCTGGGTCTTGAGCTGGGCCTCGGCCAACTGGCTGCGCACCTCTTTCTGATATTCCTCACTGTGTTGTTGCAGCTTGAGCCGGGATTCGAGGATGCCCTGCTCGACCCGCCCGCTTTCACCGGTGTTCTGCGCCAGTTCCTGCTGCACCTGGGACAGCTGCCGCTGGTATTCCAGCAAACGATTGCGCGGGATGTAGCCGTTGTCCGCCAGGGGTTGCAGATTGCTCAGTTGCTGGCGCAGGGATTCGGCCTGGTTGCCAAGGTCGGTGCGCGCCCGGCGCATGCCTGCCAGTTGCGAGGTGGCGCCTTCAATGTTCGCGCGAATGCCCGCCTGCTCACGTGAGAAAGCCTCGCGACGGCTGCTGAACAGCTGGCGCTGGCCCTCCAGCACCAGGGCCAGGCGCGGGTCATCGCTGCTGCTCAGTTGTGCTGGAAAATCCACCTGCTTGAGGTTGTCGCGCTCACTGCGCCAGCGCGCCAGGCTGGCCCAGGCCATGCGGTACTGGGCCTGCAAGGACTGCACGTCCGCCGCGACCTGGGTCTGGTCCAGGCGGAACAGCGGCTGGCCCTGCTTCACGCTTTCGCCTTCACGCACCAGGATCCGGCTGACCACTCCGCTGCTCATGGCTTGCACCGCCTTGCGCTTGCCCGACACCACCACCGTGCCTTGCACGGGAATCCCCTGGTCCAGGGGCGCCAGCGCCGCCCAGATGAAGAAACTGCCGGCCCCCACCAGGGCCAGGACCCAGCCCATGCGGGCGAAAAAACCCGCGTCTCGCTCAACCCGCTCCGGCGCGTAATCTTCTTCGATGATCATGTTGCGGTCCTTGCTCATGCGCCTGAATTCCGTGTCGGGGCCTGATACTGGCGGCTCATGCTCAAGCCGCCGGGTGCTGCTGCCGCTGCCGCGGGCTTGGCCGCCTCCTGGGCCTGTGACTGCTGTGCACCGGACAAGGCCTTGAGCACCTCCTGGCTGGGACCGAACGCTTGCAAGCGGCCTTCATTGAGCACCAGCAGCTTGTCGGCCAGGGCCAGCACCGACGAGCGATGGGTCACCAGGACCACGCTGGTGCCCTTGGCCTTGAGCTGGGCAATGGCCGCTGCCAGGGCGCTTTCGCCCACGGTGTCGAGGTTGGAGTTGGGTTCGTCGAGCACCACCAGGCTCGGATTGCCATACAGCGCCCGGGCCAGGGCCACTCGCTGTTTCTGGCCACCGGACAAGCCGCTGCCGTCATCCCCCAGCACCGTGTCGTAACCCTGGGGCAGGCGCAGGATCAGTTCATGCACCCCGGCCAATTGTGCGGCCTGGACCACCTGTTCCGGGTCGGCCTGGCGAAAGCGCGCGATGTTCTCGGCGATGCTGCCGGTGAAGAGCTCGATGTCCTGGGGCAAATAGCCGATGTAGGGACCCAGTTCGTCACGGTTCCAACGATGAATGTCGGCGCCGTCCAGGCGCACGGTGCCCGCCAGGGTCGGCCAGACGCCCACCAGCACCCGGGCCAGGGTCGACTTGCCGGAACCGGAAGCGCCGAGCACCCCGAGCACTTCACCGGCATTGAAGCTGAAGCTCACCTGCTGCAAGGTCGCCTGGCGACGCCCGGGTGGCCCGGCGCTGACCTGCTCGAAACTCACTTGGCCCTTGGGCGGCGGCAACGACATGGCGGTGTCGCTGGGCGGGAATTCGCGCAACAGCGCGTCCAGGCGCCCATAGGCCAGCTTGGCCGAGCTCCACTGCTTCCATACCGCGATCAACTGGTCGATGGGGCTCAACACCCGGCCCATGAGGATCGACCCGGCAATCATCATCCCTGCGGTCATGTCACCCTTGATCACCAACAATGCGCCGAGGCCCAGCACCAACGATTGCAGGCACAGGCGCAGGGTCTTGCTCAAGGAGCTGATCACCGACCCGGTGTCACTGGCCTGGTTCTGCAAACTCAGGAAGCGCGAATGCACCGCGAACCAGCGTTTGCGCAACGCCCCGAGCATGCCCATCGCCTGGATGGTTTCGGCGTTGTGCAGGTGGCTGGTGGCCAGTTGCGTGGACTTTTGCGAATAACCGCTGGCCTCCCCCAGGGGCTTCTTGGTCATTGCCTCATTGAGGAATGCCAGGGCAATCAGCAGCAGCGCGCCGACCGTGGCAAACACCCCAAGCCAGACGTTGAAGGCATAGATCACCAACAGATAGATGGGAAACCACGGTGCATCGAAGAAGGCGAACAGCGCCGGCCCGGTGAGGAACTGGCGGATATGGGTCAGGTCGCCCAGGGATTGCCCGGCATGGCCTTCGCCCCGGGACAGATTACGCTCGAACGCCGCCTGATAGACCCGCAGGTTGAAACGCCGCTCCAACTGACTGCCGATGCGAATGACGATAAAGCTGCGCACCACTTCCAAGAGACCGATAAACAGGAAGAATCCCACCACCATCAGCGACAGCATCACCAGGGTGGTTTCATTCTGCGACGACAGTACCCGGTCGTAGACTTGCAACATGTAAATGGACGGCACCAGCATCAGCACGTTAATCAACGCAGTGAAACAACCGACACTGATAAGGATGCTTTTATATTCGCCCAGTGCCTTAAACAGTGGTGCAGGATGAGTAATCTTCACCATCTTCAACATTTTCCCTGAGCTGACCATCCACGCCTAACGCGAGGAACCCATATACGACACAACTAACAACGCGCTCCCTTAGTCTAAAAGACGTGCGGACACGTCCAAACCGGACAGCTGTCAATAACAGCAGCCCGGTTATAAACCCGCCCGTACAAGAGTCACGAAACAATGGCCATTCAATATTAAACGAACAGCCTCTGCACTTAATTAGCGAGCGCGTTGTAAAACAATCAATTCGTCAGTCTTCAGCCGTGCCTCATACAGGCCTTCTTTTTGTCGGCTGAAAAAGATGACTCTTGAACCTTCACGCCCGGTGATGGCGATGCCGTCGGGCTCTGGAAACCAGCCTACCGCGGCTTCACCGATCCACTTCGACAGGCATTCGGCACCGTCGCCCAAGGCCGCGTTCTGCAGCAAGTCCAGAGCACAGCTGTTGCCAGGCTGTGCTGCCTGTTGCAACTGCCAGTGTCCAACCAGTTCCGAGGGGTCCGCCAATAGCAGGCTGCTTGCCATGGTTATTGCTCCATAAAACATCATCAGCGTCGCCAGCAGCCAAGCGGCCGCCCTGCAACTCAAGGTTTGTGGGGTCATAGAATGCTCCGTCCGGCCGGTAGACTCGCTCAGCCCCTTGGCCAATGCAAGAACGCAGGGCCGCGCATCGGCGCCGCCCCGCGTCTACCTCACTTAGGCGACGATGTCGCCGACTGCTGCCTGGCCAACGGTGGTGACCAGGAAGTCCGCCACGCCGTGCCCGGAGAAGTCCACCGACAAGGTGCTGATGCCCCCGGAAGTGCTGAGGATTGCATCACCTGCCGCGCCGGTGAAGGCGTTGACGAAGTGCAGGCCTGCGCCCTTGGTGATCCCGGTCAGATCGATCTTGTCCAGGCCGCTGACAAAATCCATGATCTGGTCGGCTGCGCCCGGCTTGGAGTCGGTACTGGCACCGAACACGAAGGTATCGGCACCCGAACCGCCCCACAGCTGATCCGCACCACCGCCGCCGTAGATGATGTCGTTACCGGCACCACCTTTGAGCACGTTGGCCAGATCGTTGCCGATCAACAGGTCGTTACCCGAACCGCCGATGGCGTTCTCCACGCTGACGCCCTGGGCAATGGAGACGTTACCCACCATGCCGCCAACGTCGGAGAACGAACCGGCATTGAGGTTGATCTTCTGGTTTTGGGTAAAGCCGGAGAAGTCCAGGGTGTCGTTGCCACCACCGTCCCACACCGAGAACACCAGCTTGTCCGAGGCCGAACTGGCGCTGTAGAAATCGCGCCCGGTATTGGAGTTGAAGCCGTAGGTGGTGTCATCGGCACGGGTAGCGTAGTTGGCGCCGTAGAGCTTCTGGATGGCGGCAATATCATCCATCAGCGGGCCGGACGAATAGGCTTCGACCCCGCCCTTGCTGAAGTTCTGGTTGGTATTGCTTTCACTCCAGTAGCTCATGACGCTGTAGCCACGGGTGTCCTGGCCGTAGGTAGCATCCTTGTAGGTCGGGTTGCCTTCACCGGCGTTGTAGTCGCCGGGGTGAGCCAGGCCCAGGGTGTGGCCGATCTCATGGGTCAGGGTCTGACGGCCATAGTTGTTCAGCTCGGGAGTCTTGTTCTTGGTGTAGCTGCTGTTGGTCAAGTACCACGACGTGCCGTCATAACCGGCACCGGTGCCCGGCAGGTAGGCAAATGCCGCAGCGCCGTCCTGGCCACCACTGTAGTTGCCGAAAGTCATGTGGCCGTCACCGCCCGTGGCTTTCTCGGTGAACACGACGTTGGCCACATCAGCCCAGGATTGCATGGCCAGCACGGCCTGGGCTTTTTGCTGGGCACTGAACTGGCTGAACCCGGAGATACCATGCTTGTACAGGGTGCTCGAGGAAGCCGAAGTCAGGAAGGTGTAGGTCAGGTCGATCTTGCCGTTAGCGTTCAGGTCTTTGTAGGCAGCACCGTCACGCAACAGCTGCGTGGCGGCCTGGTCGACCGAGAACGAGGGTTTGCCGTTAACCGTGAGATTGCCGCCACGGTCGTATAGGTGGCTGAAGCTATTGATCTGGTCATACGCCGAACTTGCTGCTGCCACTGGCCCCAGTTGTTGTTCAGCAAGTGCAATAGCGTTCTCTGTTACTTTTGACATAAACAAACTTCCTTGTAATCAATGGAACAGTTTTTGTCAGATAGCGACAATCCCTGGCGAGATCGTCCTATCACTCGCCCTAAGTAGGCGAAAGAAAGCTGACACAATTCGAAATCGAACGTCCACTACTATTTTGACGTCAAATTCCACTGTTCCAAAAAACTCCAGCAAACAATGACCACTCAGTCAAAAGATTATTTTCAACCATGATTAACGGCTGTAATTGTCCGACAATCTACAATTTAATTATTAAATATCCATAACCCCAGTTATGCCAACTGCATCGCAGTTTTTAGTCCGTCAACTTCTGGCCCAACCAGTTAGTTCCAATGCCTCGACCAGTGTTTGCGGGCTCAGGGCCGGAACTTGCACCCCGTCGGCGCAAGTCATTGGCTCGGCCGCCAGCATGGCGTTGATGATGGCTTCCTCCACCGCCTCGGCGGCGGCGCTGAACAAGGGTGAAATGTGATCGTTGTTGAGCATGGCCAGGGGCGCAGTGAACGCCAGATCCTTGCGACCGTAGTCTGCAGCAGGCAAGTCCCGGTTTCCCGTGGCAAAGGCCAGGAAGATATCGCCACTGGAATCCTCGGTGCCGCCGCCGGTCCGGGCAATACCGATAGACGCGCGCTGTGCCAGGCGCTGGCACTGATGCGGCAGCAATGGCGCATCGGTGGCCAGGATCACCACGATCGAGCCCATGCCCGGGGTACCACGCTCGGCAAACGGCGAGGGAATATCCCGCAGGCGACGCCCTACCGGGTAACCATCGACCCGCAGTTCTTCACGCTTGCCGTGATTGGCCTGGACCAGGGCGCCAACGGTGTAACCGCCCTGCTCTTGCGTCAGCCGCCGTGAAGCGGTACCGATACCGCCCTTGAACTCGTGGCAGATCATCCCGGTGCCGCCACCGACCGCGCCCTCGGCCACCGGCCCGGATTCGGCGCAGGCCATGGCCTCGCGGACCTGTTGCGGACCGACATGCTGGCCCCAGATGTCATTCAACAGGCCGTCGTAGGTTTCCATCACCACCGGCATGCACCAGTACACCGCCGGGTCTGCCAGGGCCTCGCGCTCCAGAGCGATCAAGCTGTCGCGCACCACCCCGACACTGTGGGTATTGGTGATGGCCAACGGCGTACTCAGGGTCCCGGCCTCGCGAATCCACTCCAGGCCCGTGGCGTCGCCATTGCCGTTGAGTACATGGCAGCCCGCGAAGCAGGGCTGCTGCCGTGCGTGCCCGGCGCGAGGCTGGATCAGCGTGACCCCGGTACGCACCTGTTTGCCCTCCACGGTGGTTTTCAGGGTGCTGTGCCCCACCCGCACCCCGGGAACATCGGTAATCGCATTGAACGGGCCTGGCGTCCCCAGACCCAGGCTGATGCCCATTTGACGTGCTCGCATAACCACTCCTTACAGTTTCTGAAACGCCGGGCTGTACCGGCCGTTGGTGCCATAGAGGATCACCGACAGCGCCAGCAGCCCGATAATCACCATGATGTCCCGCAGGGAAGCCTCGAGGAACAGATTGATCAGCAAATACCCCGCGCCGATTACCGCCAACAGCGCCGGCAATGGCCACAGGGGCATGCGATAAGGGTGCTCACGATCGCGCAGCAGTACTCGGCTCATCAGCGCGCTGAGGGCCACGATCAGGTACACCAGCATGATCAGCAGCACGCTGAAGGATGTCAGGTCCGCCAGGTTCGAGCTGAAGCTGAGAATCGCCGAGGGCACCGCCAGGAACAGTGTGGCCAGCCATGGCGAATCCCAGCGTGGGTGAATCCGGGTGAACAGGCGATTGATGGTGGGCGTCCACAGAGCATCGCGACCGCTGCTGAACACCACTCGGCCAATCTGGATGACGATGGCGACAATCGCATTGAACACCGACAGGAAGATCCCGCCGCTGACCACCCGGGCCAGGGTTTCATTGCCATGGCTGGTCAGCAGGTAACCGATGGGATCGGGGCTGGCGAGCATCGCATCCAGGGACGGCGCGCCGATCAACAGCGCGGTAATCGGCACCAGCTCGATGATCACCACCAGCACCAGGGACCAGAGCACCGCCTTGTGTACGCCACGGCCCTTGCACTTCATGTCTTCAGCCAACAGCACCGCCGGCCCGTAGCCATTGTAGGAAAACAGGCCAATGCCCACAGCACCGATCACCAAAGCCCAGGGCGCCATCTGCAACACGCCATGCTCGACGATCTGCGGGTGTACCAGGATGCTCAGCGGCTGTGCGGCGTTGCCAAAACCCAGCCAGACGATCACCAGCAATGCCGCCACTTCCAGTAGCAGGCAGGTGCCGGTGATCCAGGCATTGAGCTTGATATTGAGAATGCCCAGCAGATAACTGCAGACCACGATCACCAGGGCCACGGTCTGCGAATCGAAATTCGAGCCCAGGGCGTTGTTCAGGTAAGTGGCGGCCCCGGTGGCCAGCACCGGCGGAATGAACAGCAGCATCACCAGCACCGTAAGGAAAGTGGCATAACCGGCCATGCCGCCAAACACCCGCTTGGCATACACATACTCGCCACCGGCGCTATTGTGGGCACGGCCAAGCTCGGCGTAACAGAAGGCAAACATCAGCGCCAGCAAACCGGCAATGACGAACGCCAGGAACACCCCGCTGCCGGCCTGATGGATGGCAAAGGGTGCAATCACGAACACTGAACTGGCGGGGGTCACACCGGACACGGTGATAGCCACCACGTCGAACACACTCAAGGTTGGTTTCAGCACGCCGTCTGGCGTGGAAGGAGAGCTCATATCGTTATCCTCGTGTTTATTGTTGGTCTGAGGCAGAAACGAAATCCATCGGGCGAGTGCACTCTGTGGCGCACTTGATAGGAGCTACTCTAGGCAGTCACGACAGGTCGACCAATTCCCCTATTGGAGTACTCCCCTTGACGACGGCGAGCAAATCAACGAAACCGTGCCTTCACACTTTCAGTGAACCAGTGGAGCAAGGCCTTTGAGTAGTCTGTTCAGGGAAGTCGGCATGCACGCCGGCCTGGGGCGCACCCTTACACTGATTGGCAACCCGCGATTCTGGAAGCAGCTGATCCTGTTACTGCACCAGGCCACGCCGTTCGACAACGCCCTGGCGATCTACTACCCAAAGGGCGCCCCGCCCCAGGCCCTGGAGGAATATGACGCCGAACCCAGCAGCAAGCCGGCGTCGATGCTCACCTACCTGAACGGCCTGTACCTGCTGGACCCGTTTTTCCAGGCCTGTCGCGAGGGTTACCCCAGTGGCCTGTACCGCCTGGAAGAAGTGGCCCCGGACCACTTCCGCCAGAGCGAGTACTTTCTCAGCTACTTTCACGACAACGTCCTGGAAGATGAAGTGCAATTCATCCTGCAACTGCCCGATGCCGGCACCCTGTCCCTGTCATTGGGCAGCCAGCGGGTCTTCAACAGCGAGGAAATCGGCCAGCTCACCACCTTTGCCGCCTGGGTCCTGCCGCTGATGCAGCAACATTGGCAGCACAGCCAGACACGTCCCCAAGGACCGGCGACAGAGGAAATGGCCAGCCAGATCCGTGACGCCCTGAGCCATTTTGGCAGTGCTGTGCTTTCCGAGCGGGAGCTGGAGATTGCCCGATTGATCCTCCGGGGCTTCTCCTCCAAGGCCATGGCCGAACGCCTGAAGATCTCGCCCGACACCATCAAAGTGCACCGTCGACACCTTTACGCCAAGCTGGATATCTCCAGCCAGCCAGAGCTGTTTTCGTTGTTCATCCAGTCCCTGGGACATGACCTGGAAA
The DNA here is from genome assembly GCF_009908285.1 of Pseudomonas sp. Fl4BN1. Classification (GTDB taxonomy): domain Bacteria; phylum Pseudomonadota; class Gammaproteobacteria; order Pseudomonadales; family Pseudomonadaceae; genus Aquipseudomonas. Next base: position 73,576 of record NZ_JAAARM010000020.1, read on the forward strand.
ACCCCTGAAATCGCCCCTGCCGCAGACAGCAAACAGTGTCGCGCCAGGCGTTTTTTTGAAGGCCCTGGCTTGCCAGCGAAGGCGACAGCAAGGCCAATGCGCTGTTTCCCCGTTCGCCGACAAGCGCCGGCGCCTGCTAAGCGCTCAGGGAGCGGGCGCGAAAGTCCCGGGGTGATTGCTCGAAATGTTTCTTGAAGGTCCGGCTGAAGTGCGCCGAATCGGTGAAGCCCCATTTAAAGGCAATGTCGGTAATCGACTCGTTGCGCAGCTGCGGATTACTCAGGTCCGCGGCACTGCGTTTGAGCCGTGAGCGCTGGATGAACCGGCACACGCTGTCCCCCTGCTCTTCAAACAGTCGGTACAGCTGGCGCACCGAGATATTCAGCTGCCCCGCCAGGGACACCGGGGTCAGACCCGGCTCGTTGAGGGATTGGTTGATCAACTGTCGGGCCTGATCACGCAGGCAATGGCCGTGCAGGCTCTGGTCAAAACCGCCAAGGGTGCTGGCGGTCTGGCGCAGGGTTGGCCCAAGCAGGGCAATCAACGCTTCCTGCAGCGCTTGCCCTTCCTGTTGCGCGGCACAGCCCTGCAGGTCACCAGCGCAAATCTGCTCTACCAACAGACGCATCAAGCGCCCACTGGCGCAATTCTGCGACAGCTTGCCGAACTTGGGCTGCTGGGCCGGCAGGTGGCGATAAACCTCTTCCCGGCACAAATGGAACGAAGCATGTTCGATCAGGCCGTGAGGCACGATCTCACAAGCGCCGGCGGAGTCCAGCAGGGCCATGTCACCCGGGGCCAGCTCGACACTCTCGCCACCCTGGCTCAGTCGTGCATGGCCACTGCGTTGGATGATCAGGAAACAATGGCGGTCGTCCTCCTGGTCGACCTTGGTGCCCTGCCGGGAAATCAGCCCGGCATTGGTGCGGATCTGCGCCACCTCCAGCCCGGCGTAGTCCTGCAACCCCACTTCACCGATGAACAAGGCAGGGTTTCGCGCCGGACGGGCATCAAATCGACCGCAGACACCCTGCAAGGCACCTACCCAGGAACTGAAACTATGCGAAGCAAGCACTGTGCACCTCCAGAAGCCGGTTTGGACCGCCTTTGTTGTTATGGCGATATCATTAACATGTTATCCATTTGCCAGGCAAGGTGCCTGACAGCATGGATAGTCTGTTACGGCTTAAGCAGGGTGTATGCCAGCACTTACGGTTATGTCGGTCAGAATTCTCGTAGAAGCGCGTACAACTGAGTGAAGCTGCCCAGCAGTGCCGCCCGCTGTTCAACGCTCAAGCGGATATAGCGCCTGAACCCCGGCAGGCGGTTGACCACCTCACTGGCGCCGAAGTGTTCCAGTCGCACCTGCCAACCCTGCTCGTCGCGCCGCAGTTCGAGGCGCTTGAAGTCCAATGGCAGCAACTCGCCGAGTAGGCGCGGGTCATTGCACAAGCTATGCAACAGCGGTTGCCACTCTGCGGGCTCCCCAGCCACCAGCCTTGCCGCAACACCCTGACGGCGAATGGCACCGGTGTGACGCAGGACAATCCGGGCCTGGCCGGGCCTGTCGCTGGGGACCCGCAAACACCATTCACACACCACGATGTGCATCAGGAACTGCGCCTGGGGACGCTCTACCAGAGTAAATTCCAGGCCGCTCTGCGGGCAGCGGAAAGTCCCCATGACGGTGCTGTGGGGGCTAAAGTCGAGCCCCTGCAGATCGCGACGTACTTGCCCCAGGGTCCACCCCGGACGGTAGCCGGAAGGGGGCCGGTGCCACAGTTCAAAGAGGCTTTGTCGCCAGCTTGAAAGATTCATCAGGCACGTTCTCCCGAGGGCTAGGGGCTTCATCCGGCATAAGGTTCAGCGCCTGCTGCAGCACCTCCTCCACCGGTACCGGGCGAAACGGATTGACCTTCTGCACCAGCAGGGTCCAGGCCAGGGCATAGATGGCTGTCAGCCCGAGCATGCTGCCAAAGGGCACGTAGATATCCCGCGGATTCATCCCCGGCGGGGTGATGAACCACATGCCCAGGAGAATGCCTACCGAAGACAGGATCTGCGGTAGCGGGAACCAGGGCGACTTGTAGGCCCGGGGCAGATCGGGGCGGCGAATCCGCAGCATCACCACCGACAGGGTGACCAGCAGGTAGGCGGTGCTCCAGGCACAGACCGCCGCCAGCACCAGGTGCATGATGCTGTCGGTACTGCCCCCCAGCCACCAGGCATGCAGGCAGGGAATCAGCACGGCCACGGCAATGCACAACAACGGCGTCTTGAACCGTGGATGCAGGTAGGTGAAGACCTTGGGCAATGCGCCATCCAGGGCCATGCCGTAGAGAATCCGCGGCAATCCGGCCATCAGCGTATTGATGGTCGCGGCACCGGCGAACAGCAGGCCGATACCCAGCCATATACGGCCGAACGGGCCCATGACCTGCTCGGCGAAATGCGGAATGGCCATCGGCGTGTCCAGCAAGTGCACGCTGCCATCCTCGCTCAGAGCGATGTTCGCCACTTGCCGCTTCATCGCCGCACCGTAGATGAACATGCACACTGCGACGCCCACCAGCCCCAGCGCCATGGCCCGGGGAATGGTCTTGGCGGCCTTGCGCACATCCGGGGTCAGGGGGGTGACGAACTCGCAGCCGACAAACATGAACATGGCCATGCCCACCAGGGACAGGATGGTCGACCAATCGGTGCCTACCATGGAGGCACCGAACCAGCCATCGAGCTCCACCGCCGGCGCCTTGATCACCCCAAGTACTCCGAAGATGATCAGCGTGCTCCACATGCCGAAGGTCAGGATCACCTCGGCACGACTGAAGGCGGTGATCCCCACGGCGTTCAACAGGCCGAAGAACAGCACCAGCCCGACCCCCACCAGCCAGGCGCTGCCACTTTGCTCCAGCAGGGTGTTGAGGGATTCAAAGTTCACCAGGGCCATGACGCCGCTGAGAATGGTTTCCGCAGTACCGGCAAACACGTGCACGATCAGGTAGGCGGACAAGGTCCCGGTGATCGCGAAGAAACGTCCCAGCCCGCAAGCCAGGTAGTCGTAGACCGAGCCGTTGGTGGGCAACAGGCAGGCGGCCTCGGCGAACGTGGTGGACTGCGCCAGCATCATTACCAGGGCGATCACCATCGCCGCGGCAAAGGCACCGCCACCGATGCCAAATCCGGTGGTGGCCGTGAGGATCACCGGGCTGGCCATGATCAGGCCGACGGCACTGGCCAGCGCCGTGGGAAAACCGACTACACCCTGATCCAGGTGCCGGTTGAGTCTGTCGTTGAGCGACATGGTGGTAAACCTCGAAAGCATGGGTGGGTAATTATTGTTCTAGGCATTTCAAGGGCACGCCTGATAACGGGCTCAATGCTTGGCTGTCCGCTGCAGCTCCAAATCGAATGAACCAGCTCTTGCAAGAGCCACTGACCAGCAAACCCGTAGGAGCGGCCGGACGGCGTTCCGCTTGCCAGGGAAAGCGCCCTCAAGGGTCGCTCCCGACTCAGGTGCCTGCTCACCGGCAAGCCGGCTCCTACTCATCAACACTGCAAACCGTGGGACGCATCAATAGGCAATGCACACCGACTTGTTCTCGGTGTAGGCCTCGATGGCCGCGTGGCCCATCTCGCGCCCGATCCCGGATTGCTTGTAGCCACCGAAAGGCATCGATGGATCCAGCATGTTGTGGGTGTTGACCCAGACCGTGCCAGCCTTGATTTGCGGGATCAATTGCATGACCCGGCCCAAATCGTTGGACCAGATGCTTGCCCCCAGCCCGTACTGGTTGTCATTGGCCAGGGCCACCACTTCCTCCAGGGTATCGAACGGCGTGGCGACCACCACCGGGCCGAAGACTTCCTCCCGCACCAACTGCAGGTCGGCATGCACGTCAGTCACTACAGTGGGGCGCACATAGAACCCCTGATTGCCATGGGCGACCCCGCCACAGAGCACCTTGGCGCCCTCCTCGACCCCGCGAGCGATCATCTGCAGCACGCGCTTCTGCTGCTTGGCGGAGATCAGCGGGTTGATCTGTGCCTGCTCGTCCAGCCCCGGACCAATGCTCAGAGATTCGGCGATGCCCACCAATCGTTCCAGCACTTCGGCATAGACCCCACGCTGGATGTACAACCGTGAACCTGCGGTGCAGACCTGTCCCTGGTTGAAGAAGATCGCGCCAGCAGCCCCGGCGGCGGCGGTTTGCGGATCGCAGTCGCCGAGGACAATCACTGGCGACTTGCCTCCCAGCTCCAGGGAGAAACGGGTCATGTTGTTCACTGCGGCATGGCCGATCAGCTTGCCGACCTGGGTCGAACCGGTGAACGCCAGCTTGTCGATGCCCGGATGGGCGGCCAGTGCGGCACCGGCCTCGGCCCCGCTGCCGGTGACCACGTTGACCACCCCGGGAGCAATGCCTGCCTCCAGGCACAACTGCCCCAGGCGCAGGGCCGTCAGTGGCGTCTCGTCCGCGGGCTTGAGCACCACGGTGCAACCACAGGCCAGCGCCGGGACGATTTTCCAGATGGCCATCAACAGCGGGAAATTCCACGGCACGATCGCGCCCACCACTCCCACCGGCTCCGGCACCGTGTAGGCCCGGTACTGCGCCCCCGGCACCGCCGCGATGGATACGTCCAGGCTCTTGCCTTCGATCTTCGTGGCCCAGCCGGCCATGTAGCGAGTGAATTCCGCTGCCGCACCAACTTCCAGGGCCCGGGCCAGGTGGATCGACTGGCCGTTGTTGAGGGTTTCCAGCTGGGCCAGCTCCTCGCCATTGGCCTCCAGCAGGTCCGCCAGCTTCAACAGCAGGCGCTCCCGATCCGCAGGCCGCTTCCAGCTGCCCTCGAAGGCCCGGCGTGCAGCACCCACCGCCAGATCGATATCGGCCTGGGCGGCGGCCGCGACCTGGGTCAATTGCTCGCCGCTGGCGGGGTTGTACACCGCCATCCGCGCCCCGGAGAGCGCCGGCTGGCTGTGACCGTCAATCAGCAGGCCATGCTGACTGTCTATGAATGCAGCGACACGTGGGTCGATGGCAACGCTCATCTTGAATCCTCGCAGGTAGACCTTGTTCGAGAGAGACTCTGAGCTCAAAGCCGAATGCCGTCTTGACCCTGGCTGCCGCAAAACTTGGCCCTGGCTGCCAATCACGCCAGCACCTTCGCTGGCAAGCCCGCTCCTGCCGGGGCTGCATTGCCGGGTCGGGCCGACGAGGGGGTGCATGAGCCCGCGCTACCGGCCCGACTACAAGGGGCTGGCAGCCTGGATCAAGTGCCCTGGCACACAGAGGCAAGCCAGGCGGCTATAAATGACGCACTAATAGCTCCACGCTGTCCGTGCGTTTTCAGGAGACTCAACGTGAGCGAAGCAAGCCGTTTCTGGCACCCCATGCTGCACCCCAACGAAATGAAGCAACGCGAGCCGATTCGCATCGTCCGTGGCGATGGCTGCTATGTATATGACGACAAGGGCCATCAGCTGGTGGATGGCGTTGCCGGCCTGTGGAACGTCAACGTCGGCCACAACCGCAAGGAAGTGAAGGCCGCGATCACCGCGCAGCTCGATGAGCTGGAGTATTTCCAGCTGTTTGACGGGGTCAGCCACCCTCGCGCCGAAGAGCTGTCGCGGGTGGTGATGAATTTGCTGGAGCCCGAGGACATGCGCCGGGTGGCTTTCAGCTCCGGCGGCTCGGACGCGATCGAGAGCGCACTGAAGCTGGCCCGCCAGTACTGGAAGCTCGAAGGCCAGGCTGACCGCACCAAGTTCATTTCCCTGCGCCAGGGCTACCACGGCACCCACTTCGGCGGCGCCTCGGTCAACGGCAATACAGTATTCCGCCGCAACTACGAACCATTGCTGCCCGGCTGCTACCACATCGATACCCCCTGGCTGTATCGCAACCCCTACAGCCAGGACCCCGAGGAGCTGGGCAAGATCTGCGCCGACCTGCTGGAGCGGGAAATCCAGTTCCAGAGCCCGGACACCGTCGCCGCGTTCATCGCCGAGCCGATCCAGGGCGCCGGTGGGGTCATCGTGCCTCCGGCCAACTACTGGCCGCTGATCCGCGAAGTCTGCGACAAGTACGGTGTGTTGCTGATCGCCGACGAAGTGGTCACCGGTTTCGGCCGAAGCGGCTCGATGTTCGGCAGCCGCCTGTGGGGCGTCAAACCCGACATCATGTGCCTGGCCAAGGGCATCACCTCGGGCTACATCCCTCTGGGTGCCACCGTGGTCAACCGACGGATTGAGGAAGCCTTCGAAAAGAACGCCAACTTTACCGGCGCCATCATGCACGGCTACACCTACTCCGGGCACCCGGTGGCCTGCGCTGCGGCCCTGGCCTGCCTGGATATCGTGGTCAAGGAAGATCTGCCGGCCAACGCCGCGAAAATGGGCGACTACATGCTGGGCAAGCTGCAGCCCTTCGTCGAACGTTTTGAAACCGTCGGCGAGGTGCGGGGCCAGGGCCTGATGCTGGCCCTGGACCTGGTGGCGGACAAGACCACCCGCGAGCCCATCGACCCGATGAGCGGCTACGCCAACCAGGTGGCGCAGATCGCCCGGGATAACGGGGTCATGGTGCGCCCTGTGGGCACCAAGATCATTCTCTCGCCGCCGCTGGTGATCCAGCAGGCCCAGGTGGATGTCATCGTCAATGCGCTGGCCGAGGGCCTGAGCAAGGCCCGTAGGTAATCATCGCCCCAGGCTGCGTTCGAGCGGATAGCGAGCGCAGCCTTTACTCTTGCCACAGACACTTGCCAGACACCCCCACGCTGGTTTTCACTCGGCGTATCCCGGCCCGGGACAACAACGTCCAGTAGCGCCACTCGACGGCCTCATTCATCCGCGCCACTGCCCATCGGCAGTCAAGGAGCCATCCCATGATCGCGCCCGCCTCCTTGCCCGGGGCTCATGAACTGGGACAACGCTGCATTGCCGCCTTTACCCGGGTGGTGCCCGCCACGCTCTGTGCCTTCTACCGCATCGACCCGCACCTGCAGGCCCAGGACTTCTCGCTGTACCGCATGCCTGAGCAGATGCACCAGGCCTACCTGCAACGCTATCGACACTACGACCCGCTGCAACCGCGCCACTGCGCCGCCGCCGGACGCCCGGTGCTGTCGCTGCACATGGGCATGGCCCAGCAGGGACGCCATGAAACCGCGGTCTACCAGGGCTTCCTGGAGCGCCACGGAATACTGGATGTGGTGGAGATCCTCGCCTGTGACCAGCAGCGCCCCATCGCCGGCCTGTCATTGCTGCGGGACAGTCGGCTGGGACACTTCAGTGTCGAAGAACTGGGCACCCTGCACGCCTTGCAGGGCCTGCTGGAAATCGCCGCACTGGCCCCCTATTCCCGAGTCGATGAGCGCCTGGCCGGCCTGACCCCCAGGGAACGCGAGATCGCCTGGCTACTGCGCGACGGCGCGGACAACAAGACCATAGCCAGGCATCTGGACCTGGGCTTGCCAACGGTAAAAACGCACCTGATCAACCTGTTTCGCAAAGTCGGGGTCGGCAACCGCACCGAGCTGGTCAGTGCATTGTTTCTATAAATGGCCAATTTTTTATCAGCAGCCAGGGCCTACCTGCCGCCAGGTACTCAACCATTCGGTTGATGGGCAACCCCGGCTCACGGGCTGAACATGAGGCTCTCCTTCGGTAGACAAGAGCCTTGCCATGAACCAGCAACCAGAATGGATCACCGTCGGCGCCCTGGCGCACGGTTTTGCCAATGACAACCACATCCTTGCGGCAGTGGATGACTTGGCCGGTCGTACCTTGACCCTGCACTTCGATAACGGCTGGCAGATCGAACACCGCTTCGCCGCCAAGACCCTTTGCTGGAACGCCGTCGGCGAGCCTGCCAGCGCCGATCTGGCCTATCGCGCCACCAGCGTGCGTCCCGGCCTCTACCTGGTGGATTTCCTCAAGCAGGAAGAAGGCCGAACGCATTCCGTGAGCCTGGTCCTTGACCTTGAACAGCAGTGCTTCACCGCCGTCATCGGCCAAATGCCGAGCCAGGCCGAATGCGCTGTCGACCTGTTCAGCCGAGCGCTGGCCGGCGGTGAACTGACTTCGGTGAAAGCGCAATTCCTGCACGGCAGCATCGACACACCGCACACCTCGAACACCCCGCGACATGCCCCCACCGATGAGCTGATCGGCCTGCGCAACCAGTATGTCTACAGCACCAGCGAGGCGTACGAGCACGTCTACCTGAATGCCAACTTCTACAGCTGGCAGTGCCTCAAGGGCGTCGAGCAGGGCCTGGCGGACACTGATCGCTGTCACTACTACAAGATCGCCGATCAGTGCTACCTGTTTGTCTGGCGCGAGAAGATTGTCCCGACCCTGGGCCTGGTCCTTATCGATCTCAAGGCCGGGCGCAGTGACGGCAAGATCTTCGGCTACCAGAGTGCTGACTTCAGCAGCGTTGCCAACTTCCCGGTGGGCTCCCTGGCCCAGGTGCTGAACCGCACCCTCTACTCCTGACTTCTCCCTCTGCCCCAGGCCAGCGCCCGCGGCAGCCTCAAGCATTTGCACAGGACACTTCCATGACTCTGGGCCTCGATCTGCACCGCGTCGCCAACTGCTATCAATCCGAACTGCAACTGTTCACCGAGCACCATCCGCGCTCCGGTGCCTTCTACCAGGAGAATCTCAAGCATTGGCTGTACGGCGCGCCACTGCACTGGATGCAGCAATGGCCCGGGACGTACCCGATCATGGTGGCCGACGCCCGGGGCGCAACCCTGACGGACTGCGACGGCCATGAGTATGTGGACTTTGCCCTGGGCGACACCGGCGCCATGTTCGGCCACGCCCAGCCCGCGGTGGCGGCGGCCATTGCCGAGCAGGCGCTGCACGGCTCGACGTTGATGCTGCCCACCGCCGACAGCCTGTGGGTCGGCAGGGAACTGAGCCGGCGCTTCGGCCTGCCCTACTGGCAGGTCACCACCTCGGCCACCGATGCCAACCGCTTCGTCCTGCGCCTGTGCCGGATGATCACCGGACGGCAAAAGGTCCTGGTGTTCAACTGCAACTACCACGGCAGTGTCGATGAGTCCCAGGTCGAGTTCGACCCCCAGGGCCAGATGATTGCCCGCGACGGCGTGCACGCCAACGGCCTGCAGCACGAGGCCACCACCCGGCTGGTGGAGTTCAACGACCTGGCGGCCCTGGAAGCGGCCCTGGCCCATGGCGACGTGGCCGCGGTGCTGACCGAACCCTTCATGACCAACGTTGGCATGGTGCCGCCGGCCCCGGGTTTTCATGACGGCCTGCGAGCATTGACCCGGCGCTTTGACGTGCCGCTGATCATCGATGAAACCCACACCCTGTCCTGCGGCCCAGGCGGTTATTGCGGCGAACACCAATTGCAGCCGGACTTCTTCGTCCTCGGCAAGTCCATTGCCGGTGGTATCCCCACCGCCGTCTGGGGTGCCAGCCAAGCCATGGCCGAGCGCATCTGGCAGGTGCTGCCGCATTTCCAGCCGGGGCAGGCCATCAACCATTTCGGCTTCGGCGGCACTCTGGCCGGCAACGCCCTGCAGATGGCCGCCATGCGGGCCACTTTCAGCGAGGTGATGACCGAGGCCAACTATGCCCACATGATCGAGCTGGCGGAGTACCTGCGCGTCGGAGTGCAGGCGCTGATTGAAAAGCATCGGCTGCCCTGGCATGTCACGCGCATCGGCGCCCGGGTCGAATACCTGTTCATGGATCACGCACCGCGCAACGGCGGCGAAGCCCATCACGCCCGGCACGGCTTGATCGAAGCGTACCTGCATCTGTACCTTCTCAACCGTGGCGTGCTGCTGACGCCGTTCCACAACATGGCCCTGATGTGTCCGGCGGCCACCCGCCAGGACGTTGACCTGCATAACCACCTACTGGACCAGTGCCTGAGCACGGTCACTCAAGGAGAGCCGTCATGACCCACGATTCAACCGGCCGCGTCGCGCTGGTCACCGGCTCCGGCCAGGGCATCGGTCGCGCCCTGGCGCAAGTCTTCGCCGCCCACGGGGCCAAGGTCATGGTTGCCACGCGCACCCAGGCTTCCGGTGCCGAAACCGTGCGCCTGATCCGCGAAGCCGGCGGCAGCGCCGAACTGTTCACCGTCGACCTGAGCACCCGGGCTGCAGCCAACCAGGCGGTGGCCGCAACCCTTGAAGCCTTCGGTGGCCTGGACCTGCTGATCCACAACGCCGGGATGTTTCCCATGCAAAACCTCATCGACCTGAGCGATGAGACCCTGGAAGGCACCCTGGCGGTGAACCTCAAGAGCTGCTTCTGGCTGACCCAGGCCGCCCTCGCCGCCCTGCGCCAGGCCGAACATCCGCGCATTGTCATCACGTCTTCGGTGACCGGGCCACGCACGGCGATTCCCGGACTGTCCCACTACGCCGCGTCGAAAGCCGGAGTCAACGGTTTTATCCGCTCGGCCGCGCTGGAGCTGGCCGAGTACGGCATCACCGTCAATGGCGTCGAGCCCGGGCTGATCGCCACCCAGGCCCTGGCCAGCCTGGGCGACTCCCCGGCCCTGGCCCGCAACATCCCGCTCAAGCGCCTGGGCACCCCGGAGGATATCGCCCACGCCATGCTGTTCCTCGCCTCGCCACAGGCCGGCTACATCACCGGCCAGACCCTGGTGGTCGATGGCGGTGCCATGCTGCCGGAGAACGCGCAGTTCATGTGAGCCTGAACACCACCGCCATCCGAGGGCGGTGGTTCTGCCAGGCAGCGTCATCGCCAACCCGCTGTAGCGCAGGCCGTGCTGGGGCCAGCTGACTCGCAAAGCTCCCCGGCTACACCGCCACCCAATGCTCCCGGCCCCGTTGCGCAAAGGCCTGCACCGGCATTTCGAAACCCTGGGGCTTGATCGGACTGGGCTGCTGGTATTCCTGCAGCAGGCTCTTGAAGTCGCGGCGCCTGTCGACATCCGGCAATGGCACGGCGCTCAACAAGCGCTGGGTGTAGGCATGCTGCGGGTTGTGCAGCACCTGATCGCGGGGGCCGATTTCAACGATCTGCCCGCCGTACATCACCGCCACCCGATGACAGATGCGCTCGACCACCGCCATGTCATGGGAAATAAACAGGTAACTGAGCTGATGTTCCTGGCGCAAACGCTCCAGCAGCTCCAGCACTTGCGCCTGCACCGAGACGTCCAGCGCCGACACCGACTCGTCGGCGATGATCACCTTGGGGTTGAGCGACAAGGCCCGGGCGATGCAGATCCGCTGACGCTGGCCACCGGAAAACTGGTGCGGATAGCGTTGCATGGCATCCGCCGGCATGCCCACCTGCTCAAGCAATTGCGCCACCCGCACCTGCCGCTCCGGTAGTGGCAGGCGATCGTGGATCAGCAAGGGCTCGCCCACCAGGTCGAAGATACTCTTGCGCGGATTGAGCGCGGCATACGGATCCTGGAACACCATCTGGATATCCCGGCGCACCGCCTGCAGCTCCGCCCCCTGCAAACCGTTGAGTTCCTTGCCCAGCAACTTCACGCTGCCCTGATAGGCGAGCATGTTCATCAGTGCCTTGCCGGTGGTGGACTTGCCGCAACCGCTCTCCCCGACCAGCCCCAGGGTTTCGCCCCGGCGCAGTTCGAAGTTCAGTTGCTCCACCGCGTGCACCTGTTTGCGCTCTTCGAACCAGCCAGCCTGCAACGGAAAACGTACGCACAGGTCGCGCACCTGCAACACCGGCGGTTCGCCACTGAGGTCCTGCGGTTCGGCCACGGTGCCCAGGACTGGCACTGCCGCCAAAAGGCGCCGGGTGTATTCGGCTTGCGGCCGGGTGAACAGTTGCCGCACGGGCGCCTGCTCTTCAGTGCGCCCGTGATTCATCACCACCACACGGTCAGCCATTTCCGCCACGACGCCCATGTCATGGGTGATCAGCAGCAGGCTGGTGCCGTACTGTTGTTGCAGTTCGCGCATCAACTCCAGGATCTGCGCCTGGATGGTCACATCCAGCGCCGTGGTCGGCTCGTCGGCAATCAGCACCTGCGGGCGGCACAACATGGCCATGGCAATCATCACCCGCTGGCGCATGCCGCCGGACAGCTCATGGGGATACTGCTCCAGGCGCTTGTCCACCTGAGGCATGCGCACCGACTCCAGCATCTCGCGCACCCGCTGGCGCAACGCCCGACGGGGCAGCGGCTCGTGGCGACGCAGGGTTTCCTGCAGTTGCTGGCCCACGGTCATCAAGGGGTTGAGGGAGGTCATCGGCTCCTGAAAGATCATCCCGACCTGCTTGCCCCGCAGTCCCTGCAAGGCCGGCTCGTCCAGCGTCAGCAGATTGCGCCCGGCCAGATCGATGCGCCCCGCGCTGACCCGCGCCGCCTTGGGCAACAGGCCCATGATCGCCAGCGAGGTCAGCGACTTGCCGCTGCCCGACTCGCCGGCAATGCACAGGGTCTGCCCGGCGTGCAGGTCGAAACTGAGCTGTTGCACCACCCGCCGGGCCACCGTACCCAGTCCGATGTCGATGCACAGTTGCTGGACCGACAGCAGCGGTGGCGTAGCATCCTGGCTGGCGCTCATCAGGCAAACACCACGTTGGGGAAATAGAACGACACCACCCAGTTGGGCGCGTCGACGATTTCACTGATGCGCAGGTCGCCGCACACCGAACACAGCATGTACGCCTGTTCGGCCGGCATCTGGTGTTCGCGGCACAGCCAGTCGATGGTTTGGCTCAGCGCCTGGCGAGCCGCCTGCATCAGGTCTGGGCCAATACCGGTGAAGGCTTCGTAACCGGCGCTGTCCAGATGCCGGGTGACCGGGCCCGGGGTGCTGAAGCGCGGCGTCGCCAAGGGCATCGCCTTGATCAGGTCGAGCTTGACCACCACGTCCATGGCACTTTCGATGGCCGTGCCGCCGACTTCGCCATCGCCCTGGGCGGCATGGGTGTCGCCAATCGACAGCAAGCCGCCAGCAACTTCCACCGGCAGGTACAAGGTGGTGCCCGCCGCCAGATCGCGAATGTCCAGGTTGCCGCCGACCCGCCGTGGCGGCACCACCGAGTGCCGGCCGGCCATGGCCGGCGCCAGGCCAATGGTGCCGGCAAACGGCTTGAGCGGGACCTTGGCAAAATCGCTGAACGCCGCGGGAGCCAGGGTGTCCTTGTCGTAGTGCCAGAGCGCTAGCGCCGGCGCCTTGAACTGATCGGCCAGCAGGCCAAAACCCGGGATGTTGGCGGTCCAGCCAAAGCCGCTGGGCTTGAAGCTGTCGAGGGTGACCTTGACCACATCACCGGGCTCGGCCCCTTCGATGTAAATCGGCCCGGTCACCGGGTTGATCTGCTCGAACGGCACCTTGAGTACATCGGCCACGGTGGAACGCGGGGTAAAAAACCCGTTGGCCGAATCCAGGCACTTGAATTCCAGGGTCGCGCCGGGCGCCACGTGGGCCGCAGGCGTCAGGCTGTTATCCCAGCCAAAGTGGCTGTGGACGCTGTGAATGGTCTTGACCAGGCAGTTCTGGCACATGAGTGCGATCTCCGGCAGATGAAAGTCCGCGCCTGCAGGCGCGGCAACAGGCAAGGCTTACTTGACCCAGATATGGTCGTAGTTGACCGGGATATGCACCGGGTCCACATACAGGCTGTCATCACCGCCCATGCGCGCCGAGCGCACGGTGAAGCGCTGTTCGTTGAAGATCGGCACCCAGGGCGCATCGGCCATGACCTCGGTAAAGATCTTCTTCCACAGTGCAGTGCGTTCGGCCTGCTGCTCGGGCCTGGCCATGCTGTCGGCACGCGCAGCTTCAGCGTCCAGTGCCTGGTTGCAGTACAAGGCCCAGTTCCAGCCACCCTCCACCGCGCCGCTGCAACCGAGGATCGGCCCGTAAAAGTTCGATGGATCAGGGAAATCGGCAATCCACGCCATGCCCCCGGACCAGACCATCGGCGCCTGGTCCCGGGCACTGCCGGCGGCGATCACGTTGGCCTGGGCCAGTGACTTGATCTTCACCCGGATGTTGACCTTGGCCAGGTCCTGCTGGATGGCTTGGGCAATGCGCGGCTGCGGATCGGTGTTCATCACGTACAACTCGGTGTCGAAACCCTTGGCCAGGCCGGCCTCGGCCAGGAGTTTTTTCGCGGCCTCGACGTCATAGGCATAGCCTTTGTAGTCGCCGTCGTAACCCGGCATCGACGGCGGTAGCGGCTGGTTGGCCGGGGTCGCACGGCCGTTGATGATGCGCACGATGCGATCCTTGCTGATGGCCATGTTCACTGCCTGGCGCACCTTGAGGTTGTCGAATGGCGCCAAGGTGGTTTTCAGCGTCACGTAGCCGGTCTGCAACTGGTTGCCGGTGACCACCAAAGGCTTGAACGCCGGGTCGTTCTTGAACTGCAGGAACTTGGCCGGTGGCACGCCGTCGCCGGCAATGTCCACCTCGCCCTTCTCCAGGCGCAGCAAGGCGACCATCGGGTCCTGGCCGACCTCGAACGTGATGCTGTCGACATGCGGCAAGCCGGCCTTGAAGTAGTCCGGGTTTTTCTTGAACACCAACTGCTGGCCCAGTTTCCATTCAGCCAGGCTGAAGGCACCGCTGCCTACCGGGTGCTTGCCAAAGTCGGCACCCCATTGCTCGACGGCCTCTCGGGGCACGATCGAGGCAAAGTTGATCGCCATCACGTGCAGGAAGGTGGCGTTGGGCTGGCTCAAGGTGATCTGCACCTGGTAGTCGTCCACCACCTCGATACCGCTCAGGTGCTCGGCCTTGCCGGCGATCATCGCCTCATAACCGACAATGGCGCTGAAGAAGCCGGCACCTGGGCTCTGGGTTTTCGGATTGACGGTGCGCTCCAGCGAGTACTTGACGTCGCTGGCCTTGAGCTCACGCCCGTTCTGGAACTTCACGCCTTTTTTCAGGATGAAGGTATAGACCTTGCCGTCGGCGGAGATGCTGTAGTCCTCGGCCAGGTCCTTTTCCAGCTCGGTGGTGCCGGGTTTGTAGTCCATCAAGGTGTCGAACAGGCTTTTGATCATCGACCAGTTCTGCCAGTCGTAGCCAATGGCCGGGTCCAGGGTGGCAACGTCGTTCTGGTAGGTCACCACCACTGTGCCGCCGGATTTGGCGTGGGGATCGATGGCATCCGCCAACAGGTTGCCAGCAAACAGCGAGGCCACAAGGCCTGCAGATAATAGTGCGGTGCGCTTCATGCTCCAGCCTCTTGCTAGGGTCGGTTGACCTTGGATTAGGATTTTTTTACGTCGATACGTGGGTCGACCCAGGGAATCACCAGGTCGGCCAGCAGGTTGCCCAGGACAATGGCCACCGCCGAGACCGTGGTCACGCCGACGATCACCGGGATGTCCACCTGCTGGATCGCCTGCCAGGTCAACTGGCCGATGCCCGGCCAGCCGAACACCGACTCGACCACCACCAGGCCGCCCATGAACACGCCGATATCGATGCCGATCATCGGGATCACCGGGATGATCGCGTTGGGCAACACATGGCGCAGGACCACCCTGGCCCGGCTCAGCCCCTTGGCCCGGGCGGTGCGAATGAAGTCCTGGTGCAACACCTCGATCATCGATGAGCGCACCATCCGCGAATACCAGCCACTGCCCAGCAGGCCCAGGGTCAGCGCCGGCAGCAGCAAGTGCTCGAGCCCGCCGTAGCCGCCCAGTGGAAACCAGTCCAGTTGCACTGCGAAGAAGTACAGAAACAGCATGGCGGCGATGAACTGCGGGGCCGAGACGCCAATGAACGACAGCGCCATCAGCGCCTTGTCCGCCCAGCTGTCACGGCGCAATGCGGCAATCACCCCCAGGGTGATCCCGATCAGCAGTTCGAAACCAATGCCGGCGGCCATCAGCTCCAGCGAAGGACGCAAACGTGAACCGATCAGCTCGGTGACCGCGCTGCGCTGGATGTACGAGCGCCCGAGGTCACCCTGCAGCAAATTGCCCAGGTAGCTGGCGTACTGCTGATAGAACGGCAGGTCCAGCCCCAGTTGCGCACGAATCCCGGCGACCACCTCTGGTGTGGCACTGCGCCCGGCGATCTGCCGGGCCGGATCGGCCGGCAGCATGAACAGCAACAGGTAGGTGATGAAGGTCACCCCCAGCAGGATCAGTAGCGAATAACCGATGCGACGACTGATAAAGGCGAACATTCAGCTTCTCCCTTGCAAGGTGGGATCAAGCTCGTCGCGCAAGGCATCGCCCACCAGGTTGAAGGCCAGCGAGAGCAGGATGATGGCGATACCGGGAAAGAACACCAGCCACGGCGCCGAGGTGAAATAGGTCTGGCTCTCGAAAATGATGTTGCCCCAGCTTGGCGTGGGTGGTTGCACCCCGACCCCAAGGTAGGACAGCGTGGCCTCCAGCAGCACCGTGGTGGAAATACCCAACGTGGCCCAGACCAGGATGGTCGGCAGCAGGTGGGGCAACAGGTGCGAGAACAGGATGCGCAACGAGCCGGCGCCCAGGGTGCGCTCCACGGCGACAAAATCCCGGGCCTCCAGGGCCACGGTTTCGGCATAGATCACCCGGGCGATCTGCACCCAGTTCACCATGGCGATCACCAAGGCCACGATCCACACGCTGGGCTGGAAGATCGCCGACAAGGCAATGGCCAGCAGCAGCGCCGGGAATGCCATCATCAAGTCGGTAAAGCGCATCAACACACTGCCCAGCCAGCCGCGCATGAACCCGGCAGTCAAGCCGACCAGGGTGCCGATCAGCACGGCCATGCCATTGGCCAGCAGGCCGATGAACAATGACGTCCGGGCACCGTAGATCAGCCGCGACAGCAGATCGCGCCCCAACAGGTCGGTGCCCAGCCAGTACGGTGTGTGTGGCCCCAGCGGCGCACCTTCCAACGACAAGCCTTCGACAAATTGCTCCGCCGGATCGTAGGGCGTCAGCCACGGCGCCAACAGCGCCAGGGTCATCACCAGAAGGATGTAGAACAGCGACAGCGCCACACTCGGCCGGCGGATCAGCGCACGCAACAGACTCATGGTCGCCCTCCCCGCTCTTGCCGGGGCGCGGCGGCCAGTTCGACACACAGCTCATCGAGGCTGCGGTTGAGCTGCATCGACAGGCCGCGCAAATGCTCATACGCCTCCTGCTCATCAATACCGCGCTCGACCATCAAGCGCGCCAGCACCGTCGCCAGCAAGGGTCGCAGCGCCAGGCGCTGCTGCAGGCCCTCGATGCTCCGGGCATCAGTGTCCAGGCGCTGGCGCAAGGCAATCGCCATCATCAGCGTGGTGTACACCGAACCTTGGGTGATGGGTTTGTTCAGCAAGGCCGTGGCACCGAGGCCGATGGCACGCTGGATCTGCGACAGGGTCTCGTGGGGCGTCAGCGCAACGATCGGTACGCCCTCGCGGTTCAGGCGCTGCAACAGGGTGAAGCTGCTGCAGTTTTCCAGGTCGACAATCGCGGCCAAGCTGCCCGGCAGTTCATCGCTGGCGTCTTGCTGCACCGCCAGGCAGGCAATGCCCAGCCGTTGCAGGCTCTTCTCCAGGCTGGCCAGGACCCGCGGCTCACAGTCAATCAGCAGCAACGGCCCGGCGCCCGGATTCCGGCGATTGAACTGGCTCATTTGATGATCCTCAGGTGCTGCGTTGGCGCCACGACGCCCAGGCCGTGGAATTCACTCAGGTCGGTGGCGGTCAGGTAAGGGTCGGCAGGCAGCGCCCGGGCCTCGCTGTGCAGCAGCACAAAGCGCCCCTGCTGCAGTTCGGCGATATGGCACGGCAGGCTGCAGTGGTTATTGCGCTCGCACACCTCCAGCGGGCCAAGCACGCTGGGCTGCGGCTGCTGGTAAAGGGTCTGGCAGATGGCTTGGGGAGCGTCGTCGCCACAGTGCGCAAATGCCTGGGCCAACAGGTGCATGGACAGGTAGGCGCCGGTGTAGAAGTGCGAATACGGGTGCAGGCCATGCAGGCGGCGCTGCTGCTGGGTGAACGTAGGGTTGACCGCTTCAAAAAAGGTCCCGCAGGAGAGCAAGCGCAGGCTGTCCACCGGGCCGACTGCCGCCAGCTCGGCTTCGGTCAGGTTGCAACTGAGCACCGGCAGCCGCAGCCCGGCCTGCTGGCAGGCGGCATCCAGCTGGCGCAGGAAGGCGTAGGAGGATTCACCCACCAGATTGTTCATGACGAACGACGGATGCTGGGCCAGCAGGTTCTGGATCAGCTCGCCGAACACGCAGGTGCCGAAGTGAAAGTAGCGCTCCCCCAGCACTTCACCGCCCGCGGCAGCCAGTACCTCGCGGGCCAGGCGGTTGCTTTCCCAGCCCCAGATATAATTCGAACCCACCAGCATGGCGCGACAGCCAAAGGCCCTCAGGGCGTAGCGCAGCAGCGGGATCAGGGTCTGGTTCGGACATGGCCCGAGGTACAGCACATTCTCGCTGCTCTCGAAACCTTCGTACGGGCAGGCATACCAGAGCAGCCCACTGTTCTGCTCCAGGTCCGGGATGATTTCCTTGCGGCTGGCCGAGGTCGGTGCACCGAACAGATGGCGAATCCCCGCCTGCATCATCTGCACCGCGCCTTCGCCATAGCGATGCAGCTGTCCTCGCGGGTTGACGTGGGTCGCGCGCAACGAAAAATCATAGCCGGGACTTGCATTGATCTCGGCGATGGCATGCAGCGCGCCCGCCAGCGCATTGCGGCCAAAGGACTTGTAGGTGCCGTCGGTGGACAGCAACAAACCGACTTCAAGGGTGCGCGGCATTTTCCCCACTCCAAAAAAAAGCCCGATCCACCAGGGTTCTGGTGGATCAGGCTTCGTTACCTGGCGCGCAAGGCGCGTGATGTCAGCAAGACTTAATGGCGCGATGCCAGGCTTGGTGTTTAGCAATCTTATGTATGAAAGAAGCGTGCCATATCCAAAACAGCGGGGTTGCTCGGGGCCGAGGCCAAAATACGCCCTGGTATGAAGCGCTCAACCACGCCGGGCGCACGAACTTCGTGCAGCCCTGATCGGGCTCATATTGGTAGCCAGGGTTGGCCAGCAACCGGCGGAGGAAACACCCGCGTGTTCAAGCGCTGTCACGTTATTACCCAACTCCAGCCTGAAACCTGCGCACTCAATCGACGGTGTTGTTTGCGGCAGGGTGTCCTGGCTGGGCTGGCATTGAAGTTGGCGAGCAGTGCCGCAGCTGAAATCGAGACCAGCCAGGCATTCGCCACAGCATCGCCCCCTCTCCAGTGACCCGCGAAAAACTGCGGGCAGGCCTGTTTCGAGGCCTGCCCGCAGTGCGTCTGGGTGCGACCTGGCTGTCAACTGCCGCTGCGCACCTTGTTCCACAAGCGGGTACGGATGCGGTCGATGTCCAGGGGCATGGCTTCCAGGGCAAACAGCTTGTCCATCATCGCCGGTGTCGGGTAGACCTTGGTATCGTCCTTGAGCGCCGGCTCGATCAGGCTGTCAGCCTGCTGGTTGCCGTTGGCGTAGTGCACGTAGTTGCTGATGCCGGCCATCACCTCAGGGCGCAGCAGGTAGTTCATGAAGGCATAACCGGCTTTTTCATCCGGTGCGTCCACCGGCATGGCCACCATGTCGAACCAGATCGGCGAACCTTCCTTGGGAATCGAATAGCCGATCTCCACGCCGTTCTTGGCTTCCTTGGCCCGGCTTTCCGCTTGCAGGATGTCCCCGGAGAAGCCCACCGCTACGCAGATATTGCCGTTGGCCAGGTCGCTGGTGTACTTCGACGAGTGGAAGTAGCTGACATACGGCCGGACCTTCATCAACAGTGCCTCGGCCTTCTTGTAGTCCGCAGGGTTCTTGCTGTGGTGCGGCAACCCCAGGTAGTTCAAGGCCGTGGGTATCAGCTCGGGGCCGTTGTCGAGGATCGCCACCCCGCACTTCTGCAATTTCTGCATGTACTCGGGCTTGAAGATCAGGTCCCAGGAATCCAGCGGCGCATCGTCCCCCAGCACTTCCTTGATCTTGGCCACGTTGTAGCCGATCCCGGTACTGCCCCACAGGTAAGGGAAACCGTGCTGGTTGCCCGGGTCGTTGACCTCCAGCGCCTTGAGCAGCACCGGATTGAGGTTCTTCCAGTTGGGCAACTGGCTCTTGTCGAGTTTTTTCAGCGCCCCGCCCTGGATCTGCCGGGCCATGAAGTGGTTGGACGGAAACACCACGTCATAACCGGATTTGCCGGTCATCAGCTTGCCATCCAGAGTCTCGTTGCTGTCATAGACGTCGTAGGTGGAACCTGTCCCGGTTTCCTTCTGGAACGCCTTGATGGTGTCCGGGGCGATGTAGTCCGACCAGTTGTAGATCTTCACCGTATCGGCGGCCTGGGCCAGGGACGCGGCCAGGAACAAGGGGCTGAACAACAGCAAAGAGCAAGTCTTGCGGATCATGAGTCGATACCTGTGGCTGGTTTTGTTATTGGCAGGCAATCAAAGGATCAGAAAATCAATACGTAGGTCTTGCGCACGGTTTCCTGGATATCCCAGATTCCGCTGCTGTTGGCCGGCAACATCAGTGCATCGCCGGCTTCTATGTTCAGGGGCTCGCCGTGGTCGGGGGTGAAGGTGCAGCGCCCCTGGATGAAGTGACAGAACTCCTGGGCGACGATCTGCCGCCGCCAGCGGCCCGGGGTGCATTCCCAGATGCCGGTCTCGACCCCGTCGTTGCGCTCGACAGCCGTCACCGAAGTCACTGCGATCGGAGTACCCAGGGGCACGGCCACCGGTGCCGATTCATCCAGGGTGACCGTGGCGGTGTTCTTGAATTGCGTAATGCTCATGGTTGTACCTTTGGCGGGAAAACCCGAACGGACGTCGTTCGGTGCAAGAAACCTGGTTCAGTGCATGAAACCTTCCATGAACCCGGCGACCCGGCTGGCCAAGCGCCGCCGCCAGGGGGCCGAGGCCGGGTTGGCCAGGGTCTGGTCTTCATGGACAAAGCTGCGAATGATCGCGTTGTAACCCAGCCAGCGACACGGCTCCGGCTCCCAGGCCCGCAGGGCGTCCAGGCCGCTCTCGGGCAACACCCAGGGCTGGCGCACCAGCGGGCTGTCCCGTTCGAGGATCAGCTCAGCCAGGGTCCGCCCGCCAAGGTGGCTGGCACCCACCCCTTCTCCGCCATAACCACCGGACAAGGCGATGCCCTTGCGCCGGTCGCAGAGCATGTGCGGCCTGAAGTGCCGGGACATGCCCAGGTTGCCGCCCCAGGAGTGGGTGATGCGCACATTCTTCAGTTGCGGGAACAGCTCGCCGAACAGGTAACGGCGCAGCGCCACCTCATCCTCGCTCAGGTCGAAGTTGTGGCGCAGCTTGCCGGCGAACCGATAACCACCGCGGGCACCAAACACCAAGCGGTTGTCCATCGAGCGCTGGCCGTAGGTGACCTGGCGGCTGCTTTCGCTGAAGGCTTGGCCCTGGCTCAGGCCGATCTCATCCCAGATCGACTCCGCCAACGGCTCGGTGGCCACCAGCAGGCTTTGCACCGGCAACTGATAACGGCCCAGGGGCGGCAAGGTCACCGAGTAGCCTTCCACCGCGGGCACTATCCAGTGGCTGCGCACCGCCGCGTGGGCGGTCTGCAGGCTGCCGGACTGCCAGTGGGTCACTGGGCTGTTCTCGTAGATGCTCACCCCCATGCGCTCCACCGCCCGGGCCAGGCCGCGCACCAGCTTCGCCGGCTGGATGGTTGCGCAATGCGGCGCATAGATGCCGCCATACGGTTTGGCCACGCGGATCTGCTGGGCCAACTGCTCGGGGTTGAGCCAGTGGTAGTCGTCCTGGTTCAGGCCCTGGGCGTAGAGTGAATCCAGGTACTGGCGCAGGCTGGTTTCCTGCTCGGGGTAGCGGGCGGCGCAGTACAGCACCCCGCCCTTGCGGTAGTCGCAGTCGATGCCCTCGCGCTGGAGCACCCTGGCCACTTCATCGGGAATGCCATGCAACAGGTCGAAGGAGGCCCGGCGCTGCTCCGGTGACAAGCCGGCCAACAGGCGGTCTTCCCCTAGCAGATTGCCCATCAGCCAACCGCCATTGCGACCCGAGGCGCCAAAACCGGCGGTCTGCGCCTCGATGATCGCGACCTTGAGCTGGGGCGCATGGCGCTTGAGGTAATAGGCAGTCCACAGCCCGGTATAACCGGCACCGATGATCGCCACGTCCAGATCCAGGTCCTGCGCCAGCGACGGCCGCGACAACAGCGGCTCGTCGAGCTGGTCCATCCACAAACTGATACTGCGCCACGCTGGCATGCAAGCACTCCGCAACCCGAACTTCGAATGCGGCGATCCTAGTGCCTGCCCTCAGGCGCTGTCTTGCGCGCGTGTACGCAAAGAAATTTGCTTGGCATAGGCCTTGGGCGACTGCCCGGTGTGCTGGCGAAAGCAGCTATAGAACGCCGACAGCGAATTGAAGCCGGCGGCAAAGGCCAGCTCGTCGATCCGCAGCGGTGGCGTGGCCTGGTCCAGGGCCGCCAGCAGATGCTGCAGGCGCGCCTGGTTGACGTAGCGATAGAAGCTTTGCCCGAGCACCTGATTGAGCAGGTAGGAAATCTGGTTACGGCTGTAGCCGCATTCACGGGCCACCCGTTGCAGGTCCAGTTCCGGGTCGAGATAAGGCTGCTGGCGTTGGAAGTACTGCTGCAGGTCCTCGGCCATGAAACTCAGCTGGCGCGGCGACAGCCCCAGGCGACTGGCCGCCGGACGCAGGCTATCCGAGACTTTGCTCGGCACCGGCTCGCGCACCAGGGAAGCGTATTCATTGACCCGCCAGATCAGCCCGTCACGCACGGTAATGGCTTCACTGGAGCGAAACGACACCAGCCCCTGGCCGCCCCGCAACGTCACCTGATACTGGATAAAGGCGGTGTCGCCATCCAGGCGGATGCGATCGCTGTGCTCCAGGGCCTCGTCGGGCGCGCGCGGCATGCTCACGCGCACGTATTCACGCAGCTCATCGAGGCCCAGGGTGCGGTTCTGGAAGAAGTCGTGATACTGCACTTGCGGGTGGTACAGCGCCATCACGCCATCCAGGTCACGGTGCTTCCAGCACAAGTGATAACGCATCACGATGTCGCCGGTGGCCTGGGTTTGCAGCGGCCCGTCATCAGGGGCAGACATAAGCTTCTCGAACAGACAAAAAACCCAGCTTGCCGAACTTCGGCAAGCGCTTCAATGAGCAACTGCTGGCGGCAGGCGACGGAGCCCGGCGGATGGCATGAGTTGCAGCAGAAACCCTCAACCAACCGCCAGACGGTGGTTAAAAAAACTGCGAGCGGTCACCTGCCGATGCTATTTTTAAACCCTCAACCGATCGGGTCATTGACGATCCGGTCGTTCCTACCGCGAGCACAAGGAAGCGCTCAATGAATCAAGGTGGGCCGCCGATGAACAGAGTCTGGGCCAGTAAAGTCACCTTTCCAAACGCCTGTCAGCTGATGCGCTGGCATTTTCATCCCATGGGTTTCGAGGCCAACATGGATGCGCCCGGCAGCATGATCGCCAGGCTCTTCGACCGTGCCAGCGGCGAAACCATGCTCGCCATCGCCGGTATCCCCTGTGCCACGCTGATGAGCGCCGCGGATGTCGAACGAATAATCGAGGCAGTGGAAGACGAACTGGAGGCCTTTTCTCCATCCCTGGCATTCAAGGCCTGAACACACTGCGCTAAACAACACCCTGACCTATAACCTCAAGCCCGCCTCGCCAGCGGGCTTTTTCAGGTTGCTTGCCGCAGGTCCTGGAAGTACGGCTTGTCGCGGGGCACCCGATCCGAAGCCTTGGGCGCATTGCCCGCCGCCGACTCCTGGCGATCGACGTACCAGTAGCAATGCTTGACCGCCCGAGTGATGCCGACATAGGCCAGGCGCAGGATCTCGTCCTTCTGCGCAGTGTCGTAGGGTTCGGCGTCGCCGTCCTGGCCAAGCCCGGCCATGCGATACAGCTGATTCTTGTAAGGCGAACTGCTCAGGTGCTGACAGTCACCCAGCAGGAACACCGCATCCGCCTGCAATCCCTTGGCACTGTGATAGGTCAGTTGCTTCAAGCGGCGAGCGGCTGGAGGCAAGCTAGAATCAACATCAACTATTTGTGAAATATGTTCTTGAATCAATAACTTATCGCTAGTTTTTCGAAACAACATCAAGATGCTATCGCCTTGCCGATAGTGCTCCGCCAAGCGCTGGGCCAGCCCCTGATCGTCACGATCCAGCACCTGCACCGGCCATAGCTCCCTGGCTTCGCCGCTGGCCTTGGACTTCTTGCCGGCAATCGCCGGGACCACCCGGACAATGTGCTCGGCCGCGTCGATCACATGCTGGTGGCTGCGGTAGTTCTCGCTGAGCATCACCCGCGTGGTCCCCGGGGACGGGAACTGCTGGTTGAACTCGATGAAATACTTGGGCGAACTGCCCCGCCAGCCGTAGATCGACTGCCAGTCATCGCCGACGCACAGCAAGGAGGAATGCTGGGCGCCGCGCCCCACGTGCAAGGCCGCGCCACGGCTGCGAATCTCCCCGAGGCAGGCCTTGACCCAGGAGACGATCTGCGGCGAAACATCCTGGAACTCATCGATCATCAGGTGCGCCAGCGGCCTCAGGCAGGCGTCGCTCAACAACTTGAGGTTCTCCGGCGAGCGCTCGCTGAACAGGGCGAACATCCGGTTGTAGGTCATGATCGGCGGCGACTGGTCCAGCAGGTGGTCTTCCAGGGCCCGCCAGAACAGGCTCAGGGCCTCAAAGAAGAAACGGTCCGGGTCATCTTGGGCAAAGCTCATGTTGCCGACGGCAGCGCCAACATCCAGGCCCAGGTTCTCGATGAAAGCGGCTGCCGCGACAAAACAATCCAGCAACGGCGCCGAACTCAGCTCACCCTTGACCCGGTAATCGAAGCCCGGACCAGCACTGACACTTGCCGAAAAAGCGCCAAGAGAACGCTTTGAATGCTCATAACTATCAAGCCAAATCAATGGCTTACGGCAGAAAGCTTGAAATAGGGTGCGCTTGACCGCCCACTCCGCGCGCACCGTCAACTTGGCTCCTGGCCGGGTGATCTGCGGACTTTCCCGAGGATCAAAACCCAGTACCACCCAGGCATCCAGCTCCGGCGCATAGCCGTGGCAATGGAACAGCGAGCCGTTGATCTCAAAACTCTGGCGCTGCGGCTCGATGCCCTTGATCGGCCAGGCGCCCGCACGAAACCACAGGTCCTCCACCGCATCACAGAGTTCTTCATCGCGCTTGGCCGCCAGCTCGGTGACCGCCATGCGCTTTTGTACATCGGGATGATCGCGTTCCAACTCCTTGAGTTGCAACGCATGGCGCAGCAAAGGCTTCAAGGCCAGGCGAAAGCGCTCATCACTGCGGTAGAGCGCCTGATAGCAGGCATTCAGGTGGTTGCGCTGGACGTCGTTGATGCGCAGATCGAAAGGATTGCTGTCGACCTCGTCCTCGGCACCTTGCAGTCGTTCGCTGAGGTTCTCGAAAGCCTGCAGGCGCTCGAAGCCCGGCAGGCTGCGGACCATGGGCAAGAGCCGCGAATGGAAGGTGCGCACCAGCTCCCGCGCCTCCCTGGGGTTGAGCATCCGGCCCCACAAGGCGAAGAGTTCCACTAGCTTATTGATGAAATCCTTGCGCGACTCCCGGGTGAAGGTCACCACGGTCATCGAGTCCAGTTCGAACCCCAGGTAGTGGGCGAGCAGCAACAGGCGCAATACCAGCGAGGTCGACTTGCCGGCCCCGGCTCCGGCAATCACCGCGGTGGCCGGAGTCTCGCTGAAGATCATCTTCCACTGTGCGCTACTGGGCTGGGAGTGGGCCGGCAGCAAGCGGGCGACATCGGCCTTGAAGCGCTTCTTCAGCTCGGCGGTCAACGGCAGGCGCCAGTCATCGAACAAGCGCTCATCCACCCCGGGTGGCCGGTGCTCGGTGTTGCGGCTGTCGCGGATCAGCAGCACCTGGCGCCCTTCCTCAAGCCCTTCGAGCCGACCTTCCTGGTAGCCATAATCGACCCCCGCAGTGTGACCGCTGCGAAAACCGTCGGCCTGGCCGTGCAACCAGGACGCTCGATGCTGTGCTCGCAGGCGATTCAGGCCATGGCCAAAAAAACGCGCCGCCAGGCGTTTCAACAGGGGCATCTGGGCCAGCGGTAACAGTTCGGGAGGCAGATCGGGGGTGTGTTGCGACACGCGGACTCCAGGGGATGAGGCTGAGCGGTTATGGTCAGCGGATTTTTTCATGGTATCCAGCAAATTGCTTGCAGGTCATTAACTTAAGCGATGAATCGCAGGTTTGACACCAGCTATCGAATAAAATAACTATCTAATTTTACGATTGGATTACGGCATTTTTTGCGCTTTTTTTCGATCTATAGCTGATAGAAGATGCACCTCATCAACCAACGGTTATCGTTTCTTGGCCCGAGTGTAACGTGCCATGACGAGCCCTAATGAGGAGACGATCATGCTTGAACTCAGACCTTTCAACTCCCTGGGTGGCGCTCACCACGGCTGGCTGGATGCCCATCACCACTTTTCCTTTGCCGAGTACCACGACCCCAAGCGCATGCACTGGGGCAACCTGCGGGTCTGGAACGACGACGTGATCGCCCCCGGCACCGGCTTCCCACAGCATCCGCACCGGGACATGGAAATCATCACCTACGTTCGTGAAGGTGCTATCAGCCATCAGGACAACCTGGGTAACAAGGGCCGTACCGAGGCCGGCGACGTGCAAGTGATGAGTGCCGGCACCGGGA
This sequence comes from Pseudomonas sp. Fl4BN1, assembly GCF_009908285.1. Lineage (GTDB taxonomy): Bacteria > Pseudomonadota > Gammaproteobacteria > Pseudomonadales > Pseudomonadaceae > Aquipseudomonas. The sequence goes on from NZ_JAAARM010000020.1 coordinate 100,306, forward strand.
TCGCCCACAGCGAATACAACCTGGAGGCCACACCGACCAAGATCTTCCAGATCTGGATCATTCCCAATCAGGCGGGCTCCGCGCCGTCCTGGGGTGCCAAGCCGTTTCCCAAGGGCCAGCGCGAGGGTTTCGTGACCCTGGCCAGCGGCAAGGCAGGCGATGAAGAGAGTTTGCGGATTCGTGCCGACGCACGCCTGGTAGCGGCCAACCTGAAGGCCGGCGAGACTGCGGAGTATCACTTGGACAGCGGACGCCGGGCGTATCTGGTGCCGGCTACCGGGGTGATCGAGATCAATGGCTTGCGAGCCGAAGCTCGAGACGGTGTCGCGGTGGAGGATGAGCAGGTGCTGCGAGTGACGGCGCTGCAAGACAGTGAAATCGTCCTGGTCGACCTGGCTTGAAACGATCCGCGCAATGAAAAAAAGGGGCGACCGTGTTGGTCGCCCCTTTTTTTGTCTGGCATGTCCCGGTTCGCCGACCAGCCGGCGCTTGCGGGCTGCCAGTCAGTTGCCGCTGATCGCTGCGTCCACCAGGGTCTGGGCTTCCTGCACCAGTTGCTTGAGGTGGTCGTCGCCGATGAAGCTTTCGGCGTAGATCTTGTAGATGTCCTCGGTGCCGGACGGCCGTGCGGCGAACCAGCCGTTCGCGGTCATGACTTTCAGGCCGCCAATCGCCTGATCATTGCCCGGCGCCTGGCTGAGGATCTGCTGGATCGGCTCACCGGCCAATTGGGTGGAGGTCACCTGCTGTGGCGAAAGCTTGCTGAGCAAGGCCTTTTGCTGCGGATTGGCCTTGGCGTCGACCCGGACCGAAAACGGCTCGCCCAACTCATCGCACAAGGCGCGATAGGCCTGGCTTGGATCACGTCCGGTGCGGGCGGTCATTTCCGCTGCCAGCAAGGCCGGGATCAGGCCGTCCTTGTCGGTGCACCAGACGCCGCCGTCCTTGCGCAGGAAGGACGCACCCGCGCTTTCTTCACCACCAAAGCCCAGGGAGCCATCGAACAGGCCATCGGCAAACCATTTGAAGCCCACCGGTACTTCATACAAGCGCCGGCCCAGACGTGCCGCCACCCGATCAATCAGCCCGCTGCTGACCACGGTCTTGCCCACGCCGGCGTCGGCGCGCCATTGCGGACGGTTCTGGAACAGGTAGTCGATGGACACCGCCAGGTAGTTGTTCGGCGCCAGCAAGCCACCGCTCGGGGTGACAATGCCGTGGCGGTCATGATCAGGGTCACAACCGAAGGCCACGTCAAAGCGATCCTTCAGGCCGATCAGCCCTTGCATGGCGTAGCTGGAAGACGGGTCCATGCGAATCTGCCCGTCCCAGTCCACCGACATGAAGCGGAAGGTGGCATCCACTTGCTGGTTCACCACCTCCAAGTCCAGCCGGTAGTGCTCGGCGATGGCCGACCAGTAGCGCACCCCTGCTCCACCCAGCGGGTCCACGCCCAGGCGCAGCTTGGCGTTGCGGATGGCATCCAGGTCGATGACGTTGATCAGGTCGGCGACATAGGTGTTGAGGTAGTCGTGGCGATGAGTGGTTTCGGCCTTCAACGCCTGCTCATAGCTGATGCGCTTGACCCCGGCCAGCCGCGCCGCCAGCAGTTCGTTGGCCTTGGTTTCGATCCACTTGGTGATGTGGGTGTCGGCCGGGCCGCCGTTGGTAGGGTTGTATTTGTAGCCGCCGCTTTGTGGCGGGTTGTGCGACGGGGTGATGACAATCCCGTCCGCCAGGCCCGAGGTGCGTCCGCGGTTGTAGCAGAGGATCGCATGGGACACCGCAGGCGTCGGGGTGTACTCGTCACCCGTGGCGATCATCACCGTCACGCCGTTGGCCGCCAGGACCTCGAGGGCGCTGGCGCCAGCCGGGGTCGATAGCGCGTGGGTATCGATGCCGACAAACAGCGGGCCGTTGATGCCCTGGGATTCGCGGTACAGGCAAATGGCCTGGCTGATGGCCAGGACGTGCCATTCATTGAAACTCAGATCGAACGAGCTGCCACGGTGCCCGGAGGTGCCAAAGGCCACTCGCTGGGTGGGAACCGATGCATCGGGTTGACCGGTGTAGTACGCCGTAACCAATCGCGGGATGTCGACCAACAATTGCGTTGGTGCCGGTTTGCCCGCAAACGGACTGAGAGTCATGCAAAACCTCTGGAAAAGGATGGTTCGGGAATGGGCCGCAGTTTACTGGCAGTTTGACCGCAACGCGACGGAATCTATCCCGGTATCCATGAGGCAATTTTTACTTTCGGTTGGTCGGCGAATGGATCATGAAGCGAGGGGTGATACGGCAGCCCGATTGCCGGCAAGCCGCGCTCAAGCCAGAGGGAGGGAGAGGAAGACGCCAGGCTTCGAGTGACCAAGCCTGGCGTTGCAATCAGGCCGGTTCGACCTGCAGCGCGACCCGTTCGCGGCATGGACACTCGTCCATGTAGCGGTGCGCCTCGACAAATTCACTGAACGGGAAGACCCGGGTCTTCAAGGGCAGCAGCACCCGATCCGCGGTCAACTGGTTGATGTCCCGCAGCGCACGCTGCAGAGCCACCTGATCCTGGAGAATCCCCAGTTCCGGCTTGCCGGTAAAGTTGCCGATGCAGTGCACGAAGAACTGGATGTTCTTCTGGAACGCCGCGCAGGCAGGGAATGGTGTCTGGTTGCCGCCTTGCAGGCCGTACAACACCAGGCTGCCACGGGGCGCCAGGACATCGCCGAGCATCGACATCTGCGGGCCGCCCAAGCCATCGAAGACCACGTCGACGCCGCGATTGTCGGTGAGCTTGTTGATCTGCATCAGCAGGTCCTGCTCTTCGGTGACGATGACTTTCTCAGCGCCGAGGGACAGCAGGTTCTCACGTTCTTCAGCGCTCTTGGTGGCGGCAATCACCCGCACGCCCAAGGCTTTGCCCAACTGCACGAAGGACGGACCGGCACAGTGACTGGCATCGGTGACCAGGGCGAACTGCCCAGGCTTGACCCGTGCCAGGTCGGCGTAGGCGAAATAGGCAATCAACAGCGGCGTGTAATGCACCGCGGCTTCGATCGGGCTGAGCACATCCGGGTAACGGGTCAGGGCCGAACGCGGCAGAACGATCAGCTCGCCGTATACCGGATAATCGTTGGGGCTTTCAGCAGGAAAGCTGGCGACCTTGTCACCGACCGCAAGGTCCTCGACACCCTCGCCCACCGCGGTGACCACACCGGCCATTTCATGGCCGAGGCCAGACGGCAGGCGAGCATGGGACGATGCCAGGTTCTGCCGCCAGAGCACGTCATACCAACTGATACCGATAGCTTCGACTCGTACCTGCACTTCGCCTGGCGCAGGCGACGAGGCCGCATGCTCTTCGCATTTGAGCACCTCGGCCGGTCCAAACTTGTGAAAACGAATCGTGCGGGACATCGCAAACCTCGTCAAATTAACCTCTAATGCCACGAACTTTATCCGGGCTTTGAAAGCAAGACTATCAGTGCCTATTAATAGTCGACATGTCTGTCATTGATTTCGTGCCCCTTGAAATCAGTGCCAGCAACGTGCCGGTGCGGTATCTGGCTACAAACAAACAACATTTAGCCGGTGCAGAGTAGCAGCCTTTACCCGTAAGATTCACGCCGGCCATTGTTCCGATATGGTCGCTCCCGTCAAGTTCGCTGACTCTGCCAGGACTCCAGATGAATCGTAATGACCTGCGTCGTGTCGACCTGAATCTGTTGATCGTGTTCGAAACACTGATGCACGAACGCAGTGTGACCCGCGCCGCCGAGAAGCTGTTTCTCGGCCAGCCGGCCATCAGTGCCGCCCTGTCGCGCCTGCGCAGCCTGTTCGACGACCCGTTGTTCGTGCGCACCGGCCGCAGCATGGAGCCTACGGCGCGGGCGACGGAAATCTTCGCCCTGCTGTCCCCGGCCCTGGATTCGATTTCCACGGCGGTCAGCCGTGCGGCGGAATTCGACCCTGCCACCAGCACCGCGGTATTCCGCATCGGTCTCTCCGACGACGTGGAATTCGCCCTGCTGCCGATGCTGCTCAAGCGCCTGCGGGCCGAAGCCCCGGGCATCGTGCTGGTGGTGCGCCGGGCCAACTACCTGTTGATGCCGGCACTGCTGGCCTCCGGCGAGATCTCCATCGGCGTCAGCTACACCGCCGACCTGCCGGCCAACGCCAAGCGCAAGGTCCTGCGCCGCAGCCTGCCCAAGCTGCTGCGCGCCGACAGCATGCCCGGCGCCCTGAGCCTGGACGACTTCTGCGCCCGCCCCCATGCCCTGGTGTCCTTTGCCGGGGACCTCAGTGGTTTTATCGATGAAGAGTTGGAAAAACTCGGACGCAAACGTCACGTAGTACTGGCGGTACCGCAGTTCAACGGCTTGAGTACCCTGCTGGCCGGAACCGACATCCTGGCCACCGTGCCCGACTACACCGCCGAAGCACTGACCGCGGCCGGCGGTGTACGTGCAGAAGACCCGCCATTGCCAGTGCGCAGTTTTGAATTGCACATGGCCTGGCGCGGCTCCCAGGACAACGACCCTGGCGAGCGCTGGCTGCGTTCGCGGATCCAGATGTTTTTTGGCGACCCTGAGAGTCTTTAGGTTTCGTCGGGCAGGCTGTTTAGCTGATCATTTTTGCCTTTCCACCAACCATGGAGCTCCATTCACTTCTAGTAGCCCCGTAAGACACAGTTCGTCAGATTCAAATCCCAAACTATGTGCTCGTAGGCAAAATGGCATAATATGCCAATGATAGAAACAAACTGTTTGCCGAAAGCTGGAGCTCATTATGGCGACGCGGAACGTTGTGCTCACCCCTCACCAAGAACAAGTTATCCATGACCTTGTTCAGTCTGGCCGCTATCAGAATGCCAGCGAAGTGATGCGGGAAGGTTTGCGGCTATTGGAACAGCGTGTCGCCGAAGACACCGCCAAAATTGAGGCCCTGCGTAAGGCGACCTCGATCGGCATCATGGATCTTGAGCACGGGCGCTTTAGTCAGTTGAACGAAGGTGATCTGGAGCACTTCCTCGAGGGCTTGAGCCTGGAGGCCACCCTCCCCGCGAGAGAGAAACACTGAGTATGCCGCGGTATCGGATTACCAACGCGGCGCGCGCCGACATTGTTGACATACTCAGGCTCTCCCAGACGCAGTTCGGCGATCAAGCACGCCAGCGCTACCAGGCGCTGATCCTCGCGGCGCTGCAAGCTCTTGCCGGCACGCCTTATCGCATTGGCAGCCACGACCGCGATGAGCTTGCACCGGGCCTTCGCAGCTATCACCTCATCCATTCACGCCAGCAGGCCAAACAAACCCATGGAACGGTCAAAAGCCCACGTCATATCGTGTTCTATCGTGTGGCAAACGACGACGTGATCGAGGTCGTCAGACTCCTTCATGACGCCATGGAAGCGCAGTTGCACTTGCCTAACGACTGATCAGCGACCTGGCCCAACGGCTTAACTGGCCAGGAATAGCGAAGTCCGTCGGAGATCGCCATTCGCGATCACTCGCACACTCGGTGCGAATGGGGGCAAAAGTGGGGGCAAACAAAAGCGTTATCGACCTAAAAACATTGTCCTAGAGCCCAGTCAAAATGTTCTTCGGCGATCCGGACAGTCTCTGAGCATCACCGCCACTCGCCGCCAATCGGCCCCTCATGCCTGACTGACAAATGACGATCATGCACCACCGCCCTCCGTACCACGATGGGCCTGGCGCCACTGGATCGGGCTGACGTCATACCAACGGCGGAACGCCCGCGAGAACGCGCTGATTTCCGAGTAGCCCAGTGACAGGGCCAGCTCGGAGATGGGCAAGGTCGATTGTTGCAGGTAATAGATCGCCAGTTCCTGGCGCACCGTATCCACCAACGTGGAAAACGTCAGGCCGCTTTCACTCAACCGCCGCTGGATGGTCCAGCTGGGGATGCGCAAGTGTTCCGCCACTTGCTCCAGGCTCGGGTAGCCGTCGCTGAGCAGGTCCCTGACCTGGGCCCGCACTTCGGCAACGATGCCGGGGCGCGCCTGGCCGCCACCGGCCACTGACAGTTTCTGCATGCTTTCCAGGAGCACCGCCAGTAACTTGGGGTCGTGTCCCGGCATCGGCCGGTTCAGTACGCTGCGGCGAAATACCAGTGCGTTGCACGGCTGGCCGAACAACACCGGGGCATCGAATACTTTGCAGTGCTCATGCCAGGCTTCCGGCTGCGGATGCTCGAAATGCACCCGCTCCGGTGCCCAGTTCTGGCCCAGGGCGTGGCGCATCAGGTTGGTAAACATGCCCATCGACAGTTCGGCGTCCTGACGCTTGCGCAGGATCGCACCGTACTGCACCTGATAGTCGAGCTGGCACCACTCGCCATCCTCCACCAGGCGCAGCAGGCTGCCTTGCTGATGCACCGGAAACGTCCTGACCACATTGCGCAGGCCCTCGCCGAGGGTCGCCGAACACATCCCGACATACCCCAGGAGCCCCAGTGAATCGGGGCGAAACTGCTGCCCGTAGCGCAAACCGAAATTGTGGTTGCCGGTCTGCCGCGCGGCCTCCTCGAACACCGAGCAATACTGGTTCAGATCCAGGCTCAGGGTCGGGTGCAACAACTGCTCCGGGTCGATACCCGCCATGCCCAGGATCCGTTCGGGGTTGCCGCCTTGCTGCTGGATGAAATCGGTCAGGCCGGTGGCCGCCGAAGCCAGGATGCCAAACTGGCCCTCATGGGGAGCGACCTGACGAATCGGGGACGTTGTGATGGCGGGCACCTGGAACCTCCTTACGCAGTCACTCTGCACAGGTGACTGACTCACGCAAGTTCCATTCCAGATCTCCGGTTTGCCCCCCGCCGCCGCCCCTCGCGGGCTCAAGCCCGCCTTTGCCGGAGAACCGGCCGAGTCCAGGCTGGCCAGCGCCGCACCGGAGCAGTGCGTAGCGGTTTGTAACATCCGCCTCAATGCCCGCGGTGCAGCATCGCACCCTGCAAACCATCCCCCAAGTAGCGACGACACAACCCCAGGGTCTGCTCCACCCATTCATGGCCCAGGCACTCGACCTGCGGCGTCCCTCGGTGAGTGCCGGTCCAGGCCAGCAGTTGCAGGCGCCGCTGCATGATCAGGGTCGGCACCATGGCCAGATCCTCGGCATCCAGGCTCAACTGCTGGCTATAACCCTCCAGCCAATTATCGATCCACTGTGGCAGGTCGGGGTGATGCTCGAAAAAGCTCAAGCCGGCAGCCAGGTCATGCAGGTACCAGCCCAACCCGCAATCATCGAAGTCGATGATTCGGGTCTGCTCGCCCTGCACCAGCAGGTTGGCCAGGCGCAGGTCGGCATGGATCAGGCCGAAACGCCGCTCATCCTGGCCATAACCGGCCAGCTGCCGGGCGAGCACAACCAGCACTTCGCCAATCAGCTTTTGCCCGGCACTGTCCAGGTAAGGCGCCGCCTGCCATCGTCCCCAATGCCCCTCGGGCCCGAGCATGCTCGAATGATTCCAGGTCATGCGCGCAAAGCCCTGGGGTTTGCGCCAGTGGCGGGCCTGTCGATGCAATTGGGCATTGATCGCACCCAAGCGGCAAAACGAGGTATTGAGGCTGTGCTGATCCGGCTCGCGGCCGTCTATCCAATCGAACAGCACCACATAGCGACTGCCCAGCCCGGACAGGTGCACCTGCTGGATCAACTCGCCATCCAGGCCGGCAATCGCACACGGCACCTGTAGCCCTTCCTCGCGCAGCGCCGCCAGCCAAAGCAGCTCGCTGGCGATCTCCTGATACGAGTGATACGCCTCGCGATGCACGCGCATCACCGAGCGTCGCTGAGCGTTGTGCAGCAGATAGGTGGCGTTCTCCGAATGGCTCAGCAAACTCAGTTCACCGCGCAACGACGGCGCATAGGACAAGGTGGCCAAACTGGCCAGGGGGGCAATGGCATCCAGGCAGGAGGCTTGGTTCGAGGCAGTCATCATCAGCACGCTCCAGGGTCGGTAGGCCCGCACAGAATGCGAGGCTGGCGTAGACCGTCGCTTGACCCGGCACGGCGAAATCTTGACCCCAGAGCACAAGGCGCCCCTGCGCCCTGGTCGATTTGATAGTTCAGGGTAGAACTTGTGCTGCACGGTCAAGTGCCCCGGCCCCTTGGGGTCGCAACATCCAGGCAACATCACTGGAAAGGGGCTCGAAGATGCTGACTTCACTGCAAGGCAAAAGCGTTCTGGTCACCGGGGCCACCAGCGGCATCGGCCTGGGGATCGCCTACGGATTTGCCCGTCAGGGCGCGCAGGTGGCGATCAGCGCCCGCCATCGGCACAAAGTCGAAGAAGTGGCGCAGCGCATGCGCGATGAGGGTTTGCAGGTCAATGGCTTCGTCGCCGATGTGGCCCGGGGCGCTTCGGTGCGGCAATTGCTGGCAGACGTCGCCGGCACCCAGGGCGGCCTGGATGTGCTGTGCTGCAACGCCGGCGTGTTCCCTTCGGTGAGCCTGGAACAGATGAGCGAAGCCGACTGGGATGGCGTGCTCGCCACCAACGCCAAAGGCAGCTTCCTCTGCGTCCAGGCGGCCCTGCCCTACCTGCGCCAGGCCGAATACGGACGGGTGATCCTGACCTCATCGATCACCGGGCCGGTGACCGGTTTCCCCGGCTGGGCCCATTACGGCGCGAGCAAGGCCGCGCAACTGGGCTTCATGCGCACCGCGGCGATCGAACTGGCGCGCGACGGCATCACCATCAATGCCGTGCTGCCGGGCAACATCCTCACCGAAGGCCTGCATGACATGGGCGAGGACTACCTGAACAGCATGGCCGCATCGGTCCCGCTGCGGCGCCTGGGCAGTGTCGATGATATCGCCAACGCCGCGCTGTTCTTCGCCTCCCGCGAAGCTGGCTACGTCACCGGACAAAGCCTGATTGTCGACGGCGGGCAGATCCTCCCCGAATCTCTCCAGGCTCTGGCCTGAAGCTCTCATCTCAGTTATTGGAGCGCGCCCCATGAGCGAAATCTACACCGACAAGCTGCCCTTGCAGGGCACTGCCCCGGCCCGGCCCCATGAAGTCCAGCGGTTGCGCAAGAACGCCGTGGGCCTGATGGGCGTGTTGTTCATGACGGTCGCGACGGCAGCGCCGATCACCGCCATGCTCGGCAACGTGCCGATCGCCATCGGCAGTGGCAACGGCCAGTACGCCCCCGCCGGCTATCTGGTGGCGACCATCATTCTCGCGCTGTTCGCCATCGGCTACGCGCAAATGGCCAAGTACATCACCTCCACTGGCGCGTTCTACGGTTTTATCTCCCATGGCCTCGGGCGCGTGGTGGGCATGGCGGCGGGCATTGCCGTGACCCTCACCTACATCGTCTTCGAGGCGGCGCTGGTGGGCATCTTCGCCTTCTTCTGCGTCGACCTGCTGACCAGCACCACGGGGATCCAGGTGCACTGGATCGTCTTCGCCCTGGCCATGTTGGCGGCCAATGGCATCCTCAGCTACTTCGATATTTCCCTGACCGCCAAGGTTCTCGGTGTCTGCCTGGTCCTCGAAATCCTGATGCTGGCGATGATGGCATTCGCCGTGCTCTGGCACGGTGGCGGCCCGCAGGGGCTGGTGCCCGAGTCGATCAATCCGCTCAAGGCCTTCAGCCCGGCGCAGGGCGTGATCGGCGCCAATGCCGGCATCGGCCTGTTCTTCGCCTTCTGGTCCTGGGTCGGGTTCGAGTCCTCGGCGATGTACGGCGAAGAGTCGCGCAACCCGAAGAAAATCATTCCCCTGGCCACCTTGCTGGCGGTGATCGGCATCGGCGTGTTCTATGTGTTCGTGTCGTGGATGGCCATCGCCGGCTCCGGCCCGATCGAAGCGATCCGCCTGGCCCAGGATCCGGCCCAGGCCGCCGAAGTGTTCTACGGCCCCACGCGCCTGTACATCGGTGAATGGGCGGTGAGCCTGTTCAAACTGTTGGTGGTGACCGGCTCGTTCGCCTGCGGCATGGCGTTCCACAACTGTGCGTCGCGCTATATCTACGCCCTGGGCCGGGAGAACCTGTTCGAGTTCCTCGGCCGTACCGTGGGCCGCACCCACGAACGTCACGGCTCACCGCACGTGGCCTCCAGCGTACAGACGCTGATTGCCAGCGCCATCGTCCTGGCCTTCCTGTTCGCCGGCAAGGACCCCTACGCCGACTTGTACGCACTGCTGGCGATCCTCGGCACCATGGGCATCCTGATCGTCCAAGCGCTGTGCGCCTTTGCCGTGGTCTGCTATTTCCACATCGGCACCCGCCATATCAAGCAGCGCCACTGGTTCAAGACCTTCCTGGCGCCGATGCTGGGCGGCCTCGGCATGCTCTATGTGGTCTACCTGCTGTTCGCCAACCTGAACTTCGCCGCCGGCACCGCCGCGCAATCGCTGCTGTTCAAGCTGATCCCGTGGATCGTCGCTGCCAGCTTCGCGCTGGGTGCAGCCATTGCCTTGTACTTCCGGCAGTTCGATCGACGCAAATACAACATCATCGGCAGCATCGTCATGGACGACGAACGCCAAGACAGCTGAGGAGCTTCGCCATGTTGAAAGTCAACGCCTTCCAAGCCGAGCACGCTGCTGCCCTCAACGAGGCCGAGCGGCAGCTGATCGAACGTCGCCAGCGCCTGCTGGGGCCGGCCTATCAATTGTTCTACGAGCAACCCCTGCATCTGGTGAAGGGCAGTGGCGCCTGGCTGTACGACAGCAACGGACGCCGCTACCTGGACCTGTACAACAACGTCGCGTCGATCGGCCACTGCCATCCACGGGTGGTGCAGGCCCTGTCCAGCCAGGCCGCAGAGCTCAACACCCACACCCGCTACCTGCATGAGGGGGTGCTCGATTACGCCGAGAAACTCTTGGCCACCTTGCCCGGCGAACTGAGCCAGATGATGTTCACCTGCACCGGCAGCGAGGCCAACGACCTGGCGTTGCGCATTGCCCGGGACTACAGCGGCGGCACCGGGGTGATCGTCACGCGCTACGCCTACCACGGCATGACCCTAGCCATCGCCGAGCTGTCGCCGTCCGTAGGTGACTACGTGCCCCTGTCCAAGGACTGCCGGGTGGTCAACGCCCCGTTGCATGACCCGCAGCACCCGGAACGCGTCGGCCAGGTATTCGCCGCCGAAGTGCGCGCCGCGATCGCCGACATGCTGCGCCATGGCATACGGCCGGCAGCGTTGCTGGTGGACACCCTGTTCACCAGCGACGGCGTATTCGCCGACCCGCCGGGTTTTCTCGCCGAAGCGGTCAACGCCATCCGCGACGCCGGAGGCCTGTTCATCGCCGACGAGGTGCAACCGGGGTTTGCCCGCACCGGTACGCACATGTGGGGCTTCGAGCGCCACGGCCTGGTGCCGGACCTGGTGACCATGGGCAAGCCAATGGGCAATGGCCACCCCTTGGCGGGCCTGGCCGTGCGCCCGTCAATCCTCCAGCGTTTTGGCCGCAATGCCAGCTACTTCAATACCTTTGGCGGCAACCCGGTGTCGGCCGCCGTGGGCCTGGCGGTGTTGCAGGTGATCGAAGAAGAACAGTTGCAGGCCAACGCGCTGAAGGTCGGCCTGCTACTCAAGCAAGGGCTGGAAAGCCTGGCCGCCGACCATCAACGGCTCGGCGCGGTGCGCGGTGCGGGGCTGTTCCTCGGCGTCGATGTGCTGGCGCCCATGAGCGCGGAGATGGACCCGCAAACTGCACGGCACATGGTCAATCTGCTGCGCGACGAAGGCATGCTGATCGGGGTTGCCGGCGCTGCCAATAGCACCCTGAAGATCCGTCCACCGCTGTGTTTCAGCGAAGATCAGGTCGAACTGTTTCTCGCCGCAATGGCACGGGTACTGCTTCTGCTCTGAAGGTTCGGCCGATAAAAAACCCGCCGCCAGGCGGGTTTTTATTCCGGGGTAACGACCTATTCCTGCGAGTCCGGATAAAAACCTCGCTGGGCAAACAGCTCGCGCAGCTCATCCAGCACCTGCGGATCCTCGATGGTTGCCGGCACCGGCACCGACGGACCGCGGGCCAGGCCTCGAATGGTCTTGCGCAGGATCTTCCCGGAACGGGTCTTGGGCAAACGCTTGAGCACCAACACCTGGCGCAACGATGCCAACGCCCCGACGCGCTCGCGCACCCGCTCGATCAGCTCCCGCTCCAACTGCCCAGGGTCAATTTGCGCATCCTGCTTGAGGACCACAAAACCCACCGGCACTTCACCCTTGAGCACATCGTCCAGGGCCACCACCGCGCATTCGGCCACCGCCGAGTGCTCGCCCAGGGCCTCTTCCAGGCTGCCGCTGGACAGGCGATGGCCGGCCACGTTGATCACATCGTCGATACGCCCCATGACGAACACATACCCCTCGGCGTCGACGTAACCGCCATCACCGCTCAGGTAATAGCCGGGAAACGTGCTCAGGTAGCTGTCGACAAAGCGCTGGCGGTCGCGCCACAAGGTAGTGAGGACGCCAGGCGGCAATGGCAGGCGCAGGACGATATTGCCCGGCTCGCCGCAGGGCAGCGGATCACCCTGGTCGTCGACAATCGCCAGGTTGTAGCCAGGCACCGGTAAACCGGCGGACCCCGGCTTGATTGGACAGTGACAAGCATCGTGCGGGGTGCTGACGATCGGCCAGCCGGTCTCGGTCTGCCACCAGTGATCGATCACCGGGCACGCCAGGGACTGATCCAGCCAATCGTAGGTGGCAGGGTCCAGCCGCTCCCCCGCCACATACACCGCCTTCAGGCAGGACAGGTCGTGGCCCTCGCGCAATGCGCCGTGGGGGTCCTCGCGCTTGATCGCGCGAAAGGCGGTCGGCGCGGTGAAGAACACGTTGACCCGGTGCTCGGCGATCACCCGCCAGAACGCCCCGGCATCGGGGGTGCGCACCGGCTTGCCCTCATAGAGCAAGGTGGTGCAGCCGCGAATCAGTGGCCCGTAGACGATATAGGAATGCCCCACCACCCAACCGATGTCCGACGCCGCCCAGAACACTTCCCCGGGCTGGGCATCGTAGACCGCCTGCATGCTGTAGTTGAGGGCCACGGCATGCCCGCCGTTGTCGCGGACCACACCTTTGGGTTTACCGGTGGTGCCCGAGGTGTGCAGCACATACAGCGGATCGCCGGACGCCAAGGCCACAGCCGGCACGGCTTCGGCGCAGGCCATCAGCGTCTGCCAGTCGGCATCGCGCCCGGCACGCAACTCGGCGGCGGCTTGCGGCCTGGCCACGACCACCACATGGGCCGGCGGCTGTGCCACCGACTCCAGGGCCTTGTCCACCAGCGGTTTGTAGGCCACCACGCGTTCGTACTCGATGCCGCAACTGGCGGTCAGCAGCACCTTGGGTTGGGCATCGTCGATGCGCAAGGCCAGTTCAGCCGCGGAAAAGCCGCCGAAGACCACCGAATGCACCGCCCCCAGCCGGGCGCAGGCGAGCATGCCGATCACCGCCTCCGGGATCATCGGCATATAGAGAATCACCCGGTCGCCCTGCTCCACGCCCAGGGCCCGGAGCATGCCGGCGCAGCGAGCCACCTGCTCGAGCAATTGCCGATAGGTGAAGCGCCGTTGCTGCCCGGTGACCGGGGAATCGTAGATCAGCGCCAGCCGCTCGCCGTTCCCGGCCTCGACATGCCGGTCCAGCGCCAGGTGGCAGGTATTCAATTGCCCATCGGCAAACCATTGGTAGTGTTCGCGGCTTTGCTGCTCGAAGATCTGCTGGGGAAAGCGCATCCAGTCGAGCAACCGGGCCTGCTGGCGCCAGAAGTCTGTGGGGTCGTCCTGGGCATGGGCGGAGGCGGTCAGGTAGGCATTCATTGCGCGTTGTCCTGTTCTTGTTAGAGGTCCGAAGGCCGCACCGCAGTGTAGCGGTCGGCGCAGGCCTGCCCCTTATGCTGGGGACAAGGCCTCTTCCCTGCTTGACCCTGCACCACAGTTTTTTGACAGCGCAGGTCCCAGGGCAACGACTCGGCGAGCGCCGAGCGCGTTCGCGCATCCGGATGCTCATGCTTCCTGGACCACCTCCGGGCTGTCCAGGAAGCCTGGAGCGACAGCAGCCAGTGCCTCACACCGCGACATTACGCACGGGCGGTTTGCTCCGCTGACGGGTTTCCCAGTCCTTGGCCAGGCCCACCTCGGCCTCGGACGGGGGCAGCATCTTGCGTCCACGCACCAGGTCGCTGGCACGCTCGGCAAGCATGATCGTCGGTGCGTTGAGGTTGCCATTGGGCTCGGTTGGAAATACCGAGGAGTCAATGACGCGCAAGCCTTCGAGGCCCCTTACCCGCAGTTGCGAATCGACCACCGCCATCTCGTCCTCGCCCATGCGGCAGGTGCCGCAAGGGTGGTAGGTGCTCTCCAGGTTGGCGCGGACGAAGGCGTCAATCTCGGCATCGCTGTTGACCTTCGGCCCTGGGGCAATCTCGCCATCGCGGAAACGGTCCATCGCCGGCTGCCCGATGATCTCCCGGGTCAGCCGTACGCAACGGCGAAAGCCCTCGCGGTCCTCTTCGCGCTGCAGGTAGTTGAACTGAATCTGCGGGTGGGTATAGGGGTCGGCCGAACGAATCCGTACATGACCACGGCTCTTGGGCTTGTTGGGCCCGGTGAGGACCATGAAACCGTGCCCCTTGATCGGCTTGTTGCCGTCATAGCGCATCGCCGCGGGCAGGAAGTGGAACTGGATGTCGGGCCAGCGCAGCCCCTGCTCGGAGCGGATGAAACCGCCGGCCTCGAAATGGTTGGTCGCGCCCAGCCCGTCCTTGAACAGCAACCAGCGCAAGCCGATCAACAGTTTGCTCAGCGGGTCCATCTTGTTGTTCAGCGTCACCGGTTCCTTGCAGCCGAACTGGATGTAGATCTCCGCATGATCCTGCAGGTTCTCGCCGACCCCCGGCAGTTCGTGGCGAACCTCGACCCCGGCCTGGTCCAGCACCGCGGCCGGACCGATACCCGAGCGCTGCAGCAGGTGTGGCGAACCGATCGGCCCCGCCGAAACCAGGACTTCGCGCTTGCAGCGCACCTCATGGGTGACCCCTTTGCAGTCGTAGAGCACGCCCACCGCACGCTTGCCCTCGAGGATGATGTTGCGGGTCATGGCCTTGGTCACCACCGTCAGGTTCGGTCGCTCCATGGCTGGGCGCAGGTAGGCATTGGCCGTCGAGCAGCGCACGCCGTCCTTGACGGTCATGTGCATGGCGCCGAAGCCTTCCTGCATGAACCCGTTGCAGTCGTCGGTCTTGATGTAGCCCGCCTGGGCACCCGCTTCCACCCACGCCCCGTACAGCGGGTTCTGCATGTGGTTGCCGTTGGTGGTGTGCAGCGGGCCGGTCGCACCCCGGTAGTCATCGCCGCCGGCCTCGTAGTGTTCGGCACGTTTGAAGTACGGCAGGCAATGGCGGTAGCCCCAGCCATTGGCCCCCTGCTCTTCCCACTCATCGAAGTCGTAGGCGTGGCCACGGATGTACACCAGGCCGTTGATCGACGACGAGCCGCCCAGCACCTTGCCGCGCGGGCAGTGGATCTGGCGCCCGTCAAGGTAGGGCTCGGGGTCGGTTTCATAGCGCCAGTTGTACTTGGTGGTGTTCATCGGGATCGAAAAGGCGCTGGGCATCTGGATCACCACACTGCGATCACTGCCGCCGAACTCCAGGACCAGCACCGAGGTGGTCGGGTCTTCGCTCAAGCGGTTGGCCAGTACACACCCGGCGGAGCCCGCGCCGATGATGATGTAGTCGTATTGTTGAGTCGCCATGGTTATCTCCCGAAAGTCGTGTTGCCAAGTGGCGGCAGCGAGGGCTGGGCATGCCGGTCCCCGGTGGTGTAATGCGGATTGCTGGCCTCGATCTGCTGGATCACGGTTTCTTCGCGCTTGAGATCAAGCGAACGGCTCAACCAGTAGTACGCCAGGGCCGAAACGATCAGCCCGACCAGCCAGGCCACGTCGATGTTGCCCAGTGCCTTGGCCAGTGGGCCGACATAGACTTCGCGCTGCTCGACACCGTCGAAGATGTAGAAGAACGGAATCATCGCGATGAAGCCGATGGCGTACGCCGCAATTCCGCGCAGGCCCCAGTTGCCGTAGATGCTGCCGTGGGGTTGGAAGAAGTGCGGAATGGCGTAGCGCCCTTTGCGCACGAAGAAGTAGTCCGTGAGGTTGACTGCGGTCCAGGGCACCAGGAAGTACAGCATCACCACCAGGTAGATCCCCAGTACCGACAGGCCGGAACCGGAACTCTGGATGCTCAGCGACACCGCCAATTGCAGCAGGATCACGAAGATGATCGCCAGGACCCGCGCCTTGCGAGTCGGCTCGATGTGAAAGATCGAGTCGACACAGGTCAGGGTGGTCAGCTTGGCGCTGTAGATGTTCATCGCGATCACCGGCAGGAACGCCAGGATAGTCACCACCACGACCGCCGTGCCGACCAGGGGCGACACGGTATTACCCACCTGCCCGAGGGCCACCAGGACGTCGGCGGTGTGCAGGTGCTCGGCCAGCCAGCCGCCCACGGCGATCATCCAGGCACCGGACAGCGAAGCGCCGAGGAACACCACGGCGATCAGCTTGCCGCCCGGCGTGTTCTTCGGCAGGTAGCGTGAGTAGTCGGAAACATAAGGCGCATAGGCAATGTTGTAGCTGGCCGCCGCCGCGAACTGGGTAATGAAACCGGTCCAGTTGAAGCCCAACGGCAATGGCGCGACTTCACCGGCAGCCAGTACCGGCAGCGGCGCATCGGGCACCCAGCGCATCATCACGGCCAGGGTCACCAAGCCATACAGCGGCAGCGACAGGTACAGCGCCCACTTGAAGCTGCGGTGCATCCAGTCATGCCCGAGGATCGCCAGCACCGCCGCCGGTACCGTAACCGCCAAGGCGATGGCGATGGGACTGAAACCGAACAGCGAGTGCAATCCCTGCATCATCAGGACCAGGTTGACGATGTTGAACCCGGCGAACACGAACAGCGTCGCCAGCAGCACCAGGATCACCCCACGATAACCGAACTGCGCACGCGACTGGATCATCTGCGGCAACCCCAGGTGGGGCCCCTGGGAACCGTGGAAGGCCATGAACAAGGTGCCGAACATGATGCCCAGGGTGCCGGCCAGGGTGGTCCAGAGTGACGTCAGGCCGACACTGGGACCGACGAAACCGATGGTCATGGTGAAGAACGTGAAATTGCCCAGGAACCAGAACGGGCCCTGGCTGCGGAGTTTGTCAGTGCGCTCGCTTTCAGGAATGAAGTCGATCGAATGCCCTTCGACGGCCGAATGGCTGCCGTGGGCACTCGCACTGTTGGCGGCTTTGGATTGGGTCTGCATGATGAGGTCTCTTGTTATTGTAAAAACCATGCGAGTGATAATCACCCGAGCGCCGCTGCACGCGAGGCGGCCGGGCGCAAGCCCGGCCCTGGCTCAGGGCAGCGTGATCCAGACCGCCTTGGTCTCCAGCAGAAACTCCAGTTGTTCCGCTCCCAGGTCCTTGCCGAACCCGGATTGCTTGTAGCCGCCGAAGGGCATCGACGGGTCGATGGTGCCGTGGGCGTTGACATACACCGCACCGGCCTGCAGCCGCGGTATCAGGCTGTGGACACGCCCCAGGTCGTTGGAATAGAGCGCGGCGGCAAGCCCGAACGGCGAGTCGTTGGCCAGGGCCAGGGCTTCTTCATCCTCGTCGAAAGGTGCGGTGACCAGCACCGGGCCGAAGATCTCCTCCTGGACGATGCGCATGTCGTTGCGGCAATGGGCGAAGATCGTCGGTTCGACGAAGTAGCCAGGCCCGGCGACCGGGTTGCCACCGTAGTAGAGCTCAGCGCCTTCGCGCTTGCCGATCTCGATATAGTCCATCACCCGCTCCTTCTGCAGCGCCGAAACCATCGGGCTGATGAAGCACTCGGGATCCATGCCGGGAGCCATCTTCAAGGTCCTGGTGTAGGCCACCAGTTCGCGGAGGAACGAGTCATAGACGCTGCGGTGGATATAGGCACGAGTGCCGGCATCGCAGACCTGTCCAGAATTGAAGAATACCCCGTTGGCCACGGCCCGGGCGGCAGCTGGCAGGTCGGCATCGGCAAATACGATGACCGGCGACTTGCCGCCCAGCTCTAGCGTCAGGCGCTTCATTTCATCCACCGCGGCACGCCCGACGGTGCGCCCTACCGGGGTCGAGCCGGTGAAGGTCAGCTTGTCGATGCCTGGATGGCTCGACATCGCGGCACCCACCACGCTGCCGCGCCCGGTGACGATGTTGATCACTCCATCCGGAATGCCCGCTGCCTGCACCAACTCGGCAAAACGCAGGGCGGACAGCGAGGTCAGCTCGGCCGGCTTGACCACCGCGGTGCAGCCGGTGGCCAGGGCGGCGCCGAGTTTCCAGGCCATGGTCTGCAACGGGAAGTTCCAGGGCACGATGGCCCCCACCACGCCGACCGGTTCCTTGCGGGTATAAGCCAGGTAATTGCCTGGCAGCGAAGGCTCGACGGTGCGCCCGTGAATCTTTGTCGCCCAGCCGGCGAAATAGCGCAGGGTGTCCACCGTGCCCTGCAGGTCGACCTCTTGCGCGGCAACCACCGACTTGCCCATGTCGATCGATTCGATCTGCGCCAGCTCCAGGGCATTGGCCTCGATCAGGTCGGCCAGGCGGTGCAGCATGCGCTCACGCTCCTGGGGTTTGGCCTGGCGCCAGGCACCACCGTCGAACTGCTCGCGGGCGGCCTTGACGGCCCGATCCAGATCGTCCGTGGTGCCCATCGGGATGCAGGTGATCCGGCCTTCGGTCGAAGGCTCGATGACCTCGGAGGTCTGACCATCGCTGGCCTCGACCCACTGGCCACCGATGAACATTCTTTGTGGCTTGGAAAGGAAAGCCTGAGTGGCCTCCAGGACACCGTATTGCTGCAGGTACTGCTTGACGATTACGTCCATTCTGACTGTCTCCGGACGGCGCTGGTCAGCGCGGTCGGTTGCTCGATGATCGGCTCGTACCGGGGCTCAATACCCGGTGTGCGCGCGGCTTAGCGCAAGCGGGCCTGGGCGCGCTCGTGGAAGATGAAGCCAAGGCTGTTGAGCAGGAGCTGGGCGGCAAGGATCGAGGTCACGCCCGCCGGGTCGTAGACCGGGGCAACCTCCACCAGGTCCATGCCGACGATGTTGCCCTGGCAGCGCTTGGCCAGGGCCTGGATGATTTCCAGCACCTCGTAGTAGAGGAAGCCGCCATGGCTGGGGGTGCCCGTACCTGGTGCGATGGACGGGTCGAAGCCGTCAATGTCGATGGTGATGTAGTAGTTCACGCCCTGGGGGATCAACTCCAGCACGCCGTCGGTGCCAAGCCGGCGGACGTCGCGCACCGAGAGGATTTTCGAGCCGGCGGCATGGGCCGCTTCATAGTCGTCACGGTTGGACGAGGAGACGTTGCGGATGCCCATCTGGGTCATGCCGACAATGTGCTCCATCTCCGAGGCACGGCGCAGTGGGTTGCCGTGGCCATAACGCACGCCATGGCGCTCATCGACGAAGTCCAGGTGCGCGTCGAAGTGGATGATGTGGATCGGCCCCCGCCCCTCGTATGCCTTGATCACCGGGGCGTGCACCGAGTGGTCGCCACCCAGTACCACGGGCATGGCACCGGCATCGAGGATCTTGCGCACGGCGTATTCGATGTTGTCGTTACTGGCTTGCATATCGGTGTGGACGATATCGGCATCGCCGACATCGACCATGGTCATGTCATCGGCGGTCAGGTACAGCACATCGTCTTCATGATCGTAGGCACCGGAGTGGCCGAAGGAGAACAGCGTCGATGCCTCGCGGATGCCCCGTGGCCCGAAACGGGCGCCCGAGCGCCACTGGGTGCCCATGTCATTGGGTGCACCAAGGACCGCAACATCAGCCTTGAGGGTGTCCCAGTCAGTACACGGCGGGGATTTGGCAAAGGTGCAGTGCCCGACGAAGGGCAGGTTCAGGCGACCGGATTCATAGCCATTCTTCGACATAGTGGTGTCACTCCGATTATTGTTTTTAGGTGGACGGCCAGGCCCAGGGCCAACCGTCGCTGGAGGGACTATGGGCGCTGCTATTCATGGAGAAAATGCGCAATATCAGATATTCATATCGGCTCGCACGATGTAACGAGCTGCCGGAGGTGGGGAGTGATTCAACTGCATGATGTCGACCTGAAACTGCTCAGGGTGTTTGCGGCAATCGTCAAATGCGGAGGCTTTTCCGCGGCCCAGGCGGCGCTGAATGTCGGCCAGTCGACCATCAGTGAACAGATGACTCACCTGGAGACCCGGCTCGGGGTCAAGCTCTGCCTGCGCGGTCGCAGCGGCTTTCGCCTGACCGAGCAAGGGGTGGCGATCCACGAGGCGACCCAGCGCCTGCTCTCGGCGGTGGAGCACTTCTGCCTGGATGCTGACGTGCTCAAGCAGCACATCAGCGGCCAGCTCAACCTGGGCATCATCGACACCACCATCACCGACCCGGATTCGCCGCTGCCCAGGACCACCCAGCGCTTTGTCTCCCGTGGGCACGATGTGCACCTCAACGTCTACGTCGGCAGCCCGGCGGAGCTGGAGGAACGGGTGCTCGACGGGCGCCTGCACCTGGCCATCGGGCACTTCCCGACCCGGGTTCCGGGGCTGTTGCACGCGCTGCTGTATCACGAGGCACTGGGGTTGTATTGCGGGCGGCGCCACCCGCTGTTCGGCAGCAAGGTCGAGCAGCCCGCCCTGCTGGACGAGCTGGCCCATAGCCGGATCGTGGTGCGCGGCTACATGCAGCAATACGACCTGGAGCACCTGGGCGTGAGCAAGGCCGCGGCGACGGTGGACAACATCGAGGCGCTGGCGATCCTGATCATCTCGGGGGCCTATGTCGGTTTCCTGCCGATGCACTTCGCCGCCCAGTGGGTGACCACTGGAGAAATGCAGCAACTGGCGCCGGTGAGCATGGGGCTGCTGTCGCCGTTCGACGTCATCACCCGACGCAGCAGCGCACCGCCGCCGATCCTGCAGACGTTCCTGGAGGACCTGGCAGCCTGTTCACGGACCCTGCTCAGGACCTGAGCACAAGGAGAAGAGGGACGGCTCAGCCGTTCCCGCCACCCCGCACCTGCTGCTCGGCGTGATAGGAAGAGCGCACCAGCGGGCCGGACGCCACGTTGCTGAAACCCATCCTCGCCCCCTCTTGGGCAAACCACGCAAAAGTCTCCGGGTGCACGAAACGCTGCACCGGCAGATGGCTGCGCGAAGGCTGCAGGTACTGGCCCAGGGTGAGCATGTCGACCTGATGCTCGCGCAGGCGCTGCATCACCTCAAGCACTTCATCGTCGGTTTCCCCCAGGCCGAGCATCAGCCCGGACTTGGTCGGCACTTGCGGCACTCGCAGCTTGAAGCCCTGCAGCAAGTCCAGCGACCACTCGAAGTCCGAGCCCGGCCGTGCGGCCCGGTACAGGCGCGGCACGGTTTCCAGGTTGTGGTTGAACACGTCCGGCGGCTCCTGCTCGGTGAGGGCCAACGCGACCTCCATGCGCCCACGGTAGTCCGGCACCAGGGTCTCCAATTGGATTCCCGGCGACCGCTTGCGGATTTCCCGCAGGCAATCGACAAAGTGCCCGGCACCGCCATCGCGCAGGTCGTCACGGTCCACCGACGTGATCACCACGTACTTCAGGCGCAGGTCGGCGATGGCAATCGCCAGGTTCTTCGGCTCGTCGGCGTCCAGCGGCCTGGGCCGGCCATGGCCGACATCGCAGAACGGGCAACGGCGGGTGCAGATGTCGCCCATGATCATGAAGGTCGCCGTACCGCCGGAGAAACACTCCCCCAGATTCGGGCAGGCGGCCTCTTCACAGACGCTGTGCAGCTTGTGCTTGCGCAGCAGTTGCTTGATCCGCGCCACCTCGGGCGAGACCGGGATGGCCACGCGAATCCACTCGGGTTTGCGCGGCAGGTCTTCGGTGGGCAGGATCTTCACCGGAATCCGCGCCACCTTCTCGGCCCCGCGCAGTTTCACTCCGGGTTGCAGCGGCTGCGGCCCGGCAGAGGTCAACGGACTTTGGGTCATGTCTGGGCTCCAGAATAAGGCGCGGCCTGCCACGGCTCGCGCGCGTGCTCAACCACGGTAATAGCGCTGCGGTACAAAGGGCGTCTTGACCACGTGCATCG
Organism: Pseudomonas sp. Fl4BN1; assembly: GCF_009908285.1. Classification (GTDB taxonomy): domain Bacteria; phylum Pseudomonadota; class Gammaproteobacteria; order Pseudomonadales; family Pseudomonadaceae; genus Aquipseudomonas. Next base: position 122,465 of record NZ_JAAARM010000020.1, read on the forward strand.
GCAACGCCTTGCCACGTACCAGGGCGAAGACCTCGGTCTCCAGCGCGCTGTAGCCGCTCTCGACATAACCGATGGCCAAGGGACCGTCGAGGCTCGGGCCAAAGCCGCCGCTGGTGACCCTGCCGATCACCCGCTGCTGCGCATTGACGATCTGCGCGCCTTCACGCACCGGCGTGCGTTCGCTGGGCAGCAGGCCGACGCGCTTGCTCGGTACGCCCTGCTCCTGCTGGGCGAAGATCCGCTCGGCACCGGGAAAACCACCTGCGCGTGCCCCTCCAGGACGACGTGCCTTGGACAGGGCCCAGGCGAGGCTGGCCTCGATTGGAGTGAGTTGCGCATCCATGTCGTGGCCGTACAGGCACAGGCCCGCTTCCAGGCGCAACGAGTCCCGTGCGCCCAGACCGATGGCCTGCACCTCGGGCTCGGCCAGCAACGCACGCGCCAGGGCCTCGGCCTCGGCCACCGGCACGGAAATCTCGTAGCCATCCTCGCCGGTGTAGCCAGAGCGGCTGACATAGCACGGGATCCCCCGCACCCGGACCTCGGCGAACTGCATGAAGGTCATGGCTTGCACCTGTGGCGCCAGGCGCCCCAGCACCTGGGCGGCCTGGGGCCCCTGCAGGGCGAGCAAGGCCCGGCTGGCGAACAGTGATTCCACCTCGCAACGCCCTTGCAGATACTGCTGCAGATGCGCCAGGTCCTGCTCCTTGCAGCCGGCGTTGACCACCAGCAACAGTTCGTCGTTGCCCAGGTTGGCGACCATCAGGTCATCGAGAATACCGCCCTCGCTGTTGGTGAACAGGGCATAGCGCTGCATGCCCACGGGCAGGTCGATGATGTCCACCGGCACCAGGCTTTCCAGGGCCTGCGCCGCCCAGGCACCGTGCAGGCGGATCTGGCCCATGTGCGAGACGTCGAACAGGCCCGCCTGTTCGCGGGTGTGCAAATGCTCCTTCATCACCCCCAGCGGGTACTGGACCGGCATGGCGTAGCCGGCGAACGGCACCATGCGTGCGCCAAGCTCCAGGTGCAGGGCATGCAACGGGGTGTGCAGCAGTTGTGGATTGGACATGGAGACTCCTTGAATAAGTTGAACCGGCGCCTGCGCCTGCGCTGCTGCGCGATGCCGGCTACAGCGCACACGCCTGCGGGCATTGGCCACGCGGCGCCGGGCCGACGCTGATCGCCGGGGCCCAGCGCCACGATCAGGCCGCGTAGACCGGGAAATCGGCGCACAGGGTCGCCACCTGGCGGGCGACATTGGCCTCGACATCGGCATCACCGAGGTGGTCGAGAATGTCGCAGATCCAGGTCGCCAGGGCCCGGCACTGCGCCACCTTGAAGCCACGGGTGGTCACCGCCGGCGTGCCGATGCGCAGGCCGGAAGTGACGAACGGCGACTGCGGGTCGTTGGGCACGGCGTTCTTGTTCACCGTGATGTGCGCGCGGCCCAATGCAGCGTCCGCGTCCTTGCCGGTGATGCCCTGGCGAATCAGGCTGACCAGGAACAAGTGGTTGTCGGTACCGCCGGAGACCACGTCGTAGCCTCTCTGGATAAACACCTCGGCCATGGCCTGGGCGTTCTCGATAACCTGCGCCTGATACTGCTTGAAGCCGGGGTCCAGGGCCTCCTTGAAGCACACCGCCTTGGCCGCGATCACATGCATCAGCGGCCCGCCCTGCCCGCCTGGGAACACCGCCGAGTTGAGTTTCTTCTCCAGCTCCGGATCGGCCTTGGCCAGGATCAGGCCACCGCGTGGGCCACGCAGGGTCTTGTGGGTGGTGCTGGTAACCACATCGGCGTAAGGCAGCGGGTTGGGATACAGGCCGGCAGCGACCAGGCCGGCGACGTGCGCCATATCGACAAACAGATAGGCCCCGACCTTGTCGGCGATTTGCCGGAAACGCGGGAAGTCCAGGGTCTTCGAGTAAGCGGAGAAGCCCGCGATGATCATTTTCGGCTGGTGTTCCACCGCCAGGCGCTCGACCTCGTTGTAGTCGATCAGCCCGGTGGCGGTGTCGATACCGTACTGTACCGCGTTGTACAGCTTGCCGGAGAAACTCACCTTGGCGCCGTGGGTCAGGTGCCCGCCGTGGGCCAGGCTCATGCCCAGCACGGTGTCGCCGGCCTGCAACAGGGCGAGGAACACCGCGGCGTTGGCCTGGCTGCCGGAGTGCGGCTGGACGTTGGCATAACCGGCGCCGAACAACTGCTTGGCGCGGTCGATGGCCAGTTGTTCGACCACATCGACATGCTCGCAACCACCGTAGTAGCGCTTGCCTGGATAACCTTCGGCGTACTTGTTGGTCAGCTCGCTGCCCTGGGCCTGCATCACCTGGGGGCTGGTGTAGTTTTCCGAGGCAATCAGCTCGATATGGTCTTCCTGGCGGCGGGCTTCACCGCGAATGGCAGAGGCCAGTGCTGGGTCAAAATCGGCCAGGGTCAGGTGGGTATGGAACATGCTCGGTTTCCTTTTTTATTCGGGTAATGGGGCTGGAGCTGGGTGTAGGGCCCGGCGCAAGTCCGGGCCTTGCCTTCAGGCGTCCTGGTAGCTTTCGATCGACGGGCAGGCACACACCAGGTTGCGGTCGCCGAACACGTTGTCGACCCGGCCCACCGGCGGCCAGTACTTGCCATCAACCAGCGACGCCACCGGGTACACCGCCTGTTCGCGGCTGTACGGGTGGGACCATTCCCCCACCAGCTCGGCCGCAGTGTGCGGGGCGTTTTTCAGTGGGTTGTCGTCCTTGTCCAGCAGGCCGCTTT